>CALRMW020000001.1:0-584632 GCA_943369315.1 Synechococcus sp. UW140
TGAGGAGGTGCCCCTGTCGGCCGACGGCACCTTCCGGGTGCAGGTGCCCTTCCGCGACGGCCAGCAGCTCTACCCGATCGAGGCCCTGGCGGCCGATGGCGAGCAGAAGCGCAGCATCACCATGGAGTTCCGACGCTCCACGCCGGAAGCCCACGTGAACACCCGCGAGGCCGCCCTGGCCGAGTGGTTCTAGGCCCCCAGCCGCTCCGCCACCCGGGCGATCAGATCGCCGGCCGTCAGCTCCGCCCCCACAGCCAGCACGTGGGGGAGCTCCTGTTCTTCGAGATGGTCCTGGGCCCTGAGCTGGGCCTCCAGAACGGCTCCATCGGCGTCGGAGGGATCACCGCCCCGCTGCCGGCGCTCCTCGATCCGCCGGCGGGCCTGCTCCGGTGTGGTGCAGCAGGCCATGATCAGGAACGGCACGCCGCAGCGTCGGGCCAGATCCTCCATCCGCCGGCGCTGATCACGGCCCAGGAAGGTGGCATCCACCACCACCGCGTACCCGGCGGCGAGGATCCGGGCGGCCTGCTCCGGCAGCTGGCGCCCGTAGAGGTCGGCGCTCACCGCGCTCCGGTAGGGATCCCCCTGCAGGGGGGGTGAGTCCCCCTGGCCCCAGGCACCGAAGCGGCGCTTGCGCTCCACGTCGGAGCTGAGCTGGATCCAGCCCTGGCGCCGGCAGAGCTGGCGGGCCCGGTGGCTCTTGCCGCTGCCGGAGACACCATGGGTGATCACCAGGGCCGGGGCCGGGACCGTGGTGGCGCGACGGGCGCCCAGGAGGTAGCGCTCCAGATCCCGTTGCAGAAGTGTCGCCGTGCCGGCGTCGAGGTCGGGCTGGCGCAGGCGCAGGGCGCAGACCTTGGCCCGCACCAGGGAGCGGTAGACCCGGTACCAGCGCCAGGTGAGCAGGCCGCCGTAGTCGCCGCAGCGTCCCAGCCAGCGGTTGAGCAGTACCGCCCCCAGGTCGGGCCGGTCGCGGTGCTCGAGATCCATCACCAGAAAGGCCAGGTCGCTGATCACGTCGATCCAGCGCAGCTCGGGGCTGAATTCCAGGCAGTCGAAGACCCGGATGCGCCCCCCCTCCAGCAGCAGGTTGCCGAGGTGGAGATCCCCGTGGCACTCGCGGATGCGCCCCTGGCTGCGCCGCAGGGCGAAGGTGGGCTGGAGCGCCGCGAAGCTGTCCTCCGTCCACTGCCGCAGGGCGGCCACCTCCGGCGCGGCAGCAACGCCGCTGGCCGCCAGCACCTCCAGATTGGCCACGGCCGGCCTCTTCACCAGCTTCGGTGCGCCGTAGGCCTCGTCGGGGCGGGCCACCGCGGCGGCGGCATGGAAGGCCGCCAGGTCATCCGCCAGCCGTTCGAGCTGGTCGGCGCTG
This sequence comes from Synechococcus sp. UW140, assembly GCA_943369315.1. GTDB lineage: Bacteria > Cyanobacteriota > Cyanobacteriia > PCC-6307 > Cyanobiaceae > Cyanobium. The sequence goes on from CALRMW020000001.1 coordinate 1,373, forward strand.
AGGCCGTGCTGTTCCAGAACGGCGCCCAGCAGGGCACTCTGGGGGAACTGGCGCATGCGGACGGCCAGCTCCAGGGTCGGCCCGCTGCCGTGGAGGCTGGCCCGCTCAGGCGGGCCATGGATGGGACTGAGGCCGAGGTAGAGGTCCGGAGCCAGCCGGCGGTTGAGCCGCAGCTCCTCCTGGCAGAACCAGCGGCGCCGCTCCGGCGTCGAGAAATCGACGAAGCCCAGGTTCACCGGCTTCTTGATCTTGTAGGCGATGGTGCCGGTCAGCAGGATCCAGGAGATGTGGGTCTCCAGGCACTCGACCCGCTCGACCGGATGGTCATAGGCGCCGGGATCGAGCAGAGCGGCGATCATCGGGTCCACGGCCGCTCCGGTGCTCCTTGCGGTTCAATCCAACCATCCGCAGGTCGATGGCGGCCTCCACCGGCGTCCACACCAGGACGGGCAGCAGCAACACGGAGGCCAGGGGCGAGGCGGGCCCCACAATCAGGGCCAGGACCAGCGTCAGCGTCCAGCTCAGCAGCCGGAGGGGAAGGCCGGCGCTGAGGTTGTGCAGCCGGCAGCTGAGCCAGTGGGGGCTGCGCAGCAGCACCAGCAGGACCCCGTAGACGGCCACCCAGCCCCATGAGCCGGCCGTCTGCCAGAAGGCGAGCGCCGAGCCGTAGAAGCAGACGCTGATCAGCGGCCAGACCAGGGCGACCCACGGTTGCCGGCTGATCCATTCCGGTCGCCGGAGGCTGCGGTACCAGACGAAATCCCGCTCCGTGGGATTGACGACCAGCGTGATCACCAGAACGGTGATCAGGATCAGCAGCCAGGGCGGCACGGGACTCTGCAGACAGCCGCATTATTGGGCGCCGCCGGCAAACCTGCCATGGCGGGGGCCATCGGGGCAGACCGTGGCGAGGGGTGTCGGTTCGTCGCGGTGGCGGACCGGTCCGTCCGGCGTTCCTACGTTGGAGGGGTCCGACGAGCTAGCTGGAGGCCCCATGCACACCCACGACCTCGAGAACCACGACAACCTCTATGCCGACGAAGGCACGATGGTGATCGGCGAGACCAGGGCCGATGCCCAGAGCCATGCCTACTGGGCCGTGGGGGCCATCGCCCTCATGGTGGTCGGGCTGGGTGTGGCCCTGGTCATCTCCTGACGAACCCGGGGGGCGCGCTCCGCTCGGCCCCGGCGGCCGGCGGGGCCATAAAGCGCTCACCGAAGCAGGCCAGGGGGACGGGTGCACAGAGTCGGCTCCAGCCCCCGTCGTCCCCCTGCCGCTGCCAGGCGGCGATCCGCAGCGGCGTCGCCGATCCCCAGCGGCAGATGAGCAGGTAGCGATGGCCCCAGGCCCGGGGCCAGGCCATGGCGGTCTCCCCGGCCCAGGGCCAGCGGGCTGGATCAAGGGGCTCCAGATCGCGGTGGCGGCGCAGCAGGGCCGGCAGCAGCTGGCCCGCCGCTTCCCCGTCGCCCCCCTGGCAGAGCTCCAGCCGGCTGGCCAGGGCGGAAGGCTGCCCCCGGCTCGGGACGACCAGGTGCAGTCCCCCCCAGCCGGGAAAGCCCAGGCAGGAGAGCAGGGCGCCTGGGGCGGAGACGGAAGCCATGGGGGCGGAACGCTGACATCCGTTCGGTGCCACCGACCGTCACGCGGCACCGGATCGGCCGGGCGCACTGGCAGGATCAGGGCGAAGGACGCGTCTTCCCTGCCGCCATGTTCGAGAACCGCGAACGGCCCGCCTGGGTCAACTGGCTGATCCTGGCGATCTTCCTGTTGTCGTCCTGGCAGCTGGCCGGGTTCTGGTTCCAGCAGCTGCACCACTGAGTCTCCGGCGCGGCCCCTTCAGGCCGTGGCGCCTCCCCCTCAGGAGGGACGGCGCGGCCGGGCGGTGAGCCCCCGCACCAGACGCACGCCGCCGCCGACCAGCAGCAACAGGGCCATCAGGGCCAGCAGGGCCACCACGATGACGCTGCCCAGCTGCAGGATGCCCATGCTGAGCCGGCTCAGCCCGCTGATCAGGTTGGCGATGGCATTGCTGACCAACAGCAAGGCATCCAGCCGCTCCGGCAGCTGCATCAGACCGGTCAGGATGAGGCTTCCCGCCAGGATCAGCAGCAGGCCCGCCAGCACCTGCCGCCAGCGGGAGGAGGGACGGCGCCGGCGACGGCGCAGCTCCAGGCCCTTCCCCGGTGTCGGTCCCCTCGGCGTCGGCAGATGGAGCGGGTAGGGGGTTTGGGGCATGGCCGGGACGTCAGGGCTCCAGCGGATAGCCGGCACCCCGCATCCACCGCTCGAATTCCATCAGGACCAGCTCGTTGGGACAGTCGATCAGGGACAGGTCATTGACCGTGCAGTCGCCCTGGCCGCCGTGGTGGAGCGTGAGGTGGAAATGGGAACCGCTCAGGCCGCAGACCTCCGGATCGCTGCGGACCACCACATCCAGGGCGGCTCCGAGCCGAGCCACCCGGCGGCGCAGTTCCGACCAGGTCATGCCCATCGCTTCATGCCCATCGCTTCATACCCATCGGTGAGCCCGTCGCATGGCCGTGGAGGCGCTGGATGGTTGCCCCCCAGTGTGACCAGTGCCGGGCCGACGTCAACCGCTCGCCGCCCGGCGGAGGCTCAGGGCCGCGGGGTGGCCGGGGCCTCCTGGGCAGCCGGCGCCGCCGGTGCCGGGGCAGGGGGTACGGCGGGCGGGGGCAGCAGCAGCACCAGGGCCGCCGAGACCGCCAGCGCCGCCGCACCGCCCACGGGGGCCGAAAGGCGTCGGTGCAGGGGGATCCGCTCCATCAGTTCCCTGGGCCCGAGGGGCTCCGGATCGGGGATCGCCAGGGGCAGCTGAACGCGTGGATCGAGGCGCAGCAGATCCAGCACCCGCACCAGATCCGCCAGTTCCGCATCGTCGAGATGCATCTCCAGGGGAGGGGTGTCGGGCTGGCTGCTGCGCAGCAGCAGCCGGTGGCCGCCGTCGGGGTGGGGGCCGATGTCCACCGGTTCGCCGGCCACGCTGAACTCGCGGCGCACGCCGCTGATCAGGTGGCGGGCGTAGGGCAGCACCACCTGCATCAGGGCCTGGAGGTGCTCACGGCGCCCCTCCAGCAGGGGCCGGCCCACCCACTGCAGGGTCCAGCCGGTGATGATGCCCAGGGCCGCACCGCTCTGACCGATGGAGACGTCGGGGAGACCCTCCACCTGAAGCCGGCAGCTGAGCTGATCGAAGACGAGGCTCTGCTTCATCACGGAACTCTGAACCATGGGGGGTCTGCTGCGGCCGCCGTCACGCCACCGCGTCCATCAGGCTGGCCTTGATGCGCTCAAAGCCCCCCTGGCCGGCGCAGAGGCTGAGGCCCTGCACCAGCTGGAGTCGTTGGGCGGCTCCGTCGTTGGGATCGAGCAGTTTCTGGACGCCGCTGCGGCGGGGGTTCATGCGCTCCTGGATCAGTTCCCCCAACCGCCCCTGGAACAGGGCCCAGCGCTCCTTCGCCACCGACTCCGGCTCGCTGCTGGAGAGCAGGGAGCGCAGCATCGGGTAGAGGCGGTCCGCCATGACGCAGAGGATGCGGATCAGGGCATCGGTCTCGGCGACGGGCACCTCGCCGCGCCGGCAGGAGCGCCGCAGGGGGTTGTGACAGCGCCGCTTCCACAGCTCCACCCGGTTGGGGAAGAGGCCGGCGTAGCCCAGCTGCTCGCTCATCCACACCATGGCTTCGCCGCCGTTGAGGTCGAGCGCCTCCATGCAGAGCAGCATCAGATCGAGACGCTCCAGTCCCCTGCGGGGCAGGGGGCGGGAGGAGCGGTCCTGGGTCGCCGCTTCCGAAGTGTCCTTGGCCATGACTGCGATGATGCCAGCGGCGCCGTCCATCCGTCACGTCGCCGGTACCGGTCCCTTCACCAGCACGACCCAGCAGCACGATGGCCAGCAGCCCTTCCTCGATCGATCTGCGCACCTGGGTCCGGGACATTCCCGACTTTCCGAAGCCGGGCATTCTCTTCCGTGACCTCACGCCCCTGATGCGGGATCCCGAGGGCTGGGGCGAGGCCATCCGCCTGCTGGGACTGCTCTGTGAGCAGGTGCAGCCGGATCTGATCGTGGGCATCGAGTCCCGCGGCTTCATCGTCGGCACGGCCCTGGCCACGATCACGGGCGTGGGGTTCGTGCCGGTGCGAAAGCCGGGCAAGCTCCCCGGCGAGGTGATCGGCGTGGACTACAGCCTCGAATACGGCACCGACCGGCTCGAGATCCACAGCGATGCCCTCGCCGGCGGCCAGCGGGTGCTGATCGTCGACGACCTGCTGGCCACCGGGGGCACCGCCGCGGCCTGCAGCGAGCTGGTGCAGGCCGCGGGGGGGCAACTCTGCGGCTTCGGCTTCCTGGCGGAACTGGCGGCCCTCGACGGCCGCAGCCGGCTGCCCCAGGAGCATCCGATCGAGTCCCTGATCATCTACAGCTGAGCGTCAGCTCTGCTGGTCCTGCCAGGCCAGGACGCTGTCGAACTGCTCGAGGCTGATCAGGCCGAAGCGCCAGAGGACGGCCGGGAGCGGTGCCTGCTCCAGCTGGGACTGCCGGATCCCCAGCTGGAGGGCGTTCTCACTCAGGCCCAGCTGATGGCGCAGAAAGCGCACCATGGCCGGAGAGGGCAGGGGCTGGGGAGAGCTGCTGATCACCATCCATCCATGCTGCAAGCGGCTGGCCCAGGCGACAAGGTCCCTGGGTCATGGCCCGCAGGGCCAGGGCCCGGCTGCCGTCGACGCGGGCCAGGCAGGCCAGGGCCAGCTGGCGCAGGGGCAGCAGCCACCGGTGGCGGTTGGAGAAGATCCGCACCAGCAGGTCGGTGGCCAGCAGGGTGAGCAGCAGATCGGGCCAGCGGCGGCGCCCGTAGGCGGCTCCGATGCGGCGCGGCGACAGCGTGCCCCGGGCCGCCCGTTCGGCCAGCCGCTGCAGCACCGCCACATCCCGCCAGCAGAGATTCAACCCCTGGCCGCCCACCGGATGGCAGCGGTGGGCGCTCTCCCCCACCAGCACCGTGCGGCCCCGATGCAGACGCCGGGCCAGCTGCAGGGCCACCGGAAAGGCGCGGGGAGGCGACAGCAGGGCATCGGGCTGGAGCCGGTCCGGCAGGGCCCCCGCCAGCCGGTCGAGGAAGGCCGGGGCGTCCAGGGCCTCCAGCTGGCGGCAGCGGACCGCCGGCGCGCTCCAGACCAGCTGGAAGCGGCGCTCGCCAAGGGGCAGGACCGCGAAGGGGCCTTCCGGACGCAGCAGTTCCCAGGCCTCGTCGTCGGCGCAGCCGCGCATCTCCACCTGCACCGTGAGGCAGGCCTGGCGGTATGGATGGCTCCACTGACCGATGCCAAGGGCCCGGCGGGTGGGGGAGTCGGGGCCGTCGGCGGCCACCAGCAGGTCGGCGTCGTCCGTGTCGTCCGCGTGGTTCGTGGAGGCGGCCGCCGCTTCGCCACCGAGCTCCAGGCGGACGGCGGGGTGCTGGCCGAGGCGCCGCAGCAGCAGCGCCATCAGGGGCCGGTGGGATCCGATCCAGCCCACCGCCTCGGCCTGGCCCAGGTCGGCCGGCTCGAAGCGCACATCGCGCTCCGCCGCCACGTCGCGCAGGTGCAGCCGGCGGAAGGGCACGAGGGTGGGCCGCAGGTCACCCCAGAGCCCCAGGCGCTGCAGCAGCTCCCGGCTGGAGTGGGTGAAGGCGTAGGCCCGCTCCCGGGCCTGCAGCGCCTCGGGGGCCAGGGGATCCTGCAGGCTCACCCGCCAGCCGGCCTGGGCCAGGGCCAGGGCCGCCAGGGCACCGGTGGGGCCGGCGCCCTGGATCCGGGCGTGGAGCGAAGCGGGCATGGCCATGGAAAAGCCGCAGCAGAAAGTCTGCTGCGGCGATGGGGGTCGCCGTGAACGGCCGACCGGAGCAGGGCTGTCCCCCGAAGGGGAGCCGCGATCAGCCGATGCCGAGCAGGCCGCGGGTGAAGGCCTCGCCGCCCAGGGCGAATTCGGTGGCGAGCAGGGCGATGAAGCCGAGCATGGCCATCCGGCCGTTGAGCTTCTCGGCGCGCTCGTGGAAGCCCCAGCCGCTCTCCGCGCTCACCACTTCCATGCGGGGTTCGGTGGCGAAGGCGTTGAGGCGGCCGCCGTCCTCGGTGGTGACGGTGGCGCCGCGGATGGCGGAACGATCGAGGGCGGTGGGAGCGGTGGGGGTGGCGGCGGTCATGGGAGAACTCCTTGAGAAGTGTTGCGAGAATTGTAACGCATTGTTTCGAATGCGTCCAGCGTCCCTCACCCCAGCCGCCGCAGGCAGAGCTCCTCGAAGGCCGGCCGCAGCAGGTAGGGGTACTCGCCCACCCACTGCTTCAGCTGGGGCAGCCAGCCATCCGAGAGGGCGCCGATGCGGGAGAAGTCCTTGCGCTCACTCAGCACCAGGCAACGGATCACCATGCCCCGCCGGATCTGCTCGTGTTTCTTCTCCAGCGGGAAGCGGATCTGGCCCAGGTAGCCGTCCTCATCCTCCAGTTCCAGGCAGAGCCAGGTGCGCCGGTTCTCCACCAGCTCCAGGCGCCCCTGCTTGTTGGCCTGCTCCCGGCGGTTCTCCACCACCTCCCGCCGGAACTGGTCGGCCACCACCCCCTCGAAGATGGCCGCCGCCGGGTAGCGACGCAGCAGCGCGTTGCGGCGTCCGGCTTCCAGGATCGGCCCCCACAGCACATAGAGAAGGAAGACGAAGCCCACCACCAGGAACACCGGGCCGGCCTGGCTGCGGAACAGCAGGGTCTGGCTGATCAGCAGCGCGATCACCCCGCCGATCACCGAGATCAGCACCCGCTGCAGCAGCTTGCGCGGGTCGCCGCTGCAGGCCGTGAACTGGGGACCGGTGGCCACCGCCGGAATCAGGCGGAGCAGTTCGCCGGGTTTGAGGGGGATCAGCATCGGTTCACGGGGCGGCTCACAGCAGCCGCTCGAGGCCATAGACCAGGCCGCCCAGGCGGCGCACCTTGCGCACCGTGAGCAGCACGCCGGGCATGTAGGCGCTGCGGTCGATCGTGTCGTGGCGCAGGGTGTAGGTCTCGCCGGGCGATCCGAACAGCACCTCCTGGTGGGCCACCAGCCCGGGCAGCCGCACCGAGTGGAGCCGCAGGCCGCTCTCCCGCAGGCCGCCGCGGCAGCCGGCCAGGCTCTCGTGTTCCTCCACCTGCAGGGGGTTGAAGGTCTTGCCCAGCTCCTCCATCAGTTCGGCGGTCTTGAGGCAGGTGCCGCTGGGGGCATCGGCCTTGCGGTTGTGGTGCAGCTCGGTGAGCTCGGCGTAGTCGTAGAAGCGGGCCGCCGCTGCCGCCGCCTGCTGCAGCAGCACCATGCCCACGCAGAAGTTGGGCACCACCGCCCCCCCCATCGAGGCCTTCTCGGCGAACGCGGCCAGATCCGCCAGCTGGTCGGGGCGCAGGCCAGTGGTGCCGATCACCGGATGGACGCCGTAGGCGAAGGCGCCGCGGCAGTGCTCGTAGACGACGCTGGGGTGGGTGAAGTCCACCAGCACCGCGCCGCCGCCGGGGCCGGACTGCCGCACCGCCTGGCCCGCCTGGCAGAGGCTGCCCTCGAAATCGGCGCTGATCGCCACCTCCAGTTCCCCCAGCCCCAGGGCCAGCCCGACGTCCTCGCCTTCGCGGCCCGGGGTGGTGTCGATCGCCCCCACCAGGGTGCAGTCGGGGGCCGCCACCACGGCCTTGATCACCTCGGCGCCCATGCGGCCCAGGGCCCCGGCCACCACCACCGGGATCGGCGCCGGCTCTGCTGGGGACGGGGAGGTCGCGGTCATGGGCGGCTGGCACTCCAGGCGAGCCTATGTGGCCCGGCCCACCGGCAGGGCTGCAGCCTGTAACGCTGCGCTGCAACCGATCGCGTCCCCGACGGGACCTCCGTAGGCTGCTTCACATTGCTCAACGCATCCGCCGCATGTTCACGCAGGTCCGTTCCGCCAGCCGCCGGGTCAGCCCTGCCCCCACCGATGGCGCCAACGACCGGGTGGTGATGAAGGCCGTCTACGTGGTGCTCGAACCCCAGTACCAGAACGCCCTCACCACCGCCGCCACCGGCCTCAATGACCAGAACGGTCCCCTGGCCGTGGAGCTCAGCGGCTACCTGATCGAGGAGCTGCGGGATCCGGCCAACTACGCCGACTTCTGCGCCGACGTGGCGGCGGCCGACGTCTTCATCGCCTCGCTGATCTTCATCGAGGACCTGGCCCAGAAGGTGGTGGACGCCGTCGCCCCCCACCGCGACCGGCTCAAGGCGGTGGTGGTGTTCCCGTCCATGCCGGAGGTGATGCGTCTCAACAAGCTCGGCACCTTCTCGATGGCCCAGCTGGGCCAGAGCAAGAGCGCCATCGCCCAGTTCATGCGCAAGCGCAAGGAAGCCAATGGGGCCGGCTTCCAGGACGCCATGCTCAAGCTGCTGAACACCCTGCCGACGGTGCTCAAGTACCTGCCGGTGGAGAAGGCTCAGGACGCCCGCTCCTTCATGCTCAGCTTCCAGTACTGGCTGGGGGGAACGCCGGACAACCTGCGCAACTTCCTGCTGATGCTGGCCGACCGCTACGTCTTCGGGAAGGCGGAGCTGGGCCGGCCCCAGCTGACGGTGGCCGACCCGGTGGTGTTCCCGGACCTGGGCATCTGGCACCCGATGGCGCCGGGGATGTTCGAGGACCTCAAGGAGTACCTCAACTGGAGCGCCAGCCGCGCCGACCTCAGCGAGCGGGCCCGCCGGGGCCCGGTGATCGGCCTGGTGCTGCAGCGCAGCCACATCGTCACCGGCGATGACGCCCATTACGTGGCCGTCATCCAGGAACTCGAGTACCGGGGCGCCACGGTGATCCCCGTGTTCTGCGGCGGCCTCGACTTCTCCCGGCCCGTCTCCTCCTTCTTCTACGACCCCCTCAACCCGGAGCAGCCGCTGGTGGACGGGGTGGTGAGCCTCACCGGCTTCGCCCTGGTGGGCGGCCCGGCCCGCCAGGACCATCCCAAGGCGATCGAAACCCTCAAGCGGCTCAACCGGCCCTACATGGTGGCCCTGCCCCTGGTCTTCCAGACCACCCAGGAGTGGGAGGAGAGCGATCTGGGGCTGCACCCGGTGCAGGTGGCCCTGCAGATCGCCATCCCCGAGCTCGACGGCGCCATCGAACCGATCGTGCTGTCGGGGCGCGACGACGCCACCGGCAAGGCCCACACCCTCCAGGACCGGGTGGATGCGATCGCCGAGCGGGCCATCCGCTGGGCCTCGCTGCGGATCAAGCCCCGCTCCGAGAAGAAGCTGGCGATCACCGTGTTCAGCTTCCCCCCCGACAAGGGCAACGTGGGCACCGCCGCCTACCTCGACGTGTTCGGCTCGATCTTCCGCGTGCTGGAGGAGATGAAGGCCAAGGGCTACACGGTGGAGGCCATGCCCCGCACGCCCAAGGAACTGATGGAGGCGGTGCTCAGCGATCCGGAGGCCCTGCAGGGGGCCCCCGAGCTGGCGATCGCCCACCGCATGAGCGTCGAGGAGTACGAGCGCCTCACCCCCTATTCCGAGCGGCTGGAGGAGAACTGGGGCAAGCCCCCCGGCAACCTCAACTCCGATGGCACCAACCTGCTGATCTACGGCCGCCACTTCGGCAATGTGTTCGTGGGGGTGCAGCCCACCTTCGGTTACGAGGGCGATCCGATGCGCCTGCTCTACTCCCGCAGCGCCAGCCCCCACCACGGCTTCGCCGCCTACTACACCTACCTGGAGAAGGTGTGGGGCGCCGATGCGGTGCTGCACTTCGGCACCCATGGCTCCCTGGAGTTCATGCCCGGCAAGCAGATGGGCATGAGCGAGACCTGCTACCCCGATTCCCTCATCGGCGCCCTGCCCAACCTCTACTACTACGCCGCCAACAACCCCTCGGAGGCCACCATCGCCAAGCGGCGGGGCTACGCCTCCACGATCAGCTACCTCACCCCGCCGGCGGAGAACGCCGGCCTCTACAAGGGTCTCAAGGAGCTCGGTGAGCTGGTGGGGTCCTACCAGCAGCTGCGGGAGAGCTCCAGGGGGGTGCAGATCGTCAACGCGATCATCGAAACCGCCCGCCAGTGCAACCTCGACAAGGACGTGGTCCTGCCCGAGGGGGACGCCGACGCGGCGGCCCTCGACCTTGACGGGCGTGACGGGGTGGTGGGAGCCGTCTATCGCCAGCTGATGGAGATCGAGAGCCGGCTGCTGCCCTGCGGCCTGCACACCATCGGCAAGCCTCCCACCGCCGAGGAGGCGATCGCCACCCTCGTGAGCATCGCCGCCCTGGAGCGGGAGGAGGAGGGCCTGCGTTCGCTGCCGGGGCTGCTGGCGGAAAGCCGGGGCCGCACCATCGCCGAGGTGTACCGGGGTAACGATGAAGGCGTCCTGGCGGATGTGGAGCTCAACCGGGTGATCACCGAGGCCTGCCGGTCGGCGGTGGGCGCCATGGTTCGGGAGGTCACCGGCGCCGATGGTCGCGTCACCCTGCGGCGCAACTTCGGCTGGTTCTTCGACCTGCTGGAGCGTTTCGGCTACCGCCTCCCCTCCCCCTGGCTGAGCGCCTGCCGCCAGGCCGGGTTCCCTGATGTGGATGTCGCTGAGCTGGATCGCCAGTTCGCCTACCTGCGCTTCTGCCTCGAGCAGATCTGCGCCGACATGGAGATGGAGAGCCTGCTGCGGGCCCTCGATGGCGAGTACGTGTTGCCCGGACCCGGCGGTGACCCGATCCGCAACCCTGGCGTGCTGCCCAGCGGCAAGAACATCCACGCCCTCGATCCCCAGGCCATCCCCACCCGGGCGGCCATCGCCGCCGCCAAGGTGGTGGTCGACCGGCTGATCGAGCGCCAGAGGGCCGAGCAGGGCACCTGGCCGGAAACGATCGCCTGCGTGCTCTGGGGCACCGACAACATCAAGACCTACGGCGAGTCCCTGGCCCAGATCCTCTGGTTCATCGGCGTGCGTCCGATGGCCGATTCCCTCGGCCGGGTGAACAAGCTGGAGCTCATCTCCCTCGAGGAGCTGGGCCGGCCCCGCATCGACGTGGTGGTGAACTGCTCGGGCGTGTTTCGGGACCTGTTCATCAACCAGATGGCCCTGATCGACCAGGGCGTGAAGATGGCGGCCGAGGCCGATGAGCCCCTGGAGATGAACTTCGTGCGCAAGCACAGCCAGGAGCAGGCAGCCGAGCAGGGCATCTCCCTGCGGGACGCCGCCACCCGGGTGTTCTCGAATGCCAGCGGCAGCTACTCCTCGAACGTCAACCTGGCGGTGGAGAACAGCACCTGGGAGGAGGAAGGCGAGCTGCAGGAGATGTACCTCAGCCGCAAGACGTTTGCCTTCAACGCCGACAACCCCGGCGAGATGAACCAGAACCGGGAGGTGTTCGAATCGGCGATGAAGACCGCCGATGTGACCTTCCAGAACCTGGACTCGGCGGAGATCTCCCTCACTGACGTGAGCCACTACTTCGACTCCGACCCCACCAAGCTGATCGCCGGCCTGCGCGACGACGGCAAGGCCCCCACCAGCTACATCGCCGACACCACTACGGCCAACGCCCAGGTGCGCTCCCTGAGCGAAACGATCCGCCTCGATTCGCGCACCAAGCTGCTCAACCCCAAGTGGTACGAAGGCATGCTTGATTCCGGCTACGAGGGGGTGCGGGAGGTGGCCAAGCGGCTCAACTTCACCCTCGGCTGGAGCGCCACCAGCGGTGCGGTCGACAACTTTGTTTATGAGGAGGCCAACGAGACCTTCATCAACGACCCGGAGATGCGCAAGCGGCTGATGGACCTCAACCCCCACAGCTTCCGCCGCATCGTCGGCACCCTGCTGGAGGTGAACGGCCGCGGCTACTGGGAAACCTCCGACGAGAACATCGCCCAGCTCCAGGAGATCTACCAGGAGATCGAGGACCGGATCGAAGGCGTCAGCGAGTAATCCCCGCTCCGCACCGTCGCCGGCCGGTCCGCCATCGGCGGGCCTCTGGTCCCAGTGCCGATGGCTAGCCCGGCCTGAGACGGTCAGAGTCTGGCGGCTGCCAGCTTCGGTGGTCGTCGCAGCCCGGATAGCCGAGGCTGACAGCCGCAAAGAAAAGGGGGGCGGACGCCCCCCTGATCATCTGTTGTCAGCCCAGCAGGGCCGACTGCAAGTAACCAGACTCAACGGCCGATCTTGGCCACCTCGGCGCGAGCCCGTGCCAGGACGGCGCCGGTGAGGGGCACGTATTCGAGCTGCCGGGCGATGTTCTGGCCCTTGGGCGAGAGACCCCAGTTGAGGAACTGGCGCAGGGTGGCGGCCTTGTCGCCGTTACCGCGCTGGTAGGCCAGAACCCAGGTGAACGAGGCAATCGGGAAGGCGTTGGCGCCGGCCGGGTTGCAGTCCTCACCGCCGAGGCGGGCATCCAGCTTGACGCTGTTGAGGGCGGCGGCACCTGTGGCGTCGTTGGCAAGAACGAACTTGCCGGCCTTGTTCTGAAGGGCCGCCGGGGTGATCCGCCCCTTCACGAAGGCCTGGTTGAGGTAACCGATCGAACCGGGGGTGTTCTGGATGACGCCGGCCACACCCTCATTGCCCTTGCCACCAACGCCCACGGGCCACTTGACGGCCTTGCCGGCGCCCACCTTCGACTTCCACTCGGGCGAGAAACAGGAGAGGGAGTTGGTGAACACGGCGGTGGTGCCGGAACCGTCAGAGCGGTGGGCCACCGTGATCGGGCCCTTCCCGCATTTCAGCTGCTCCCAGGTGCGTATCTTGCCGAGGAAGATGTCAGCGAGCTGGCGCTGGGTGAGCTTGAGATTCTTGCAGCTGGGGTTGTTGTAGGCCGGGGTGACGGTGCCGCCCATCATCGGGATCTGCAGGGCACCGCGCTGGGCGGTCACGCCCTTGGTGAATTCACCCTTGGAGGCATCCAGCATGTCATCGGTGGCGCCGAAATCGACGCTGCCGGCATGGAACTGGCGCACGCCGGCGCCGGAACCCACCGACTGGTAGTTCACCTGCCTCTTGGTCTCTCTGGCGAATTCAACGGCCCAGCGCTGATAGGCCGGGGCAGGGAAGGTGGCCCCGGCGCCGTTGATCGAATTGCTCTGGGCGATCACGGGAACCGCCAGGCCAGCCGTGACAGCGCCGGCAGCGGAGAGAATCAGGGCCTTCTTCGCGAAGGTCATCAGAATGGCCAATTTTGGGGCACGTTATGAATAGCAACCCGCTCTGACCGTTTGTGTTATGGAGAGGTTAACGGGTGTTCAAGGATTGAATCTCCCTATGGCGGGCCCGGCCGGGGCGGCTCGGCTGGGGCGCCGGTGAGGGACGGCGAAGGTCCAGAATGAAAACCGTTCTCAGTCCTGCCTGCGGCTGAGCGGCTGTCCGTCCCGACCCCCATGGTCCAGATCCCCGTCACCGTGCTCACCGGCTTCCTCGGCGCCGGCAAGACCACGCTGCTCAACCGCATCCTCTCCGGCCAGCAGGCGACGCGCACCGCCGTGCTGGTGAATGAGTTCGGTGAGATCGGCATCGACAACGAGCTGGTGGTGGCCACCAGTGACGCCATGGTGGAGCTCAGCAACGGCTGCATCTGCTGCTCGATCAATGGCGAGCTCAAGGAGGCGGTGCACCGGGTGCTGGAGCGCCCCGACCCGGTCGACTACATCGTTGTGGAGACCACCGGTCTGGCCGATCCCCTGCCCGTGGCCATGACCTTCCTGGCCGGGGACTTCCGCGACCGCCTGCGCCTTGATTCGATCATCACCCTGATCGACGCCGAACACTTCGAGGCCACCGCCTACGCCAGCCCGATCGCCCGGGCCCAGGTGGTCTACGGCGACATCCTGGTGCTCAACAAGTGTGATCTGGTGGATGAGGAGCGACTGGCCGACGTGGAGGCCAGCCTGCGGGAGATCAAGGCCGATGCCCGCCTTCTACGCGCCGACCACGCCGGCGTGCCACTGGCCATGCTGCTCAGCGTCGGCCTGTTCGAAACCGATCGTCTGGTGAGCCTGCAGGCCGAGGAGGACGCCCACGAGCAGGCCCAGCACGACCACCACCACGACCACCAGCACGACCACGGGCACGAGCACGCCCACCACCACGCCCATACCCCCGAGCTGGAGGGCTTCCGTTCGGTGTCCCTGGCGGTGGAGGCCCCGTTCGATCTGCGCCGCTTCCAGCACTTCCTCGACAATCAGCTTCCTGCCTCCGTCTTCCGGGCCAAGGGGGTGCTCTGGTTCCGGGAGAGCGAGCGCCGCCACCTGTTCCACCTCTGCGGCAAGCGCTTCACCATCGATGATTCCGACTGGCCCGACGGCGGCCCGCGCCACACGCGGGTGGTGGCGATCGGCAGGGACCTGGACACCTCCAGCCTGCGGGCCCAGCTGGAAGCCTGCGTGGTGGCGCCATGAGCGGGGTGGTTCTGGTCTCCGGACCGCCGGGCTGCGGCAAGACCAGCTGGATCCTGAGCTGCCTGCAGGAGCACCGGGGCCCCCGCGCCTATCGGCGCCTGGACGGCGTCGATCCCGAGGGGCGCCCCCTGGCCCTGGATGGGGGCCTCGATCAGGCCTTTCTCCACGACCAGATCCCTGATCTGCTCGAGCTGGCTGGCGCCACCCAGGACCCTGCACCGGACGGGGAGGGCCTGCTGGCCCTGATCGAGCTGCCCCTGTTCGGGCCCGAGATCCCCCAGACGCTCGCCCTGGGCCTGCGGCCGGATCGCCACCTCCATTTCGGCCGCGACAGCGAGCTGCCGCGTCAGGACACCCTGGTGTTCGGGGCCCTGGACTCCTGGAGCCTCGATCTGGCGACGGAGGTCTGGGATCCCGCCAGCTTGAACAGCTTCTGGTTCGAGCTGGTCAATGGGGCCTACGGGGATGTCTACCGCGCCAAGGCCCTGGTGAACCTGCCCGATGGCCGGGGCTTCCTCTTCAACTGGATGGTGAGCTGCAGCGGCACCCAGTTTCTGCCGCTGCAGGGCATCGCGCCGCCCCACGGAAGGCCCATGCGCCTCTCAAGGCTGGTGGTGCAGGGCAAGGGCCTGGACAGGGCCGGCCTCCAGACCACGATCGCCGACTGCCTGCTCAGTGATGCCGTTCTGGAGCTGCAGCAGGCCCCCCGCCGCCCCCAGGGCGAGCCCCTCCCCGCCACCGGATGACGGCTGACGCCTGCCATCCGATCCCGCCCTCCCCATTCCCCCATGGCCCACGCCGTTCTCTCCTGCCTGCACGCCAACCTGGCCGCCCTCGAAGCCGTGCTGGACGACATCGACCGGCTCGGCGTCGACACGATCACCTGCCTGGGGGATCTGGTGGGCTACGGCCCCCAGCCCAATGAGGTGGTCGAGCTGGTCCGCTCCCGCGGCATCCCCACCTGCCAGGGCTGCTGGGACGAGGACATCATCGAGGGGCTCAATGCCTGTGAGTGCAGCTATCCCTCCCAGCTGGCGGAGCGGCGGGGGCAGCTGGCCCACCACTGGACCGCCGCCCAGCTGAGCCCGGACAACAAGGCGTTCCTGGCCAGCCTGCCGCTGTCCCTGCGCCGCGACGGCCTGGTGTTCGTTCATGGCAGCCCCAACAGCCAGCACGAGTACCTGCTGCCGGATATGGAGGCCTTCGCCGCCCTGGAGCGGGTCGTCTCGGCCGGGGCCGACACGCTCTTCTGTGGCCACACCCACCGTCCCTACGTGCGCGAGTTCCGTGAGGGCTCGATCGAGCTGCGGCTGCGCCGGCCCGATGGCGAGCCCGGACCTGAAGCGGAGCGCCGGGTGGATCTCCCCGTTCGCCGCATCGTCAACGCTGGCTCGGTGGGCGAGCCGCGGCACGGGGGCACCGAGGCCACCTATGTGATCCACGACATGGACCGCGACACGGTGGAGATCCGCCAGGTCCCCTACGACGTGGAACGCACCTGCCGGGCGATCCTGGCGGCGGGCCTGCCGCCGCCGTTTGCCTGGCGCCTGCGCCACGGGTTCGAGTTCGCCGAGCGGGCCGACGATGCCAGCCACGTGTGTGAGCGCTGATGGCACGGTGGGCACTGTTGAGCGGCCTGCGCGGCGACCTCGACGTCTATGAGGCGGTGCTGGCCGACCTGCGGCGCCACCGGGTGGAGACCCTCTTCCTGCTGGGGGATCTGATCGGCCCGGAGCGGGATTGCAGGGCGCTGCTGGAGCGCCTGCAGCATCCGCGCCGGGGGGAGCTGCGGCCGCACTGCATCTATGGCTGGTGGGAAGAGCAGGTGCTGGCGGAACGGGGCTACCGCGGCGAGCGTCGGGCCGAGGCCCTGCGACGGGAATCTGGAAAGGACGCCGTGCAGGCCCTGCTTCGGGCCGTGGATCCCGGCTTCATGGACTGGCTGGCCGCCCTGCGGTTCGGCTTCGTCGAACTCGACTGCGCCCTGCTCCACGGCAGCTCCGCCGACGTGGGGGACAGCCTCGGCAGCGCCACGGATCCCCTGTGCCTGCTCGATCGCCTCACCCGTATGGACGTGAACCGCCTGTTCACGGCCCGCAGCGGCGAACAATTCAGCGTCGCGCTCTGCGGCGGGGGGATCACCGCACAGGTGCGGGATCTGGAGGGGGAATGGCAGCTGCGCCAGAGTGTGCCCAGTCGCCAGGTGATCGGCGTGGGCCGCGGGCTGCAGTACACCCTCTACGACCCGGGCACCGACCACCTCGACTTCCGCACGGCCCCTGGCCCGGCCCGGGCGCGCCTCAGGGGGTTCGCATGACGGCGGTGTTCGGCGGCGTGGTGGACACGCTGGATCTCCAGCTGGGCGGCCGGCGGCTGCAGATCGTGACCGAGCGGCGGGGGCCGCAGGGGGCTCCCGTCTGGCTGCTGCTGCCGGCCCTGAGCACGGTGTCGAGCCGCAGCGAATGGCAGCCGCTGGTCACGGCCACGCACGACCGGGTCCAGCTGGTGAGTTTCGACTGGCCGGGCTTCGGTGACAGTGACCGTCCGGCGCTCGCCTACGACGCCGCCCTGCTGTGCTCCAGCCTTGACGCGGTCCTCACCGACCTGGACGCCCGCCCGCATGGCCCCCTCACCGTGGTGGCCGCAGGGAACAGCGCCGCCCTGGCCCTGGCCCTGGCGAGCGCGTGGTCCGGCCGCTGGAGCCGCTTCGTCGCGGTGGCGCCCACCTGGCGGGGGCCCCTGCCCACGATGACGGGCTGGTCGCCGGGGCGGTTCGGCTGGTTGCGGCGGTTGGTGGCCCTGCCGCTGATCGGCCCGGCGCTCTACCGGCTGAACACCAGCCGGGCCATGCTCCGGCTGATGCTGCGCCGCCACGTCTGGCTGGATCCAGGCCTGCTGACGCCGGATCACCTGCGGCAGCAGCAGCGGCTGGCCCGGCGACCCGGGTCCCGCTTCGCCAGCGCCGCCTTCGTCAGCGGGGGGCTCGATGCCGCAGGCGAGCGGGGCTGGTGGCTGAAGCAGGCCCGTTCTCTGCAGTGTCCGTTTCAGGTGGTGCTGGCGACGGCGGCCCCGCCCCGGTCCACCCGGGAGATGGAGCTTCTGGCCCAGACCGCCGATGTGGTGACCCGCCTCCCCGGCCGGCTCGGCCTCCATCAGGAGTTCGGCGCCCTGCTGGGGCGGCGGTTGCTGGAGGTGCAGGGCCCGATGGCCTGAGCGCAGCGCCGCAGATTCCCGCTGGACAGCATCAACAACAGCGGGCAGATTTCCTGCTCGTCGATGGAGTCAGTAGCCAATGTCACGTGTGAGTGTGTGAATGCTCCTGCCGTGGCATCCGCCTCAGGCTATGGATAGGGGCTCATTCCCGCCTTGCCTGTGAAAGAGCTCACCAGTGCCATCAACCAACACCTGGCCGCTGAGTTCCAGGCCGGGCACACCTATCTGGCCATGTCGATCTGGCTGCGGGAAAAGGATCTGGCCGGTTTCTCCGCCTACATGCACGAGAAGAGCCAGGAGGAGCGCGACCATGCGGCCCGCATGATCGCCTATCTGGTGGATAGCGACGAACAGGTGGAATTGCCCACGATCGAGGCTCCCGAACGCAGCTGGCCCTCGGTGCAGATGCTGTTTGATCAGGTCTACGACATGGAAAAGGGGGTCACCGCCTCGATCAACCGGCTCTATGCCATGGCCGAGACCATGGGTGAACGCAGCGCCACGGCCATGCTCGACTGGTTCGTCGCCGAACAGCTCCAGGAGGAGGCCGAAGCCCGCTTCGTTCGCAAGCGCCTGCGGCTGGCCGGTGACAACAGTGCCGCCCTGCTGCTGCTGGATCAGCAGTTCCTCGAGGGGACGGCCCTGAGCCACGTCAAAGGGGGTCTCAGCGGCACCAGGGGCGCCTGACGGCCTATGGCGCCATCCCGTTACCGTGTTTACCCGCTCCAAGTGACCCGACGGGCGCCTCCAGCCCATGTCCGTCCCTGATCACACCGGCGTGGCCGGCTGTTGCCCGGTCGGCTCAGGCTCGTGCCATGGCATCGGCGAGCAAGGGCGCCACAGCGACGGGCGGGGGTTGCAGCTCGCCCTGCTGGGCATGCCGAACACCGGCAAGTCCACCCTCTTCAACCGGCTCACCGGCGGCCATGCGCAGATCGCCAACTGGCCGGGCCTGACGGTGGAACTGCTGCGGGGCCCCATGCCCGCCGACCGCAACGGCAGGCGCTACGAGCTGGTGGATCTGCCGGGCATCCACGACCTGAGCGGCAGCAGCGAAGACGAGGCCGTGGTGCAGCGCTACATGCAGAGCACCCCGCCCGATCTGGTGATCGTGGTGCTCAACGCCAGCCAGATCAGCGGCCAGCTGCGCCTGCTGCTGCAGATGCGGCAGCTGGGTCTGCCGGTGGTCGCCGCGCTCAACATGAGCGACGAGGCCCGGCGCTACGGCCTGGCGATCGATCACCGGGGACTGTCCCAGGCCCTCGGCCTGCCGGTGCTGCCGGTGAGCGCCAAGCGGAACCAGGGGATCGCCGCCCTGATCGACGAGTTGCACCGGTGGGGGGAGGCGCCCCGGCCGGCGGGCCCGGTCGGCGGGCCCCTGCCGCTGGAGCCCGCCGACCTCGACACCTGGCAGCAGGAGCTGGTGGCCCGCCACGTGACCCTCCCGGAGGGGTTGCAGCTCCAGCGCACCCGTCTGGCGGATCGGTGGCTGCTCCATCCGCTGCTGGGCGTGGTGCTGTTCCTGGCGATCGTGCTGGCGGTGTTCCAGTTGCTCTATGCGGTCAGCACGCCGCTGCAGGATCTGCTCGGCTTCGGGCTCGACTGGATCCGCTCAACCTGGCTGGAGCCGGGCCTGCAGGGGCTGGGCTCAGCGGAATGGCTGAAGAGCTTCCTGCTCGACGGCCTCTGGCTGGGGGTGAGCACGGTGGCCACCTTCCTGCCGCTGATCTTCCTCTTCTACGTGCTGATCGGCATCATCGAGGATTCGGGTTATCTGCCGCGGGCCGCCTTTCTGATGGACGGCTTCATGCGCTGGCTGGGGTTGGACGGGCGGGCCTTTGTGCTGCAGGTCATGGGTTTCGGCTGCAACGTGCCCTCGATCATGGGAACGCGGGTGATCCGGGACCGGAGCCTGCGCCTGCTGGCGATGCTGTGCATTCCCTTCGCCCTCTGCCAGGCCCGGCTGACGGTGTTCATCTTCCTGGCCGGCGTCTTCTTCCCCAGGCCCTGGTGGGCGCCCGGACTGGTGCTGTTCGGGTTCTATGGGATGAGTTTTGCGGCGGCCGTGATCACGGGCCTGGTCTTCAAGCGCGCCTTTCCGGGTGATGGGGCTTTCGTGCTGGAGCTGCCGCCCTACCGGGCACCGAGCCTGGGCACGATTCTGCGCCGCGGCTGGACGTCGATGCTGAATTTCATGGTCACCACCCAGGTGTTCATCCTCGTGGGAGCCGCGGCGATCTGGCTGCTCACCAACCTTCCCCCGGGGGCCGGCGGGGGATCGGGACGGTCGCTGGCGTCGGGGATCGGTCATCTGTTCCAGCCGCTGCTGGGGCCGATCGGCATGAACCCGGAGCTCACCGTGTCGCTGTTCTTCGGCTTCATCGCCAAGGAGATCCTGCTGGGGGCGATGGCGGTGATCTACGGCACCACCGAATCGGGTCTGGGTGGGGCGATCCAGGGCGCCATCACCCCACTGCAGTCGCTCAGCTTCATGACGTTCGTACTGCTCTACACCCCCTGTCTCGGAACGGTGGCGGCCCAGATCCAGGAATCCAGGAGCCGGATCTTCGCCCTGCTGTCCCTCTCCTGGTCGCTGCTCCTGGCCTGGCTGATGGCCCTGATCGTCTATCAGGGAGGCACCCTCATCCTGGCCCTCCGCTGAACGGCTCAGCGCGGTGGGAGGGGGGTTACCTCCATGCCGGCGGCCTGTTCATCGCGCAGCATGAACTCGAGCAGACCACTGGCCAGGTGCAGGATTCCGCCCGGTCTGCCCCGGCGCAGCACCTCCACCTCCACACCGGGTCGCACCCCCATCGCCTGCAGCCGACGTTGCAGTTCCGGGTGGGCGGGCAGGCATGTGATGGTCACACGGGACCCCACTGGCACCTGATTCAGGGTCATCGGATGGATGGCCATGATCAGGGACGGGCCTCAACGGCTTCGGCGAGCTGCTGCAGGGTCGGGTGCCGATGATGGGAGGCCGAATCGATCGTCCCATCCCCGATCAAGGCGACGACGCGGGCGAGTTCGTTGGGATTCCCCCGGTAGAAGTGGGGCTGGTCTTGTTTGTAATTCGCAAGAGCCGTTTCGGCGTTGTAGTCCCGCTTGAGTCTTTCCAGCTCGCTGACCAGCTGCTGCTTGTCATTGTTGTAAACGATGAAGTTCTCGGGCAGCCGGCCGCTGCGGCCACGCTCCGGTGTCTCCAGGTAATGGGCGTGGCACCAGCTGGCATAAGGCGTCAGAATGACGCCACCACAGGCCTGCACTTCACAGATCGGCAATCCGGATGATTCACAGTGTGCAATGAAATAGAGGCTGCAGCTCCTGTAGATCTTCCGGATCTCTGCCATGGAATAGCTGCCGTGGAGCACCTTGAAAGGGATGCCAGCCTCGATGCAGGCCTGAATCTGTACGGCCCGCTCGGGCAGGTGATTGGGGCGCTCGAAATCAATGAGGGCACAGATCTCCCTGGGTTCAATGGCAAGGGAGGCATCGATCAGGTTGATTCCGATGCGTGAAAAGCTTTCAGCACCTGGCAATACGCGATGCTCAGACACTTCGGTGATGCAGAGATGGTGGTCATAGCGATTCGTGCCCCAGTGTTTGCCTTTGGGAACGCGCTTGCTCGTCACGCAGCCATGGATCCACTTCACCCAGTTGGCTCGGCTGCCCAGATAGATCAGATCATAGAGAAGGATGGGCAGGCGAGGTACATCATGGCGTAGGCGACGGTCATCGAAGAGGAGATCGAAGTAGGCACCGGGCATGTGACCCACGATCACGGCAAAGTCAACCGTCCTGAGACAGCGCAGAAGCCTCTGATAGTTCAGCCAGGAGACGCTTCCTTGCGCAAGTTGAAACACCTTTCCCTTCCAGTTTGCCCCTACTCCCACACCTCTGAGCGTCTTGCGGGGAAGCGACTCCAGGCCGTCATACAGGAGGATGGCCTCCACACCGATCTCCGTGAACATGCGCTCCAGGCCTTCCGCCAGGGGCCGGTAGAAGCTGTTGGCGCGATTGGCCAGGATGGCGACTCTCAAGTGCGTTTCTCCTTCGCTGCCGATGGGAGGATTCCGGGGCCCTGCGTTTCCATTCAAGCGACCTGCATGGTGCTGCGCATCGGCCGTAACCCCGGTGGCATCACGAACCAGCCACCTCCAGGTGCGCCACCCCCAGGCCGCAACCAGGGCAGGGGCGCATCGGGTAGGTGTTGAAGGGGAAGCGGGGGGGCTGGAAGGGCTCGATGCCCCGGCGCCGGTCGAATCGCACCATGCCGACACGGCCGCTGTGGGCCACCACCAAGGCCGTGCGCCCCAGCCGGCGCTGGCTGCGGGCCCAGCTGCCGGTGTTGTAGTAGGTGATGTGGCAGGGGCCCCGGTCGTCACCGGAGGGCTCCGGCAGGCCCAGCGGCGTGGCTTCGGGGATGTGGGTGTGGCCGTTGATCAGCCCGTCGAGGGGCTCCGGACTGTGTCGCTCCCGTTGCAGGTGCCGGACGATCCCGCGCTTGATCAGCCGGTCGTGGCCGGTGCGGCTCTTGAGGGCACTCTCGAGCACGAAGGCCAGGGAGAAACCACCGGAGGAGTTGAGGCCCCGGCTCACCGGGATGGGCCATTCCCGATGGCTGGCCAGCAGATCCACAGCGCTCTGCAGGATCGCCTCGGCATTCCAGCCGGCCGACAGAGCCCCGCCGGCCGGCCGGGTGAAGGGGGAGAGCAGGCCGTTGATGCTGGCGCTGTAGTGCTCCTGCAGGCGGGCCAAGCCCTCGGCGGCATCGGCGTGGAAGCGGATCAGCCGGTCGTACTCGTCGCCGTGGCGCACCAGCAGCCGCTGCCCCGCCGGGGTGCGGTAGACGGTCTGGCGCCGGATGGCGAAACCGGGCCGCTCCAGGCCGGCGTGACGCCGCAGGTAGGCGTCGTGGTTGCCGGGGATGTAGACGATCGCCACCCCCGCCCGGCGCAGGGCCACGAACCGCTCGATCACCCGACGATGGGAGGCCCGCAGCAGCCGCGTCTGCTGCAGGGCCTCAATGGCCGGTGGATCTCCGTTGCCCCCGGCGAGGAGGGCGTCGATCCGATCCGTGAGAAAGGAGGCATCGACATTGGCGTTGAAGCGGATCGCCTGCAGATCGATGATGTCGCCGACCAGAAACAGGGTTCGGGGGCGGACGCACTCCAGGAAGGCCGCCAGATGGCCAGCCTCGCACTGATTGGAGCCCAGATGCAGATCCGAGATGAACAGGGCGTCGCAGCTGAGCACAACGTTCGGTAGGGATGTTAGGTAGGAAGGCTTGCCAGGGATGACCCGGTGGAGCTGATCGGGCGCGGGAAGCCTCGGCGCGGCGGGGCGGGTTGGGCTGCCATGGTGACACGACTACGGCGCTGAATCTTCCCGGGGGAGGATCAGCCAACAGGCCCGAATCCCGCCTTCAGCGTTATGTTGTCGGGCGGGAGAGGCCCATGGTCCTGTCCGTGGTTTGGCGAACGGTTTCCTGTGCCCAGGGACACCGGCGCTGGGCTTGCCGCTTCGCTCAGCCGGCCTGTTGCCAGAGGCGCAGCAGCTCCTTCCGTTGCTCCGGCGAGGGCGGCGGCAGGCGCTTCACGCCCCGGGCCGCCGGGCTGCCACCGCCGCCATCGGCGCCGCGGAATCCCAGGCGGGTGAGCACCCCCTGGCCCTCGGGGGAGAGCAGAAACGCCACGAAGCGCTCCCCGTCCTCCGCCCGCCCGTCCGCCTCCCCCCGCAGCACGGCGGCCGCCAGGACCGTCTCGATGGTGGGGTCGGGGAACAGCAGCACGTAGCCCCCCGGCCGCTGGCGGCCCGCCTCCCCCTGACGTGCCAGGGCCGAGGCCTCGTACACCAGCGCCAGGTCGCCTTCGTTGGGGCCGCCGCTGATGAACTCCTGCAGCAGGATGTCGGTTGAGCGGGCCGGCCGATAGACGGCCCGGCGCAGGGCGGCGGCACAGTCGCCCCCCTCACCAGCAACGCCACCAGCGCCACTGCGGCCCCGGTCCCGGCACCAGAGCGCCAGGGTCAGCTGGCCGGAGTTGGAGCGCATCGGATCGGTGCTGCGCAGATCGAAACTGCCCCAGCTCTCCGGTGCGCCCAGGGCCCCCCACTGCCCCGCCGCCGCGGCCCGCCGCAGCAGCGCCCAGGAGAAGCGCCCATCCGGGAACAGCCGCTGGACCCTTTCCGGCCAGGCCACCGCCACCAGCAGGGTGCGGGCCACGGGTACGGGGGCCTGCAGGAACGCCGGCGCCCCGCCCTGGGCCTGCAGCTCGGAGGCCAGCTGGCCGAGCAGATCCCGGTTGGCGGGAATCAGCACCCGCGGCCGCTCCGGGCCCTCCTCCCGGGCGCGGTTGACCATGTCCTGGGAGCCCTGCACCCTCCAGGCCAGGTCGATGCCCCCCTGGCGACGTTCGAAGAGGGGTTCGAGGTCGGCCATGGCGCCGGCCAACTCCGAACCCACCGCCACCACCAGGGGTCGTCGCAGCCCCGGGAGGGGGGCCGTCGCCAGGGCCAGGGACGCCCCGGCGATCAGAAGAGAAATCAGGCGCCGGCGGGTCAGGGTCGCTGCCAAGGGGAGCGGTCCGGGTTCGCTGCAGTCTGATCGCCGCCGTCCGTATCCAAGACCGTTGCCAGCAGAATGGGACCGTCGTTCAGCGCCGCTCCATGGCACGGGCCCTGCGGTTGGCCGGCCTCAGCATCGCGTTCCTCGGCCTGCCAATGCTCGGCGTGGCGATCGGTGGCTGCCAGCTCCTGGCCCCGCCGCCGGTGGAGCTGGAGATGCTGGTGGGCAGCGCCCTGAAGGGCTTCTGCCAGGAGGCGGCCAAGGCCATCGCCCAGGCGCCGCCCCGGCTCCCCGACCGCACGCCGGTGCTGCTGCGCTGCCGGGCCGCCGGCAGCGGCGATGTGGTCAGTGAGATGGAAACCCATGCCCGGAGCGTGCTCCAGGGCGGCCAGGCGGCCGATGACCCGCGCATCCCGACGCTGCTGTCGGTGGATGGCGAGATCTATCTCGACCTGCTGCGGCACCGCCTGCAGCGCTTGGCCCCCACCCGGGAGCTGATCCCCGCGCCGGCCGATGCGCCGGCCCTGGCCTCCAGTCCGATGGTGTTCATGACCACCCCGGCACTGGCGAAGGGCCTCGACCGTCCCGATCCCTACACCGCCCTGGCCCGCAGCAGCGACCACCGCCAGCTGGATCCGGCCGGCCCCTCCCAGCCGATCCGCTTCGTCCACACCGCCCCGACCCGCTCCAACTCGGGCCTCCAGACCCTGGTGGCCATGGTGGCCGAGGTGGCCGGCAAGCGGCCCGAAGCGCTCACCCTCACCGATGTGCAGGCCCACGGCGACAAGGTGGCGGCGATCCAGCGCCACGTGACCCGCTACGGCAGCTCCACCGACGAGCTGGCCCGGGCCATGCAGCGCAACGGGCCCTTCTGGGCCTCGGTGGGCTCGGTCTACGAGTCGTCGGTGGTGGCGGTGAACGCCTCCCGCCAGGGCGACCAGGAGCCCCTCAAGGCCGTGTACCCCAGGGCCACCTACGCCAGCACGATGCGGGCGATCCTCCCGGAGGCCCCCTGGGTTTCCCAGCAGGAGAAGCAGGCGGCCCTGCTGCTCATCGAACGTCTCCAGCGCGAGGACGTGCAGCGCCTGGCGGCCGACCAGGGGCTGCGGCCGGCCAACCCGGCGGTGCCCCCCAGCCGCGTCACGGCGGCCTACGGCGCCGATCCCCGGGCCGTGTACGACTCGCTGCGGGCCCCGAAACCGGAGGTGGTGGAGGCGATCATCACCCTCTGGCGCAACCAGGCCAAGAAGCCCTCCCGGGTGGCCCTGGTGGTGGACAGCTCCGGTTCGATGAAGGGGGAGAAGCTCCCGGCCGCCCAGCGCTCCCTGCAGGCGTACCTGGCCCAGATCGGTCCCCGGGACACCGTGGGCCTGTTCGATTTCGACAACCGGCTGCGGCCGCCGGTGGTGGTGACCGGTGGCAGCCAGGGTGGCGAGCCGGCGGGGCGCTTCATCGCCTCCCTGGACGCGGAGGGTGGCACTGTCCTCTACGACGCCATCCGCCAGGGTCGCGACTGGCTGCGCTCCACCCGGCGCCCCGGCGAGATCCTGGCGGTGGTGGTGCTCACCGACGGCCAGGACAACGGCTCGCGGCTTTCCCTCGAGGCGCTGGGCGGTGAGCTGAAGCGCAGCGGCTTCGCCAGCGACGAACGCATCGGTGTGTTCACGATGGGTTACGGCAACCAGGGGGATTTCGACGCCGACGTGCTGCGCCGCATCGCCGAGAGCAACGGCGGCGATTTCACCACCGGCACGGCGGACAGCATCCGGCGCCGCATGGAAGATCTGCAGATGGCGTTCTGATGGCGGCGGCGTCCGGCTGGTCCAACCCGCTCGACCATCCCCTGGCGGTCGCCGCCGGCGGCGTGGGCCTGGTGCTGCTGGTGCGCGCCGGCGGGGTGGCCCTGCCGGTGGCCCTTGCGGCGGCGGTCGGGCTGAGCGTCGCCTGCGCGGCCCTGCTCTCCCGCATCGGGGCGGCCGGACGGCGCAGCCGCAGCCAGCGGCTCCATGACCAGCGCCTCGATGCGGGACTGGAGGAGGCCCTGGAGCGGGCCGGCGGCCTGGCGGTGACGGCGCTGGCGTTGCGGGAGGAGGCCGTGGCCCGTTTCACGGACCCGGGCCACCTGGAGGCCCTGGGCAGTGTCCAGCTCTGCTGCGAGCGGCTGCAGCAGCTGCCGGAGCGGCTGCGGGAACGGCGGCCCCTGCTGGAATCCGGAGGCGGGCAGCGCCTCGATCCGGAGGACCTGGCGCGTCGCCTGGCCCGGGAGGAGAAGGCTCTGCAGCGGGAGGCGGAGGGGCCCCTGCGCCAGGAGCGCCGACGGCTGGTGGACCAGCTGCGCCGCAACCTGCATGCGGCGCGCCAGGGGATGGATGAACGTGAGGCCCGGCTGCTGGCCCTGGGCACCCGGCTGGAGGCCATCGACGGCGGCCTGCAGCAGCTGCGCCGCCAGATCGATCACCAGTGGCCCAGCACCGAGGCCAGCGATGCCGCCATGGCGACGGCGATCGAGCCGCTCGATGAGGCGATCGATCAGATCGAGCGTTCCCTCGACGCCGGCACCGCCTGATCCGCCAGCAGCGGCCCGCCGGCGAGCCGGCGGATCGCCACCACCCCGGGGCGGGGGACCCGGCCGGGGACCCCGGAGGGCCAGTTGGAGCCCAGGGGCACCCAGCGCAGCTGCTCGAAGGGGCGCCCGGAGCGATCCACCAGCCGGTGGGCCTGGGCCTCACGGGCCTCCGGAGAAGGGCGGGTGCCGTTGTCCTCGCCCGGGTGCTGCACCGCCAGGAACAGGGTGGATTCGTCGCCGTCAAAGCAGGGCCCGGTGAGCTCGCACTCCATCGGTCCGGTGGCGAAGCAGAAGGCCTCCCCGGCGTGGGGGCCACGGCTGGGCAGCACCCAGCAGCTGTTGTTGCCGAACAGATCGAGATCCGCCGACTTCGTCGAGCGGTCGGTCACCATCCAGAGGGTCCCCTGCCGGTCGATGGCGAGGTTGTCGGGATTGGCGAAGCCCATCCCCCCCTGCCACGGGGCCCCGCCGGTGGCCACCAGTCGCCAGCGGAAGGAGCCGGCCCGGGCCGGACCGTCGTCGGCCAGGCCCATGATCCAGCCGTAGGGCCAGGTGGCCTGGCCTTTGGGCCCACGGAAGATGGCCGGGTCGGCCCGGCCGTCGTCGCTGCCGCCGCCGGCGGTGAAGGCGATCAGCAGCTCGCCGCTGATGGGATCGATCACCGTGTCCTCGGGCCGGGCCGCGGGGGTGGCGCCGATGGCGCAGGCGGCCAGGTGGGCATCGATCAGGATCGCCCCCATCCGCTCCTCCCCCTCCCCGGGGTAGAGGTCGGCCAGGGTGGCGAAGCGGCGCCGGTAGGCCGCCACGGCCGCGTCGCTGCTGAAGGCTTCGGCCCCAGGCTTGAGGCGGTCGCTGTGGGGCAGCAGCACCGCCTGCTCCACACCGTGGCGGGCGAAGTGGCCGGGGCCGAGCGGTGCCACCGGGGTGGTGGGCTCCAGGGGCAGCCAGCGTCCCCGACCGCCGCCGTCCGGGCCGGGGGGATCGAAGCGGGCCACCTCGAGCCGGCCGGCGCTGAACAGCTCCGAGTTGGCCGGGTCGGCCGGATCGCGGATCAGCGCGTCGCTGACGAACCGGTAGAGGTGGCCGCCGTGGCGGTCGCAGCCGGAATAGATCACCAGGGGCTGGCCGGCGACGGCCTTCACCGCCACCGCCTCGTGCCGGAAGCGGCCCAGCCAGCTGTGCTTCACGGCGGTGCGTTCGGGCTGGCGCGGGTCGAGCTCCACCATCCAGCCGTACTTGTTGCCCGCCAGGCCGAAGGGGTTGCCGAGGCCGTCGAGGCGCTGGCCGTCGTAGGCGAACGGGCGGGCGGCGGGGGAGACCGAGGAGCCGTCGGCATGGACCGCCTCGGGCACCTGGCTCTGCATGTTCTCCTCGGCGCTCAGCACCGTGCCCCAAGGGGTCTCGCCGCCGGCGCAGTTGGCGAAGCTGCCGATGATCGCGTCACCGAGCCCGTCGTCGTAGCCGAGCCGCCCGCGGCGGCGGAACACGGCCGCCGCCGGCCCGGAGGTGCGCAGGCGCCGGGCGGGGTCGCGCCAGCCGCTCAGGCCGGTGATGCGTCGATCGAAGCGGCCGGGCCGGCGCCGCCAGGGGCCGCCTGGCTGCCGCTCCAGCTCGATCACCCCCACACCCAGATCCGCCATGGCCGCCGCCGCCAGCTGGCGGATGGTCGCGAGCAGCGGGTCGTCCGCCGCCAGGCTGGCGGCATCCACCCGGCCCCCCCGGGCCGCCAGGGCGTCGATCACGGCGTCGAAGGGCAGCGGGCCGCCCACCGCTTCGGCGTAGCCCTCCCGCCAGGCCCGGGCGCTGATGTACTCGAAGTTCACCGTCAGCAGGGCCCGATCCGGAGCCACCGACAGGAAGGAGAGGTGGTCGTTGTTGAAGCCGAAGCGGCCGTCGGCCAGCGGTTCCCCCCAGACCGCGATCAGATCGGCCCGGTAGCCGTCCGGCAGCACCAGCCGGTCCTCCAGTTCGATGCGGGCGTAACGGCGGCGCTGCTCCGCCGCGTCGAGCCCGTCGCTGGGCACCGGCAGCGGGGTGGGCACGGTCGGGTACGGGGGGGGCGGCGTCGGGGCGGCCCCGGCCCTGGGGGCGGCCGCCCTCCCGGGGGCTGCCGGGGGCAGGGTGGCGCCGGCGAAGGAGCAGGCGCCGATCCCGAGCAGGGAGAGCAGGTCGCGTCGGTTCATCGCTGCGGGGGGCAGGGTTGGCTGCGGCGCGGGGCCAGCAGGGCCAGGTGGTTGTCCTGCAGGGCGCTGAAGTTGTCGTCCGAGGCCAGCAGCAGGGTGGGGCGGCCATCGGCCCGGACAGGCCCCGGGGTCAGGGCCTCCCAGTTGTCGGGCGGGAGACCGGCCGCGATCAGATCCCACTGGTGGATCGGCTCCAGCACCGCCTTGGGATCGGCCCCCTCGCCCGGCAGCGGGTAGTGGGCCAGGAGCACCTCCCAGCGGGCGGGGGCCTGGAAGCGCCGCAGCAGGGCCAGCAGGCCCGGTGAGGGGCCGGAGGCGTCGACCACCAGCAGATCGGTGAGTCCCCAGCCCTCACCGGCGGGGATGGCCAGCCGGGCCAGGGGCCGGGCCTTCGGCCCGGCGGGCTCCAGCGACCAGCCCAGCAGCCTCACCTGCCCCGGCGGATCCTGCAGCAGGGGCCTTTCCGCGGCCATCAGCAGCCGGTCCGTCTGCCCCGGGCGGCGCAGCAGGGCCAGAGACTCCGGCCCCTGGTTGGCTTCGAGGCCGAGCCCCGGGACCGGCTGCCAGTCGGCGGGCAGGGGGTAGGCGTGCTGCAGCAGGCCGCTGCTCCGCTCGAAGGCCAGCAGCTGGGCCGGCCGGTCGGCGCTGCGGCGCCCCTCGCTGGCCATCCAGAGCCGTTCGCCGAGCACCACCAGCCCCTCGGCGTCGATCTCCGCCGGCAGCGGGGCCTGGGGCGATCCCTTCAGCTCCAGCTGGAACAGGGGCCGCAGCGGCACCCGCCCCAGCTGCCGCACGCCGCTCCAGGCGTCCACGCGGCCCCGGGGGGCATCGCTGAGCAGCAGCAGGACATCACTCTCGCTCCGGTAGCTGGCGGCGGAGTAGCCGCCCTGGGGCCCGCCGTCCGTCCCGCGGCGCGGCAGGCGGGCGCCCGCCACCAACTCCCAGCCCGCCTGGGCCGGGCAGGGCAGCAGGGGCGGCGGCAGGGGGGGCGGCGCAGCGGGGGCGATCAGGGGCACGACCATGGGGGGAATTCTCCCGTCGCCGAGGCGGCGGCGGCGGCATCCGGGGACACCCGGGTTCGGGGCGGGTAGGGTCAAGGGAGCCCCTGGGGATGTGTGATGCGATCCCCAGCGGGTGTCCAGCCGCCGGCCGGCGGCCTCGCGGAAGAGTCGGGCCGGCGCCTGGCGGTGCTGATCGACGCCGACAACGCCCGGGCGGCGGTGATCGAGGCGGTGCTGGAGGAGGTGGCCCGCTTCGGTGAGGCGATCGTGCGACGCATCTACGGCGATTTCACCTCCAGCCAGAGCGCCTCCTGGAAGGCGCTGCTGAACAAGTTCTCGATCAAGCCGATGCAGCAGTTCGCCTACACCGTGGGCAAGAACGCCACCGACAGCACGATGATCATCGATGCGATGGATCTGCTCTACACCCGGCGTTTCGACGGCTTCTGTCTGGTGACCAGCGACAGCGACTTCACCGGCCTGGCGGTGCGCCTGCGGGAGGAGGGCCTGCTGGTGTACGGCTTCGGCGAGGAGAAGACCCCGGCGGCGTTCCGCAACGCCTGCCACAAGTTCCTGTTCACCGAGGTGCTGCGCACCGCCTCCCGCCAGGGGGACGCCGGCGCCGAGGTCGGGGAGACCCACCGGCCCCGGGACGCCGAGCCTCCCACCAGCGCCCATCCGGTCATCCCGGCCGACTTTCTGATGGAGGCCCTGGATCGCTCGGTGGATGAATCGGGCTGGACCCAGCTGGGCACCTTCGGCAGCTACCTGCAGAAGATCCAGCCCGATTTCGACACCCGCCTCTATGGCTTCCGCAAGCTCTCCGACCTGGTGCGCGGCTGCCCCTCCCTGTTCGTGATGGAGGAGCGGGAGGCCCCGAGCGGCAACCGCACGATCGTCTACGTGCGGGCCCGGGAGGACGACTGAGGTCTTCCCTGTGCTCGACACCCTGCACCAGCCGATCACCAGCATCGCCCGCAGGGCGGTGGCCTGCCTGGACGGCCGCCAGACCGTGGCGGAGGCGCTTGCCAGCCTGCGGGGCCGTGAGATCGCCGAGCGGATCGTCTACTTCTACGTGCTCGATGGGGACCAGCGCCTGATCGGCGTGCTGCCCCTGCGGCGCCTGCTGTCCGCCGCCGAGGACACCCCCGTGACGGCCCTGATGGTGCGCCATCCGGTGACCATTCCGGAGCACGCCACGATCCTGGAGGCCCACGAGGCCTTCGCCGATCACCGCTTCCTGGCCCTGCCGGTGGTGGACGACCGGCAGCGGGTGGTGGGGGTGTTGGACGTGACGATGTTCAGCGAGGAGGACTTCCTGCCCGACCAGCCAGCCCAGGCGGCGGCCCTGTTCGAGGCCCTCGGCTTCCGCGTCTCCCAGGTGCGGGGCGCCTCGCCGTTGCGGGCCTTCCGGTTCCGCTTTCCCTGGCTGCTGGCCTCCATCGCCAGCGGCCTGGCCTGCGCGGTGTTGGTGAGCGTCTTCCGGCAGACCCTGGCCAGCAGCATCGCCCTGGCCTTCTTCCTCACCCTGGTGCTTGCCCTCGGGGAAAGCGTCAGCATCCAGAGCATGACGGTGTCGATCCAGGCGCTGCAGCTCTCGCCGCCCACCTGGCGCTGGTACCGGGCCAGCCTGCGCCGGGAGCTGGCCACAGCCCTGCTTCTGGGGGTCTCCTGCGCGGCCCTGGTGGCCCTGGTGCTGGTGCTGTGGCTCGGCGCGGGGCCGGCGGCCCTGATCGTGGCGATCGCGATCGTGCTCAGCGTGGCGGCCGCCTGCTTCTACGGCCTGACGATCCCGGCCCTCTTCCATGCCCTACGGATCGATCCCAAGATCGCCTCCGGCCCGCTGGCCCTGGCGGTGGCCGACATCACCTCGATCGCCCTCTACTTCGGCCTTGCCAGCAGACTGCTCTGAGACCGATGCGGCCCTGACCCAGCCATGACCCTGCAGCGCCTGGCGGCCTTCAGTGACGGCGACCGGGGCGGCAACCCTGCTGGTGTGGTGATCGGCGAGCGCCTTGGTGAGCCCGCCGAGATGCAGCGGACCGCCGCCGCGGTGGGCTACTCAGAAACGGTCTTCGCTGCCCCGCAGGGGGACGGCTGGCGGGTGCGCTATTTCTCCCCGGCCGTCGAAGTGCCGTTCTGCGGCCACGCCACCGTCGCCCTCGGGGCCGCCCTGGCCGAGCGTTGTGGCGATGGGGTGTTCCCGCTGACGCTGAACCAGGCCGAGATCACGGTGGAGGGCCACCGGCAGGGGGAGCGCTGGAGCGCCGCCCTGCAGTCACCCCCCACCCACCAGCGCCCCGTGACGCCAGAGCTGCTCGGGGCCGCCCTGGCGCTGTTCGGCTACGAACCCAGCGACCTGGATCCGGCCCTGCCCGCCGCCATCGTCCACGGCGGCGCCGACCACCTGCTGCTGGCCCTGCGCCGCCGTCGGGACCTGGCCGCCATGCGCTACGTCATGGAGGACGGGGCCCGCCTGATGGCCGAGGCGGGACTGCTGACGCTCCTGCTGGTCTGGGCGGAGGGGCCCCGGACGTTCCACAGCCGCAATGCCGCCGCCGCCTGCGGCGTCTATGAGGATCCGGCCACGGGCTCGGCCACCGCGGCCCTGGCCGGTTACCTGCAGAGCCTCGACTGGCCCCATGGCGGCAGCATCGAGGTGCTGCAGGGGGAGGACATGGGCTGCCGCTCCCTGCTGGGCGCCGGGATCCCGGCAGAGCCGGGGGGCTCGATCCGGGTGGCGGGCCAGGTGCGCCGCCTGGAGACCTGAGTTCAGGACGCCTTTTCCAGGCGCTTCACGATCCAGCCCATCAGCACCAGGGAACCCAGCAGCGCCACCAGCAGGGCGATCGTCATGGAAACGGGTGCATGTCCGTCGCATTATGACCACAGGCACCCCAGCCCTGGCCCGAGCCGTGCACAGCAATCCCGAGCTGGTCTTCGTCTACGGCACCCTCAAGCGCGGCCACGGCAACCACCACTGGCTGCTGGATGCACCCTTCCTCGGGGAGGCGGTTCTGCCGGACGTGGTGCTCCACGACCTGGGCCCCTTTCCGATGGCCGTGCCCGGCGAGGGGGTCGTGCGGGGTGAGGTGTACGGGGTGGATGCCGCCGGACTGGCCCGGCTGGATCGGCTGGAGGGCTACCCCCGCCTCTACGACCGCCGGCCCCTGCCCCTGGCCGATGGCCGTCGGGCCTGGGTCTACCTGGGGCGGCCCCACCAGGTGCGCCACGTGTCCGCCATCGTCGATGGCTGCTGGCTGGGTCCGGCGCCGGGGGCGGCCGTGCGCCGCAGCCAGATGGGCCTGGCGGTGGTGCTGGCCCTGGGTGGGGCGGCGCTCCTGGCGGCCGCCCTTCCCCCCGCCGCCCTGGCCCTCGACACCCTCTCCACCTGCAACGCCTGGCGCGGCAGCCACGGCAGCGCTCGGGTGCTGCTGGGCAACAGCCTCGGCGCCGCCCACTACCTCACCAAGAAGCAGCGCCTGCAGGAGAGCCCGGCCGAGGCCCCCGTGGCGCTCTACAGCGACAGCGACCTGCAGCGCGTCTGCGGCCGTTAGCCGCCGGCCACCAGCCAGCGCCCCCCTGTGCCCAGGGCCACCACCACACCCCCCAGGGCCAGGGACGGGCCGCTCCAGAAGGCCAGCTGCAGCAGGCGCCGCAGCATCAGCAGGGATCCGCCCACCCCCACCAGCACCGCCAGGCTCTGGCAGAAGGCGATCACATGGGCATCGGCGCTCCAGGCGGGCAGGCGGGCGGCCAGGGCCGGCCAGAGGGTCTCGGTGCTCACCGGCAGCAGCAGCCCCCCCTCCGCCATCCCCATGGGCAGATGCTGGGCCAGCAACAGGGCCCACAGCAGGGGCAGCAGGGCGTAGAGCAGCAGCCAGCTGGGGCTGGCGGGCCGCAGCCGCGACACCAGGGGCCGCAGCAGCAGCCACAGACCCGCCGGCAGGGCCAGCGCCAGGGCGGCGAAGGCCAGGCGGCCCAGCAGCGGGCCCTGCTCCAGGGCGTCCGGAGCCAGGGGCAGCCAGCCCAGCAGCCTCTCGGCGTGCCGCAGGCAGACCCCGCCGGCGAGCACCAGGATCAGGCCCGCCTCCCCGTCCGGGGGTGCCATGTCGCGCTGCAGGTCGGCGGTGGGGGGGCGCAGGCGCAGCTGCACCGACCGGTGCGGGCAGGCCTGGGCGCAGGTGAGGCAGAGCACGCAGTTGCGGTTGTCGGCCAGGTGGGCCGGATGGGTGCCCAGGGGGCAGCCGGCGGTGGCCAGGCCCTCCCCTTCCGCCGGGCCCCCCTTGAAGCAGGCGTAGCTGCTGCAGCTGCCGCTGCAGGTGCCCGCCTCCGCCCGCAGCTCGCTGATCGCCAGCTTGGCGAACAGGCCGTTCATGCCCCCCACCGGGCAGAGGTGGCGGCACCAGAAGCGCTTCTCGAAGCGCAGCGAACCGACCACGGCCCCGGCCGTGATCAGCAGCAGCAGGGCGCTGCTCTGCCGGGCACTGTTGCGCAGGTCCCCCAGCTCCTCCCACAGCAGGATCGCCGCGAAGCCGGCCGCCAGCAGGGGCGCGGCCCAGCGGTCCGTGTCGCCCCGCGGCCAGCGGACCGGCTGCCAGCCCAGCCACTTCGCCAGCCGCTGCACGATCTCCCCCCAGACCATGAACGGGCAGAAGGAGCACCACAGGCGGCCCACCAGGGGGTAGCCCAGCAGGATCAGGGGCCACCACCAGGCCCAGAAGAGGTTCAGGTCGCCGTTGTGGGCGCGGTCCTGGGGACCCCACCAGAGCCAGAGGTTCACCAGCACGAACACCCAGCTCACCACCCCGTAGAGCAGGGCGTTCCAGAGCAGGGGCGAGCGCATCACGTCCCGCAGCTGCGGCTTCCAGCGCCAGAGATCGAAGCGGGCCCGCTGGGGCCGCCGCAGGGTCCAGAACACGTCCTCCGGCAGTTCCTCCGGGTGGGCACCGCTGCACTGGCGCAGGGCCCGCTCGATCAGCTCAAGCAGCTCGCGCACGTTGCCGGGGAAGTCGTACGTCTGGAGGCGCTTCACCAGCCCCTCCCCCACGGCCGGCGGCCGGCTCCAGCCGAGGCTGAGGGCCTTCTGGCGCACCCCGTAGCGCAGCCATTCGCCCAGGTCCTGGCGCCGCACCCGCAGCGGCGGCACCCGGATATGGCAGCCGAGGGCGTCGAAATCGGGGGCGCTGGTCTCGGCGGTGAGAAACACCCGGCCGGCGAAGACGTGTTCGGTATGGGCTGCGTCCGGCGAGCGCCAGCGGCCGCTGCGGGCCAGCTCCAGCAGGGCGGGCCGCAGGACGGGGTCGGCGCGGTCGATCTGGTCGAGCAGCAGCCCGCCGGCCCCGATGCAGTCGATCAGGGCCACACCGCCCGCGGGGGCCCCGAACAGCTCGGCGCCGTCGGGGCGGAGCTGGGCGCAGTTGATCCGCACCAGCAACTGCTTGCGGGCTGAGGAGCCGAAGTGGATCAGGGAGGCGAGGTTGTCCTTCTCCAGGCCCGGCTCACCGCTGATCAGCACGGCCTGGCGGCCGGTGTCGGCGGAGGCGGCGCGGATGGCGTCCCGCAGCTTCTGGGCATAGCGGCTGCTGCCGACCACCCCGCGGCGGGTCCGGCCCAGCAGGAAGGGGGCCAGCCGCAGCAGGCAGGCCCTCGGATCGGGGGTGGCCTCCGGCGGGCTGGACGTCATCGCTGACCTCGTGCTGGCTTGATTCTCGTCGGAGAAGATGGGCACGCCTGTGCGCCGCCTCCGGTCCCCTCGTCAGCCTGATGGTTTCTGCATGAACGTGTCGGGTTCGGCCGAGTTTCTGTGGCGCGGTCACCGGCTCCTGCTGCTGGGCCAGCGGGCCGTGTGGGATCCCCAGCAGGGTCTGCTTCTGGTGGCGGATCTGCACCTGGGCAAGGCGGAGAGCTTCCAGATCCAGGGCATCCCGCTCCCCAGCGACGGGGACGTGGCCACCCTCAACGCCCTTCTGGCGCTGGCCCATGGCTTCGGGCCCGCCCAGGTGGTGGTGCTGGGGGACCTGATCCACAGCCGGCTGGGCCTGACCGCCGACCTGCGCCAGAAGCTGCGGGCCCTGCCGGACCTTCTGGGCTGCCCGCTGCGGCTGGTCGGCGGCAACCACGAGCGAGGCTGCTGGCTCGAGGGACTGGAGCAGGAGCCGTCCCTGGCCCTCGGCCCCCTGTGGCTGAGCCACGCCCCCGAGCCCCAGCCCGGCCGCCTCAACCTCTGCGGCCATCGCCACCCCGTCGCCCTTGTGGGCGGGGGTGCCGACCGGCTGCGCCTGCCCTGCTTCGCCTACGACCCTCTCGCCGAGCAGCTGGTCCTGCCCGCCTTCGGAGCGCTCACCGGCGGCCACCCCTGCCCGGACGGCGAGCGGCTCTGGCTGCTGGCCGACGGGGCCGTGGTCCCGTGGACCGGGATGTCCCGCTGCTCCGGCCTCAGCCCTCGGCGGCCAGGGCCCGCACCACGTCGCCGCGGGTGAGCACCCCCACCAGGGCCTCCTGGTCGTCGAGAACGAACAGCCGCTGGGTGCCCCGGTCATGCAGCAGACGGGCCGCCGCCGGAAGGCTGGTGGTGCCGGGGCAGCTGTGGGGCTTGGAGCCCATCACGTCCCCGACCGTGCTGCCCAGCACCTGGTGCACCTGCTTGTCCCAGTCGAGCGGGTTGCGCAGGTAGATGACGGCATCGAGCAGCATCACGTAGGGACCGGCATCGAAGCCGCTCTCGCGCACCATCAGGTCCTGCTCGCTGAGTTCCCCCACCAGGGCTCCGAGCTCGTCGAGCACCGGCAGGCCGCTGATGTGGTGGTCGCTCATCAGCTGCACGGCCTCCTGCAGGGGAGTGGTGGTGGTGACACTCAGCACGGGGCTGGTCATCACCTCGGCCACGCTGCGCTCGACGACCATGCGGATCTCCTCGGTGATGGCATTCTGCTGGTGAACGGGACCCCTCCCCTGCGACGCCTCGCCGACCTGCTGACCCTGGCCCGGGCCGTGCTGGGGTTGCCCCTGCTGTTGGCCCTGGCTGGCGGCCGGCCCGCCCTGGCCTGGGTGCTGCTGCTGCTGGGCGGCCTCAGCGACTGGGCCGATGGCGCCCTGGCCCGCCGGGCCGGCGGTGGGTCGGTGTGGGGGGCCCGGCTCGATCCCCTCACCGACAAGATCCTGATCAGCGCCCCCCTGCTCTGGCTGGCCCATACGGGCGGCCTGCCGCTGTGGGCGGTGTGGCTGCTGCTGGCCCGGGAGCTGCTGATCTCCGGCTGGCGGGCCGGCCAGGGCAGCGGCGGCCCGGCCTCGCTGGGGGGCAAGGCCAAGACGATCCTGCAGTTCCTCTCCCTGCTGCTGCTGCTCTGGCCGCCCGCCTGGGGCCTGGGCCAGGGGGCGGGGCTGGTGGCCGCTCTGCAGGCCGCCGGCTGGTGGCTGTTCTGGCCGTCGCTGCTGCTGGCCCTCAGCTCGGCCCTGGGCTATCTGCGGGCGGGTCAGCGGGGCTGACCTGCAGGCCCTGTCGCTGTTCGTACACCGTGGAGACGAGAAGGCGCCGGTTGACCATCGTGTTGACCCGAACCCAGGGGCTTTCGAGGTTCACCCGTACAAAGGCAACGTCGCAGGCCTTCAGGTTGCTCTCGGAATGGAGCTCGCCGATCAGGCTGTTCCGCTCCACCCTGAATCCGAAGGCGACAGGAAAGGGGTGGGGATTGTGGAGTCGCAGGTCCTTGAATCCCCATACCACCGTGGCGTCGGCACCCAGCGGCGTGAAGCGCTGCTCCTCCTCGTAGATGTCCAGGCTGTGGGGATGGCGTTCCAGCACGGTCAATCCACCCAGCAGGGCCAGGTGATACACCATCGAAGCCAGCTGGCAGAGCCCACCGCCGCTGAGGGCGACAAGCTTTCCCCCGACGATGTTGCGTCCCGGCAGAAATCCGTTGGCGGCATGGGGACGGCCGACACGGTGCCAGAAGGACCAGGCCTTCTCGGCTCCGATCTGGCCGCGATCCAGCAGGGCGGCGCCGCGGTGGATATTGGCCCGTTTGTTCTCGAAGAAGTCACTGGGCAGGATCGGTTGGATGAGGCCGATCGATGGGCGTTTCCCCAGGTCGCCCACGGTTCGGTCGAACCTGATCCCGTTGCGGCGATCGTTGCAGAGACGCCACCAGTGGCGGATCTCCTGACGCATCCCCAGTGGCAGACGTCGTCGCATGACGACATTCTCTCCTCGGGCTCTCCTCGGGCGACAGGGTTGAACCTGCGGCATCGGGAGGCCGCTGACACCCTCATCCCAGCAGGGCCTCGTCGCCGCTGAAATCGGGCGTGGTGGGCATCCGCAGGGCGTAGTCGTTGGTGTAGCTGTCGGCCAGGGTGGCCTCCAGGTCGAAGGCGGGCTCCCAGGCCAGCTCGCGCCGCACCCGGTGGGTGTCGGTGAGGAAGTGGGCCAGGCGCAGGGGGAAGGCCTTGCGGGCCTTCTTGTCGAGGCCGGCGGGATCGAAGCTGCGGATCTCCACCGCCTCCGGGTCGGTGCCGCAGGCGCGGGCGGCGGCGGCCACCAGGCCCCGGAAGCTGATGCCCTGGGAGCCGGTGCAGTTGTAGAGGCGGTTGGTGGCGGCCTCCACCTCGATGCAGCGGGCCATGGCGGCGGCCAGGTCGCTCACGTGCCCCAGCTGGGTGATGGTGCTGCCGTCGCCGGGGAGGGGCACCGGCCGGCCGTGCACGATGCGATCAAAAAACCAGCTCTCCACCGGGTTGTAGTTGCCGGGACCGACGATGTAGGTGGGCCGGAAGCTGGTGAAGGGGATGCCCTCCTGGCGCAGCCAGGCCTCGGTGTCCAGCTTGCCGGCATGGCGGCTCTGGGGATCGGTGGGCGACTCCTCGTCGAGGGGCCAGAGCTCGCTGTCGGCGTAGACGCCGGCCGAGCTGACATACACCAGCCGGTGGGAGGGTGGACCGGTGCGCTCGATCACCTGGCGGGTGTCCTCCAGGGTGCGGCCGGAGCTGTCGACGATCACATCGAAGGGGCGGTCCTGGAGGGCCGCGAGGCCTTCGGAGCTGCTGCGGTCGCCCTGCAGATGCTCCACCCCCGCCGGCACCGGCTGGCGGCCGCGGGTGAAGAGGCTGAGCTCATGGCCCGCCTCCAGCAGCCGGTTGACCAGGGGGCGCCCCACGAAACGGGTGCCGCCCATCACCAGGATCCTCATTGCCATGCCGCGTCGGTGAGCGCCATTCAAGCGGCCGGTCCGGATCAGGGGCCGCAGGGGAGGGGCTGGCCCAGGCGCTCGAAGGGCAGCGGCAGCAGTTCCAGCAGCACCGTTCCGGGCGGCCCGGCGCTGCCGTCGGCCACCGGCAGGGGCACCGGCCGGTAGGTGCGGCCGTCGAAGCGCAGCTCCTTGAGGCCGTCGGGGGCGCCGTGCAGGCTGGCGGGCATGGTGAGATCCAGCCAGCCGCGGTGGCGGTTGCTGATCACCGTCAGGGGCGACTGGAACAGGCCGTTCTCCGCCACCAGCTCCAGGCTGCCGTCGTTGTCCCGGAAGATCAGCAGGCTGCAGCCGCCGCTGGAGCAGGCGTAGGAGCCCACCACCACCCCCACCGTCTCCAGGCGGCCATCGCCGTCCAGGTCGACCCGGTTGTGCAGGTAGCGCAGGGGCCCCACGTCGGCGCAGACCGGCCGCTGGGCCGTCGCACGGGCCTGCTCCCACTCGGTCTGGTCGGGATCGCCGGCCGCCGCGGGGGGGGACGCCACCGGGCCGGAGAACAGGCGGGCCCTCAGGGCCGCCTCCAGCCGGGGATCGGGGCGGTTGATCGGCGGGATCACCGAACCCGGCGGTGCCAGGGGGGGCGGCCTGTCGCGGGGATCGGGGCCATCGGGCCCCAGCAGGGAGCGCGGCGGTGGGGCCGGCGGCGCCAGAGGTGGGGGCGCCAGGGGCTGGGCCGAGGCCGGGCCAGCGCCGGGGAAGAGCAGCAGCAGGGCGACCAGCCGCAGGGGCCCTGTCCTCTCAGCCCGCATCGGCCCCGTCGAGCGCGTCGAGTGCGCCGAGGACTTCGAGATGCCGTTCGATGCGATCGGCCAGCGCCAGGCAGCGGTCCATCTCCTCCCAGAGCAGTTCCCGGCGCCGGCCCTCCACCGCGTAGGAGCGGTGATGGAGATCGCGGCCCTGATAGCGGAGCGCATCCCTGAGGCGGCGCCAGTCGTCCGGGGCGAGGTGAAGAGGGGCGAGGTCGAGGGGGGCGAGGTCGGGAGGGGAGGGGGCCATCAGGTCCGCATCATCCGGGCAGCGTCATGGCACAGGATGGAGACGACAGCGGCATTGTCCTCCCTTTCCATGCAAGTCATCCCCGCCATCGATCTGCTCGACGGGCATTGCGTGCGCTTGCATCAGGGCGACTATGGCCGCGTCACCCGCTTCAGCGACGATCCGGTGGCCCAGGCCCGCGAATGGCAGCGGCAGGGGGCCACACGTCTGCACCTGGTCGATCTCGACGGGGCCAGGAGCGGCGAACCCCGCAACGACGCCGCCGTGCAGGCCATTGCCGCGGCCCTGGAGATCCCGGTGCAGCTGGGGGGTGGGGTGCGAACGGCCGAGCGGGCCGAACAGCTGCTGGGCTGGGGTGTGGACCGGGTGATCCTGGGCACGGTCGCCGTGGAGAAGCCGGAGTTGGTGCTCGACCTGGCGGCCCGCCACCCGGGCCGGATCGTGGTGGGGATCGATGCCAACGAGGGCAAGGTGGCCACCCGCGGCTGGATCGAGCAGAGCACGGTGGAGGCCACGGCCCTGGCCGCCAGCCTGGATGGCACCGGCGTGGCGGCGATCATCAGCACCGACATCGCCACCGACGGCACCCTGGAGGGCCCGAACCTGGCGGCCCTGCGGGCCATGGCCCAGGCCACCTCACTGCCGGTGATCGCGTCGGGCGGTGTGGGCAGCCTCACCGACCTGCTCAGCCTGCTGAGTCTTGAACCCCTCGGTGTGGACGGGGTGATCGTGGGGCGGGCGCTGTACGACGGGCGGGTGGAGCTGGCCGAGGCGCTGCAGGCCCTTGGTGACGGTCGGTTGCAGGATCCATTGCGGTTGCCGATCGCCTGACGCTGGACGGCCCCCGAAGCGAGGTCCATACCGGTGATGAGGCAATTGCCCTATAACAAAGCCAATGTGCTCTGCGGCAACGTTTGCTTATCCCCACGACCACCGCATCCTCCGCAGCCTCCGGCCGCCGTGGCGAGGCCGGTGATCGCCATGCGGTGGCCACGGCCCCGTCCCATGTGGAGGAGGTCTACCAGCGCTGCCGGGAGCTGGGCATGCGGCTGAGCCGCCAGCGGCGCATGGTGCTCGATCTTCTCTGGGACGAGAAGAGCCATCTCTCCGCCCGCGACATCTTCGAGAAGCTCAACAACCAGGGCCGCCACATCGGCCACACGTCCGTCTACCAGAATCTCGAGGCGCTGCAATCGGCCGGCGTGATCGAATGCATCGAGCGGGCCAGTGGTCGCCTGTATGGCTATCGCGCCGATCCCCACAGCCATCTGACCTGCACACAGTCCGGCGCCATTCACGACCTCGACGTTCTCCTCCCCGACCATCTCCTCCAGCAGATCGAGGATCAGACGGGCTTCGCGATCGAGTCGTACACCCTGCATCTCTCGGGCCGCCCCCGCCCCTCCTGAAGCGGCGGCACTGGAGAAAGCCCGGCGCCTTGGTTAAGGTCGGGCCAACCTTTCTGGCGCAACGTGGGACGACGTCCGGCACAGCCCCTTCCCCAGCTGCTGCTGTTCGCCGATCCCCTGGAGCGGGCGGGCCTCACCAGCTGGCTGGAGGGTGCTGACACCAGCGCGGATCCCGATGCCTGGGGAGGCTGTCAGGTGGTGGGCAGTGAGGAGGTCCAGGGGTCACCCCAGCTCGTCCTCTGGTGCCTGGGCAGGCTTCCCGAACCCCAGGCCCTCGACGCCGAGAGCCGCCGGCTGCTGGAACGCTGGCACCCGGCGCCGCTGCTGCTGCTGCTGCCCGCGAACCACCCCTACGGCAGCGATGTCCTGCTGCAGCTGCCGGCCCAGGGCCTGATCGAGCAGGCCGATGCCGAAAGCCTGCGGCAGGCGGTCACCACCCTGCTGGCCGGCGGCCGGGTCCTGGCCATCGCCGCGACGCGACGGCGTGACGACCCCGGCCCCTCCGTGCCGATGGGCCTGGGCCAGTGGCTGCTGCTGAGCGGCCTGCAGCAGATCGATGCCGAACTCCGCCTCTGCCTGCGTCTGCTGGATCCGCCGCCGGTCGATCTGCTGCCGTTGCTGCTGCTGCAGGGCCGGGTTCGGGAGCTGCGGCTGGCCCGGCGGCTGCTCCTCTGGCTCTGGGGGCCCGTCAACCTGGCCTGGAGCCAACCCCTCGATGGCCAGGGCGGTGCGCCCACCGCGCCTGATGCCCCGATGGGCGGCACGGCCGGCGGCCCTGGCCATGGGGTGGCGATCACCCTGCGGCAACGGACCGCCGAGGGGCTCTGGGAGGCCTTGCGGGGCCGGCTCACGGAGGCCGCCGCCGCCGGCCCCAGCAACAACAGCGGCCAGCTGCTGGCCCTCGACGGCCTCCATGCCTCCCGCCGCAGCGACCTGCTGCTGGGGCTGCTGGAGCAGTTCGACCGGCTGCGCCAGCGCCTGCTGCAGGACGATCCCCGCGGCGAGCAGCTGGAGCGGCTCTGGAGGGAACTCCAGCCCGAGCTGCGCCAGCAGGCCCTGCGCCACATGGCGGGGTCCTACGTGCAGCTGCCCATGGAGGGACGGCTGTGCCCGGTGGCCGAGACCCTGCTGCACCGCAGCAGCCTCGACGCCGACGACCTCGAGCTGCCCGATCCCGCCGCCATGCTCAGCCCGCTGCTGCAGGCCCGTCCCCTGCTGGTGGACGGCCGCCTGGTGGCGCCGGATGAGCCCCAGGCGGTCCTGTACCTGGAGCTGCTGCTCAGTAACTGGCTGGTGCGCAGTGCCGAGCTGATCAGCGCCGAGGTGCTGGCGGCCTGCGCCGAGTGGCCCGAACTGCGCCGCTACCTGCTGCGCCCCGAGCTGCTCGCCACCCGCAACCTGGAACGGCTGCGCAACCAGCTCAACGCCCAGCAGCGCTGGACCAGCTGGTTCGAGCGCCCCATCCACCTCTACGAGAGCCGGCGTCCCCTGTTCCGATTGGGCGACGGCGCGATCGACTGCGTGGATCTCACCGAGCCCCGCGACGCCGAGCTGCGCCAGCTGGGCTGGGTGCAGCAGGCGGTCACCCTGGCCCTGGAGGCCCGCGATGCCCTTGGTCCCCAGCTCCGCAGCCTGCTGAAACGCCTCGGCGATCTGCTGGTGGTGCTGCTCACCCAGGTGCTCGGCCGGGCGATCGGTCTGGTCGGGCGCGGCATCGTGCAGGGGATGGGCCGCAGCCTCAACCGCAGCTGAGGCGGCCGGGTACCACGGCACAATGAGCCCACCCGCCCGTTTCCCCTTGCCCCGTTCGCTGTCCCGGCCCCTCGCCGGCCTCTGGGCCCTGCTGCTGACCGTGGTGCTGGGGCTGCTCTGGGCCCCGGGCGAGGCGGCGGCCAGCCTCGAGAACGACCGCTACGACGGCAACATCTTTGCCCTCTACGCCGGCAACGGCTCCCTGGTGCCGCCCAGGAGCAGCCTGGCCCAGTCCCTGGAGGAGCACAGGGTGGCGGTGCTCGTCTACTACCT
Source organism: Synechococcus sp. UW140 (assembly GCA_943369315.1). Lineage (GTDB taxonomy): Bacteria > Cyanobacteriota > Cyanobacteriia > PCC-6307 > Cyanobiaceae > Cyanobium. Next base: position 44,983 of record CALRMW020000001.1, read on the forward strand.
CGACGACAGCAGCGTCAGCAAGCAGTTCTCGCCGGTGGTGTCGGAGCTGCAGCGGGTCTGGGGCAATGCCGTCGACCTGATCCCCCTGGTCACCGATCCCCTCCAGAATCGGCCCGATGGAGGGGTGGCCGATCCCGCCCACTACTGGGACGGCCTGATCCCCCAGGTGGTGGTGATCGACAGCTCCGGCCGCGTCGTCTTCGATCGCCATGGCCAGGTGAGCGTCGATGCCATCAACACGGCCGTGAGCGACGCCACCGGCATCCCGATGGCACCGGGCTCGGGGAACAGCGCCACCTTGAGCTTCAACGAACTCAACAGCGAAGTGGTGGCGTCCCGCTGATGCCGGCCACCCGCACCGAAACCGACAGCCTCGGCCCGGTGGAGGTGCCGGCCGAGCATTACTGGGGCGCCCAGACCCAGCGCTCCCTGCGCAACTTCCCCTTCGGCGCGCCGATGCCGATCGCGGTGGTGCAGGCCTTCGGCCAGCTCAAGGCCGCCTGCGCCGAGGTGAACGCCGCCCGGGGTGTGCTTCCCGGGCACCTGGCGGCCCTGATCGTGGCCGCCGCCGAGGAGGTGAGCAGGGGCCAGCTCGACGCTGAGTTCCCCCTGCGGGTCTGGCAGACCGGGTCGGGTACCCAGACCAACATGAACGTCAACGAGGTGATCGCCAACCGGGCGATCGCCGCCGGCGGCGGCGTGCTGGGCAGCAAGCTGCCGGTGCACCCCAACGACCACGTCAACCTCAGCCAGTCGAGCAACGACACCTTCCCCACCGCCATGCATATGGCGGTGGCGATCGAACTGCATCAGCGGCTGATCCCCAGCCTGGAGGCCCTGATCGCCGCCCTGCGCGAGAAGGCGGAGACCTACGCCGCCCTGATCAAGATCGGTCGCACCCACCTGCAGGATGCGGTGCCCCTGAGCCTGGGCCAGGAGTTCGGCGGCTACGCCTCCCAGCTGGAGCTGGGCCTGGCGGGCCTGCGGGCCACGCTGCCCCAGGTGCTGCAGCTGGCCATCGGCGGCACCGCCGTGGGCACCGGGCTCAATGCTCCGGCGGGGTTCGGTGAGGCGGTGGCCACACGGCTGAGCGAGCGCATCGGCCTGCCCTTCACCAGTGCCCCCGACAAGTTCCAGGCGCTTGCGGGCCAGGAGGGGCTGGCGGCGGCCCACGGGGCGCTCACCGTGCTGGCTGGCAGCCTGATGAAGATCGCCAACGACATCCGCTGGCTGGCAAGCGGGCCCCGCTGCGGCCTCGGCGAACTGGTGCTGCCGGAGAATGAACCGGGCTCCAGCATCATGCCGGGCAAGGTGAATCCCACCCAGTGCGAGAGCCTCACCATGGTGGCCGTGCAGGTGATGGGCAACAACACCGCCGTCCAGATGGCGGCAAGTCAGGGGAACTTCGAGCTGAATGTGTTCAAGCCCCTGATCGCCCACAACCTGCTGGAGAGCATCGACCTGCTGGCCGGGAGCTGCGGCACGTTCCGGGAGTTCTGCATTGAGGGCCTGCGCGCCGATGTCGCCCACATCGAGGCTCAGCGGGACCGCAGCCTGATGCTGGTGACGGCCCTGACGCCGGCGATCGGCTACGACCGGGCCTGTGCCATCGCCCGCCATGCCCACGAGCACCGGCTCAGTCTGCGGGAAGCGGCGCTTGTGCTGGGGGAGATCAGCGGGGAGGAGTTCGACCGCCTCGTCAGACCCGAGCAGATGGTCTGAGGCAGATGGTCTGTGGCTGATGGCCTGAGGTTGATGGCCTCAGGTTGATGGTTCGTGGACCGTCAGCTTGAATTTCTGCGGATCGACCGTAAGATCCCCGCCATAACCCATTGTGAGGTCTCAGGGGTTCGTCCCTGTGGACTTTCTTCAGCTTCAGGATCAACTGAAGGACGGTCTTCTTCCTGGAGGCCCGCCTCTGAGTTCCCCGGTCTTCCCCCCTGGCGACGAAGATGGGGACCCCTACGACTGAGATGTCCCAGAGCTCCCGTCCCGATCGTCCTTCCCCGTATGCCCGCGACGTTCTTTGCCGCGCCCGTTGGTCCATGCTCCGCAGGATCAGCGCGCGACTCAGCCGCCCTGAATCCGTCCGGCTGAGCAACTCCGGGACGTCAGGGTTCACGCTGATCGAGCTGATGATCGTGGTCGCCATCGTGGGCATCCTCAGCGCTGTCGCCCTGCCCCAGTACCGCCGCGCCACCGCTGTTGCCGAAGCCTCCAGCAGGATCCTGGAGACGGTGGCCTACGCCGAACAGTGCGCCGTGGCGCACAGGTCCGGGCTGCACGTGGTGGTGGCCCAGCCCGGGGGTGGGCCCACCCGCAACTGCAACGGCACCACCGCCCGGTCGATCAACAGCCGCTCCTGGTCCAGGGACGCGACAGGTGTGCTCTGCCTGGGCCAGCCGGCGCGGCAGAACCATCGCCAGGCCAGGTTGCGCGTGGCCACCAACGGCTCGATCACCTGCAGCTTCCTCCCCTGAGAGTCGCCAGCGGGGGCGCTCAGAGCAGGTTGGCGGCCAGCTCGGCCAGTTCGGAGCGTTCCCCCCGCATCAGGGTGATGTGGCCGGAGAGCAGCTGGCCCTTGAAGCGTTCCACCAGCCAGGTGAGGCCGTTGCTCTCCGCATCCACGTAGGGATTGTCGATCTGGTAGGGGTCACCGGTGAGCACGATCTTGGTGCCTTCCCCCACCCGGGTGACGATCGTTTTCACCTCATGGGGGGTGAGGTTCTGGGCCTCGTCCACCACCATGAACTGGCGGGGGATCGAGCGGCCGCGGATGTAGCTGATCGCCTCCACTTCCAGCAGGCCCATGCCCTTGAGGTCGCTCCAGTTGCTGCGGGGCGGGCGGTGTCCCCCCCGCACGGGCTGGCCTTCGTCGCCCCCGAGCAGGAAGTCGAGGTTGTCGACGATCGGTTGCATCCAGGGGGCCATCTTTTCCTCGAGGTCCCCGGGCAGAAAGCCCATCTCCTTGCCCAGGGAGATCACCGGGCGGGTCACGAGCAGCCGTTCGTAGAGGTGCTCGTCGGCCACCTGGTGCAGACCCGCCGCCAGGGCGAGCAGGGTCTTGCCGGTGCCGGCCTTGCCCACCAGGGTCACCAGGGCCACCGCCGGATCGAGCAGCAGATCGAGGGCGAAGGACTGCTCCCGGTTGCGGGGCTGGATGCGGCCCATCTTGGCCTTGGGTGACTTCTGCAGCGGCTGCAGGGTCCCGGTGCGGCCGTTGTAGCGGGCCAGCAGGGTGTGGGCCGGCTGGGCCAGGTCCACCAGCGTCACGCCCTCATTCGCCTGCAGCGGCTCCACGGGAACCGGCTGCTCCGGGATGGCGTCCGCCGGCAGGCCGTCGCCGGCCTTGACCAGGTCCATCTGCTCCGCCGACATCCAGCGCTCGCAGAACCCTGGGTAGAGGTCCGCCATGTCCACCTTGTCGGTGGTGTAGTCCTGGGCGATCAGACCCACCGCATCGGCCTTGATGCGCAGGTTGGTGTCCTTGGTGACGAGCACCACCGGCGGTTGGCTGCCCACCACCTCCTGCAGGCGCTGCTCCAGGGCCACGGCCAGGATGTTGTTGTCGCCGTTGCCCGCTTTCAGCTCGGGGGGCAGCTGGCGCAGGGTCTCGCTGCGGCAGAACACCACCTTCAGGGTGCCGCCGCTGACGTCATCGATGGGCACGCCTTCGGCCAGGTTCCCCTTCTCGCGCAGCTGGTCGAGCAGCCGCGACACCTGGCGCGCATTCCGGCCCTTCTCGGACGGGTCCCGCTTGAAGCGGTCGATCTCCTCGACCACCTCGATCGGGATCACCACCTGGTTGTCCTCGAAGCGGTTCAGGGCCTGGGGGTCATGCAGCAACACGTTGGTGTCGAGCACGAAGGTCTTGCGCATGCCTGTGACCTGCCGGTTCCATGGGGCCGAAGCTAGGTCCGCGGGCGCATCTACGCTCCGGCCGGACATTCCCTGACGTATCGGCTTGCCGTTCCCCGTTTCCTTCCTGCTGGTTCTGCTGCTGCTCCTCGGCCTGGGGCTGGTGGTGCTCGAACTGCGCCATCGCCTCCGGCCCGCCTCCCCCCTGCAGCTGCTGCCGGGGGCCTTCCAGGTGCGACGCCGGGCCCAGGGTCTGGAGATCACCGGCGAGATCCGGATCCGCAACCCCCACCCCCGCATGGAGGTGATGGTGCCCGAGATCACGGTGGTGCCTACCCTGCTCGGCCGCAGTGACGTCAGCCAGGTGCGCCATGAGCTGCGCATCACGCCGCTGCACCCCGACGAGGAGGCCCGTCCCGACGGCTACTGGGCCGCCTACATCGTCAAGGGCCGCAAGACCACCGCCGCCCACATCCGCCTCAACCTCACCGCGCCCGGGGGCCTGGATCTGGAGAGCGTGCTCGACACCCTCTGGATGGACATCCACTGGGTGAACTACGGGCCCTTCGGCCGGCTGCAGCGGCGCCAGGGGATCCTGCTGCCGCTTCAGAAGCCGGAGCCGGGCGACCCGTCCGCCCCGGGCTGGCGCGAGGGGGAGCGCTGCCGGGTGCTGCCGGTGCGCACCCACCTGCTCGGGGTGCTCGACGATCCGCTGGCGGTGCTGCAGCGCTACACCGACGGGCTGCTGCAGCCGGGTGACGTGCTCACCATCGGCGAAACCCCTCTGGCGGTGATCCAGGGGCGCTACCACCACCCTTCGACGGTGGAGCCCTCCTTCCTGGCCCGCCTGCTGTGCCGGGTGTTCCACCCCACCAGCTCCCTGGCCACGGCCTGCGGTCTTCAGACCCTGATCGACGTGTCCGGCCCGGCACGGGTGCTCGGTGCCTGGGTGGTGGGCACCGCCCTGAAGCTGGTGGGCAGCAAGGGCTGGTTCTATCGCCTGGCCGGCGAGCAGGCCCGCCTGATCGACGACATCACCGGCACCACGCCCCCCTATGACCAGACGATCGTGCTCGGCCCGGACCAGCCGGCGGCCTGGTGTGAACGGATGGCGGCGGCCCTCGGGGTGGCGGTGGCGGTGGTGGACGTCAACGACCTGGGCAGGGTGAAGGTGCTGGCCGCCAGCGGAGGCACCGATGAAGACCTGCTGATGCGGGCCCTGCGTCCCAATCCCGCCGGCAACGCCAACGAGCGCACACCTCTGGTGCTGGTGCGTCCCACGTAGAATCCTGAGACGACGTCGCCGGCACCCGCTGCGTCGGTTCCGCTTCGCCCAAACCCCTCTCTCCACCGTCGTCTGCCGTGCCAGTGCCTGCCGTGCCAGTGCCTGCCCAGGGCAGAACCTCCCCCACCTGGACGGTGGAACCGCTGCAGGGATGGCACCTGCCCCTGCTCGATGACCCCGCCTTCCTGCCACTGCAGCCGCTGCTGCAGCGCTCCCTGCTGCTGGCCCTGCCGGAGCAGCTGCTGACGGCGGTGACCAGCCGCCGTCCGGGTGCCGCCCAGGTGCTGGTGGCGCTTCAACGCCAGGGGCTCACCCGCCAGCAGGCCCTGGGCCTGATCGTCTGCCGCCGCCTCAACCGCAGCGGCACCTGCTGGCAGGTGCAGCACCTGCGCCTGGCCCTGGCCGCCACGGAGGGGGCGCCCCTGGCCGGGGATCTGCTGCGCCAGGCCATCGGCCGGGTGAAGGGCGCCGCCAGCTGGATCGCCACCGCCTCCAGCCTCGACACTCCCCGGCTGGCCACCCTGCGGGAGCAGGGTTTCCAGCCCCAGCGCACCGATCGCCTCTGGCGCTGGCAGCTCCCGGCCGACCGGCCCGCCCCCGCCGCTCCGGCCGATCTGCAGCTGCGCCCGCTCAACCGCCGCACCGCCCCGCTGCTGTGGCACCTGGAGCAGGCCACCTGTCCGGCCCACCTGCGCCAGCTGCAGGACCGCCGCATCGAGGACCTGCTCGACCAGAGCCGCAGCCAGGGCTGGATGCTGGTGGATGCCGTCCGCAACGAGGCCGTGGCCGGCGTGCGCCTGCTCGATGAGCATCCCGGCGGCGGCCAGGCCGTGGAGCTGAGTGTCCACCCCGGCTGGGGCCACCTGCTCGGCAACGCGGCCGAGTCGTTGCTGCACCGCATCGGCCGCGGTGGCGGCAGCCTCTGGTTGCGCTGCGAGGTGAGCGACGGCGACCGCCAGCGCTGGCTGCAGGCCCTCGGGGCCGAGGCCCATGGCGAAGAAGTGCTGATGGCCCGCAGCGTCTGGCGGCGGCAGGAGGGCCAGCCGGCCAAGCGGGCGGCGCGCCGCATCGAGGCGGTGCTGGAGCAGCTGCAGCCGCGGCGGCGCCCCATGCCCACCCCCACCGGCCCCCTCGGCAGCCTGCCCACCGAGCCCCTGGTGCTGCGCTGAATGGCGCCGCCGCGGCCGCGGTCGGTGCTGGCCCTGGATGTGGGCCGCCGCCGCATCGGCCTGGCCGGCTGTGATCCCCTGGGGCTCACCGTGACCCCCCTGCCGGCCCTGGCCCGGGGCGACTTCCAGACCGACCTGGGGCGGCTGCTGGAGCTGGTGCGCCAGCGGCGGGTGGAGGCGCTGGTGGTGGGCCTGCCCCTCGATGCCGGCCAGCGGCCCACTCCCCAGGGGGTGCACTGCCGCCGCTATGGCCTGCGGCTGGCCCGGGCCCTGGCGGCCCTCGGCCAGCCCCTGCCCCTGGCCTGGGTGGATGAGCACGCCAGCAGCTGGGCGGCCGGCGAGCGCTTCGGCCTGCACGGCGACCGCAGCGGCCGGCTCGACAGTGCGGCGGCGGGGCTGCTGCTGGAGCAGTGGCTGCGGGAGGGGCCCGAACCGCTCGATTTGGCCGCATTCACGGCCGCGTTCCCGGCCGATCCGGTCGCCCCGGCGGCCATGGCCGTGGGCAGTCGGGCCTGCGCTGATTCATTCTGAGGGAACCCGCTTCCTCTTCATGGCCTCCGACCCCCCTGCGATGACGGGCTCCGGTGATGTGCCCACCGTGCAGGTGCGGGACGGCAGCGGCCGCCAGCTGCTGTGCTTCCTGGAGCAGCTGATCCCCCTCGACGGCCACGACTACGCCCTGCTGACGCCGGTGGACACCCCGGTGTGCCTGTTCCGGCTGCGGGAGGACGACGACCCCGAACTGATCGAGACCCTCGATGCCACCGAACCGGTGCTGTCGGTGGCGGATGTGGTGCTCCAGGAGCACGACCTCACCCTGGTGCGTTCCGCCGTCACCCTCACCGTCAGCGGTGAGCTGGAGGAGCCCGATCCCGACGACCTCGAGGACGAGGAAGGCGATGATGACAGCGAGACCTACGAGCTGCTCGTGAGCTTCATGGCCGGTGATGAGGAGTACGGCCTCTACATCCCCCTGGATCCGTTCTTCGTGGTGGCCCGCATGGAGGGCTCCGACGCGGTGATGGTGGAGGGCGAGGAGTTCGAGCGGGTCCAGCCCCGCATCGAGGCCGAGCTCGATGAACGGGAGAGCGACGACTGATGCTGCGCGACCTGCTCACGCCCGACTGGCTGCCGGGAACCTCCCTGGCGCACCTGCCCCTGCAGGAGCTGGTCGACCGTGGCATTCGCGCCCTCGTTCTCGACGTCGACCGCACCCTGCTGCCCCGCCGCCAGGCCACCATGCCCCTGCAGGCGGAGGTCTGGCTGCGCCACGCCCGCGAGCGCATGCCCCTGCACCTGCTCAGCAACAACCCCTCCCGCCGCCGCATCGGGGCGGTGGCCGACACCATGGGCCTTCCCTACACCACCTCGGCGGGCAAGCCGCGGCGGGCGGCCCTGCGCAAGGTGCTGCAGGACCTCGCCCTGCCCCCGGCCCATGTGGCCCTGGTGGGTGACCGGCTGTTCACCGACGTGCTGGTGGGCAACCGCATGGGCCTGTTCACGGTGCTGGTGAAGCCGATCGATCCCGACGGTGAACCCTGCCGCCAGGACCGGCTGCAGAACCTGGAGCTGCGCATGGCCCGCTGGGTGGGCTCGGTTCCCGGTTGATGGCGACCTCCGGCACACCCGCCGCCGGCGGATTGCGGCGCGTGATCAAGGTGGGTACCAGCCTGCTGCGGGGCAGCCCCGAGCGGCCCACGGCGGCGGTGATCGCCGACCTGGCGGCCAGCTTCGGCCGCCAGCAGCGCCGGGGCGACCGCCTGGCCCTGGTGACCAGTGGTGCCGTGGGCCTGGGCTGCGAGGCGCTCCGCTTCAGCAGGCGCCCCACCGAGGTGGTGGCCCTGCAGGCGGCCGCCGCCGTGGGCCAGGGCCGGCTGATGGCCCTCTACCAGGATGCCTTCGCCGTGCGGGGCCTGGCGGTGGCCCAGGTGCTGCTCACCCGCAGCGATCTGGCCTCCCGGCGCCGCTACCAGAACGCCTGCCGCACCCTGGAGCAGCTGCTGGAGTGGGGCGTGCTGCCGGTGGTGAACGAGAACGACACCCTGGCCACCGACGAACTGCGCTTCGGTGACAACGACACCCTGTCGGCCCTGGTGGCGGTGGCGATCGGCGCCGATGAGCTGGTGCTGCTCACCGATGTCGACCGGCTCTATTCCGGCAACCCCCGCACCGATGCCGATGCCAGCCCGATCGAGGAGGTGCGCGACCTGGCCGAGCTGGAGCGCCTCAGCCACGTGGCCGAAGGGGGCGGACAGTGGGGCACCGGCGGCATGACCACCAAGCTGGCGGCGGCCCGCATCGCCACCTCCAGCGGCATCCGGGTGCGCCTGGCGGACGGCCGCGATCCGGCGGTGCTCGATGCCCTGTTCGCCGGCGAGAAGGTGGGCACCGTGTTCCAACCCAGCGCCACCCCCCTGGCCGACCGCAAGAGCTGGCTGGCCCATGCCCTGCTGGTGAAGGGCAGCGTGCGGGTGGACGCGGGCGCCGAGCGGGCCCTGCTGCAGCAGGGGGCCTCCCTGCTGGCGGTGGGCATCCGTGAGGTGGAGGGCCACTTCTCCCGGCGTGACGCGGTGCGGGTGCTGGCCAGCGATGGCCGCGAACTGGGGCGGGGCCTGAGCACCCTGAGCAGCGAGGAGCTGCGCCGGATCATGGGCCTCAGCAGCGAGGAGGTGCGCCGCCGGCTGGGGCCGGTGGGGGACGCGGTGGTGCACCGCGACCAGCTGGTGCTCACCAGCCGTCAACCGCGGGATTGATTCAGAACGGCCTCCAGCTTCTCCGGCAGCTCGGCCGCCTCCCGCGCACCGGAGAGGTCGTCCACCACGATCGGAGGCGCTGAACGCGATCAATCCGCCAGCAGGGGCAGGCCGGCCGGTGGGACCGCGAGCAGCAGGCGGCGCTCACCGGCCACCTGCTGCTTGAAGCGCCGCCACTGGGGGGAGTCGATCACCTCCTGGCTGATCGCCTCGGCGAGGAGTTGGCCGGCCAGCACATCACTGGGGTAGTGCAGGGCGCAGTAGGCACGCACGTAGCCCCCCTGGAGGCCCACCGGCAGCAGCCGCTCCCGGCGCTCCGGCAGCAGGTCGGCCAGCAGCAGGGCCGCGGTGGCAAACCAGGTGGCGTGGCCGCTGGGGAACGACCAGGCGCTCTCCAGGGGCAGGCAGGGCTTCAGATCCGGGTGGCTCAGGAAGGGGCGCGGCCGGGCCACCGCATCCTTGAGCTCATCCTTGAGCCCATCGGCCCGCTCGAGGAAGGCCGGCAGGCCCGCATGGAGGAGGGGGGAGGTGCGGGCCAGGTCGGCGCCCACGGCGGCATCGAAGACGCTGAGATTGCGGTTCAGGAAGCGCCAGCTGTGCACGATCCCGGCGGGCGTGCGGCTGCGCTGGTTCCAGCGCAGGATCGCCAGATCGTCGAGCTCCGGGCGGCTGCCGGGGGCCGGTGGCTGGCCCGCCCAGCGCCGGCCCGCCCAGCGCCAGCGAGCCCGGCAGCAGGGAGGTTTGCAGCAGCAGCACTCCGGACAGCCAGGGTCCCGGGCGCAGGGTGTGCATGGCTCCGGTGCCATCTGCGTGGTGGCAGCACGGTAGGGGTGCTCCGCCCTTCAGAACCGTTCGTCGCCGATGGCGGGCAGCACCAGCTCGCGCACGAAGGACGCCGGGGACAGCTGCAGCAGGGCCGAGACGATCCGGATCACATCGTGCAGCGGAATCTGCCTGCCCTCACCGCGCCCGGCGGCCGCCTCGGGCGGCACCTCCAGGCCGTCGTCGGTGTTCAGGTAGCCCAGCTGCAGGCAGGTCACCGCCAGCTGCTGGTCCCGGAAGCTCTCCCGCAGGGCATCGGCGATGCCGGTGAGGGCGAACTTCGAGGCGCCGAAGGTCACCTCTGGCTGCCCGCTCTGGCGCAGGCCGGAGGTGGAGCCGGTGAGGATCAGCTGGGGCCTTTGGGAGCCGAGCAGCCGCGGAATCAGTCGCCGGAGCAGCATCAGGGCCCCGGTGATGTTGATGGCCACCATGGTGGCAATGCTCTCGTCGGGATCCTCCAGGAAGCTGTAGGTCTCGCTGAAGGCGTTCGCCTCCCAGACGCCGAGGTTGTAGATCAGCACATCCAGCTGGGCGGGTGCCTGCTGCTCGATCCACCGGGCCGCCTGCAGCGGCTCCGCCAGATCCGCCTCGATCCAGGCGAGCTCGACGCCCTCCGGCAGCCTCAGGCCATCGGGCCGTCGGCGCGAGACGCCGATCACCGTGTCGCCGGCGCTGCCCAGACCCTCGACAAAGGCACGGCCGAGCCCGCGGCTGGCCCCGACCACCATCAGTTTCATGGGCCCGCTCCCGCAGGGGCGATGTCGAAGTGCAGCACATCCTCCCCGACACCCAGCCTGGAGTAGAGGGCGATGGCGGGCCCATCGTCGCGATGGGCCTGGACGAAGATCCCGTCGAAGCCCCGCTCGGCGGCGAGCGTCTTCAGGCGCTCGATCATCGCCGTGGCCAGCCCCCGGCGCCGGTGATCGTGATCCACGGCGAGGTCGTAGAGGTAGAACTCGCGGCAGGCCTGCTCAAATTTCGGCAGTACGTAGCCCGTCAGTCCACCCACCACCCGCGTCCCGGCCTCGGCGACGATCGCCAGGAACATCTCAGTGCTGAGCAGATCGTGCAGGTAGGGATCCGAAGGCTGCCGCTCGAGGTATCTCTCCGGATCCTCGAAGGCGTCGGCAAACACCGCCAGCAGGGAGCGCAGGGTGCCCACGTCGGCGGGTCCGAGGACACGAACGGAGGGCAGAGCCGTCATGGGGAAAGGGGATCCACAAGGTCTGGCTACTGTGGCCCCGAAAGGGGTCTTGGGGAGGACGTGCACCGACGCCCACCCCATCGCTCTGCAGCACCACGCGCCTGGCTACCTCCACGCTGGAGCTTCCCCGCTCGCCCATGATGCGGTCCGCTCGCTCCCCGTTGGCTCTGCTGCGCAGGGGAACCGCCCTGGGCGTGCTGTTGCTGGCCGATGGACCGCCTTCGGCGGCCGTCGATCGCCTGGGCCAGCCACCGGTGCCGCGGCAGCAGCAGTGGCTGGCCCAGCCGCTGGGCGAGCGCTATCCCCAGACCCCTGCGCAGGTGTGGGAGTGGATCGACGAGGCCAACGCCCTGGAGGCCAAGGGGGCGAACGGGAAGGCGGCGGCGCTGTGGGAGAAGGTGCTGGCCTGGCGCGAGAAGGCGCTGGGGCCCGACCATCCCGACACGGCCACCAGCCTGACCAACCTCGGGCTGCTGTATGTCAAGGAGCGCGCCTTCGCCAGGGCCGAACCCCTGCTGGCTGGCGCTCTGGCGATCCGAACCAGGACCCTGGGGCCGGACCATCCCCTCACCGCGCTCAGCCTCAACAACCTCGCCTGGCTGTCCTTCAACCAGGGCCGCTACGCCAAGGCCGAACCTCTTTACCGGCGCGCCCTGGCGATCGCCGAGAAGGCGCTGGGGCCCCAGCACCCGGGACTCGCCCTGGGCCTGACCAACCTCGGGCTTCTGTACAACGCGCAGGGCGCCTACGCCAAGGCCGAAGCCGTGTATCGGCGCGCCCTGGCCATCAGGGAGAAGGCGCTCGGACCCGATCACCCCGACACCGCCACCAGCCTCAACAACCTGGCGGCGCTCTACATCAACCAGGGCCGGTACGCCGAGGCGGAGCCCCTGCTGCGCCGCACCCTGGCCATCAAGCAGAAGGCGCTGGGTGACGATCACCCCGACACCGCCACCAGCCTCAACAACCTGGCGGCGCTCCAGGACAACCAGGGTGCCTTCGCCAGGGCCGAACCCCTCTATCAACAGGCCCTGGCGATCAACGAGACGGCGCTGGGCCCGGAGCATCCCGCCACGGCCACCAGCCTCAACAACCTGGGCCTGCTCTACCGGAGCCAGGGGGCCCATGCGCGGGCGGAGCCCCTGCTGCGCCGTGCCCTGGCGATCCGGGAGAAGGCGCTCGGCGCCGGCCACGCCGAAACCGCCGCCAGCCTCAACAACCTCGCCATGCTCTACAGCGATCAGGGCGCCTACGCCCGCGCCGAACCGCTGCTGCGCCGTGCCCTGGCCATCCAGGAGAAGACGCTGGGGCCCGCCCACCCCGTCACAGCCACGGGCCTCAACAACCTCGCGGTGCTCCTCGACAACCAGGGTGCCGCCGAGAGGGCCGAGCCGCTCCACCGACGCGCCCTGGCGATCCGGGAGAAGGCCCTGGGGCCCAACCATCCCGATACCGCCGGGAGCCTCAACAACCTGGCGGATCTCTACCGCCTTCAGGGCGCTCACGCCAAGGCGGAACCCCTCTTCCTGCGTGCACTGGCGATTTACGAGACCGCGCTCGGGCCCGATCACCCCACGACCGCCCTCAGCCTCAACAACCTCGCCAAGGCGTACCTGAGCCAGGGGGCCGTGGCCAGGGCCGAACCCCTGCTGCGCCGCGGCATCGCCAGCCAGTCCCTGTTCCTCCAGCGGGAGGCCCCCCGGCTGCCCCAGGTCCGGCGGCAGGAGCAGATCAAGGCCCTCGGCAACGTCTGGGAAATCCCCTATTCCCTTGTGGCCACGACCCCGGCGGGCGCCTCCCTGGCCCTGTTCACCCGCCTGAACCGCCACGGTCTGCTGCAGGACATCGAACGGCGCCAGGCCCAGCTGGGCCGTGGCTCCCCTGCCCAGCAGAGTCTGGTGAGCCAGCTCACGGCCCTGACGGCCCGGCTGGCCGACGTGAATCTCAGTGAGCCGCAGCGACGCACGCTGCAGCAGGAGCGAGATGGGCTGGAGCAGGAGCTCTACCGCCAGTTGCCGGCCCTGACCCCGCGCCTGGTGGACGCCGCCCAGGTGGCCGCCGCCCTGCCGGCGGATGGGGTGCTGATCGAATTCCAGCGCTTCCGCCCCTACGACGCCCGTCAACCGGAGGCCAGGAGCTGGGGGGAGGCGCGCTATCTGGCGATGCTGCTGTTCCCCGATGGGGCGACCCAAGCAGTGGACCTGGGCCCGGCGGCGGCCATCGATCCCCTGATCCAGCGGGCCCTGGCCGAGAGCCTGGCCCGTAACCGCCCCGCCGGACCGTTCTGGGCACGGGTCAGCCAGACGGTGCTGGGGCCCCTGCTGCCCCAACTGGTGGGGCGGCGGCGGTGGTTCGTCTCCCCCGATGGTGAGCTGAGCCGCATCCCGTTCACGGCGCTGCCGGCGGCCACCCTGGGCCAGCAGGTGCAGCTGCAGATCCTCACCAGCGGCCGTGACCTGCTCCGCCTGGGCAGCCCCGGGCCCGGAGGCCAGCGCGCCCTGGTGCTCGCCGCCCCTGATTTCGGCGGCCCAGGCCAGTGGCAGCCGCTGCCCGCGACGGCCGCCGAGGGGAGCTGGATCGCCGACCGTCTCGGTGCTGCCCTGTATCTGGGATCCGCCGCCACCACCGCCGTGCTGCAGGAGGCACGCGGCCCCAGGGTGTTGCACATCGCCACCCACGGGTTCTTCACCACGGGCAGCGGTGACCCGCTGCTGAACAGCGGCATCGTGCTGGCGGGCGCCAACCGCAGCCGCCCGGCCGACGACGACGGCTACCTCACCGCCAAGGAGGCGGCCCAGTTGCAGCTCGATGGCACCGAGCTGGTGGTGCTCTCCGCCTGTGACACCGCCTCCGGAACCCTGCAGACCGGCGAAGGGGTCTACGGCCTGCAGCGGGCCCTCACCGTGGCCGGCGCCCGCTCCACCCTGCTGTCGCTGTGGAAGGTGGACGATGACGCCACGGCGGCGTTCATGCAGCGCTACCTCGCCCTGCTCAAGCGGGGGATGGGTCGCATGGAGGCGCTGGCGGCGGTGCAGCAGGAGTTCCGCAGCAACCCGCCGGAGCCGGACTGGGCCGACCACAAATTCTGGGCCGCCTGGCAGCTCACGGGCGACGGGGGGCCGATCCCGGGTTTGTGAGCCATCGCCTGCACACCAGGCAGACTGATCCGGCGGTCGGCTGTTGTTGGTTCTCCCCATGCCACACCAACAGGGGTCTGCGGCACTGGGCGCTCTGCTGGTCACCGCCTCGCTGCTCGTGCCGGTGGCCCCTGGGACCGCTGCCCCTGATCTGGACGCCATGGTGGCGTCCATCGCCAGCCAGCTCCGCCAGAGCTGGAATGCGGATCCAGGCACCGCCAGGCTGCCCTGGCCGGCCATCGAGGTGCTTCCCGCCGGACAGACGCCCCAGTCGGCCTGCCCCGGGGCCGGCACCGCGGCCAACCCGGCCCAGGGAGTCCAGAGCCCGGCGTTGGTCTGTGCCGCCGGCGGCAAGCTGCTGCTGGATCGCACCAGGCTGGCGAAGGAGGCCAGCCGCCATGGGGAGTGGGGCGTGGCCTACTGGGTCGGCATCGGCCTGGGCACGGCGATCCTGGGCCAGCGGGCAACGGCCCGTCGTTCACCCGCCGCCGCCAACCTTCAGGCCAACTGTCTGGCAGGGGTGTTGATCGGTGGCACCAGCCTGCAACCCAGGCCCCAGGCCCCCCCCAAGCCCGACCAACTCGTTGCCCCGGCCAACGGGGCCTACGCGACCGCCATGGCCGAGCAGATGGGAACCCGCAGCCAGCGCTCCTATGCCCTGCTCACCGGCCTTGGCATGACGGAGCTGGGTGGTTGCTCCGATGAAGCGATGGCCCGGCTCGCCAGGGACCAGGTGCCCGATCCTGCGCTGCTGAGCGCCCTGGCCACGGGAACAGACCGCGCCGCCTTCAACACGATGGCGGTGATGAACCGGCGCTGCAGGAGGCTGCCCAACTCCCCCTGCCCGAGGCGCGTGCCCCCGTTCACCGGCCAGAAGTGAGGCACCCCCAGAACCCGTGAGCAGCGAACCCCCGATCAAGCCCCATGGAGACAGTGAGACGCTGCCCCCGAAAGGCATGCCGGGCTCCAGAACCAGGGCGAGATCGTTGCACCTGCCGGCCTGGATGCGCTCGCCGTCGCTGCACGAATGGGTCAGAACGCTGGGCATCATCATCGCCGCCTCCTGGGGGATCTACACCTTCATCTGGAAGGAGATCTATGTGCCCTCCCAGGCGCCCGCCAGCATCAGCCTGGAGATCAGCCTGACCCCGGTGGCCGGTGATGGCACGGGCGGCTCAGCGCCAGCATCGCTGCAACGGGAACTGAAGATCAGTGCCACCAACGCCAGCACGCGCAGGCTCTACCTGCTCAGCAGCTTCTGGGAGCTGTTCCCGATTCGCCGCCAGGTGCTGAATCGATCCACGTTCCCCAATCGCGCCAGCGGCCCCTTCGATGCCATCCACGTGGAGAGGGGGGCGGTGCTCCAGCCCTATCCCACCGAAGCGGCCGGCAAGTTGTTCGTTGACGATCACATCAATCCCGGTGAAACGATTCACCGTTCGCTGATCGTCTCCCTGCCCTCGGGAGCCTATGCGGCCCAGGTGGATGTGCTGGTTCCCGTCCTGACGCGGGAGCCACCCAAGGGCAACGCACTGCTGGGTGGAAGGGTGTTGGAGTGGGGGTACGACAAGAGTGACGTGGTCATTCCACTGCTGTGCGTGGAAGGCAATCCCTCCGACTGCCTGCGCCTGGATGATCCGGACAAGCAGGACCTTCTGATGGATCGAAAGCTGAAGGCCTTTGATTCGAACTACTTTCTGAATGAGCAGAGTGTGCAGGTTGGCCTCTCCGGAGGTTCGTAGCACTCAGGGCAGACGACGGGCGCCTCCCATCCGCCCGCGCTTGCCATCAGGCCCCAGCAGCCAGAAGCGAATCGCATCGCCGTCCACCTCGAACTCCTCCACGACCTTCAGCCCAGCGATGCCTGGATCCGAGGGGAACAGCACGCGCCAGGTCCGGCGGGAACCCTCGCAGGTTCCCTCCCAGGCACCAGCGGCGGTGCCTCCCCGTTCCGACACGATCCACACCACGTGATGGCGGCCGTCGGCCAGCTTGGTGACCACGGCCCGCCCTGGCTTGCTGGGTGCCACGTAGTCCCAGGTGCCGAGCGCCGCCTCACAGGTTGGTGTGGCTGGTGCAGCCCAGGACGGCGCTGAACCCAGGGCCAGCGCCAGCGCCATCGGGAGCAGTCGGCTTCGCATGGGCTGCTCCAGTGATGGCTGGGGGCCAGGGCGACTGTAGGGGCGGTTGCCTGCAGAGGCGGTCGTCAGCGCGGCCGCCCGCCTCTGACAGCATCACGCCGCGCCCTCGGGCTAGAAGGGAGCACCGGCGGAGCACAAGGGGTGGATCTCGAGCGCCTTCAGAAGCTGTTCACGGCCCCGCTGCTGCCCCTGGGCCGCCAGAGCTTCTCCCTGCTCTGGATCGTGGAGGTGCTGCTGCTGCTGCTGGCGGTGAGCCTGGCGGCGCGCTGGCTGAAGCGGCTCCTGGCCGGACGGGTGCTGCGCTGGTTCTCCCTGCCGGAGGGGCGGCGCGAGGCGGTGGCCACCCTGGTGTCGATGGGGCTGGCTGCCCTTGGCTATGTGGTGGTGGCCCAGGGGATGGGGCTCGACATCGGCGCCCTCGCCGTGATCTTCGGGGCCCTCGGGGTGGGGATCGGCTTCGGGCTGCAGGAGCTCACCCGCAACCTCACCAGTGGTCTCACCCTGCTGATGGAGGGGAAGCTGAAGGTGGGCGATCAGATCGAGTTCGGTGACACCAGCGGCTTCATCCGGGAGATCTCGATCCGCTCCACCGTGATCCGCACCTTCCAGGGCGCCGAGATCGTGGTGCCCAATTCGGCCATCACCAATGCGCCGGTGAAGAACCTCAGCTACCTGAGCTCGGATGGCCGGGTGGATGTGGAGGTGACGGTGGCCCACGGCAGCGACCCCCTGGCCGTGACTGAGGTGCTTCTGGATGCCGCCCTCGCCGAACCCACGGTGCTGGCCGATCCGCCGCCGAAGGTGCTGCTCCATGGCCTCCAGGGCCAGGGGATGGCGTTCGAGCTCTGGGCCTGGACCTCGGCGATCCACGCCAGCCTCAGCCTGCGCAGTTCGCTCAACTACGCGATCGAGCAGGGGCTGCGCGAGCGCCGCATCGAACTGGCCGGCTCCCGCCAGCAGATCCAGCTGCTGTCGTCCCGGCGCGGGGAGGATGGGGACGGCGCGGGCCCGGACTGGCGCCCCCTGCGGGCGTCCCTGCCCGACCATCCCTGCTTCAGCAGCATGGACGATCGGCGCCTGCGGGAACTGGTGGGCAGCGGCGCCCGCCGCTCGCTGCCCGCCGGCACGGTGCTGGTGCACCAGGGCGATGAGGGCCGCTCCTTCCACCTGGTGCTGAGTGGCGCGGTGGATGCGATCCACGAAACGGACCGGGTGAGCCGCAAGCTGTTCACCTTCACCGCCGGGGAGTTCTTCGGTGAACTGCCTCTGCTGCTCCAGGTGCCCTACCCCACTACCATGGTGGCGGCCGAGGACACGACGCTGTTCGTCGTTCCCAGCGGCAGCTTCCGCGCCCTGCTGGCTTCGCGGCCCGAATTCGCCGACACCGTCGCCCGGGAGGTGGCCCGCCGCAGCGACGTGCTGCGCAGCTACGAGGACTGCCTGCGCCAGCGCGGCCTGCTCGAGGACGCCGACATGGGCCACCCCCTTCAGTGGTTCCGCGAGCGGCTGAAACGGGTGCTGGCCGGACGCCCCGCCACGGCCTCGGTGGAGACGGAGGCGGGCTGAGCGCCGATCCTATGGATCACGGCTGCAACTCAATGGGACCGGGACACCAGGTCTTGTTGAACCAGGGCTCAAGCGGACCATAAAGACGCAACAGGGTGAACCAGCCCTTGCCGGGAATCGTCTGGACCCAGTTGTTTTCGAATCCAACGGGGGCCTTCGGGCCAAACCAGACATCAACCGAACCGTCGGCATTGGCTTTGAGGCCCTTGTCCTGGCTGCTGACACTCGGTGCTTTCTGGTTGGTCTGCAGCATGGATCGCGTCTGGGTGTCATAGACGATGACGGACCAGAAATCGGCGACGGGGACGTTAGGAGGCAGGCGCAGCCGATAGGTTTTGCCGCCATCTAGGCGCTCGCCCTTGGCATCCAGTGCGGCCCAGGGATACTGGGAGCCTTTCCCGACAATCTTTTCCTCCATGGCCGGTGTGACACCGGTGGCGAAGTAATAGTAGAAAATGGCACCATCCAGATTGGCCACACCTGGGGACACTTCGAACCTGTAGCCGCCGAAGAACGGCAGGCGCCAGGAGCTATCCGGGTAGAAGTAGGCGTCCGGCTCGCGAATCCTGAGGGCCAGGGTCCGTGCGGTCACCGCACCGATGTTGGCGGCATCGCTGAGGATCTTCTTCCAGCGTTCGTTCGGGTTGAAGGGTTTGCCTTTGACGATCCCCACCGAGGCGAAGAGGCCCAGAGTGGTCGGGTCGGAGCCGGTGGCAGGTTCCTCCTGAATCACCTGGTTGAGGAGTGCCCAGAAAGAGTAGTCGCCAGGGGCCACGAAGTTGGCCGGCACTCCGGAGGCGTTGGCGAACCGGATCGCCGGTGGGTTGGCCGCAGCGGAGAGCTGGTAGATCTTCAGGTTCGCCTTGACCGAATCCACCCCGGGTTTGGGGGAACCATCCACCAGAAAGGAGCGGAAGAACAACCAGTTGCCGTAGGTCTTGGGCCGGACGACCTGATACCCCTGGGGGATGGTGCCCTGGTAGCCGGGGGGAAGGAACAGGTACTTTCCACCCGCCCCCTTGTCGGCTCCGGTGATGCCGACGTCGACCACCCAGCGATACCAGAAATCATTGACAGCACCCAACACCTTGGGGGGGACGTCGACCACCAGGGGGCCCTTCCTGGTGTCGAGCCAGATGAAGCTGTACACGGTGTTGTCGTTGGCCGTGAGCTCCACCGTGCGGGGATCCACCAGGTTCTCCCAGATCACATTGGTGGTGTTCTCGGGGCCGAACTTGCGCAGCGAGTCCCGCATGCCGGCCTGATTCACGATCGGGATCGCCAGCAGGTAGGCCTGCAAGGCCCTGGCGCGATCCAGGTTGTCGTAGATCTTCTCGATGGTGTCGGGCTTCGGGAACCCATCGATGAGGTTCAAGGTGCCGATCGACGTCTCAAGCCGATCCGGCGTGGCCACACCAGGCGGAATCGGGGTGGTCGTCCTGACGGTCTGGGCCGAGGCGGAGGTGGCCACTGAGGCGACCAGGGCCGCCACGGCCAGGGCCGCCACGGCCAGGGCCGTGCGTCGTTGGTGGGACGACCTCATCGCGACGGCTCCTGGCGTTGGTGAGGGCAAGCGGGGAAGGCTATGTCAGTGGCTTTTCTGGATGGATGGGGCTCAACAGGCCGTAGGAGGAGGGTGAGGAGGAAGTTGGGGAGGAGGAAGGTTGGGAACGGCCCTGGTTGCCATCCGACCGTCAGAGTTCAACGAGTAACTGAACGGACTCCAACTCCTCCGGGGAATCCGGCCTGGCGGCGAACAGCTCCTGCCAGGCCGGGTTCTGGTTTTCCCAGGCCGTTCGGGCGCCGTAGGCCGCCATGTCGTCGTATTCGATGTGGAGAATCAGCGACGTCGTGTCCGGACCCGGCACCGCATTGCGCAGCAGTCGGACCGATCTGGGCATCACCGGGCTCTCGAATTCCGGGCCGGCCGCCTGCTGCAATTTGGTCATGAAGTCGCCAAATCGTCCGGGACGGATCTTGTACGTGAAGACGGCAATCACGGACATCGTGATATCGCGGGTGAGCACCATATAACACTAGGGCCTATCCTTCGCCATGGAACGATCTACAGAGCCGCCATGATCGCTGCATCCAGCCCCGTGGTCGGCCGGCCAAGGAGTTGGCTGAGCTGCTTGCCGTCATCAAACAGGGCTCCCTGGGAGGCGCCCGTATCGGAATCGGCCAGCAGACCTGCCAGGGGCTCGGGCAGGCCGGCGCCGAGCAGGGCGTTGCGGTAGTCCGCTTCGGGAAGGTTGACGTAGTTGATGGTTTTACCGATCTGCCCTGAGATCGCAGCGGCGAAGTCGCTCAGGGTGTAGGCGGTGTCGCCGGCGAGTTCGAGCACCTGGCCGGCCAGATCGTCGCTGGTGAGGATGGTGGCGGCGGCTTCGGCGTAATCGGCACGGGCCGCGGAAGCGATGCGCCCCTCACCGGCGCAGCCATACACGGCCCCCAGCGACAGGGCGGAGGCAACGCCTGCCGTGTAGTTCTCGGTGTACTAGCCGTTGCGCAGCAGCACGAACGGCAGGCCGGATTCAAGAATGGCCGCTTCGGTTTCCCTGTGTTCCTGAGCCAGAGCGAGGACCGAGGTATCGGCGTGCAGGACACTGGTGTAGGCCAGCCGTTGGATACCTGAACGCTTGGCGGCGTCGATGACGGCCTGATGCTGCCGTGTGCGCTGGCCGATCTCGCTGGAGGAGATCAGCAGGAGCCTTTCTGCGCCTTGAAAGGCGGCCTCGAGACTGGCGGGCTGGTTGTAGTCGGCCTGGCGAACCTGCACACCCAGGGCGGCGATGTCGCTGGCTTTCTCGAGGCTGCGGACGGCGGCGACGATGCTGTCAGCGGGGACCCTCCTGAGCAGGACATCGATGACCAGGCGGCCCATTTGGCCGGTGGCTCCCGTGATGACGAATTGGGTCATTGCCGTTCGATGGCGTGGCTTGATGGAACGGCGGCAACCTACCCCTTACAATTTCGAATCGTAAGTACTTACAAATAGGTAAGCCTCATGAAAGTGGCCTCCAGGCTCGGCGAGACCATGCGCCGCGGGGAGGTTCTGGCGCCGGAGTGTCCGTCGCGGGAGATCCTCAAGCATGTGACCAGTCGCTGGGGCGTGCTGGCGCTGGTGGCCCTGATGGAGCGAACCCATCGCTTCAGCGAGCTGCGCCGCAGGATCGGGGGTGTCAGCGAGAAGATGCTGGCCCAGACGCTGCAGCAGCTGGAACAGGACGGCTTCATCCGGCGCGTGTCCTATCCGGTGGTGCCACCGCATGTGGAATACTCCCTGACCCCCCTGGGGGTGGGCATCGGCCGTCAGGTCGAGGCGATGACCGACTGGATCGAGATCAACCTGCCGGAGATCCTCAAGGCCCAGCAAGCGCCACCGGCAACGCCTTCAGCCCGCGCAGCTCAAGGTTGTCCTGATACTCCAAGGGTTCGCCGGTGAGTCGCAGCTCGGAGCAGCGCCGCAGCAGTGCGGTGAAGGCGACGGTGGCCTCCATCCGGGCCAGGGCTGCCCCCAGGCAGTAGTGGGGCCCATGGCCGAAGGCGAGGTGGACGTCGAACCGGCGCCGCACGTCGAGCCGGTCGGGCTCCGGGAACCGGGCAGGGTCGCGATTGGCGGCCGCGAACATCAGGTACACCAGCTGCCCCTTGCAGATCGACCGGCCGCCGATCGTCAGATCCTCCCCCGCCTGCCGATACATGAACTGCACCGTGCCGTCGTAGCGGAGGAACTCCTCGACGGCGTTCGGAATCAGCGACGGGTCGTCGCGCAGCAGCTGCAGCTGGTCGGGGTGGCGCAGCAGGGCCAGCAGGCCGTTGCCGATCAGATGGGTGGTCGTCTCGTGGCCGGCCGCCAGGAACAGATTGGCGTTGGCGATCAGCTCCGTCTCGCTGAGTCGATCACCATCAATCTCGGCGTGAACCAGCAGGCTCAGGAGATCGTCGCTGGGCGCCGCCCGGCGCTTTTCGAATTCAGCGCCAAAGAATGCGGTCAGTTCGTGGGTGCTCTGCAACGCCCGCTGGTACTGCTCGGGGGTCACGGCGGAGGGATCAGTGCCGAAGATGGCGGAGAAGTCGTCGGACCAGCGCTTCAGGCTCTCCAGGTCGCCCGATTCCAGGCCGAGCAGGCGGGCGATGACCCGGGCCGGCAACGGAAAAGCGAAGTCGGCGATGACATCGAAGCGGCCCTGCTCCGGCAGCCGGTTCAGCAGCTCATCGACGAGCGTCTCGACGGCCGGCCGCAGGTTGTCCACGGCCCGTGGCGTGAACACCTTGGCCACCAGGGCACGGAGCCGATGGTGACGTTCCGGGTCCGTGATGTTCATCTGGGACCCGATGACCTCGAAGAGGCGCTGCAGCTCGGGGCACCCGGCGCGCTCACCCATCCCGCCGGCACGATCGGAGCGCAGCCGGGGGTCCTGCGTCGCCGACACCACATCGTCGTAGCGGGTCAGCACCCAGGCCCCGAACGGTTCATGCCAGTGGACCGGGTCGGTCCGCCGCAACTCGGTATAGGTCGGGTACGGATCGACCAGCATCGCCGGGCTGAACAGGGCTGTCGTCATGTGCGGGATGTTGTCTCGAGCACGGTAATGAGCTGGCCAGGCCCATCAGGGACATCGATCTGTCAGAGCCCCAGGGCCGTCCTGCGTTCCTGCATCGCTGCCAGCAGCACAGCCTTGACGTCATCGGATTGCGCCTTGGCAACATCGCGCACCTTGATGTGGCGGAGCGTCTTGCCCGTGCCTTCAAGCAGGGAGCCCGTGCAAGCGAGGCTGGCACCGTGATGGAAGCCGAGATTGGCATAGGTCTTCTGGGGCATGATGTAGGCATAGGCTTCCGACATCTTCTTCTCGCCGTACCCATAGGCAGCCGAGGGCTCTCCGGCTCTGGGCACCTCGATAGCGCCGGGGTGGATGTCGGCGATCCAACGCTCGTGTTCGGCCGCATTCATCGCAACAGCCTCCAGCGGGAGGATGAAGGGGGGAAAGCGCAGCCGAGCCTGTGTTGTATCCCTGAGTGTCTTTCCGACGACGCCGGTCTCCAGCCGCTGAGCAGAGTGCAGATGACCGGCTCCGGCGAGTGGCGCATGGCTTTCCCGGGGCTGGTCCTCGCCTGGCAGCAGGTCGGTAAGGCCACCTGAGGAGTGGCCCCCTTCCGGGGCGGCGCATCAGGAGTCCATTCGCCCAAAGACCGAGTCATTCAGCATCTCGCCGATGATCGGGAATGGGATTCCGGCAATCGCGCGCGCTGCATAGATTCCGCCCATCACCGCCCCCTTGAGGCAGGCGACGTGGATGCCGTTGTCGATCAAGTCGCCCGTGATGACGAGATTGGTGTAGCCGGTTTCTTCGGCCTTCAGGCGATACAGTCCCGTACCCGGCAGGGCAACCGGGCAGCGCTCGTGGGGTTCACAATTGGAATGCCAGTACTTGGTGTCGAAGCGCTCCGGGCCGCCTCGGGAATTGGGAAGCGAGACCAGCAGATCCCAGTCGATCGCGGTTCCTCCCCGGGCTGAGGCGGTGTTCGGCAGCAGCGTGGTGTAATTCTCCTTGAAGAACGTCAGCGCGGCCTTCTTGGCACGGTCTTTCATGAGCGCGGGAAAGTTCCGGTGTTTCCCCGAGGGGAGCGGAGGGGCGACGGGCCCCGGTTGGGAGCCGGTGTAGTACTGAACGCTGTGCGCCTGGAGCCAAGCCGGCCAGGTCTCGCGCGCCAACACCTGGCTCATGTCGGACCAGGTGTTCAAGTGTTGCACGTAGAGAGAAAGCACGGGCTTGGCTGGACCCTTCCAGCCCGACTGTGTCGTGGAACGGGACAACCAGACCTGGAACGAAAGGGCCTGGACCGCCTTCACACCGGTAACCATCTGACGCCACCGCCTGTTCCACCGGGCAAGGTCCTTGCACAGAAACGGCAGGCACTGCACGGGGGGGCCCAGCAACAATGTGTCGATGTGACGCCCCGCTTCAAGAGTCAGGGTCCGCACGCCGACATCCCCCGAGTAGTACGACTCGAGGTCGAGGCAGCGGAGTTTCTCGGTGTCGCGAAGCTGGTCGTAGAAGGGTTCGGCTGGCCAGGAGGGAAGGCCGCGACAGTCGAAGAGCGGAGAGTAGTCCTCCGGATCACCGGAGTGGGTTTCGGCCTGGAGCTCGAAGTCCACGGCCGCCACGGCGGCACCTTCGGCGTCGAGGTGGATCGCACTGGCCTTGGGAAAAAACAGAATTTCACCCCACGACTCTTGAGCACCTCGTAGGGCGGCGCGAAGATCGTGTCCCCCATGCCACTCGCCATCTTGATATGTATCGCACCCTTGTAGGACGCGATCATGCGGATGATGGTCCGCAGCGCCAGCGACGCGCTGATGAGCTTCCTGGTGGACGTTCCATCCTCGTAGGAGAACGCAGCGTCGTAGATCATGCGCACGTGAGGGGACCACCGCGTCTCCTCGTGGGGGCCGTGGTGCATGAGCCTGTCACTGAAGTCCCAGTGATCGATGGTCTCGTAACCACCCAGTCGATACAGCCGGTCTCGCACGATGCCGCGGAATCAGGCCACCCCGCAGTCGATGCCCGTCCAGAATCGGTGCGCCGAGGAGGAACGGCGCATGGCGACCTGCAGGCACCACCAGAGCAGTTCGTAGGCCCTGCCCAGCAGCGACGTGAACCACGGCAACCGGCTGTCGATGGTGTGGCACAGGAGCAGAAACCTGTCGAGCTGCCCGAGCAGACACTGCGTCACCCACGACTCCTCGGTGGCCCCGCCCGCGTCGTCCTGCTCCCAGCGCTGCCCTGTCGGGAAGACGGTGTCCGAGAAGGTGAGCTGGGCCTGAGGTGGTTGGGTTTTGCTGGACCAAAACGGGCTGAGTGATCGTTAACTCTGAACGGGATGGTTCAGTTGCGGTCTAAGCATAGACCACATAGGGAGTTCTGCCTCCCAGTGAACGATGCGGTCTTACATGGCAGTACCTCCAAAGGAAGCGGGCCAGGCTGATCTCCGCATCCCAGCCATCCGCGTAGGCCCTGAGATACACCTCCTCGTACTTGACCGTACGCCACAGGCGCTCGACAAGGATGTTGTCAAAGCAGCGCTTCCGACCTGACCAGCTGATCTTGATCTGTTCCTTCTGAAGCCGCTCCACAAAGTCGGACGAGGTGAACTGACAGCCTTGATCGGAGTGGAAAATACGGGGCTTGCGGCCACTTCCCAGGGCCATCTCCAGTGCCTCCAGACAGAACTCCGTGTCAAGGCTGTTCGAAAGCTTCCAGCTGAGGATGTGCCTGGAGTAGAGATCAACAATCGCCACCAGGTATAGAAATCCCTTTCGGAGTGGGATGTAGGTAATATCGGTTGCCCAGACCTCATCCGGTGCATGGATCTTCTGCAAGTCCACATGGCACGGGAAGCGTTCCGACGGATCGCCCGGAATGGTGGTCCTGGGTTTCGGGTAGATCGCCCGCAACCCCATGCGCCGCATGAGGTGTCGTACCCGGTCACGCCCAGCCTTGATTCCGTCTGCAGCAAGGTAGTCGACCATGCGGCGGCTGCCTGAAGCAGGATCATCCAGGTACCAGGCGTCGATCCTGGCCATGATCCTGAGGGTCTCGGACCTGACCGGAACCGGCTTGTAGAAGAGGGTGGATTTCGGTAGTCCCAGCAGCTCACATTGACGCCGGATCGAGAGCTCTGGATGATTCTGATCGACCAATCTGCGTAGTTCATGGGCGGTCGAGGAGCTGAGACTTTTTTTTCAGCCATTCCAGTTCCATCTTGAGCTTGCCAATTTCCTGAAATAGCTCAGCCTCTCTGGTCTGTTGATCTCCTCTGCCTTTGTCCTTTCTGCCTTTACCGAACAGATCGCCGGCACCTTCCAGCAGTTGCTTCTTCCACTGGCTCACCTGGATCGGGTGGATGGCATGGTCCGCCGCGATCTCCTGAAGGGTCTTGCGGCCAGAAATAGCCTCCATGGCCACACGGGCCTTGAACTCGGGACTGTGGGTTCTGCGCTTGGTCATCGGTGAGGAACCCCGGATCGGGGTGGAGCCCCGCCTCAGAGGTTAACGATGGCCGTGGTCCAGGAAACCCCGACCCCCTCAGCCCGCCAGCCGAAGATCAGACCGATGGTGGCCTGCAGCAGCATCAGCAGGTAGTTGACCGGTCTGTTCAGGGCCGCCCCTGTCCCCTGCACCTCGTTGTTGCGCGGGAAGGGAACGATCCACGTCTCCCAGCGGCCACGGAACTCGTCCTCCATGACGCCGCTCGAATGGGGATGGAAGGCCTCGCGCCACGTGGCCAGCGATGCGCCGGTCGGGCGTCCCAGCTCCCGGTACACGGCGCGGATCATCGCGAAGAAATTCTGGTAGAACCCGAACATGATGTGGAGCCCGTGCTCTTCGATCCGGTCGGCATGCTGGCGATTGCGGCCACTGGTACCCTTGCCGCCCACCCGCCATCCCATCCGGCAGATCGTCAGCTCGTAGCTCTCCCGGGACTCGGGCGTGGAGGTGAGCCAGAAGGCGGCCGTCAGCGCCGATGGACCACCGCCGATGATCGCGATGCGCTGCTTGCGGGAGGGGGGCTCACTCAGTCGACCTCGAGAGGATGGAGGGGTTGATCGGGTCTTTCGCAACGGGTTGCGAAGGGCGCCATGCCGTGGGCCGAGAAGATTTCGCGGGCGCGGGTGAGGAAGGTGACACGGGTCCGGCCGGTCGCCGCGCGACCCCGTTCGTAGCAGGCAAGTCCGATTTCGTAAGCCATCCCGGCCGCCGAGGCAACCCGATGGGCCCTGGCCCAGGACCGTCCGGCACCCCACCGGTCGCCCCGGAGCGCCCGCCACCATCCATCGAGCACCAGCAGGGGCGCGGTGGCGCCGGGAAAGATCCGCGCCGCCTTGCCGAAATTGTTGCGCGCCCGCCCCGCCAGGGGCCAGAGCTCGTTGAGGAGCGGCAGCGCCTCTGAACCACGCACACCCCGCAGGCGCCAGTCGATCAAGGTGAGAAAGCAGCGCAGGACGGCCGCATGGCCGTTGTAACCCGTGAAGAAGGCATTGGCATCGTCCCCCTTCTCGGGAACCGTGACCGCCTCCTCTGCCGCCTGCAGCGCGGCACGCCAGTCACCGGTCCAGAGGGCACCCTCAATGAGTGCCCCGAGCGTGTTGTAGAGCTGCAGGCCGATGGGGTTGTCGCGGACAAGAACCAGGCCCTGCGGGCCGTGGATCAGGGCGAGCCCCTCCTCTGCCCGTCCCTGGCGGATCCAGCAGAGAGCACGCATGGCGTTGGCGAAGCCGGCGATCGGCGGTTCGACGCTCATCGCGATCACCGAGCAGGCGCCGAACAGGTCCGCCGCCGTCTCGAGATGGCCGAGCATCATGTGCGGCTCGGCGAGCATGTACTTGCCGCGGTGCTTCCACAGTCCGGCGCCCAGACGGCTGACCAGGATGTCGGCCTCCACCAGGAAGGGCACTCCCTCAGCGGGACGGCCGAACATGCTCAGGCTCATGCCGCAGTACATCTTGGTGCTGACGCACTGCTGAAGCCCCCCGGCTTCGTCGGCCATGCGGACGGCCGCCCGCAGGTCCCGCTCCGCGATGCCACGCAGTCCTGCCATAGCGAGGAGATAGCCGATCATCGCCTTGGCGAAGGCCGACTCGGCGCAGGGCCCGATGCGGGCGGCGATGTTCGCGCATTCGAAGACCGTGTGTGCCAGAGAGAGCTTGTTCCCCTGCCAGAGATAGGTGACCTGCAGGTTGTCGCAGGCGCGCAGGGCCTGGATTCCCGCCGTCCGTTCGGCGGCGGTGCGCCGCGCCGGATCTCCGAAGACCAGCCGTGGCAGAAAGCGGCCGACGACGTGCCTGAGAACCACGATCGGGGTGCGCGAACCGAAACTTGGCGCTGAAAATCCGCTCAACCGGATCGCCTCCACGTAATGGCGACTTGCCTCCTCCCACTGGATGAGGGAGTAGTGCGCTTCGGCCAGCTGGAGATGCCAGGCCGCCCGCTGGCCATCGAAGGCCAACGGGCCGCGCATGTCCATGTCGATCTTCAACGCTTCGCGGAAGAACTCCACCGCGTTCTGGTTCGCCCACGACTCGAGCGCCTGCCGGCCGGCAATACCGAGGTATTGCAGGGCGAGATCCGGACGCTCGGCTCGGGACCAGTGATAGGCGAGGCGAGCCGGGTAGGAGGTCGGATCGTCAGCATGGGTGCGCTCGAGATGCTCGGCGGCGGCGGCATGGAGCGGACGCCGCTGGGCGAAGGGAAGGAGGTGATAGGTGGTCTCCTGGATCAGCGCATGCCGGAAGGCGAACCTGGACCCTTCGGCATCCTCGGCGCTGAGCAACTCGTCTTCGGTCAGCGCATCGAGCGTCGACTGCACGGCCCGCGACTCCAGGGTGGGAGGCAGGAGAGCCCGCAGCGAAGGGAGGTCGAAGCTGCGCCCGAGGACGCTGGCCACCTTCAGCAGCAGTTGGCTGACGCCGGGGAGACGGTCGATGCGGCTGGTGATGACACCCTTCACGTTGCGAGGCAGGTTCAGCGCGCTGAGGTCGATCCCGCTGGCCAGACGGCACTCGCCATCCAGCACTTCCACGGCCCCCGCACGCAGCAGGGCAAGGGCGATTTCCTCCGAATAGAACGGATTCCCCTCCGCCTTGGCAAGGATCAGGGCCTTCACGGCGACGGGAATGGTCCGTGCTTCGAGCCGCCGCCGGGTCAGCTCGATGATGTCGCCCGGAGGCATCGCATCCAGCTCGAGGCGGGTACGCCCCGAGCCATTCACCAGCCGCTCGAAGGTGGGGGGCATCGGGGTGACGGGGCGCATCGTCGCCAGGAGAAGGAGCTGAGGGAGGCTCTCGATCAGGCGGGCACAGAGCTGGAGCGAAGCGACGTCCATCCAGTGCAGGTCCTCGAGGGCCAGCACCAGCGGCGCCCTGTCCGCGGCCTGTGCCACGAGGGCCACCAGCAGGTCCGTCAGGTTCGCGGCGCGGATGCTCCCACTCAGCTGAAGCGTGAGCGTGTTGTCCGGGAAGTCGAGGGGCAGCACCAGGTTCAGGAGCGGAGCAAGCTCGCCCAGGCGTGCCGGGAGAGCGGCCAGCCGCTGGGTCACCGCCTTCCGGGCCTCGGCAGGATCGAGCCCGGGTGTGGCGCCGGTCAGTGCCGCGAACGCGGGGCGCAGCGCCAGAAAGGCCGTCGACTGCTCCATCGGGTCGGCGCCCCCCTCCAGAACCCGCAGTCCTTTCGCCGCGGCCCGTGCGATGCCCCTCCGAAGCAGGGTGGACTTCCCCATGCCGGCCTCCGCCACCACGACCAGAGCACCCCCTCTCTCCCCCTGTAGGACGGCGTCGAGTCGACGTTCGATCGTGGCGAGCTCCTCCGCCCGTCCGATCAGGGACTGCCGGCTGCCCATCCCCCCCCACCCGAGGCGACGGGAGCCCGGCGCGAAGGCCGGTACCGGTGCCGCGATTCCCTTCAGATTCATCGCCGGACGAGCTGTGAACGTCATCCACCGGCGCCCGCACCTTGCGGTCGCCTCGTCGACGAGCGGGCCCTGCCGGGCTTCTTCCATCAACCTGGCCGCACGGTTCATCGTGGCGCCAAGGATGTTGTAGTTCAGGCGCGTAACACCCCCGCAGGCACCGCAGAAGACGGTGCCGGTGGCGACTCCCGCCCGGGAAGCGATGCCGGCCTCAGCCAGCCTCCGGCAGAACGTCGTCGCGGCCTGGGCGGCACGGGCCGGATCGTCGTCGTGCGCCTGGCCCGGCAGTCCCCACACCAGGACGATCACGCAGCCCTTGTCGTCACGCTGCATCTGGTGAAAGGAACCGTCGAGCCGACGCGTCTCCTCCTGCACGATGAGGGCGGCCCGGTGCAGGGGCTCCAGATCCCCCTGTCGTCCGGGATCGAGCCCAGGAAGCGAAAGAAAGAGCGCCGAGACATCCCGGAACTCGGAGAACTTGCCGGCTTCGATGTCGACCAGTCGTTCGCGCAGGATGGGCAACACGAGGTCGCAGGCCACCTTGCCGTCCTCCTCCCCCAGGGGCAGCCGCTCCTCGATCTCGTCCCCCTCCTGGAGCCGCAGGGCGCGGACCTCCATCGCGGCGGCTCCACCCCAGGGCCCTCCCTCCGCGTGCGGCGCCAGCAGTCGCCACGTCTCACCGCCCGTGACCACCCTCCCCGGCGCCGCCTGCGCATCGGTGGCCAGGGCGGAGTCGATGGCGGTTCCACCGACGAGGGTCAGCCATCGCCGCTCGAGGCCGCCGACACGGTGCACGTGGATCCGGCCACTGCCCAGAGATGCACGCAGGCCGAGGCGAATGCCGTGGGGTGCCGATCCGGAACGCAGGGCCCGCTGGATCGAGAGAGCGGCGCCAGCGGCGCGACGGGCCGCTCGAACGGTCGACGGGTCCGTGAACAGCGCGACCATGCCGTCACCGGCAAAGCAGAGAACGTCTCCTCCGGCCCGACCGATGCAGTCGGTCAAGTGGCCGAAATGCCAGTTCAGCACCTCGGAAAGCACTTCCGCGCCTGAAGGCCCAACCTTGGCCAGGCGCTCGGTCTGGGCCGTGAAACTGCTGAAATCCGTGTACAGGGTTGCGGCCTGGCAGGTGGACTGCCGAGGTCGGTCAACGCCGCCCCGCGCCATGGCGAGCTCGAGTCGCGACGCGAAGCGCGCCAGGAGGAACGGATCCTTCATTCGGCAACCGGGCGGAGGACCGGCCCTTCCCCGAGTTGGTTAGGATTACGGCCCTTTTGTAGCAACAACACCAGGACAACATCATTCCGGAAGCCAGGCCGACTTCCACCGCTTGAAAGCAGGCCCCCGTCCTTGGCGACAACAGACGGCAAAACCTAGGTGGCGACTCTAGGGGGCGGTCCGGCTGAGCTGGCGGGTGCTCGCGAGCTTAAGGCCACGGAGGAGTTGCGCGCCAACTATGGGGACGTCGCGGCCGTGAGAATCGGATCGAGATCAACGGGACCCATTATCTGTTCGGTGTTCGGTGCCTACCGGCATGTCTTCGAACTCAGGCGAACGGTCTTCTCCGAACTGGAGGCGAAAGGCGACCGACGGTTCGGTTGCTTCGACTCGCAATTCCTGCCCTGGAACACCATCGCGATCCAGGACTTCTTCGCCGGCAACTGGACGACATGGACGATCGATCTGCCTGGGGATGGGGAACCGCCGGGAGGAGCTGTCGAAGACCTTCAGCTCGGCGACACCCTGCGCGCGGTCATCGGATGGATGCTCGCTGAATGCCACGACGCGGACTTCCCCTCCCTGGAGTCACCGAGCGCACCCACTGCCGAGCCCCCGGCATTGGTGGCAGCGATTCCTGGCGTGCATCGGTCGCGAGCTGCAGGCGGCGGAACATCTCGGCAGCCAGGCATTTGCTCCACCCGCTGCGTGAACTTGTCGAAGGGATCGAGCACGACATCCAGCGTCCGCAGACGCGGGAGTTTCTCGACAGGTTGCTCAGCAGGCTCCGGGAATGGTCGCGCTCCGTGCTCGGCGGCCCAGCCGGGACATCACTCCTCTGGCACCGGATCCTCCTGCTGCTCGACCTTGGCACGACGGTGTGCATCGGCATGCTGGAGGATGATGTCTTCGGGGCCGGCGGATTCGAAGGCATCGACGACCTCGACCTGCGCGAATGGCGGCTACAGCACGGGGCACTGCCCTCGAGGGCGTGGTCGGCACCCATCGCCGCCTAGGAGAGGGGGGGCCGGGACGGCCAAACATGTCCGCCGGCATCGGGCTGCGAGTCCTGCTGCGGCTGGGAATGACCTGGACGGGCTCCTTCGCCTTCCAGCTCACCTACGAGGTCGGCGATCCCCTCATCGCCCCGATCCACCAGGTGCTGAGGTGACGTGGACCCCGGAAACCTGTCCAGGGTGAATGAGAGTCCTCAGCCGGCCAGACTGGGCCGGGGACTCGACCATGAAACGCACCAGGCACACAGCCGAGCCGATCATCCGCAAGCTCAAGACAGCCGAACAGTTGATCGCCCAGGGCAAGACCGTCGCCGATGTCTGCCGCGTGATCGAGGTGACGCAGCCGACGTATCACCGCTGGCGGCAGCAGTACGGCGGGATGCAGGCCGAAGAGGCCAGGCGACTGACTCAGCTGGAGAAGGAGAACGCCCGGCTCAAGAAGCTGCTGGCGGCGGCGGAGCTGGAAAAGGCGATGCTCTAGCCCGCAGGGCTTCTGCGTAGGCGAAGCCTTCTCGAAGAGAAGCAGTGGGATCTTGTTGTGCCGTGAGGCGCACCTTGCGGTGCGACGGGAAACTTCTGAGCCCGGAACGCCGGCGCAGGGCTGTCGTCGTCCTGCAGGAGCGTTACCGGGCCTCTGAACGGCAGGTCTGCCGGGTGGTTGGCCAGCACCGCAGCACCCAACGACATCCCGGCAAGGTCGTCTCGATCGAGGAGGGCAAGCTCCGGCGTCGTCTACGGGAGATTGCGGCTGAGCACATCCGCCGGGGCCGCCGGATGGCCCACGGGCTGCTGCGGCGGGAGGAAGGCCTGCAGCGGCCCACTCCGAGAAAGCAGAAGCGGGCCCGGCCCGCGGACGGCTCGGTGAGACGTCACCGGGCCCAGCATCCCCACCAGGTATGGGCCATGGACTTCCAGTTCGACGCCACCGCCGATGGCCGCAGACTCAAGTTCGTGAACGTGATCGACGAGCACAGCCGCCTCTGCCTGGCGATCCGGGCAGGCAGGCGCTGCAAGGCCAAGGACGTGGTGACGGTGCTGGGGGAACTCACCAGCCTCTACCCGTCACCAGCGTTCATCCGGTCGGACAACGGGCCTGAGTTCATCGCTCATGCTCTGCGGGGCTGGTGCGAGGCCAGCGGCACCACCACCACGGCCTACATCGAGCCAGGATCCCCGTGGGAGAACGGCTTTGCCGAGTCGTATGAGCTCCGCTCGACTTCGTCTACAACGGCCGTTTCAGGGATGAGTTCCTCAACACCGAGTTGTTCACCACAGCTCCTGAGGCCCAGATCCTGGCCGATCGTTGGCGCTGGGAGTACAACTCGCTCAGGCCGCACTCGGCCCTCCAGGGACTGATGCCCCTGGAAGCAGCTCAACAGGGAGCTGCAGCATGACCACATCCACCCACTCTCATAAGGCCTGGACCGATCAAGGGGGTCACGTCACTGCAGTTCGGGGCACCCGGCGCGCTCACCCATCCCGCCACCACATCGTCGTAGCGGGTCAGCACCCAGGCCCCGAACGGTTCATGCCAGTGGATCGGGTCGGTCCGTCGCAACTCGGCGTAGGCCGGGTAGGGATCGACCAACATCGCCGGACTGAACAGGGCTGTCGTCATGGTCGGGGAGATGTGTCGATCACGTTTACGAGAAGGCCAAGCTCACTTGGGCACTCGGTCTTTCAGAGGCCGAGGGCCGTCCTGCGTTCCTCCATCGCGGCCAGAAGAACGGCTTTGATCGCATCGGACTCGGCCATTTCGACACTGCGTACCTTGATGTGCCTGAGCGACTTGCCCGTCCCTTCAAGGAGTGAGCCTGTGGAAGCGATGCTGGCTCCGTGGTAGAAGCCAAGATTGGCGTAGGCCTTCTGCGGCATGATGTACGCATAGGCTTCTGACATCTTCTTCTCGCCGTAGCCATAGGCAGCCGATGGCTCTCCGGGTCTGGGTACCTCAACAGCATCTGGATGCAATGCAGCGATCAACGCTCTGAGCGACCAGCAGATTTCAGCTACATCCTTGGATGCTCCCTTCACCACGTCCTCGAAGGTCCCCATCCTGGTGGTGGTGTTCATCAGGTCAAGTCCTCCTCCATATTCGAAATGGCTTCCTGGCTTCCCTGCGCTTGATCCCCAGGCCTGTCCTCGTCTGCGATGGAACAACGAAGCAGCCAGGCTTGGCTCTCGATGGTGCCGATGTTTGTCACCGTCTCCTTTTCCACTGTCAATCCCTGGCGCTCCCAGAAGCGTCGCGCTCCTGGATTCTGTTTCTGGACGACGAGCCTCACAGTGGCGGCTCCCTTTAGATTCATCCATTGCCGCAGGCCACTCCAGATGCTTGTTCCTGCTCCGGCACGTCGAGCATCGGGCCGAAGGAGAAACAGGCCGACATACCACTCATTCGGTAACGGATAATCAGCCAGTAGCTCCACAACTCCGATCAAATCGTTTCCCTTCTCCAGCCCAAAGATACTCTTTCTTCCAATTTTTATGCTTGGCGAGAGTGGCCCGAGAATTTCGGCTGCTGTCTTACTCCCGCCGGGCTGACCTTCGATGAGTTTAAAGAAGTCGGTGCATTCAACGCACAGCTTCTCGAGTCGCTGGCTGTCGGTGACTGTCAGTCTCTTGACGGAAATCGCTGGGTTCATGGCAGCATTCTCTCTCTCGATGCAAACGCGAGTCATTGTAATCGAGACGTCGATGTCGAGACTGCGAGAGCGATGTGACTGGAGTTCTTGAACTCCTTGGGTCCTCGACTCTCACGATGTTTTCCATTGCCTGATGCCCGTTGGCCTCGCCCCATCTGGTAGGCATCCACTGGCCCCGGTGCCCAGTTGGATGCCCGGTCGGGGTTCAGCCGCCGGACTCCAGGGCCAGGAGTTGGCGGCGCAACAGTTCTGCGAGTTGATCACGCTCCTCCGCCGTCGTGACTTGTTCCAGCAGCTCCCGCTCCCGTCCAAGGATCTGAGGCAGCACGGTCTCCACCCGCTCGATGCCCTTGGCTGTGAGCCGCACCAGGACGCTGCGTCGATCCAAGGTCTCACGGTGCCGCTCCACCAGACCGTCGCTCTCCAGGCGGTCGATCCGGTTGGTCATCGCGCCCGAGGACAGCATCAGGGCCCCATAGAGCTCGGTGGGGGTGAGCTGATGCGGCGGCGGCTGTCGCCTCAGGGTGGCCAGCACATCAAAGGACCAGACGCTGAGTCCATGGGGAGCCAGCAGCGTTTCGCGCTGACGTTCCAGCAGCCTGGCCATGCGCAGGATGCGCCCCACCACCGCCAGGGACGAGACATCGAGTGCCGGGGACGCCTGATGCCACTGGCCAAGGATCTGGTCGATGCGGTCGGAGTCCATGGACCGAGGATAGCTTGACGTCGAGACACCTTGCCTCTAGCTTCAAGCCAAGTCTCTTGATATCGAGATGTCTTGTCCTGGTCTGGCCCGCCCGAAGTCGCCCACCGTCCCCGTCATCCCGGCCTTGCCCATCACCCTGGCCCTCCTGGCCGGAGCCCTGCTGCCGGTGCAGGCGGCCATGAACGCCCAACTGGCCCTTTCACTCCAGTCCGTTCCTCTCGCCGCCGCCCTCTCCTATCTGGTGGGCTCCGCCACCTTGATCGTGCTGCTGCTCAGTCGCCTCTTCCCCGCGCCCGACTGGCGTTCGATCCGTACGGCACCACGTTGGAGCCTGATGGCTGGGGTGCTCGGCGCCTGGTATGTCAGCTCCAGCACCCTGGTGATCACCAGTCTTGGCGCCACCATGACGCTGGGGCTGGTGGTGGCTGGCCAGGCGGTCGCCGGCCTTGTCATGGATCACCACGGCTGGCTGGGGCTCCCTCGCCAGCGACTGGGGGCACGGGGCTACGGGGCCGTGGCGCTGTTCCTGGCGGCCATGGCCCTGCTCACCCAGGCGGGGGGAGCACGATGAACCTTCTCTCTGCCCTGCTCTGTGCGTTCTCGGCAGGGGGTCTGCTCTCGGTGGGTGGGGCCGCCAATGCGCGTCTGGCCGGCTCCCTGCGTTCCGCCGCCGCCGCCGCCACGATCAACTTTCTGGTGGGGGCCATGGCCCTCAGCCTGCTGGTTTCCCTCGGCGGCGTCCGGGCCGACCCCATCGAGCGACTGGCCGGGGTTCCGCCCTGGGCCCTCTGCGGCGGCATGCTCGGTGCCCTCTACGTGACCCTGTCCACCCTGGTGATCCCCAGGCTTGGGCTCACCGCCACGACCATGACGGTGGTCTTCAGCCAGTTGATCGGCTCGCTGATGATCGATCACTGGGGCTGGCTTGGGGTCGCCCAACGGCCGAATGGGCCGGGCCGCTGGCTGGCGGTGCTGCTGCTGCTGCTGGCCGTGGCGCTGCGCCGGAGTGAGACCTCCATTTCGACCGCCATCTCCCCCGGTTCCAACTCCCATGACTGACTCCCCGGGCCATCTGCGGGTGGGGATGGCCTTCTCCGCCTTTGTGGTCATCGGTGCCGTGGAGGCTGCCTTCGGTGTCCTGGTGCCTTCGCTGCTGGACACCTTCGACCTGAGCACGGCGTCGGTGACGCTGTTGCTTGCCAGTCAGATCGGCGGCTACACCCTCGCGGCGTTGTTCAACGGTGCGGTGCACGGCCGCCTGGGGCTGGGCCGGATGCTGGTGCTGGCGTTGTCGTTGCTGGCGTCGGCCCTGCTGCTGTACGCCCTGACCCCCTGCTGGGACCTGATGGTGGTTGGCGGTGTGGCTTTGGGTCTGGGCATCGGCCTGATCGATGCCGGCCTCAACACGGCCGTGGCCCAGCATGAAGCGGGAACCAGCCTGATCGGCCCGCTGCATGGCTTCTACGGCGCCGGAGCCTGCGCGGGCCCGGCGATCGCCACCGCCCTGCTGGCGCTGGGGAGCGGGTGGCGTCTGGTCTATGTGGTGCTGGCCGGCCTGGTCGGCCTGCTCCTGCTTGGGGTGTGGCGCCAGCGCCGGGTCTGCCTGTGGCAACGTCCTCCCACGGCGGCAGGCGGCGACTGGCGAATCCTGGGGCAGGCGCTTCGGCTGCCATCCGTGCGGCTGGGCGGCCTGGTGCTGCTCTGTGCTGTGGGCATCGAGGCTTCGATCGGCACCTGGGCCTTCAGCGTTCAGCACCTCGGCCGTTCCCAACTAGCCGTTGCTGCCGGTTTCGGCGTCAGCCTCTACTGGCTGGGGCTCACCATCGGCCGCTTCTGTTTCGCGGAGCTGGTGGCGCGGTTCGGCGTGATCCGATGGATCGCCTGCTCGCTCGCCCTGCTGCTGGCCGCCCAGATCGGCTGGTCCCAGGGGGCCGTGCCGATGGTCATCCTGCCGCTGATGGGATTCGCCCTTGCCGCGATCTTTCCCGCCACGATCCTGCTGATCCCGCAGCGCCTGCCCGCCCATCTGGTGCCTGCCGCTGTCGGCTTCGGCACCAGTGCGGCCAGTGCCGGTGCCGTTGTCCTTCCCGCGTCGCTCGGCTGGCTCGCCGCCGGCATCGGCCTGCCGGCGGTGCCTGGTCTGCTGGTGCCCGTGGTGCTGGGCCTGGCTGTTCTCTACGGCCTGCTGCTCCAGGCTCCCGAACCCGCAACGAACTCCTTACCCCCCTTCCTCGTCATGGTTGACATCGGACTGACCCACGTGGCCCTCCCGGTCACGGACCTGGAGCGCAGCCTGGATTTCTATGCCACCTACACCGACCTGCGGGTGGTCCACCGGCGGGGAAGCGAGGCGGGCTCGCGTGTCGCCTGGATCGGCGACGGCACCCGGCCCTTCGTGGTGGTGTTGATCGAGACCCCAGCGGTTGAGGCCCCGTTGCGGCCCCTCGGCCATCTCGGGGTGGGCTGCGCCACACCGCAACGGCTGCGGGAGCTTTGCGCGCTGGCCCGGGCCAAGGGGGTGCTGGTGTCAGAGCCCAGGGACGACGGCCCACCGGTGGGGCTCTGGGCCTTCCTGCGTGATCCGGATGGCCACACCCTCGAGCTCTCCTATGGCCAGGAGATCGGCCGGAGTCAAGGACTCGATCCACGCCTGCACTGGCTGGCTGAACCACCCCGCTGGGAGTGGGATGCCGCCGGCGGCGGTCTGAGGGTCTGGCCGGCCGGCGGCACCGACTTCTGGCAGCGCACCCACTACGGCTTCGAGGCCGACAACGGCCATGCCCTGCTCATGGAGGCGGCCGGTGATGTGGTGTTCACCACCCGGGTGACGGCCCATCCCCGCCATCGCTACGACCAGGCCGGGCTGCTGCTGCGGCTGTCGCCGGCCTGCTGGATCAAGACGTCGGTGGAGTTCGAACCGGACGGCCCCAACAGGCTCGGCGCGGTGGTGACCAACGCCCAGGCCTCCGACTGGTCAACCCAACCCCTGGATCGGGAGACCACGACGGTGTGGTTCCGGCTGCGCCGCGAGGGCCGTGATGTCATCGCCGACTCCAGCCTGGATGGGGAGCATTGGGAGCAGCTGCGGATGGCACGGCTGCACGAACTGAGTGAGACGGGGCCGATGCTGATCGGTCTGTATGCCTGCAGCCCCACGGCGGCTGGCTTCATGGCGGAATTCGATCAGTTCGGCTGCCGATCGTGATCGGGAAGGCGTGGAGTCACCACCGCATAGTGACTCTGAACAAAACCAAAGGGATACACCTTTGAGGCGATGACGTTGAGCGTGATGTCCGCCTGAAGGTCGCCGAACAGCCTGAGACCCGAACCCAGGAGCACGGGGATGACAGTCAGCGTCAACTCCGTGATCAGACGGGCCGCCAGGAACGACTGGATGACTTTGCCGCCATCCACATACAGATGCTGGTGACCGGACTCCGAAGCACGGCGGACCACCTCAGCCGGGCTCTCTCGGCTCAATTGAACAGTCTCTGGGAGTCCAGCTGGAAGCTGTTCGATGGAATGGCTCAGGACGTACACCGGCATGGCGCCGTAGGGCCACTCTGGAAAGCTGAGCACCTTCTCGAAGGTTCCCCGTCCCATGACGAGCGCATCCATCGTCTGAATGAATTGCGCATAGCCACAGTCTTCGCCGGGCGGGACCGTTGCATTGGCTCGATCCAGCCAATCGATGGAGCCGTCCGTGCGGGCGATGAAGCCATCCAGGCTGGTGGCGATGAAGATGGAGCACCTGGAGGTCATGGGGTCCTGCTAAAGCTGTCAGCCATGGTCTCATCCATGCACTCGGATGAGCTATCGGTTAACGCAGCCCTTGCGATCGCGACGATGCCATAGCGTCCCTTGTCCCGGCCACTGGTGGGTGGGTTGATGAACTCGGCATGATCAATGCTGGCATCCAGCGACTTCAGGATGTTGATGACGGCTGAAGGTGCGTGCGAGTCATAGGAAAATGTCTGTCCGAACATCGTGTCGATGAATGGCGGGTGGTCTGAGCCGCCCACTGTCAGTATCAGTCTGGAACCCTGTCGCAGGCTGCCCAGTACTCTGCTCAGAATTGGCTCGTGGTGTTCACGTGGAATGTGGAACAACGAATCCCAGATGACGGCCCCATCGTAGGTCTCGTCGGGTTGAAACGTCTCCATCTCCGCTTGTAGCCAGCGACCAGCAGGAAACCGCTCCTTGGCCAGGGCGAGCAGGTTTTCCGCTTGATCAATGCCGGTCACGGCAATGCCCTTCTGCAACAGGAACTCCGCCACGGGTCGACCTGTGCCGCAGCCCAGGTCGAGCACTGTGGCCGGCTTGGGAAGATGTCCCGTCAACCGCTCCAGAAAGGGAACTTCATACGGAAGAAGGCTTTCTCGGGCGGAGTCCCAGTCTTTGGCGATGGCGTTGTAGCTTTGGCGATTCATTAAAGAGTTGCCTGGTCAGCAGGTTTGAATAAAGGAGACCTTCTTGTTTCCTCTGTCTGAATAGAGAGGGTATGTGGATGGGGCCTTTTCAGTCAATCGCTGCGAACCTCCCATTCATTCGCCATCCTGATGGCGATGCGTGCTGAGGCCATCAAGCCGATGCCTATGACGCAAGTTAACCCTGACCGCAAAGGCAGGTGCTCTTGCAGGTCAGGGTGGATCGAGAGGTTAGGCCTCGCCTACAGTGCTGTATTCACTGCATCGACTTTAATCCGAACATGTTGCCCTCCGTATCCATGCACAGAGTGACCCAACCGAATGTCCCGATGGAGAACTTAGAGCGCAGGGTCTTGCCGCCTGCCGCCACTACCCGCTCTTCTTCCACGGCGCAGTCATTCACGCTGAAGTAGATCATTGTGCCGCCGGTTCCTGGACGTCCATGGGGAGATCTGACGAGTGCACCAGCAGCGCCGTAGGCAGTCATGTTCGCGGGAAAGCCCCGCATCAGGGTTTCTCCGGTCGGGTCTTCAATTGGCTCCAGCCGGTGCGGCAAGACGGCTTCGTAGAAGGCCGTGGCGCGATCCATGTCGTCCACATACAAGTCGAACCAATCAATTGCGTTCTGCTTGACCATCGCGAGCTCCGTTGTTGCAAGTAAAGCCGTGAGGTTATCGGTGTAGCCCCGAGCCGTCTTGTATGGATCAGACACCGAAGTGCTTTTTGTATTGGCCCGGGGTATGGCCAGTGGCTTGCCGGAAGGCATGGGTGAAGTGGGCCTGGTCGGCGTACAGATCAAGATAGTGCTTGCGGAATGACTCTTGTACCCGGAGAACCTTGATCAGATCATGCGGTGCGAATCCTGTGAGTCGCTGGAGAGTACGCTGCAACTGCCGAGTGGACAGCCCGACCAGAGCGGCCATATCGCCGACAGATCGGATGGCATCAAGATTCGACAGTATGCGCGCAGTGATTGCGTTCGCTCGTGCGTGACCATGCGTCATACACCACCGCACTTGCTCGGCCATGACTGGCACCATGTCCGAGAAACCGAGACCTACGAGTCGTCGGCACGTTTGCACGAGCGCCAACGTACCCAGGTATGGCGTTCTGACATACCTGTCTATGATCTCGGACCGTTCTCCCTGCCAGGCTCCTGGATAGAACTGAATCCCTGCATAGTGGAATGATCTTCCAAGGTTGAGTGTCGTCGCTTGCGTATGGAGCGCCGTGACTCCGGCAATCGTGGGGTCGACCAGATTGAACAAGAGGTTGAAACATGAGTCGGGTAGCGCGTGATAGTGAAAGTCATCTGGCAGCGTGGTAGCAGTTCGCAGTTCCCAGAAGCAGTGGACCACATTGGAGAGGTCGTCAGTCGGAGGGCACTCGCTGTAGCGCACGTCCGATCCACGAATCGAGAAACCATCAACGGTTGGGGAATACATCGGTGGTCGGTTCGGGTAACCTGCTCATTGAAGGCGGATAGGATACAGCCTTTCGGTTGCGAGAGCTAACTCTGCCATCACCTGGCCGCAGGGAGCTTTTGCTCAGATCCTCATTCTCATGGCGGCGGCTCTGGCGGATGGTGATGTTAGGTATCTCGGTCAACATCCATTTCAGTCTTCTCTAGCAATCTCAAGAAGGTTTAATTCTCTAACATCTTTTGGGATTCTGATTAGGCAGGAAGGTTCATCAAGTAACTCAGGTGTTCCAGTGCTTAATGGCGATCGAGAAAACATCCGGTTGCCGAATGTCATGTCTGCACGTCCCAAGATGGATTTTCCCAGCTGTGCATTATTCCAGGTAATCGCACTATGTGCCTTGTCAGAGGGTGTGTGTATTACTCTCTCCAGCCAGCCTGAGTAGGGCCTTCTATGTTCTAGTGGTACTTGCTCATCGCTATTCATATGCTGTGCCAACGCGAGTTCTTCGTCTGTCGGCCTGGGAAAACAATACTCACGAATACTGAATACAGACATGTCAAGCATCAACAGATCTTCTGGCTCAGCGAAGAAGCCAACGCCCATGTACCGATCGTTCGCCCCGCACCGCTCAAGCCTTTGAATAAACTCAATTACTTTAGGGCTAAGCGTTATGCCTAAACTCTTTCGCTCTGTCTGAACTTTGTTGATTGCACGGAGAACCTCATGTCTTATCTCTATGCTGCTAACTTCGTTCAGAAGGCAGATGCACTTTGCATGCTTCTCTAGGCAATGTAAAGAAGACCAGAGAAACTGATTCCCGAGCAGAGCTTGATAGGCCAAGCGCGCGTGCGCGTAGTCTCGGTCAGCGTTATCCCTGTAGCAGCCAAGTGCTACGCGATTAAAATAGGCACGCCTCTCAGTCATGCTTGCAACATTAGCGGCAATGATCGCTCATTGGTGGAATTAGGCGACTGAATCAGCTGCTCCCTGCTCATCACTCCTGACTCCGTGCCCCATTTGCCTAACTTGTTCTTCGGTGGTTTACTTGAACCACACCCAAAGGTCCAGCTCTATTCGTGAACCACCCAACAGCCTAATCCTCATCCGCTGAGAACCCCACCGGAACCACGCTTGGATGCTCGTCACGGGGTACCTTAGCCATGGTTCACGGACCCCTGAACCCTCACGTCTCCAGCAACATCTTCGAGAGATTCGGCAGGCCCGCCCCCTGCTGGTAGCGGTCCCGTTGCAGGTCGGTGCAGTGCTCCAGCAGGATGCGCTTCACCCGGTCGGGATAACCGATGAATTCGGTGCGCACCGACAGGAACGCGGCCAGCAGCCCGGAGATATGGGGCGCCGCCATGCTGGTGCCGGAAAGCGCCACATAGAGCTCATCGAGGCTCTTGCCCTTGTCGCGGCTGGGGGTGCGTTTGGGGTCGCTGCTGCTGCGGCAGGACAGGA
The DNA here is from genome assembly GCA_943369315.1 of Synechococcus sp. UW140. Classification (GTDB taxonomy): domain Bacteria; phylum Cyanobacteriota; class Cyanobacteriia; order PCC-6307; family Cyanobiaceae; genus Cyanobium. The sequence continues at coordinate 87,287 of CALRMW020000001.1, forward strand.
TCTTCTCGCCGGGGCCCACCACGTCGGGCTTGAGGCGGCCATCGGCGGTGGGGCCTCGCGACGAGAAGTAGGAGGTGCCGTAGCGGTGGGGCAGCGTCGGGTGCACCGACCCCACGGCGATCGCCTCATCCAGGTTGGCCGGATCGCCGATCGACAGATCAAACGAGCGGGTGGCGCTGAAGCCGTCCACCACGATGTCACCGCTGCCCTCGTTGCCCGCCGCCAGCACCACCAGCACCCCCTGGCGCACCAGGCGCAGCAGGGAGGCGCACAGGGGTGAATCGCCACATCCGAAGCTGGCCGGATCGAACGGTCCCCCCAGGCTCAGGTTCACCCCCTGGATCGCCAGACGCCGTCCCTCCTGGTTCTGCTTCCAGATGTGGTCGATCGCCTTGATGATCCAGGCGTCGTAGCCGCCGCCGTTGTCGGCCAGCACCTTGTAACTGACGATCCGGGCCCGGGGGGCCATCGCCTGCAGGTCGGGGCCACCCTCGCCGCCCACCGACAGCAGCCCGCCGGCGATGATCCCCGCCACATGGGTGCCGTGGCCGTTGGCATCGTTGCCGCTGCCCTTCTTCACCGGCCCCCGCTCCGTGCAGTCCCACTCCGCGGCGATCGTTCCGTCCGGGGCGAAGGTCGGGTTGTGGAAGTGGGGGTGCTGCCGGTCGATGCCGGTGTCCAGCACGGCCCATGTGATGCCCTGGCCGCAGGCGTTGTAGCCCAACTGGGCGGTGCGGGCCTGCACCGTATGGATCGAATCGAACATCAGCGCCTTCTTGCGACTGTTGCTGAACATCCGGTACACCGCCGGTGACTGGGCGCCGTACTGGAGGCTCATCTCCCCCGCCAGCGTCTCCACTTCGGCGCGGGTCAGGTTCACCGCCACGTAGCGATCCAGCTGGTCTTCCAGGTACACCGTCTCGGCGGTGATCGGACCCTGCAGCACATGCGCCTGGATCCACTCCACCACCGCCTCCCGCGCCTGCTGCAGCGAATCGCCACCCTCGCCTGCCCCCGCGGAGCGATCCGCCAGCTCGATCAGCACCGGCACCCGGGCGGTTGCCTCCACATCCAGGGCATCGGCCAGGCTGCGGGCCACCGTCATCGGGCTCACCGGCTGGAAGCGGGAGCGGTCCAGCGCCGTCATCACCGTCTCCTGGGTCGACTGGCGCGACAGATAGCGGCTGGCGGAATGGGCCTTGCTGGGCGGCCACACCACCCCCATCACCCGTTCATCGACGACCTTCGGCTTGCCGGCGGCGCTGTATTCATCGGCCAGGCTCTGGTCGAGGCAGACGATGTCGCCGTCCTGGGCGATGTTCACCCAGCGCTTCACACCGGCCGGGATGGGCAGCGTCTTGCCGTGCCATTTCTGCAGCACGTCGGTCACCTGGGGCAGCCCCAGCGGCGAGCCGATCGTGACGTACAGGTCCACCTCCAGGGCGGCGCCCAGCTCCATCAGCGCCTGGTAGGTCACCATGCTCCCCTGGCTGTGGCCCACCACCACGAAGGGCCCGCCGCCGGTGCTGATCCGGTCCTTCACCGTCTGCACCATCCGTTCCCGCTTCGTCTTGTTGAACAGGAAATCGTTCACATCCGCCATGAACGCCTTGGTGAACATCGCCGTCACCGGACTCCACAGCCCCTTCGCCTCCACCGAGAGCGTCGCCGGCCCCCCCATCGGTGCCCCACGGTGGGCCGCCGTCTGGGCGGCCGCGTCCAGCTGCGCCGTCAGCGCGTCCACGAACGCCTGCGACTCTTCCGGCGAATCGCTGTCCTGGATCGAGGCGGCCAGCAGCACCTCCGCCTCCGGCTGCAGCGTCGCCCGGTCGTCACCGATGGCCCGGGTGGAGAAGCCCGCCGTCTCCGGGTAGCGCTCCCGATCCACCCAGTAGGCCATGCGGGTGCGCTCCCCCTGGTCGGCGCCGAACAGGGCCCGGTCCCACTCCGAGCGCAGCACCCCCTCGGGGGGCATGTTGGAGATCCCGTGGCAGTAGATCACCGTGCGGCCCTGCCCCCGCGCGATCGGGGCGCTGGCGCTGCCGGCGGCGGCGGCTTTCTTCGGGGCGGTCATGGTGGCGCACAAGAAGGGAACCGACCCCCGCCCTAGCCAGCCCGGACGTCACAGGGCCACGGCCCGCGGCCGGTGTCATCGTTCTTGAGGCCGCCCCCGCCCATGACCCTGCTCCTGTCCGTTCTGGCCCTGGTGCTGCTGCTGGATGTGGTGGTGCTGGTGGTGCTGCTGCCCTCGCTGCTCATCCGCCTGCTGCTGGTGCCGCTGTGTCCGGAGGTGGTGTGGTGCGGCCGGGGCCGGCAGAAGCGGCTGGCCCTCACCATCGACGACGGACCCAGCGGCCCCGGTTCGGAGGCCCTGCTGGCCCTGCTGCGGGAGCTGGAGGTGCCGGCCACCTTCTTCCTGATCGGCACCCACCTCGAGCGCGACCACCGCTTTGCCCGCCGCGCCCTGCAGCAGGGCCACGACCTCGGCAACCACCTCTGGCGCGACGAGCCCTCCGTTTCCCTGCCGCCGCCGCTGTTCCAGCAGCAGCTGGCCGATACCGAGCGGGCCATCGCCCGGGCCGCCGCCCCCGCCACCCTGCGCTGGCGCTGGTGCCGGCCCGGTGGCGGCCGCTTCCACCGGCCCATGCTCGACGCCCTTTCTGCCCGCTCGTACCGCCTTGTGCTGGGTTCGATCTTCCCCTGGGACACCCTGCGGCCGCCCCTGTGGTTCGTGCGGCTGTTCGTGCGCCTCAATGCCCACCCCGGCGGGATCCTGGTGCTGCACGACACCCCGGCCCTCAGCGGCCGCACCCTGGAAACGCTCCGCCGCGTCGTTCCCGAGTTGCACCGCCGCGGCTACCGCTTCGTGCCCCTGCAGGAGCTGCTCGATCCGGCCGCCTGATCCGGCGCCCGCCGGTGGGTGTGGGGCCTACGATCCGGGCCGTCCGCCCCCTGGGGAATGCGCTTCAGCAGCCTGCTCACCCGGATCGGCGCCGTGCAGGACGGCAGCCCGCGGCACCTGGCGGAGGATCCGGAGATCACGGGCGCCGAAGCGCTGGACCGCGCCGGCCCCGGCCAGTTGGCCTTCCTCGAACCCGGCAACGCCCTGGCGGCCGCCCTTTCCGCCAGCGGCGCCGCCGCCCTGCTGTTGCCCCTCGACGAAGAAATCCAGCAGCTGGCCAGTGAGCGCGGCCTGGCCTGGGTGGCCCTCGCCAACCCCCGGCTCGGCTTCGCCGAAGCCCTCGCCGCCCTGCATCCGCCCACCCCGAAGCTCCCGGGGATCCACCCCAGCGCTGTCGTCGACCCGGGCGCTGCTGTGGCCGCCGATGTCCATGTTGGCGCCCATGGGGTGATCGGTGCCGGCAGCGTCGTGGCCGCCGGCTGCGTGCTCCATCCCGGCGTCGTGCTCTATGAGGACGTGCAACTGGGCGAGGGCTGCGAGATCCACGCCAACGCCGTGCTCCACCCCGGCAGCCGCCTCGGGGCGGGGTGCGTCGTCCAGTCGCAGGCAGTGATCGGTGCCGAAGGCTTCGGCTTCGTGCCCACCGCCTCGGGCTGGGTGAAGATGCCCCAGACCGGCCGGGTGGTGCTTGAAGACGGTGTGGAAGTGGGCTGCGGCTCCACGATCGATCGCCCCACCGTTGGTGAAACCCGCATCGGTGCCGGCACCAAGATCGACAACCTCGTCCACGTCGGCCATGGCGTTGTCACGGGCAAGGGCTGTGCCCTGGCCGCCCAGGTGGGCATCGCCGGCGGCGCCGTGCTCGGCAATGGCGTGATCCTCGCTGGCCAGGTGGGCGTCGCCAATCGGGCCGTGATCGGCGACCGGGCCATCGCCTCCTCCAAGTCCGGCATCCACGGCGAGATCGCCGCCGGCGAGGTGGTCAGCGGCTACCCCGCCATCCCCAACCGTCTCTGGTTGCGCTGCTCGGCCGTCTTCAACAAGCTGCCCGAGATGGCCCGCACCCTGCGGCAGCTGCAGAAGTAGCCTCGCCTGCTGCCCGGCCCCCCCTTGCGATGACCAGCTACAGCATCACCCTGCTCGCGGGGGACGGCATCGGTCCGGAGATCACCGCGGTGGCCCGCACCCTGCTGGAGGCGGTGAGCGCCCGCCACGGCTTCAGCCTTCAGTTCGACCCGCAGCCCGTCGGCGGTGCCGCCATCGACGCCACCGGCGAGCCCCTGCCGGAGAGCACCCTGGCCGCCTGCCGGGCCTCCGATGCGGTGCTGCTCGCCGCCATCGGTGCCCCCCGCTTCGATGCCCTGCCCCGGGAGCAGCGCCCCGAGAGCGGCCTGCTGGCCCTGCGCTCCGGCCTGGGGCTGTTCGCCAACCTGCGGCCCGTGAAGATCATTCCGGCCCTGGCCGGCGCCAGCAGCCTGCGGCCCGAGGTGATCGAAGGGGTGGATCTGCTGGTGGTGCGCGAACTCATCGGCGGCATCTACTTCGGCACCCCCAAGGGGCGCATCGAGGTGGACGGCGGCGTGCGCGCCTTCAACACCATGGTCTACAGCGACCACGAGGTCGACCGGATCGCCCGGGTGGGCTTCCGCCTGGCGGCGGCCCGCCGCGGCCGGCTCTGCTCGGTGGACAAGGCCAACGTGCTCGATGTCAGCCAGCTGTGGCGCGACCGGGTGGAGGCGATCCACGCCGAGTTCCCCGAGGTCGAACTCAGCCACATGTACGTCGACAACGCCGCCATGCAGCTGGTGCGCGAGCCGCGTCAGTTCGACGTGCTCCTCACCGGCAACCTCTTCGGCGACATCCTCTCGGATGAGGCCGCCATGCTCACCGGCTCGATCGGCATGCTCCCCTCGGCCTCCCTCGGCTCCGAGGGCCCGGGTCTGTTCGAGCCGGTGCACGGCTCCGCCCCCGACATCGCCGGCCAGGACAAGGCCAACCCCATCGCCATGGTGCTTTCCGCCGCCATGCTGCTGCGGGTGGGCCTGCAGCAGGAGGCCGCCGCCGCCGATCTCGAGACCGCCGTCGACCGGGTGCTGGCCGCCGGCTACCGCACCGGCGACCTCCTGATGGGCGAGGGCTGCACCCGGGTGGGCTGCCAGGCCATGGGCGAGCAGCTGCTGGCGGCCCTGCCGGCCTGAACGCCCCCCTCAGGTCAACGCCGAGGGGGCCGCGGACCGGCGACCTGCCAAACTCACAGCCTCTCAACCCCCCTGCGTCGATGTCGAAGCGTCACCCGGTCGTGGCTGTCACCGGTTCCTCGGGAGCGGGAACCAGCACCGTCAAACGGGCCTTCGAGCACATCTTTTCCCGCGAGGGCATCATCCCGGCGGTGGTGGAAGGCGACAGCTTCCACCGCTTCGAGCGGGGCCCGATGAAGCAGGCGATGGCCGAGGCCCAGGCCCGCGGGGAGAACTTCTCCCACTTCGGCCCCGAGGCCAACATCTTCGACAAGCTCGAGGAGCTGTTCCGCACCTACAGCGAGACCGGCGGCGGCAACCGTCGCTACTACCTCCACTCGGTGGAGGAGGCGGCCGAGCACAACGCCCGCCTCGGCACCAGCCTGGAGCCGGGCCAGTTCACCCCCTGGGAGCCCATCCCCACCGCCACCGACCTCCTCTTCTATGAGGGCCTCCACGGCGGCGTGGTGGGCGACGGCTACGACGTGGCGGCCCTGGTGGACCTGCTGATCGGCGTGGTGCCGATCGCCAACCTGGAGTGGATCCAGAAGATCTCCCGCGACAACGCCGAGCGCGGCTACTCGGCCGAGGCGATCGTGGACACGATCCTGCGCCGCATGCCCGACTACATCAACCACATCTGCCCCCAGTTCAGCCGCACCGACATCAACTTCCAGCGGGTGCCCACGGTGGACACCTCCAACCCGTTCATCTGCCGCAACATCCCCAGCCCGGACGAGAGCTTCGTCATCATCCACTTCCGCAAGGGGGCCCGTGAGAAGTGGGGGATCGACTTCTCCTACCTGCTGCGCATGATCCACGATTCCTTCATGTCCAGCCCCACCAGCATCGTGGTGAACGGCGGCAAGATGGGCTTCGCCATGGAGATCATCCTCACGCCGATCATCCACAAGATGATCGAGGAGAAGAAGCAACTGAGCTGAAGATCGATCTCTCGATCTTCCTTTCGGCCCTAAGATCCCCCGAAAGGAACCGGTGAATCCCATCACCGCCCAGCCCCCCACCATCCACCCGCCCGGATCCGGCAACCCGCCATCGGGAAGCCCCTCCTTCGTGATCCGGGGCGGGGAGTCTTCGGCCTCCCCATCGGCGGGCGCCCTGCGCCTTGATCGCATCAACAGCGCCGAACTGCTGCGCTGCTCGCGCCGGGTCTACTTCCGCTTCCTCGAGGCCTGCCCCACCGCCCCCGAACCGCTGGGGGTGGTGCTGCTCGGTGCCGGTCCCCAGGGGCGGGTGGTGTTTGAGCTGCCCATCCTCCTGCCGGACGAGCAGTTCGTGCCCATGGAGCTGCTGCGCCCCCGCTCGGCCAGGGGCCGCACCGCCCGTGGGGGATCCAGCCGCCCGCTGCCATGACGTCCGACGCCCTGCTCGTCCCCACCGCCGCCCTGCCCCTGGTGGCCCTGGTCGGCGCCTGCATCGGCAGCTTCCTCAACGTGGTGGTCTGGCGGCTGCCACGGGAGGAGTCGCTGCTGTTCCCCGGCAGCCACTGCCCCCGCTGTGGCGCCTCCCTGGCCTGGTTCGAGAACGTACCGCTGCTCAGCTGGCTCCTGCTGCGCGGCCGCTGCCGCCACTGCCAGGCCCCGATCGCCGTCCGCTACCCGCTGGTGGAGCTGCTCACCGCCGGCCTCTGGGTGGCCATGCTCTTCGCCCGCCCGGCGGCCATGGGCCCCGACCCCAGCCCCTGGCTGCTGCTGGCGGCCGGCTGGCTGCTGGCCAGCTGGCTGCTGCCCCTGGCCCTGATCGATCTGGACAGCCTCTGGCTGCCGGAACCGCTCTGCCGCTGGGGCGTGCTGCTCGGCCTGGCGGTCACCGCCGGCGTCGGCTTCCCCCAGGGGGCCGAGGTTGGCCGCCAGCTGCTGTTCTCCCACCTGCTGGCGGTGGCCGCCGGCCTGCTGGGCTTCGAGGCCCTCAGCGGTCTGGCCGAGAAGGCCATGGGCCGGCCGGCCCTGGGCCTGGGGGACGCCAAGCTCGCCGCGCTGATGGGCGCCTGGCTTGGCCCCCTGGGCCTGGGCCTGGCCGTGAGCCTGTCGGTGCTCGGCGGTGCCCTCATCGGTGGCATCGCCCGCCTCAGCGGCCGTCTCGGCCGCCAGCAGCCCTTCCCCTTCGGTCCCTTCCTGGCCGCCGCCGCCCTGGCGGTCTGGATCGGCGGCCACGGCCCCTGGCTGCGCCTGTGGGGCCTGGGTCTTTAATGGCCTCTGGTCTCCGTTCCCCGTCGCCGCCGTCGCCCCATGTCCCTGTTCGACTGGTTCGCCGATCGCCGCAAGAACGCCCCCGCCGTCCGGGCCAGCAAGGGCCCTGAGGCCGACGAGGGGGATGGCCTCTGGAGCAAATGCGCCGAATGCGGCCTGGTGGTCTACCGCAAGGATCTGATCGCCAACGCCAGTGTCTGCAAGGGCTGCGGCCACCACCACCGCATCGACAGCGCCGAGCGCATCCGCCTGATCGCCGATGAGGGCAGCTTCGAGCCCATCGATGCCGATCTGGCTCCCACCGACCCCCTCGCCTTCAAGGACCGCCGCAGCTACGCCGACCGGCTGCGCGACAGCCAGCGGGCCACGGGCCTGCGGGATGCGGTGGTCACCGGCCTCTGCCGCCTGGAGGGCATGCCCCTGGCCCTGGGGGTGATGGACTTCCGCTTCATGGGCGGCTCCATGGGCTCGGTGGTGGGCGAGAAGCTCACCCGCCTGGTGGAGCTGGCCACCGCCCGCCGCTACCCGCTGCTGATCGTCTGCGCCTCTGGCGGCGCCCGCATGCAGGAGGGGATGCTCAGTCTGGTGCAGATGGCCAAGGTGTCCGGCGCCCTGCAGCGCCACCGCAGCGCCGAACTGCTCTACCTGCCCCTGCTCACCCATCCCACCACCGGTGGGGTCACCGCCAGCTTCGCCATGCTCGGCGACCTGATCCTGGCCGAGCCCAAGGCGATGATCGCCTTCGCCGGCCGCCGGGTGATCGAGCAGACCCTGGGTGAGAAGCTGCCCGAGGGCTTCCAGACCGCCGAATACCTCCAGGACCACGGCTTCGTCGACACGATCGTGCCCCGGCCCCAGCTGCGCGGCACCCTGGCCACCCTGCTGCGGCTGCACGGCAGCCTGCGGCCGGCCGTGTCCGTGGTGCCATGAGCGGTGTCATGAGAGGTGGCCGCGCCCCGTTCGCCGCCGGTCTGCTGGCGGTGCTGCTGCTGCTGGGCTGCTGGCTGGCCGCTCCCGCCGCCGCCGTTGCCGGCCCGGTCGACTGGCAGGAGGTGGAGGCCGGCCCGGAGGGCCGCCAGTGGTGGGACGCCGGCAGTCTCCGCTTCGATCGCGAGGGCCGCCTCTCGGTGCTGAGCCGCTTCCAGCCCGCCGCCGCCGCCGATGCACCCGAGGACGCCCGTCCCCCCGTCGGCCAGCTGTACGTGATGCAGCTCGACTGCGACGAGGAGCTTTACCGCGACACCGCCGTCAACGGCCTGCCCCGCTGGGGCGCCACCTGGCAGCCGGCCGCCGGCGACAACCTCACGATCCGCGTGCTGCACGCCGCCTGCGATGCCGCCCGCCTGCCCCGGGAGAGCGATGCGACGGCCTGAGACGCCCCTGCGGGTCGCCGTCGCCGGCCTCGGCTTCGGCGAGAAGGTGATCCTGGCGGCCCTGCGGGACGCCCCCGGCACCGAGCCGGTGGCCCTCTGGCACCCACGGGCGGAGCGGGCCGCCGCCGCGGGCCAGGCGGCCGCACTGCCTGCCTTCGACGACTTCGCCGCCCTCCTGGCCGACCCCGCTGTCGAGGCGGTGGTGATCGCCACGCCGCCGGAGCCCCGGTTTGCCCTGGCCCGCGCCGCCCTGGAGGCGGGCAAGCACCTGTTCCTGGAGAAGCCGGTGGCCCTCAATGCCGGCCAGGTGGAGGAGCTGCAGCGCCTCGCCATCGCCCGCGGCCTGGTGGTGGCGGTCGACTTCGAGTACCGGGCCGTGCCCCATGTGCAGCAGCTGGCCGCCCTGCTCGAGGCGGGGGTGCTGGGGGATCCCTGGCTGGTGAAGTTCGACTGGCTGATGTCGAGCCGCGCCGATCCGAGCCGCCCCTGGAGCTGGTACTCCCAGGCGGCGGCCGGCGGCGGCGTGCTCGGCGCCCTCGGCACCCACGCCTTCGACACCCTCCACTGGCTGATCGGCCCCAGCCGGGGCCTCACCGCCCGGCTCAGCACCGCCATCGCCGAGCGCCCCATCCCCGGCTCCGGTGCCATGGGGGTGGTGGATGCCGAGGACAGCGCCCTGATCCAGCTCGACCTCGAGGACCGGCGCGGCCGCGCCGTACCCGCCCAGCTCACCCTCTCCTCGGTGGCGCGGGCGGGACGGGGCTACTGGATTGAGCTCTACGGCAGCGAGGCCACCCTGGTGCTGGGCTCCAGCAACCAGGCCGACTACGTCCACGGCATGCAGCTGTGGATGGCCCGCCCCGGCGAGGCCCTGCGGCCCGTGGCGGCCGATCCGGCCCTGGCCTACGGGCGCACCTGGGAGGACGGCCGGATCGCGCCCGTGCGGCGGCTGCTGGGCTGGTGGTCGCAGGCGGTGCGGGAGCGGCGGCCGATGCTGCCGGGCCTCTCGGAGGCGGTGGCCAGCCAGCGGTGCTGCGACTGGGCCCGCCAGGGAGCAGGAACCCTGGAGGGCATCCCCTAGACTCCCCGGCAGACCCGGCGGGACGACCCCGCCAGCCGTCCTTCGACCACGGTTCTCCACAACCGTACCCACCCAAAAACCGCGAGATTTCCCATGGCGCTCGTACCGCTTCGCCTGCTGCTGGATCACGCCGCAGAAAACGGCTACGGCATTCCTGCCTTCAACGTCAACAACCTGGAGCAGGTGCAGTCGATCATGGAGGCTGCCTACGAGACCGACAGCCCGGTGATCCTGCAGGCCTCCCGCGGCGCCCGTCAGTACGCCGGCGAAAGCTTCCTGCGCCACCTGATCCTGGCCGCGGTCGAAACCTATCCCGATATCCCGGTGGTGATGCACCAGGACCACGGCAACAGCCCCGCCACCTGCTATGGCGCCGCTGCCAACGGTTTCACCTCGGTGATGATGGACGGCTCGCTCGAGGCCGACGCCAAGACCCCCGCCAGCTACGAGTACAACGTGGCCGTCACCAAGGAAGTGGTGGATGTGGCCCACGCCATCGGCGTGAGCGTGGAAGGCGAACTCGGCTGCCTGGGTTCCCTGGAGACCGGCAAGGGTGAGGCCGAGGACGGCCACGGTTTCGAGGGCGCCCTCGACCACTCCCAGCTGCTCACCGACCCCGCTGAGGCCGCCGACTTCGTCGCCAAGACCAAGGTCGACGCCCTGGCCATCGCCATCGGCACCAGCCACGGCGCCTACAAGTTCACCCGCAAGCCCACCGGTGAGGTGCTGGCTATCTCCCGGATCGCCGAGATCCACAAGGCCATCCCCAACACCCACCTGGTGATGCACGGCTCCAGCTCCGTTCCCCAGGAATGGCTGGACATGATCAACAAGTACGGCGGCGCCATCCCCGAGACCTACGGCGTCCCCGTCGAGGAGATCCAGGAAGGCATCCGCAACGGCGTGCGCAAGATCAACATCGACACCGACAACCGCCTCGCCTTCACCGCCGCCGTGCGGGAAGCCGCCGCCAAGGATCCCGCCAACTTCGATCCCCGCCACTTCAACAAGCCCGCCCGGGCCTACATGAAGAAGGTCTGCCTCGACCGCTACCAGCAGTTCTGGTGTGCCGGCAACGCCAGCAAGATCAAGCAGCGCGACATCAACTACTACGCCACCCTCTACGCCAAGGGTGCCCTCGATCCCAAGACCGCCGTGGCCGCCTGATCGGCGTCCCGCCAGCGATCCAGCAACCATCCATCGGGGGCCCACGGGCCCCCTTTTTCATGGCGGACCATCCCGGCGCTCAGGGCAGGGGCAGGGGCAGCGGCGTGCCGTCAGGGAGCGGTGGTTTGGTGGACGCGGCCTCCTCCTTGGCGGTGGGAGCCGCGTCCACCAGCCGCTCCAGGGCGCGGCGCAGGCTGCGCTCCATCACGAAGCGGCGGCCGTCGGTGACCACCACCCGCACCAGGGTGGGCAGGTCGTTGCTCTTCGACTGCAGGTAGATCGGCTCCACGTACAGCAGACCCTCGCCCACCGGCAGCACCAGCAGGTTGCCGCGGAACAGCCGCGAACCCAGTCGGTTCCAGAGGCCGAACTGGAAACTGATCGTCGGGTCCTGGTCGATCAGGGCCGTGATCTGCTGGGGGCCGAGCAGCAGCCGCTGCTGGGGGAAGCGCACCAGCATCAGCTCCCCGTAGTGGGGCGGATCGTTGCGGGCCGCCAGCCAGCCCACCAGGTTGGAGCGCTTCAGCGGGGTGAAGGGCAGCAGCAGCACGAACTCGGAGCGCTGCTCGCCGGGCAGCTGCAGGGTGAGGTGGTAAGGCGACACCGGCACCGTGCTTTCGCCGTAGATCTCGGTGGGCACCGACCAGACGTCGTCGCCGTTATAGAAGGTGCGCACGTCGGTGACGTGGTAGCGCAGCAGCCGCTCCGCCTGGATGTCGAACTGGCTCTTGGGCACCCGGATGTGGGCGAGCAGGGCCCGCGGCATGGCCGACAGCGGCCGGAACAGCTCGGGGAAGGCGCGCACCCAGGTGCGCAGCACCGGATCCCTGGCGTCATTCACGTAGAACCAGAGTCGGCCGTCGTGGGCATCCACCACCGCCTTCACCGGGTTGCGGAAGTAGCGCAGGCCCTGGGGATTGGGATCGCTGTAGGGGTAGGAGCGGCTGGTGGTGAAGCCGTCCAGCAACCAGTACTGGTACTGCTCCGGCCTGTAGCCCTCACTGCCGGCCACCCGCGCGGTGACCAGGTAGGGCTGGCTTTCGAAGCGCAGGAACGGCGCCAGGGCCGTCAGACGCTGGTTCACCTGCCGCCGCAGCAGGAGCAGGGAGCGGTCGGTGAAGGAGCCGGTGAACAGCAGCCGCGGTTCCCGCAGGTAGATCGCCGCCCCCAGCCGGTTGAGGGGAGGGGCAAGGGAGATCCCCCGGGTGCCGGTGTAGTGGGTGTAGACGTTCAGTTCCCCCTCCGGATAGGAGAACTCCTTCACCTTGGTGGGGGCGATCGCGTACGGGGAGGGCCCGGAGGCGAAGTAGAGGCTCGGGCTTCCCACCGGCAGCGCCGCCCGGGCCTCCTTGTCGGTGATGCCCAGCTCGGGGATGCCCTGCACCCGGCCGCTGCTGCCCAGGTCCTTGACGAAGAACAGGGGCAGCCCGTCCGAGCCGAAGGCGTTCACCGGCGAGACGGTGAAGCCGTGGCCGTTGGTGAACACCAGATGGCGGTTCAGCCAGGTGCGCGAGCCGGGCGGCAGGGCGCTGCTGTCCAGCTCCCGGGCCGAGATCAGCACCTGCTGGGAGCCGTCGCGGGCCGACTTGCCCTGGAGCGGATAGCGATCCACCGCCGCCGAAGGGAAGGTGTAGTACAGCCGCAGTTGCTGCAGCTGGCGGTTGGCGGCCAGCAGGGGCTGGCTGTCCCAGAGGCGGATGTTGTCGAGGGTGCCGGGGGCGCTGGCCAGATCCGCCTTGGTCAGGCCCTGGTTCGGTTCCAGCCGGATGGTGCGGACATGCTCGAGGCCGAAGGCGCGGCGGGTGGCCCGGATGCTGCGTTCCAGGTACGGGGTCTCCACCGCCAGCTCCCGCGGCTGCACCCAGAAGCGCTGGGCCAGGGGCGCCAGCACCCACTCGCTGATGGGCACCAGTACGGCCGTGCCCGCCAGGGGCAGCAGGGCGCCGCGGCGCAGCCAGCCCCGCGGCAGGGGCACCAGCAGGGCGCAGGCCGTGAGCAGCAGCAGCACCGCGAACAGCAGCCGCAGGGGCAGGCGCACGTGCAGATCCACGTAGCCCGCCCCCGAGGCCACGCCGCTGCCCTGGACCATCAGATCGAAGGGCGCCAGGGCGTTGCTCAGGGCCATCACGACGGCCAGGGCCGCCACCTGGGGCTGTAGCACTCGCTGCTGGGCCTTGCTGAGCCCGTCGAAGCGCAGATCACTCAGGCTGCGGCCCCTGCCGATGGTCAGCAGCAGGCAGGCCGCCAGCCCGACCAGCCCCTGGGCCAGCAGCACGCTCAGGAGCAGCCGCAGGGCCGGCAGGCGCAGCACCGTGAACGACAGGTCGAAACCGGTGAGGGGATCCCCTTCGCCGAAGGGGGTGGCCAGCAGGGCCGGCAGCCAGAGGCTCCAGCCCCGGGCCACCGCCGTGGCCGAGCCCGCCAGGGCGGCCGCCAGGGTGATCCGCAGGGTGGTGAGGGGCCAGAGCAGCAGCGGCAGCAGCAGGCCCCCCGCCAGGCCCGCCACCAGCAGGGGCGGCAGATCGCGCAGCACGGAGAAGCCGGTGATCACGTCGCCGTTGAAGGGGTTGGCGATCAGTCCCCGGGCCTGCACCATCAGGTAGCTCAGGCCGCCGGCCAGCAGCAGCACCAGGCCGATCAGCATCGCCACCAGGGCGCCGTTGCCCAGCCGCAGCAGGGGCTCGCTCGGCCGGGGCGCCTCGGCACCCTGCTCCCTCAGCCGCCAGCAGCGCTGCAGCTGGGCCAGCTGCAGCGCCGAACCGAGGCCGAAGACCGCCGCGAAGGCGGAGATCTGCAGCATCCAGCGGCGCAGCAGGATCTGCTGGAAGTCGAACTGGCTGAACCAGAGCCATTCGATGGCCAGCCGGGCCCCCGCCCAGAGGGCCAGCAGCAGAGCGAAGGCGATGGCCAGGCCGACGGCGGGGTGGGGCCTCCGGCGGGACGGCAGAGGGGTGGGAACGGGCACAAGCGGAGCGTAGGCAGAACCCTGCGGGCGACAAGTGGCCGTTGCACGGCCGGCGCCCATGGGGTTCGGCAACGGCAGCGGTGCCATACCCGATGCCGGAGGTCGGCTTTTCTGGCGTGGCCCGGACGCCGCTGTTAGCGTGTGCCCCAGTGACCGGGATTCCCTTGACCGCCACCCTTTCCCGCTCCACCTTCACGGGCCTGCGCTGCAAGGAATGCGGTCATCCCTACGAGGCCGGCGCCCGCCACGTCTGCGAGGACGTCTGCTTCGGCCCCCTCGAGGTGGTCTACGACTACGACGCCATCCGCAGCCGCGTCAGCCGCGCCACCATCGAGGCCGGCCCCACCTCGATCTGGCGCTACAGGGAGTTCCTGCCCGTCGAGGGCGACCCCATCGACGTGGGCACCGGCTTCACCCCCCTGCTGAAGGCGGATCGCCTCGCCCGGCGTCTGGGCCTCTCCTCCCTTTACATCAAGAACGATGGCGTCAACATGCCGACGCTGTCCTTCAAGGACCGCGTCGTCTCGGTGGCCCTCACCCGGGCCCGGGAACTGGGCTTCACCACGGTCAGCTGCGCCTCCACCGGCAACCTGGCCAACTCCACCGCTGCCATCGCCGCCCACGCCGGCCTGGAGTGCTGTGTCTTCATCCCCAGTGATCTGGAGCTGGGCAAGGTGCTGGGCACCCTCGTCTACAACCCCACCCTGATGGCGGTGAAGGGCAACTACGACCAGGTCAACCGGCTCTGCTCCGAGGTGGCCAACACCTACGGCTGGGGCTTCGTCAACATCAACCTGCGTCCCTACTACTCCGAAGGCTCCAAGACCCTCGGCTACGAGGTGATCGAGCAGCTCGGCTGGCAGCTTCCCGACCACATCGTGGCCCCCCTGGCCTCCGGTTCCCTGTTCACCAAGATCCGCAAGGGCTTCGACGAATTCATCAAGGTGGGTCTCGTCGACGAGAAGCCGGTGCGCTTCAGCGGTGCCCAGGCGGAGGGCTGCTCCCCCATTGCCCAGGCCTTCGCCGCCGGCCGTGATTTCATCACCCCGGTGAAGCCGAACACGATCGCCAAGTCGATCGCCATCGGCAACCCTGCCGACGGCCCCTACGCCATCGACATCGCCAACCGCACCGGCGGCAGCATTGCCGCCGTCACCGATGAGGAGATCATCGACGGCATCAAATTGCTGGCCGAGATGGAGGGGGTGTTCACCGAAACCGCCGGGGGCACCACCATCGCCGTGCTCAAGAAGCTGGTGGAACAGGGCAAGATCGATCCTTCGGAAACCACCGTCGCCTACATCACCGGCAACGGCCTCAAGACCACCGAAGCGATCGCCTCCTCCATCGGCGCCCCGTACACGATCGAGCCTCAGCTGGCCAGCTTCCACGAAGCCTGGGAGCGCTCCCAGGCCTCCCACGGCGGCCCCGCCTCCCGGGCCTGATCGCCCGCCCGATCGCGCCGCACCCCTTTCTCCCGTCCTGCCTGCCCCACCGACGCTTTCCATGGCCATCCAGGTTCTGATCCCCACCCCCCTGCAGAAATTCACCAACGACGAGGCCAGCGTCAGCCTGGAGGCCACCAGCATCGACGGCCTGCTGCAGGCCCTCGAAGGTCGCTACCCAGGCATCCAGGCGCGCCTGTGCGATGAGAACGGCAAGCTGCGCCGCTTCCTCAACCTCTACGTGAACAGCGAGGACATCCGCTTTCTCGACAACCAGGACACCGTCCTCAGCGATGGCGATGAGGTGAGCATCGTGCCGGCCGTCGCCGGCGGCTGAGCCCGGCCCCCTGGTGAGGGGGCCGCAGCGCTGTCGCCAATCCCTGCCGGGGATGGCGCCGGCGATGGAAAGAAATCCATAAGATCTGTCAACGATTGCAACTTGAACCCATGGGGCAGATCCAAGCGTCCAGGCCCCCCAGCCCCGCCGCCATCGCCGGCAGCCACGACTGGCACTCAGACACCCTCCTGTTCGATTACCGCCAGGCCGCCAATCCGATCCGTCCTGGTCTCACCGAGCCGATTCCGGAGGGTCGCTGGGGCCCCGAGCTCCACGCCACGGGTCCGACGGCGGTTCTTCCCCTCGACCTCAGCGCCCGTCTCGGCTGTCCCTACCCCGCCACAAGCCCGGCCCTCAGCGCCAACTTCGTGCGCATCCTGGGCGGTGAATCCATCGGGGTGGCCGCCAACGCCACCAGCTCCTTGTTCTATGTGTATCGGGGATCCGGCCGCTGCCACTGCCCCTCCGGTGCCGGGGATGTAGCCCTGGATCTGGCCTGGGCCCGTGGGGATCTGTTCGTGCTCCCGGCGGGACTGGAGCCTCGGCTGGAAGCTTCGGAAGAGAGCGTTCTCTACTGGATCCACGACGCTCCCCTGCTCACCTTCCTCGGGGTACGGGCCGAATCCGCCCGTTTCGCCCCCAGCCACTACCCGGCCGCCTGGCTGGATGAGGAGCTGGAGGCGCTGGCGGCGGATCCCAGCAGCGCCCGCAGCAATCGCCTCAGCCTGCTGATGGCCAACACGGCCCTGCCGGCGAGCCGCACCGTGACCCACACCCTCTGGGCCATGTACGGACTGGTGCCGGCCGGCGCGGTTCAGCCCCCCCATCGGCACCAGTCGGTGGCCCTTGACCTGGTGATCGACTGCCAGCCGGGCTGCGCCACCCTCTCCGGTCCCGACCTCAATCCCGACGGCACGATCCGCAACCCCCTGCGCATGGAATGGGAGCCGGGCGCCGCCTTCGTGACGCCCCCGGGCCACTGGCATTCCCATGTCAATGAAAGCGGCCATCCCGCCCGGCTGCTGCCGATTCAGGACGCCGGCCTACACACCTACCTGCGCAGCCTCGACATCCGCTTTGCCTCCGGCCTGGGCGGCGAGGGCTGAACCGCCCTTGGCCTCATGGGCCTCCACCAGGGCGCGGAAGCTGTCGCCGTCGATGGTTTCCTGTTCGATCAGCCGGTTCACCAGCTCATCGATCAGCTCGCGCCGGGGGGTGAGCACCGCGACGGCCTTCTCCAGGGCCTCGGTGGCCAGCTGGCGCACCTGTTCGTCGATGCGGTTCCCGGTGCGCACCGAGGTGTGGGGGCTGGAGCGGATCCAGTCGCGGCCGAGGAACACCTCCTCGCCCTCCTCCTCCAGGGCCAGGGGGCCGAGGCTGGAGAAGCCGTAGCGCAGGACCATGTCGCGGCAGATGCGGCGCACCAGCTGCAGATCGCTGCTGGCCCCCTGGGTCACCTCGCTGGGGCCGAACACCACCAGTTCGGCGGCCCGGCCGCCGAGGGCGACCACCAGCCGGGCCCGCAGGTAAGCCTTGCTGATCAGTCCGGAATCGATGATGTCCTCATCGGGCATGGTGCGGGCGAAGCCCCCCACCCCGCCGGCCCTGGGCAGGAGCGTCACCTTGTCGAGCCTGTCGGCGTGGGGCAGCAGGGTGGTGAGCAGGGCGTGGCCGATCTCGTGGTACGCGATCAGTCGCTTCTTGGCGCTGTCCTGGAGCGGGGCGGCGGCCAGCCCCATCGTGATGCGCTCGAGGGCATCGCCGATGGCCTGGTCATCCACCTGGCTCTTCTGGCGCCGTGCCGTGAGGATGGCCGCCTCGTTGAGCAGGTTGGCCAGATCGGCACCGGAGAAGCCGGGGGTGCGGCGGGCCCAGTCGGCCAGGGACACCTCCTCGGCCAGGGGCCTGGTGCGGGCATGGACCGAGAGGATCTCCTCCCGGCCGGCCCGGTCCGGCAGGTCGACGCTGATGCGGCGATCGAAGCGGCCGGGCCGCAGCAGGGCCGTGTCGAGCACATCCAGGCGGTTGGTGGCGGCCAGCAGGATCACACCCGAGTTGTCCTCGAAGCCATCCATCTCGGTGAGCAGCTGGTTGAGGGTCTGCTCCCGCTCGTCGTTGCCGCCGCCGATGCCGGCGCCCCGCTGGCGCCCCACCGCATCGATCTCGTCGATGAAGATGATGCAGGGCGCCTTGGCCTTGGCCTGTCGGAACAGGTCCCGCACCCGGCTGGCCCCCACACCGACGAACATCTCGACGAACTCGGTGGCGGCCATCGAGAAGAAGGGCACCCCGGCCTCGCCGGCGATGGCGCGGGCCAGCAGCGTCTTGCCGGTGCCGGGGGGACCGACCAGCAGCACCCCCTTGGGAATCCGGGCGCCGATGGAGGTGAACCGTTCGGGGGTCTTGAGGAAGGTCACCACCTCCTGGAGCTCCTCCTTGGCCTCGGCGATGCCGGCCACGTCCTCGAAGCGCACCGTGATCGCCCCCTCCTCCTGCAGGCGGGGCTGGCTGCGGCCGAAGCCCATCGCCTTGTTGGCCACCTGGGCGGAGCGCCGCACCAGCAGCACCAGGCCGGCGATCAGCAGGGCCACCAGCAGGCCGTTGGTGACCAGGCCGGCCATGGCGTCGTCGCGCCGCTCGTCCCGCACCGTCAGCGGCACCCGGGCCTGCTCGGCCGTGCGCAGCAGCTGCTGGTTGTCGCTGAAGACCGCCACCTGGCGGCTGCGGCCGTCAGCGAAGGTGGCGGTGACCACGCGCTGGGCGGGGGCAAGCTCCAGGCTCTTGATCTTTCCGGCTTCGATGTCCCGCAGCAGCTGGCTGTAGGAGGGCGGCGCGGACCCCTGGCCCCCCAGGCTGAAGCCGGGCCGCACCTCCGGTGCCGGCTTGGCGGCCGGGGCCGCAGGGGCTGCGCTGCCGGGCGCAGCCTGGGCGGTGGAGGTCCTGGCCGGCTCCGGAGGAGAACTGCTGCTCACAGGCCTGGCGTCCTTTTCAGGAGTTGCTGTCGGAAATCGACTGTAGCGATTTGACGAAAGGCGAGTCGGCGAAGCAGGATCATCGTTTGGCAGTGAGTTAGCGGGATGGCCGTTCCCAAGAAGAAAACCTCCAAGGGCAAGCGCAACCAGCGCCACGCCCACTGGAAGGCCAAGGCCGGTGTGGCGGCCCAGAAGGCCATGTCCCTCGGCAAGGCTGTCCTGAGCGGCCGCGCCCAGGGCTTCGTCTACCCGATCGCTGAGGACGCCGAAGCCGGCGAAGAGAGCTGAATCCCCAGAGGGTGGGCACGCCGGCGTCCGTCCAGGATCACCCCACCCTCCAACGGAATCCCTGAGCCGGTGGGCCCCAGCAGTGGGTCCTGGTAGAGCGCTGGCGGCAGGGAGTGGAGCGTGGCCAGCACGATGGCGTCGAGCTGCTGGCCGTTGAGCCATCCGCCACCGGAACGCCGCTGACGGGCCTCGGCCTGGAAGCGCCAGCGGCGGGGCAGGCTCCAGCCCTCCGGTCGCAGCAGCCAGAGGCCGTCACAGGCCTCCCAGAGCACCTCGTAGGCCGCCAGTTGTTTGTCCCACCGGAGCAGCCAGCCGCGCTCCAGTTCGCTCAGTTCCTCCAGCCCCGCACCGCTGTCCAGCCGCTCGCCCAGGGCCTGGGGGCCGAGGGCCCGGCAACCCATCAGCCAGCCCTCGATCACCAGCGCCTCGGCGGGCTCCTCCCGCCAGCCGTTGCGGTCGCCATCGCCGCCGGCCAGCGTCTTGTCGAACCGGGGCAGCCGCAGCGTTCCACCGGCCCGCCAGCTGGCCAGCGCCTCCATCAGCAGCGGCAGGTCGTGGCTGCCGGGCGGGACCCGGCTCACCCCGAAGGGATTGCCCGCCAGCAGCGCGCGGCGTTCGTCGGCCGGCAGGTAGAGGTCGTCGATCGAAGCCACTGTCAGCCGCAGGCCTCCGAGGGCAGCAAGGCGTTCCAGGGCGCGGCCCAGGCTGGTCTTGCCGGCGCCCACCGGTCCGTTCAGGGCCAGCACGGGCCGCCGGGAAGGCGTTCCGCCGCGCAGGCTGCCCTCCAGCCGGCGCAGCATCGGCAGCGCCAGGTGCCGCAGCAGGGTGGGGTGCACCGGGCCCAGGTCTCCCGCGCGGGCCAGCCGCCCATCCCAGGCGTCCGGCGCTGGCTCCGAGGCCACGGTGGGCTCTGGCGGCACCACCAGCTCAGGTCCCCACCTTGAAGGCCTCGAGCACGATGGCGTAGGTGGCGCCGATGCGCAGGTTGTCCACCAGCACCCAGGCCAGTGAGGGTTCGGCGCCCTCCAGGCGGGTCCGCAGCCGCACCAGGGTCTCGAAGGTGAGCAGCAGGCCGAGCACCACCGCCGGGCGGCCCCCCGGGGTGGTGAAGAGCAGCAGGCTGGTGAGGTTCTGACCGGCGAAGAAGCCCAGCAGCAGCGCCAGGGCGGCCAGGCTGCCGGCCCGCCAGCTGCGCCGCGCCACGCCGACCAGCCGGGTCCCCAGCCGGCTCACCAGCCCCTGGAAACGGGTGCGCTGCACGGGGAGGCGGGTCATGGCGTGTCCAGCAGGCGCTCCAGCCACGACAGCGTCACCTGGCCCTCGGGGCAAGGAGGGCCCCGGCGCACGATGATTCTGTCCCCGGGCTCCTCCAGGCTCTCGACCACGGCCTTGGCGGCGCTGAAGCGGGCGGCTGGCTCCTCCCGCGTTGCCGCGCTCAGGCAGACCAGACAGGGCAGTCCGGCACCGGTGGCCGCCGCCAGCCCGACCGGGGAGTCCTCGAGCACCAGGACGCCACCCACCGCTTCGCCCACCGCTCCGGCCAGCTGCCCCAGCGCCAGCCGGTAGGCCTCCGGATCGGGCTTCTTGCGGGCCACGTCGTCGCCGCAGACCCAGAAGTCGAAGGCCCGACCCAGGGCCGGCGGGGCCCCCTCCAGCAGGGCCTGCACCGCGCTGCGGCCGCTGGTGGTGACGATCCCCTGCCGCAGGCCCGCCGCCGCGGCGGCCTCCACCAGCTGGGCCACCCCGGGCCTCAGGGCCAGGCGGCCCTGCTGCACCAGCTCGGCGTAGAAGGCCTGTTTGCGGCGCTGCAGCTCCTCCACCCGGCCCCGTTCCGGCGTGCGGCCCTCCACCTGCCGCAGGAAGGCGGTGATCCGCTCGTGGCCGCCGCCCACCGCCAGCAGCCGCCCGTAGGTGGGCCGGTCCCAGCGCCAGGGCAGTCCGGCGGCCTCGAAACTGCGGTTGAAGGCCACCCGGTGGCCCTCGAACTCCGTCTCGGCCAGGGTGCCGTCCACGTCCCAGAGCAGGGCCGACAGGGCCAGGGCCATCGGACGACGCGCTTGTGTCCAGAGCCAGGCTAAGGGGTGCGCCCCGCAGCCCCGCCTTCCACAATGCGGGGGCCCCGCCTGCCCCTCGTTGCTCTCTGCCGTCGACGAGCGACGCTGGCTGCTGCCCTCCCCCCTCGGCGGCGACGGCCCCACCGAGGCGGCCGGGGCTCCGGATGCCGACCTCCCGTGTGAGTTGCTGGCCCTGCTGCGGCGACGTGGCCTGGTGACGGCCGAGGCGGTGCGCCGGCTGTTGGATCCGGAGGCGGCCCCCGACCCGGAGGCCCATTTCCCGGCTCTGGCGCTGGCGGTCGAGCGGCTGGTGCGCTGCTGCCAGGGGGCGGAGGCGGTGGCGATCTGCGGCGACTACGACGCCGACGGCATGACCAGCACCGCCCTGCTGGTGGGGGTTCTGCAGCGGCTCGGCGCCCGCCCCCGGGCCGCCATCCCCAGCCGCATGGACGACGGCTACGGCCTCAATGCCGCCATGGTGGAGCGGCTGGCGGCCGAGGGGGTGCGGCTGCTGATCACGGTGGACAACGGCGTGGCCGCCATCGAGGCCCTGGAGCGCGCCGCGGTCCTGGCGGTGGAGGTGATCCTCACCGACCACCACACCCTGCCCCCCCAGCTGCCGCCGCACCTGGCCCTGCTGCACCCGGCCGTCACACCGGAGGGCTCCCCCTACCGGGGGCTGGCGGGGGTGGGGCTGGCCCACGTCCTGGCCACCGCCCTCTGCCGGCGGCTGCGCCACCGCCACGGGCTGGAGATCGCCCTCAACCTCTTCTGCATCGGCACCATCGCCGACATGGCCCCCCTGGAGGGGGTCAATCGCCGCTGGCTGCTCGATGGCCTGCCCCTGCTGGGCCGCAGCCCCCTGCCTGGCCTGCAGGCCCTGCAGCAGCTGGCGGGCCTGGAGAAGCACCGGGTCGATGCCGAGGCGGTGGGCTTCCAGCTGGCCCCGCGCATCAACGCCGTCGGCCGGCTGGGGGACCCCCAGCTGGTGGTGGACCTGCTGACGACCGAGGATCCCGAGCGGGCCCTGGAGCTGGCCCGCTCCTGCGAAGCCCTCAACCGCCAGCGGCGGGAACTGTGCAGCGCGATCGAGGCGGAGGCCCTGGCCCTGCTGGAGGCCGATGGACCCCGCCGGCCCGCCTTCCTGCTGCTGGCCCAGGGCCACTGGCACCACGGTGTCATCGGCATCGTCGCCTCCCGGCTGGTGGAGCGCTTCGGCCGTCCCGTCGCCCTGCTGGCGGGTGAAGGGGGAGGCCGGCTGCGGGCGTCGGTGCGGGCCCCGAAGGGTTTTGCCGTCGATGGGGCCCTGACGGCCTGCGCCGAGCTGCTGGAGCGCCACGGCGGCCACCCCGCCGCCGGCGGCTTCACGGTGCGGGCCGAGAACGTCGGGGCGCTGCAGGAACGGCTCGACGCCCTGGCCAGCCGCTGGCTCGAGACGGCGGGGGATGGCCGCACGGTGGAGCCCGAGGCCCTGCTGCGACTGGAACGCATCGACCGGGAGTTCTGGCGCCAGCTCCAGCGGCTGGCCCCCTTCGGCATCGGCCATCCGACGCCCCTGTTCTGGAGCAGCCGCTGCCAGGTGGTGGAGCAGAAGCTGCTGCGCGGCGGCCACCTGCAGCTGCAACTGGCCCAGGGGGAGGCGCAGCTGCGGGCGATCGGCTGGCGGTGGCAGGGGCCCGACCAGTGGGCGGGCCCGGTGGATGTGGCCTACCGCCTGCGCCGCGATGACTGGCAGGGGGTGGAACGGTTCCAGCTGGAGCTGGAGGCGATCCGCTGCAGCGGCGGTGACACCGTGGTGCTGCAGCGCCACAACCGCACCTACTGGTGCCGCCGCCAGGGGGACAGCCTGGTGATCCGCAACGCCGCCGGCGAGGAGCTGCGCGCCGCCATCCCTTCCGACGGCGCCGACCCCGGCGCCCTGATGGATCCCCCCCACCCCTACGTTCAGGGATTGATGCGGGAAGCGGCCATGGCCCTGGGGATGGTCGAAGGATGAGCCGGTCCCCGCTGGGCCCGGTGCGTTCCCTGGTGCAGCTGGCCCTGCTGGGGGCGCTGGTGGGGCTGGCCTGCTGGCCGCTCAACCGCATCGACCTGCTCCAGGATCGCCTGCTCTCCACCCTGCCGGCCTTCAGCGGCGGCGGCTGGAGCGCCAGCGGCTGGCTGCTGGCCCTGGCCCCGATCCCCCTGGTGCCGCTGCTGCTCTGGTTCCAGCGGGGACCCTGGCGCCGCGGGGCCGGCTCGGGCATTCCCCAGGTAATGCTCTGTCTGGAGGATCCCCACCGGGGCGCCCGGCTGCTCTCCGCCGCCCCGACGGGGGAACGGCTGGGCCTCTGGACCGTGGCCAGCCTGGCCCTGCTGCCCCTGGGCCGCGAGGGCCCCGTGGTGGAGGTGGGTGCGGCCGTGGGCCAGGCCCTGCTGCGCCGCTGGCCCGGCCTGCTGCACCGGGCCAGCCGGGGCCACCTGCTGGCCGGAGCGGCGGGGGCCGGGCTGGCCGGCGGCTTCAACACCCCCCTGATGGGGATGATCTTCGTGGTCGAGGAGCTCACCGGCAGCTTCCAGCAGCGGCTGGTATGGCCGGCGCTGGTGCTGACCAGCGCAGCGGCCCTGGTCAGCGGCCTCGGCGGTCAGCCGATGTTCGCCCTCGGCATCAACGCCAGCCCGGTGGCGGAGACTGAGCAGCTGCTCTGGGCGATCCCGATCGGCCTCGGGGGCGGAGCCCTCGGCGGTCTGTTCGCCTGGCTGCTGGTGCGCGCCACGGGCCTGATCACCCCGATCGCCCGCCGGCAGCCCCTTCGCCTCGGCCTGGCGGCCGGGGTGGCCCTGGCCCTGCTGACCCTCCTCACCGGCGGCGCCAGCGGCGGCGATGGCGAGACCCTGATGCGTCTGATGCTGGATCAGGACGGGGACACCACCATCGACGGCAGCTGGTTGGTCCTGCTGGTCTCACGGTTGATCGGACCGGTGCTGGCGCTCTCGGCGGGGATTCCCGGGGGACTGATCGACCCGGCCTTCGCCGTGGGGGGTGTGTTCGGCTCAGGGGTGGTAAGGGCCCTGGCGGGGGATCCCCACCTGGGCCTGGCCCTGGGGATGGCGGCGGGACTGGCGGGCGCCACCCAGCTGCCGGTGATGACGATCGCCTTCGCCATCCGCATGGCTGGCGACCAGCAGCTCATGCCGGGCCTGGTGGCCGCCGCCGTCATCGCGGCCTACACGGGCCAGGCGATCCAGCGCCGACCCGTGTACCACGCCCTGGCCGACCTGCTGGTGCCGGAGCGATCAGAGGGCGCCGCGGCGGTAGTAGAGGATGAAGATCACGGCCGGGCCGGCCAGGGTGATCAGGGCCAGGGCGCCGAAGTTGGAGATGAGATGGAAGTCGATACCCATGGTGCGGCTGCCGGCGAGGAGGACAATCGGCCAGGAGTGTAGGTCGGCCGGCGGCCGCTTCAGGGCGTCGCCCCGGCGGCCGTGATCGGTTGTCATGGCTGGCGCCGGGCGCGGGCTGGGATGAGGGCGTCGGGTGTGAGTGAATGGAACGACCCTGTGGCGTCCCCGTGCCCCGAACCGAGCACTGGCAGTGCATCAGCGGCTGCGGTTCCTGCTGCCGCCTCGACCCGGCCCTGCGGGGCGACGCGATCGAGGCCCTCGATCCCGACCAGCAGGAGCGCTACTTCGCGATGGTGGGGGAGGACGGCTGGTGCCGCCATTTCGACACCGGCTCCCGCCGCTGCCGCATCTATGAGGAGCGGCCCGACTTCTGCCGGGTGGATCAGCTCGTTGAGCTGTTCGGCCAGCCCGGCGATGACCCCGATGCCCTGGCCATCGCCTCCTGCCGGCAGCAGATCCGCGCCGAGCTGGGCGGACGCCACCCGGTGATGCGCCGTTTCCTGCGGACGATCCGCCAGCCCTCATGAGCAGCACCCCCGACTCCCCGGCCCCCTCCAGCTGGATCACGGTGTTCCTGAGCACCGCCACCACCGTCTTCCTGGCCGAACTCGGCGACAAGACCCAGCTGGCCGCCCTGCTGCTGTCGGCCCAGTCGGGCCGACCGGTCGTCGTGTTCGTGGGCGCCTCGCTGGCCCTGATCTGCTCCAGCCTGGTGGGGGTGCTGCTGGGGCGCTGGCTGTCCACCGTCATGCCCCCCCACCAGCTGGAGCGGGCGGCGGGGATCCTGATGGTCGCCCTGGGGCTGTGGCTGGGCCGCCAGGCGGTGCTGCACCTGGCGCCGCTCCACCTCCTCAAGTCCTGAGTCCGTCACCCGCCGCGCCATGCCCTTCGCCCTGCTCGCCTCCACCTTCGCCACCGTCTTCCTGGCGGAGCTCGGCGACAAGACCCAGCTGGCCATCGTCAGCATCAGCGGCACCTCCAACCGCCCCGGGGCGGTGTTCGCCGGCAGCGCCTTCGCCCTGGTGCTGGCCAGCCTGGTGGGGGCGGCGGCGGGGGGGTCCCTCTCCAGCGTCATTCCCACCGATGGACTGCAACTGGCGGCCTCCGCCGGCTTCCTGATCATCGGCACCCGCCTGATCCTGCGCTCCGGCGCAGACGGCGGCGAGGCCCCCGCCGCGGCGGCTGCGGCCCGCGGCGAGGATGCCGAGACGCCCGCTCCTTAGAGTCCCCGGGTGACGTTCGCCGTGACGGCGGGCGCTGCCGGGCCATCCCCCGTCCACGGAGGCCGACGACCCCCCTGGCGCTCCGGACCACCCTGGTCACCGCGCTGCTTCGGCAGTGCCATCCTCCGCGTATGTCCCATCCGATGAAGTTCACGGTCGCCGATCTGCTCGACCACCTCTCCACGACCGATGCGCTGGCCCTGGCCAAGCTGGAGAAGTCGCTGGGCCTGACCACCAAGACCTGCAAGCAGCAGCTGCGCATCGGTCTGGATGCCCTGCTGCGGCTGGGGCTGGTGGAGGAGGACGGGGAAGGGCTCCGCGCCCGCGAGACCCCCGAGCTGATCCCGGCCCGGCTGCGCTGCTCCAGCAAGGGCTTCTGCTTCGCCCTGCGGGAGGACGGCGGTGAGGACATCTACATCCGTGACCACCAGCTCAACCACGCCTGGAACGGCGATCGGGTCCTGGTGAAGATCACCCGCGAAGGAGGCCGCCGCCGCTCGCCGGAGGGGGGCGTGCAGTGCATCCTCGAGCGCCAGACCCCCAGCCTGCTGGCCCAGGTCGAGCGGCAGGACGGCCAGCTTGTCGCCGTCCCCCTCGACGACAGGCTGCTCACCTCCGTCGCCCTGCCCGAGGAGGACGCGGTCCATCTCGACCCGGCCGAGGAGGCGGTGGTGGAGGTGAAGATCGACCGCTTCCCGGTGGCTCAGTTCGGTCCGGCCGGCCATGTCTCCCGCAGCCTGCCGGTGCACGGCGGTGAAGCGGCCGACACCGACCTGCTGCTGGCCAAGCACCGTCTGCAGGAGCGGCCGGCCTGCCCCCGCGCCACCCTCAAGCAGCCCGTCGCCAAGGGCCGCGCCGACCTGACGGCCCTGCCCACCCTGATCCTGGAGGCCTGGGAGGGCGGCGAAGCCCCGGTGCTGCCCGCCATCTCCCTGGAGGAGCGCGAAGGCGGCTGGCGGCTGTGGGTGCACAGTCCCGCCGTGGCCGAGCGCATCGGCATGGGTAACAGCCTCGACACCTGGCTGCGGGAGCAGGGTGAGGCGATCTGCCTGGGACGCCGCTGGCTGCCCCTGCTGCCCCCCGCCCTCTCCAAGGCCTGCAGCTTCCGCCCCGGCGACAGCCAGGCGGCGGTGTCGGTGGCCCTGGAGCTGGACGCGGAGGGGGCCCTCGAGCACTTCCGCTTCAGCCTGAGCCAGATCACCCCCGATGCCCGGGTCGACCGGGCCGCGATGCAGGCCCTGGCCGAGCGCAAGCCCAAGGCCCGCACCGTCCCCGCCGCCCTCAAGGCCCTCAAGGACCACCTGCCCCTGCTGGAGCAGCTGGTCCAGCTGAGCGGCCTGCTGCGCCAGCGGCGCCTCGCGGCCGGTTCGATCGATCTCGACCTGCCGATGCCCGCCATCGACAGCCTCGGCGACCTGCGGCTGCCCGCCCCGGACGCGGCCCTGCAGGGCTGGCTGGTGGAGCTGCCGGCCGAGGATCCGGTGGCGATCCTGAGGGAGGCGGTGCTGGTGGCCCAGCGGGCCCTGGGCCGCCACCTGCTGGCCCTGGAGCTGCCCGCCCTGTTCGCCCTCAACCCGGCGGCGGAGGCCACCGACATCAATGACGTCGCCAAAGCGGCCCTGGCCCTCGACATCCCGATGGAGCTCAGTGCCGACGGCAACGCCAGCGCCGCCGAGCTCGCCGCCGTCTTCGCCGCCACCGATCGCGGCCGGCCCCTGCAGCAGCAGCTGCGCGATGCACTCCGGCCGGTGCAGCTGGCGGCCGAAGCCGGCCCCCATGCGGTGGCCGGCGAGGAGACCGCCGTGGCGCCCTGGTGCTGCCCGGCCCTCCACTACGCCGACATCTGGAACCAGCAGCTCCTGGTCAGCCTGCTGGTGGACGGTAAGGACCGGCCCAGCGTGCGCCACAAGGTCAGCACCGACCTGGCCAGTGACGTCTGCCATGGCAGCACCGACTGGCCCCTGCTGACCCCCGGCCAGCTGACCCCCTACCAGCAGGGTCTGGAGCACGGCCTGGCCCAGCGCCTCAATGGCCGCTGCCGCTTCCTGCAGGAGCTGCAGGCCGATGTGCTCGCCCTGGCCCAGGCCCGCCACACCGAGCCCCTGGTCGGCCAGACCCTGCCCGGGGTGATCAGCGGCGTGCAGAGCTACGGCTTTTTCGTCGAGGTCCCCCCCTCCCAGGTGGAGGGGCTGGTGCACGTCAGCTCCCTCAAGGACGACTGGTACGAGTACCGCTCCCGCCAGAACCGCCTGGTGGGCCGCAAGTTCCGTCGCACCTACATGGTCGGCGACGGGGTCGATGTGGAAATCCAGAAGGTGGACGCCCTGCGCCACCAGATCGACCTGGCGGTGCTGCAGCCCGAGGACTTCGAGCGGGTGGAGGAAGGGGCCGCCGATGGTACCCCGGACGACGATGCCGATGACGCCCCCGGCGCCACGGACGAGGGCTGATTCGCCGATGGCGCCCTCCTCGCTTCCCGTCGTCCTGGCGGTGTCCGGCGCCTCCGCCCAGCCCCTGGCCGAGCGGGCGCTGCAATTGCTGCTCGAGGACGACCTGCCGGTGGAGATGGTCACCAGCCGGGGGGCGATCGGCGTCTGGCAGGCGGAGATGGGCCTGCGGGTGCCGTCGGAGCCCGATGCCCAGGAGCGCTTCTGGCGTGAACGCACCGGCTGCAGTTCCGGCCGGCTGCACTGCCACCGCTGGAACGACCAGGCCGCCGCCATCGCCAGCGGCAGCTACCCCACCCGCGGCATGGTCATCCTGCCGGCCAGCATGGGCACCGTCGGCCGGATCGCCTCCGGTGTGGCCCTGGATCTGATCGAACGGGCGGCCGATGTCCACCTCAAGGAGGGACGGCCCCTGGTGATTGCGCCGCGGGAGCTGCCCTGGAACCTGGTGCACCTGCGCAACCTCACCCGCCTGGCCGAGGCCGGGGCCCGCATCGCCCCCCCGGTTCCTGCCTGGTACCACCAGCCCACCACGATCGGTGAGATGGTGGACTTCCTGGTGATCCGCGTCTTCGACACCCTCGGCCTCCAACTCGGCTCCCTGCAGCGCTGGCAGGGGCCCGTGGGCCGGCCCGCCCCGGACGAAGTCTCCACCCCCTGACGCTCCGGACCGTGCTGCAACGCCTGCTGCTGCTGCCCCTGCTCTCGCCGCTGCTGGTGACCCTGCTGGTGGCGGCCCTCAACCCCAGCCCCTCCCTGGCCCTGCGGCTGCTCACCTGGCAGACCCCGTCGCTGCCGATCGGCCTTTGGATGGTGGCGGCCGCCGGCGGCGGCGCGGCCCTCAGTGCCGGCGCCACCGCCCTCGCCCTGCGCCAGGGGGGGCGGCCGCCGCTGCGGCGCACCGTCCGTCGCCCGGATCGGCTCGAGGACGACACCTGGTCCGCCCCCTGGGGTGGCCGGTCCGAGGGCCGCGCCAGCGCCACCGCTCCAGCCCCCGCCGCACCATCGGCTGCCGCCGCCGGCCCCAGCCGGGGCCCCGGCGAGCCGGCGCCGACGGTCTCGGTGCCCTACCGGGTGCTGCACCGTCCCGAGGCCGCCGAACCGCGACCGTTCCGTCCCGAGGCGGCGGTGGCGTCGCGCCCGACGTCCCCTGCCCCGGCCGGCGCCGCCGACGACTGGGGTAACGACGACGGCGAGGAATGGTGACGCCGGTCGTCGCGACCACCTGCGTCTCCGGGACGCTGCCTAAAGTTCCCGGACCTCCGCGCCCAGGGACCGCACCGGTGACCGAGACCCCCAGCAACACCCCCGACCCTGTCACCACCCCGCTGGAGGCGAAACCCCCCGCGCCCGAGGCGAAAGCCGCCACGCCGGCCCCCGCCGCTGCCAAGGCCAAGCCGCCCGCCCCTGAGGACAAGCCGTTCGAGGTCTTCGTGCCGGAGCTGTTGCTGCCGGCCCTGGTCAAGGAAATCGAGGCCTACGGCGGCCCGGCCCCCGAGCTGGTGTTCGAGCAGGGCGCCATGCCCGTGGTCGGGGCCGACTGCTGGATGCTCCGGGGGCGGCTTCCGGGCGAGCGCCGCTTCTGGCTCTGCTTCACCCGGCCCGACATCAGCTCCGCCAAGACCATCGCCCTCACTGAGGGGGCCGGCAGCCCCAGCCTGCTGGAGTCGTTCCTGATCGACGAGAAGAAGATGACCCTCTCGCTGCTGGTGTCGCGGGTGGTGCAGCGGCTCAACGGCCAGAAGTGGTTGGGTCCCAACTGAGGCGCGGACCCGCGCGCCGGCTTCACATCCGCGGCTTCACATCCGGACCGATCGCGGAGATCGATGCCTACGATGGCGGCCGAGCTCTCTGAACGCCCGCGCGATGGTGCCTCCCGCCACCCAAGCCCCCACCGCCCCCCGGGTGGGCACCCCGGATGCCCCGGCCATCAAGGACCCGGTGAAGGACACGATCCTCACCCCGCGCTTCTACACCACGGACTTCGACGCCATGGCGGCGATGGATCTGCGGCCCAACGAAGTGGAGCTGGAGGCCATCTGCGAGGAGTTCCGCAAGGACTACAACCGCCACCACTTCGTCCGCGACGGCCAGTTCGAAGGCGCCGCCGACAAGCTGGATCCGGAAACCCGCCGGGTGTTCGTCGAGTTCCTCGAGCAGAGCTGCACCTCGGAGTTCTCGGGCTTCCTGCTCTACAAGGAGCTGAGCCGCCGCATCAAGGAGCGCAACCCGCTGCTGGCGGAATGCTTCGCCCACATGGCCCGCGATGAGGCCCGCCATGCCGGCTTCCTCAACAAGGCCATGGCCGATTTCGGCCTCCAGCTCGACCTGGGCTTCCTGACGGCCACCAAGGCCTACACCCACTTCCAGCCCAAGTTCATCTTCTACGCCACCTACCTCTCCGAGAAGATCGGCTACTGGCGCTACATCGCCATCTACCGCCACCTGGAGAAGCACCCCGAGAGCAAGATCTTCCCGATCTTCAACTTCTTCGAGAACTGGTGCCAGGACGAGAACCGCCACGGCGACTTCTTCGACGCCCTGATGAAGGCCCAACCGGACACGGTGCGCGGCTTCACGGCCCGCCTCTGGTGCCGCTTCTTCCTGCTGGCCGTGTTCGCCACCATGTACGTGCGTGACGTGGCCCGCAAGGAGTTCTACGAAGCCCTCGGGCTCGATGCCCGTACCTACGACAAGTACGTGATCGCCAAGACCAACGAGACCTCCGCCCGGGTGTTCCCGGTGGTGCTCAACGTGGAGCACCCCGAGTTCTACGGGCGGCTGGAGAAGCTGGTGCAGCACAACGCCGCTCTGGCCGAGGCCGACCGTTCCGGCGCCCCCGCTCCGGTGCGGACCCTGCGCAAGCTGCCCCACTGGATCGGCAACGGTGTCCAGATGGCCCGTCTGTTCCTGATGGCTCCAATCCGCAGCGAACGCTTCCAGCCCGCCGTGCGCTGAGCCGACCCGCCAGAATCGGCCCAGTTCCTTTCTTCGCCGCTTGGTCGTCTCCCCTCCCACCGGCGCACCGGCCGCCAGCGCCCTCACCCTGTCCCCAGCGGCCCTCGGCGATCCGGCCTGGCGGTCCGTCCTCGAGCCGCTCCTGGCCGCGGGGCGCTCGGCCGGGGCCGACCTGGTGGAGGTGTTCCTCGAGCGCTCGGATCACCTCGGCCTGCTCGCCGAGCAGGATGCCATCACCAGCGTCAGCCCTGCCTTCGGCGCCGGGGCGGGCCTGCGGGTGTTCCTGGGGGATCGGGATGGCTTCGTGTCCACCAACGACCTGAGCGCCGCCGGTCTGCGGGCTGCCCTTGAGCAGGCCCTGGGCATGCTGGGCCTGGTGCTCCCCTCCCAGAGCGGCGGCGGGTTCGACGGCCTGCCCGAGCTGCGGGACTTCGCCGTCACCAAGGAACGCTGGCTGCAGGCCTGTCCGTCCCTGGCGGAGGCCACCAGCCGTCTGCTGGAGGGCACCGACCGGCTCCAGGCCCATGGCCAGCACCTGCAGGTGCGCCGGGGCAGCTACGCCCGCGACTGGCAGGAGGTGCTGGTGGCGGCCAGCGACGGCACCTTCGCCCGGGACGTGCGGCTGCACCAGTCGGTGGGCCTCAATGTGCTGGCGGCCGACGGCGACCACCGGGCCAGTCTGGGCCGCCGCTACGGTACCTCCGACAGCCCCGACGATCTGCGCCGCTGGGATGTGGAGGCCGCCGCCGTGGACGTCTGCAGCAGCGCCGGCACGATGCTCTATGCCGATTACGTCGAGGCCGGCCAGTTCCCCGTCGTGCTGGCCAACCGCTTCGGCGGTGTGATCTTCCACGAGGCCTGCGGCCACCTGCTGGAGACCACCCAGGTGGAGCGGGCCACCACTCCCTTCGCCGACATGGTGGGCCAGCCCATCGCCCATCCCTCCCTCACCGCCATCGATGAGGGTCTCACCGCCGGGGCTTTCGGGTCGCTGGCGATGGACGACGAGGGCATGGAACCCCAGCGCACCGTGCTGATCGAGAACGGCATCCTGCAGCGCTTCCTCAGCGACCGGGCCGGGGAGCGCCGCACCGGCCATCCCCGGACCGGCAGCGGCCGGCGCCAGAGCCACGCCTTCGCCGCCGCCAGTCGCATGCGCAACACCTACATCGCGGCTGGTCCCCACAGCCCGGAGGATCTGATCACCTCCGTCGACAAGGGGCTGTACTGCAAGTCGATGGGGGGCGGCAGCGTCGGCCCCACCGGTCAGTTCAACTTCGCCGTCGAAGAGGGCTACCTGATCGAGAACGGAACCCTCACCAAGCCGGTGAAGGGGGCCACCCTGATCGGCGACGCCAAGGAGGTGATGCCCCGGATCTCGATGTGTGCCAACGATCTCGAGCTGGCCGCGGGCTTCTGCGGTTCGGTCAGCGGCAGCATCTTCGTCACCGTGGGCCAGCCCCACATCAAGGTCGACACCATCACCGTGGGGGGACGCTGAGCATGGGAACCACCGAATCAGCGGCCGCCAGCCTCGATGCCGAGGTGCTGCGCCAGCGCCTCGACCAGCTGGCCCAGCGCGAGGGCGTCCGGCGCTGGGATCTGGGCGCCTCCTGCAGCACCGACACCTCGGTGCAGGTCGACCGGGGTGAAGCCAAGCAGATGAAGGGCGCCCAGCGCAGCGCCATCACCCTGAGGGTCTGGAACGACGACGGTCTGGTGGGCATCACCAGCACCTCCGACCTCTCCGATGCCGGCCTGGCCCGGGCCCTGGCCGGGGCCCGCGACGCCAGCGCCTACGGCAACGTCGACGAGGTGCCCGACTTCTCCCCCCTGGCCACCGCGCCGCTGCCGGTCCTGGAGCAGCCGTTCCGCCCGACCGTCAGCATCCTCAGCCTGCTCGACACCCTCAAGGAGGCGGAGCGCGACCTGCTCGCCCGCCATCCCGCCATCGGCACGGTCCCCTACAACGGCCTGGCCCAGCGCAGCAGCGACCGGCTGTACATCAACAGCGACGGCGCCTGCCGCCAGCAGCGCCTCACCACCGCCTCCCTCTACCTCTACGCCCGGGCCGAGGAGGCGGGCCGCAAACCCCGCAGCAGCGGCGCCGTGCGTCTGGCCTACGGCGCCGCCGACCTCGATGTGGCCGGCTGCGTGCAGGAGGCGGCGGAGCGCACCATCGCCCACCTCGATTACGCCCCCATCGCCACCGGCCGCTACATCTGCGTCTTCAGTCCCGAGGCCTTCCTTGACCTGATCGGCGCCTTCAGCAGCCTGTTCAATGCCCGCGCCGTGCTGGATGGGGTCAGCCTCAGCCGGCGAGAGTCTCTCGGCGAGCAGCTGGCCGTCCCCTTCTTCTCCCTGCACGACAACGGTCTGCATCCGGCCAACGTGGGTGCGGCCGCCTTCGACGGGGAAGGCACCCCCACCCGCCGTCTGTCCCTGGTGGAGGGCGGGGTGCTGCGCCACTTCCTCCATTCGGAGGCCACGGCCCGGGCCTTCGGGGTCGCCCCCACGGGCCATGCCGGCCTCGGGGCCAAGGTGTCGGTGGGCCCCGACTGGTTCGAGATCGGCCCCACCCCCGGCAGCGACGGGGGCGCCCAGGGCCTCGACCGCTTCGCTTCCGGCGCCGGCGGTGGAGACGGCCTGGTGGTGATCGATTCCCTCTCGGCCCTCCATGCCGGCGTCAAGGCCAGCCAGGGCTCCTTCTCCCTCCCCTTCGACGGCTGGCTGGTGGAGGGCGGCGCAGCGCGCTCCATCGAGGCGGCCACCGTGGCCGGTGACATCCGCACCCTGCTCAAGGCCATCGTCGGTTTCGAGGGTCCGGCCAAGGTCACCCCCGACGGCCTCTGCCCCCACGTGTGGGTGGAGGGTCTCTCGATCACCGGCGACGCTTGAGGATCCTGTTCTGGGGCACCCCGGCCTATGCCGTGGTCAGTCTCGAGGCCCTGCGGCTGGCCGGCCACAGCATCGTTGGTGTGGTGAGCCAGCCCGACCGGCGCCGGGGCCGGGGCAAGGCCCTGGTTCCCTCCCCTGTGAAGCAGCGGGCCCTTGAGCTGGGTCTGCCGGTGTTCACCCCCGAGCGGATCCGCCGCGACCTGGCCTGCCAGCAGGAGCTGGCCGCCCTGGGGGCGGACCTGTCGGTGGTGGTGGCCTTCGGCCAGATCCTGCCGCCGGCGGTGCTCTCCCAGCCCCCCCTAGGCTGCTGGAACGGCCACGGCTCCCTGCTGCCCCGCTGGCGGGGCGCCGCGCCGATCCAGTGGGCCCTGCTGGAGGGGGATGGCGAGACCGGCGTCGGCATCATGGCCATGGAGGAGGGTCTCGACACCGGCCCGGTGCTGCTGGAGCGGCGCCTTGCCATTCCCCTGCTCCAGAACGCCGGCCAGCTGGCGGAACGGCTGGCCCACCTCACCGGTGAGCTGCTGGTGGAGGCCCTGCCGCTGATCGAGGCGGCGGGCACCGGAGCGGAATCCGAACGGTTGGCGCGCCTGGGGGTGCGTCCCCAGACCGGCAATTCCACCCACGCCCGTCAGCTCACCAAGGAGGACACCCTGGTGGGCTGGGACGCCTCCGCCCTGGCCATTCACCGCCGGGTGATGGGGCTCTTTCCCCAGGCGTCCTGCCCCTGGGGGAGTGAGCGGCTGAAGCTGCTGGCCACCGAACCCCTGGTGAAGCGGCTGGCCGACCAGCTCAGCCCGGTGGGGGCGGCCCTGGCGGCCCGGTGGGACGGCAGGGTCTCGCCGGATCAGGCTCCCGGCACCGTGCTCGAGCTGGTGGAGGGGGAAGGACTGGTGCTGTCCAGCGGTGGCTGCCCGGTGCTGCTGCGCCAGGCGCAGTTGCCGGGGCGCCGGGCCAGCGAGGGGCAGGCCCTGATCCAGCAACTGGGGCTGGTGAGCGGTCAGCGCATCGGTGCAAATACCGCCTGAGGCCCCCTTTGGGCAAGACCTGTTGACGTTTTGTTCCCTTCGGGAGGTCTCAGTGTTGGACAGGTGCGGGAGGCGTTAGACCAAAGCCAGTGATCGGGTGCGGATGCCATGGCCAGTGATCTTTCCTTCGTCAACAGCACCGGCTCGGGGTGCGAGATCTTTCGCGACCGGCTGGGGCGCTACGTGGTGAGCCACGCGCTCCGGCCTGGCCAGCGGGCTGTCCGCCCTACCCTGGCCGGCGCCTACGCAGCCTGCCAGGGATGGGAGCCCCGCCTCCAGGCGGAGCCGGCCGCTGGAGGGGGATGAAGCGGCCGTGACCGGCACTGGGTCCCGAAGGGTCGACTCAGCCGGCGGTTCCGCTGCTGGAGGCGAGCTCTTCGGGCTGGCGACGGTGCAGCTCGTGCAGCCCCTCCAGCTGGTTATGGACCGCCACCAGCTGATCACGGATGTGGCGGCTGTTGTCGATGCGCTCCAGGGCGAGGAGCATGCCTTCGATCTGCGCCTTGCAGTCGATCAGCACGCGGCACTGGGTGGATCCGGGTTCGTAGGGCATGTCGGAAGGTGGCAGATCCTCAGTTCACCGTAGGGCGGCAGCGAAGGTTGTCACAACCACTGCCGTTCCCCCGCTGGGCGCTGCGGTGGCTCAGCGGGAGCCGGTGCGGCGCCGACCCCGGTCGTGGCCCTGACCCTGGCGGGGCCCCTGGCTTCGGCGTCCCCGGCCGCCACTGAGATCCAGGGGCGGCGCAGAGAGGACGGTGGGTTCGAAGCCGGAGATCTCCTGGCGGGGCAGGGGGGAGCCGACCAGCCGCTCGATGGCCCGCAGCAGCTCGTGCTCTTCGGCCGCCACCAGGGAGATGGCATGGCCGTTCTGGCCTGCCCGCCCGGTGCGGCCGATGCGGTGCACATAGTCCTCGGCCACGTTGGGCAGGTCGAGGTTGACCACGTGGGGCAGCTGGTGGATGTCGATGCCGCGGGCGGCGATGTCGGTGGCCACCAGCACCCGCACCTCGCCGCTCTTGAACTCCGCCAGCGCCCGGGTGCGGGCCCCCTGGCTCTTGTTGCCGTGGATCGCCGCCGCCCCCAGCCCCTCCTTCTCGAGCCGTTCCGCCAGGCGGTTGGCGCCGTGCTTCGTGCGGGAGAACACCAGCACCTGGCGCCAGTCGTTGGTGCGGATCAGATGGCTGAGCAGATCCCCCTTGCGGTCCATGTCGCAGGGATGGATCACCTGCTCCACCAGGGGCGCGGCCTGGTTCTCGGGAGTGGCCTGGAGCTGCACGGGGTTGTGCAGCAGGCCGGTGGCCAGCCGCCGGATCTCGGTGGAGAAGGTGGCCGAGAACAGCAGGTTCTGGCGCTTCGCCGGCAGCAGGGAGAGGATCCGGCGGATGTCGCGGATGAAGCCCATGTCGAGCATCCGGTCGGCCTCATCCAGCACCAGGATCTCGACCCGGTCGAGCCGCAGGGCGTTCTGCTGGTGCAGGTCCATCAGCCGGCCGGGGGTGGCCACCAGCACGTCGGCACCGCGCCGCAGCCGCTGCATCTGGGGGTTGGCGCTCACGCCGCCGAAGACGACGTCGGAGCGCAGATCCAGATAGCGGCCGTAGGCGGTGACGCTGTCCGCCACCTGGGCCGCCAGCTCGCGGGTGGGCGTCAGCACCAGGGCCCGCACCACACCGGCCCGGGCGTGGGGACCGTGGCGCAGCCGTTCCAGCATCGGCAGGGTGAAGCCGGCCGTCTTGCCGGTGCCCGTCTGGGCGGCCGCCATCACGTCGTGGCCCGCGAGCACGGCGGGGATGCACTGCAGCTGGATCGGGGAGGGGCTGCTGTAGCCCTTGGCAGCCACGGCCTTCAGGATGGGCTCCGAGAGACCCAGCACGGCGAAATCCGTCGCCAGTCCGGCCACCGGTGGGTTCAGAC
This sequence comes from Synechococcus sp. UW140, assembly GCA_943369315.1. Taxonomy (GTDB): domain Bacteria; phylum Cyanobacteriota; class Cyanobacteriia; order PCC-6307; family Cyanobiaceae; genus Cyanobium. The sequence continues at coordinate 124,170 of CALRMW020000001.1, forward strand.
CCGTGGCGGTGTGGCTGGGGCTGAGGGGATCGGCGGCCAGGGAAGCAGCGACTGGGGCGGCCAGCGGGGCTGGGACCGGCGCGACGGTGGGGGAGGAGCCGTTGCCGCTGCGTCGGGTCCGGCTGGCCTGGGCCTGGGGCCGGGAGGTAGGGGCGGTGATCGGGCGCGAACACGGAGTGGCCACCAGCCTAGGACCGGCCGGCGATGCCATCGCCTCAGCGGGGCGTGCGGTGGCTGCAGCGCTCGCAGGGGCCCTCCGGCAGCACGGCGCAGCGCAGCAGGGGGCTGCGGGCGTTGAAGCGGCAGTGGGGGTCACCGATCACCCAGCGCCCGTCCCACCAGAGGGCATCCGCAGGCCGTCGCTGGGGCTTCACCTGCAGCGCCACCGTGGCCAGCTCGTAGCGGCCCTGCCGCAGCCGGTAGCGGTGCCGGCGCTGCAGCACCAGGAAGCTGCCCTCGCCGACGGTCAACCAGCGGCCGGGGTGGGGAACGTCGCCGAGGTCGTCGATCTCGATCGTGGTGATCAGCCGGTCCGAGTCGATCTGGCGCAGTTCGATCCGCATCGTTCCGCTGGCGTCAGGCGTCGCCGCTGCCCTGCCCGGGCAGGGTCGACGGTTCGGTCCGCAGTGAGAAGCCCCAGGCGAACAGGGCGGCCACCACGAGCAGCAGGGCCCATTCCGGCACCTCCACGGTCGGCAGCACCAGGCGCAGCAGCAGCTTCAGGCCCACCAGCCCCACGGCCAGGTAGCCGGCGGTTTCCAGATGGGGGAAGACCTCCAGCCAGCGCAGGAACAGCTCGGCCGTGAGCCGCAGGGCGATGATGCCGATCACACCGCCGGCCATCACCAGCGGCAAACGGTCGGTCACCGCCACCGCCGCGGAGACGCTGTCGAGGGAGAAGGCCAGGTCGGTGAGGGCCAGGGTGGCCACGATCGAGCCCAGGGTGGCGCCGTGGTGGGGATGGCCCGGGTCGTGGTGGGAGCCGTGGGGGGCGTGGTCGGCCGGCGCCGGGTCCTGGCCGCCGCTGGCGTCATCGTCCCCGCCGTCGTCCTTCCCCAGCAGGTGCCGGCCGCAGAGCCAGAGCAGGTAAGCCGAGGCCAGCAGCTGCAGGGGCCAGAAGGCGAGCACCTGGCTGGCCAGGGCGATCAGGGCCAGCCGGAAGACCAGGGCCAGCACCAGGCCGAGGTTCAGGGCCACGCGCTGCCGCGCCGGATCGTGCAGGCGCCGGGAGATGGCGGCCAGGGCGATGGCGTTGTCGGCGGAGAGCACCGCCTCGAGCCCCACCAGCAGGACCAGCAGCAGCAGCACCTCACCCCACTGGTCCGCTTCCTGCAGCAGGGGCTGCAGCAGGGGCGTGAGGCTCTCCACCGATTCCACTTCCATTCCTGGCGTTCGCTCGGCCGTGGAGGCTGCAAAGAAGCACTCTAGAAAGAGCGTCGGTCCGTCCCGCCCCCATGCACGTTCAGGTCCGACTGCTCCACTGCGACGGCGGCCGCCGCGTCGTGCTGGTCTCGGCCTGTGACGGAGAGCGGTTCCTGGGCAGCGCCCTGGGGGAGGCGGGGGATGCGGAGGAGGCCGAAGATCGTGCCAGGGCCAGGCTCCTGGCCCGTCTCCAGAGTCCTGGGCCGGCCGCCGCAGCGCCGGAGCGGGCCCCTTCGGTGCCGGATCGGGTCCCCGCCGCCCTGACCCCGCCTCCCCCGGCGCCGGAACCGCCGGCGGCACCCGCACCCGCACCATTGCCGCCGGCCCCGCCGGATCCTGCACCCCCGAGTCCCGACGAGGACCCCCAGGACTGGAGTGCCGAGCTCACCCACCTGGATCTGCAGCTGCGCCGCCTCGGCTGGGACCGGGACCGGGAGGCCACCTACCTGCAGCGCTGCTTCGGTCACCCCAGCCGCGACCGCATCACCGTCTATGCCGATCTGATCGCCTATCTCCAGGCGATCGAGACCCTCGAGCCCGGCTGCGATCCCGCCACGGCGGCGGTGCCGCTGCGGCGCGCCGACCTGCTCGAGCAGTGCAACCTGCTCCTGCAGCAGCTCCGCTGGGACGGGAGCATGGGCCGCAGCTTCCTCGAGAAGCACCTGGGCGTGAGCAGCCGCCAGCAGCTGAAGGACGCCGACCTGCTCCGCTTCAACATGCTGCTGGAGGAGGAGACGATTCGGGTCGCCTCCGGCGGGCCTGCGGCCCCGGGCCTGGAGGACTGATCCCGCTCAGGGGCGCCAACCTCTTCGACGGCTCATTGAGCCTCAGCAGCTTCAAGTCAGGAGCTCCAAGTCACCACGCCCCCGCTCGCCGTTGCGCCGCCAACCGTGGTGCCAGGGTGCGCATTCCCTGGCGCCGACGGGCCCAGATCGCCCAGCCGGCCAGGTTCTGAGCCCGTTTCATCTGGCGACAATGGCCCGGAGGGCCCCGCCGGCGCCCGCCGGCTGCGTGCGACGCTGAATCCCCTGTATCGCCTTGGGAGATCCACGGGTGACCATCAGAATCGGCATCAACGGGTTCGGACGCATCGGCCGCCTCGTCTTCCGCATCGCCTGCGGGCGCGATGACATCGAGGTGGTGGGCATCAACGACCTGATCGATGTCGATTACATCGCCTACATGCTCCGCTACGACTCCACCCATGGCCGCTTCGTCGGTGAGGTGGCCATCGACGATGGCGCCCTGGTGGTGAACGGCCGCCGCATCCGCATCAGTTCGGAGCGCGATCCCGCCGCCCTGCGCTGGGGCGATGTCGGGGCCGACGTGGTGCTGGAGTCCACCGGCCTGTTCCTGAGCGACGAGCGGGCCCGGGCCCACATCACGGCGGGGGCGACCAAGGTGGTGATGTCGGCCCCCTCCAAGGACGACACACCGATGTTCGTGATGGGGGTGAACCACACCACCTATGCGGGCCAGGACATCGTCTCCAACGCCTCCTGCACCACCAACTGCCTGGCGCCGATGGCCAAGGTGCTGCACGACAGCTTCGGCATCCGCGATGGCCTGATGACCACCGTGCACGCCACCACCGCCACCCAGAAAACGGTCGATGGGCCGTCGGTGAAGGACTGGCGCGGCGGCCGTGGGGCCGGTCAGAACATCATCCCGTCCTCCACCGGCGCAGCCAAGGCGGTGGGCAAGGTGATCCCTGCCCTCAGCGGCAAGCTCACCGGCATGGCCTTCCGGGTTCCCACCCCCAACGTCTCGGTGGTGGACCTGACGGTGAACCTCGAGAGGGGCGCCAGCTACGACGCCATCAAGGCCGCCATGCGGGAGGCCGCCGCCGGTCCGATGGCCGGGATCCTGGGCTACACGGAGGACGCCGTCGTCTCGACCGATTTCCTCGGCGAGACCTGCACCTCGATCTTTGATGCCTCCGCCGGCATCGCCCTCACCGAGACCTTCTTGAAGGTGGTGGCCTGGTACGACAACGAGTGGGGCTACTCCAGCAAGTGCCTCGACCTGATCCGCCACATCTCCGGCTGATCGCTCCTGCCCCGCCCACCCTTCGGCCCGCCCCTCAGCCCGTGGCGCGGACGCGGCAATGGGTGCGTACCAGGGTTGTGCCCAGCTCCAGCAGGCGCTGGTTGGCATACGCCTCGCGCTCCAGGGCCTTCTCCCAGTCGGAGGCCCCGGCGTAGAGGGGATCGTCGAGATGGAGCTTCAGTTCCGGCGGCACCTCCTGGCTCAGCCCCAGGGTCCGGGGGACGGAGCGCAGGCCGCCCGCCGCGCAACTCTGGGCCACATGGATCGCCTCGTGGTTCAGTACCTGGGCGAAATCCACGGTGCCCTTGTCGACCACGGCGGGCTTGATCCTCAGGGTCCGGACGGCGTGGTCCCATTCCCCGGCGGCCCCCGTCTTTCTCGGTTCCGCCAGCTGGACCTGCACGCCGGCCTCCTCCAGGACGCCGAGCAGTTCGGCGATGGCGAGGCGCTTTTCGCCGTGGTCCGGTGGGGAGTCGATCAGGGCCTGCAGCTCATCCACCGAGAGTTCGGGTTCACCGGCCCGGCGGCGGTAGAGAAAGCGGATGCCACCGCCGGCCAGGGGCTCGGCGGTGGGAATCCATTGGCGGTCGGCCTCCTTGAGGTTCTCGAGCAGGCCCCCCTCGATCAGCGCCATCGGCCGCAGGCGCGGATCGGGGGCGGAATCGAAGCGCTCCAGCAGCCGGGTGGTGACCTCGGGGGCCTGCTGGGGCAGGCTGCCCATCGTCTCCAGCAGGCCGGAGAAGGCGGCCCCCCCCAGCACCAGGGCGGCCACCCCGCCGGCCAGGCCCCAGGCGCGGCCATGGCGGGGCTTCGGCTCCAGCAGGTCCCCGCAGCGTCCGCACCGGGGAAGGCCCGTGAAGGGTTGCTGCAGCCGCAGGGGACGACCGCGGCAGGTGGGACAACGGAAGCGCGCCATCGCTCGGCAGACCGGCCTCCAGCATGACGGCAAAGGGGCCTGAGGTGTCGCGGTGGTGTGGTGTGGTTGCGAGGATCGCCACCGGTTCGATCCCACCGTTGCGATGCCCCTCCACGCCCTCGTGCGCCAGCTGCAGGCCGCGCCGCTCACCGCGGAGGTGAGGGCACGCTGCGGGCGGCCCGAGCGCCTGCGGCTGAGCGGGGCGGGCCGGGCGGCCCGGGCCCTGGTGGCCAGTGCCCTGGCGGGCTGCGGCGAGGCCCCCCTGCTGGTGGTGGTGCCGACCCTGGAGGAGGCGGGCCGCTGGGCCTCCCTTCTGGAGCTGATGGGCTGGCCCCTGTGCCAGCTCTATCCCACCAGTGAGGGCTCCCCCTACGAGCCCTTCGACCCCACCAGCGAGATCACCTGGGGCCAGCTGCAGGTGCTGGCCGAGCTCGTGGGCGACGGGGACGGGACTGCGGAAGCCGGCGGCGGCCGCTTCGCCGTGGTGGCCACCGAGCGGGCCCTGCAGCCCCACCTGCCGCCGCCGCCCCAGCTGGCGGCCCGCTGCCTCACCCTGCGCCGGGGCGACCGGGTGGATCTGGAGCAGCTGGCCCACACCCTGGCCGGCCTGGGCTACGAGAAGGTGCCGACGATCGAGCAGGAGGGCACCTGGAGCCGCCGGGGCGACATCGTCGATGTGTTTCCGGTCAGCGCCGAGCTGCCGGTGCGGCTGGAGCTCTTCGGCGAAGACCTCGAAAAGCTGCGGGAGTTCGACCCCGCCACCCAGCGCTCCCTCGATGTGATCGAGCGGGTGCGCCTCACCCCCACCAGCTACGCGCCCCTGATCGCCGAGGCCCTGCGGGAGCGGATGCCGGACGGCCTGGAGCGGCTGCTGGAGCCCGCCGCCCTCGACCAGCTGCTGGAGGGTGGCACGCCGGAGGGGATGCGGCGGCTGATGGGCCTGGCCTGGGACAGGCCGGGGACGCTGCTCGACTACCTGCCCGCCGGCACGCTGGTGGCGATCGATGAGCGGCGCCAGTGCCTGGCCCATGGCCAGCAGTGGTACGACCATGCCGCCGAGCACCACGGCGAGGTGGTCAGGGCCGCCGACGGCGAGCCGCCCCTGCCCCTGCCCGGCCTGCTGCACCGACCGATCGCGGCGGCCCTGGCAGAGGCGGAGACCTTCCCCGGCTTCGATCTGGCGGAGCTGCACGAGAGCGACCGCCACCCGAACGACCTCGACCTTTCCAGCCGGCCGGTGCCGGCCCATCCCAACCAGTTCGGCCGTCTGGCCGAGCAGATCAAGGGGCACCTGCGCGAGAAGGCCCGGCCCTGGATCGTCTCCGCCCAGCCGTCACGGGCCGTGGCCCTGCTGGAGGAGCACGACTGCGTCACGCGCTTCGTTCCCAACGCCCGCGACTTTCCAGCCATCGAGCGGCTGGTGGAGCAGGCCACCCCGGTGGCGCTCAAGCTGCGCGGCACGGCCGAACTGGAGGGATTCCAGCTGCCGGCCTGGAAGCTGGTGCTGTTCACCGACCGGGAGATCTTCGGCCAGCACAGCCTGGCCGCCGGGGGCTACGTGCGCCGGCGCCGCAAGGCGGCCAGCCGCACGGTGGATCCCAACAAGATGCTCCCCGGCGACTTCGTGGTGCACCGCAACCATGGCATCGGCCGGTTCCTGAAGCTGGAGAAGCTGGCCATCGGCGGCGAGGCCCGCGACTACCTGGTGGTGCAGTACGCCGACGGGCTGCTGCGGGTGGCGGCCGACCAGCTGGGCAGCCTCGGCCGCTACCGGGCCAGCAGCGACAGCCCGCCGGAGCTCAACCGCATGGGCGGCACGGCCTGGACCAAGGCCAAGGAGCGGGCCCGCAAGGCGGTGGCCAAGGTGGCGATGGACCTGGTGAAGCTCTACGCCGAGCGCCACAAGGCGCCGGGCTTCGCCTTCCCCCCCGACGGACCCTGGCAGAGCGAACTGGAGGATTCCTTCCCCTACGACCCCACCCCCGACCAGCTCAAGGCGATCGTCGAGGTGAAGCGCGACATGGAGCGGGACCAGCCGATGGACCGGCTGGTGTGTGGCGATGTGGGCTTCGGCAAGACGGAGGTCGCCATCCGGGCCATCTTCAAGGCGGTCACCGCCGGCAAGCAGTGCGCCCTGCTGGCCCCCACCACTGTGCTGGCCCAGCAGCACTGGCGCACCCTGAGCGAGCGCTTCGCCCCCTACCCGCTCAAGGTGGCCCTGCTCAACCGCTTCCGCACCGCTGGCGAGCGCAAGACGATCCTGGACGACCTGGCCAAGGGCAACACCGACGTGGTGGTGGGCACCCACCAGCTGCTGGGCAAGGGCACGGCCTTCCGCCAGCTGGGCCTGCTGGTGGTGGATGAGGAGCAGCGCTTCGGGGTGAATCAGAAGGAGAAGATCAAGGCGCTCCGAAAGGATGTGGACGTGCTCACCCTGAGTGCCACGCCGATCCCGCGCACCCTCTACATGAGCCTCTCGGGGGTGCGGGAGATGAGCCTGATCACCACGCCGCCGCCCCTGCGGCGGCCGATCAAGACCCACCTGGCCAGCCTCGACGAGGAGGCGGTGCGCAGCGCCATCCGCCAGGAGCTCGACCGCGGCGGCCAGGTGTTCTACGTGGTGCCGCGGGTGGAGGGTATCGAGGAGGTGGCGGGCCAGCTGCGGGCGATGCTGCCGGGGCTGCGGCTGCAGGTGGCCCACGGCCAGATGCCGGAGGGGGAGCTGGAGAGCGCCATGGTGGCCTTCAACGCCGGCGAGGCCGACGTGATGCTGTGCACCACGATCATCGAGAGCGGCCTGGATATCCCCCGGGTGAACACGATCCTGGTGGAGGACGCCCACAAGTTCGGTCTGGCCCAGCTGTACCAGCTGCGGGGCCGGGTGGGCCGCAGCGGCATCCAGGCCCACGCCTGGCTGTTCTATCCGGGCGATGCCTCCCTCAGTGATGCCGCCCGCCAGCGGCTGCGGGCGATCCAGGAGTTTGCCCAGCTGGGCTCCGGCTACCAGCTGGCCATGCGCGACATGGAGATCCGCGGCGTGGGCAACCTGCTCGGGGTGGAGCAGAGCGGCCAGATGGAGGCGATCGGCTTCGACCTCTACATGGAGATGCTGCAGGACTGCCTGGCGGAGATCCAGGGCCAGGACATTCCGGCGGTGGACGAGACCCAGATCGACCTGCCGGTGACGGCCTTCATCCCGGCCGACTGGATCACCGAGGCCGACGAGAAGATGGCCGCCTACCGGGCCGCCGCCGAATGTGGCGGCAAGGCGGCCCTGGTGGAGCTGGCCGCCGGCTGGGCCGACCGCTACGGCCCGATTCCGGCACCGGTGCAGAGCCTGCTGCAGCTGATGGAACTGAAGCTGCTGGCCCGCCGCTGCGGCTTCTCCCGCATCAAGCCGGAGAAGCCCAACATCGCCCTGGAGACGCCGATGGAGGAACCCGCCTTCCGTCGCCTGCGCCAGGCCCTGCCCCAGCACCTGCACGGCCGCCTGGTGTACCAGGGCGGCGCCGGCAGCACCGCCAAGGTGCTGGCCCGGGGTCTGGGGGCCCTGTCCCCCGCCCAGCAGGTCGAGCAGCTGATGGCCTGGCTCTCGGCCATGGCCGGCCAGATCCCCGAGGCCGACGGGCGCACCCCGGAGCAGCGGGCCGACGAGCAGGCGGCGAAGAACGCGGCGGTGCTGGTGGTTTGAGCGGCCCCGTCGCCATGGCGGGCCCCTTCGCCGTGACGGGCCCCGACCGCACCGCGGCGGACATCGCCGTCGTCATCCCGCTGTTTAACGGGGGGGCCTGGATCCGCCAGACGCTGCTGTCGGTGCTGGCCCAGACCATGCCGGCCCGGGAGATCATCGTGGTCGACGACGGCTCCAGCGACGATTCGATGGCGATCGTCCGATCCTTTCCCCAGGTCGCCCTGCACCGCCATCCGGGCAAGGGCACCCACCAGACCCGGCAGTTCGGCTTCGCGCGCAGCACGGCGGCCTCAGTGATCTTTCTGGACCAGGACGACCTCTGGCATCCCCGCCACCTGGAGTTGCTCAGCACGCTGCTGCGTGACTATCCGGCGGCCAGTGCGGCGCTGTCCCGTACCCTCACCTACGAGGACGAGCGGGAGCTGCACTTTCCGCCCCCGGTCCTGGGCCCGGAACGGTTCGACCCCTGGGACAGCTTTCCCTTCCACCGGATCGACACGCCGTCCTTCGTGCTCATCAGGCGCTCCGCCCTCGAGGCCATCGGCGGCTGGCCGGCGCAGAACGCCTGGAGCAGTGATGTGCAGGCCTGGTTCCAGCTGGCTTCCATCGCCCCGATGGTGCGGAATGCCAGTGCCACCGCCGCCTACCGCGTGCAGCACCAGGAGGCCACCAGCTACCGCTGGCGCCTGGAGCGGGCCCACGAGTACTTCCTCAACATCCGCACGAGCTGTGAGACCCTCGCTCGCCAGCGCGGCCTCAGCCATCCTATGGAAGCGGAGCGGCGACAGCGGCAGTGCCGCATTCTCGGGCCCATGGCGCAGGTGATCGAGGCGCTGGAACGGGCCGATCCGGTGCTGATGCGCTCCGCCCTGACGCGGCTCGAAGCCGAGCTGTCCCGATCGGAAACGCCTGGATCCGAGAGATCTGGATCGTCCAGTCTCACCGATCTCGTCATTGGCACCCTGAGCTGGTACGTGCGCCCGACCCTCACCTCCAGCGACGCCCGGCAGTGGCGACCCCTGGTGCGGACGCTCCACAGGGGCCGACCCGACACCATCCGGCACCTGGGCCGGCTGGTGCCCTTCCATCCGGAGAATGCCTTCCCGACGTCCGTCCTGATGGGCTATCTGCTGGCGGACCCCTGGCAGCCTCGCGCCTGGTGGCAGCTGGTGCGCGATCGGGGGGCTCCGATCGCGCTCAACCAGGTGGGCCGCCTGAGGCGTTTCCTGAGGCCTTCCCCTGCAGGATCGCCATGGCTTCGGCGGGGGTGCAGAACACGAACCTAGAGCGCTCGGGGTGGGCCAACAGGGCCTGGAGGCAGCGCTCGATTCTCGGCAGCGACTCGGCTTCGACAGGGGCGTTGGAGTGAATGGCGAAGGCCAGATAGGGCTGGCGCTGCTGGGCGATCGCCCGGTCGAGCATCACGCTGAAGTCGTTCGGTGGGGTCCAGTCCCGCCATAGCGACAGCGGCGTGTCCTGCCGCCGGTGGCGGAAGCCGTTGTTGCGCAGGCGCCGCCATCGCTGCTTCAGGCTCCTCGGCCCCCAGCCGTAGCTGAGGTGGGCGGAGGTGAGGGGCAGGAGCGTGATGTCACGATCGCCGGGTCTGGCCCTGCGGCGAAAGTCGCTGCAGGATGGGGCATAGGGTTCCCGGGGCACGCGGTAGTAGTCCGGCAGATCGCCTGAATGGGGCGGTTTACGCGAATCCAGCGCATTCGGGGGCAGGCCGGGCTCGATGGTCAGATCGAAGCGGAACCCCAGGGCTTCCGCCCGGTTGATGGCCTCTGTTCCCGACCAGTAATTGCCGAAGCGCAGGGAACGGCAGGTTGTCCCGAAGCTGGTTCGGTAGGCCTCCACGGCGGTGTCCAGGCATTCGGCCACCCAGTCGTCGTGGCCGTGGTCATCCAGCCAATCGCCGGAGTCCTCACACCAGCGGTAGGTGTGGACATGGGCGCCCAGCTCATCGCCGGCGTCGATGGTCTCCTGGAACAACTCCCGGTAGTGCTCCACGGCCCAGGCGGCACGGCCATGGGCCAGGGCCACCTGGGGATCCATCCGGATGAACCAGTTGACATGCACGGCGTCGCCCGTGAGCTGCTGCAGGGCCGATCGCCAGTCCCGGATGTAGGCATGGGTGAGCTCGTAGCCCCTCCATGGCTCCGGGTCCCGACGCGAAACGAAGAACTCATCCGGTTCCACATCGATGCAGATCAGGACGGGGATCTTCGAGGTCACCAACGATCGGAAGGGAGCCCAGACGTCAGCGATTGGTGCTGCCCTGGCTGAGATTAGGCCGAACCCATCCGCTCTGCCGGGGTGCGTGATGGCCCGGTCGTGGCCGGCGGGGGATCCTTGAATTCAGGGGCCGCAGCGGCACCATGGGGGCGCCGGGCACGCATCGCCGCCGATGATCGACCTCGCCAGCTACCGGCCCAGGGGCGACAAGCGCAACACCGCCTTCTTCGAGGCCTATCTGCCCCGCGTCTATGCCCGGCGGGCCAGCTCGGGGCTGGAGCAGGTGGTCGGACCGATGGCGGCCGTCGTGATCCAGGTGGACCACGGCAACGGCCTGCCCTACCTGGCGGAGCTCACCCTCACCACTCCCTACCGCTATCAGGAATGCTGGATCAACGCCACCCATCGCCTGTATCTGCTGAAGGGGGGTGAGGCCTTTCCGCGGCTGATCGTGCTGGAGCCGCTGTTCGACGACTTCGAGGATGAGGTCACGCGCTGGAACGCGATGTATCCCCTCTCGATCGACAAGCCCAACGCCCGCTACATCGGCGAGATCTTCCAGGTGTCCTCCTGCCACGATCTGCGCGCCATCCTCGAACCCCAGAACATCCGCTTCGCCTATCCGGGGGAGACCGCCAACCCCTTCTATGCCTCGAAGCATCTCTGCTTCACCTTCCTCTCCGACTACACCTACAACCGGGTCGGCTATGTGGACCGGCCCCTCGATGGCCTGGCGGCCCTGGATCTGGGCGATCGGGTGCTGCTCGATGACGAAGCGCTCGAGCCCCTCACCGAAGCCGCCCGCCGCCACCGGGAACACGGGCTGGAGGGCAAGATCCTGGGCATCGACCACCTGGCCACGCGCGTGCTGGCCGGTGAACGGGAGGACGCCATCCTCGAGTATCTGACGATGGTTCCCTACTACTACTGGGGCTCCTACGACATCGCCGAGATGAACTCCTCCACCAACGTCACCCGCCATCCGACGCTGGCGGACGAGAAACTTTCTCCGGCCCGCGTCTTCACCGCCAACAACACCCCCTCCTATCTCAACTCCCTGGCCAACCTGCCCATGCCCACGGAGGATTTCGTCCGCAATTTCGGCCGGCGCATGCATCACATCGCCTATGAGGTCGCCGATGGCGACAGCAATGGCGAGAAGAACGTGGATGTGGTGGTGCGCACCCTGCGCGAGCTGGGCATCCCCTTCCTCGCCGACATGGTGGGGGAGTGCGGCGACCAGCCCAACCTGCGCCAGATCTTCTCGCGCAGCTCCCCCTACTCCCTGCTGATCACCGAGTACGTGGAGCGCTGCCTAGGCTACGACGGCTTCTTCACCCGCGAGAACGTCGCCGCCCTCACCGAGGCCGCCGGCCATGCGGAGCGCTACGAGCACGGCCATGTCTTCGACTGAGGCGCCCACCCCCATGAGAATTTCCGTTAAGCTGGCGTCATCTTTCGTTACGCGGCGACATGGGTGAGCTGATCGAGGTCGCGGGCGCCACCCAGAATCCCCTGATGCTGCCGGCCTTCCTGGGGGTGCTCGGCCTCGGTTGCTTCGCCCTGCTCCAGTCCGCCGCCGGCAACAACGACGACGACGATTCCTCCCCCGGTGGCGGCCTGATGCAACCCGTGGCCTGAGGCCGGCGCTTCAGTTGTCGCCCTTCAGCCGCCGCGGTCGCCGGCCTGCTCCTGCTTCCAGGCGGCCGGCATCAGCACAAGGAACAGCAGCCACCAAGCGGCGATCACCGCCGAGACCCCGGCGGTGAGCCACCACAGATGCAGCAGCATCCAGCTGCCGCCAATGATCATCAGACCGGTGAGCAGGATGCTCCACGGCTGACACCACCACGGCTTGAGCTCCCAGACCGAGCCGGGCTGGCTGCCCGGCTCGTGCGGCTCAGGGGTTGGCAAGGGCCGCCGGCAGGTTGGCACTGCCGGGCTGGAAGGCCTTCTGCAGGGCGGCACCCGCCTGCAGCTGCTTGCGCAGGGTGGATTCGGCCACCCGGTACTGGCTGTCGCGGTTGGTGCCGATGTCCTCCAGCCTGAGGCGCTGCACCTCCTGCTCGGTCATCTTCACCGGCACGTCCGGGTTGATGCCGTGCTTGTGGATGTCGCGGTTGCGGGGCGTCAGGTATTTGGCGATCGTCACCGTCATGCCCGAGCCGTCGGACAGGCCCCGCACGGACTGCACCAGACCCTTGCCGAAGGTCTTCTGACCCACCAGCACGGCGCGGTTGTTGTCCTGCAGGGCGCCGGAGAGGATCTCGCTGGCGCTGGCAGAACCCTCGTTGACCAGCACCACCATGGGCTTGGTGGTGAGGGCCTGGCCGGTGGCCCGCTTCACGTCCTGGATGCCGTCGCGGGTCTTGGTGGAGACGATGATGCCCTCGTTGATCCACTGGCGGGCGATCTCGACGCTCGCCACCAGCAGACCGCCGGGGTTGCTGCGCAGGTCGAGCACGTAGCCCTGCACCCCCTGGGCCTCCAGATCCCGCACCGCCGCCCGCATGTCCTTGGTGGCGGTGGCGCTGAACTGCTTGAGCCGGATGTAGCCGATCCTGGTGCCGTCCGGCGCGGTGTTCACCTGGTGGGTGACGGCGTGGATCTCGATCAGCTCCCGGGTCAGGGGGGTGTCGATGTTCTGGCCCTTGCGGCGCAGCACCAGGTTCACCGTGGTGCCGGCCTTGCCGCGGATCAGCTTCACCGCGTCCTCGGTGCTCATCCCCTTGGTGCTCTTGCCGTCGATCGAGACGATCACGTCCTTGGGCTGCACCCCGGCCCGCGAGGCCGGTGAACCCTCGATCGGCGAGATGACGACCAGTTCCTTGGTCTCCTTGTCGACGCTCAGCTGGATGCCCACCCCGGAGAGCTCCCCTGAGGTGTCGATCTGCATCTCCTTGAACTCCCGCGGATCCAGGAAGCGGGTGTAGGGATCGTCGAGGGTGCTGAGCATGCCGCGGATGCCCTCATAGGCATCCTTCGGGGTGCTGTAGCTCTTGGAGAGCACGCTCCTGCGCAGCTTGCGCCATTGCTCAGGGGTGTACTTGCCCGTGGTGTCCAGGTAGTCGCGGAAGACGATCTGCCACGCCTGGTCCATCACCTCCTTGGGGCTGTCGCTGATCGACACGGTTCCGGTGGGGGTCAGCACCATCTCCCGGGCCATGACCGCCGTGGCGGCACAGGCACCGAGACCAACCAGCACCACGACGGTGGCGCGAGCTCTGCCCATGGTGGGGATCCTCAAGGAGTCTGAAACGTGATTCCAACGTAGCGCCGATGCCAGGGGGGGGCTCCCGGTTCAGGGGTCGACCCAGCGACCGTCCTCCTTGATCAGGGCGATCAGCGCCTCCACCCCTTCGGCCTCGGGAACCCGGCGGATCTCCTCGCGCCCCCGGTAGAGGGAGATCGTGCCGGGGGTCTTGCCCACGTAGCCGTAGTCGGCGTCGGCCATTTCGCCCGGTCCGTTGACGATGCAGCCCATCACGGCAATGTCCAGGCCGGTGAGGTGGGCAGTGGCGTTGCGCACCGTGTGCAGCACCTCCTCCAGGTTGAACAGGGTGCGGCCGCAGCTGGGGCAGGCCACGTACTCCACCATCGTCTTGCGGAGGCCCATGGCCTGCAAAATCGAGTAGCAGACGGGGATCTCCTTTTCCGGCGCCTCGGTGAGCGACACCCGGATCGTGTCACCGAGGCCCTCGGCCAGCAGGGTGGCGATGCCGGCCGTGCTCTTGATGCGGCCGTAGTCGCCGTCGCCCGCCTCGGTGACCCCCAGGTGCAGGGGGTAGTGGAAGCCCTCGGCGTCCATGCGGAAGGCCATCATCCGGTAGGCCGCCAGCATCACCGGGGCCCGCGAGGCCTTCATCGACACGACGATGTTGTGGAAATCGAGGCGGTCGCAGATGTGGATGAACTCCATGGCGCTCTCCACCATCCCCAGCGGGGTGTCGCCGTAGGTGAACAGCATCCGCTCCGCCAGGGAGCCGTGGTTCACGCCGATCCGCAGCCCCTTGTCCTGTTCCTTGAGCAGGCTCACCAGGGGTTCGAGGGTGGCCTGGATGCGCTCGCCGATCGCCGCCACCTCCTCCGGGGTGAACTCCGTGCGGTTGGGGTCGGGTTTGTCGAACACGTAGAGGCCCGGATTGATCCGCACCTTGTCGACGTGCTGGGCCACCTCCAGGGCGATCTTCATGCCGTTGTGGTGCACGTCCGCTACCAGCGGCACCGGCCGGTAGGTGTCCTCCAGCCGCTGGCGGATCTCCTTCACCGCCTTGGCATGGGCCAGGCTCGGCACCGTCAGCCGCACGATCTCGCAGCCCGCCTCATGCAGGCGGCGGATGCCGGCGGTGGCCCCCTCGATGTCGAGGGTGTCCTCGTTGATCATCGACTGCACCACCACGGGGTGCTCACTGCCCACCCACACGTCGCCGACCCGCACGCTGCGGGTCTTGCGGCGGCGGATCACCGTGTCGAAGCGGGGGTCACTGGCCCAGTCGGCCGGGAGGGGGGAGGTCCCCGGAGCGGTGGTGGAGGGTGTGGCCAGGGTGCCGGTCATCTCGCGTGGGCCGGTGGTGGCCAAAGCCTGTCACAAAGAGGGTGTCGACGGTCGGTCCTGGTCCAGGCGCCGCCGCACCTCCTGCAGGTCCTGCCAGGTGAGCCACTTGGGCGAGCCCTGCTCCCGCGAGGGATTGCGCAGCAGGTAGGAGGGATGGAACACGGGCATCACCGAGCGGCCCTGCCAGGGATGCCAGCGGCCCCGCAGCCGGGAGATCCCCCCCTTGATCCCCAGCACCCCCTCCAGGGCGGTGGCGCCGGCCAGCAGCACCACGGACGGATTGACGGCGGCGATCTGGGCGGCCAGCCAGGGGGCGCAGGCCGCGATCTCCTGGGGCGTGGGCCGGCGGTTGTCCGGCGGACGGCACTTCACCACGTTGCAGACGTAGGCATCGCGTTCGCTGTCCAGCCCCACGCTGGCGAGCATCTGGTCGAGCAGCTGGCCGGCCCGGCCCACGAACGGCCGGCCGCTGGCGTCCTCCTGGGCGCCGGGCCCCTCGCCGATCACCATCAGCCGGGCCGCCGGATCGCCGCGGCTCACCACCACCGTCTGGCGGCCCTCCGCCAGGCCGCAGCGGCGGCACTCCCGGCACTCCCGCTCCAGGGCCGCGAGGTCGGGTGGACCGCCGGGGGCGAAGCCGGCCACGTCGGCAGGCTCCACGGGGCCAGGATCCGCGGTGGCGGGGTCCTCACCCAGAAGGGACGGTTGCAGGGGAGACGGTTGCACGGGAGCGGGGGCCATCGCCCCATTCTTCGGCATGGCGCGGGGCGTAGGGCAAGATGGCCGGATTGCCGAATCGCGCCCTCCAGACGGCGCGCGCTGCCATGCCGGCCCCGTTGACGCTCTCCGCCCGGGCGCAGGCGTTGCAGCCATCGCTCACCCTCGCCATCACCGCCAAGGCGCGCGAACTGCGCGGCGAGGGCAGGGACATCTGCAGCCTCAGCGCCGGGGAGCCCGACTTCGACACCCCCGCCTTCATCCGCCAGGCGGCCGCCGAGGCTCTGGAGGCCGGTCACACCCGCTACGGGCCCGTGGCGGGCGAGCCCGAGCTGCGCCAGGCGATCGCCACCAAGCTGAGCCAGGAGAACGGCGTTCCCACCCGGCCCGACCAGGTCCTGGTGACCAACGGCGGCAAGCAGGCCCTCTACAACCTGTTCCAGGTTCTGCTCGACCCCGGCGACGAGGTGCTGCTGCCGGCTCCGTACTGGCTGAGCTATCCGGAGATGGCCCACCTGGCCGGCGCCAGCGTGCGCTGCCTCACCACCGATGCCAGCGGCGGGTTCCGCTTCAGCCCGGAACAGCTGGAGGCAGCGATCACCCCGGCCAGTCGGCTGCTGGTCCTCAACAGTCCCTCCAATCCCACCGGCATGGTGCTC
This sequence comes from Synechococcus sp. UW140, assembly GCA_943369315.1. GTDB lineage: Bacteria > Cyanobacteriota > Cyanobacteriia > PCC-6307 > Cyanobiaceae > Cyanobium. The sequence goes on from CALRMW020000001.1 coordinate 140,411, forward strand.
AGCCGCACCGAGCTGGAGGGGATCGCCGCCGTGCTGCGCCGCCACCCCGCCGTGGCGGTGGTCTGCGACGAGATCTACGAGCTGCTGCTCTCCCCCGGTCATGAGCACCACAGCCTGGCGGCGGTGGCGCCCGACATCGCCGAGCGGATCTTCATCGTCAACGGCTTCGCCAAGGGCTGGGCGATGACCGGCTGGCGCATCGGCTGGCTGGCGGGCGCCCGCCATGTGGTGGCCGCCGCCAGCGCCCTGCAGAGCCAGAGCACCAGCAACGTCTGCAGCTTCGCCCAGTTCGGCGCCCTGGCGGCCGTCAGCGGCTCGCGCGACTGCGTCCATGAGATGGCGGCCGAATTCAGCCGTCGCCGCTCCCGGCTCAGCGACGGGCTGATGGCGATCAGCGGCCTGGAGCTGCTGCCCCCCGAGGGGGCCTTCTATGCCTTCCCCGACGTCAGCGCCTGGGGCCTGGATTCGATGACCCTCTGCGGCCGGCTGCTGGACGAGGTGGGGCTGGCGGTGGTGCCCGGTGCCGCCTTCGGCGATGACCGCTGCATCCGCCTGTCCTGCGCGGCCTCCCCGGCCACGATCGACGATGGCCTGGAGCGCCTGCGCCGCTTCGGCGCCAGCCTCTGACCGCCCCGCCGGTGCCGCAGGATCAGCCGAGTCCGGCCACGCCCATGCAGGTGCCCAAGAAGCTGGTGGTGCTCGGCGACAGCGGCGTCTACGGCTGGGGCGATCCGGAGCAGGGCGGCTGGTGCGAGCGGCTGCGGCGCCACTGGATGGACCTGCCCCAGGGCCCGGTGCTCTACGGCCTCGGGGTGCGGGGGGATGGGCTGGAGCGGCTGGCGGCCCGTGCCGAGCCGGAGGTGAGCACCCGGGGTGAACTGCGCCGCCAGCGGCCCCAGGGGATCCTGCTGTCGATCGGTCTCAACGACACGGCCCGGGTGGGGCGGCCCGACGGCCGCCACCAGCTGGCCCCCGACGCCTTCCTGTTCGGCCTGCGGCAACTGCTGCCACGGCTGGCGGCCATCGCCCCGGTGTTCGTGCTCGGCCTCACCCCGGTGGATGAGGTCGTGATGCCCTTCGCCGAGATGCTCTGGTACGACCTGGCCACGGTGCGCCGCTACGAGGGCCTGCTGGAGGAGGCCTGCATGGAAGCCGATGTGCCCTTCCTGCCGCTGCTCGACGGCCTGCTGGCCGACCCCCACTGGCTGCAGTGGCTGTGCAGCGACGGCCTGCACCTCAACAGCGACGGCCACGGCCAGCTCTACCGGCGCCTGCGCTCCTGGAGGGCCTTGCTGGACTGGGCCGGGCTGGATCCCCACAGCAGCGTGACGGCTGGCTTCTGAACCGCCGGCCCGGCCTTCAGTTTTCCCGGGGCGAACCCAGCAGCCACTCTTCCCCGGGCCCCCGCCCCTGGCATCACCCGATCGGATGAGAGGCGCTCCCCCCGTGGGGTGAACCGCCACCGATGGACGACGGCGACCCTGAAGGGACGGACCTCGCTCCAACCACCGCCATGGATCGCCCCCCGCCCCCCTCGCCACCGCCACCGGCGGCGGTGGTGCTGAGCACCCGCCGGGTGCCGGCGCCGGACCTCTGCCCGGGCTGCCGCGAGATCCCGGAGGCGATCGTGGATCGCCGCACCCGCAACCGCCGCCGGCTCAAGGCGTTTGCTGAGGCCACCGATCCGGTCAGCCGGCTGCGCTGGCGCAACCTGCTGGTGGAGGACAACCTGCCGCTCGTGTACAGCATCGCCGGGCGCCAGGGTGCTGACGCGGGGATGGCCTTCGAGGACCTCGCCCAGGTGGGCAGCCTCGGCCTGATCCGGGCGGTGGAGGCCTTCGACCCCGGCCGCAACGTCAGCCTCAGCAGCTTCGCGGTGCCCTACATCCAGGGGGCGATGCGCCGTGAACGGCGGGATCGCCAGCCCCTGGTGCGTCCGCCCCGGCCCTTGTGGGACCTGCATCAGCAGGTGCTGGGCCTGCAGGAGGCCCGACGTCGCCAGGGGCTCGATCCGCTGCCGCCCGCCGCCCTCGCCGACCGGCTGGCCTGTGATCCGGCCCGGCTCGAGGAGGCCCTGGGGATCCGCCGGGCCGCCCGGGTGCGCAGCCTGGATGCCCCCCTCGGCGCAGGAGGCGGCGAGGCCGAGGCGGCCAGCTGCCTGCTGGATCTCCTGGCCGCCCCCGCCGGCCCCTGCGGCGACGAGGCGGCGGCGGGCGAGAGCGAAGCCCGCGGCGCCGAGCGTCAGTGGCTGCGCAAGCAGCTGACCGATCTCGATCCCCGGGAGCGGGAGCTGCTGGTGGGCCGCCTCGAGGGGGGCTGCACCTGGGTGGAACTGGGCCGGCAGCTGGGCATCCCGGCCCGCCAGGCCCAGCGCCGTCACGACGCCGCCCTCGACCGCCTCAGGCGCGCCGCCCTCGCCTGGCGCCAGGAGGCCCTCAGCCCACCGGCGGCGACAGCCACGGCACCAGCGCCATCGCCAGCAGGGCCGCCAGCAGGGTCTGGAGCCCGTTGACCAGCTCATTGCTCAGCCAGCGCCAGTGACGCTGCAGGCTGGCGCCCACCACGCTCTCGGCCAGGGTGGCCACCAGCCCGACGCCGCCCACCAGGGCCGCCAGCGGCCAGCCGCGTATCACCCCCAGGGCCCCCATGGCCAGGGTCATCAGGGCACTGCCCAGGAGGCTGGCGGCCGTGCCCTCCAGGCTGATGGCCCCCTCGGTGCCGGGCGGCACCGGCCGCAGGCTGGTGATCAGCACGGTGTGCTGGCCCCAGCGCTTGCCGATCTCGCTGCCGAAGGTGTCGGCGAGCTTGGCGGCGAAGCTGGCGGCGAATCCGGCCAGCAGCAGCGGCTGCATGGCCGCCGGTGCCCGGCAGGCCAGCAGGGCCAGCACCGTTCCCACCAGGGCCGAGCCCCACACGTTCTCCGGTCCCCGGCGCCCCTCCCGGCCCTCGGCCAGCCCCAGCTCGCGCTTGCGCCGGAACCCCAGCTTCGTCACCCCGCTGCCCAGGGCGAGGTACACCACCACCGCCAGCCAGCCGCGCCAGCCCAGGCTTCCCCACAGCAAAGTGCCGAGCACCCCCGCATGGACCCAGCCCGCTCGGGTGAGCAGGGGCAGGCGCTGGGCCAGGCCGATCAGCAGTCCGTTGATCGCCAGGGCCGCCAGCCAGTGGAGGGGGTCCTGGGGCGGCAGCGGCAGCATGGCGGGGGCCCGGTTGTGTTGCACAGATCTAAGCCAGGCGCTGCGGGGCGCCGGCTTCGGCGGATAATCCCTGCATCCGGCGGTGCTCCGAATGGTCTTCAAACGACCCAAGTTCTTCCTCGATCTGGGTGGCGGCGAAGGCAACCAGCCCACGGCCGTGGTGGCCCCCCCCAAGGCCGAAGCCAAGCCCGCTCCCCAGGCGACCGAGGCCAAGCCTGCGCCGACCGCCGCCGCCCCCCCGGCTGCGGAGGCCACCCCTCAGCCCGTTTCCGGTCTCACCACCGCCGAGGCGATCGCCGCCGAACTGGCCGCCGCCGAGGCGCTTCGGCCGGCACCCTCGTTGGCCACCTTCGCCCCTGAGTGCGTCACTGCCGGGGGGGCCACCCCGATGAAGCGCCGCACCCCCGGGGCCAATCTGGGCGTGTTCAAGGAGATGGCGGCCGGCATGATACGCTCCTGAGCGCCCGCCAGTCGGCCAGCAGGGCCAGGCCGGCCACCGCGGCAGTCGCCGTGCGCAGGATCGTCGGCCCCAGGCTCACTGGCTGCCAGCCGGCGGCTTCGGCCCGTTCCTCCTCCTGGGGGCTCCAGCCCCCTTCCGGACCGATCGCCAGCCGGAGGCCGGCCGCAGGGTCCGCGTAGCCAGCCCCCTCGCCCGCCCCCTCCACCAGCTCCCGCAGCCGCTGGCTGCAGAGGGGCAGACCCTCCCGCCGGGTGGTGGCCAGCAGGGCGATACCGGCCGCGGGTCGGGCCAGCCACTCCCCGGCCGGCCGGGGGGATTCCAGAACCGGATGCCACAGCCGTTCGCACTGCTCGGTGGCCTCCCGCACGATCCCCTGCCAGCGCTCGAGCGGACAGCGCTCCCCCGGGGCGCCCCGCTCGGCCAGCAGCGGCTGAAGCCGGTCGGCCCCCATTTCCGTGGCCATGCGCCAGACCAGATCCGCCTCCCGCCGCGGCACAGCCAGGGCGAGCTCCAGGGGCGGCCCGGGGGGCTCCACCCGCTGCAGCGGCGCCCCGGGGGCCTGCTCCAGCCGCAGGCCCCGCTCCGGGTCGAGCACCGCCGTCCAGAGTCCGCCGATGCCGTCGACCAGCGCCAGGCGATCGCCGGGGCGGTAGCGCAGCACCCGTTCCAGGTAGTGGCGTTCCTGGGGCTCCAGGGCCAGCCGGGCCTGGCCCGGGTCCCCGGCCGCCAGGGCGGCGATCCGCTCCGGGGTGATCAGCAGCCGGCGCAGCTCCCGCCCCATCAGTCCCTGGAGAACGGGCTCTCGGGCTCCTCATCGATCGGCCAGTCCTCGTTGAGGCCGCCGATCACCAGTTCGGTGATCTCGAGAACGTCGTTGTCCAGCTGGCGCAGGGCGTTGATCAGCACATCGAGGGCCAGGGCGTCGCTGGTGCCCAGGTCGACCCAGCAGCGGGCCCAGTCGTCCTGGTACTCCATCGGCCCCATGTTGTGCATCAGGGCCGGCAGGCAGCGTTCGGCGGATTCGGTGTCGTAGGGGAGCCAGCCCAGGTCCACACCCCCCTCGTGGGTTTGCAGGTTCTCGGCATTGAAGCCGCCAAGCTTGCCGAGGAAGAACCAGCTGTCGAAGGCCGTTTCGACATAACCCCGCTCGGCACCGCCGGGCTGGTCGGCGAAGTGCAGCCAGATCCAGCAGTTGAACGGATCCACCTCGCGAAATCGGACATCCATGGAGAAGGGGAGACGGCAAGCCTGTCCCCCCATCCAACACGTTCCAGGGCTCCGGCGCCGCAGCGTCGGCCGGCATGCTGGTGGGATGCTCGACGTCATCGGCCTGCGCTATCACCCCGCCACGGCGGCCGCGCCGGTGCTGCGTGACGTGTCCCTGCAGCTGTCGGTGGGAGCCCCGGCCCTGGTGGCCGGCCGCAGCGGCAGCGGCAAGACCACCCTGCTGGAGGTGCTCTGCGGCCTGGCCGAAGCCGATGCCGGCCGCATCCTCTGGCAGGGGGAGGCCCTGAGCAGCCGCCAGCGCCGCTGGCTATGCGGGCTGGTGTTCCAGTTCCCGGAACGCCATTTCCTCGGCCTGACGGTGGGCCAGGAGCTGAAGCTGGGCCAGCGCCGGCTCACCGCCGAGAAGGCCGAGGCGGTGCTGGAGCAGGTGGGTCTCGGCCACCTCTCCCTGCAGCAGGCTCCCGAGCGGCTCAGCGGCGGCCAGCAGCGACGCCTGGCGCTGGCGGTGCAGCTGGTGCGGGATGCCCGGGTGCTGCTGCTGGATGAGCCCACCGCCGGCCTCGACTGGACCGTACGGGAGGAGGTGCTGCAGCTGCTGGCGGACCTGGCCCGGGAGCGGGCCCTGCTGGTGGTGACCCACGAACCCGAGCTGTTCCGGGGTGTGATCGATCAGGGCTGGCGGCTGGAGGGCGGCACCCTGGGGCCCCTGGAGGCGCCGCGATCCGCCTCCTTACGATGACCAGCTGATGGTGGGAGACGGCTTGATGGGGGGTCGGTTCATCGGAGGACAGTTCATGGGGGGACAGTTCATGGGGGACAGCCTGCTGAGGGCCACCGGCGCCGGAGGCGGTATCCGCATGGTCGCGGTCACCACCACCGCGGCCAGCCGCGTGGCCCGTGAACGCCATGGGCTCTCCTTTCTCACCACGGCTCTGCTGGGCCGCGCCATGACGGCGGCCCTGCTGCTGGCCAGCTCGATGAAGGTGGCCCACGGGCGTGTGAACCTGCGCATCCAGTCCGACGGACCCCTGCGGGGCCTGATGGTGGATGCGGGCCGGGACGGCAGCGTGCGGGGCTACGTGGGCCGTCCCGATCTGGAGCTCGATCTCCTCCCCGACGCGGCCGGCGGGCACCGCTTCGACTTCCGTCGCGCCACCGGCACCGGCTACCTGCACGTGGTGCGGGACCGGGGCCAGGGCGAACCCTTCAGCAGCACCGTGGAGCTGGTGAGCGGCGGGATCGGTGAGGACGTGGCCTCCTACCTGCTCCACTCCGAGCAGACCCCCTCAGCCCTGTTCGTGGGGGAGACGATCGACAGTTCCGGGGTGCGCTGCGCCGGTGGGGTCCTGGTGCAGGTGCTGCCGAAGGCGGCGCGGGAGCCGGCCCTGGTGGCCCTGCTGGAGGAGCGCTGCCGGGAGATCACCGGCTTCAGTGAGCGGCTCGCCGCCAATGCGGACCAGCTCCATGCCCTGTTCGAGGACATCTTTCCGGATCTCGATCCCCAGCCCCTCGAGGCGGCTCCGATCGAGCAGCCGGTGCGCTTCCACTGCCCCTGCAGCCGCCACCGCAGCGTCAGCGCCCTGCGGCTCCTGGGCCGCGATGAACTGAGCGCCATGCTCAGCGAGGACGGCCAGGCGGAACTCACCTGCCATTTCTGCAGCGAGGTCTACCGGGTGGGGGCCGAGGAACTGCAGGAGCTGATCGACGAGCTGGCCGCTGTGGCGTGAGCGGCTGGGCTGAAGCGCGCCTGACGGCATGGCCCGAGCCCCGGCGGCTCAGGCGATGAGGAGGGCTCCCAGGAGCAGCAGCAGGATCGCGGGGATGCTCTGCAGCTGGAGGGTGGAGACCGGCAGGGTCTGGCTGAGGGAGGCCCCCAGCCCACCGGCCAGCAGGCCGCCGAGGACCAGGCCCAGGCAGAGCAGGGCGAAGGACCAGCCCACCGACGCCAGGAAGCGGCCGTTGCGCCGCTGCAGGTTGAGCAGGGTGACGCCGGTGGCCAGGGCCGTGAGCAGCTCGGGGGCGGCGCCGGGCATCAGCACCAACAGAACCAGCAGCACCCCGTCGGCGGCCAGGGGAAACCAGAGCTCCCGGCCGCTGGCCAGCTGCAGCCTGGGCAGGGAGAAGCTGGGACGCGGCAGGCGCGAGGGGGGAAGCTGGGGCAGGCTCGGCAGGGCCGACAGGGCCGGCCGGCTCGGGGGTGGTGAGGCCTGCTCCCGCTGGGAGGCGGAACGGGCGGCGCTGCTGACCCGACCCTGCTGGCGTTCCTTGAGCCGATCCATCAGTACGGCGTCGTAGGCGGCCTCGATGCGGGAGCGCACCATCGGATCTTCGCCGGCCTCCTTGAGCCGAGCCAGCTTGGCCTCCTGGACCGTGTCGAAGGAGGCATCCGGAGCGACACCCAGCCGCTCGTACGGATCGGAGGCGTCAGAGGCCGGCTGTGGCAGGTCGGATCCTTGGTTCATACCACCGAGCGTATCGAGCCAAGACTAAAAAAGCGGTTCACTGCGGTGATATCCGGCTTCCTGTTGCAGACGGCGACGGCAGGCCTCGGCCTCCTCGATGGCCAGGGACCGCCGCCGCTTGAGCAGGGGCATCTGGGGGGGCAGATGGCTGCCTTCGCGCATCTCCACGGCCCCCTGCGAGGGCTGGAAGCTCACGTAATCACTGCCCCCGTCGCTGCGGGGACGCACGAGCCAGAGCGGGGATGGCGTCACGGATCGAGGCATCGCAGTGACCGTCCGTTGCGGCGTGACGAATTGTTGCTTCATTCTGCCCCCTCCGCCGGCATGGCGCGAGGGAGGGGTTTCCCCCGCGCCGGCCCCGACACCGCCCCGGGTTCAGAGGGCGATCGGCTCCACCCCGCTCACCACCGGCGCCACCCCGTGCAGCTCGAGCTCGGGATGGTCCTCCTGCAGCTGGTGCAGATTCCAGTCGTTGCGGAACAGCAGCACCGGCCGGTCCCAGGCGTCGCGGACCGTCTTGCAGTTGAACAGCCGGCCGACCCGCTCCAGGGCCGGCCAGCCACCGCTCACCCAGCGGGCGACGCTGAATTCCAGCGGTTCGAGCCGGCTGGTGACGCCGTACTCGTTCTCCAGCCGGTACTGCACCACCTCCAGCTGCAGCTGGCCCACCGCCGCCAGGATCGGGTCCCGCTTGCTGGGGTCGGTGTCATAGAGCACCTGGACGGCGCCCTCCTCCCGCAGCTCGTTCACCCCCTTGCGGAAACTCTTGAACGCCGAGGGGTTGGGATTGCGCAGCCAGGCGAAGATCTCCGGGCTGAAGCAGGGAATGCCCTCGTACTCCACCCGTGAACCGGTGTAGAGGGTGTCGCCGATGGCGAACATGCCGGGGTTGTTGAGGCCGATCACATCGCCGGGGTAGGCGTCCTCCACCACCTCCCGGTCCTGGCCGAACAGCTTCTGCGGCCGGGACAGGCGGATGGTGCGCCCGCTGCGGGCATGGCGCACGCTCATGTCCTTCTCGAAGCGGCCGCTGCACACCCGCACGAAGGCGACCCGGTCGCGGTGGCGGGGGTCCATGTTGGCCTGCAGCTTGAACACGAAGCCGCTGAACTCCGGCCGCAGCGGATCCACCGGGCCCTGGTCGCTCTCCCGGGCCACCGGCGGCTGGGCCAGCTCCAGGAAGGCATCGAGGAAGGGGCGCACCCCGAAATTGGTCATCGCCGAACCGAAGAACACCGGGCTCAGCTCACCGGCGTGCACCCGCTCCAGATCCAGCGCCGCCCCGGCCCCCTCCACCAGCTCCAGTTCCTCCTGCGCCAGCTCCAGCAGCTCCGCCTCCACCCGCCCGGCCCGGTCCGGATCGCCGGGGGCCAGGCGCCGCTCCAGGCTCTGGCGGCCCCGCTCGGCCCGCTCGAACAGCAGCAGATCCTGGGAGCGGCGGTCGATGACGCCCCGGAAGCGGTCGCCGCTGCCGATCGGCCAGTTGACCGGCCAGCAGGCCAGCCCCAGCTCCTGCTCGATCTCGTCGATCAGCTCCAGGGGTTCACGCCCCGGCCGGTCCATCTTGTTGATGAAGGTGAAGATCGGGATCCGCCGCATCCGGCAGACCTCGAACAGCTTGCGGGTCTGGGGCTCCAGGCCCTTGGCCGCATCTACCAGCATCACGGCGTTGTCGGCGGCGGCCAGGGTCCGGTAGGTGTCCTCGGAGAAGTCCTGGTGGCCGGGGGTGTCGAGCAGGTTGATCGTGCTGCCGGCGTAGTCGAACTGGAGCACGGTGGAGGTGATCGAGATGCCGCGCTGCTTCTCCAGCTCCATCCAGTCGGAGGTCACCTTGCGCTGCTCCCCCTTGGCCTTCACCGCCCCGGCCTGCTGGATGGCCCCGCCGTAGAGCAGCAGCTTCTCGGTGAGGGTCGTCTTGCCCGCATCGGGGTGGGAAATGATCGCGAAATTGCGGCGCCGGCTCACCGCCGCCGCCAGTGCCGCGGCATCGGTGTCCGGTACGGGGACGGAGGGGGGTCGGCTGGTCATGGGGCCAGCCTGCCAGGCAGGCCGTGGCCCTGGATCTCCAGGTACCGGTCGTCCACCTCCCGCACCTGAAGCCCCCCCAGCCCGGCGGCCTCCAGCTGCTCCATCACCTCGGCGCGGGTGAAGGCCGCCCGCAGGGAATGGGCGTAGTCCCGCCGCAGCACCTCCGGCGCCGCGCCCGCGTGGCGGGCCACCAGGGCCTCCAGCTCCGCGGCGTTCGCCGGCCGGCGCAGATCCCGCACGTAGAGGCTGGTGTCCGGTCCCGAGAGCTGCTTCACGGCCCCCCAGAACACGCCGGGATCATGGAGATGGTGCAGCAGGCTGTTGCTGACCACGGCGCTGCAGGGGCCCACCAGCTGCGGGCTGGGCAGCACCAGACGCTGGAAACGCACATGACGGAGGGCGGCCGGATCCGCCAGCCGCCGCTGCTCGGCGATGGCCAGCATCGCGGCCGATCCGTCGATGCCCAGCACCCGGGCCCCGGGCCACCGCCGCGCCACCAGAAAGGTGATGTTCCCCGGTCCGCAGCCCAGATCCACGACGCTCAGCCCCTCCCCGTCGCCGCTCCCCCGCAGGCCCGGGAGCGCATCGATCCGCTCCAGCACCGCCCGGTCACCGCTGGAGAAGTCCGCCGCCGCATAGGCCTCGGCCTGCAGCGGCTCGTCCATCAGCTCCGGTTCGCAGATCCGCTCCATGGCTCCAGCATCCCCTCCGGCGCTGCAGGCACCGTGGCTGGTGGGGTCAGGGCGTTGCAGACCCTACAGGTGGCGTTATGGTGCGCAACACGATCCGGCCGTACCCCTGTGACCCTCTCCGCCGCCCGTCCAGCCACCCCCGACACGGCGGCGACATCTGCCGGCAGCGACGCGATCCCAGCGCCGGCGGCGGATTTCCCGGTCACCGCCCCGGCGGCCTACCCGGTCTTCTATCGCACCTACAGCCGCAAGACCGCGAGCGGCGGTCGGGAGAGCTGGCACGAGGTGGCTGAGCGCAACCTGGAGGGCCTGCGGGTGCTCGGCTCCCTCGACGCCTCCGAGGTGGAGCTGATCCGGCGCATGCAGCGCCACCAGATGGCCCTGCCCTCCGGCCGCTGGCTGTGGATCGGCGGCACCGAATGGATCGAGCGATCCGAGAACTTCTCGGGGGCCTACAACTGCACCTCCACCAACCTGGTGGACTGGGAGGCCTTCGCCCTGATGATGGATCTGGCGATGATGGGCTGCGGCACCGGCGCCATCATCGAGCCCCACCTCATCAGCCGGCTGCCGAAGGTGCGCAACACCCTCGTCATCGACGGCGTCACCGACATCGGCCTGACGCCGATCGGCTCCCGCCAGCAGCAGACCACCCACGTGATCGATGGCCATCACGTCAGCGTCCGCGTCGGGGACACCCGGGCCGGCTGGGTGGAGAGCTACCGGCTGCTGCTCAACCTCTGCAGCGACGAGCGCTTCGACGGCCCCGTCCACGTCTCGGTCGACCTGTCGGACGTGCGGCCGGTGGGGGAAACCCTCAAGGGCTTCGGCGGCATGGCCAATCCGGTCAAGCTGAAGGACCTCTACGGCCGGGTCGCCCAGATCCTCAACAAGGCCCGTGGGCGCCAGCTCACCTCGGTGGAGTGCTGCCTGCTGATCGATGAGGCGGCGGTCACGATCGTGGCCGGCAACATCCGCCGCAGTGCCGGCATGCGCCAGTTCTGCGCCGATGACGATTCCGCCCTCGGCGCCAAGGAGAACCTCTGGCAGCAGGACGAGCAGGGCAACTGGCGCATCGATCCGGAGCGGGACGCCCTGCGCATGGCCAACCACACGCGCGTCTTTCACGTGCGCCCCAGCCGCGAGGTGGTGCTGGAAGCGGTCACCAAGCAGTTCCAGTCGGGCGAGGGGGCCATCCAGTTCGCCCCCGAGGCCATCGCCCGCTCCAATGCCGACCTGCTGACCACCCCGGAGCTGCGCACCGAGTTCATCGGCATCTACTGCGACCAGGGACGGGAGGAAGCCGGCCGCTGGCTCCAGCTGCACCACCCTGAAATCGGCGCCGACGAGCTCGAACATCGCCTCGGTCGCTATGGCCTCAACCCTTGCGGTGAGATTCTCGGTGCCGATTTCCACTGCAACCTGGCGGAGATCCATCTCAACCGGATCGACCCCGCCGACCACCAGGCCCAGGAGGATGCCTTCAAGGCCGGTGGTCTGGCGGTGGCCTGCCTGTTGAACCACCGCTTCGAGGTCGAGCGCTATCGCCGCAGCCGGGCCTGGGATCCGATCGTGGGGGTCAGCTTCACGGGCCTGTTCGACTTCTTCGTCCACGCCTTCGGCACCCCCTGGCTGCAGTGGTGGGAGGCGGGCCGTCCCGACAGCGAGGAGGGCCGGGCGTTCCGCCAGCAGGAGGCGGCCTACCTGTCCCGCTGGAAGGACTGGGTGCACGAGGCCGTTTGGGACTACTGCGACCGCCATGGCATGCGCCGACCCAACCGCTGCACCACCGTCCAGCCGGCCGGCACCAAGAGCCTGCTCACCGGCGCCAGCCCCGGCTGGCATCCCCCCAAGGCCCAGCGCTTCATCCGCCGCATCACCTTCCGCAAGAACGATCCGGTGGCCCTGGCCTGCATGGAGTACGGGTACGCGATCGTTCCCTCCCAGTCCGACAAGGACGAGCAGGGGCGTCTTCTGAATGATCCTTTCGATCCGCGCTGCACCGAGTGGCTGGTGGAGATTCCCACCGAGGTGAGCTGGGCCAACCTGCCGGGGGCCGACCGGGTGGAGATCAACAACTTCTCCGCCCTCGCCCAGTTCGATTTCTACATGCAGGTGCAGCGGCACTACACCACCCACAACACCTCGGCGACCGTGGAATTCCGCGAGCATGAGATCGAGCCCCTGGCTGCCGCGATTCACCACGCCATCGAGAACGGAGAGGGCTACATCTCGGCCGCACTCCTGGCCCGCTTCGATGCCAATGCCACCTTCCCGCGGTTGCCCTTTGAGCCGATCGATCAGGCCACCTATGCCCGGATGGTCGCTGAGGTCGAGCAGCGACGTGTGTGCGGCGATTTCTTCCTCGCCCTGCAGAAGTACGACCGCGGCGAACTGATCGAAGCCGGCCCGGCCGGTTGCGATTCCGACAAGTGTCTGCTGCCGCTCGCCAAGCCTGAGGCCTGAGCCTTCGCCGGCGGCCACAGGCCGCCGGCTCACTCCGGACTGGGTGATCGCAATTGAGCAATCTTTGTGTGGCTGACTCCTACTCGGAGGTGGCCGTCAGGGTGCTGATCTCCCGATGGCTGAGGGGTTCGCTGGGATTGATCACCACAAGGCGATCGCGACCGCCGTTCTTGGCCATCAGCAGGGCCTTGTCGGCGCGCCGGAAGGTGGCGTCGTAGTTCTCGTCGGCCTTGTGCTCGGTCAGGCCCATGCTGGCGGTGAGTTTCAGCTCCATGTCGTCGATGGAGACGCGCATGCTGCGGATGTTGGCCAGCATGCGCTTGGCCACGCCTTCGGCCGTGGCGAGATCGGCATCGATCAGCAGGGCCAGGAACTCCTCCCCACCCCAGCGGGCGATGATGTCGTAGTGGCGGAGGCTGCTGGAGAGCGCCTTGACGAAATCCACCAGCATCAGATCCCCGGTGGCATGGCCGTATTCGTCGTTGATCAACTTGAAGTGGTCCACATCCAGGATGATCATCGAATAGGTGGAGCCATGCCTGCTGGCACGCTGATCCTCCTCCAGGCAGCGCTCCGCCATGAAGCGACGATTGGAGATCCCTGTCAGGGCGTCATGGGTGGAGGCCTCAAACAGGGTGAGGTTCACCTCCTTCAGTGAGGCTTGATAGAGGTCAGAGATGCGCACCACCCTCTTGATCTGCCGCAGCTGCTTCTCATAGCGATTCGTGAGGCTTCGGTTGCTTTCCAGAACGTGGGATTGGTAGAGGTCGGAGATATCGGCAACCCGCTCCAGGCGGTCCACCTGTTCTTCGATGCGGTGCCATAATCTGGCCAGCAGGTCACGGACCGGATCGTTGTCGTAGCGCTGATCGGCCAGGACGGCCATGACTTCCTGTTCCAGCTGATCGTCAGATTTGGGACCGGAAGTCTCGGGCATGTCAGGCGTTGATGGAAAGAATCAGGAAAGGAAAGGTGTAGTCTTCCTTGAATTCAGAACCCAGCTCGGCGGACCGGGGGTTTCGGTCATCGAACATCCACTGCACCAGCACTTCCTTGCCCTCATCAAAGGAAGTCTGCAGCAGATCAAAGATGTCGATCATGAAGCGAATGCTGCTGGTGTTGAGGTAGTTGAGATGCAGTTCTAGGGTCAGGGATTGGCTGGCGGTGGAAAGGTAGGACTCAATCCACTGAATCAGCTGGTCGTAGAGCTCAAAGGAATTCTCAGGATAGGACTCACCGCTCATCACCACGACGCCGGCCTTCCAGTCCGCACGGATGGAAGGGCTGGACTGGGAGCCCGGTACCGACAGGTTCAGTTCTTCGCTGCTGCTCATGGGATCAGATGATGGCCCGAAGGCTGAAGAAGGCGCGACCGGGCTCAAGCGGGTCAAGGGAGGCCTCCATGGGTTGGCTCGAGCGCCTGGCGATCTCAATGAGACCCAGGCCGGCGCCCTGGCCCGGGGTCTGGGAATGGGGCTGGCGCAACTGCTGTTTGTAGAGCAGCTTCAGCTGGGGCTTGTCGCAGGCGGCCAGTTCGTGGATCCGCTTCAGCAGGGCCTTACCATCCTCCATCTCAACGAGGTTACCTGCACAGACGGCGTAATGGCCAGCCTCGGCGGCCGCGATCACGACCGTGGCCGAGGACTCGGCATCGCTGAAGCCATGGCTAGTAGCATAATTCCTGATATTCTGACTCATTTCGATATAGACGCTGAACACATCCATCACTTCCAGCTCTGGCGCATGGTGAGACTCGATGTGTTCCTTGAGCGCTGATCCGATCTCGCCGATCAAGGTGGTGGAGATGGGGCCATTGAAGCAGATGAGGATCTGATAATCACTGAAGAATTCCCTCAGAGACATCAGACTGGTGGTGGTGATCGTCATCGCTTCGGCTCCATGATGCTCCCTTGAGCGGCGCTGGGGAGCCCGGCGAAGGGTTCGCTGACCATGGTGACATGGGACATCAATCAAGCCTCTAGGAGAAACGGAAGGAAAGGATCGTGATGTCATCCCGCTGGGGATGACTGCCGCGGAACTTTTCGAGGGCATCGGCAAGCGCCTGGCGCTGCTGCTCCAGCGGCTGGCGGGCCAGCCCGATCAGCCATTCCTTGAATTGCTGGGTGCCGAGGGAAAAGCCGTTGTCACCGCCTGACTGGTCCAGAAGGCCATCGGTGGTGAGGTAGTAGGTGCAGTCTGGCTGCAGCAGAATGTCGTGGTCTGTGTAGGAGCCCACCCGTTGGTCGCAGATGGCCCGATGGTCTCCCCTGAGCATGTGCATGGTTTGCCCATCACTCCAATAGAGACTGATCTTTGCACCCGAGAATCTAAGTGTCCTGGCTTCGAAGTCAAGGCGAACCAGCCCGATGTCCATGCTGGTGGCGATTGACTTGCTCATCCTCGCGCCATGCAGCAGGGTGCGCATCGCGGTGTCGGTGCAGCTCAGGATCGCCGCCGGTGAGGTGATGCCCACCTCCATGATGGAGCGATCGATTCCAGCCCTGGCCAGCATGGTCATCATCGCTCCGGAGACGCCATGGCCGGCGCAGTCGGCCACACCGGCCAGGCAGTGCCCGCCTTCCGAGTGGAAGATGTAGTAGTCGCCACCAACCGTGTCCCGCGGCAACCAGAGGATGAAGTAGTCCTTGCCGAAGGTTTCCTGCAGCTGGCGGTCCGGAAGGATCGATCGCTGCAGCAACCCCGCATAGTTGATGGAGGCCTCGATCTGGCGGTTCGCTTCCAGCAGTTGCCGGTTGCTGGCCTCACCGGCGATCAGGGCCTGCCGCATCTTGACAAGCACCATGTTGAAGGCCTGGGCCAGTCTCGAGATCTCGTCGTTGCTCCGGATCGTGAGCATACTGCTCATGTCGTCGCTCTCGATGGCACTGGCTTCCCTGACCAGTCGGGCGATGGGCAGGATGATGCGTCTGGCGATGATCTGATAAGAGATGATCGCCAGGATGACCAGAAGCAGGGTCAGAATCAAAGAGACATAGATCTCCGCCGACCGGGTACCAGGAACCCGCAGCAGCTGGATCGCGGCCACGACGAGATAGAGGAGAACCAGTCCATTGACAATCGCAATCAGGGTGAAGACCTGCTGAATGGAAGCCACAGGTTTTCGTGACCGAGGCTGTTGTCCTCCACCTGGCTTTCGGGGGTCGGAGCGCTGGTCGGGCCTGCTCCGGTCGGGGCGCAGGACGGGGATGTTCATCGCCTGAGGGTTCTTCGGACCCATGCTGGCCTTCAGGGTGTCGGGCAATCAGAAGACGGCTGCTTCGGCCATTCTGAGCCGAACATCCCAGTCGTGCCGTGATCATCACGACCTCACCGGGAGCAGGCCCCGGCCCACCCCGATCCCATGGCGATTTCACCACGTTCGGCCATGGCCCCGGGGATCAACAGTCGGTCACAATGGGTCACCGTCTTCCGCCCTTCATGCCCCCTCGCCTGCGCATCGCCATCGGCCTGCTGGCGATGCTGCCGGTGGCAGCGGTGGCCGATCGGCTCCACTGGGGGGATGGGATCGTCTTCGTCACCTCGATCCTTTCGATCATTCCGCTGGCGATCCTGCTCAGCACCGCCACCGAGGAGCTCTCCCTCACCCTCGGGCCCTCGCTCGGGGCTCTGCTGAACGCCCTGTTCGGCAACGCCACCGAACTGATCATCGCCCTGGCGGCCCTGCGGGCCGGCCTGGTGGACATCGTCAAGGCGAGCATCACGGGCACGGTCATGGCCAATCTGCTGCTTGCCCTCGGCCTGTCGATGCTGGTCGGTGGGATCGGCCGCAGCGAGCAGCGTTTCCAGCCGGTGGTGGCACGGGTGAACGGCTCGGCCATGACCCTGGCCGTCCTGGCGATCCTGATCCCGAGCCTCCGCGGCATGGTGGGCGACGGAGCCGGGGGCCTGGACGCGGGCGCCGCCGAATCCTTCTCCCTGTTCGTGGCCTGGGTGCTGCTGGCCGTCTACGCCCTGACCCTGCTGTTCTCCCTGAAGACGCACCGCACCCTTTACGCCGTGGCCGAGGCTGACCTGGGTGTGGATGGCGAGGTGGCCCACGGCGAAGGCGGCAGCACCAAGCCGCCCCTGCTCCCCTGGGTCGCCGTGCTGCTGGCGGCCACCGTCGGCCTGGCCTACGCCTCCGAACTGTTCGTCGGCGTCGTCGAGACCGTCACCGAGTCCCTGGGCCTCTCGGCCCTGTTCACCGGCGTGGTGCTGCTTCCCCTGCTGGGCGGCGCGGCGGAATACCTCACGGCGGTGAGCATGGCCCGCAAGGACAAGATGGACCTGGCGGTGTCGGTGGCCCTGGGCTCCACCCTGCTCGTTGGGCTGTTGGTGGTGCCGGTGCTGCTGCTGGTGGCCCCCCTGCTCGGCCACCCCCTCGACCTCAGCTTCAACGTCTATGAGGTGGTGGCGGTGGCGACCGCTGTGCTGGTGAGCAACCTGGTCAGCCTCGACGGACGCTCGGACTGGCTGGAGGGGGTGCTGCTGCTGGCGGCCTACGCCATCCTGGCGGCCGGGTTCTTCTTCCAGGGCAGCCCCGTCCCATGAGCATCAAGCCGGACGACCGTCCGCTGTCCGCCCCCGCTGCCCCGCCCCCCGCCCTGCGCTCGGGAGGGGCCTGGACCCGCCTGCGCCATGGGGCCGGGCTGCAGCTGCTGCTCACGCTCCTGGTGCTTCAGGCGGCCCTGGTGCTGGGTCTGGCCTGGCTGGCGCTGCCGGCGGCCCTGCTGGTCGTCGCCCTGGCCCTGCGCCAGTTGCTGCCGCCCCTCTGGCAGCTCCTGGCCCGCCAGCTGGAGGAACCCCCCACCGTCCGCCTGCTGGCGCTGCTGTCCCTGGTGCTCGCCCTGCTGTCGATCCCCCTGGCCCTGGGCTGGTTCGACCCGCTGCTGGCGATCTACCGCAACGGCGACTGGGAGGCGATCGGCGCCTTCGGGGAAGGGGTGATCGGGGCCATCGGCCAGATCCTCGTGGCCCTGGTGGCCCTGATGATCGCCTGGCGCCAGGTGATGGTGGATCAGC
Source organism: Synechococcus sp. UW140 (assembly GCA_943369315.1). GTDB lineage: Bacteria > Cyanobacteriota > Cyanobacteriia > PCC-6307 > Cyanobiaceae > Cyanobium. The sequence continues at coordinate 157,965 of CALRMW020000001.1, forward strand.
GGCTCACCACCCAGCAGAACCGCATCACCCAGGCCCAGACCATCGACAGCTTCATCCACGGCATCTCCGAGCTGATCAGCGATGAGGAGGGGCTGCTGGAGGACTGGCCCCTGGAGCGGATGCTGGCGGAGGGTCGACTGGCCGCCGTGCTGAGCAGCATCGACGGCGACGGCAAGGCCCGCATCCTGCGGTTTCTCTCCCACGCCCGGCTGCTGACGCCCCTGCGCCGCGACCAGCGGCTGGGGCGCGCCATCCTTGACGGCGAGGGCAGCTACGAGGAGGACCGGCCGCGGGGCGTCCCGGTGATCCGCCTGCAGAGCATGCTGCGGGGGGCCGACCTCGCCGGCACCGACCTGCGGGCCATCGATTTCAACGGGGCCGACCTCTCCGGCGCCGATCTCTCCGGCGCCGACCTGGCCGAAGCGAACCTCTCAGGGGTGAATCTGGGTGGCGCCAACCTGCAGGGGGCCTGCCTGCAGGGCACCCGCTTCTTCTACGGCGACCCGATGGAGGCCACCCCGCCCCAGGCCCAGCAGCCGCCGGACCACGTCGGCGGAGCCGGCACCGGCGCCCTGGTGGAGAATGTCAACCTCTCGGGGGTGCGCCAGCTGGACCCGGCCAGCCGGGCCTACCTGGCGGCCTGGAGCGGTGTCCGCTCCAGGCAGACGATCCCCGGCGGCTGCAAGGGGTTGCCCAGCCGGCTGTAGGTGTCGTCTCTCCATGGGAGCATGGCGTGGCTTCCGACATGGTCGGCGGTCCGTCCAGCCTGGAGGGGTGGTCGAGTGGTTGATGGCTCCGGTCTTGAAAACCGGCGAATCGCAAGATTCCGTGGGTTCGAATCCCACCCCCTCCGTCCTTCCTTCCCCGCCCTGGTCAGCTCCCGGCGCCTCAGAGCCCCTCGGCCCGGCAGGCCTGCTGGCGCAGCCGCTCCAGGCGCTCCAGCAGGGATTCGTTGCTCATCCGGTTGTTGAGCCGCTCCGCCAGCAGCGGGAAGGCCATGGGCCCGGGACGGGGCGGGTGCCGCTCCAGCCACTCGCTCCCCTGCAGCCGCTGCAGGGTGCCGATCAGCCGACCGAGGTCGAGCTGCTCCTCCAGCACCTCGCCGCGGGCCTGGGCCAGCAGCAGATTGCCGGGCTCATGGCGCTGGAAGACCTCGAAGAGCAGGGCGGCGCTGATCTGCAGCTGGCCGCCGGAGCGGGCCTGGCCGGGGTAGCCGTTCAGCACCAGGCCGCTCACCTGGGCGATGGAGCGGAAGCGGCGGCGGCAGAGCTCCGAGAGGTTCACGGCCTGCTCCAGGTCCTCCAGCAGCCCGGCGGGATCCAGCAGGCTCTCGGCGTGCTGCGCCAGCAGCTCCTCGAAGGGGTAGCCGCGGGGGGCGAGCAGCTCGAAGCCGTAGTCGTTCACCGACACCGTGAAGGTGCCCGGATGGTGCCGGGCCAGCCGCCACGACCACAGGAAGCCGAGGCCCTCGTGCACGAAGCGGCCCTCGAAGGGATAGGCATAGAGATGGCTGCCCTCCCGGGTGTGGCACAGCTCCACCAGGAACTGGTGCGTCCGGGGCAGGGCGGAGAGCTGCACCTGGCGCTCCAGCAGGGGCTCAAGGGCGCCCAGCTCGGCGGTGTCGAGGGTGAAACCCGCCTCGCCGTCGAGGGCGCGGGCGCAGCGGTCCACCTCCCGGCGCAGATGGGCGCTGAGCAGGTCGGAGAGGGCCATCTGGCCGCCGCCCCAGGCGGGCACCGTGGCGCTGCGGCGCGTGGTGGCCTTGACCATCGCGGTCATCTCCCGCAGCCGCACGAACTCCAGCTGGCGGCCGGCGAAGAAGAAGACGTCCCCCGGCTTGAGCCTGCCGACGAAGGCTTCCTCCACATGGCCCAGCACGGCGCCCCGCAAGAAGCGCACGGTGACGGCGCGGTCGGCACTGATCGTGCCGATGTTGAGGCGGTGCAGGCGGGCGATGGCCGGCTCCCGGACCACGAAGCGCCAGCCGCCGTCCGCGCCCGCCCCGGCCGGCTCCCGCTCCAGCTTGCGGTAGCGCGGGTAGGCCCCCAGGCAGTCGCCGCCGGCCTCGAGAAAGCGCAGGCACCAGTCCCAGCGGCTGCGCTCCAGGTGGCGGTAGCTCCAGGTGCGACGCACCGCCGCGAGGGTGGCCTCCGGCTCGAAGCCCGGACCGCAGGCCAGGCTCACCAGGTGCTGGAGCAGCACATCGAGGGGCTCCTGGGGCGGGCGGCGGTGCTCCACCAGCCCCTCCCCCAGCCCCCGGCGCATCGCCGACACCTCCAGCAGTTCCAGGGCGTTGGTCGGCATGAACAGCACCTGGGCCGTGCCGCCGGGCTGATGGGCCGAGCGGCCTGCCCGCTGCAGCAGCCGGGCCAGGTTCTTGGCGCTGCCGATCTGCACCACCCGTTCCACCGGCTGGAAGTCGACCCCCAGATCCAGGGAGCTGGTGCACACCACCCAGCGGATCGCCGCGGCCTTCACCCCCGCCTCGATGGCCTCGCGCTCGGCCCGGTCGATGGCGCTGTGGTGCAGGGCCAGGGCCCCCTCCATCTCCGGGCAGGCGAAGCGCAGGCACTGGTGCCAGCGTTCGGCCTGGTTGCGGGTGTTGGTGAACAGCAGGGTGGAGATGGTCGGGTCCAGGGCGGCCACCAGCTCCTCGTACATGCGCAGCCCCAGGTGGCCGGCCCACGGGAAGCCGTCGATCGTGTCGGGCAGCAGGCTGCGGATCTGGGTGTCCCTCCGGATCCGGGCGGTGATGATCCGCGGCTCGCCGCCCACCCCCACCGCGGCCCGGGCCGCCTCCTCCAGGTTGCCGATGGTGGCGCTGATCGCCCAGGTGCGCAGGGCGGGCCGTCGGGCCCGCAGCCAGCTCAGGCAGAGCTCGGTCTGGGAGCCGCGCTTGCTGCCCATCAGCTCGTGCCACTCGTCGATCACCACCGTCTCCAGGTCGGCGAACAGGGACTCGGCCCGGGGGCCGGCCAGCAGCAGGGAGAGGGATTCGGGGGTGGTGATCAGGATCTGGGGCGGGGCCTTGAGCTGCTTGCCCCGCTCATGGCTGCTGGTGTCGCCGTTGCGCAGCCCCACCCGCAACGGCCAGCCCATGGCCTCGATCGGCTCCCGGATCGCCAGCAGCAGATCGCGGCTCAGGGCCCGCAGGGGGGTCAGCACCAGCAGCCGCAGGCCCCCTTCCGGCCCGGCCCCCCCGTTCTCGGCCAGCATCGCCGCGATCGGTCCCATCACGGCGGCGTAGGTCTTGCCGGAGCCGGTGGGCACCTGGATCAGGCCGCTCGCCCCCTCGAGATAGGCGCGCCAGCACTGGCGCTGGAACGGCATCGGTCGCCAGCCGCGGCGGGTGAAGAAGGCCTCGATCGGCCGCAGCGCCGCCGCGGGGGAAGGGGTCAAGGGTTGGGCGGGCCGGGGACGGATCAGGTGGAGAGCACCGCTACCACCACGGCGGCGATGGCCAGGATCACGGCCCCCAGCACCACCCCGGCGGCGATGTTGCCCCGGCGGATCTCGGCCCGGTAATCGATCGGGGAGAGGCGATCGAAGAGCAGGAGCCCGACATAGATGAGGATGATGCCCAGAAAGGTCCAGCCGACCATCAGCAGCACCTGGAGCAGTGGTTTGCCCATCCCCGCGTCTCGAAGCCGGCCCCACCGTAGGGACAGCCCAGGGGCCGCCAGCTGATGGGGCTGTCTTCCCCGGGCGGACGGCGGGATCCGGCGCTGCTGCTCTGGCCCCTGGCCAGCCTGCTGCTGCCGCTGCTGCCCCTGCTGGTGCTGGCGGTCTCGGTGCTGGAGTGGCCCCGGCGGCTGGTGATGGTGGTGCCGGAGGGGCCGCGGGTGCTGAGCGCCCCCTTCGAGCTGCGGGACGGCTGGCTGGGCAGCCCCCGGCTGTCGTTGTCGGCCGAGATCCCTCCCAACAGCAGCGTCGAGCTGGATGTGGCCCTCCTCGATGCCAGCGGCCGCACCGTGCTGAGCCTCACCAAGGACGGCTGGCGGGCGAGCGGCACCTGGGCGGAGGAGGGGGAGAGCGGCACCTGGGAGGAGGGCGACGCGGGTCTGGCGCTGGCCCTGCGACCGGGCCGGACCGGACGCTTCCAGGTAGCGGTGCAGCTGCAGGATCTGCTCGATGAGGCGGGCCGCCCCCTGCCGAACCCGGTCGTGGTGCGCGGCAGCGTCCGCAACCACAGCGTCGACGCCCCCCTGCTCCTGTTCACCGCCGTGGTGACGCTGGCGACGGTGCTGGTGCTGCTGATGGCCTGCTACGGCATCGCCCGGGGCCGCTGGGTCCGGCGCTGCGATGACGGCGTCGCCGCCATCCGCTGTGACGCCGGTGGCCCGGGCCTGGTGCGGGTGGGGGTCGTGGCCCGCTGGGAGCTGCCCCATGACGATCCTCCCCTGGGCCAGCCCCCGCCGACCGCGGGCCTGGAGCTGCGGGTGTGCGACGCCCTGGGGCGCCCCCGCCTCCGGCATCGGCAGACGGTGACCGTGGCCCACCGCTCCAGCGATGGGGACCACTGGCTCTTGGCCCGTCACGTGATCCATCTGCGGCTGCCGGAGCCCGGCAGCCATCGCTTCCGCGTGCAGCTGCCCGAGACCTTCCGCGCCGACGGCGACGTCTGGGAGATCGAATGGCTGCGGCTCACTGTGGAGGACGGGCTGAGGACGCCGCTCCCAGTCCCGGTGCTGTCCCTGGACGGAGCGACGGAGGGCGGCTGAGATGGTCGATGAGCGCGCGGTGGTGATGGTGCTGGCCGTGACGGTGGTCACCGCCGGCACCCTGACGGCCATCACCCGCCCCGGCCTCTGGCGCCTCGGCCAGGAGGGCACCCCCGCTGCCTCCAGCGGCGTCCGCTACGGCGGCAGCTATCGCTCCGGCCGCTGGGTGACGGCGACGCCCCGCCGGCAGGACTGGTCGGGTTTCCAGGGGCGCGGACCCGGCGCGGCCAAGTGACGGCCCGGAGCCTGCCGGCCCTGAGCCCCGTGCAGGTGCGGGTGCTGCTGGCGGCGGCGGCCCTCTCTTCCAGCGTCAGCCTGGTGCTGGAGCTGATGCTGATCACCCAGGCCAGCTATCTGCTCGGCGACCACGCCCTGGCCACCGGCGTCGTGGTGGGCACCTTCCTGGCCGCCATGGGTCTCGGTGCCTGGCTGAGCCAGTTCCTGGCCACCGGGTCCGATCCCGGTCTGGCCCTGCTGCAGTGGTTCCTGGGGGTCGAACTGGCGCTGGCGCCCCTGTGCCTGCTGGCACCCCTGGGCCTGTTCGCCCTGTTCCGGCTGGGGGGGCCGGTGTGGCTGGCTCTGGTGGTGTTCACCGTGCTGGTGGGGGCGCTCGGGGGCATGGAGGTGCCGCTGCTGACCCGGCTGCTGGAGTGCGGCCAGCAGCTGCGCGTCGCCCTGGCCCGGGTGCTGGCCCTCGATTACCTGGGCGCCCTGGTGGGGGCCCTGCTGTTTCCCCTGGTGCTGCTCCCCTGGCTGGGGCTGCTGCCCACCGCCGGCTGGCTGGCCCTGATGCCCCTGGTCAGCTGCGTGGTGATCGCCGCCGTGTTCCCGGTGGGGCGGCTCTGGCGCCGCTCGATCGCCGTCGCCGTTCCCGTGGTCGCCCTGGCCGGTCTGGGGCTGGTCCCCCTCGGCGACCGGATCGAGGACGGCCTTTACGAGGATCCGGTGGTGAGCCGCATCCAGAGCCGCCACCAGCGCATCGTGCTCACCCGTCGCCGCGACGACCTGCGCCTGTTCCTCGACGGCCAGCTGCAGTTCTCGAGTCTCGACGAGTACCGCTACCACGAGGCCCTGGTGCATCCGGCGATGGCCTGGCACGGCCGGCCGGCCCGGGTGCTCCTGCTCGGGGCTGGCGATGGCCTGGCCCTGCGGGAGGTGCTGCGCTGGCCCGCGGTGCGGCAGGTGGATGTGCTGGAGCTCGACCCGGCCGTGGCCCAGCTGGCCCGGGAGCAGCCGTTCCTGCGGCGCCTCAACGGTGCCAGCCTGGAGGACGGGCGGGTGCGGCTGGTGATCGGCGACGCCTTCGAGCGGGTGCGTCAGCTGCAGGGCACCTATGACGTGATCATCGCCGATTTCCCCGACCCGGCGACACCGGCCCTGGCGCGTCTGTACAGCGTCACCTTCTACGGGCGCCTGCTGCGCCGGCTCGCCCCCGACGGCCTGCTGGTGACCCAGGCCTCGACGCCATTCTTCAGCCCCAGGGTGCTGGCCTCGATCCAGGCCACCCTGGCCGAGCTGCGGCTGACCACCCGCCCCTATGGCGTGGATTTGCCCAGCTTCGGGCCCTGGGGTTTCGTGATGGCCCACCGCGGCCCGCCGCGGCCGGCTCCGGCCGTGCTCCCCTTCCAGGGCCGCTGGATCGACCAGGGTCAGCTGGGGCGCCTCTTTCCCCTGAGCCGGGATCTGGCCCTGCCGCCGGGGGAGCGGGTGCTGCCGAACCGCCTGCACCGGCCGGTGCTGGCCGACTACCAGCGCCAGGGCCGCTGGCGTGAGAACTGATCGGCACGGGCACAGGAAAGTCGGCGTCCATAAGCTGGGCCCGCCGGCCTTGAGGGTCCGGCCCCCGAGCGCCTCGATGGCTGTCTGGCTTCTCCTGCTCCTGCTGCTGCTCGCCGCCGTCGCCCTGCTGCTGGGGCGGCGGGCCCGCCTGCGCCGCTCTGCTCCGAAGCTGCAGGGCCGCACCCTGTTCAACCTCACCACCGGCGACATCGTCCAGCACGACGGCCGCGACTGGGTGGTGGAAGACCGGCTGCTCTACGACGACGACGGTTTCCAGTGGCTGGAGTACCTGCTGCGGGACGGGACGGAGGGCCGCTGGCTGAGCGTCTGCGAGGACGACTGGCTGGAGGTGAGCTGGCTGGAGGACGTCCCGGCCGCCGAGCTGGAGGGTCTCAGGGCCGACTTCCCCGAGCACCTGCGCTGCCGCGGCCAGCTGTATCACCGGAAGGAGACGGGCCGGGCCTCGGTGACCGCCGCCGCGCGGGTGATGAACCGGCGCCTGGCGGGCTGCCGTTACGGCGATTACGAGGGGGCCGATGGCCGGGTGCTCTCCCTGGAGCGCTGGGAGGAGGGTGATGATCCCGGGCCGCCGGAGCTGAGCCTGGGCCTGCGCATCGACCCGGCGGCGCCGCTGCTGCTGCCCGGGGATGGCCGCTCGGTCTATCGCTGAGCGGCTGATCGCTGAGCCGGTTCCTCCAGCAGGGCCAGGGCGCTGCTGAGGCTGTCGGCGGAGTCGGGGGTGCGGTCGCGGCGCCAGCGCAGGATGCGGGGAAAACGCACGGCCAGGCCGCTGCGGTGACGGGAGGAGCGCTGCAGGCCCTCGAAGCCCAGGGTGAAGACCTGCAACGGTTCGACGGCCCGCACCGGACCGAAGCGCTCGGTGGTGTGGCGGCGGATCCAGCGGTCCAGCTCGGTGATCTCGCCGTCGTCGAGTCCCGAATAGGCCTTGGCGAAGGTCACCAGCCGGCCCTCACCGTCCCAGAGCCCGAAGGTGTAGTCGGTGTAGAGGTTGGCGCGGCGGCCGCTGCCGGCCTGGGCATAGAGCAGTACCGCATCGAGTTCCATCGGCTCCAGCTTGTGCTTCCACCACAGCCCGCGGCGCCGGCCGACGCCGTAGGCCGAATCGAGCGCCTTCAGCATCAGCCCCTCGGCGCCCACCGAGCGGGCCTGCTGCCGCAGGGTTTCCAGCTCCTCCCAGTCCCCCAGCGGCAGCACCGGGGAGAGGCGCAGGAGCCCGGCGGCGGGGGTGGAGGCCGCCTCCGGCAGCCCCCGCACCAGATCCTCCAGGGCGGCGCGGCGCCGGCCCAGGGGCTCGGGGCGCAGGTCCCGGCCCCCCTGCTCCAGCAGGTCGTAGGCCACGAAGGCCGCCGGACACTCCCGCAACAGGGCGGCTCCGGGCTTCTGCCGCCCCAGCCGTCGCTGCAGGGGGCCGAAGCCGGCGGGCTGGCTCGCCTCGGCCGGCCAGACGGTCAGCTCCCCGTCCAGCACCGTGCCCTGCCCCAGCAACACGGCGACCCCCTCCAGCTCGGGGAAGCTGCCGTTGATGAGCTCCTCCCCCCGGCTCCAGAGAAAGGTCTGGTTGTCGCGGCGGATCAGCTGGGCCCGGATCCCGTCCCACTTCCACTCCACCTGCCAGCCGGCGGGGTCGGTGGTGGTGAGGCGCTCCGCCTCCAGGGGGGAGGCCAGGCAGAAGGGATAGGGCCGGCTGATCGGGGCGGTTACTCCGGCCTCCAGGGGCGCCAGCAGGGCCTCCATCGCCGCGGCGGAGGGTTCGAAACCGCCCATCAGCCGGTGGGCCAGCTCCGCCTCCTCCAGGCCTGCCACCTCCGCCAGCGCCCGGGTGACCAGGCCGGCCGCCACACCCACCCGGAAACCGCCGGTGAGCAGCTTGTTGAACAGGAAGGTCTGCCCCTCGGGCAGCCCCGCCCAGACCGCCAGCACCGCCGCCGCCTGCGCCTCGCCCTCCAGGGCGGCCAGGGCCGGCAGCCGTGTCTCCATCCACGCGGCCAGGGACAGCTCCAGGGGCGGGGCCGGCGGCAGGGCCAGCCGGGGGAGCAGCAGGGCGATGGTCTCGGCCGAGTCCCCCACCTGGGCGTGGCAGGCGTCGAACAGCCATTCCGGCAGGTCCGAGCGCTCCAGGCAGATCTGCCGCAGCCGCCGGCCGGTGATCAGCCGCCGGCGCCGCTTGCCCAGCAGCAGGGCCAGGGCCCAGGCGCCATCCGCCGGATCAGCGGCCCGGAAGAAGCCGACCAGGGCAGCCACCCGGGCCCGGGTGCCGGTGCTGTGCTCCAGGGTCTCGATCAGCTCGGCGAACAGCTGCATGGCCTCCGCCAGGTTCAGAGGGCGACCACCCGATGGCGGCCGGCGGCCTTGGCTGTGTACATGTTGCGGTCGGCACGCCGGAGGAACAGGTCCGCATCCTCCCCGGCCCCGTGCAGGGCGATGCCGATCGAGAACGAGGGCTCGATGGTGGCGTCACTCCAGCTGATCGGCTCGCTGATGCTGGTCTGGAGGTCTTCGGCGAAGGAGATCGCATCCTCGAGATGCTCGATCCCCTCCAGCAGCAGCAGAAACTCATCGCCGCCGATCCGGCCGGCATGGTCACCACGGCGGGTCCGGGCCTGGATCCTGCGGGCCACGGTTCTCAGCACCGCATCACCGCAGGCGTGGCCATAGCGGTCGTTGATGCCCTTGAAGCCGTCGCAGTCGCAGAAGAGCAGGGCGAGGGGCTGGGCGCTGTGGGCACGCTCATCCAGGAGCAGCCGCTCCAGCCGCTCCAGGATGGCGGCGCGGCTGCAGAGGCCCGTGAGGGGATCGGTGTTGGCGCGCTGCAGCAGCAGGCGCTCCTCCAGAACCTGCTCATCCACCGGCTGGAGCGTGATCACATAGCCATGGGCCAGGCTCAGGGGGGCCCCGACGGGATCCACCTCGCCACTGGTGTCGAACCCCTGCGTGTCGAGGCTGCGCAGCTGGTCGCTGTCGAGCCTGCGGACGCTCACCTGCACCCAGCTCCAGCCCCCGCCTGGATCGGCCAGCCGCAGACGGCCCTGGCGGATCGGGCCCGACTCCGCCAGCCACTGGTCGAGATCCAGCGGTCCGGGCGGCTCCTCGGCGGAGGCGAACAGATCCCGGAACCCCCGGCCGTGCCATTGCTTCTGTTGCCAGCCCGTCATCGGCTGCAGCGACGGCGACACCCACACCACCTGCTGATGGTGGTTCAGCAGCAGCATCACATCGACGATGTTGTCGGCGAGCAGCCGGTACAGGGCCGCCACATCAGCCAGGTTGCGGGCGGCCTGGTCCTGCTCGGTCACATCCCGCCAGGTGACCGCGAGGATCCCGCGGTCCGGGGTGATCTCGATGTCGAACAGGCGACGGCCCGTGGCCACGGGGCCATCGGTGGCGGCAAAGCCACTGACCGCGGTCGGGACGTTGCGCATGGCGGCATCGACATACAGATCGATCAGGCCCTTCTGGCCCATCGACGGGCTGATGGCCAGCAGCGTCTGGCCCAGGATGGCCTCGCGGTCCTGCTGCAGGTAGGAGCAGACGGCTCTGTTGACATCCAGAACCCGGAAGTCTTCGATGCCGCCGTCATGGCGATGGACCGACTGCAGCAGCAGAAAGAAATCGCGGCTGGCGTCCACGGCTGTTCGCAGCAGCTTGAGCTGCTCGAACGTGCCCGGCAGATGGGCCCCGTCCCCCGGCAGGGTGGACGGCGCTTCGCTCCCCTGCGGCACCCTTGTCCAGCGCTCCGGGGGAGGAATCACAGGGGCTTCCGGATTCAGGAGCAGGTCCTCGAAGTCCTCCGGTTCCAGGGGAGGGCCGCACAGGAAGCCCTGGAAGCAGTCGCAGCCGAGATCCTGAAGCATCCGGCGCTGCTCCTCGGTCTCCACCCCTTCGGCGGTGCATTCCATCCCCAGGCCATGGGCCAGGGCGATCGTGGTGGCCACGATGGTCTGATCGACGGGGGAGGTCGTCAGAGCCTGCACGAAGGTGCGATCGATCTTGAGGCGATGGACCGGCAGGGTCCGCAGCAGTTCCAGGGAGGAATAGCCAGTTCCGAAGTTGTCGATCGCGATCCGGAACCCCTGATCAGCCAGCACCCGCAGCTTTTCACGGGCCAGCAGGGGATTGCGGATCAACGCCGTTTCGGTGATCTCCAGTTCCAGCTGCTCGGGCCGCAGCCGGTGGTCCGCCAGGGTGTCCAGAATGGCGCTGATGAAGCGCCCGTCCGGCAGCTCCAGCTCCCGCGGGGAGACGTTCAGGGCCAGCCGCGGGGGGCGAAGCCCCGCCGCCTGCCAGTCGCTGATCCGCTGGGCGGTCTGACGCAGGACCCAGGGGGAGAGCTGCAGGATCAGACCACTCTCCTCGGCAAGCGGCAGGAAATGGCTGGGTGGTACCGAGAGGCTCAGATGGTTGGTCCAGCGCAGCAGGATCTCCCCACCGGCGAGCGCGTTGGATGATGTTCGCTGCGGTTGAATCAGCAGTCGGAACTGTTCGCGATCCACCGCCTGGGACAGCTGAAAGCTCAGCTCCATGCGCTCCTGAATCTGGCGGCTGATCGTGCTGGAGTACGCACACACCTGGATGCTTCCCTGGGTTTTCGCCTTCATCAGTGCCGTGTTGGCGCACTGGATCAGCGTCCGGCCCTCCTGGGCGTGCTCGGGATAGGTGGCGATGCCCACGGAAAAGGTCGGGTCGAGGGGCAGGTCCTGCAGCAACGGCTGCTGCTGGCCCCACGCCCGCTGCAGACGACGGGCGGCGCCCATCGCATCACCGATGGAGCGGACTCCCTCCTCGATGAGGATCAGAAACTGGTCGCTGCCCAGCCGCGCCAGCCAGTCGCCCGGGCCGATCAGATCTCGCAGCCGGCCGGCCATGGCGCGCAGCACCCGATCGCCGACATCGGATCCGAAGTGGTCGTTGATGTCCCCGAAGCCATCCACATCCAGGCTGAGAACTGCCATCGAAGCGTTGTAACGGCGACCGCTCAGGCGTCGGTTCAGCTCCTCCAGGGTGGCGAGCTTGTTGGGAAGTCCGGTGAGGGGGTCGCAGGAGCGCTCGCCCGCCACGGCCTGCATCAGGGCCTGCTCGCCGGTGACATCCCGGAGGGTCCCCACCATGCGTGACGGCGCACCGCTGTGGTCGTAGCTGAGGTGCCCCACGGCCTCCACCATCACCTCCGTGCCGTCTTCGAAGCAGAGCCGATGGCAGCTGCGGAAGACATCCCCCCGGGTCACGGCCCGCCGCACATCCATGTGCCAGCGGAGGCGGTCGTCGGGATGCACCAGGGCGCCGTAGTCCTTGAGCGATGTGTGCTCTTCGCCGTGCTGGCATCTGCAGAGGCGCCGGGTCTGCTCCGACCACCGCATGCGGCCATCGCTGAAGCGCAGATCCCAGACGCCGATGCCGCTGATCGCCGTTCCCTCTTCCAGCAATGAGAGGGTGTCCGCCAGCTGGATTTCCCGATGGCGCTGGTGGGTTTCGTCGCTGACGCAGCTCACGATCAGTTGCCGCCCGTCGATCTCCAGGACACGACTGCGGACGATGACGTCGCGGATGGAGTCATCGCTGCAGCGATGACGGGTGTGCATGGTCCCGCCGCCGGAGGCGATCAGCTCGCGGCGACGCTCGGCCACCCAGGCAGCGTCGTGGTCGGGATCGGCCTGGATCGCTTCCGGGGACAGGGCCAGCAGTTCCGAGATGCTGTATCCCAGATGGGTGTGGGCTGACTGATTGCAGGCAAGAAAATGGCCGCTCAGCGCATCGCAGGCCAGCAGGTCGGTGTCGGTGAGGTCGGCGATCAGACAGAAATCGGCCAGGCGATCGTGGAGGGTCGCGACGTGGTCGGCCGGTCCCCCACTTTCACCCATGACGCCACATTCCCTTCCTGAAGAACGCTAGATGGGAGCTGGCCCCGCCACCCTGGACATTCAACAGTTATTGATTCCCTCGGCCCTTGACAACGGGCCTTCAAGGCGGATCTTTTCCAGTGGCGCCGATCTTCACTCACCTCCCATACTGCGGTTCCATCGCGAACATTCAGGGGGCCGTTCTCGCCTCGAGCTTCGGGCCGGCAACGCTTCAGGCCGGCAAGGCTGCGGCCACCTCCCCCTCCTCGTTGCGCTGCCCCTCGAAGGCCCGCTCCAAGGGCTCCGCCGCCAGTCCCAGCTCCTCGCGCAGGTAGCGGGCCAGCCCGTCGCTGTTGCCGTGGGTGACATAGATCTGCCGGGCGCCGCAGTCGCGCACCGTGCGCAGCAACCCGTCCCAGTCGGCGTGGTCGCTGAGGGCGAAGCCCCGCTCGAAACCCCGCCGCCGCCGCGCCCCCCGCACCGCCATCCAGCCGCTGACGAAGGCGGTCTGGGGGTTCGTGAACCGCCTCATCCACGGCGAGCGGTGGGCCGAGGGTGGCGCCAGCACCAGACGCCCGGCCAGTGAGGTGTTGCGGGGGAGTTCGCTGAGCGGCCGCGTCGGCGGCAGCACCACGCCCTGGCTCCGGTAGGGCTCCATCAGCGCCTGCACCGCCCCGTGGAGCAGCACCTCCTCCTCCACCCCCAGCACCGCCAGTTCCGCCAGCAGCCGCTGGGCCTTGCCGAAGGCGTAGGCGAAGAGCACAGAGGGCCGCTGGGGTGCCCCGCGCCACCAGGCCAGAATCTCGGCGGCCACCTGGTGACCGGGCCGCCAGCGGTAGATCGGCAGGCCGAAGGTGGCCTCGGTGATCAGCACGTCGGCGCTCACCGGCTCGAACGGCGCGCAGCTGGGGTCGGCATCGCGCTTGTAGTCCCCGCTGATCAGCCAGGTCTCGCCGCCGGCCGTGATCCGGATCTGGGCCGAGCCCAGCACATGGCCGGCCGGATGGAACGACACCAGCGCCTCGCCGATGCGGCACTCCTGGCCGTAGGCCATCCCCGTCAGTTCGATGCCGGCCCCCAGCCGCTGGCGCAGGACGCCCTCGCCCGGGGTCGCCGCCCAGTACGCGCCGCTGCCGGGCCGGGCGTGGTCGGCGTGGCCATGGGTGATCAGGGCCCGGCTCACCGGTCGCCAGGGGTCGATCCAGGCCTGGGCCGCCGGGCAGTAGAGCCCCTGGGGGGTGAGCTGGAGCAGGCCGTCGAGCGGCAGGGCCATGGCGCGCCGGTGCCGCCGCAGGGGAATAGGAGCATCGTGGCGGCCCGGGCCCGTTGACGGCGTGCGGGCTCCCCACTAGCCATGGGACAGCCATCATCGCCGGCCCGATGTCACTCGACACCCATCGCGAGGAGCTGGAGGCCACTGCGGCCGCCCTGGCCCGGCCGGGCACCGGCCTGCTGGCGGCGGACGAATCCACCGGCACGATCGGCAAGCGCTTCGCGGCGATCGGGGTCGAGAACAGCGAGGAGAACCGCCGTGCCTATCGCACCCTGCTGGCCACCACCCCTGGCCTGGAGGCGGCGATCAGCGGCGTGATCCTTCATGAGGAAACCCTCTATCAGGAGGCGGGCCCCATCCCAGGCCGGCCGGCCGGTTCGATCCTCGATCTGTTCCTGGAGCAGGGGCTGGTGGCCGGGATCAAGCTGGATCTCGGGGTCGAGCCCCTGGCCGGCGGTCTGAGCGGCGAGACCTGGTGCACGGGCCTGCGGGGGCTGCAGGAGCGGGCGGCCCGGGCCTATGCCCGCGGTGCCCGCTTCGCCAAATGGCGGGCCGTGCTGCGCATCAGCGCCGACGGCTGCCCCTCGGAGCTGTGCGTGCGTGAGAACGCCTGGGGCCTGGCCCGCTACGCCCGCACGGCCCAGGAGGAGGGCCTGGTGCCGATCGTGGAGCCGGAGATCCTGATGGACGGCGACCACGACATCCTCACCACCGCGGCGGTGCAGGAGTGGGTGCTGCGCAGCGTCTACGAGGCCCTCGGCCGGAACGGGGTGTTTCTGGAGGGCACCCTGCTCAAACCCTCGATGACCCTGCCCGGCGCCGAGGGACACGACCGTCCCGGCCCCGCCCAGGTGGCGGCCTACACCGTGCGCACCCTGCGCCGCAGCGTGCCGCCGGCCGTGCCGGCGATCCTGTTCCTCTCGGGGGGCCTGGGGGAGGAGGAGGCCAGTGTTCTGCTCTCGGCCATCCATGCCGCCGACCCGGAGGCCCCCTGGCACCTGGGGTTCTCCTACGGCCGCGCCCTGCAGCATTCCTGCCTCAGCCACTGGAAGGGGAGCGACATGGCGGCAGGCCAGGCGGCCCTGCTGGCCCGCGCGAGGGCCAACGGCGCGGCGGCCCGTGGGGCCTACGTGGCCGGCTCCGAACCCTCCGTTGATGCCGGCTCGCTGTTCGTGGCCAACTACAGCTACTGAGCCGCTACGGATCAGCTCCCGAGCCCATTGCTCTGGCCCGGCCCCTCAGGCGCTCATGGCCAGCATGCGTTCGATCGGCACCAGGGCCCGCCGGCGGATCTCCTCGTCGAGCTCGATCGCCGGCGCCATGGTGTGGAGGCACTGCCACAGCTTCTCCAGGGTGTTCAGCCGCATGTAGGGGCAGGCGTTGCAACTGCAGCCATCGGCCCCGGGCACCTCATGGAAGGTCTTCTCCGGTGCCCGCCGCCGCATCTGATGGAGGATGCCCGGCTCGGTGAGCACAATGAAGGAGGGGGCCGGGCTGGTCTGGGTGCGCTGCAGCAGCTTGCTGGTGGAGCCGATGAAGTCGGCCAGGTCGAGCAGGTGCTGCTGACACTCCGGATGGGCAATCACCTCGGCCTCGGGGTGTTCCTGGCGCAGGCGCAGCAGGGCCTGCTCGCTGAAGGTCTCGTGGACGATGCAGCTGCCGGGCCAGAGGGTGAGCTCCCGGCCGCTCTGGCGGGCCACCCAGCGCCCCAGGTTCTGGTCGGGGGCGAACAGGATCGGGCGATCGGCCGGCAGCTGCTGCACCAGGTGGACCGCATTGCTGCTGGTGCAGATCAGGTCGCTCTGGGCCTTCACCGCCGCGGAGCAGTTGATGTAGCTCACCACGACGTGGTCGGGGTGGCACTGGCGGAAGTCGGCGAAGGCGTCGGCGGGACAGGCGTCGGCGAGGCTGCAGCCGGCCTCCAGGTCGGGCAGCAACACCGTGCGGCCGGGGTTGAGGATCTTGGCGGTCTCCGCCATGAAGTGGACACCGCAGAAGACGATCACCTCGGCGTCGGTGCTGGCGGCGCGGCGGGAGAGCTCGAGGGAATCGCCGATGAAATCGGCGCAGTCCTGGATGGCGTCGTCCTGGTAGTAGTGGGCCAGGATGATGGCGTTGCGCTCATGCTTGAGCGTTTCGATCGCGGCGGCCAGCTCGGCGCGGGGCGGAACCAGGTGCGATGGGTGGGTCAGCGTCTGCGTGAAGACCAACCGATACCCCTTCTCATGCACGATGATCCCACTCTAGGAAGCGGTCGGTATTGGCTGAGCTGAACATCGCCATCGCGGGGGATCTGCACGACCAGTGGGATCGCAGTGACCACGACGTGCTGGATCGGATCCGTCCGGACGCCCTGCTGCTGGTGGGTGACCTCAGCGACGGCAAGTGCCGCATTCCCGAACTGCTCGCCACCCTGGAGCTGCCGGTCGCCTGCGTGCTCGGCAACCACGATGCCGGCAAGGACGGCAGCGGCCGCACCCTGCGCCGCCAGCTGGAGCTGCTTGGGGAGCGTCACTGCGGCTGGGGTCTGAGGGAGCTGCGTCCCCCCGGGCTGGCGGTGGTGGGCGCCCGTCCCGGCACCGCCGGCGGCGGCTTCCACCTCTCGAAGGCGGTGCGATCGGTCTACGGACCGGTGGGCCTGCAGGAGTCCGCCGAGCGCATCAGCCGGGCGGCCCTGGCCGCCGATCCCCAGCTGCCGCTGATCGTGCTGGCCCATTCCGGTCCCAGCGGCCTGGGCACCCAGGTGGACGACCTCTGCGGCCGGGACTGGAAGACGCCCGCCTGCGACTGGGGGGATCAGGACCTGGCCCTGGCGGTGGACCAGATCCGCCGCCGCCGCCCGCTGCCTCTGGTGGTGTTCGGCCACATGCATCACGCCCTCTGCCATCACCAGGGGGAACGGCTCAGCTTCCGCCGCGACGCCCAGGGCACCGCCTTTCTCAACACCGCCTGCGTGCCCCGCCATGGCGTGGATCAGCAGGGCCGGGCCCTGCGACACTTCAGCTGGGTCGTCTTCTCAGACGGCGACCTGCGCCACATCAGCCACCGCTGGTATGGCATCGACGGCGCCCTCCATTACGAGCAGACCCTCTGGACGGCTGCCATGCCGGCGGCCGGGGTGCTGAGTCCTTGCTGATCCACGCCTGCGTCAGCAGCCATGGTTTCGGCCACGGATCCCGCACGGCCTCAGTGCTCTGCGAGCTGGCCGCCCTCAGGCCCGACTGGCGGCTGGTGGTCTCCACCGGGCTCCCCCAGGCCTTTCTGGAGCTGTCCTTCGGACGTGTGCCCTTCGAGCTGCGCCCCTGCCGCTGGGACGTGGGGGTGATCCAGGCCGATGCCCTCGGTGCCGATGCCGTCGCCACCCTGACGGCCCTCGAGCGGCTGGAGGAGGAGTTGCCCTCGCTGGTGGAGCGCGAGGCCCGCTGGCTGGAGGCCCAGCGGCAGCCGGTGCTGGTGCTGGGAGATGTGCCTCCGGCGGCGGCCCTGCTGGCACGGCGGCTGCGGGTGCCGCTCATGTGGCTGGCCAGCTTCGGCTGGGATGCGATCCATGCCCCCATGGGCCCGGCCTTCGGTCCCTGGGCCGATCGGCACCGACAGCTCTATGGCCAGGGGGATCTGCTGCTCCATTGCCCCCTGTCCCTGCCGATGGACTGGGGGGTGCCGGAGGTGAGGCTGGGCCTGACCAGCTCCCGGCCCCGGCTCGATGGCGAGCGGCTGGCCCGGGAGCTGGCCCTGCCGGCGGACCGGGAGCGGGTGGTGCTGGTCAGCTTCGGGGGCCTGGGCATGGCGATCGACCCGGGGCTGCTGGCCCGCTGGCCGGACCACGTCTTCATCGGACCGGAGCCGCTGCTGGCAACGGTCCCCAATGGACGTTGTCTGCCCCAGGGGGTGCGCCCCCTCGACCTGATGCCCCTTGCCGGACGGCTGATCACCAAGCCTGGCTACAGCAGCTTCTGCGAGGCCTTCAGTCAGGGGGTGGGCATCCATCTGGTGCACCGGAGCGGCTTCGCGGAAGCGCCGGTGCTGGAGGAGGACCTGCGCAACCACGGCTGGCATCGGTTGCTGAGCCAGGAGGCCTTCCGCCGGGGCGACTGGGAGCTGGACCAGCCCCTGTTGCCCCCCCGGCGGGGCCCCCTGGCGGACGACGGAGCCTGCACCGCCGCACAGACGCTCGTGTCCTGGCTGGAAGGACGATCAGCACTGCCTATGGGGTAGGCCTTCAGGATTTGATCATCTGTTCATCGAAACCGGGAGAAATCAGTCCCTGGCTGTAACCGGAATGCAAAACGTCATTCTTGATACAAGTAGACAGTTGTTCGACCGTCACAAATAAGGAATCGATTCTGCGGATTCATCGGCAAATTACCGCCAAGTCTCGGCGGCATGAATTCAATTTCTCTGTCACGGGATCACTGGTTCTTCCTGTTGCCGTTCTCCAGAAGACCTGGTCACACCAAGCGCATCAAGCCGGTTTGACTCTGTTGTTCCTGCAACGGGTCTTTCCCCACTTGTCCTTCACGACCTCTCCTCTTGCCGAACCTTCAGCGCACCCCCCTGCTTCTCGCCCTCGCCGGACTGGGTCTGAGTCTGGCCGGGCCTGCCAGGGCCGCCGAGGGCTCCCAGACCTGGGGGGCCAGCACCGCACTCACCGCCGGTCCAACGCGGGTCGCGATGCTCACGCCGCTGCCGGCAGCGCCACGGGTTTTCGCCATCACCCCCGAGCGTCGTGCCCTCCTGAACACGATCCGCTACGCCGAGGGCACCTGGGCCAACGGCCATGAGATCGGCTACAGGATCCTCTTCGGCGGCAGCCTGTTCGACTCCCTGGAGCGCCATCCCAACCGCGTCATGCGCACGGCCCGCTACGCCAGTGCTGCGGCCGGGGCCTACCAGTTCATGCCCTTCACCTGGGACATGGTCACCCGGGCCCTCGGCGTCGATGATTTCGGTCCCGAGTCCCAGGACCAGGCCGCCCTGTTCCTGGTCCAGCGTCGCGGTGCCCTGCACCTGGCCGATCGCGGCGAGCTCACCCCCGATCTGGCGGCCCGGCTGGCGCCGGAGTGGGCCTCCTTCCCCACCCTGGCCGGCCGCAGCTTCTATGGCCAGCCCGTGAAGCGCCTCAACGACCTGCGCCGCTTCTACGAGCAGAACCTGGCCCAGCTCCGCAGGGAAGCCGCCGCCGTCTGGGAGGACGTGGCCATCCGCCAGGTGCCCCCGGCCTGCAGCGACGAGAGCCTCTCCTGTCAGCTGGAGCGCGTCAGCACCCCCGCCTCCGCCACTCCCTGAGCGTTCAGCCTTCCCCCTTGCCCTCCAGCCGCACCCCTCCGAGGGTTTTCTGGGCGATCAGGTAGGCCAGCACCGCAGCTCCGAGGAAACCCAGCACGTTTCGCAACAGCGGCAGCACGTCGTGGGTGCGGGTGATGATCGGCCCCATGCCCAGGGCGACGAACAGGATCACCCACAGGGGCGAGAGCAGCAGCACCCAGGTCCATTCCACCCGGCGACCCTCCTGGCGCGGGAAGGCGGCGAACCCCACGATCAGCCCGCCCAGGATCGAGGTGCACAGCGTCAGGATCCACTGCTCCTGGGGCAGGCCCGGCACCACCTGGCAGCCGCCGATGGCCAGGCACCCCTTCACGGCGTGGATAGCCGAGAGGATCGAACCGTCCTCGCCATGGTCCCGCACGTAGAACTGGTTGCCGTAGCGGGTCTGGAGCTCCACCCAGAAGGTGCGGGGCATCAGGGCGAACAGGGCCTCCCCCACGTTGAAGTTCAGCAGGTTGCCGCCGCGGGGATCGGCCACCAGCAGCAGGCTGCGCTCGTCGAGGTCCCAGAAACCCTTGACCGCCAGGCCGGGCGTGCGCTCGTACTGGGTCAGCACCCGCAGCTTCCAGCCGCTGGTGGCTTCGAAATCCTCCAGCTCCCTCTCCAGGGCGCCCCGCTCGCCATCGGTGAGGGCCTTGGCCAGGTCGATCACCGGGGTGGGGTGATCGGGCAGCAGCTGGGGGTTGTCCGCCGCCAGGGCAGGGCCACCGCCGCCCGGCAGCAGCCAGGTGGCGAGCACCAGGCAGATCGAGGCCAGGGCGGCCCCGAGCCGCCGCCCCAGGGCGCCGCGCCGCTCGGGCCAGCGACGTTGCGGTTGCTGAAATGTCGCCGCAGGCCCCCTTGTCGCCGTTGATCCCGTTGTCCCATCTGCCGCCATCCGCATCGTTCCGTCGTCCATCGGTCAGCATTCTCACCGAGTCCCCCCACGCCGCGTGACCACTCCCCACCCCGGCTCCCCGGCGGTTCCCGACTGGCTGGCCCAGCGACTGCGGGCGGCGGGTGGTTCGGTGCCGTTCCTCGATTACATGGACTGGGTCCTGCACGACCCGGACCATGGCGCCTACGGCAGCGGCCGGCTCCAGATCGGCCCCGGGGGTGACTTCGCCACGGCCCCCTCCCTGGGGGAGGAATTTGCCCGTCTGCTGGCCCCCCAGGTGGCCCAGTGGCTGGCCCTGCTGCCCGCAGACGGACCCCTGGCCCTGGTGGAGACCGGACCGGGGGAGGGGCAGCTGGCCCTGCAGCTGGCGGAAGCTCTTCGTGCCGGCTGGCCCTCCCTGGCCGGGCGCACCGAGCTGGTGCTTGTCGAGCCGAACGCCGGCATGGCCGAGCGGCAGCGCCGGCACCTCGCCGCCTGCCCCCTGCCCGTGCGCTGGGCCGATCTCCCGTCCCTGGCGGGCGCTCCGCTGCGCGGGGTGGTGCTGGCCCACGAGGTGCTGGATGCCCTGGCCGTGGAGCGGATCGAGCGCCGGGGAGACCGCTGGTGCCGGCAGCGGGTCGTGCTGGAGGGCGACGGTCTGTGCCTGGAGGCCGGAGAGTCCTTGTCCGGGGCCCTGCTCGAGTCCCTGGCCGACCTCGGGCTGCTGCCCCTCGATGACCGCCGCCCGGAGGGCTGGTGCAGCGAGCTCCATCCCGGCCTGGCCCCCTGGCTGGCCACCTGCGGCGAAGCCCTCGCCCAGGGTTGGCTGCTGGTGATCGACTACGTCCACGAAGCCCGCCGCTACTACGCACCCCAGCGCAGTCACGGCACCCTGATGGCCTACCGCCGCCAGCGGGCCAGCGACGACCCGCTGCGGGAGCCGGGCCACTGGGACCTCACCGCCCACCTCTGCCTGGAGAGCCTGGAGGCGGCCTCCCGGGCCGGGGGCTGGCAGACCCTGGGTGTCTGCCGTCAGGGGGAGGCCCTGCTGGCCCTCGGGCTGGCCCAGCGTCTGCATGGTCTCCAGCGGGAGAGCGACAGGCCGCTGGCGGAGCTGCTGCAGCGCAGGGAGACCCTGTTGCGGTTGGTGGATCCCGCCGGACTTGGCGAGTTCCGCTGGATTGCCCTGCGCCGCGACGGCGAGCCGTCGACCCCGGCGACGGAGCCCCTGTTCCTGAGGCCACCCTCGGCGTGAACCCAGGGTTCCAACGCAACTCAGGGTGACGTCACAACGCAGCGTTACATCTCAACGCAGCATTACAACTCAAGCCATCAACACCTGCCCAGCAGTCGTTACATCCCCACACAAAGAATTGAGCATTCCTGCTCAATTCTTCAGGCGCCATCATGCGATGAGGTTAGGTTGAAAAGACTTCCAGAGGAACGGCCATGGACAGGGTTCTGGGTGATGGAGTGGTTGGTCGGGCTGCCGATCGGTCGGGGGATCAGCTCGCTGTCGATGGGGTCTGGAACGATGACCCGGTCGAGCGTTACTTCGCCTGCATCACCACCTGCTCCCTAGACGACGGTGAGTGCATCACCATCTGCACCGAGCAGTTGCGGGAGAGCCACTGAGGCCCTCAGAACCACTCCGACTGGGCCTCTTCGCGGGGATTGACGTTGGCGTGGGGCGTGGTGCGGCGGAACTCCATGGTGATGCTGCGCTTCTGCTCGCCATCGGCCGCCAAGGCCTCGATCGGGTAGAGCTGCTGGCCGTCACGGAAGGGCACCTGGAGGCGGAAGGTGCCGTCGGCCGACAGGGGCACCTCCTCACCGCCGATGCTGAGGCGGGCGGCCGGATCGGTGGCGCCGTAGACGATCAGTTCGGCATCGGCCACCAGCCAGAAGGAGCGCTGGCGGGGAGCCACCCCACCGATGCCGGAACCACTGCGGCCGGAGGCCCAGGGGCCGGCCCCGGAAGCGGAGAATTCAGCGCCTCCGGCCAGACCAGCGGCGGAATCCATCTCGTGGAAGGCCTCCGAGCCACGGCCCAGGCGGCGCCAGGGGCTGGTGGCGCTCTGGTAGAGCCGCTCGTGCAGATCGTTCACGATCTCTCTCGCCGGCACGGCTCCCGGAGCCGGGTCGGCGGCGGGAGGCATGGAGAAGGCGACGAAGGGATCGGGCGTGGTCAGGGCCGGTCCGTCCAGATCCGGCACATGTGCGGTGGCGGAAAAGGCCATGGAGATCCAGCCGCCGCTGCCGCCCTTGCGGAAGCCCAGTTCCACTCTGTAATCGCGTCCAGAGAGGGGAACCGGCAGGTACCACTCGCTGGCCTGGCTGTCGACGACAACTTCCTGCAGGGTGTGGGGATGGGTGGATCCGCCCTCGAGGCCCGTGACGTCGGCGACCCGCAGGCACAGCTGGGCGGCCCCTTCGGCCAGGGCCCGTTGGCGGTCGGCCGGCTCGATGGACCAGCGAACCTGGGACCACTGGGGATCGCGGGGAACGAAGGCCACCCAGCTGGCGCCGCCGCCGCTCTCCTGGGGCGCGGGGTCAGGGGTGGAGGGCGCCTGTGCCGGCGCCGCCGCCGCCGGGGCTTCCTCTACAGGAGCGGCGGATGGGTCGGGCTCGGCGGTCTCCTCCTGGCCGCCGAGCCCGATGGTTCTGGCCAGGGCACCGAGTCGTCGCAGGGGCTGGCTCAGGAAGTTGTTGAACCGGCTGGGACGACTGGTCATGGGCCGTGGTGAATAAAACCTTCCGGTGATGGTCTCCGATCCGGGGTGATCGCGCCTTCCCTGTCAGCGAAAGACCACGATTGAACCCCGATCCTCGGGGCCATGGCCGGCAGGAACCCCCAGGATCGGGCTGCCATGTCAGGGGGCGCCGATCGAAGTGGCGACCGCGAGGGAGGCCCTGATCGTGGCGGGTTCGACGTCGTCGCGGATCGTGACCGAGCCCACACCGGTGGGCAGCACAAAACGCACCTTCCCCTGGCGCACCTTCTTGTCCGCCTGCAGGGAGGCCAGCACCGCCTCGGGATCAAGGGCCGGCCAGTCCATGGGTAGACCGGCGGCGGCGATCAGACGGCGCTGGCGGTCCTGATCCGCCTGGCTCCAGAGACCCATGGCCACGGCGATGTCGCCGGCAGCCAGCATGCCCAGCCCCACGGCCTCGCCGTGCAGCCAGGTGCCGTAGCCGCTGAGGTTCTCCACCGCGTGGCCCAGGGTGTGTCCGTAATTGAGGATTGCCCGTAATCCCCCTTCCCGTTCGTCGGCCGCCACCACGCGGGCCTTGGCGGCGGCCGAGCGCTCCAGCAGCCGCTGCAGGAGCGCTCGGCCGACGGCTTCCCGGCTGGCCAGGCCTCCGCGGGGGTCGCGTTCAGCGGCTGTCTCCAGATCCCGGAAGAGAATTCCGTCGCCGATGACGGCGTACTTGATCACCTCCGCCATCCCGGCCCGGAACTCCCGTTCCGGAAGGGTCGCCAGCACGAGGGGATCGATCAGCACCAGCTTCGGCTGGTGGAAGGCGCCGATCAGGTTCTTGCCGCCGGGATGGTTCACCCCGGTCTTGCCGCCGATGGCCGCATCCACCATCGCCAGCAGGGTGGTGGGCACCTGCACCACGGCGATGCCCCGCAGCCAGGTGGCGGCGGCGTAGCCCGCCATGTCCCCCACCACACCACCCCCGAGGGCGACGATGAGGGAGCTCCGCTCCAGGCGGTGGGCGAAGGCGGCGTCGTGGATGGCCGCCACCGTGGCGGGGGTCTTGTGCTCCTCGCCCGCATCCAGCACCAGGGTCCGCACCAGAAAGCCGCTGGTCTCCAGGCTCTGCCGAGCCAGGGCGCCATGGAAGCCCTCCACGTCGGGGTTGGTCACCACCAGCACCCGGGTGCCGCTCTGGATTCCCCGTTCGAGCAGGAAGGACCCGAGGTCCGCCAGCATGCCCTCACCGATCAGGACCGGGTAAGGATCGGCAGCGAGGGACACCGTGATGGTGCGGTAGTCCTGCGGCACGGAGGAAGGGGCGAAGGCGATCCGAGGCTAGGCCTGGGGGGAGAGCCGGCGGACCACCTCCAGCACCGCCTCCCCGTAGCTGGCCAGCTTGGCGTTGCCGATGCCGGTGAGACCGGCGAGTTCGTCAAGGCAGGCGGGACGGCGTTCGGCGATGGCCACCAGTGTGCGGTCGTGAAAGACGACATAGGGAGGCAGGCGCTGCTGGCGGGCCTGCTCCAGCCGCCAGGCCTTCAGGGCCGCCAGCAGGTCCGGATCGACGGACTCGGGGGTGGCCGGTGGCGTCGTGGCCCCCAAGGGGGCGCGGCCCCCCCGCCGCTCCCTGGCTGGAGGCGGCAGCCGGATCTCGAGGCGCGACTCCCCCCGCAGCAGCGGCCGCACCAGGGCATCGGGGCCGAACTGCAGGCCGCCGTGGCCATCGGCGGCCGCCACCAGGTAGCCCCTGGCGGTGAGCTGGCGGAAGAGGCTGCGCCACTGCAGCCGGTCCAGTTCCCTGCCGATCCCGTACACTCCCAGCCGGTCATGGCCGAGGCTGCGGACCCTGGCGGTGTCGCCCCCCAGCAGCACGTCCACCAGGTGGGCGGCGCCGAAGCGGCCGCCGGTGCGGTACACCGCCGAGAGGGCCTTGCGGGCCGGCTCGGTCACGTCCACGCCCTGGTTCGGCTCCAGGCAGACGTCGCAGTTACCGCAGTCGCCGCTGCCCGTTTCGCCCAGATAGTCGAGCAGGATCCGGCGGCGGCAGCCGGAGGTCTCGGCGAAGCCGATCAGGGAGTCGAGCCGGCCATGCTCGATGCGCTTCTGGGCCGGTTCGGCATCGGACTCCTCGATGAAGCGGCGCAGTGGTGGCACGTCGGCGGCGCCGTGCACCATCCAGGCGATGGCGGGCAGCCCATCGCGGCCCGCCCGGCCCGTCTCCTGGTAGTAGGCCTCCAGGCTCTTGGGCAGGTCCACATGGGCCACGAAGCGCACGTCCGGCTTGTCGATGCCCATGCCGAAGGCGATGGTGGCCACCACGATCACGCCGCTGCCATGGCGGAAGCGTTCCAGGGCGGCGCTGCGCGTCTCGGCTGCCAGGCCGGCGTGATACGGCAGGGCGTCGTACCCTTCGGCCGCCAGGAGCGCGGCGAACTCCTCCACCCGCTTGCGGGAGCGGGCGTAGACGATGCCGGCATGACCCCGCTGGCTGGCCAGGAATTCCAGCAGCTGGCGCTTCGGCTCGCTCTTGTCACTCAGCAGGTAGCGGATGTTGGGCCGATCGAAGCTGGCCAGGAACACCGCCGCCTGCTCCAGGCCCAGGCGCGCCACGATCTCGGAGCGGGTGCGGGGATCGGCGGTGGCGGTGAGGGCGATGCGGGGAACGGCGGCGAAGCGCTCCGCCAGCACCGCCAGCTGCAGGTACTCGGGCCGGAAATCATGGCCCCACTGGGAGACGCAGTGGGCTTCGTCGATGGCGAACAGGGCCAGGGGCAGATCGGCGAGCCGCTCGATCAGATCACCGTTCAGCAGCCGTTCCGGCGACACGTAGAGCAGATCCAGATCGCCGGCCTGCAGCTCCCGCCAGGTGGCGGCGGCCGAGGCACCGCTCTCGGCCGAATGCAGGGCGGCCGCCCGCACGCCCGCCTGCCGCAGGGCCCCCACCTGGTCCTGCATCAGGGCGATCAGGGGCGACACCACCACCGCGGTGCCCGGCCGGCAAAGGGCCGGAATCTGATAGCAGAGCGACTTGCCGCCACCGGTGGGCATCAGCACCAGGGCCGACCCCCCCGCGCAGACGTGCTCGACGATGGCGGCCTGGGGGCCGCGGAAGGCGTCGTAGCCGAAGACCTCCCGCAGCACCTGCTTCGGCGTCGGCGTCATGGGGAACGGGGATCGGGCGGCACCGGGGGGCTCCTGCCTCGGTTCCGATTGTGCATCGCCCCGGCTCCGGCAGGATGCACCCATGGCCCGACCCAACCCCGCCGCACCGGCAGCCACCCGCTCCGCCTGGGCGTTCCTGACCCCCGCCTTGGTGCTGCTCGCCGTCTCGGTGCTGATCCCGGCGGCGATGGCCCTGGTGATCAGCTTCACCCGCACCGGGCTGGATGTGGGCGAGCCGCTCACCTTTGTGGGCCTGGCCAACTTCCGCCGCCTGCTGGCCGACCCGATGCTGCTGCGGGTCACGGGCACCACCTTCCTCTATCTGGTGGGGGTGGTGCCGCCGATCGTGCTCGGATCCCTGGCCCTGGCGGTGCTGGTCAACCGCCAGCTGCCGGGCATCCACTGGTTCCGGGGCGCCTTCTACACCCCGGTGCTGGTGTCGCTGGTGGTGGCGGCGATCGCCTTCCGCTGGCTCTACGCCGAGAACGGCCTGGTCAACGGCTGGCTCGGCGCCCTGCTGGGGGATCGCTTCTCACCGATCGGCTTCCTCACCTCCACCGGCCTGGCCCTGCCCTCGGTGATGCTCGTGACCCTCTGGAAGGGCCTCGGCTATTACATGGTCATCTTCGTGGCCGGCCTGCAGGGGATCTCCGCCGATCTCTACGAGGCGGCGGCCCTCGACGGCAGCGAGGGTTGGCGCCGCCATCTGGATATCACCCTGCCCCTGCTGAGGCCCTACATCACCCTGGTGGCGGTGATCTCGGCGATCGGGGCCACCAAGGTGTTCGAGGAGGTCTACCTGATGACCCAGGGGGGGCCGGCCGACAGCACCCGCACGATCGTCTATTACGTCTACGACCAGGCCTTTTCCGAGCTGGAGATCAGCTATGCCTGCACGGTGGGGCTGGCCCTGTTCCTGATCGTGCTGCTGCTCAGCCTGCTCCGCTACGCCTTCGCGGCCGAGAATCCGCTCCAGTGATCCCCCGGCCGTGATCCCCCGCCAGGGAACCCCAGGCGAGGGGGCCTCGACGCCCTGATGGCAGGCTGGTTTCCGCTTCGAGCCACCAACCCCAGGGTGCAGATCATCGCGGACCCCCTTACCCAGGCCACGCCGGCACCGATCGACGCCATCGGCATCGTCGGCGGTGGCCAGCTGGCCTGGATGCTGGCCGAGGCCGCCCGGGATCTCGGTGTCGCCGTGCACGTGCAGACGCCAGGAGCCGAGGATCCGGCCAGCCGCGCCGCCGCCAGTGTGGTGCTGGCCCCGGTAGGTGACGTGAACGCCACCCGGGAGCTGGCCGGCCGCTGCGGCGCCATCAGTTTCGAGAACGAGTGGATCCCCCTCGAGGCCCTGCGGGCTCTGGAGGGGCCTGGGCTGCGGTTCCTGCCGGGTCTCGATGCCCTCCAGCCCCTGGTCAGCAAGGCGGGCCAGCGGCGCCTGCTCGGCGACCTGCATCTGCCCGCCCCCCGCTGGTGCCCCCTGGCCGACGTGCTCCAGCCGGAGCCTGTCCTCCCCCCGGCCGGCGACGCGGATGGGCTGCCGCTGGTGGGTCCCCTGCGCCCCCTGCAGGCGCCGGCGCTGCCGCGCCTCCCCGACGGCTTCGCCTTTCCCCTGATGGCCAAGGCCAGCCGGGGCGGCTACGACGGCCGGGGCACGGTGCCGGTGGCCGACCTGAAGGCGCTCGAGGAGCTGCTCGATCGCGTCGAAGCGGACGACTGGATCCTGGAGGAACAGGTGGGCTTCGAGCAGGAACTGGCGCTCGTGGCCTGCCGGGACCG
The DNA here is from genome assembly GCA_943369315.1 of Synechococcus sp. UW140. Classification (GTDB taxonomy): domain Bacteria; phylum Cyanobacteriota; class Cyanobacteriia; order PCC-6307; family Cyanobiaceae; genus Cyanobium. The sequence continues at coordinate 185,420 of CALRMW020000001.1, forward strand.
GCAGGGGCAGGTGGCCTGCTACCCCCTGGTGCAGACCCACCAGCACCGCCGCGTCTGCGACTGGGTGCTCTTCCCGGCACCGGTGGACCACCGGGTCGAGGTGTTTGCCCGCAACGTGGCCGTCTCCCTGCTCACCGCCCTCGACTATGTGGGGGTGTTGTCGATCGAGTTCTTCTACGGGCCCTCGGGGCTGCAGGTCAACGAGCTGGCCCCCCGCACCCACAACTCCGGCCATCTGACGATCGAGGCCTGCCGCACCAGCCAGTTCGCCCAGCAGGTGCGGATCGTCGCCGGCCTGCCGATGGGCTCCACCGAGGCCGTGGTGCCCGGGGCGCTGATGGTCAATCTGCTGGCGCCGGAGGCGGGCGATGACGAGCAGCTGGCGCGCCGCCGGGCGCTGGAGGCGCTTCCGGGATCCCATCTGCACTGGTATGGCAAGCGGGGCGGTGGGGTGGGACGCAAGCTGGGCCATCTGACCCTGCTTCTTGATGGCCCAACGGCGGAGGCGCGGGAGCTGCAACGGCAACGCCTGCTGGCCGAGGTGCGGGCCATCTGGCCGCTCCCCCACGGAGCCGCTTAGGATGGACTCGGACTGCTGTGTTGGTGACTGCCTTTCACAGTTTTCTGATCTGACTCCCTTTCGACATGGGGAGTCTTCAGCGACGGCAACGTAGACCGGCTTCATTGCCGGAAACGAAGCCCCGCCCCTGACTCCCCTTCTGGTTCATCCAGGTCGAACACTGGGGCAAGACGGCACGGCGGTCCACCCCCTTTCTCCCATCCCGATCGCGCCCGGCCCGATCGTGCACGGCCCGATCGTGCACGGCCCGGCATGCTGGGGACACGTCCCCCCGCCGCCGTGAACAGCGAGCCTTCGAGCTTCCAGCAGGCCTTCGAGCGCCTGCTCGCCCGCGCCCCGGGTCCGGTGTTCCCCCGGGCCCGGGCGCTCTACCTGCAGAAATACCCCCTGGAAGGGGAGACCGAAGGCGCGTTCCGCACCTTCCTGCTGGAGGAGGAGATCCAGGAAAGTCCCGCCGGCGCCCTGCGGATCCGGGCCCTGGCCCTGGCGATCGTGGCCTGGGGCCAGCCCCGCTTGGACGCAGCCGCTGCATCGGCTTACCTCGAGCGGCGCTGGGGACTGCGTCCCAGCGATCTGCGGGTGGTGGAAGGGGCGAGCTGGTTCCGCGACAGCGGTGCCTATGGCCGCTTCGGAACCCCGGCCGTCTACGAGCGGGTGGCCCCCACCAGCCTGCTCAGTTCGTCAGCCGATCCAGCTCCTCCTGCAGCTGATCCCGGCTGAGCCGGGTGACCACGAACACCTCCTGGGCCGTGCTGCCCCGGCGGGCCAGCAGCTTGTGACCTCCGGTGATCGGGCTCGACACCCGCAGCCGCAGGCCTATGCTGCGGCCCCTGACCCGGGTGATCACCGCCGGGGTGATCGTGTCGATGTCCGGCAGGGTCGCCAGCCGCCTGAGCAACGGGATCAGGCCCTCCACGTAGGTGCTGTGGGTGATCACCAGCCGGGCCATGGGTGCCGCTCAGCCGTGGCCCAGGGGCGCCATCGTCAGCCCTTCGGCGGAAAGCAGCTGGTGGTACAGCTCCCCCTGCTCGAGCGGTCCGCTCCAGACCACCGCCGAACCCTCGCCGTCGATCCGGTGGGCCAGCTCCCAGGCCCGGTCGGGCTGCATGCCGGGCAGATGGCGCACGAGGACCTCGACCACGTGCTGGAAGGTGTTGACGTCGTCGTCGAGCACGATCACGTTGACGCTGGGGTAATGCGCGGACCGGCGCTGGGCGATCGGTGCGGGACTTCTCGAAGGAGCGACGACCATGGGCCTGCAGCGGCTGCCGGTCACCAGCGTAGGTAACATGCGCGAAGTCTTGAACCGGGCCCGATGTTGATCACCCTTGGTTGGTCCGCCCTGGCGGCCATCTTCACCTTCTCGATCGCCATGGTGGTGTGGGGCCGCAACGGTGACAACAGCATCGGTTTCTGATCTGGCCTTCCCCACCACCACCCTGCTGGCTGGCCTGGCCTCCGCCCTGCTGCTCTTCGTGAGCGTGGGCGTGATCTATCTTTCCACCGTCGAATGGCGGGACCGGCGTCGGCGCCGCTCCAGCGAGGGCCGCAACCGCTGATGGGGTCGCCCACGGCGGCTTTGGCGTTCTGAGAGGCGTGTGCCTTGTGGGGTCACCGATGACGGAACGAACGCGGGACCGGACGCCGCGCCCCACCCTCCCGGGCTCCACCCAGCCGGCGTTTCCATGAGCCGCCCGTTCGCCATCCTGCGCCGCCCACGGGTGGCACCGGCCCTGGCGCGCCTGCCCCGCCGGCTGCCGCTGCCGCCCCTGCCGCTCACCACGGTCACGCTGTTGCTGTTGCTGCTGCTGCCAAGCCTGGCCCTGTGGCGCTGGCCCCGGCCCCGGGCCCAGGGACTCGAGCAGCTGATGGCGGTGAGCAGCCTGCTGCAGAGCTTCCCCGCCAGTCCCGAGCGACCCGTCCCGGCCCTGTGGCGCGAACGCCTCGGCGAGGCCCCGGCCACCCGGCTGTGGCGCGAGCAGCGCCGCACCTGGTGGCAGTTCTGGGGACCCCACACCGATGGGGGTGCCTACCTGGTGGTGCAGGAGAACGCCGGCGCCGGAGCCCGGCGGCCCCTGCCTGCCGATGGCCTGCGGGTGGGGAACCTGCTGGTGGTGGCACCCGATCCCCTCTCCCGGCGCCTGCTGCAAGACCAGCTGCGACCGGACCAGCGGGCCGGCCGCGGACTGTTCAGCGCCTGCCTGCCCCGCCTGGAAAGTGGCCAGGGGGTGTTCTGGAACGCCTCCGGCCTCGGGGCGCTGGTGGGGCCCCTTGCCCCCTTGCTGGAGGCCTATCAGGAGGGCTGTCTGTCCCTGTCGCTGGAGACCTCCGAGGTGCGCTGGCGAGGCGAAGCTTCCGACCGGCCCGCCGCCGTCGGCCCGGCGGGCAGCCTGAGGACCCCGGACCTGCCGCCCTCCTCAAGGCCGCCCCTGCCCGCCGACCTGCTGCTGGAACTCCAGGGCTCCTCCCTTGAGCAACTGTTCCGCGGGCTGCTGGCCCGCCAGCTGATCCGCGACCCCCTGGCGGCCCGCTACGGCATCGACACCAAGGGGCTCGCCCTGCTGCGCCGTTCCCCTTTCAGCCTGAGGCTCCAGCCCCAGGCCACCGGTCCCTTCCAGGCCTCGCTCGAGCTCCAGGTGGCGGTGGGGCCGGACCGCCAGGGCTGGCGCCAGCTGCTGCTGGGCCTGGCCCGGGCCCTGCAGGCCCAGGGGCTGGAGGATGGCCCCGGCTCCACGACGACCTCCCAGGCGCTGGCCGCCACCTGGAGCCGGCAGGACGGCGTGGTGATGGGGGGATGGCGCTGGATCGGCGAAAGCGGGCCCTCGCCCCAGCTGCTGCTGTTCCTCGGTCCGGTACCCGGCCGCTGGCAGCCCATGGCCACCGCGGGGGCGAGCGCCCCGGCCAGCGGAGAGCTCTGGTTACGGGTCCGGCCCCGGGGGCTCGACCAGCTGGGCCTGCTGCCCGAGCCCCTGCCTGAGCTGGTGCGCCGTGCGGACCAGCTGTGGATGGAGGCCGTTCCCGGCGAATCCGCCACCGGTGGCGCCGGCCTCAGCTGGCTGAAGGGACGCCTTCAGGTGAGCCGCTGACGGCCTGACGCTCGCGCCGCCGCCGCTCGGCGGCCACGGTCTCCTCCATGAGCTCGACGGCCATGGACATCTTCTCCAGGTTGCTGGCGTAGAGGGCGAGGTCCTTGTCGAGCCGGTCGCGCAGCAGGCCCATCGACTCGCCGATCTCGTGGGCCAGCTGTCGCAGGGCCTGGGGCTCCATGGCGTCGTCGGCCAGGGCCTGCTCCAGCAGGGCGAGCAGGCCGACGGCCATCAGGCGGGAATAGTGGAAGTCGGGCCGGCGGATGCCGGCGAGGGCGGTGGCCACCGGCGGCGGCGCCCCCTCCCCCTGGCGCTCGATCCACTGGCGCACCTCGGCCTGGCTGTGGCGCCCCATGGCGGCCAGGGCGTCGTTGCACTGGCGGCGCAGCTCGGGGCCGTCGAAGCCGGAGGAGGCGCACAGGGCCTCGAAGAGGGGACCCTTCTGGGCCTCGGGACGGTAGCCCCGGGCAAAGCCGTCGAAGACCTGAACGAGCCCGACGGCGAACAGCGGATCACTCTGGAAGCCCTTCTGACGGCTCAGCAGGTGGAGCTCCACCAGCAATTCGTCGACCATGCGCCGGTAGAGGGGACCGATGACATGGGGGAAGGCGCCATGGAAGGCTCGCTTGCTGTCGGCGACGGTGAGAGCAGCGCTCACGCGGTTGGATTCTTCGTTGCTGCGACCTTAGCGCTGCAGGCACTCGACCCGATCGGCGGCTGGGTAGGATCGTTTCAATCGCCTGTCTGGAGCCCATGATCCCGATCGTCATCGAGGAGTCGGGTCGCGGTGAAAGAGCCTTCGACATCTATTCCCGCCTGCTGCGCGAGAGGATCATCTTTCTCGGCGAACCGGTCACGGCGGAGTCCGCCAACCGGGTGGTGGCCCAGCTGCTGTTTCTGGAGGCCGAAGATCCTGAGAAGGATATCTTCCTCTATGTCAATTCCCCGGGCGGTTCGGTTTACGACGGCCTCGGTATCTTTGACACGATGCAGCACATCAAACCCGACGTCCAGACCGTCTGCGTCGGCCTTGCGGCCAGCATGGGAGCTTTCCTGCTCTGCGCCGGCGCCAAGGGCAAGCGCAGCAGCCTGAGCCACTCCCGGATCATGATCCACCAGCCCCTCGGCGGGGCCCGGGGCCAGGCCAGTGACATCCGCATCCAGGCCGATGAGATCCTTTATCTGAAGGACAAGCTCAACCGCGAACTGGCCGGCCGCACCGGTCAGGATCTCGAGCGGATCCAGATCGACACCGACCGGGACTTCTTCATGTCCCCGGCCGAAGCGATGGCCTACGGCCTGATCGACAAGGTGATCGAGAAGCGGCCCGTTCGCCCCGTCTGAGCCGAAAGCAGAGACAAAAAAGGGCCTGCCGAAGCAGGCCTTTTTTCATGGCGAAGGCCGAAGCCTCAGGGAGCCTCGCTGGTCTCGGCGACGGCAGCACCCTGATGGGGGCTGGCGGCCAGGTCGGCGGCGGTGAGCAGGGGGGAGAAACGATCCTTGTCTGGAATCGAGGCGAACTCGGAGACGATCAGCCGGAACTCATCGCCATCGAGGCTTTCCTTCTCGATCAGCAGTTCCACCAGCCGGTCCATGCAGGCACGGTGTTCGGCCACCAGCTTGACGGTGTCGGTGTAGCAGCTCTGGACGATCTGCCGGACGGCCTCGTCGATCTTGTGGGCGATGGCATCGGAGACATCGCTCCGGGTCATCAGATCGCGGCCCAGGAACACCTCCTGATTGCCGGCCTCCAGGGACATCGGACCCAGGTCGCTCATGCCGAAGCGGGTCACCATCTGGCGGGCCATCGAAGCCACCTGCTGGATGTCACCGCCAGCACCGGTGGTCACCTCGGAGTGGCCGAACACCACGTCCTCGGCGGCCCGGCCCCCGAGGGCTCCCATGATCCGGGCCCGCAGTTGGGCACGGCTGACGAGCATCTGTTCCTCGTCGGGGGCGAACCAGGTGAGGCCCTGGGCCTGACCCCGGGGAATCAGGGTGACCTTCTGCACAGGATCGTGCTGCTTCACCAGGGTGCCCACCAGGGCATGGCCGACTTCGTGGTATGCGATCAGGCGCTTGCTGCGGCCATCGGTGAGGGGCTTGCCCTCCATGCCGGCGATGATCCGGTCAACGGCGTCGTCAATCTCGGCCAGGCCGGTGGCCTCCTTGCGCCGGCGGGCGGTGAGGATCGCCGCCTCATTGAGCAGGTTGGCGAGGTCGGCGCCGGTGAAGCCGGGGGTGCGGCGAGCGATCATCTCGAGGGAGACGTCGTCGGCCAGCTTCTTGTTGCGGCTGTGCACCTTGAGGATCGAGAGCCGTCCCTTGATGTCGGGAGCGTCGACCTGCACCTGGCGATCGAAGCGGCCGGGCCGCATCAGGGCTGAGTCGAGGACGTCGGGGCGGTTGGTGGCTGCGATGATGATGATGCCGCTGTTGCCCTCGAAGCCGTCCATCTCGGTGAGCAGCTGGTTGAGGGTCTGCTCCCGCTCGTCGTTGCCGCCGCCGATGCCGGCGCCGCGCTGACGGCCGACGGCATCGATCTCGTCGATGAAGATCAGGCAGGGGCTGTTTTCCTTGGCCCGCTTGAACAGGTCGCGCACCCGGCTGGCGCCGACCCCGACGAACATCTCGACGAACTCCGAACCGGAGAGGGAGAAGAAGGGCACGCCGGCCTCGCCGGCGATCGCCTTGGCCAGCAGGGTCTTGCCGGTGCCCGGGGGGCCCACGAGGAGCACGCCGCGAGGAATCTTGGCCCCCACCGAGGTGAAGCGCTCGGGGGTCTTGAGGAAGGTGACCACCTCCTGCAGATCCTGCTTGGCCTCTTCCACCCCGGCCACGTCGTCGAACTTGACGCCGGTTTCGGCTTCCATGGCGAAGCGGGCCTTGGACTTGCCAAACTGCATCGCCTGGCCCGGGCCGCCCGGCATGCCGGAGGAGCGGCGCGCCAGGAAGATCAGCGAGCCGATCAGCAGCAGCGGGAACAGCAGATTGCCCAGCAGGCCGAGGGCCGGAGGGGTGGACTTGGGCGGATGGACATCGAAGCTGATGCCCTGATCCTTGAGTTTGTTGATCAGCTCGGGCGCCACGCCGGGCAGGTCCACCCGCAGACGCTGGACGCGGTTGTCGAGGTCGGGATCCACCGCCTCGATCACGGCGGTGCGGCCCCCGTCAAAGATGTCGACAGCAGTGACGCGACCCGCCTCCACATAATCGAGGAAGCGGCCGTAGCTCATCCGGGCCACCGCCGCATTGCGGGGCGCTGTGGTGTCGCCGCCGCTGCCGGCAGGGGCCAGACGCCCTCCGGAACTCAGCAGTTGCCAACCCAGGAACACGGCCACGGCGACCGGCAACAGCCACAGGGCAAGGACACGCCAGCGCTGATTCATGGTTGTGAAGCTTTTGGACAACCTTAAGAGCGCGGGGCCCGGCACCGGGAGCGCGGCGGCCCCGGCGTAAGCGGCTCAGCTGGCCTGGAGCCAGGGGTTGAGTTCGATGCCGCCGGCGGCGGCCTCGGGCACCGGGGCCGATTCCATGATCAGTTCGCGGGCCTCGATCGATTCGAGCAGCTCCGGTCCGCCCAGGCCATGTGTCCAGATTTCCACCTCGCTCCTGTCCGGACATTGAAAGGTCAGGAGTTCGAAAGGAAAGACGACCCGCTCGAGGAAGAACTGCTCCGGCCCGATGCAGCGCAGGATGACCATGCGATCGGATCCGTTCCGGTAACCGCAATCCACCTGTTCCGTCCTGGCCAGTTGATCCAACACCTTCATGTGGCGACGTCCTTACCATCAAGCCATTGCGGCTGTGGGGATTCGGTGACGAAGGCGACGGATTGCCAGTCTTAATCTTTTCTTCTGTTCTTTCCGGGCGAGGGCCGGGTTACGGCGGGGCCTGTCGGCCCCAAGCGCCGTTCATACGGCGCCCAGAGCCCCTGAGCCCCGGCCCCTTCAGAGACTCCTGAGGGCCGCGATCGGATCCAGACGGGCGGCCCGGCGTGCCGGCACGACCCCGAAGAACAGGCCGATCGACCCGGACAGCCCCACCGTCAGCAGCACAGTGCCGGCCTCGATGGTGGCCGGCAGGGGGGTGAAGGTCGCCACGAGGCCGACGGTGCCCAGGCCCAATGCACTGCCGATCACCCCGCCGAGGCTGGCCAGCACCAGGGACTCCACCAGGAACTGGAGCAGCACGTCACTGCTGCGGGCACCGAGGGCCTTGCGCAGGCCGATCTCCTCGGTGCGTTCACTCACCGACACCAGCATGATGTTCATGATGCCGATCCCGCCCACCAGCAGGGACACGGCGCCGATGGCGCCGAGCATCAGGGTGAGTCCGCCGGTGATCGTGCCGACGATCGTGAGGGCATCCTTCTGGGAGCGCACGGCGAAGTCGTCCTCCCTCAGGATGCGGTGGCGCTGGCGCAGCAGGTTGGTGATCTGGAAGGCGGCCGCCCCGGTGCTGGCCTCATCCTTCGCCTCCACGCTGATGAAGGTGAGGCTGATGCCGAAGGTGGGATCCCGCCCGCTCAGCTGGCTCACCATCGTGGTGAGGGGGATGTAGGCGTTCTCGTCCTGGTTGGAGCCGAACACCGCCCCCTTCGGCTCCAGGATGCCGATCACCTCGAAGGACTTGTCACGGATGCGCAGCTGGCGGCCCAGGGCCTCCCCCGTGGGCATCAGCTTCTCCTGCAGGTCAGGCCCGATCACCACCACGTTGCGGGCGCCCTGCACGTCGCGCTGGTCGATGAAGCGGCCCCGGGCCACCTCGAAACTGCGGACCGGCAGGAATTCCGGCGTCACCCCCGAGACCGAGACCGAAGAGCTGAAACCACCGGCCTGGGCCACCTCGTTGAGGGTGATCTGGGGGGCGACGCGACGCACGCTCGGTACCTGCTCGGCGATCGCCTTGGCGTCCTCCAGCACCAGGGTCCGCGGCATTTCGATCCCCTGGCGCCGCGTGTCGTTGTTGCCGGGCACGACGAACAGCACGTTGGCGCCGAGGGTGCTGAGCTGGCTCTCGGCCAGGTTCTGGGCCCCGCGCCCGACCCCTACCAGGGTGATGACCGAGGCGTTGCCGATCACGATGCCGAGCATGGTGAGCAGACTTCGCAGACGGTTGGAGCGCAGCGTCAGCAGCGCCATGGACACCGTCTCGCTCAGGGGCAGCTTGGAGGCCATGGCGGCGCAGCCGGGGAGGCTTCGGTTCTAAAGGAACGAGGGCACCGCCGAAGGGTGGGAACTGCGGGGACCCCGGTGCACCACCCCCTCCTGAATCTCGAGGGTGACCACCTCGCCCATGCGCAGTTCGAGGGTGGCGTTGGCCACTCCCACGATCACGGGAACGCCGAGACGCTCGGCGATCACGGCGGCGTGGCTCTGGCGGCCCTCCTCCTCGGCGATCACCCCGCGGGCCTTGCGGATCGCCTCCAGGTAGGCGGCGCTGGTCTCGCGCACCACCAGGATTTCGCCGGCTTCCAGGCGGGCTGCGTCCTCCGGTGAGCTGGCCAGCCGCACCTTGCCGCTCACGGTGCCGCTGCCGATGCCGACACCACGACCCATGACGGCGGAGACGATGCCCACCTTGACCAGGTCGGTGGAGCCGCTCACCCCCTCCAGCGTGCCGGCGGTCTGGACCACCAGGTCACCGGCGCCCAGGAGCCCCAGCTGCTGGGCCGTGGCCATGGCGACGCTGAAGGTGCGGCTGCTGCTGGACTCGTCCTGGATCAGCAGCGGATTGACCCCCCACACCAGCTGCAGCTGGCGGGCCACCGTGACATCGGAGGTGATCGCCAGGATCGGGGTGCTGGGACGGAACTTGCTGACGTTGCGGGCCGTGGAGCCGGTCTTGGTGAGGGGCAGGATCGCCGCGGCGTTGAGCTGGCGGGCGATGCTGCTCACCGCCTGGCAGATGGCGTTGGGGATGGTGGTGGCCATGTGGCTGTCCAGCACCCGCTGGGGATAGTCGCGCTCGATGCGGCGGGCGATCTGGTCCATGGTGGCCACCGCCTCCACGGGGTAGTCGCCAACGGCCGTCTCGTTGGAGAGCATCACCGCGTCGGTGCCGTCGAGGATGGCGTTGGCCACATCGCTCACCTCGGCCCGGGTGGGCCGGGGGCAGGAGGCCATCGAATCCAGCATCTGGGTGGCCGTGATGATCGGGATGCCGAGACTGTTGGCCTTGCGGATCAGCTCCTTCTGCAGCAGCGGCACCTCCTCGGCGGGCATCTCCACCCCGAGGTCGCCGCGGGCCACCATCACCCCGTCGCAGAGGGGCAGGATCGCATCGATGGCGTCGATGGCCTCGAACTTCTCGATCTTGGCCACCACCGGGGTGTCGTGGCCCTGGCTGCGGATCAGCTCCCGGATCTCCAGCATGTCGGAGGGGTTGCGCACGAAGCTGAGGGCGACCCAGTCGACGCCCTGCTGCAGGCCGAAGGCCAGGTCGCGGCGGTCCTTGGGGGTCAGGGCCCGGATCGAGAGCTGCACATCGGGGAAGTTCACCCCCTTGTTGTTGGAGAGCACCCCCCCCACCGTGACCCGGCATTTCAGGGTCTGCCCGGGGCCGTCCACCTCCTCCACCACCATCTCGACGCGGCCGTCATCCAGCAGGATGCGGCTGCCGCTGGTCACCTCGTCCGCCAGCCGGTCGTAGGTGACGGTGGCGATGGTGTTGTCGCAGTTGACGGCCCGGGAGGTGAGGGAGAAGGGATCGCCCTTGGCCAGGGTGATGGGACCGGCCTGGAAGCGGCCCAGGCGGATCTTGGGACCCTGAAGATCCTGGAGGATGCCGATGTGGACGCCCAGTTCGTGGGCCACCTGGCGGATGGTGGCGATCCGATCGGCGTGATCGCTGTGATCGCCGTGGGAAAAGTTGAGACGGAAGGTGGTGGCGCCGGCGGCGATCAGCTGCCGCAGCACCTCGGGTGACTCGGTGGCGGGCCCGATCGTGGCCACGATCTTTGTGCGACGCATGAGATCGTGAGGGGCCATTGGACGACCTATTACAAGGGCGGAAACTACCATCCGGGCTAGCCAGGAGCGCGCTTGAAATGGACTTTCAGGACTACCAGCAACGCTCCCGTGAGACGGCGCGCTACCCGGACGCGGGCGCCAACATCCTCTATCCGACCCTGGGGCTCTGCGGCGAGGCCGGCGAGGTGGCCGACAAGGTGAAGAAGGTGCTGCGGGATCGGGGCGGGGTGTTCGGCCCCGAGGTCCGCGACGACCTGCGGCTGGAGCTGGGCGATGTGCTCTGGTATGTGGCCCAGCTGGCCACCGAGCTGGGGCTCGACCTCGACGATGTGGCCGGCGCCAACCTGGCCAAGCTGGCCGATCGGGCGAACCGTAACGTGATCGCAGGCAGCGGCGACCGGCGGTGACTCAGGCAGGGATCGTCCTTCCAGGGCCATGGGGCTGGGCCGCCAACCAGGCTGTGGCGGGAGCCCGGCTGCTGGTGCGGCTGTCCCTGGTGCTGCTGGTGCTGTTCGGCGCCCCCGCCCTGGCGGGCGCCACCGACCTGACGGTGTCGGAGGTGGTGCTGGAGCCCTGCCCCGCCGATGACCTGGGCACCCAGCCGACCCTGGCCCGCCCCAGCGGCGCCACCTGCTGGGCTCTGCGCGGCGTGGTGGTCAACCCGGGATCGAAGCCCGTGGTGGACACCGATGTGTTCGGCCTGATCCTCGATGCCAGCGGAGAGCCGGTGCTGCCCAACCGCACCCGGGTGGGATCCATCGGCGATGTGCCCCCAGGCCGTTCCAGCTTCGCCCTGCGGCTGGCGGTGCCCGCCGGCACCCCTGGGCCCCTGGGCACCCGCAGCGTCAAGGCCCGGGGCTTCAGCGCCCCGGTGCGCACCCGTGCCGGCGTCGACGACGAGCTCCTGCCCCTGGAGGAGGCCCTGGCGGCGTACCCGGCCGCCGAACCTCAGTAGAGGCCGCCGGAAAGCGTGGCGATGGAAGCCCCCAGCAGGCTCTGGGCCAGCTGCAGGGCGATGAAGGCCACCAGGGCCGAGAGGTCGATGCCGCCGAGGGGTGGAATCAGGCCCCGGAAGGCGTTGAGGTAAGGGTCGGTGATGGCGCTGACGCTGGAGAGCAACGGGTTGCTCCAGTCGAGGTTGGGGAACCAGCTGAGCAGCACCCGGACCAGCAGCACCAGCAGGTAGATGCTCAGGGTCTGGGCCAGCACCTGGAGCAGGAAGACGAGGATGCTCATGGAAGGGGTCGGGGGATGGGGCTGCAGGCTTGCGCCGACACTTGGGCCAACTCTATGGATCCGCCTCTTCGTCGGGTGGCGGCGGGGTTCCGGCCGTCTCGGCGGCCGCCAGGCGTGAGCCCAGGGCTGCCAGATCATCGGCCTTCAGGGAGAAGGTGCGGTGGAACTTCTCGCTCAGGCTCAACCAGTAGGAGCGGCCGTCGCTCTGGCGGCGGCGTTCGATGAAGTCCTGGGCCAGGAGCTCCCTGATGTGGTCGTAGGCGCCCGAGCCGCGCAGCTCCACCAGCTCCGACTGCAGCAGGCGCTTCTTGAGGGCGATGGTGGCCAGGGTGCGCAGGGCGGCGACGGAGAGGTCCACCGGCAGCAGGTTCTGGACCAGATCCCCTAGGCCGGCGCGCAGCTGCAGGGCGTAGTGCTGGCCCTCCTGGTGGATCTCCAGGGCGGTGTCCCGGTGGGCGTAGTCGGCCATCAGGGTGATCAGGGCCAGCTCGGTCTCGTCCCGGTCGATGCCGGCGATGGCGGCCAGCTCCCCCAGCTCCAGGGGTCGACCCTTCAGATAGAGAATCGCCTCGAGTCGGGCCGGCAGGGACAGGCCCGGGGTGGCCGCCGCTGAGGGCGCGTCTTCAGGAGGCTTTCCTTCAGGAGGCAGGGGGTCGGGTTCAGCCATGGGGACGTCCGGCACGGCGTGGCGGCAACGTATCGCAGGCCTCAGACCCCCACCAGCCCGCCTGGACTGGGCAGGGACCGCCCCACCTCACCCAGGAACAGCCGGTAGGCCGGATTGCCGGTCTCCTCCCAGTGCTGGTAGGGGAGGTCGGCGAGGAAGGCCTGCCAGGCCTCCAGCTCCCCCGGGGGCACCTGCACCCCGACCACGATGCGCCCCACGTCGGCGCCGTGGTTGCGGTAGTGGAAGATGCTGATGTTCCAGTTGGGGTGCAGGGCGTTCACGAAGGCCATCAGGGCCCCGGGCCGTTCCGGGAACACGAAGCGATACAGCCGCTCCTCCCCCTGGTTCAGGGCCGCCCCCGCACTGGCGGGCAGCCGTCCGCCCACCATGTGGCAGAGGTGCAGCTTGGCCAGCTCGTCGCCGCTCAGATCGAGACAGGGAAAACCCTGGGACTCGAGGGCGTCCATGAGGTGGCGGGTGTCCTGGTGGCCGCTGATCTGCACCCCCACGAAGATGTGGGCCAGCTGGGGGTCGGCGAGGCGGTAGCTGAACTCGGTGAGGCTGCGCTGGCCGAGGACGGCGCAGAAGCGGGCCAGGCTGCCGGGCTTCTCCGGGATCTCCACCGCCAGAAGGGCTTCACGCTCCTCGCCCAGCTCGGCCCGCTCGGCCACGAAGGCCAGCCGGTCGAAGTTCATGTTGGCGCCGCAGGCCACCGCCACGAGGGTGCGGTCCCGGAGCTGCCGCTGGGCCACGTCCTTCTTCATCCCGGCCACCGAGAGGGCGCCGGCCGGTTCCAGGATCGAGCGGGTGTCCTCGAAGACGTCCTTGATGGCGGCGCAGATCTCGTCGGTGTCCACAGTGACCATCCGGTCGACGCAGCGCTGGGCCAGGGCGAAGGTGTGCTCGCCCACCTGACGCACGGCCACCCCATCGGCGAACAGGCCCACCTGCTCCAGCCGCACCCGCTCCCCCGCCGCCAGCGAGCGGGTCATGGCGTCGGCATCGCTCGGCTCGACCCCGATCACCTCCACCCGGGGCCAGAGGCTCTTGACGTAGGCGCCGATCCCTGCGATCAGGCCGCCGCCGCCCACCGCCACGTAGATGGCATCGGGGGGATCGGAGCACTGGCGCAGGATCTCCAGGGCGATCGTGCCCTGGCCGGCGATCACATCCGGATCGTCGAAGGGATGGATGAAGGTGAGCCCGCGCTGGCGCTGCAGGCGGTGGGCTTCCTCACAGGCCTCGTCGTAGGTGTCGCCGTGGAGCACCACCTCGGCCCCCCGGGCCGCCACGGAGCGCACCTTCATCTCCGGCGTCGTGACCGGCATCACGATCACGGCGGTGCAGCCCAGCCGCTGGGCCGCCAGGGCCACCCCCTGGGCATGGTTGCCGGCGCTGGCCGCGATCACCCCCCGGTCGAGCTCCGCGCGCTCCAGGCCGGCCATCTTGTTGTAAGCCCCGCGCAGCTTGAAGCTGAACACGGGCTGGAGATCCTCCCGCTTGAGCAGCACCTGGTTGTGGAGCCGGCGGGAGAGGTTGGGGGCGGGATCGAGGGGGGACTCGATCGCCACGTCGTACACCCGGGCCCGCAGGATCCGCTGCAGGTAGGCGGTCGCCCCGGGGAAGGCGTCGTCGTCGGCCGTGGTCATCGCTCCAGTGTCGCAACCCGACCCCGGAACGGTGGCGTTCGTCGCCGTGTGTCGGGGCGAACCCCGTAGATTGGCCACCTGGAAGCAAGGAAGGGCATGCATCTGAGCGAGCTGAGCCATCCGAATCAGCTGCACGGCCTGAGCACCGCAGAACTCGAGGCCATGGCTCGCCAGATCCGCGAGAAGCACCTGGAGGTGGTGGCCACCAGCGGCGGGCACCTGGGTCCGGGCCTCGGGGTCGTGGAACTCACCCTTGCTCTGTACCAGACCCTCGACCTGGAGCACGACCGGGTGGTGTGGGACGTCGGCCACCAGGCCTATCCCCACAAGCTGGTGACGGGCCGTTACAAGGATTTCCACACCCTGCGCCAGCAGGGCGGCGTGGCGGGCTACCTCAAGCGCAGCGAGAGCCGCTTCGACCACTTCGGCGCCGGCCACGCCTCCACGAGCATCTCGGCGGCCCTGGGCATGGCCCTGGCCCGCGACCGTCGCGGTGAGGATTTCAAGTGCGTCGCCGTGATCGGTGACGGGGCCCTCACCGGCGGCATGGCCCTGGAGGCGATCAACCATGCGGGCCACCTGCCCCGCACCAAGCTGCTGGTGGTGCTGAACGACAACGACATGTCGATCTCACCGCCGGTGGGGGCCCTCTCCACCCACCTCAACCGCATGCGGCTCAGCAAGCCGGTGCAGTTCCTCTCCGGCAGCGCCGAGGAGGCGGTGAAGCACCTGCCCTTCCTGCACGGGGAGCTGCCCACCGAGCTCAAGACCCTCAAGGAGAGCATGAAGCGGCTGGCGGTGCCCAAGGTGGGGGCCGTGTTCGAGGAGCTGGGGTTCACCTACGTGGGCCCGATCGACGGCCACGACATTCCCGAGATGGTGCGCACCTTCCAGGCGGCCCACCGCTGCGAGGGCCCGGTGCTGGTGCACGTGGCCACCACCAAGGGCAAGGGCTACCCCTACGCCGAGGCCGACCAGGTCGGCTACCACGCCCAGTCGGCCTTCGACCTGGCCACCGGCAAGGCCTACCCCTCCAGCAAGCCCAAGCCCCCCAGCTGGAGCAAGGTGTTCGGCCAGACGCTGGTCAAGATCTGCGAGCAGGATTCGCGGGTGGTGGGCATCACCGCCGCCATGGCCACCGGCACCGGCCTGGATCTGCTGGAAAAGGCCCTGCCGCAGCAGTACTTCGATGTCGGCATCGCCGAGCAGCACGCCGTCACCATGGCGGCGGGCATGGCCTGTGAGGGCCTGCGGCCGGTGGTGGCGATCTACAGCACCTTCCTGCAGCGGGCCTACGACCAGCTCATCCACGATGTGGGCATCCAGAAGCTGCCGGTCACCTTCGTGCTCGACCGGGCCGGCATCGTCGGCGCCGACGGCCCCACCCACCAGGGCCAGTACGACATCAGCTACCTGCGGGCCGTGCCCAATTTCACGGTGATGGCCCCGAAGGACGAGGCCGAACTGCAGCGCATGCTCGTCACCTCGATCGCCCACGACGGCCCCTGCGCCATCCGCATCCCCCGCGGCGAAGGGGAAGGTGTGCCGCTGATGGACGAGGGCTGGCAGCCCCTGGAGATCGGCCGCGGTGAGCTGCTCACCGACGGCGACGACCTGCTGATCGTGGCCTACGGCGCCATGGTGGCGCCGGCCATGGCCACCGCCGGCCTGCTGCAGGAGAAGGGGTTGCGGGCGGCGGTGGTCAATGCCCGCTTCCTGCGGCCCCTCGACGAGGCCCTGATCCTGCCCCTGGCCCGACGCATCGGTCGGGTCGTGACGATGGAGGAGGGGGCCCTGCCCGGTGGCTTCGGTGCCGCGGTGGTGGAATCCCTCAACGACCACGATCTGCCTGTGCCGGTGCTGCGCCTCGGCATCCCCGACGTCCTGGTGGACCACGCCAGCCCCGACCAGAGCAAGGAAAGGCTGGGTCTGACCCCCTCCCAGATGGCCGAACGCATCCTCGAGCGCTTCGGGCCCGTCTTCCGCGCCACCGTTCCCACCGCCCTTGCCGTCTGAGTCGTCCCTTCGCTGCCAGGTTCTGGTGGTGGGGGCCGGACCGTCCGGCGGTGACCTGGCCCGGCGTCTGGCCCTCCAGGGGGTGGATGTGGTTCTGGTCGACCGGCTTGACGATCTGACCCGCTCCGCCTTCAGCAGCGCCGCCCTGCCGATCGAGACCATGACCAGCCTGGGCCTGCCGGCGGAGGTGGTGGGCAGCCGCTGGCGGGAATGGCAGCTGATCGGGCCCGGGGCCGCCACCCGGCGCTGGGCCTCGCCGCACCCCCTCGGAGTGGTGCTCGATTTCGGTGCCCTGCGCCGCTGGCAGGCCGACCAGTGCCGCCGCTGGGGCGGGCGGGTGCAGCTGGGGCTGCACGCCTGCTCCAGCCGCCAGGAGGGCGAGCGGATGGTGACCCATTTGCGCCGCTCCGACGGCAGCACGCTTGAGGTCTGCAGTGACTGGACCGTGGATGCCAGCGGCCACGAGCGGGCCCTGCTGGGGGATCCGCCGCTGACGGACCGCCGCCGCGATGGGCTGGTGCGGGCCGCCGGCCTGGAATGGCTGCTGCGGGTGTCGCCCTCCTGCTGGAAGCGCTGGGCCGACCGGCTCAGCTTCTGCCTGGGCAGTGACTGGGTGCCCCAGGGCTACGGCTGGATCTTCCCGATGCAGCCCGGGGTGCTGAAGCTCGGTGTCTGCCGGCTGGTGGATGGCCAGCGGCGCCAACCACCCCTGGGCGGGCTGATCGGCGACCTGGGGCGCCGTCTGCTGGCGGGGGGCGGCGCTGAGGGCGGGGCGGGTGGCGGGATTGGAAGCGAACCCTTCGAGGTGCTCGACCGCCACGGCGGCCTGGTGCGCAGCACGATCCGGCGCCGCGAGCCGCACCAGCGGGGCCGGCTGGTGGGGCTGGGGGATGCGGTCAGCACCGCCAACCTGCTCGGCGGCGAAGGGATCCGCCACGCCCTCACCAGCAGCGCCGTGCTGGCGCCCCTGCTGCAGCAGGCCCTCACCGCCCCAGGACGTTCATCCTCGGGGCAGCAGGCTCAGCGGGCCCTGCGGGACTACGCGCCGCAACTGCGTCGTGCCCTGGGCTGGCGCTGGTCGCTCAGCGGCCGGCTGGCACGGCGCACGTGGCTGGGCCTGAACGGGCCCGGGGCCGATGGCCGGCTGGACCAGGTGCTGCGGGGGCTGGAGAGCAGCAGGGCGGAGGATCTCTCGGCCCTGCTGTTCGGCTATCGGTTCGAGCGCTACGGCCTCAGGGCGCTGCCGTACCTGCTCGGCTGGCGCTGAGCTCTCAGAGGACGCCGCGGGAGGCCAGGCCCAGGATCGCGCCCATGCCGAGGATGTGGCCCAGGCTGGTGGTGCCGAGCATGGCGCCGTGGCTGAAGCCGCCGAAGAAGTTGTCGCTGGGCAGCTTGAGGCCGACGTTCTGCTGCTGGATGGTGGCCTTGCCGATGGCGATGGCGATGACGTTGCAGACGATCATGACCAGGGCCACCTTTGGGGACCAGCTGATCGAAGCGGGAGCCATGGCGAGGAGAGGAGCGATCATGATGCACTTGCCGACGCCCCATCTTCCGGGTCAGGGCGACCTGTGCCCCGCCCACTTAAGACTTGTTGACCTGGGTTCCGGCTGAACCCGCCGCCGGGGGTTCCGAAGGGAGCAACCGGAACCCCAGCAGCACCACCAGGTTGCTGAGGGTCAGGAAGGCTTCGGCCCCGCCGTGCAGGGGATCGACGTCCGCCAGCTGCCGGCCGTAGACCTGCTGGGCCACCACCGCGGCGGCGATCGTGACCGCCACGAACAGCAGCGTCAGCTGGAATCCCCGCAACGCCAGCCGGGGAAAGGCCCGCACCTGGCGGGCCCACCACAGGAAGGCCAGGTAGGGGAACAGGGAGAGCACGAAGAACGGGGCCGGATCGATGGTGCCGAGGCCCTGGAACCAGGCGGCCAGGGGCAGGGTCACGAGGGCTCATCCTCCGGGGAGAGCCGCTGCTGGCGCAGCAGGTTCCAGGCGGCCACGGCCATCGCCCCGTTGCCGAGGGCGGTGAGGCCGGCCTGCAGCACCACCAGGCCCCTGAGGGCCTCGCTGTTGTCGAACAGATGCCAGGTGCAGGCGGCCATCGCGCTCACCAGCGCCGGCACCATCGCCAGGGCCAGCCAGCGCCAGCCCCCTTCCCGCCGCCGTCGGCCGAAGGCCTGTACGGCCAGGATCGCCAGCATCCACTCCAGCACCGAGGTGATGTGGATCCACCAGGTGGGCAGCGACAGCGCGTGCATGGGCGGGGCCTGGTGCGATCCGTAATGTACGGAGCCGGAACCACCGCTGCGTCGGATGCGTGCTCTGATCTGCGGTTACTACGGAGAGCACAACCTCGGGGACGATGCCCTGCTGGAGGTGCTGCTCGGCCAGCTGCCGGAGGACTGTCTTCCCGTGGTCACGGCCCATGACCAGGAGCAGGTGCGGGAGCGTTTCGGTGTGGAGACCACCGACCGCCGCCGGCTGCAGGGGGTCCTTTCCGCCCTGGGCCGCTGTGACGCCCTGGTGCTCGGCGGCGGCAGCCTGCTCCAGGACGCCACCAGCTTCCGCAGCCTCCTGTACTACGGCGCCCTGATGCTGGCGGCCCGGACCCGGGGCAAGCCTGTCCTGCTCTGGGGCCAGGGCCTGGGGCCCCTGCGCCGCCGCCGCAGCCGGCTGCTGGTGCGGGGGCTGCTGCCCCTGGCCACGGCGATCAGCTGGCGGGACCCGGCCTCCGCAGCGCAGGCGAGGGCCTGGGGAGTGGGGGCCCGCGTCGGCAGCGATCCGGTCTGGGCGCTGGCCGCCAGGGCCTGGTACGGCAGGGTCGGGCCGATCGTGGTCTGCTTCCGGCCGGTGCGCCAGCTCGATGCCGATACCTGGAGGCCCTATCTGCAGGCCCTCGAGGGGCTGGCGGTGGCGGCCGACCGGGAGGTGCTCTGGCTGCCCTTCCACCAGGACCAGGACCGGGGACTGCTGGCCGACCTCAGCCGGCAGGGTCTGGTGGGGCCGGCCCTCGCCGCCCGCAGCCGGGAGCTGGCGGCCGCGACCCCGCAGGAGGCCATGGCCGCGTTCGCCCAGGCGGGCCTGGTGCTGGCCATGCGGCTCCACGGGCTGATCCTGGCGGCCCTGGCGGGCAGCCCCTGCGCCGCCCTCAGCTACGACCCCAAGGTGGCCGCTGCGGCGGCCGGCATCGGCTGCCCCTGCCACGACCTGGAGGCTCCGCCGCCCCCAGGGCTCCAGGAGGGCTGGGCCGCCGTGCTCGACCAGCCGCCGGATCAGGCCGGCATCGCCGCCCTGCGTCAGGAGAGCCAGGTGCACCGGGCGGTGCTGGACACCCTGAGGGGCTGACCCCCCTCCCGGTGGCCCGCATGGTGGGCTGACGGCTCAGGCCGGCGTCTCCCCCTGCAGACGGACCAGTTCGGCGAGCACCTCCTGGCTGTGGCCGGACGGTCGAACCGCCACCCAGCTGGCCCGCAGCACCCCGTCCGGGTCGATCAAAAACGTGTGGCGGGCCGAAAAGGGCGCCAGCCAGGAGCCGTAGCGACGGCTGGTGGCACCGCCCGGATCTGACAGCAGCGGATAGGCCAGACCCTCGCTGCCGCAGAACGACAGGTGGGCCTCCGGGTCATCGGCACTCACGCCCACCACCTCGGCGTTGCGGGCATGGAACGCCCCCAGGTCCCCCTGGAAACCCCGGGCCTCGAGGGTGCAGCCGCTGGTGAAGTCCTTGGGATAGAAGTAGAGGGCCAGCCAGCGGCCCCGGAAGTCAGCCTGGCTCCGATGGGTCGGCACGACCTCTCCTCCAGCCGACGGGGCAACCCCGTCGAGGTCGAAGGCGGGGGCTGGCTGGCCGATCTCCGGAAGGGTGCCCCCCATGGCCCGGGCCCGGGCCGGCCGGACCAGCAGGCTGAGGGTGGCCAGCAGGGATCCCCCCAGAAAGGTGCGACGGTCCACAGCCAGGCTTCGATCAGGGCCGGACCCTAGCGGGGCCGGCCGGGGGATCCGATCAGATCTTGGCCAGATTGACGCCGAGCTCCTTGGCGTAGGCGCCGAGACCCTTCTTCTGGATCGTCTTGAGGGCGCGGGTGGACACGCGCAGCTTCACGAAGCGGTTGCCCTCGGCCCACCACAGGCGCCGCTCCTGCAGATTCACCTGCTGCAGCTTCTTGGTGCGCACGTGGGAATGGCTGACGGCCATGCCGTTGTTGGCGCGCTTGCCGGTGAGCTGACAGACCCGGGACATGACGATGTGACGACGGTGGACGATGCAGGCCTGAGCCAGCCTGCGACTTTACCAAACGGGCCCCTGGCCATGGAGCCTGGCGCCGCTGAGGGGATCGAACCAGAGTTCATGCTGCCGCTGCCAGCCCAGGCGCGGCTCCGCGGGCAGCGTCAGATCGGGGTCGCAGAGCACCCGCACCGCACCCCAGCGGCTGTCGAGCCAGAGAAGCTGCTGGTGGCCCCACCATTCGCGCCGCAGCAGCCGAGCCGCCTCCGGCCCCTCCTCGGCCAGGTGCAGATGCTCGGGCCGCAGGCCCAGCTGGAGCCCGGGCGCGATCGTCAGCAGGTTGATGGCCGGCCGCCCCAGGAAGCAGGCCACGAAGCGGTTCGCCGGATCGGCGTAGAGCTCCCGCGGGCTGCCCACCTGCTGCAGCCGGCCCCCGTCGAGCAGGGCGAGGCGGTCGGCCATGCCCACCGCCTCCTGTTGGTCGTGGGTGACGTAGATCACCGGCTGCTCCCGGCCGCACAGCAGCCGCCGCAGTTCCGGCCGCAGCTCCTCCCGCAGCTGGGCGTCGAGGTTGCTCATCGGCTCATCCAGCAGCATGATCCGCGGCTGGCGCAGCAGGGCCCGGGCCAGGGCCACCCGCTGGCGCTGACCGCCGGACAGCTGGGCGGGCCGGCGCTGGCGCAGCTCCTCGAGCTGCAGCATCTCGAGCACGGCCCCGAGGCGCCGCTGGCGCTCGCCGGCGGCCACGCCGCGCACCTTGAGCCCCAGTTCCAGGTTGCCCTCCACGCTCAGGTGGGGGTAGAGGGCGTAGCTCTGGAACACCATCGCCACCTGGCGTTCGCCAGGGCTGAGGGCGCTCAGGTCCTTCCCGTCCAGAAGCACCTGGCCCGCACTGGCGGGATCCAGCCCCGCCACCACACGCAGGGTGGTGGACTTGCCGCAGCCGCTCGGCCCGAGCAGGGCGAGGCATTCGCCGGGGGCGACGGCCAGGTCGAGCCGGTCCAGCAGCCGGCGCCCCCCCACCTCCCGGCACAGCTGGCGCAGCTCCAGACCGGCTCCCGCTGCAGCGTTCATCCCTTCACCGCCCCGCGGGTGAGACCCGAGACGATTGGCCGCTGGGCCACCAGCACCAGCAGAAGCAGGGGCAGGCTGCCCAGCACCGTGGCGGCGGCGAAGGCGCCGTAGGGGATGGTGAACACCGAGCCGCCGCCGATCCGGGCGATGGCGATCGGCAGGGTGAGCAGGTCGTTGCGGCTGATCCAGGTGAGGGCGATGGCGTACTCGTTCCAGCTGGCCAGGAACACCAGGATGCCCGTGCTGGCCAGGGCCGGCCCCAGCAGGGGCAGCAGCACGTGCCGCAGCCGCTGGGCCAGGTCGAGACCCTCCAGCCGGGCGGCGTCCTCCAGCTCGACCGGGAGGTCGGCGAAGGCGGCACGCAGCAGCAGCACCGCCAGCGGCAGCGACAGGCCCGCGTAGGGCAGGCTGAGGGCGAGCAGGTCATTGGCCAGGCCGAAGCGGCGGGCCATCTCCAGCAGCGCCAGGAACAGCAGCACGGTGGGGAACATCGCCGCCCCCACCAGCCCCAGGCTGACGCCCCAGCGCAACAGGCCGCGCTGCTGCTGCAGTCCGTAGGCGCAGGGCACCGCCAGCAGCAGGGTGAGCAGGGTGGTGGCCAGGGCCACCAGGGTGCTGTTGCCCAGGTAGCGCCAGAAGGGTGGGTCGCCGGAGAGCACCAGCCGGTAGTTGGCCAGGGTCCAGGGGTTGCCCTCCAACAGCGGTGCCACCAGCGCCTCCGGCCGCAGCAGGGAGGTGCGCAGCTGCCAGAGCAGTGGCCCCAGGCTCCAGAGCAGCACCAGCAGTCTCATGCGGCCCTCTCCCGGCGGCCCTGGAGATCACCCCGCCGCCAGAGCAGCCAGCCGCCGCCGAGCAGCACCAGCAGCAGCAGGAAGGTGGCCAGCATCACCGTGGCGGCATAGCCGAAGTCGAGGAAGCGCATGGCATTGAGGTAGGCGTAGAGGGCCAGGCTCTCGGTGCTGCCGGCCGGCCCCCCGCCGCTGAGCACCTGGATCAGGTCGAACACGCCCAGGGCCTGGGCCAGCCGGAACAGCAGGGCCAGGGCGAGGTAGGGCACCAGCAGCGGCAGGGTCAGGCGGCGCAGGATCTGCAGACGGCCGGCGCCCTCCAGCCGCAGGGCCTCCACCAGATCCTCGGGAATGGTCTGGAGTCCCGCCAGCAGCAGCAGGGCCACGAACGGGAGGGTCTTCCAGACGTCCGCCAGGACCACGAAGAACCAGGTGGTGGCCGGGGTGGAGAGGAAGCCGTAACTACTGCCGCCGAAAGAGCGGATGGCGGCGTTGAGGGGGCCGTGGGGATCGTTGAGGATCCAGCGCCAGCCCAGGGCCATCACGGTGGTGGGCAGGGCCCAGGGCAGCAGGGTCAGGGCCCTGAGGGTCCCCCGCCCCCGCAGGGGGCGATGCAGCAGCAGGGCCAGCCCCAGGCCGCCGACCAGTTCCAGCGCCACCGAGCAGACGGCGAAGCGCAGGGTCTGGAACGCATCCGTCCAGAAGCGGGCGTCATCGAGCAGCCGCCCCCAGTTGGCGCCCCCGTTCGGCACAGGCTCCAGCCCGGTGAGCACCGAACTGGCATGGACGCTCAGCCAGCCGTAGCGCAGCAGGGGGTAGAGGAACACCGCCGCCAGCAGCAGCAGGGCGGGCGCCATCAGCAGCAGGCTGGCCGCGCGGGGTTTCATCGGTCCACGGCAGAGCGGCCCCCTGCAGTGTCGCCCGCCGGTCCCGCCAGCGAGCGCAGCACCTGCAGGCTCTGGCGCTGGGCGGCCGCCATGGTCGGGCCGGGGCCCCCCTGGCCGGTGAGCATGCCGTTCACCTGCCGGGCCAGCAGATCGCTGAGCTGGGCATAGGCCGGCGTGGGCGGACGCAGCTGGGGATGCTGCAAGGCCTGGCGCTGCACCGTCAGCAGCGGGGCACGGCGCTGCAGGTCGGGATCGTCGTAGAGCCGGCTCCAGGTGGGGGCATAGCCCTGCTCGATGGCGAGCTGGCGCTGCACGACCGGGCCGGTGAGCCAGCGGATCGCCGCCACCGCCTCCTCCGGATGGGGACTGCCCTTGATCAGGGAGAGGCCCCAGGTGCCCAGGGTGCCGCCCCCCTGCTCGCCTGGGGCCCCCACCATCGCCGTGACGCCCACCTTGCCCTTCACCGGGACGTCGCCCTTCTCGATCTCCCTCCAGGCGTAGGGCCAGTTGCGCAGGAAGGCGGCGTCACCGGCGGCAAAGGACTGCAGGGCGTCGTTCTCGGCGTAGCTGGCCACCGCCTGTGGGCTCACCCCGTCCCGCAGCAGGCCGTCGAGCCAGCGGGCGGCGGCCACGGCCTCCGGACTGCCCAGCTCCGTGCGCGCGGTGGAGTCGTTCCACCAGCGGGCACCGAAGCCGTGGAGCACCTCCACCATCACGCAGCTGAGCCCCTCGTACTGGCGCCCCTGCCAGAGGTAGCCCCAGCGGACCCGGCCGTCGCGCTGCAGGTCCCGGGAGATCGCCACCAGTTCGTCGGTGTCGCGCGGGGGGCGCTCCATCAGGTCGGTGCGCCAGTAGAGCAGGCCGGTGTCGCCCGTCAGGGGCATGCGCCAGAGGTGGCCATCGAGGCCATTGCCCAGGCGGGCGCCGGGCTCCATCGCCGCCAGCACCTCCGGCCCGAACCAGGGCTCCAGGGGCTCAAACCAGCCGGCGGCCACGTAGCGGGCCAGCCAGCTGACATCCACCAGCAGCAGGTCGAAGGGGGCCTCCCCCAGCAGCAGGCTGCCGGTGGCCAGATCGGAGATGGTCTCGGTGTCCAGGGGCCCGCGGATCACCTCCAGGGCCACCCCGGCACCGCTGGCGTTGAACTGGGCCACCGGAGCGGCCACCGCATCGGCCAGGGGGGCTGGCATCAGCACCCGGACAGGCACCGGCTCGGCGGCCGCCGCCGGGATGCCCGAGAACCCGGAACTGGACAGGCCGGAGCTGGAAAGGCCGGATCCGGGCAGCAGCACCAGCAGCGCCGCCGCCGACAGCAGGGCCAGCAGGGCCGAGGTCAGCAGCTTCGGAAGCGACCGCCACCGCCGCAGGCTCGAGAGGGGAGGTCGGGCGGCCATGGGGTCAGGTTAGGTGGCCGGCCCCATCCGCTCCGGCCCCAGCGTCAGAGCCCGCGCTGCATCAGCTGCCCCATCAGGTCGGCACTGCGTTGCTGGAAGCCGGCCAGCTGGTTGGGTTCCAGGCCCCCCACGGCCAGGCGCGCCATCTCGTAGATGTGGCGGCTCAGATCCTCGGCCAGCTGGAGGCTGGGGGAGCTACCGCCCCCGGTGATCACGGCACCGGCGGACAGCTTCAGCAGGCCTTCCACAAGCGGATGGCGGCGGTTGACCAGCAGCACGTGGTGGTCGGGCAGACCCGGCAGCCGCTGCTCCATCAGTGCCCCCATGTCGTTGAGGCGACGCATCTGCTCCGGCAGCAGGATCAGGGCGGCCGGGGAGCCCTCCCCTTTCAGGGACTGCACCTGGATGGTGACCTTGTCGTTGGCGAGAGCGGCCTTGAACAGACCCCGCAGCTTCTCGCCGCTGTCGACGCCGTCGGCGTCCGCCAGCTCGCTCTCCGGCTCATGCAGGCTGGCGTCGAGTTCGGCGTCGACCCGCTGGAACCGGAGGTCGCCATGGCGGGCCTCCAGCCAGGGGATGAACTGGGAATCGATCAGGGTGTCGGCCAGCAGCACCTCGGCCCCCTGCCCCTTCCAGAGGGCCAGGGCCCCGGCCTGGCCGGCCTCATCGGTGCAATAGAGAATGCGGGTGGCGTTGTCGGCCGGCAGCCGGCCGCGGTAACCGGCCAGGGTGGTGTATGTGCGCCCGTCGGTGGCGATGGGATCGGGGGCCGCCTCCTCCTCCCCCTCCGCCGGCGGCTCGGCGGCCGCTGCGGTGGTGCCGTACAGGATCAGGTCGGCCACCTGGTCGGCGAACTTGTCGTCCTCCATGGCGCCGATCTTGATGAAGGGGGCCAGGGAATCCCAGATGTCGGCATAGCGGGCCGGCTCGTCGCGGTGCAGTTCCTTGAGCCGGTCGCCCACCTTCTTGGCCACGAAGCCACCGATCGAGCGCACCCGTCGGTCGGTCTGGAGGGCGCTGCGGCTCACGTTGAGGGGGATGTCGGGCGAATCGATCACGCCGCGCAGGGGCAGCAGGTAGCGAGGCACCACCTCCTTGATCGAATCGCTGACGAACACCTGGTTGCAGAAGAGGCGGATTTCGCCCTTCTCCCAGTCGGCCCGCCCGGTGATCCTGGGGAAATAGAGAATGCCCTGCAGGTTGTAGGGGTAGTCGGTGTTGAGGTGCACCCAGAGCAGGGGATCCCCCTGGAAGGGGTAGAGATAGCGGTAGAGGGCGATGTAGTCGTCGTCGCTGAGATCCCGGGGGCTCTTGCGCCAGGGGGCCTCCCGCTTGTTGACAGTTTCACCGTCCAACTGCACCGCCACCGGCAGGAAGTCGCAGTAGGTGGTGATCAGGGTGCGGATTCGGGAGGGCTCGATGTACTCCAGCTCCTCCTCCATCAGATGCAGGATCACATCGGTGCCCGGTTCGGACCGATCAGCCCCCTCGAGACTGAAGTTGGGCGAGCCGTCACAACTCCAGCGCACCGCCTCGGCCTCCGGCCTGGCGCTGAGGCTGACCAGCTCCACCCGGGAGGCCACCATGAAGCTGGAATAGAAGCCCAGGCCGAAGTGGCCAATGATGGCGTCGCTTTCGCTTTTGTACTTCTCAAGGAAGTCCTCGGCGCTGGAGAACGCCACCTGGTTGATGTAGCGCTTCACCTCATCGGCGGTCATGCCGATGCCGTTGTCGCTGATGGTGAGGGTCTTCGCCTCCCGGTCGATGCGGATGGAGATCGTTCCTTCATCCCCTTCGCTGCAGTCGCCGGCCATGGCGGCCATGCGCCGCTTGCTGATGGCATCGACGCCGTTGCTCACCAGTTCCCGCAGGAACACCTCATGGCCGGAATAGACGGCCTTCTTGATGATCGGGAAGATGTTCTCGGTGTGGATCTGAATCTGGCCCTGTTCCAGCACCGTCATGGCGAAAGAGAAGAATCGCCCTGAACCTAGGTGGGGGTGCGCGGCGGCTCAAGGCCGGCGAGGGTGGGGTCCCCGAACCAGCGGGCGTCAGCCGCCGGGCTTCTGAAGGTCGGGCCGCTCCTCGGGCAGGATCGCCCCCGCCACCGGACACACCTGCAGGCAGATGCCGCAGTCGATGCAGGTGTCGAAATCGATCCAGTAGAAGGCCGTTCCCTTGCTGTTTGCCCCTTGGCCGGGGTGGATGCAGGCCACCGGGCAGGCGTCGACACAGTCGGCCACGCCCTCACAGACGTTGGTGACGATCGAATGGGCCATCGACGCAAAAGAGCGAGCGGCAGGATCCTAGGCAGCCAGCCACAGGGCCCCGCGGCAGCCCCGTTCCGCCGCCAGCCGCTCCGCCGCCGCCTGGTCGGCGCAGGGGTGGGTGCAGAGTTCGGCGGCCTCGCCGGCGCCGTGCAGTTCCGCCATGCGGCGCAGGGCCGCCCCCAGCCCGGCGGCGGTGCCGCTGGCCACCAGCCAGGGACCCGGGGCCTCCGCGGCGGCCGCTGCGGTCGTCGCCGATTCGAGCAGATCGCGGATGGCTTCCACATCGAAGCCGAAGCCGGTGCCGGCCGCCTGGGAGGCGTCGCTGCAGAAGCGGCCCACCAGGCCGTCGTAGCGTCCGCCGCTGGCGATCGCCATCGGGGCGTCGGCGCCCTGGCAGACGAGCTTGAACACCAGCCCGTCGTAGAGATCGAAGTGGGGCTGGAAGGTGGGATCCAGCTGCACCCGCACCCCCAGGGCGCTGGCCGGTTCCTGAATGCTGGCCAGGGTGGCGGCCAGGGACTCCAGCAGCGGCACCGGCCCGAGCCACTGCTCCAGCTGGTAGAGCACCCGCACCGGCTCACCCCGCAGGCCGATCAGGGCCATCAGCCGCTGGCGCTGGCTGTCGTGCAGGGAGAGGGCGGCGAGGGCGAGGGGATCGAAGTCGGTGAGGGCATGGCGGGCCGCGGAGCGCTGCTCCGCCGGCACCTGGCTCAGCAGGGCGCTGAGCAGGCCGTGGTGGCCCACCAGCAGGGTGGGACGGTGCTCGGATGCCAGCCCCAGGGTGGCCACGGCGGCCAGCAGCAGATGCAGCAGCTCCGTGTCAGCGGCGGGGGAGGGCTCACCGAGGAGCTCCACACCGCTCTGCAGCTGTTCGCTGATCCGCTGGCCGCCGCCATCGCCGATGAAGCTGCGGAAGGTGGTGCCGCTGGCCCAGAGCCGCAGGGGTCGGGGCCGGCCGAGCATGCGGGTGCTGGCGGCCCGGGCGATCGGGGCGGTGAGCTCCGGCCGCAGGCCGAGGGGCTCATCGGCCGCCAGGCGCACGAGCTCCCGTTCGGCGATCGCGCCACCGGCCTCGAGGGTGTCGAGCCGCTCGATGGTGGGCGGAGCCACCTCCTGGTACCCCCACAGGCGGTACACCGTGGCCAGCAGGTCGCAGAGTCGCCGGTTGCTGTCCACCTGACCCGGGTTGAGGTCCCGGGCGCCGGCGGCAGGTTGGAGGGCCATGGAGGGGAAGGCTCGGGCGGTGGGGTGGGGAGGGGCGGATCCTATGGAGCGTCGGCCGCGCCGCCGGTCGGGTCGCCGGCGGTGGCATCCAGCTCCGGGGCGCCGAAGCTGGCCCCGGTGAGGGGACGGCAGTGGGCCAGCCCCTCGATCAGGGGCTGGCGCAGGGCGGGGGTGCAGGCGATCACCCGTCCGTCGGCCAGGTCGAGTGGACCGCCGTCGTAGGCGCAGACCTGCCCGCCGGCCTCCTCCACCAGCACCACGCCGGCCACCAGGTCCCAGGGGGAGAGGCCCCGCTCCCAGTAGCCATCGACCCGGCCGGCGGCGACGAAGGCCAGATCGACCGCCGCCGCCCCCGCCCGGCGCACCCCGTGGCTGCGGTGGGTGAACCAGGCGAACTCGGCGTAGTTGTTGTCCAGGCGCCGCACCCGGTCGTACGAGAACCCGGTGACGAGCAGGGCGTCGGCCAGGGCGCCGCAGTCACTGACGCTCAGCCGGCGGCCGTTGCACCAGGCCCCCCGCCCCGGGGCAGCCCAGTAGTGCTCCTCCAGCACCGGCACCTCCAGGGCGCCGAGCAGGGGCAGGCCCCGCCAGCTCAGCCCCACGGAGGTGCCGAAGAACGGATAGCCGTGGGCGTAGTTGGTGGTGCCGTCGAGGGGGTCGACGCACCACTGCAGATCCCCCTGGCCGTCCAGCCGGCCGCTCTCCTCCGCCAGCACGGCCACGGTGGGGGTGCCGGCCGCCAGGACCGCCAGCACGGCCGCTTCGGCCGCCAGGTCCGCCTCGGTGACCAGGTTGCCCGCCGTGCCCTTCTCCTTCACCTGCTCCAGGCGGCCGAAGTGGCGACGCAGCTCGCGGCCACCGGCCTCCGCAGCCTCGCGGGCCACCTGCAGCAGCCGCTCCAGCTCAGGGGCGTCGAGGGCGGACCCGTCCAGGGCCCGTTGGCAGAGGGAACTCATTCGTCGTCCAGGGGCAGGCCGGGACGCACCAGACCGCGGCCGAAGAAACGGCCGAACTGGCGGTCGTAGACCTCGTCCTCGTCCTGGGTCTCCACCTCCAGCGGGCCGGTGGCCCGGGCCACGCACAGCAGGCCGTAGCCCTCCTCACGCAGCTGCTTCGAGAGGCCGAGGGCCTCCCGCTGGTCGATGTGGCCGTCCAGCACCCGCACGGCGCAGGCGGTGCAGCAGCCGTTGCGGCAGCTGAAGGGCAACGGCTCCCCCTGGGCCTCGAAGCTGCGCAGGATGTACTCCCCTTCCGGAACGTCGAGGCGGATGACACGGTTGGCCTGTCGCCAGTGGACCGTGATCGGGTGGGTGCGGGTCATGGGGGCGCTGGGCAGGGGGGGTGGAGCGTGGGGTTAGCGGAGGCGCGGGGGAAAGAAGGCCAGGTGCAGCCCCTGCTACATTGCCATCTGCCCCATTTCGCCGCTGGAGAGGTGGCCGAGTGGTCGAAGGCGCAGCACTGGAAATGCTGTATAGGGGCAACTCTATCGAGGGTTCGAATCCCTCCCTCTCCGTTTGATGAAGCCGGTCCCCAGGACCGGCTTTTTTTTGCCCTTCCCCACAGAAGTCGCCATAGAGACATCCCGCCAGCCCTTACGCTGAGCGGGATGTCCCGATTGGTTTGCTGACGGCGACTCCCCGGATCAGGGCTCAGCCGAAGCGTCCGCTGACGTAGTCGAGGGTCGACTGCTGGCTGGGGGAGTTGAAGATGTTCTCGGTCTCGTTGAATTCCACCAGGTAGCCCACCTTGCCGGAGCCACCTTCGACGGCCTCGGCATTGAAGAAGGCGGTCATGTCGGCGACGCGCACCGCCTGCTGCATGTTGTGGGTGACGATCATGATCGTGTAGCTGCGCTTCAGTTCGTGCATCGTCTCCTCGATCTTGAGGGTTGAGATCGGATCGAGGGCCGAGCAGGGCTCGTCCATCAGGATCACCTCCGGTTCGGTGGCGATGGCCCGGGCGATGCAGAGCCGCTGCTGCTGGCCGCCGGAGAGGGAGAAACCGCTTTCCTTGAGCTTGTCCTTGCATTCGTCCCACACGGCCGCCTTGCGCAGGGAGCGCTCCACCAGTTCGTCCATGTCACCCTTGTAGCCGTTGATCCGGGCGCCGAAGGCGATGTTCTCGTAGATCGACTTGGGGAAGGGATTGGGCTTCTGGAACACCATGCCGATGCGGCGTCGCACCTCCACCGGATCCACCCGCTTGTCGTAGAGGTCGTGCTGATCGAAGATCACCCGGCCCTTGAGGGTGCAGCCCGGAATCAGGTCGTTCATGCGGTTGAGGGCCCGCAGCACCGTGCTCTTTCCGCAGCCCGAGGGGCCGATGAAGGCGGTCACCTTGCCCCTGGGCAGATCCATGTAGACGTTCTTGACCGCCTCGAAGCTGCCGTAGGAAATGGTGACGTCCTGCAGGGACATGCAGACGTCGCTGGCCACGGTGGAGGAAGGGGAAGCAGTCATGGGAGGGATGGAGTGAATCGGGGCCGGAAGGGATGGGGAAGGAAAGGACGTCAGGTGCGCGACACCCGGCTGATCCAGCGGGCCAGCAGGTTGGCGCCGAGAATCATGATCACCAGTACGAAGGAGGCGGCCCAGGCCAGTTCGTTCTGGGCTTCGTAGGGCATGATCGCGAAGTTGAAGATCAGCACCGACATGGTGGCGATCGGATTGAACACTCCCTCGGGCCAGAAGGGAGAGAACAGGGCCGTGAAGATCAGCGGAGCCGTTTCCCCGGCGGCCCGGGCGATCCCAAGCACCACCCCGGTGGCGATGGGGGTGAAGGCGGCCGGGAGGGTGATCCTGGTGATGGTCACGAAGCGGGAGGCTCCCACCCCGTAGGCCCCCCAGCGCAGTTCCTGCGGCACCAGGAGCAGGCCCTCGTAGGTGGTCTTGATCACGGTGGGAAGCATCAGGACCGAGAGGGCGATGCCGCCGGCCATGGCGCTGAAGCTCTGGTCGAAGAAGATCCGGGTGGTGACGATCAGGGAGTAGATGAACACGCCGCAGATGATCGAGGGCACCCCGGCCAGCACGTCGTTGCCGAAGCGCACGAAGCGGGAGAACCAGCCGTTCTGGGCGTACTCGGAGAGGTAGACACCGCCGCCCACCCCCACCGGAATGGCGATCAGCGAGGCGATCAGCGTCACCACGATGGTGCCGAGGATGGCGTTGCCGATGCCGCCGCCTTCGAGGCCGGGGGCCGGGGGCAGTTCGGTCAGCAGCTGCAGGCTGAGCAGCCGCCCGCCCTGGATCAGCACGTAGATCAGAACCAGGAACAGGGGAATCACCGCGACCACCGCGAAGAATCCGGCGATGGCGGTGGCGACCTGGTTGAAGCGGTTGCGCTTCAGGGACGGGTCGTAGTGGAGGGTGAGCCGTTCCGTGAAGTGACGGGTCGTCGGCGGAGTCGAGACGGACATGGCCAGGGAACGGCGTGAACAGGGGTGGGTGGATCGGAAGGGGTTTCGGGTCAGTAGCGCAGGCTGAGGCGCCGCACGATCCACTGGGCCATCACGTTGACGACGAAGGTGAGGATCATCAGAACGACGGCCGCGTACATCAGGGCTGAGACCTGGATGCCATCCGCCTCACCGAACTGGTTGGCCAGCATGGAGGAAATGGTGTTGCCCGGGGCCAGGAGCGAGACGCTGAAATTGAGTGAGTTGCCGATGATCATCGTCACCGCCATCGTCTCCCCCATGGCCCGGCCGAGCGAGAGCATCACGCCGCCCATGATCGAGGAGACGGCCGCCGGCAGGATGACGTTGAAGATGGCGCCCCAGCGGGTGGTGCCCACCCCGTAGGCCCCCTGGCGCAGCTCGATCGGCACCTGATTGAGGGCATCGCGGGAGATGGCGGTGATGATCGGCAGCACCATCACCACGAGGATCAGGATCGCCGGGGCGGTGCCGGGACCCTGGGGTTCGGTGGCGAAGAACGGCGTCCAGCCCAGGCTGGAGTGGAGAAAGCCGAGAAAGGGGCGGATCGCCGGTTCCATCACGAAGATGGCCCACAGACCGAGGACCACCGAGGGAATGGCGGCGAGCAGTTCCACCATCAGACCGATCAGATCCCTGAGGGTGCGGGGGAGCAGGTCCTCGGTGATGAAAATCGCCGTTCCCAGACCGATGGGTACGGCGATGAGCAGGGACAGGATCGAGGTGACGAGGGTTCCGTAGATGGCGATCAGGGCGCCGTAGTCCTCATTGACCGGGTCCCAGGCGGAGGTGGTCAGGAACCTGAGGCCGAAGGTGGCCATGGCCTCCCGGGCGCCGCTGAACACCGTCACGAAGATCGCCAGAAGGACGATCCCCACCGAAGCGGCCAGCACCAGGGTGAGCTGGCGGAAGCCGATATCGACCAGCTTCTCCTGGGGTGGCCGCCGTCTGAGGGTGAACGCGTCGGTGGAGGGGGTGCTCCTCATGCAGCAATGATGCCGATCGGCATGGACGTTGCACCTGATCTCAGCACGAGTTTCAGTCGGCCCGTTTAAGCTCGGTTTAACGGTCGACGGGCTCCGGTAGCGTTGGGCCGCCATCAGGACTTCCATGGGGCGCATCGTCGGCATCGATCTGGGCACCACCAATTCGGTGGTGGCCGTGCTCGAAGGCGGCAGGCCCCAGGTCATCGCCAACGCCGAGGGGGGCCGCACCACCCCTTCGGTGGTGGGGTTCAGCCGCGACCAGGAGCTGCTGGTGGGCCAGCTGGCCCGCCGTCAGCTCGTGTTGAACCCCCGCAACACCTTCGCCAACCTGAAGCGCTTCGTCGGCCGCAGCTGGGACGAACTCGACGAGGGCAGCCTGGGGGTGCCCTACAGCGTGCGGGCCAACGACCAGGGCAACGTGCGCGTCATCTGCCCGGCCACGGAACGGGAGTACGCCCCCGAGGAGCTGGTGGCCTCGATCCTGCGCAAGCTGGTCGATGACGCCACCACCTACCTGGGCGAGGCGGTGGAGGCGGCGGTGATCACGGTGCCGGCCTACTTCAACGATGCCCAGCGCCAGGCCACCCGGGATGCCGGTCGCCTGGCGGGCATCACGGTGGAGCGGATCCTCAACGAACCCACCGCGGCGGCGCTGGCCTACGGCTTCGATCGCAGCACCGTCAAGCGGGTGCTGGTGTTCGACCTCGGCGGCGGCACCTTCGACGTGTCCGTGCTGCGCATCGCCAACGGCGTCTTCGATGTGATGGCCACCAGCGGCGACACACAGCTGGGTGGCAATGACTGGGACCGGCGCATCGTCGACTGGGTGGCCGAGGCCTTCCTCGCCGAACACAGCACCGACCTGCGGCGCGACCGCCAGGCGCTGCAGCGGCTCACCGAGGCCGCCGAGAAGGCGAAGCAGGAGCTTTCGGGCGTGCAGAGCACGCCGCTGTCGCTGCCCTTCATCGCCACCGGACCCGACGGCCCCCTCCACATCGAGACCACCCTGGAGCGCGGCACCTTCGAGGGGCTCTGCCCCGATCTGCTCGACCGGCTGCTGCGCCCGGTCCAGCGGGCCCTGCGGGATTCGGGCCTGAGTGCCGACGCCATCGACGACGTCGTGCTGGTGGGCGGTTCCACCCGCATGCCGATGGTGCAGGAGATGGTGCGCACCCTGATTCCGCGGGAGCCGTGCCAGTCGGTCAACCCCGACGAGGTGGTGGCGATCGGCGCGGCGGTGCAGGCCGGCATCCTCACCGGCGAACTGCGCGACCTGATGCTCAACGACGTCACGCCCCTCTCCCTCGGCCTGGAGACGATCGGCGGGGTGATGAAGGTGCTGATTCCCCGCAACACCCCGATCCCGGTGCGCAAGTCAGATCTGTTCAGCACCTCCGAGGCCAACCAGTCGTCGGTGGAGATCCACGTGCTGCAGGGGGAGCGGCAGATGGCCGCCGACAACAAGTCCCTCGGCCGCTTCCGACTCTCCGGCATCCCGCCGGCCCCCCGTGGCGTGCCCCAGGTGCAGGTGTCCTTCGACATCGATGCCAACGGCCTGCTGCAGGTGTCCGCCACCGACCGCACCACCGGGCGCCAGCAGAGCGTCTCGATCCAGGGGGGCTCGAACCTCAGCGAGGAGGAGATCAACCGGCTGCTGGAGGAGGCGGAGCGCAAATCGGTGGAGGATCGCCGCAAGCGGGCCGTCATCGACCGCCGCAACCGCGCCCAGACCCTGGTGGCCCAGGCCGAACGGCGGCTGCGGGATGCCGCCCTGGAGCTGGGCCCCGCCGGTGCCGACCGCCAGCAGCGCGCCGTCGAGCTGGCCCTGCGCGATGTGCAGGATGTGCTGGCCCAGGAGGACCCCGCCGACCTCGAGCTGGCCGTGAGCCAGCTGCAGGAGGCCCTGTTCGGCCTCAACCGCCGTCTGCTGGGGGAACGGCGGGCGGAGAGCGGCCCCCTCAAGGGGCTCAAGAACACCCTGGGGTCCCTCAAGGACGAGCTCTTCTCCGACGACGACTGGGACGACTGGGGCGGATCGGGCCGCTCCGACCCCTGGTCGAGCCCACCGCGGCCGCTGCAGCGGGATCCCTACCCCCTCGGCCGCTTCGCCGAGCGGGAGGCCGGTTATGACGACGACGTCCCCTCCCGCCGCTGGGACAACGGACGCTCCTGGGATCGCCAGGAGCCCTACGACCGTGACCTCTCCGGCGAGCGGCACCGCCCACGCCGCGGCGGCCGATACGACCAGGACGATCCCTGGGCCGACGGCTGAGGGTCGTGAGCCAGTCCCCCACGTCGGACCCGGTGGCCAGCGCCGCCCGTGATCACTGGGAGGTGCTCGGCCTGGCTCCGGGTGCCGACGCCGCCAGCATCAAGCGGGCCTTCCGCCAGCAGGCCCGCCGCTGGCACCCGGACCTCAACGGCAACGACCCGGTGGCGGAGGCCCGCTTCAAGGAGGTCAATGAGGCCTACGCGGTGCTCTCCGATCCGGTCCGCCGCCGCGCCTGGGAGGCCGGTGAGGGGCAGGACAGCGCCGGGCTCGACAGCGATCCCTTCGCCACGGGCTTTCCCCGCTTCGAGGACTACCTGGCGGAGCTGTTCGGCCAGGAGCGCCAC
The DNA here is from genome assembly GCA_943369315.1 of Synechococcus sp. UW140. Classification (GTDB taxonomy): domain Bacteria; phylum Cyanobacteriota; class Cyanobacteriia; order PCC-6307; family Cyanobiaceae; genus Cyanobium. The sequence goes on from CALRMW020000001.1 coordinate 220,528, forward strand.
AGTCCGCGGTCCTGGGAGGAGGAGCCCCTCGAGGAGGAGCTCCCGGCGGCCGGCGAGGTGGCGACGGCGCCGGCTTCGCCGCCACCGGTGATGGCCGCCACGGACGAGGAAACCCTCGTGACCCTCACCCCGGAGCAGGCGCTCAGCGGACAGCGGCTGGAGCTGGAGCTGCGCGACGGCACCGTGGTGGAGGTCTGGACGCCGCCCCTGGCCGGCGATGGCTGGCGGCTGCGCCTGGCCGGGGTGGCGGCCGGTGGGGCCGACCACTTCCTGCAGCTGCGGGTGCGCACCGCGGAGGGGCTGCGCATCGATGGCCTGCGGGTGCACTACCAGCTCGATCTCCATCCCGCCGATGCCGCCCTCGGCTGCCAGGCGGTGGTGCCCACCCTGGAGGGGCCCGTGCGGCTGCGGGTGCCGGCCGGATCCTCCAGCGGCCGGCTGCTGCGGCTGCGGCAGCGGGGACAGCGCCAGGGGGAGCAGCGGGGTGACCAGCTGGTGGAGGTGAGGATCGTCGTGCCGGACCGGCCGACGGAGGCGGAGGAGGCCCTGTTCCGGCGCCTGCGGGAGCTGGATCGGGAGCAGAACGGCCCCAGGGACGGGGACTGAACGCCCCATCGGCCGCCAACGGATGAGACACTGGCCTGCGCCCCACCCCTGACGATGTGACAGACGGCGGTCTCCCACCCAACCCGGTGCATGTCCTGCTGTTCGATCCGGGCAGCGACCAGGAAGGCATCCACTCGCTCGAGCTCGGCGGTCGCACGGTGGTGCTGTTGTTTGAGAACCCGGACGACGCTGAGCGCTACGCCGGGCTGCTCGAGGCCCAGGACTTTCCGGCCCCCTGCGTCGAGGCCCTCAATCGCCAGGAGCTGGAGGATTTCTGCGCCGAGGCGGGCTACGAGGCCCGCTTCGTCCCCGCCGGGTTCATGCCCGAGAGCGAGGAGGAGCGGCTGCTGCTTGCCCCGCCGGCACGGAACATGGAGCTGACGGGTTGGAAAGAGGATCCAGCGGCCTCCGACGTGATCGATCCCCATGGCCCCGCCGGCGATGCGGAGCTGGAGGCCTTCCGCCGTCGCCTCGAAGGTCTGCTTTGAGCGCCCCCGGCGGCGACAGGGGCCATCTGCTCACTGAGCGGCCCAACCCGGCCAGCGAGAACCTCGACCAGCTGCCGACGGCGAGCCTGGTGGAGCTGTTCTGCGCTAACGACCTGCTGCCCCAGCAGGCGGTGGCCGCGGCTGCGCCGGCCCTGGCGGCCGCCATCGATGCCATCGCGGCCCGGCTCTCCGGCGGCGGGCGCCTCTTCTACCTGGGGGCGGGGACCTCAGGACGGCTCGGGGTGCTGGATGCGGCGGAGTGTCCGCCCACCTTCTGCAGTCCCCCGGAGCTGGTGCAGGGGGTGCTGGCGGGCGGGGCGGCGGCCCTGCTGCGCAGCTCCGAAGGGCTCGAGGACCTGCGGGAAGCGGGCCGCGACGACCTCATCCAGCGGGGCTTCGGCCCGGATGACGCCCTGGTGGGTATCGCCGCCGGCGGCACCACCCCCTACGTGCTAGGGGGACTGGCCCACTCCCGGGCGATCGGGGCCCTCAGCGTGGCCATGGCCTGCGTGCCGGCCGAGCAGGTGCCGATGCCCTGCGACATCGACATCCGCCTGCTGACCGGGCCGGAACTGCTGACCGGCTCCACCCGGCTCAAGGCCGGCACCGCCACCAAGATGGCGCTCAACATCCTCTCCACCGGCGTGATGGTGCGCCTGGGCAAGGTCTTCGGCAACCGGATGGTGGATGTGGCCGTCACCAACAGCAAGCTGGAGGACCGGGCCCTGCGCATCCTTCGGGATCTGGCCGGTGTTCCCCGCGAGCAGGGCCTGGGCCTGCTGGAGCGGGCCGGCGGATCGGTGCGGCTGGCGCTGCTGATGGCGGCCTCCGGCCTCGAGGCTGGGAAGGCCCTTTCGGCCCTGGAGCGCCACGGGCCCGGCCTGCGGCAGTGCCTCGAGGCCCTCGGGGTCAGCCTGCCGCCGTCGACGCCGCCATCGTGACCTCACCCTCGCTGAACGGTCCCCAGTAGGGGGCGGTGAACAGCTCGGTGCGGCGCCGGGTGGTTGGCGGCACCTGGGCGGGCGGGGTCATCAGCGCATCGCGCAGGGCCTGGTGGGCCGGGCTGGGGGGCCGCAGGGCCTGCACCCGCTCGGCGGCCAGCCGCACGATCTGCTGGGCGAGGGCCGCATTGGCCCGGAGGTTGTCGATCACCAGCTCGACGGTGACGGCGTCATGCATCGCATGCCAGCAGTCGTAGTCGGTGACCATCGCCAGGGTGGCGTAGGCCATCTCCGCCTCCCGGGCCAGCCGTGCCTCGGTGTGGTTGGTCATGCCGATCACCGTGCAGCCCCAGGAGCGGTAGAGCTCCGATTCCGCCCGGGTGGAGAAGGCCGGCCCCTCCATGCAGAGGTAGGTGCCGCCGCGGTGGAGCTGGCGCCCCTCCGGCATCAGGCTGTCGCTGACGTCGGCGAGGACCCGGGAGAGAACGGCGCAGTAGGGGTCCGCATTGCCGACGTGGGCCACCAGGCCCTCCCCGAAGAAGGTGAGCGGCCGCTGCATGGTGCGATCGATGAACTGATCGGGCACCACCATGTCGAGGGGCCGCACGCTCTCCTGGAGGGAGCCCACGGCGGACACCGAGAGGATCCAGCGCACGCCGAGGGAGCGCAGGGCCCAGAGGTTGGCCCGGTAGGGAACCTCGCTGGGGGTGAAGGTGTGGTGACGGCCGTGCCGGGCCAGGAACACCACCTCCAGATCGCCGATCCGGCCGATCCGCAGGCTGTCGGAGGGGGCCCCGTAGGGGGTGTCGACCGTCAGTTCGCGCACGTCCTCGAGGCCCTCCATGGCATAGAGGCCGCTGCCACCGAGCACGCCGAGGCGGGCCCGGGAAAGATCGGACGTCGGCAGACCGCTGGCCTGGGGCGAGGGGGTAGGCGGCTCGGTGGTGGCCATGGATGCGGGGTGCCCTGGACGGATACAGTCGAAGTTTGCCTCCTCGACCGTGACCAAGGCCCTGATGGACACCGACGCCGGCCTGATCACCATCGATCTGTTCGACGCCGATGCCCCCGGTACCGTCGCCAATTTCGTGAAGCTCTCCAAGGACGGCTTCTATGACGGCCTGGCCTTCCACCGGGTGATCGACGGCTTCATGGCCCAGGGCGGTTGCCCCAACAGTCGCGAGGGTGCCCGAGGCATGGCCGGCACCGGCGGCCCCGGCTACACGATCCCCTGTGAGATCAATGCGCAGAAGCACAAGGCCGGCAGCCTGTCGATGGCCCACGCGGGCCGCAACACCGGCGGCAGCCAGTTCTTCCTGTGCCATGGCCCCCAGCCCCACCTGGATGGCCAGCACACCGTGTTCGGCCACACCGAGAACATCGATGTGGTGCTGGCCCTGAAGAACGGCAGCCGGATCCGCAAGGTGACGATCGAGGACTGACGCACCGCGGGCCGGGTGCCAGCTCAGGACCAGACGATGAAGGCCCCGGGTGTCAGGTTGAGCAGGGGGCAGGTGAGGGTCCGCCCCGGTTCGCTGGCTCCACTGCCACCGCCGCTCCCGTCCACCCCCCCGACGTCCGCCGCCGACGGAACCAGGTCGGCCAGCTGGCGGCGCTCCGGCTCCAGGTCGATGCTGGGATGGCCCTTGCGTCGGGCATCGGGCGCCAGCAGCAGGTTGACGCCGGTGGTGCCTTGCCAGCGGGCCATCTCCATCAGCGGCCCGGCCAGGTCGGCGGCCGTGAGCTGGCGGGACTGGTGGGCGGCCAGCAGCAGGGCCAGCCCCGGGCCGTCGAGCAGGGCGAGCAGGCGGGGATCCTCCTCACGCTCCAGCAGCAGCCCCTTGCGCCGGGCCCAGTCCCGCAGCACCTCCAGACGGCTCGCCCCCAGCAGGGGATCGTGGGGGCCGTGCCAGCCCAGCACCGCCGTGAGGCCATGGGATTCCGCCTCCATCAGGTGGCCCAGCTTGGTGCGCTTCACCCGCAGGTAGGCGGCATTGTGGATGCCGGGATCCATCACCAGGGGCACCCGGTCGACCACCTGGAGCCCGTAGCCGCCCAGACCGGCGATCTTGCGGGGGTTGTTGGTGATCAGGCGCAGCCGGCGCACGCCCAGGTCGCTGAGGATCTGGGCCCCGACGCCGTAGTTGCGCAGGTCGGCGGCGAAGCCCAGCCGTTCGTTGGCCTCCACCGTGTCGAGGCCGCCGTCCTGGAGGCTGTAGGCCTTGAGCTTGTTGATCAGGCCGATGCCGCGCCCCTCCTGGCGCAGGTAGACCACCACCCCCTCTCCGGCCGACTCGATCATGCGCAGGGCTGCCTCCAGCTGGGGGCGGCAGTCGCAGCGAAGCGACCCGAAGGCATCGCCGGTGAGGCACTCGGAGTGCACCCGCACCAGCACCGGGCCGCTGCCCCGTTCGGGGTACCCCTTGACGATGGCCACGTGCTCGCTGCCGTCGAGTTCGTTGCGGTAGCCGATCGCCCGGAACTCTCCGAAGCTGCTGGGCAGGGTGGCCTCCGCCTGGCGGGCCACGAACCGCTCGGTGTCGAGGCGGTAGCGGATCAGGTCGGCGATGCTGATCAGCCGCAGGCCGTGGTGGCGGGCGTAGTCGGCCAGCTGGGCCAGCCGGGCCATGGAGCCATCGGCATTCTGGATCTCGCAGATCACTCCGGCCGGGTACAGACCCGCCAGGCGGGCCAGGTCGACGGCCGCCTCCGTGTGGCCCGCCCGCTGCAGCACCCCGCCCTGACGGGCCCGCAGGGGGAAGATGTGGCCGGGCCGGCGCAGGTCGCCGGGCCGGGTGTCGGGGTGGATCGCCACCTGGATGGTCCGGGCCCGGTCCTCCGCCGAGATGCCCGTGCTCACCCCCCGCTCCGGGCCCGCATCCACGCTCACCGTGAAGGCGGTCTGGTTGCTGTCGGTGTTGCGATCCACCATCAGGGGCAGATCCAGGGCATCGAGCCGTTCCCCTTCCATTGCCAGGCAGATCAGGCCCCGGGCATCGGTGGCCATGAAGTTGATCTGCTGGGGTGTGGCGAACTGGGCCGCGCAGATCAGGTCGCCTTCGTTCTCCCGGTTCTCGTCATCGACCACCACGATCGACTCACCGTTGCGGATGGCCGCCAGGGCATCGGCGATGGCATCGAAGTGAATGCCCGTGGACTGGCGTGGGCCGGACAGGACGGTCAAGGGAGCGGGCTGGATCGGGGAAAGGATCGAACCTCATTTATAGGGTGCCGGTACGATCCAGCGTTCTTCTGCGTTCCGCATGGCTGGCAAGCGCGTTGCGGTGATCGGTGCCAGTGGCTATGGGGGACTGCAGACCCTCAGGCTGCTGCAGGGCCACCCGGATCTCTCGGTGACCTTTCTGGGCGGGGAGCGCAGCACCGGCAGGCGTTGGAGCGAACTGGTGCCCTTCCTGCCCCTGGAGGACGACCTGGTGGTGCGCTCGCCGGATCCGGAGGCCATTGCCGCCGCCGCCGATCTGGCCGTCCTGAGCCTGCCGAACGGCCTGGCGGCCGGCCTTGTCCCCGAACTGCTGCAGCGCGGCGTGAAGGTGGTGGACCTCTCGGCCGATTACCGCTACCGCTCCCTGGCCCAGTGGGAGGAGGTCTATGCCGCCGAAGCCCGCCAGGCCGCCCGCCAGGATGACGATCTCTGCCGGGAGGCCGTCTACGGGCTGGTGGAGGTGGCGGAGGCGCGGATCCGCGAGGCCCGCCTGGTGGCGGCGCCCGGCTGCTTCCCCACCGCCAGCCTGCTGGCCCTGCTGCCGTTCCTTGAGCAGGGACTGATCGAGACGAGCGGCATCGTCATCGACGCCAAAACGGGCACCTCCGGCGGCGGCCGGGCCGCCAAGGAGAACCTGCTGCTGGCCGAAGCCGCCGAAGCCGTGGCCCCCTACGGGGTGGTGGGCCACCGCCACACCAGCGAGATCGAGCAGCTGGCGGGCCAGGCGGCGGGCCAGGCGATCCAGCTGCAGTTCACGCCCCACCTCATGCCGATGGTGCGGGGGCTGCTGGCGACGGTCTACGGGCGGCTGCGGGACCCCGGCCTGACGGCGGAGGACTGCACAACCCTGCTCAAGGCCTCCTACCGCCACAGCCCCACGGTGCAGGTCCTGCCGGTGGGGGTCTACCCCTCGACCAAGTGGGTGCGCAACACCAACCGCTGTCTGCTGTCGGTCCAGGTGGACCCGCGCACCGGCCAGCTGATCGTCATGAGCGCCATCGACAACCTGGTCAAGGGCCAGGCCGGCCAGGGGGTGCAGTGCCTCAACCTGCTCTGCGGCCTGGAGGCCGGAACCGGACTGCCGCTTCTGCCCTTCTACCCATGAGCCAGGCGCCGGGCGGCGAGGCTGACGGCCAGGGGCAGGATCCGGTGCTCCTGCCGCTGGATGCGGGCATGGAGCCGTTCGCGGTCGTCGTCCGCCAGCACCGGTACTGCCGCCTGCACCAGAATCGGCCCCGCATCCACCTGCTCGGTCACCAGGTGGGCGGTGCAGCCGGCCAGGGTCACCCCGGCCGCCAGGGCCTGCCCCACCCCGTCGGCGCCGCGGAAGCTGGGCAGCAGGGAGGGATGGATGTTGACCAGCCGCTCCGGGAAGGCCCCGATCAGCACCGGGGTGACGATGCGCATCCAGCCCGCCATCACCACCAGATCGACCCGATGCGCCTCGAACAGGCTGATCAGGGCCTGGTCCAGGGCCTCCCGCGAGGGCTGCTGGCGATGGTCGATCACCTCGCAGGGGATGCCGAGCCGTTCGGCCCGATCCCGGGCCCCGCAGTCCGCCCGGTTCACCGCCAGGACGACCACCTGGCCGTGCAGCCTGCCATCGCCGCAGGCCCGCGCCAGGGCTTCGAAGTTGCTGCCCGTGCCCGAGGCCATCACCGCCAGTCGCAGCGGGGTCTCGGCGGCCGGAGGCGGCTGTGGCAACGGCCACTGGAGAGACCCGCCGGGATCGCTATGGTCAGCGGAATCGGGCATTGCGTCCATGTCCCATCTCTCCATCCTGCCCACCGTTCTGCGGGATGCCGAGGCCCTGGCGGCCACTCTCGCCAGCCTCGAGCTCCCCTGGCGATGGGGGGGTGAACTGGTCGGATTCGCCGGCGAGCGCCAGGCGGTGACCCTGCAGCTGCAGCTCAGGGACGGCCAGGGTCTGGGATGGGCCCACCAGGACGATGGCTCCCTCGCCCTGGTGGGCGATCTCCAGCGCATCAGCCGCAACACCGCCCTGCAGCGGCTGCTGGGCCGGATCACCCGGGCCTATGCCGCCCGGGCGGCCCTCCAGGAGGCCAGCCTGGCCGTCCCCACGGCGTCGATCGAGCTCCGTGTCTGACGACCCACCCCAACCCGACACGGCCGCCGGGCCGGTCGTCCAGCTTGATCTGCGCGAGCCCCATCGCCATCGGGTCCAGGTCACCGTCCATCTCACCCCCCGGTGTCTGCGGCCGGAGCTGCAACTGCCCGCCTGGACGCCGGGCTCCTACCTGATCCGGGACCACGTCCGCCACCTCGAGGGTCTGGAGGTGGTTCAGGGGGAGAGCCGCGTCGTCCCGACACGGGTGGCGGAGGCCCGCTGGCGCCTCTCCCTCACCAGCCTCGCGCCCCTCGCCATCCGCTACCGCCTCCAGGCCACGGAGCTGACCGTTCGCACCTGCCACCTCAGCGCCGACCACGGTTTCCTGGCCCTGGCCGGTGTGGTGCTGGAGGTCACGGGCGAACGCTGGAATCCCCACCGCCTGGAGCTGCGGCTGCCCGAGGGCTGGCAGGCCTTCGTCCCGCTGCCGACCGCCGCTGACGGGGCCTGGATCGCCGGCGACTACGACCGGCTGATCGATGCGCCCCTGGAGGCCGGCCCCCATCCCAGCCACCGGTTCAGCATCGCGGGGGTGCCGCACCGCTGGGTCACCTGGGGGGGCGACCTGCCCGTGGAGGATCCCGCCTGGCTGGCCGATGTGGAACGGATCGCCCTGGCCTGCTGCCGCCTGATGGGGGAGACCGCCCCCGCCAGCGACGATTACCTGTTCGTGCTGCACCTGCTGGAGGCGGGCTTCGGCGGCCTGGAGCACGCCAACGCCAGCGTGCTCCAGTACGGCCGCCGCGCCCTGGCGGCTCCCGGGGGTCGCCGCAAGCTGCTGCAGCTGGTGGCCCACGAGTACCTGCACCAGTGGAACGTGCGGCGCCTGAAGCCCGCCGAGCTCACACCGCTCGACTACGGGCGGGCCACGATCGTGCCCGGTCTCTGGTTCGCCGAGGGGGTGACCTCCTACCTCGATCTCCTGCTGCCGCTGGCGGCCGGCGTGGGCACGGAGGCCGACCTGCTCGAGGACCTGGGGGCCGACCTGAGCCGCTACCTGCTCACCCCCGGTCGCCGGGTGCAGGGACTGCGGCAGAGCGCCGAGGAGGCCTGGGTGAAGCTCTACCGCCAGGACGCCTCCTCCGCCGACAGCCAGATCAGCTACTACCTCAAGGGGGCCGTGGTGGCCCTGGTGCTGGATCTGCACCTGCGGCGGCACGGCTCCAGCCTGGGCGTGGTGCTGCGGGGGCTGTGGCGCAGTCACGGGGCCGCCGGGCGCGGCTACACCGACCCCGATCTGATCGACGCCTTCGCCGGCCAGGCCCCGGACCTGGCGGAGCTGCTGCCCCACTGGCTGGAGAGCACCGACGACCCCGACCTCGGTACCTACCTGGCGGACGTCGGGCTGGCCCTGCGACCGAAGCCGGCCAACGAGCCCTTCCTCGGCTGGCAGCTGGAGGAAGCCGCGGGGGGACCGATGCGTCTGAAGCGGGTGCACAGGGACGGCCCGGCGGAGCGGGCCTGCCTGCAGGCAGGCGATGAGCTGCTGGCCCTCGACGACCTCCGCCTGCGCAGCCCGGAGGACCTGGCCATGGCCCTCGCCATCCCCACGGCATCGCCGGAGAGGCCGCTGCTCTTCTGCCGGGACGGCCGGGTGCGCACCACCCGCCTGCAGCCCGATCCCCCGACCATCGCCGGCTGGCAGCTGGTGATCGACCCCGAATGCGACAGCGAGCTCACCCGCGACAACCGGCAGCGCTGGCTGTCGCTGCAGCCATGACGTCGTCCCTGCGCCCCCTGGTGCTGGCGGTGGCCGGGGCGGGTGTGCTCAGCGTGGGGGGGCTCACCTGGCTGGGCCGTGACCTGTTCGGCGCCCCGGGCAATGCCGGTGGCCGTGCCTCCCTCCTCGATCTGCTGGAGGAGGTGCGCCAGTCCCCCCCCGATGGGGGGGCGTCGCCGTCACCGCCGGAGCAGGCCCTGCCGCCGCCCCAGGCCGCCTGGCGTGCTCCCCTGGGGGGGGCCTGCCAGGCCGACCCGGCCCTGCGCGCCCGCCTGGCGGGCCTGGCGGAGCGACTTCGCTACGACACCGTCCGGCTGCGCATCGACCCGAGCAACTACGGCGAGCGCTTCCGCCGGGATGCCTTCGGCCAGACGCTCGACACCACCCCCCAGGTCGTTGTGCTGCACGAGACCGTCTTCGGCATCAACTCGGCGATCAACACCTTCATGACGCCCCATCCGCGGGACGAGGACCAGGTCAGCTACCACACCCTGATCGGCCTCGACGGCCAAGTGGTGGAGGCGCTGGACCCGGCCAAGCGGGCCTTCGGCGCCGGCAACTCCGCCTTCAACGGCCGCTGGGTGGTGACCAACCCGGAGCTGGCCGGCTCCATCAACAATTTCGCCCTGCACCTCAGCCTGGAGACGCCCCTCGATGGGGAAAACCAGGCGTCCAGCCACAGTGGCTACACAGCCGCCCAGTACGACGCCCTCGCGGTGGTCCTGGCGCGCTGGATGCGCCGCTACGGCATTCCCCCCAGCAACATCACCACCCACCAGCACGTGGATCTAGGCGGAGAACGGATGGACCCGCGCAGCTTCGACTGGCGGGAGCTGCAGCTGCGGCTGGCCGCGCTTGGTGTGCTCTGCTGATCGAGCCGCGTTGAGGGGGCCAGCTCAGATCAGCGGGCCGGCTCAGATCAAGGGGCTGGTGATCGGTTTGCGGGTTCCGTAGAGCAGGGCATGGAGCTCGGGATCCTGCATGTAACGCAGGACCCGTCCGGGGTAGTCGAGCTTGCCGTTGTGGAGGTACGCCAGGGTGGCGATGGCCTTGGCGTCGACGGGGGAGGTGCTGGCCATCAGCAGGGCGTTGTCCGAGAGACCCAGGGCCTGCTTGAGCCGCACGAACTTGCCCACCAGCAGCCGGACGTTGCGGTCGGGATCGAGCAGCTCCATTCGCGCCTCATCGATCTGCTCCGGGGTGGCATCGGCGGGCAGGAGCCCCTGCTTGACGAGCTCGCCGACACTCAGCTGGGCGGGACCATGGGTGCTGAACAGGCCGCTGCGGGCGGCCAGGGGCAGATCTTCGCCGGGCTTGGCGTGCTGCAGCTCATCGAAGAGCACCGCAGTGACCAGCATCGGGTTGATGTGGTGGCGGCGGCTCTCGCTGAGGATCACCGGCCGGAGCTCCTCGAGCCGGCCGAGGGTGTGGCTGCGCAGGGGCTGGAGCTGGTCGATGCCCTCGGTGAACAGCTGGGCCAGCCGAGGCTGGGGGCCGTGGACGCCGAAACGGCGGTTGAGCTCCCGCAGTTCCTCGGGACTGAAATCAACAGGATCGGGCCGCAGCCCTTCGCTGGTGGAGGGACTGATCAGGGGAAAGGCCTTGCCGTCACGCCCACCATCGGTGAGCAGGAAGGGGCTGCGGGATCGCACCTGGGGTTCCCGGCTCAGCGGAATCAGGGCCAGGCTGCCGGCCGCCACCAACAGGCCCAGCTTCAGAGGGTGACGGTGCAGGCCGGGGCGACTCCGGCGAGCCGGGGCAGCGTCCGCCGGCGTGAGGGCGGAGCGTCGTGGCTTAGTTCCGGCGAGGCGGGACAGCAAGCGAAATGCCGCTCTTTAGATCAATTGTAACGAACACGGCCGGATTCTTCCCGCGCCGGGGGCGCTCCGGCGGCCGGCCCCGTGGTGGAAAGCCCGCATCCGCCGATCCGCTTGCCGAACGTCGAGGCTGATGGATACGGTTCGGGGGCCCGTCACGGCGTCCCAGGAGCCATGTCCCCGCTGCCGCCGTTGAACGGCCAAGACTCCGCTGCCCTCTGGGAGCGATTCCGCCAGCTGCTCTGGCACGACCCTGATCTTGACCTCTGGCTCGACGTGAGCCGGATGGCCCTGGAGCAGCAGGACCTGGAGCGCTTCCAGGCCCCCTTCGCCTGCGCCTTCGCCGCCATGGAGGCTCTCGAGGCGGGGGCCATCGCCAACGCCGACGAGGGCCGGCAGGTGGGCCACTACTGGTTGCGGGCCCCGGAACTGGCCCCCGATCCGGCGGTAGCCGCCGCCATCGCCGCGGAGGTGGACCGCCTCGAAGCCTTCGGACGGGACGTGCTGGCCGGAACGGTCACGGCCCCCGGCGGCCGGCCCTTCACCGACGTCCTCTGGATCGGTATCGGCGGCTCCGGCCTGGGCCCCCTGCTGATGCTCCGGGCCCTGGAGCGCCAGGGGGTGGGACTGCCGTTCCACTTCTTCGACAACGTCGACCCCGACGGCATGGCCCGCACCCTGGCCGGCCTGTCTGACCGTCTCACCACCACGCTGGTGATCGTGGTCAGCAAGTCGGGGGGCACCCCCGAACCCCACCTGGGCATGGTGCAGGCCCGGGCACGGGTGCTGGCCGCCGGCGGCGACTGGAGCGCCCAGGCGGTGGCCGTCACCATGGGCGGCAGCCGGCTGGATCAGGAGGCGGAAGCGGCCGGCTGGCTGCGGCGCTTCGACATGTTCGACTGGGTGGGGGGGCGCACCAGCATCACCAGTGCCGTCGGGCTGCTGCCCGCCGCCCTGATCGGCGCCGACCTGCGTGGCTTCCTGGACGGGGCCGCCGCCATGGACCGGCTGACGCGGGTGCCGGACCTGCGCACCAACCCCGCCGCCCTGCTGGCCGCCTCCTGGCATGTGGCCGGCGGCGGCCAGGGGCGCCGCGACATGGTGGTGCTCCCCTACCGGGACCGGCTGGAGGTGTTCAGCCGCTACCTGCAGCAGCTGGTGATGGAATCGCTGGGCAAGCGACTCGACCGCGACGGCGTCGTGGTGCACCAGGGCCTCGCCGTCTATGGCAACAAGGGATCCACCGACCAGCACGCCTACGTGCAGCAGCTGCGGGACGGCCTCGACAATTTCTTCGTGACCTTCATCGAGGTCCTGGAGGATCCGGCGGAGATCCCCACGATCGACGGCGAGTGCCCCGCCGATTTTCTCGAAGGCTTCCTGCAGGGCACCCGGGCGGCCCTGGCCGAGCAGGCCCGCCAGAGCATCACCATCACCCTGCGGCGCTTCGACGCCCGGGCCCTCGGGGCCCTGATCGGCCTGTTCGAGCGGGCGGTGGGGCTCTACGGCGAACTGGTCAACGTCAACGCCTACCACCAGCCCGGGGTGGAAGCGGGCAAGCAGGCGGCCGCCGGGATCCTGGCCCTGCAGAGCCGGGTGGAGGGGCTGCTCGCCGATGGCCAGCCCCGCTCGCTGGCCACCATCGGTGCGGAGCTGGAGCTGGAGGCCGTGGAGCCGGTGTTCTGGCTGCTGCGCCACCTCTGTGCCAATCACCGCGGCTATGGGGCGAAAGGCGACTGGGGGCAGCCCGACGGGCTGATCTTCCAGCACACTTGAGGGGTCTTCTCCGTTAGCCATGGTCCGATCCCGCGCCGCGGTCGCCTGGGCCGCCGGTCAGCCGCTGGAGGTCACCGAGATCGATGTGGAGGGACCCCGGGCCGGCGAGGTGCTGCTGCGGGTCGTGGCCACCGGCGTGTGCCACACCGATGCCTTCACCCTCTCCGGCGCCGACCCCGAGGGGATCTTCCCGGCGGTGCTCGGCCACGAGGGCGGGGCGGTGGTTGAGGAGGTGGGCCCGGGCGTGACCTCCCTGGCGGTGGGGGATCACGTCATCCCGCTGTACACGCCCGAGTGCCGCTCCTGCCGCTTCTGCCTCTCCGGCAAGACCAACCTCTGCCAGGCGATCCGCGCCACCCAGGGCCGGGGCCTGATGCCGGACGGCAGCAGCCGCTTCTCCAGGAACGGCCAGCCCATCTACCACTACATGGGCACCTCCACCTTCTCGGAATACACCGTGGTGCCTGAGATCGCCGTGGCGAAGATCGCCCCGGAGGCCCCGCTGGAGAAGGTGTGCCTGCTGGGCTGCGGCGTCACCACCGGCATCGGCGCCGTGCTCAACACCGCCAAGGTGGAGCCCGGCAGCAGCGTGGCCGTCTTCGGCCTCGGCGGCATCGGCCTGGCGGTGATCATCGGGGCGGTGATGGCGGGGGCGGAGCGGATCATCGGCATCGACACCAATCCCGACAAGTTCGCCATCGCCGCCCAGCTCGGCGCCACCGAGTGCCTCGACCCGAAGGCCTTCGACGCCCCCATCCAGGAGGTGGTGATCGACCGCACCGACGGCGGCGTTGATTACTCGTTCGAGTGCATCGGCAACGTCCAGGTGATGCGCGCCGCCCTGGAGTGCTGCCACAAGGGCTGGGGCGAGTCCACGATCATCGGCGTGGCCGGGGCGGGCCAGGAGATCGCCACCCGGCCGTTCCAGCTGGTGACGGGCCGGGTCTGGCGGGGTTCGGCCTTCGGCGGGGTGCGGGGCCGCAGTGAGCTGCCCGGCTACGTCGAGCGGTTCCAGCAGGGGGAGATCCCCCTCGACACCTTCATCACCCACACCATGGGGCTGGAGGACATCAACCGGGCCTTCGACCTGATGCACGCCGGCCAGAGCATCCGTTCCGTGATCCACTTCTGACCCCCCTGCCACCCCGGAGGCCGGCGTCCCGATGCTCGAACTGCTCAGCGAGAACCGCAGCTTCGGCGGTCTGCACCGCCGTTACCGCCACCCATCCTCCGAGCTGAACGGACCGGCGACCCTGGCGGTGTACCTGCCGCCCCAGGCCCTTGCCGGGGAGCGGGTACCCGCCCTCTACTGGCTGTCCGGCCTCACCTGCACCGACGAGAACGTGATGCAGAAGGGCGGGGCCCACCGGCTCGCCGCCGAGCTCGGCCTGGCCCTGGTGGCACCGGACACCAGCCCCAGGGGAGCGGAGGTGCCCACGGACCCCGAGGGCGGCTGGGATCTGGGCCAGGGGGCCGGCTTCTACGTCGATGCCACCGAGGCCCCCTGGGACCGGCACTACCGCATGCACAGCTATGTGGTGGAGGAGCTGCCCGCCCTGCTGGAAGCCGAGTTGCCCCTGGCTCCGGCCCGCGGCATCAGCGGCCACTCCATGGGGGGCCACGGCGCCCTGGTGGCGGCCCTGCGGCACCCGGGCCGCTACCGCTCGGTGTCCGCCTTCGCCCCGATCTGCCATCCCTCCGCCTGCCCCTGGGGCCAGAAGGCCTTCGGGGCCTACCTGGGCACCGATCCCCGGGCCTGGGCTGCCTGGGACGCCACCCTGCTGATCCCGGGTGCCGAGGAGCGGCTGCCGCTGCTGGTGGATCAGGGCAGCGCCGACCCCTTCCTCTACAGCCAGCTGCGGCCCGCCGATCTTGCGGCGGCGGCCGAGGCGGCGGGTCACCCCCTGCAGCTGCGCGTCCAGGAGGGCTACGACCACAGCTACTACTTCATCGCCAGCTTCATCGACGACCACCTGCGCCACCACGCCGCCGCCCTGGGGGCCTGAAGCCCGGAGCGGGTGGCTTCAGGGCACCAGGTTGACCAGCTTGCCGGGCACCACGATCACCCGCCGGGGCGGCTGACCCTCCAGCCACCGCTGAGCTACGTCGCTTTCCAGCGCCAGCCGCTCCAGGGTGGCGGCATCGGCGTCGGCCGGCACCTCCAGGCTGCCGCGCATCTTGCCCTTCACCTGGATCACCAGGGGGATGGTGTCGCGCACCAGGGCGGTGGGATCCAGGGCGGGCCAGCGCTGGGCATGGACGCTCGCCCCGGAACTGATGGGCTGCCCCTCCGCGTGGCCGCTGAGTTTCTGCCAGAGCTCCTCGGCCAGGTGGGGCGCGAAGGGGGCCAGCAGGATCAGCAGGGTGGCCAGTGCCTCCGTGGCCACGGCCGGGCCGGCCGCCTCCAGGTGGGCGGCCAGGGCATTGCTGAGCTTCATCAGCTCGGAGACGGCGGTGTTGAGCTGGAGCTCCCCTTCCAGGTCCTCGCTGATGGCGGCGATGGCGGTGTGGACGGCACGGCGCAGCTCCCTTTCGCCGTCGCTGAGGGAGGCGGGATCCGGCACAGGTGGGCGGGGGGCCCCAGGGCCGCTCAGGCGCAGCCCGCGCCCATGGGCCGTGTCCACCAGGCGCCAGAGGCGCTGCAGGAAGCGGTACTGGCCCTCCACGTCGGCGTCGTCCCACTCCAGATCCTTTTCGGGAGGCGCCTTGAACAGGATGAACATGCGGGCGGTGTCGGCCCCGTAGCGGTCGATCACCACCGCCGGGTCCACGCCGTTGTGCTTCGACTTGGACATCTTCTCGTAGAAGACCTCCAGCACGACGCCGCTGACGGGATCACGGGGGTCGCTGGGGTCGGCCACCTGGGCCGGGGCCACGTACTGCCCGGTCTGGGGGTTGCGGTAGGTGATGCCCTGCACCATCCCCTGGGTGAGCAGGCGGGCGAAGGGTTCCGAGAAGCCCAGCAGGCCCCGGTCCCGCAGCACCTTGGTGAAGAAGCGGGAATAGAGCAGGTGCAGGATGGCGTGCTCGATGCCGCCCACGTACTGGTCGACGGGCAACCAGCGGTCGACGGCGCTGCGCTCGAACGGCCGCGTCCGGTTGTGGGGATCGCTGTAGCGCAGGTAGTACCAGGACGAACACATGAAGGTGTCCATCGTGTCGCTCTCCCGCCGGGCGGGCGCGCCGCAGCGGGGGCAGGGCACGTTCACCCAGGACTCCAACTTGGCCAGGGGGGTGCCCCCCTTGCCGCTCAGGGGGATGTCCCGGGGCAGTTCCACCGGCAGCTGGTCGTCGGGGACCGGCACCACACCGCAGCTGTCGCAGTGGATCACGGGAATGGGGCAGCCCCAGTAGCGCTGGCGGGAGATCAGCCAGTCGCGCAGGCGGTACTGCACCCGTCCCTGGCCCCAGCCCTGCTCCTCGGCCCAGGCGACGATGGCCGACTTCGCCTCGGCGGTGGTCAGCCCGTCGAAGGAACCGGAGTCGATCAGCACACCGGCTTCGGTCCAGGCCTGGCCCTCGTAGGCGTGGGGGTCGGACCCCTCGGGGATCACCACCCGGCGCACCGGCAGTTCGTACTGCCTGGCGAAGGCGAAGTCGCGCTGGTCGTGGGCCGGCACGCCCATCACGGCACCGGTGCCGTAGTCGGCCAGGACGTAGTCGGCGATCCAGACGGGGATGCGTTCACCACTGGCGGGGTTGCGCGCCCAGGCGCCGATCGGCACGCCCCGCTTGGGCCGGTCCTCGGCCGTCCGCTCCTGCTCACTCTGGCGGCTGACCAGATCGCAGAAGGCGGTCACCGAGAGGCGGCAGTCGTCCGTGGTCAGATCGGCCACCAGGGGGTGGTCCGGCGCCAGCACCACGTAGGTGGCCCCGTGGATCGTGTCGGGCCGGGTGGTGAAGACGGTGATGGCGGCACCGCTCTCGGTCGTGAAGGTCAGCTCGGCCCCGAGGGAGCGGCCGATCCAGTTGGCCTGCATCGTGCGCACCCGCTCCGGCCAGCCCTCCAGGGAGGGGAGATCGTCGAGCAGGGCATCGGCGTAGGCGGTGATCTTCAGAAACCACTGGCGAAGCCGGCGCTTCTCCACCTGGGCGCCGGAGCGCCAGGAGCGCCCTTCGGCGTCCACCTGTTCATTGGCGAGCACCGTCTGGTCGATCGGGTCCCAATTGACGGTCGCCTCCTTGCGGTAGGCCAGGCCGGCATCGAGAAACTGCAGGAACAGCCACTGGGTCCAGCGGTAGTAATCGGCGTGGCAGGTGGCCACCTCCCGGTCCCAGTCGATCGAGAGGCCGAGTCGCTTGAGCTGGTCCCGCATCTGGGCGATGTTGCGGTCGGTCCAGTCCCCCGGGTCGACCCCCCGCTCGATGGCGGCGTTCTCCGCCGGCAGGCCGAAGGCATCCCAGCCCATGGGGTGAAGCACCTGCCGTCCCCGCAGACGGGCCGCCCGGGCGATCACGTCGGTGATGACGTAATTGCGGACGTGGCCCATGTGGAGGCTCCCCGACGGGTAGGGGAACATCGAGAGGGCGTAGTAGGGCTCCCCGGCGTCGTCGTGCGGATCGGGGGTGGCGTGCAGTCCCAGCTGCTCCCACTGCAGCTGCCAGCGCTGCTCGATCGCATCGGGCCGGTAGCGGGAAGGGTCAGTCACGGGCCACAGAGAATGGGAGTGATCGTGTCACAGCCCATGGAGAGGCTCAGCTGAGGGCCCGCAGCGAGGCCACGGCGGCCAGGCTGATCAGCAGCAGCGGCGTGCCGGGTTCGGTGCTCATCGCCAGGAAATGGCTGTCCTGCCAGCGGATGATGCCATCGAACTCCTTGCCGGACAGCAGGACGACGTTCACAGGGGTGCGGATGCGGATCAGCTCCTGGACGTGCCGGACACTGGGCAGGGTCGTGTCGAGCCTGGGTCCCCGTCGCTCAAAGAAAGTCTGCATAGGATCGACCCCAACCTCCAGGTTTTACGGAACGGTGCTTCAGGTGCTCCAATTCAGCAAATACCAGGGACTGGGAAATGACTTCTTGCTCCTTGACGGCCGCAGCTTAGGGGATCCTGAGGGCGTGTTCGGCCTGACCCCCGAACGGGTGCAGCGGCTCTGCGACCGCCGCTTCGGGGTGGGCGGCGATGGGGTGATCCTGGCCCTGCCGCCCAGGGAGGGCGGCGAACTGCGAATGCGGATCTTCAACGCCGATGGCACCGAACCGGAGATGTGCGGCAACGGCATCCGCTGTCTGGCCCGCTTCCTGGCGGACAGCGACGGCGACGAGGCTCCCCGGAGCTGGGAGATCGAGACCCTCGCCGGTCGCATCGTGCCGGCCCTGGCCGAGGACGGTCGGATCCGCGTCGACATGGGCCCACCGTTCCTGACGCCCGAGACCGTGCCCACCACCCTGGCGGTGGGTGAGCAGGGGCTGCCGGTGGGAGAGTTAGAGGTGCTGGGCCAGCGCCTGGCGGTGGCGGCCGCCGGCATGGGCAATCCACACGCCGTCGTGCCCGTCGCCGATGTGGCGGCGATCGATCTGGAGGGCCTCGGCGCCGCCCTGGAGGTGCACGGGGCCTTCCCGGCCCGCACCAACGTCCACTTCGTCCAGGTGCTCGCCCCCGACCATCTGGTGATGCGGGTCTGGGAGCGGGGGGCGGGGCCCACGCTGGCCTGCGGCACCGGCGCCTGCGCCACCCTGGTGGCCTGCCATCGGCTCGGCCTGGCCGCCCGCCACGCCCGGCTCGATCTGCCGGGGGGCCCCCTGGAGATCCACTGGGACGAAGCCAGCGGCCACGTCTTCATGACCGGTCCGGCCGAGGCGGTGTTCGACGGGGTCGTGGCGCCATCGCTGTTCGACGAGGACGAGGCGCTGCCTCCCGCCACAGCGGTGGCAGCGCCCTCCAGCGCCCCCGAGGAGAGCGGGGCCGCCCCCCGCCAGGGCGCCATTGACTGCGCCACCGCCTGCGTCAATGGCTGCCTGCGTCCGGAGGCCTGCCCCAGCGCCGACGCCCGGGCCCGCGTCACGGCCCTGCTCGAGGGGCGCTCCCTCGACGATCTGGTGGCCCTGGCCGGCGAATCCCTGGAATCCCGCACCCGCGGCCGTCTCTCCCGCGATGCCCCCGCACCCTGAGATCTACCTCGACGCCTGCGCCACCGCCCCCCCGGCAGCGGCGGTGCTGGAGGCCATGGCCCGCGCCCACCGGGAGGCCTGGGCCAACCCCTCCAGCCTCCATGGCCACGGTCTGGCGGCGGCGGAGCGCCTGGAGCGTGACCGCCAGTCCCTCGCCGCCCGGCTCGGCTGCGGCGGGGATGAACTGCTGGTCGTCTCCGGGGGGAGCGAGGCGATCCACACCGCCCTGGTCGGCTCCGACGGACCGCTGGAACCCGGCCGGGTGCTGCTCTCGGCGGTGGAGCACCCCGCCAGCTACGCCGCCGCCGCCGCGCTGGCGCGCCGGGGCTGGGAGGTGCAGCTCCTGCCGGTGGACCGCCGCGGCGTGGTCGATCTGGAGGACCTGCAGCGCCTGCTGACGCCGCCGACCCGGCTGATGTCGGTGCTCTGGGGCCAGAGCGAGGTGGGAACGCTCCAGCCGATCGAGGCGATCGGTGCGCTCTGCCGCCAGGCCGGCGTGCGGTTCCACGTCGATGCGGTGCAGGTGGTGGGCCACCGCCCGGTCGATTTCAGCCGGCTGCCGGTGGACCTGCTCAGCTGCGCGGCCCACAAGCTGGAAGGTCCCCGGGGGGTGGGGGCCCTGCTGGTGCGCCGCGGGGTCGGGCTCCTTCCCCTGGTCGGCGGCGC
The DNA here is from genome assembly GCA_943369315.1 of Synechococcus sp. UW140. GTDB lineage: Bacteria > Cyanobacteriota > Cyanobacteriia > PCC-6307 > Cyanobiaceae > Cyanobium. Next base: position 240,005 of record CALRMW020000001.1, read on the forward strand.
CCAGGAGGGGGGCCGCCGCGGCGGCACCGAGCCGGTGGCCCTGGTGGCCGGCTTCGCGGCGGCCCTCGAGCTGGCCGACGGGCGGCTGGCGGCCCATGGAGGAGAAGACCCGCTGGCGCCGCTTCGGGATCGCCTGCTGGCCGACCTGCGCCGGCTGGAGGGCGTGCGGCTGAGCGGCCCGGAGCCGGACGACCCCGCCGGGCGCCTGCCGCACCACATCAGCCTGCTGGTGGACGGGCCGGACGGCCGGCCCCTGGGCGGTCGGCGGCTGGTGCGGGAGCTGGCCCGCCGGGGCTATGCCGTGAGCAGTGGATCGGCCTGCGCCAGTGCCGGAGCCGGTGCGGGCACGGCCGGCACCAGTGGCGTGCTGCTGGCCATGGGATACGGCCCCGCCGAGGCGACCAGCGGCCTGCGGATCAGCCTGGGCCCCTGGATCAGCCCTTCAGATCTGGTCGGAGTGCCGGCGGCCCTGGAGCAGGCCAGGCGCAGCGTGGCGGAAGCGCCTGGGTAGGGTCCGATCAGCCCTGCCGCCAGCCGATGCTGCCCGCCGACCTGCGCACCGCCGAAGCCGAAGCCCTCCAGGCCCTCCAGGCGGCCCTGGCGGCCGGATCGGGGGGGCGCTGGACCGTGGAGTTCCGCTTCGAAGGACTGCGCCTGATGCCGGTGGTGCTGCGTCTGCTCGAGGGGCTGATGGCGGAGCGGCCCGCGGTGCGGCTGCTGTTCCCGGATGCCGGCGCCACCGCCCTGGCCCGCCGTGATGCCCCTGCCCTGGCCGAGCACATCGGCAGCTTTTCCGACCAGCGGCGGCGCCAGCAGGAGGAACCCTCCAGCGGCGTGCTGCTGCTGGTGGGTGCGAGTCAGGCGGAGTACGAGCTGGTGGAGGAGGTGTGCGGCCGCCACGGCGACGCCGTGGTGCTCGTCAATCCCGCCCTGGAGGATGCCGCCGTGGGTATCGGCAGCGTGGCGCGCCAGCGGCGCCGCGGTTTCCTGGCCGGCTGGCGGGCCGCCTATGCCCTGCTGCCCAAGGCCGACCGCGCCCTGCGCTGTGCCTACCCCGGCGAATGGGAGCTCTACCGGCTCGACCCCGACGGCTTCCGGCTGGCGGGGAGCTTCGAGCAGAAGCCCGATGCGGAGCAGCAGGACCTGGCCCTCAGCGGCCGGGAGGAGGCGGGTCTGGGCGGCAATCTCCGGGCGCTGGGCCAGATGATCGAGGACCTGCAGAACTGAGACGCTGGTCGGGAGCATCCCGACCAGGGCGGCTGGTGGATCCCGGAAAGGCTGCGTACACTTCGCGGGCTTTCCCATGCCCATGCCCAGCGAATCGCCCCGGTCCCGTTCCTTCAGCCTCGTCGACGTCGGCGCCGCCGTCGCCGCCCTGCTGGCGATCGGGGGCGTGATCTGGAGCCCCCGCCTGAGCGGGGCTGTGGCCCAGGCCACCGGCGCCCTCGAGCCCGTCACCGTGATGGTGGACGTGCGCGGTGCCCCCGCCGCCTCCCCCCTGCAGCTGCTGCAGCAGGCCCGCGCCGAGGGCAAGGTGGCCATCGTGATCCGCAACCAGCCCCACGGCAGCGTGGCGGTCAAGGAGATCGTCCCCTTCGATCGGATCATCTCCACCCTCACCCCCGACGGGAAGGTGGTGAGCGCCCCCGATCCCAACCAGAAGACCTTCAGCACCTTCGATGGACGCTTCGTCCTGGAGGGCCAGGGGCGGCGCACTGCCGGTGGGGTCGTCTTCGGCAACCAGACCATCAAGATCGGTGCCCCGGTCGAGCTGGAGGGGGCCAATTACCGCTTCAACGGCACCGTGACGGACCTGAAACTCGGAACCTCCTGACATGACCGCCTCCGTCCGCCCCGGCCACCGCCTCGTGCGCCACCGCCTGCCCCGCCACCGACGCCCCCTGAGGCTGGCGGCGCTGCTGCTGGTCGCCGGCGGCACCGGCCCGGCGGGCCCTGCGGCCTGGGCCCAGACCGCGCCGGCCCTGCCCTCGCCCCGCAGCCAGCGGCCCCTGCCGATGGCGGCGCTGCCGCCGGCTCCACCCCCTGTGGGCATGCCGCGGCTGGCCACCGAGGTCAGCTGCCCCAGCCTGCAGCGCCAGGTCGCCCAGGCGCTGGGCGACGAGCGCTCCCGCTGGAGCGTCAGCGTCGCCGACGGCAGCGGTCGGCTGCTGGCCGACGTCAACGGGCGCCAGCCCCGGGTGCCGGCCTCCAACCAGAAGCTGGTCAGCAGCGCCTTCGCCCTCGATCGTCTCGGCCCCGACTACCGGCTCACCACCCAGCTGTGGCGGCTTCAGGACGGCACCCTGCGGCTCACAGGCCAGGGGGATCCCGACCTGGCCCTGCCCCAGCTGCAGCGTTTCGCCCAGCTGGCCATGGCCGCCGGGGCCACGTCCCCCGTGGGCGGCGGTCCGGTGCGGCTGGAACTGGCGGAGGAAGCCTCCCAGAACTGGTGGCCCAGCGGTTGGCATGTGGCCGACCGGGCCTACGCCTACGGCGCCCCGATCACCCGGCTGGCGATCACCAGCAATGCCATCGACGATGCGGTGAGCAATCCCCCCTCCCGCCTCCAGACGCTCCTGCGTCGGGCCATGAACCAGGGCGGCGGGTCGCCCCTGCAGCTGACCCTGGTGTCCGCCCGCCAGCCCCTGCCGGCCGACGCCGTACTGATCCACGAGGAGCCCTCCACCTCGATGCATGGCCTGCTGAGCCTGGCCAACACCGAAAGCCACAACTTCACCGCCGAGGTGCTGCTGCGCCAGGCGGCCGGCACCTGGGACGTGGCCGAGGCCAGCCGCCTGAACACGATCTGGCTGGTCGAACAGGGCCTGCCCATGGAGGGGGTCAGGGTCGCCGACGGCAGCGGTCTCGACCGCGCCAACCGGGTCACCAGCCGCTTCCTGGTGGCCCTGCTGCTGCGCATGGATCACCACCCCTATTCCAGGGACTACCTGAGTTCGATGGCCATCGCCGGTCGCCGCGGCACCCTGCGCAACCTCTACAAGGGAACCAGCCTCGACGGCCGCCTTTTCGCCAAGACCGGCACCCTCACCGGCGTGCGCTCGATCAGCGGCGTTCTGCAGACGGCGGACGGCCCCCGCTATGTCAGTGCCGTGTCCGCCGGGGCAGGGGCTCCGAACACCACCATCGGCCGGGTCCTGCGGGACGTGCAGGCCGTGGGGGCCTGCACGTCGCCGAGCTGAGGCGGTTCAGAGGCGAACGCCTCAGCTGGCCAGCCCCCGGCTGGCGGCACGGCGGAGGCGGCCGGCGGCACGGCGGGCCCGGTCCACGGCGGCGTTCTCCAGGGGAATGGGGGCTTCGGGGGGGCGGCTGGCGGCCTGGGTCTCCTGGGCCTGCAGCCGCACCAGCTCCCGCCGACCGCCGAGCACCACCTGGCTGAGCTCCTTGAGACGCACCTCCAGTTCCCCGAGCACCTGCTCGGCATAGCGGTTGGCGCCCTCCTGGATGGTGGCCGCCTCCTGGCGGCTGCGGGCGATGAGGGCATCGCACTGCTGCTGGGTCTGCTGGCGGAACTGGAGCGCGTCGGCATGGAGACGCTCGGCCTCCGCCTGGCTGTCCCGCTGGATGCGCAGCCCTTCCTGGCGGATGCCCTCCAGTTCCTGCAGGGCCTGGGCCCGGCTGCGTTCATGCTGCTCCAGCAGCTGGCGGTTGCGCTCCGCCGCCTCCTGCTCCAGCTGCTGGCGCCGCTGCTGGGCCTCCTGCTCCAGCTGCTGCCGGCGGCCGGCGAACTGCTGCTCGAACTGGGCCATCCGGGCCTGGTGCTCCTGTTCCGTCTGCGCCACCTGCTGGCGGGCCTGCAGCACCATCTGCTCGCACTGCTGGCGGGCCAGTTCCCGCTGTTCCGTCACCTGGCGCTCCGCCTCCTGGCGGATGGCGGCGGCATTGATCAGCTGCTCGCGCTCGCGCCGCGCCTGGGTGACGATCTCCTCGGCCTGCACCCGGGCCTTCTCGATGAAGCCCTCCCGCTGCCGGATCAGGTCCTCCGCCTGGGAGATCTGCCCGGGCAGGGCCTCCCGCAGCGCATCCATCATCTCGATGGCGTCCTGCTCGTTCACCAGACGGCCACCGCTGAAGGGGATCCGGCTGCCGTCGAGAACGATGTCCTCCAGCTGATCGAGCTGATCGAGAACGGTGAAGCGGACCTCAGCCATATCGGGTTCCGGGAGCTGCCTGTCGATTAAAGAGCCTCTCCAGGTCGATCGCCACTCCTGGCGGGACCATGTGACCCACGTCCCCGCCGAAGCGGGCCACCTCCTTCACCACCGAGCTGCTGAGAAAGCTGTGGTGCGCTGCGGTGGCCATGAACAGGGTCTCGACCCGGGGGGCCAGGGTCCGGTTGGTGTGTGCGATCTGCAACTCGAACTCGAAGTCGCTCATCGCCCGCAGACCCCGCAGGATCACCTGGGCGCCGCAGCTCTGGGCGTAGGTCACGGTGAGGCCGTCGAAATGGCCCACCTCGATGCCGGCGATCCCCTCGGTGGCGTGGCGGATCTGCTCCAGCCGCTGCTCCAGGGGAAAGGCGGGCTGCTTGGAGGGGTTCATCAGCACCGCCACCACGACCCCGTCGAAGAGGCCGGCCGCCCGCTCGATCAGGTCGAGGTGGCCCAGGGTGAGGGGATCGAAACTGCCGGGATAGAGCGCTCGCATCGCCCCAGCCTATGGAGACGGGCCCGGGCGGGTTCCTAGAGTCCAGCGATTCCTGCCGCCCACCCCATGACCGACGTTGCCCTGGATGCGGCCGCCAAAAAGACCCTGCTGCGCAAGATCCCCCACGGCGTGTTCATCTGCGGGGTGGCCGAGGGCGAGGAGGTCAACGGCTTCACCGCCAGCTGGGTCACCCAGGGCTCCTTCGAGCCCCCCCTGGTGGTGATGGCGGTGCGGGCCGACTCCACCAGCAACGGCATGATCCAGCGCAGCGGGCGCTTCAGCCTGAACGTGCTGGCCGCCGATCAGAAGGACCTGGCGGCGGTGTTCTTCAAGCCCCAGAAGGGGGTGGGGGGACGGTTCGATGCCGCCCCGTTCCACCTCGGGCCCCTCGGCCTGCCGGTGCTCGACGACGCCCTCGGGGCGGTGGAGTGCACCCTGGTGGGGCAGGTGGCCCACGGCGACCACACCGTCTTCGTGGGGGAGGTGAAGTCGGCGACCCTGCATCGCGACGCCGCCGCCCTGGAGCTGTCCGCCACGGGCTGGCAGTACGGCGGTTGAGGCCGCGCCATGGCTGAGCCGGTTGCGCCTCCGGTCGGCACTCCGGGCGGCACTCCGGGCGGAGATGTCGTCGGGCCGCTGCTGCTCCAGCGGGAGCGGCTGTCGGCCCGGTTGCGGGAGCTGCCGGCGGAGCCGGGCTGCTACCTGATGCGGGATGCGAGCGACCGCATCCTCTACATCGGCAAGTCGAAGAGCCTGCGGGCCCGGGTGCGCAGCTACTTCCGCGACTCCCACGACATCAGTCCCCGCATCGCCCTGATGGTGCGTCAGGTCTGCGAGATCGAGTTCATCGTCACCGACAGCGAGGCGGAGGCGCTGGCGCTCGAGTCGAACCTGATCAAGAACCACCAGCCCCACTTCAATGTCCTGCTCAAGGACGACAAGAAGTACCCCTACCTCTGCATCACCTGGAGCGAGGCCTACCCGCGCATCTTCATCACCCGCCGCCGCCGGCTGCGCAGCCCCCTCGACCGTTTCTACGGGCCCTACGTGGATGTGGGCCTGCTGCGCCGCACCCTGGCCGTGGTCAAGCGGGTGTTCCCCCTGCGCCAGCGTCCCCAGCCCCTCTACCGCGACCGCACCTGCCTCAACTACGACATCGGCCGCTGCCCCGGGGTCTGCCAGGAGAAGATCGGCTCCGAGGAGTACCACCGCATCCTGCGCAAGGTGGCGATGGTGTTCCAGGGTCGCAACGACGAGCTCCTGGATCTGCTGCGCCAGCAGATGGAGCGCTATGCCGAACGGCTCGATTTCGAGGCCGCCGCCCGGGTCCGCGACCAGCTGCAGGGCCTCGACCTGCTCACCGCCGACCAGAAGATGAGCCTGGGGGACAGTTCCGTCAGCCGGGATGTGATCGCCCTGGCGGCGGATGATCGGGTGGCGGCCGTGCAGATCTTCCAGATGCGTGCCGGCAAGCTGGTGGGGCGGCTGGGCTACACCGCCGACGCGGCGATCGCCACGCCGGCGGAGGTGCTGCAGCGGGTGATCGAGGAGCACTACAGCCAGGTGGAGCCGGTGGAGATCCCCCCGGAACTGCTGCTCCAGCACCCGCTGCCGGCCCAGGAGCTGATCGGCGACTGGCTGGCGGAGCGGCGGGGCCGCAAGGTGCGGCTGGCCGTGCCCCAGCGGCGCCAGAAGGCGGATCTGATCGAGCTGGTGGAGCGCAACGCCGGCTTCGAACTGGCCAGGGCCCAGCGGGGGGCGGAGCAGCAGCAGCTGGCCACCGAGGACCTGGCCCAGCTGCTGGAGCTGCCGGTGCCGCCCCGGCGGATCGAGGGATACGACATCAGCCACATCCAGGGCAGCGACGCCGTGGCGTCCCAGGTGGTGTTCATCGACGGGCTGCCGGCCAAGCAGCACTACCGCAAGTACCGGATCCGCAGCAGCAGCATCCGCGCCGGCCACTCCGACGACTTCATGGCCATGGCGGAGATCATGCGGCGGCGTTTCCGCCGCTGGTCCCAGGCGAAGGCGGAGGGGGCCGACCTGGCCGCCCTGCGCCGCGCCGGCGCCTCGGCCCTGCACACCGACGGCCTCAGCGACTGGCCGGACGTGGTGATGATCGACGGCGGCAAGGGCCAGCTGTCGGCGGTGATGGAGGCGCTGCGGGAGCTGGATCTGCACGAGGACCTGACGGTGTGTTCCCTGGCCAAGCAGCGGGAGGAGGTGTTCCTGCCCGGTGCCGGCGAGCCCCTCGACACCGAAGCCGACCAGCTGGGGGTGGTGCTGCTGCGGCGGCTGCGGGACGAGGCCCACCGCTTCGCCGTCAGCTTCCACCGCCAGCAGCGGGGCGAGCGGATGAAGCGCTCCCGCCTCAGCGACATCGCCGGCCTGGGTCCGAAGCGGGTCAAGGATCTGCTGGCCCACTTCCGCTCCATCGACGCCATCCAGCTGGCCAGCCCCGAGCAGATCGCCGCCGTCCCCGGCATGGGGCCGGCCCTGGCACGGCAGGTGTGGGACCACTTCCACCCCCCCATGGACGCGGCCGACGCTGGCGATGCCCACCACGGGGAACCCCTGGAGCTGGCGAGATGAGCCCAGGCGTGCGGACCTGGATGGCAAGGGGCTGGTCCGGGCTGATGGCCCTGCTGCTGCTGCTGCCCTTCGCCCCGGCGCCGGTGGTGGCGGCCCCTGGCCTCTGCGTCGGTCCGGTCTGCGGGGACGAGATCAGTCGCAGCGCCAAGCACCACTGGCAGCTGAGGCTGCGGGTCAGCGACCAGGAGAGCCGGCGGGAGCGGATCGTGGTGGATTGCCGCGATGGCGCCATCAGTCCCCGGCTGGGCCCCGTGGACCGGGCCTACAGCGCCGCCGTGGCCCGCCGCTGCTGCCGCCTGGTGGGGGAAGGATGAACCCAGCCCACCCCATGGCGATGAACCGCACCACGGCGTCTAACTTGGCGGTCCGTTGCCCATCGCGCTCCCCCGGGCCCTGACATGACGCTGCCGCTGTCCCTGGCCGTGACCTTGCCCTCCGAGGCCTACCTCTGGTTCAAGACCCTCCACATCGTCGGGGTGGTGGTGTGGTTCGCCGGGCTGTTCTACCTGGTGCGCCTGTTCATCTACCACCGGGAGGCCGCCGAGCTGGAGCCGCCCCTGCGCCAGGCCTTCGAGGAGCAATACGGCCTGATGGAGCGGCGCCTGGCCAACATCATCACCACCCCGGGCATGGTGGTGGCCGTGGCGATGGCGGTGGGCCTGCTGCTGGTGGAGCCCCTCTGGCTGAAGCAGGCCTGGATGCACGCCAAGCTGGCCGTCGTGGTGGGCCTGCTCGTCTACCACCACCTCTGCTACCGGCTGATGGGCCAGCTGGAGCGCGGTGCGTGCAACTGGAGCGGCCGCCAGCTGCGGGCCCTCAACGAACTTCCCACCCTGATGCTGGTGCTGGTGGTGATGCTTGTGGTCTTCAAGAACCAGTTCCCCACCGGTGCCGCCACCTGGTTCCTGGTGGCCCTGGTGGTGTTCATGGCCGCCTCGATTCAGTTCTATGCCCGCTGGCGGCGGCTGCGCGCCGAACGGCTGGCCCAGCAGGAGAGCGGCGGTGCTGCGGCCTGAGGCTCACGCCCATCCCCTCACACCGGTGCTGCGCCAGGTGCGGGCTGACAGCTGCCCGGACCGGTTCAACTTCCATTGCCACACGATCTGCAGCGACGGCAGCCTCCACCCCCACGATCTGGCGGCCGAGGCGGTCGCCATCGGCCTGGAGCACCTGGCCGTCACCGACCACCACGGCCTCGCCGCCCATGGCGCCATCAGCGCCGCCCTGGACGACCACCGCCGGCGGGGGGCGGCCACACCCACCCTCTGGCGCGGGGTGGAGATCAGCTGCCTGCTGGAGGGCTGCCTGGTCCATGTGCTGGGACTGGGCTTCGCCGAGCGGCACCCCTCCCTCCACCCCTACCTGCAGGGCACCTCAGTGGTGGGGCCGGCCCTGCGGGCCGAGGCGGTGGTGGCGGCGATCCGGGAGGCCGGGGGCCTGGTGCTGCTGGCCCACCCCGCCCGCTACCGGCTGCCCCACCAGCGCCTGATCGCGGCGGCGGCGGATCTGGGCTTCGACGGCGCCGAGGTCTGGTACGACTACGGCATGCAGAGCCGCTGGCAGCCGACGCCGCTGGTGTGCGAGGCGATCGCCGCCGACCTGGAGCGCCGGGGCCTTCTGATGAGTTGTGGTACGGATACCCATGGGCTGGTGCTCCGCGGCCGCTAGGGTTTGCTGACACCTTCCTCCTTGCGTCGATGGGTCTGTTCGATCGTCTGTTCGGTTCCCGTGCCGCTTCGGTGAGCAAGCCCGAGGCTGCCGCCAAGGCCAAACCCAAGGCCGAGACCTTCTTCCTCGATCCCGAGGCCTCCAGCAGCCTCGGGGATGTCAAGTTCATGAAGCGGTCCAACACGATCCGCCACACCTTCCCCGGCAACGCCGACAGCCCGGGTGAAAAGGAGATGGTGGCGGAGGTGGCCTCGATGGAGGCCCGGGTCGAGAAGATGACCCCCGGTCTGGCCGGCATCCAGCCCACCGAAAAGGGGTCGGTCAACCTCACCGGCGGCATCCCCAAGCCCGTCAAGAAGACCTTCGCCCAGCAGATGAGCGCCGCCGAGCTGGGGCAGCGCATGAAGGGGGCGGCCGTGACCCCCACCAACCTGCCCGGTGGTCCCGCGGCGGCGAAGCAGCAGAAGGAGGCCGAGGCCCAGGGCCAGCCGGCCAGCTCCCAGGCGCCTGCCAAGCCCGGCACCACCGATCCCTTCCGCTCCATGGTGAGGGATCTGGAGCTCTGATCCCAACGGCGCCAGGAGCCTGGTTCAGCGCTGCTCCACCAGGCTCTCGCTCTCCAGCACCAGTTGTCGGAGCCGCTCCAGCCGCTCGGGATCGGCCCCATCCCAGAGGCCGCGGTGGTGCGCCTCCAGGAGGCGTTCGGCCATGTCCCGCAGGGCCCAGGGGTTGGCGCGCCCCAGAAACTCCCGCACGGCCCCGTCCTCCAGCCAGGCGGCGCTGATGGCGCCGTAGCCCCAGTCGGGGACCCGCCCGGTGCTGGCGTCGTAGGCGAACAGGTAATCGAGACTGGCGGCCATCTCGAAGCCCCCCTTGTAGCCGTGCTCCTGCATGGCGGCGATCCAGCGGGGATTGAGCAGGCGGGAGCGCAGTACCTTGTCGAATTCGCGCTCGAGTCGGTGCAGCCGGGGCCGCTGGCTGCGGGAGTGGTCGCCGAACCAGAGGGCCGGGGCCCGGCCCTGGAGCTTTTCGGCGGCGGCGCTCAGGCCCCCCTGGAACTGGTAGTAGTCGTCGGAATCCAGCAGGTCGTGCTCCCGGTTGTCCTGGTTGTGCAGCACCACCTGCACCTGGGCCAGGCGCCGCTCCAGGCCGGCCCGATCGGGCGTGGCGTCGATAGCGCCGCCGCTGGCCCCATCGCCGGGGTCACCGTCGTAGCGCCAGGCGCTCCAGTTGAGAAAGGCTTCGCCCAGGTCGGCGCGCTCCTCCCAGTGGCCGCTGTCGATCAGGCCCTGCAGACCGGCCCCGTAGGCGCCGGGCGCTGAGCCGTAGATGCGCCCCCCGTGGCCCTCCTGCCGGGCCGACGCCGCCAGGGGGTTGTCCTGGGGCTCCTCTTCGAGGCCGGCCACCAGGCGGGTGGCCCGGTTGAACCAGCCCACCAGCTGGGGGAAGGCATCACGGAACAGACCGGAGATGCGCAGGGTCACGTCCACCCGCGGCCGGCCGAGCAGGCGCAGGGGAATCACCTCCACGTCCACCAGCCGGCGGGTGGGACCATCCCAGACGGGCCGCACCCCCATCAGGGCCAGGGCCTGGCCGATGTCCTCGCCGCCGTTGCGCATGGTGGCGGTCCCCCACACCGAGAGGGCCAGGGTGCGCAGGTCCTCGCCCTCCTCCTGGAGATGCAGCTGCAGCAGCAGCTCGGCGCTGCGCCGCCCCAGGTCCCAGGCGGCCTCCGTCGGCAGGCCGCGCAGGTCGACGCTGTAGAAGTTGCGCCCCGTCGGCAGCAGGTCCGGCCGCCCGCGGGTGGGCGCCCCGGAGGGACCGGCGGCGATGCGGCCGCCGGCCAGGCCGGTGAGCAGGGCCTGGCGCTCGGCCGCGCCGCAGGCCAGCAGGGGCGGCAGCAGGGCCAGTCGAAGGTGGCCGAGGGCCCGTTCGGTGGCCGCCCCCGGCGGCTCCGCCGTTGCCCCTGGCTCCTCGGCGGCTCCGTCCAGCTCGTTCTCCACCAGGGCCAGGGCACGGGCCTCCAGCAGGGCCACCCCGTCGCCGACGTGGCGCAGCACGGGACCGCTGCCCCTGAGGAGGCTGAGCCGACCGCAGTCTGCGGCGGAGAGGGGGGCCTCCTCCGGATCGGACCAGGGGTCGAGGTCGAGGCCCAGATCGAGGGCCAGGGCCTGGGTGAGCCCCGGCACCCCCGCCTGGGGCGCCCGGGCCAGGCACAGCAGCAGTTCGGCCAGCTTCGCCGGCGCCGGCAGGGTGCCGAAGGTGTGCAGACCGAGGCGGATCTGGGCCTCCTTGAGCTCGCACAGGTAGCCGTCGGCCGCCTCCAGCTGGCCGTCCAGATCCGGCTGGTCCGTGGCGGGCAACTGCAGCTCCTGCAGCCGCTGGCCCAGTCGCTCCCGCAGCAGCGGAGCCCGGGCGCTGCCCAGCTGGCGCGCCTCCCAGTACTCATCCAGCAGGGCCTCCAGGCCCTGCAGATCCCCGTGCAGCCCGGCCCGGCCCAGGGGCGGGGTCAGGTGGTCGAGGATCACGGCCTGGGCGCGGCGCTTGGCCTGGCTGCCCTCGCCCGGGTCGTTGACGATGAACGGGTAGAGATGGGGCAGGGGGCCGAGGGCCCACTCGGGGAAGCAGTCCTGCGACAGCCCCAGCCCCTTGCCGGGCAGCCATTCCAGGTTGCCGTGCTTGCCCACGTGCACCACCACCTGGGCGTCGAAGCTCTGGCGAAGCCAGAGGTACTGGGCCAGGTAGGCGTGGGTGGGGGGCAGATCGGGGCTGTGGTAGCTGAGGCTGGGATCCCGGTCGTAGCCGCGCTCGGGCTGGATCAGCACGACCACCCGGCCGAAGCGCAACCCGCGCACGGGGAAGGCCGGGCGTGGGCTCCCGTCCGCCGGAGCCACCGGCTCCAGTCCCGCGTCGGCGTCGGGCGGCCCCCAGACCGCCTCCAGCCGCTGGCGGCCCTCCAGCGGCAGGGTGGTGTACCAGGCGCGGTAGATGTCCAGGGGCAGGTGGTCCAGGGGCGGGCGATGGCCGCTTTCCGGGTCGTTGCTGCGGCCCTCCAGCAGCCGGTGGATGAGGGCATCGCCATCAGCTGGCAGCACAGCGGACGCCCCCAGGTCGTAGCCGGCCTCCGCCAGCCAGCCGAGCATCAGGGCGGCACTCGCCGGGGTGTCGAGGCCGACGCCGTTGGCCAGGCGGCTGTTGCGGTTGGGGTAGTTGGCCAGCACCAGGGCCACGCGGCGTCCGAAGGCGGGCGTGCGGCGCAGGTGGATCCAGGTCCCGGTGAGGCGGGCGACCCAGTCGAGGCGCTCCCGGTCGGGCACATAGCGGTGCAGGGCCGTGGCCAGGCTGTCGCTGGTGGCGCTCCACTCCTTGAAGGCCCCCACCCGGGTGGTGAGGCGCCCGTCCAGCTCCGGCAGGGCCACCTGGAGGGTGAGGTCCAGGGGCGCCAGGCCGATGCTGCTGGCGCTCCAGGCCCCGCGGCTGCGGCCGCTGCAGAGCACCTGCAGCACCGGCACCCCCAGCCGTTCCCACAGGGGCGCCCCCAGCCCCGCCTCCTCGAAGGACACCGACGCGAAGCCGGTTCCGCAGAGCACCGCCTCCGCCCCCTCCCGGGCCAGCAGATCGGCCACCCCCCGCTGCACGGCCGCATCCCGCAGGCTGCTCACCCAAAGGGCCCGCGGCGCCAGCCCCCGGCCGCGCAGGGCCTCCAGCAGGGCCTCCATCAGGGCCAGATCCCCCGCCTGCCAGAGGGCCCGGTAGAGGATCACCCCCACCCGCGAGCCGGGCTCGTCCCGCCAGTCATGGGGGAGGGGGTCGGCGGCCGGTGCGGGCCACGGTGGCTCGGGACGCTCCCCGGCCAGCAGGCCGGCCAGGGTCCGCAGCAGCAGGCGCAGGTTGGCCGCTCCCCCCTCCCGCAGGCAGGCGGCACAGGCCGACGCCAGGGGGCCATCAAGGCTCCCGAGGCAGGCCAGGGCCTGCTCCTCCTCGGCGGTGCCGGCCAGCACCAGCAGCTGGCGGCCCTCCGCCGCGGCGGCCCACTGCCGCAGGCACTCCAGCCCGTAGCTCCAGTGGCCGCGCCCCCCCAGCAGCCGCACCACCACCAGCCGGGTGCTGGCCAGGCTGGTGGCCACGTAGTGGTCGATCACCGCCGGGTGCTGCAGGGCCGAGAGGTTGAGGGCCCGCAGCGCGCCAGGCAGCAGCTCCGGCTCGGCGTCGAGCAGCTGGGCCACGGCCAGCAGATCCGTGTCGGCGCTGCTGAGCAGCACCACCGGCGCCGGCGGCTGCTCCACGAAGAGGCCGCCGTCGTCCTCCGTCCTGTCCCCGGCGATGGACGCGAGTCGATGCATCGCCCCATCCTGCCGAACGCGATGAGAAGATCGCATCGTCGCCACCGCCTTCCATGCACCAGTTCCTGCCCTATGCCTGGTTCGGCGGACAATGCGTCCCCTTTGCCGAGGCCACCCTCTCGGTGGCCACCCATGCACTGCATTACGGCACGGGCGCCTTCGGCGGCATGCGGGCGCTTCCCAACCCCGCCGACACCAGCGAGATCCTGCTGTTCCGCGCCGACCGCCATGCCCGCCGCCTGAGCCAGAGCGCCCGGCTGCTGCTGACGGAACTGCCGGAGGAGACGGTCCATAACGCCATCGCGGCCTTTCTGAAGGCCAACCGGCCCACCTGCCCGATCTATCTGCGGCCCTTCGTCTACACCAGCGACCTGGGCATCGCCCCGCGCCTGCACAACATCCAGACCGACTTTCTCATCTACGGCATCGAGATGGGCGACTATCTCTCCCCCGAGGGTGTCAGCTGCCGGATCAGCAGCTGGTGCCGCCAGGAGGACCGCTCCCTGCCCCTGAGGGGCAAGATCAGCGGCGCCTACATCACCAGTTCCCTGGCCAAGACGGAAGCCGTCAAGAGCGGCTTCGACGAGGCTCTGCTGCTCAACAGCCGCGGCAAGGTGAGCGAGGCCAGCGGCATGAACCTGTTCATCGTCCGGGACGGGGTGCTGATCACCCCTGGCGTCGATCAGGACATCCTTGAGGGCATCACCCGGGCCAGCATCATGGAGCTGGCCCGCGCGATGGACATCCCCGTGCTTGAGCGGGCCGTCGACAAGACCGAACTGATGATCGCCGACGAGGTGTTCCTCAGCGGCACCGCCGCCCGGGTCACCCCGGTGCGCCGGATCGAATCCACCGACCTCTCCAGCCACCGCCCCGTGATGGAGCGTCTGCGCGACCGCCTCACCGCGATCACGGAGGGCCGCGATCCCTCCTATGACCACTGGGTCACCCGCATCCGCATCGACGCCTGATGGTCGTCACCGCCGCCATCCACCACCCCACTGACCGCATCGGCTTCCTCGACTGGCTGCACGGTCCGACGCGGCCGGTGCTCGTCTTCGACGGCGCCACCGGCACCTCCCTGCAGGAGATGAACCTGACGGCGGAGGATTTCGGTGGGGCAGCCCTCGAGGGCTGCAACGAGAACCTGGTCTTCACCCGGCCCGATGCGGTCCAGGCGGTGCACCGCCAGTTCCTGGAGGTGGGCTGCGATGTGATCGAGACCGATACCTTCGGGGCCGCCTCGATCGTGCTGGCCGAGTACGGGCTGGAGGATCAGGCCTTCGCCATCAACCGCCGGGCCGCCGAACTGGCCCGCGAGATGGCCGCCGCCTACAGCACCCCGACCAAGCCCCGGTTCGTGGCCGGCTCGATGGGTCCCACCACCAAGCTGCCCACCCTCGGCCACATCGACTTCGACACGATGAAGGCCTCGTTCCGCGAGCAGGCCGCCGGCCTGATCGCCGGTGACGTCGACCTGTTCATCGTCGAGACCTGCCAGGACGTGCTGCAGATCAAGGCGGCCCTGCAGGGGATCGAGGAGGCCTTCGCGGCCGCCGGAGAACGGCGTCCGCTGATGGTCTCGGTGACGATGGAGACCACCGGCACCATGCTGGTCGGCTCCGACATCGCCGCCGTCGTGGCGATCCTGGAGCCCTTCCCGATCGACGTGCTCGGCCTGAACTGCGCCACCGGCCCGGAGCAGATGAAGGAGCACATCCGCTACCTGAGCCAGCACAGTCCGTTTGTGGTGAGCTGCATTCCCAATGCGGGGCTGCCGGAGAACATCGGCGGCGTGGCCCACTACCGGCTCACCCCCACCGAGATGCGGATGCAGCTGATGCACTTCGTCGAGGATCTGGGGGTCCAGGTGATCGGCGGCTGCTGCGGCACCACCCCCGCCCATATCGGTGCCCTGGCGGATCTCGCCGCCGACCTGAAGCCCGCCCCGCGGGAGGTGCGCCTGCCCCGCCAGCGCCTGGAAAGACCGCCACTCCACTACGAGCCGGCGGTGGCCTCGATCTATGGCGTCACCCCCTACTTCCAGGACAACTCCTTCCTGATCATCGGCGAGCGGCTCAACGCCAGCGGCTCGAAGAAGGTGCGCGAGCTGCTCAATGCCGAGGACTGGGATGGCCTGGTGGCGGTGGCCCGGGGCCAGGTGAAGGAGAACGCCCACGTGCTCGACGTGAACGTTGACTACGTGGGGCGCGATGGGGTCAAGGACATGCACGATCTGGTGAGCCGGTTGGTCACCAACGTGAACCTGCCGCTGATGCTCGATTCCACCGAGTGGCAGAAGATGGAGGCGGGCCTCAAGGTGGCCGGCGGCAAGTGCATCCTCAACTCCACCAACTACGAGGACGGCGACGAGCGCTTCTTCAAGGTGCTCGAACTGGCGCGTGACTACGGCGCCGGCGTGGTGGTGGGCACGATCGACGAGGAGGGCATGGCCCGCACCGCCGAGCGCAAGTTCGCCATCGCCCAGCGTGCCTACCGGGATGCGCTCGAGTTCGGCCTGCCGGCCCACGAGATCTTCTACGACCCCCTCGCCCTGCCCATCTCCACCGGCATCGAGGAGGACCGGGCCAATGCGGCGGCCACGATCGAGGCCATCCGCCGCATCCGCCAGGATCTTCCGGGTGTGCATGTGGTGCTGGGGGTCAGCAACGTCAGCTTCGGGCTGTCCCCGGCCGCCCGCATCGTGCTCAATTCGGTGTTCCTGCACGACTGCTGCGCCGCCGGCATGGATGCGGCGATCGTCAGCCCGGCGAAGATTCTCCCCCTGGCAAAGATCAGTGAGGAGCATCAGCTGATCTGCCGCGACCTGATCCACGACCGGCGGCGCTTCGAGGACGGCATCTGCGTCCACGATCCCCTCACCCTGCTGACCAGCGAATTCGAGGGGGTGAGCGCCCGGGAGGCCCGGGCCTCAGGGCCGTCGCTGGCCGATCTACCGCTCGAGGAGCGACTCAAGCAACACATCATCGACGGCGAACGCATCGGCCTGGAGACCGCCCTGCAGGAGGCCCTGGCGGAGCATCCACCGCTGAAGATCATCAACACCTTCCTGCTGGATGGCATGAAGGTGGTGGGTGAACTGTTCGGCTCGGGACAGATGCAGCTGCCCTTCGTGCTGCAGAGCGCCGAAACCATGAAGGCGGCCGTCGCCTTCCTCGAACCGCACATGGAACGTCAGGAGGGCGAATCCAGCAGCAAGGGCAAGTTTCTGATCGCCACCGTCAAGGGGGACGTTCACGACATCGGCAAGAACCTGGTGGACATCATCCTCACCAACAATGGCTATGAGGTGGTGAATCTGGGCATCAAGCAGAGCGTCGACGCGATCGTCGAGGCCCAGCGGCAGCACGGAGCCGACTGCATCGCCATGAGTGGCCTGCTGGTGAAATCCACCGCCTTCATGAAGGACAACCTCGAAACGTTCAACGAGGTCGGCATCTCCGTTCCCGTCATCCTCGGCGGTGCGGCGCTGACGCCGCGGTTCGTCAACGGCGACTGCCGCCAGGCCTACCGGGGCCAGGTGATCTATGGCCGGGACGCCTTCGCCGACCTGCGCTTCATGGACGCCCTGATGGAGGCCAAGGCGGCGGGCCGCTGGGACGACCACCAGGGTTTCCTCGACGGCGCTCCCGAGGGCCTGGGGCTGGGCGAGTCCGGGTCAGCGGCGGCGGTCGCCGACGCGGGCGACGCACCGGTGGCGGCCGAGCCCGTGCCGGCTGAGCCTGCCCCGGGTGAGCCTGTGGCGGCCGGCGGCGACGACCGCTCCGCAGCGGTGCCCGCCGAACCGGCCATCGCGCCCCCCTTCTGGGGCACCCGGGTGCTGACCGAGACGGAGATCGACCTGGACGAGGTGTTTGCCTACCTGGATCGCAACGCCCTCTTCGCCGGCCAGTGGCAGCTGCGCAAGACCCAGCAGCAGAGCCGGGAGGACTACGAGGCCATGCTCGCCGAGAAGGCGGAGCCGGTGCTGCAGGAATGGCTCGGCCGCTGCCGCCATGAGGGTCTGCTTACCCCCCGGGTGGCCTACGGCTACTTCCCCTGTGGCCGGGCCGGCAATGGCCTGGTGGTGTTCGATCCCGCAGGGATGGCCGATGGGGCAGGGGCCGCCAGCGGCGGCGGCGAGCTGGGGCGTTTCGCCCTGCCGCGCCAGCGCAGCGGCAACCGCTACTGCATCGCCGACTTCTACCGCGACCTGGAGCCGGGCCTGGACGGCGCCCTGCGGCCGAGCGACGTGCTGCCGATGCAGGCCGTCACCATGGGCGAAGGGGCCACCAGCTTCGCCCAGGAGCTCTTCCGGGCCGATCGCTACAGCGATTACCTCTACTTCCACGGCCTGGCGGTCCAGATGGCCGAGGCCCTGGCCGAATGGACCCATGCCCGCATCCGCCGGGAGATGGGATTCGCCGCAGCGGAGCCGGCCACCCTCCGGGACGTGCTGGCCCAGCGCTACCGGGGCAGCCGCTACTCCTTCGGCTATCCCGCCTGCCCGAACGTGGCCGACTCCCGCCAGCAGCTCGCCTGGCTGGGCACCGACCGCATCGGCCTGACGATGGACGAGAGCGACCAGCTGGAGCCCGAGCAGAGCACCACCGCCCTGGTCGCCTTGCACAGCCAGGCCCGGTACTTCAGCGCCTGAGGCCGGACCCCCGGCCATGGCAGGCTTTGCTCACCCTTCGCATTCCTGGCCATGGCCATCGCAGGACCCGGCGGCGTCGATGACGCCATTGCGGCCGGTGTCGACCTCGACGGCACACCGATCCCGGCCGCCATGCTCGCCCTCTATGGCGAAGTGATGGAGCTGGAAGGTCGCCGGGCCCGCAGCGGGGTCAAGAAGTCGATGCGCAACCGCATCGTGCGCACCGGCGCCAAGCACCTCGATCGGCTCACCCTCGACCAGCGCCTGCGGGAAGCGGGCTGGGAGGGCCTCAAGGACAAGGAGATCGCCTTCTTCTACGGCTGATCCCGCCCAACGGGCCCAGAGCGTCAGAGGGGCTCAGCTGCAGAGCTCCTCCAGGCTGTCGATCACATCCTGCTGGAAGGCGTCGAGGGCGTCGGAGTCGCTCAGGTCGATCCCCTCACCGGCGGCGTTCTGGGTGAGTTCCTGGAAGTGGAAGGCACCCTCGCCATGGGCCAGAAACTCCATGGCGGAGGGCTCACCGCTTTCCTTGTAGGCGTCGCAGAGGGCCAGGAAGGCCGCATCCTCGGTGAAATCCCAGCTCATGAAGGGGGTCGTGCTGAAAGACCTTTAACCCCTCTCCCCCGGAATTCGTCAACCTCCTGGGGGCAATTTGTGCCAGTCCTCCGTCAGACTCTCTCCGTTCCTGCACCGCCCCGGCCTTGGTCGCCTCCCCCCTGCAGCCCCCTGCCGAAAGCCACAACGTGCTGGGAGAACCGCTGCAGGAGTGTGGATGTGCGCCACTCACGGGATGGTTCAGGGACGGTTACTGCCATGCCGATCCAGGTGATTTCGGCCGGCACACGGTCTGCTGCGTGGTGAACGAGTCGTTTCTGACCTACAGCCGCGCCCAGGGCAACGACCTGTCGACCCCGATGCCGGCCTACAACTTCCCCGGCCTCCGCGCCGGGGACCACTGGTGCGTCTGCGCCGCCCGCTGGCTGGAGGCCTACGAGGACGGCATGGCCCCGCCGGTGCGACTGGAGAGCTCCGCCCTCTCCACCCTCGAGGTGATCCCCCTGGAGGTCCTGCGCAGCCACGCCGCCTGAGCGGCGTCCTGTATCCCGTGCCTCACCAGGGCACCGGCCGGCCGTCCCAGGCGAGGAAGGCGCCACTGCTGGCGGCCGTCTGGCCCTCGAGCACATCGAGCAGGTGGGCGGCGGCCCGCTCAGGGCTGAACAGGGCCGTGGGCGGCACGGAGCGGCCGAAGGGGGCCGAGAGCGGGGTGGCGGTGGTGCCGGGATGGAGCAGGGTCACGCAGGCCTGGGGGAGCCGGCGCTGCCATTCGATCGCCAGGGTGCGCAACAGCTGGTTCTGGGCCGCCTTGGCCGCCCGGTAGGCGTACCAGCCGCCGAGGCGGTTGTCGCTGATGCTGCCCACCCGGGCCGAAAGGCTGGCGAAGTGCACCGGCCGGTCCCTGGGCAGGGCGGCCTCGATCGCCTGGGCCAGCAGCAGGGGGCCGAAGGCGTTGACGGCGAAGCTGCGTTCCAGGGCCTGGCGGTTCACCTGGGAGAGGCGCTTCTCCGGCTGGATGGCCCCGTCATGGAGCAGCCCGGCGCTGTTGATCACCACACGAAGCGGGGCGAGTTCGCCGGCGGCACGTGCGGCCAGCGTGGCCAGGCTGCCGTCATCGGCCAGATCGAGAGGGATCTCCGCCCCGCGACGGCCGGCGGTACGGATCCGCAGCCCCGGCGCCCGCCGGGCCAGCTCGGCCGCCAGCGCCCGACCGATGCCCCCGGGTCCCACGATCAGGGCCTGACCCTCCCACGCGTGCCAGCAGGGGTGGTTGGCGGCGTCCATGGCGGGCAGGGGGATGGCGCATGATGGCAGTTCCATCCGGGGAACCGCCCCGCGCATCAGTCCATGAGTCTGCGCATCACCGTGCTGGGTCGGGGTGCCTGGGGCGGCACGTTGCTGCGGCTCTGGGAGCGCCAGGGGCACCATCTGCGCAGCTGGTCGCGGCGGGATGGGGGAGACCCGGCGGCCGTGATCCAGGACTGCGACCTGGTGGTGGTGGCCGTGTCGATGGTGGGGGTCGCCCCCCTGGGCCAGAGCCTGCGCGGGCGCTGGCCGGAGGGCCTGCCGCTGCTGAGCTGCAGCAAGGGCATCGATCTGGACAGCCTGTGCACCGCCAGCCAGCTCTGGCGGCGCCACCTGCCGGCGGTGCCGCTGGCGGTGCTGAGCGGCCCGAATCTGGCCGAGGAGCTCGACCGGGGCCTGCCGGCGGCCAGCGTGCTCAGCAGCGACGACCCCGGGCTGGCCCGCCGGCTGCAGGAGCAGCTGCGGACCCCGCACCTGCGGCTCTACACCAACGCCGACCCCATCGGCACCGAGGCGGCCGGAGCCCTCAAGAACGTGATCGCCCTGGCCGCCGGCATCAGCGACGGTCTGGGCCTGGGGGCGAACGCCAAGGCCTCCCTGCTGTGCCGGGGCCTGGCGGAGATCGCCGTCGTGCTCCAGGCCCTCGGCGGCCAGCCCACCACCCTCTACGGACTGGCCGGCCTGGGGGACCTGCTGGCCACGGCGAACAGCAGCCTCAGCCGCAACTACCGCTTCGGCAGCCTGCTGGCCGAGGGTTGTGACGAGGCCACCGCCCTCGGCCGCATCGGCGCCACCGTGGAGGGGCCCCGCACCGCCCGCGCCACCCTGGCCCTGGCCGAGAGGGAGGGCTGGCAACTGCCCATCTGCGGCCAGGTGGTGCGCCTGCTGGCGGGCGAGCTGGAGGCCAGGCAGGCCGTGCAGGAGCTGATGCAGCGCGACCTGCGGGCCGAAGCGGCCGCCTGAGCCGGGAGGCCATGCCGGCGCACCGCCGCGGTGCAATGGGGCGACCGTCCTGCGCCGGGCGGCGACGGAGCCGGATTCTCCGGCATGATCCACTCAATCCTTTGTGAATCCCTGCCGTGAGCCGGCACGTCACGGCCGCCATCGCCGCTCTCCGGGCCACGGGCCGGCGCTTGCTCCACGGTTGCCGCCGCCACCCGATCCTGCTCACCGCTCCCCTGGCCGTCGTGGCCGTCGGGGCCGGTTTCGCCGCGCAGGAGCTGATCCCGGAGGGGGCCTCCCGCTCGGATCCCGACCTGCTCGAAGCCCTGATCGCCCAGCCCCGGGAGGTCTCCCAGGAGGCCACCGAAGCCAGCGAAGCCCCGGACAAGGATCTGCTGGCGGCGGCCTCCCTGCAGGCCCAGCGCACCAGCCTCAGCCATCCCGACCCGGCCCTGGTGGAGCCGGAGGCCGGCGCGGAGGTCCCGCTCGAGATCCGGGTGGCCCTGCTGGGCGCCTCCCCTTCACCCCGGCTGGGCTCCAGCGGCTACTGGCGGCTGCTCGACCGGGATAGACGCCCCGTTCAGGATGGCGGCCCCGGTGACTCCCCCGATCTGGCAGCGGCCATGGCCGGACGGGCCGAGGTCTGGATGGAGACGGGGGCCGAGAACGTTCTGCAGGTTGACGGACGCCCCTACGAAGGGCGACTGAGGGTGCTGCGCGGATCCCAGGGCCTCCAGGTGGTGAACCACCTCTCCCTGGAGCGCTACATCAGTTCGGTGGTGGGGGCCGAGATGCCCACCAGCTGGCACATGGAGGCCCTCAAGGCCCAGGCCGTGGCGGCCCGGTCCTATGCCATGGCCCACATGGCCCGCCCGGCCAGTGCCCACTGGCACCTGGGCGACACCACCCGCTGGCAGGCCTACCGGGGCCTGGGCAGCGTCAACGCCCGCACCCGCCAGGCCACCGCCAGCACCTCCGGGGTGATCCTCAGCTACCAGGGGGGCATCGTCGAAAGCCTGTATGCGGCCACCACCCGCATCACCCAGGAGGCCCACGGCCACCTGGGGGCCAGCATGAGCCAGCACGGCGCCCAGGATCTGGCCGAACAGGGACTCCGGTACAACGAGATCCTCGGGCGCTACTACCGGGGCGCCTCCCTGGCCCGACTGCAGGCCGGTGCGAGCTGAGCGCCAATGGCAACGGGCACGTGAGGTCTCGGAGCGGGCCCGCCGCCAGGGAGCCCTGGTTCCCCTCGACACGCGCGTCCTGCCGGTCCCCGGCATGGAGCCCTTCGTCCTCCGCGAGCTGCTCTCCTCCACGCCCAGGCACCTGCGCCAGGGGGGGCCCCGGCCCAATCCCTTCCTGCCCTGGGACAGGCCCCTGCAGGTGAACCTGCTCGAGCCGGCCCATGTGCTGCTGCTGAACAAGTACCCGGTGCAGGAGGCCCACCTGCTGGTGATCACCCGGGACTGGCGCCCCCAGGGCGGCTGGATCGAGACGTCCGACTGGCAGGCGGTGGCGCAGGTGGGTCGGGACACCGGCGGCCTGTGGTTCTTCAACAGCGGCGCCCGCTCCGGCGCCAGCCAGCCCCATCGCCATCTGCAGCTGCTGCCGCGCCGGCCCGGCGAGCCCAGCTGCCCCCTGGCGCCGCTGTTCCTGGAGCAGCTGGAGACAGGGAAGCCCGCCTGGAGCTGGGCCTACCGCCTCAGCCGGCGCACCGACCCTGTGGGTGGGTCCGATCTGGAGGGGCTTTACCACGCCCACGCCCGGGCCCTGGAGCTGGGGGATCCGCGCCGCGACGGCGAGCCCCTGCACCCCTACAACCTGCTGTTCGACGACGACTGGTTCCTGACCGTGCGCCGGGTGCGGGAGCACGGGGCCGGATTCAGCGTCAATGCCCTGGGCTTCGCGGGCTTCCTGCTGATCACCACAGGCTCCGACAGGGGCTGGCTGGAACGCCACGGTCCCTGGGCCCTGCTGAAGGACGTGGCGGCCCCCCGTTCCTGACCCTTCCGGAAAACTTCCGTGTTTCCACGGTTGTGCGTTCCGGTCCTCCTGACCCTCTCTGGAAAAGGAGCGCACCGCCAGCCGTCTTCGGCACCGCGGCACGCCCTGCTTCCCCGACATCGCCGACGCCCCAGGCCCCACGACCATGGCCCCCTCCCCCTCCAGCCGACAGACCCTTCCCTCCCCCGCCGCCCGCCGTAACCGGCGCGTGGAGCAGTACCGGGCCGTGGTCCGCCCCCTGGCACTGCACTACGCCCGCTGCAGCCGTGAATCCTTCGAGGATCTGCTCCAGGTGGGCCTGATCGGGTTGATCCGGGCCGCCGAGCTCTACAGCGACGATCGTCGGACCCCGTTCGAGGCCTTCGCCAGGCCCCACATCCGCGGGGCGATCCTCCACTACCTGCGGGATGCGTCCCCGCTGGTGCGGCTGCCGCGCCGCCAGGCGGAACTCCAGGAGCGGTTCAACCGCCTCAGCCGTCACCCGGCCCTGCTGACGAATCCCGGCCGGGCCATCACGCAGCTGAGCCGGACCCTGGGCGTCAGCCCGACGGAATGGCGCCGGCTGGAGCTGCAGCGGCTGCTGGCCAGGCCCGCCAACCTCGACGATCCGGCATTGGTCGAGGCCGTGGCCGCCAGCACTGCCAGTGAGTCATGCCGCCAGGAGGACCCGGGTCCGTCGGTGGCGATGCTGCTGGGCCTGCTGGAGCCCCGCCAGCAGCTGGTGGTGCGCCAGGTGGTCCTGGCCGGCTGGAGCTACCGGCGCCTCGGGCGCCAGATGGAGGTGAGCCCGATGACGGTGAAACGCCTGCTGCACAAAGGGCTCGAGCAGCTGCGGCTGGAGCTGGATGCCCGCGGACTCACCCCTGGTGATCGGCCTGATCGCGGTGCATCTGCTGTTCCAGGGTGCTGATGGCGGCGTTCATCGCGGCCAGCTGCCGCTCGATGCCATCGCGCCAGAAGCTGAGCAGGCGCAGCTTGCGTTCCTGATACCGCCGCAGGGCGCTGGCTCCGGACTCCGACCCGGAGCAGTACCCGAAGGGAGGAATCATGACAAAATCTGCAGAGTGGGTCCGTTCTAGCGAGCCCGTCGTTCCATCCGGGGCTGCCCAGGTCCACGCACCCCCCCCACGGTTGGGACGGTCGCATCCCGCCTTACCGTCCTCTGGCCACCCACACCAACAGCCTGTCGCAATTTGAGATCAGTCCCCCCTATTGGTCCCATCGGTGTCTGGCTGACGCTGGGTCTGGGCCTGGTGCTGGCGCAGCCCGCCCACGCCTACGTCGCCTTGATGGCGGGCCAGAAGGCCCGGCCGCTGAACGGCACCTTCAACAACGTGCCGGTGCTGCACTCCAACCAGCCAGAGGAGGTCGAGGGGCCGGGGATCCTGATCAACACGGCGCCCGGCTACGCCTACGCCACGGAGACGGGGCAGCCCCTGCGCAATGCCGAGTACACCTTCAACGGGGAGTTCGGCATGCACCTGCACCACAAGTACTTCCCCCCCAACCGCCGTTCCATCTCCCCCGGCGATCGCCGGGCGGAGCTGACCCTGGCGGCCATCCTGATCAACCCGGGCGTGCGTCCGGTCCACATCCGCTTCGAGAAGGGGGCGGTGCGCAACAGCTTCGAGGCCCCGTACCTCGCCAACAACCTGATGGGGGTCAAGCCGCTGGGGCCCCGGCCCTGGAACACCGGTCCCGGCGACGCCACCGCGGTTCAGATGCTGCGCGGCCGGCTGGACAGCCGCCTGACCGACGAGATCACGATCCCTGCCCGCAGCCGCATCGTTCTCTTCCAGACCCAGCTGCCGGCCCTTGGCATCGCCAATGCCCTGCTGCGCGGCCGCAGCGACGGCCCCTTCCAGATCGCGGTGGTGGCCGCCAAGGAGCGCGACACCGACAGCGAAGTGCTGGCGGTGCTGGATGAGGGCCGGCTGGCCCCCGGCCGGGTGTACCTCAGTCGGATCAACGACATCCACAACCGGCGCATCTTCTCCCGTGTGGGTGGCGTGGCCCTCGGCGACGCCTACCAGGCCTCGATCAGCCACGACCTCGACGTCAAGGGTCCGCTGCACGTGCCCTTCACCAGCACCGACCGCCACCACTTCGGCACCCGCGACGTGCAGGTCAACGCCCTGGCCAGCCGCATGCTCGATTCCTCCCTCGACAACGTCGGCACCTACGGGGTTCGGTTCGACATCGACCTGAACCTCAAGGGCAACGGCCCCTATGAGTTGGTGATGAGCCACCCCACCCTGATCGGCGGCCAGCCGTTCACGGCCTTCCGGGGATCGATCCAGATCCAGACCCCCGCCGGCCTGCGGGAGGTGCATGTGGGGCTCCGCTCGGGGCAGAGCCTGTCCCTGGGCCAGATCGACCTCACTCCAGGGGTCGTGAACCCCGTGCGGGTCAGCCTCGTCTACCCGGCCGATGCCACCCCGGGCCATCTGCTGAGCGTGGTGAGCGCCAGCCAGCTGGCCATGGTCCAGGAACGGGAACGGCAGCTGGAACTGGCCCGGGCCGGTGCCACCGTCCGTCCGGCCCCGCCGCCCGTCGCCCCTCCGGCGCTCACCGTCCTGCCGCCGGCCGCCACGATCACCCCGACGCCGATCGGGGGGGGCACCGGTCCCCTGGTGCCGCCGTCCCAGATTCTCCGCCCGTCGCCGGCCCCCGGCTGGCTGACGCCGCCACCACCGCTGCCCTCGTCCAACCGCGGCGTCCTGGCCCCTTCCCCCATGATCACGCCGCTGCGCAGCCGCTCCGGCACCGCCGCCGGCGGCGGATCGCTGGTGGATCGCTACCGCGAGGCCGTGGAGGCCCAGCAACAGTTCCTGCGGGAGCAGCGGGGACCCTGAGCAGCCGTCCAATGCCAGCGAACCCAGCACCGATGGAGGGCTGCCGTGGCTGAGAAGTCGAACGACGCCAGGCAGCGGATCAGCCTCGACCTCACCCGGGAGCTGGTGGCCCACCTGGATCACCTGCGCCGGGAGTGGGGCATCCGCAGCCGGGGCGATGTGCTCGAGCGTCTGCTCGACGACCTGTTCGGCTCCGGCGATGAGGGGGACGGCGAAGCTGATGGCCATGGCGTTGGTTTGGGCGATTCCGGTGGGGGCCTTGGCCTGGTGCCGGAGGGCCGACCAGGCCAGCGTCACGGCGAGGACGAGCGGGACCTGGAGGAACAGGGGGCGCTGGTGCTGGTGGGACGGGGGGCGATGGACACCCTGCAGGCGGAATTCGAGTGGGAAGCGCCGGCGGAGCATGTGCCGCGCCCCCAGCCCGCTGGCGGGGGCATCGATCTGCCCGGCTTCGTGCGGCGCCGCTCCGACGTGCTCAAGCGCAGCCTGCGGCCAACGGCGCGCCACAGTGCCGGCCCCCTGCCCCTGACCCCCCTGCCGCCCCTCGGTGGGGAGGTGGTACAGCAGGCGATGGAGGAGGCCGGCAACCACTGGCGCACGCTCTATGGGTCGCCGGCCAACGAAGCGGTTCTGGAGGCGGCCATGCTCTGGCTGGCCCAGGACATCTGGCCCCAGTCGGACCAGAGCGATGGCCGGACGTTCACCTGGTCGGGCGCCTGCCAGGTGATGCAGCAGTTCGTTCCCGGCTGGAGCGATGGCCCGCCGACGTTTGAGCGGGTGATGGTGACCGCCGGTGTGCTGGAAGACCCCTTCAGCGGTTCGACCCTGAGCCTGCGGATCCCGACCCTGATCCGGCGCTTCGTGCACCGTTTCCGCCGCCGCCGGCGGGGCACGTCCTTCCAGACGCTGGAGCACACCATGACCCTGCACGGCGCCCTGCGGCTGCTGCAGTTGCCCACCGATCCCGGCCAGCGCCTGACCCTTGCCCAGATCCGCGAGGCCTACCGGGACATGGCCCAGAGCCACCACCCCGATGCCGGCGGATCGGTGGAGGCGATGCGGCGCCTCAACGAGGCCTATCAGCTGCTCAAGGAGCTCTATCGGCAGGGCGCCGCGAGCGACCGCTGACTCTCAGGGCCCAACGACGGGGAGAGCCGCGGCTGATTCGATTGTCTCGTCTGAGACCTGAAGCTGGTCTTTCTGCAGGACTCGGCGAAGAAGTACTGGACGGTCTATCAGATGGGCAGATCTGCCTAATTCTCAGTTGGTTCATATGCGACTTGCTCTAGGTCCCATCTCTGGACCCGTCCTCTTCGGTCAATACCGTGATTTTTCGTCGATTTCACCTGTGACAACCGACACCGGCCCCACCTCCCTCCACCCCATGGGCGCTGTCGACAATTGAGGGCCCTGGGCCTCGAACTCATTGGCTGTCCAGGGGCTCCGTCCCAGGCCATAGCATTGTCCAAGGCCTGGACAACACCAAAGAAGCCACTTCCTGACTGGGAACTGCTGCTCGGCGTATCTGTCTTTGACACAGATACGCCGAGTCAAGTCAAGGCTCGAGTCGGTCATTGACCTTGGGAGTGGCTCGAGGATCCCTGGCTAGATCCATCCCCAGGGCATGTGGACCTGGGGCGAACATGCCTCCGTTCACGTGTCTCGCCTGTCTGACCTGGGAATAGTTGTCAGACCTGGAGAGGGTCTCATCCTGGACATCTGCGCAGCAGGGGTTGGGCCCGTCCCTTCGAGAAGCGAAGGGCTCCTTGTCGACCAGGCGACAGGCCTGTCAACCACGGGTGCCGCTGGGAGTCAACACCACGAACAGCCATCCCATGCAGCCGTCGGCGGCACAGCGGGTCAGTGCGTCGCGGCTGGCCGGCTCTGGTCTCATACACAGACCCTAGGCAGGTCCCATCTGAGACAACTGGTGCTGCACCAGCTCCTGTTCAGATCGTCGTCGACTCGGGCCCTACAGGGCGTCGATCCCAATCCGGGAGGCATCAAAAAACCCCGTCACAGGAGTGACGGGGCAAGAGTCTCGAAAGCTCTCAAGGCCTTATTGGCTGTCTTGGCCTGGACTCAATCCAAGTCTAGCCAGGAGACCAGAATGGGACGTCCGGACAGATCAAGTGGACGTCTGGAGCCCCTGGATCAGGTAGTCGAAGTAGGGACCGGCCAGGGTCGCTTCTTCCGCACCCAGGAGCACCAGGGCCGCCTCCTTGAGGGTGCGCATCGCTTCCACCATGCCGGGCAGGGGCACGCCCAGGCTGTTGTACATCTCGCGGGCACCCACCACGCCGATCTGCTGAATCAGCTCGGTGCTGCCGGCCAGGATGCCGTAGGTGACCAGCCGCAGATACCAGCTGTAGTCCCGCAGGCACTGGGCCCGCTGCTTCTGGCCGAAGGCGTTGCCGCCGGGAGCCACGTAGTCCGGCTTGCGCAGGAAAAGCTGTTTGGACGCTTCGGCGATGATCTTCTTCTCGTTGTCGGTCAGCACCCTGACGACACTCAGCCGGCGGGCCCCGCCGCTGAGGAACTCCACCATCGTGCGCAACTCGCCGCCGGTGGGATAGCGGAGCTGATCATCGGCCTGGAGGATCAGATCGCGAACGACGCTCATAGCAGCGACCACAGTCCGGCGAATCCTATCGAGCCCGAAGCCTCCGCCAGGGCTCCGGGTGCAAGGTGTAACGCCCCTTTGCACGACCCCCGATAGGGTCGCAGCAGTGCTGCGGAACCCAGATGGCCTCGGTGGGCGACAGGCTCGAGCTGGAGATCACCGACCTGGGCCATGACGGGCAGGGGGTGGGGCGCCACGACGGGCAGGTGGTGTTCGTCAGTGGCGCCCTGCCCGGGGACACCGTGCAGGTGCGCCTGCAGGCGGTGGCGCGGCGCCACCTGGTGGCTCAGCTGCTGCGGGTGCTGACGCCCTCGCCCGACCGCCGCCGGCCTCCCTGCATCCTGGCCGACAACTGCGGTGGCTGCAGCCTCCAGCCCCTGGCGGACGGGGCCCAGGCGGCCTGG
The DNA here is from genome assembly GCA_943369315.1 of Synechococcus sp. UW140. Taxonomy (GTDB): domain Bacteria; phylum Cyanobacteriota; class Cyanobacteriia; order PCC-6307; family Cyanobiaceae; genus Cyanobium. The sequence continues at coordinate 268,621 of CALRMW020000001.1, forward strand.
AAGCAGCGCAGCCTGGAGCAGACCCTGCAGCGCATCGGCGGCCTGAGCGCCCCGGTGCGGCCGCTGCTGGCCGCCGATCCGGCCCTGGGCTACCGCAACCGGGCCCTGATTCCGCTGGAGCGCCGGGCTGATGGCCGGCTGAGGGCCGGCTACTACCGCCGGGGCTCGCACCAGATCGTCAACATGGCCCGCTGCCCGGTGCTCGACCCGCGCATCGACGCCCTGATCGCCCCCCTCAAGGCCGACATCGAGGCCAGCGACTGGCCGATCGATCGCCACGGCAACGACCCCCAGGCCGTGGAGGGTCCCGGTCTGCGCCACCTGGGCCTGCGGGTGGGGGCGGCCACCGGGGAACTGCTCATCACCCTGATCAGCAGCCATGACGACCTGCCCGGCCTCGAGGCCCTGGCCGACGCCTGGTGCGAACGCTGGCCCGAACTGGTGGGTGTCTGCCTCAACCTCCAGCCCCTGCCCACCAATCGCCTGATGGGCGACGAGACCCGGGTGATCCGCGGCCGTGAGTGGCTCCACGAGACCTTCGCCGGCCTGCGCTTCCGCATCGCCACCGACACCTTCTTCCAGGTCAACACCCGCCAGGCCGAACGGCTGGTGCCCGATCTGATCGAAGCCCTCGGCCCCGCTCCCGCCGGCGGCACCCTGCTGGATGCCTACTGCGGCATCGGCACCTACAGCCTGCCCCTGGCCGCCGCCGGCTGGCAGGTCAGCGGCCTGGAGCTGCATCAGGGCTCGGTGGCCCTGGCCCGGCTGAATGCCTCCGCCAACGGGCTGGAGGGACGGGCGAGCTTCGAGCAGGCCGACGTGCCCCAGGTGCTGGAGGAGCGCCTGCAGGGAGTGCAGGCCCTGGTGCTGGATCCACCCCGCAAGGGGCTGAACCCGATCGCCACCGCGGCGATCCTGGCGGCGCGACCGGAGCGGATCGCCTACGTGAGCTGCGATCCGGCGGCCCTGGCCCGCGACCTGGCCCAGCTGTGCGGCTCCGGGGTCTACCGGCTGAACTGGGTGCAGCCCGTGGACTTCTTCCCCAACACCAGCCACGTCGAGGCCCTGGCGGCCCTGGAGCGCCTCTAGCGGCGCTGTTCGGCGCCGAAGCGGCGCTCGAGGGCCTCGCGCACCCGCCCATGGGCCGCCTCCACCTCCTCGTCGGTGAGGGTGCGGGCGCTGTCGCGGTAGCGGACGCGGAAGGCCTGGCTGCAGCGGCCGGCCTCCACCTGGGCACCCTCGTAGCGGTCGATCAGCTCGGCCTGCTCCAGCAGTGGCTTGCCCGCCTTGCGGATCGCCGCCAGCAGGTCTGCGGCCGTGGTGTCGGTGGGCACCACCAGGGCCAGATCGCGCTCCGAGGCGGGCACGGTGGGGTAGGGGCGGAAGCTGGGCTGCCAGCGGTTGCGGCGGGTGCCGGCGCTGAGCAGGGGCTCCAGATCCAGCTGGAACACATAGGTGGCGGCCGGCAGATCGATGGCGTCGGCCTCGGCGGGATGGAGCTGGCCGAACCAGCCGGCGGGCTTCCCTTCCACCAGCAGCTGGGCGGCGCGGCCGGGGTGCAGCAGCGGGGCGTCGGTCAGGGGCCGGTCCTCCAGGGGCAGGCGCAGGGGCTCCAGGCCGGCCTGCAGCACGCCGCGAGCCTGGAAATAGTCCGGGGGGGCGGGCTTGCCGGAACTGCGCCAGCGTTCGGCGCGGCGCTCCCCGGCGATCACCCCCACCAGCAGGGTGCGTTCCCCATGGCGCGCCTCACCGCTGGCCGCGCCACCCGGGAACACCCGCCCGATCTCGAAGCCCCAGAAGCCGCCCAGGGAGGCCTGCAGGTTGCGGCGGGCGGCCTGGAGCAACTCCTGGTGAAGGTTGTCGCGCAGGTGGCCGTAGTCGGCCAGGAGCGGGTTGGCCAGGGGAACCCGGCCCGGTGCCGCCGCCACCAGTGACAGGGAGACGATCTCCTGCAGGCCGGCGGCGCAGAGGCTGCGGCGCAGGCGTCGCTCCAGCTGCTGGGCCGGCTCCAGGCCCCCGGGAATCAGGGGATCGGGCAGGTGGGCGGCGAAGTGGTCGTAGCCCACCAGGCGGGCCACCTCCTCGATCAGGTCAACCTCGCGCTTGAGGTCCATGGCCCGCTCGGGCGGCACCCGCACCTGCCAGCCTTCTTCGTCCTCCACCAGGACGCAGCCGAGGGCCTCGAGGGTGGCGGTGATGCGTTCGTCGTCCAGATCCTGGGCCTCGCCCGCCACCAGCACCGGGCCCAGCAGGTTGTGGAGGGCGTCGCGGCGCAGGGGCAGGGCCGGCTGTGGGGATGCGCTCCGCTGGTGCAGCCAGCGGCCCTCCAGCCGGGCTCCGGCCAGCTCCTGCAGCAGGGCCACGGCCCGGTCGGCGGCGGCCAGGGTGATCTCCCGTGGCACCCCCTTCTCGAAACGGCTGCAGGCTTCGGTGCGCAGACCGACGCTGCGGGCGGAGCGCCGCACCGCCTGGGGGGCGAACACCGCCGCCTCCAGCCAGATGGCGGTGGTGGCTTCGGTGACGGCCTCGGCCAGGCCCCCCATCACCCCGGCCAGGGCGATGGGCTGGTCCGCACAGGTGACCACCAGGGCCTCTTCGTTCAGGGTGCGCTCCTGGCCGTCAAGGGCCACGAAGGCCTCGCCGCTGCGGCCCTGACGCAGGCCGATGCTGGCGGGCTCGGGGGTGCCGCCCGTGAGCGCCCCCAGGCGGTCCCGGTCGAAGGCATGCAGGGGCTGGCCCGTTTCCAGCATCACCAGGTTGGTGATGTCCACCACGTTGTTGATCGGGCGCACACCGGCCCGCTCCAGTCGCTGGCGCAGCCAGTCCGGGGAGGGGCCCACCTTCAGGCCGTCGAGGGCTGTGAGGCTGAACAGTCCCCCCGCCTCAATGGCTTCACGATCGGCCGCCTCGGCAGCCAGGGGCTGGGCGGCCACCACGGGCGCCGCCGCGGGGAAGGTGGTGCTGCCGCCGCTGAGGGCCGCCACCTCGCGGGCGATGCCGCGCATCGACAGGCCATCGGGGCGGTTGGCGGTGATCGCCAGTTCCAGCACCTGATCATCCAGGCCCAGCAGCGGACCCACGGGCGTCCCCAGGGGGGGCAAGCTCTCCAGCAGACGGTCGAGTTCGGCGATGCCGTCACTGCCGTCGTCGAGGCCCAGCTCCCGCAGGGAGCAGATCATGCCGCTGCTGGCCACCCCCCGCAGTTCGGCCGGCTTGATCGTCAGCCCCACCGCCGGCAGGGTGCTGCCCACCAGGGCCACGGGCACGTGCAGGCCCTGGCGCACATTGGGGGCGCCGCAGACGATCTGCAGGGGCTCGCCAGCCCCTACATCCACCTTGCAGACACTGAGCTTGTCGGCATTGGGATGGGGATCGCGCTGCACCACATGGCCCACCACCACCCCGGCCGCCCGGGCCGCCAGATCCTCGATGGCCTCCACCTCGAAACCGGCGATCGAGAGGCGCTCCGCCAGGTGTTCAGGCACGAGAGCGGCCGGTTCCACGCTGACCAGCTCCCGGAGCCATTGGAGCGAAACCAGCATCGGAGGGTTGCACAGCAGCCGCCCACATTAGGAAGCGATCAGGGCCCTCCCCATCGGGAGGTAAGGTGCAGGATCGTCTCTCTGCAACGCATCCGCGGCGCAACGTCCTTCCATGGCCAAGAACAAGGGCGTCCGGCTGGTGATCACCCTCGAGTGCACCGAATGCCGGTCCAACCCCGCCAAGCGGTCCCCTGGCGTGTCCCGTTACACGACCCAGAAGAACCGCCGCAACACCACCGAACGGATCGAACTCAAGAAGTTCTGCCCCCACTGCAACGCCTCCACCGTCCACAAGGAGATCAAGTGAGGCTGGATTCCCTGCGGAGTCCCATCGCCTGATCGTCCCGCGGCCCCTGCAGCGGCAGTTATCTCCTTTCGTTCCCCCACTCCGTTCCCATGTCCAGTTCCTTCTTCAAGAAGCGCCTGTCGCCGATCAAGCCCGGTGATCCGATCGACTACAAGGACGTCGATCTGCTCAAGAAGTTCATCACCGAGCGCGGCAAGATCCTGCCCCGCCGCCTCACCGGCCTGACCGCCAAGCAGCAGCGCGACCTCACCAATGCCGTCAAGCGGGCCCGGATCGTGGCCCTGCTGCCCTTCGTGAATCCCGAAGGCTGAGTTGCCCTCCGCCTCGCGTCGGTTCACGGCGGGTGACCTGGTCGGCCTCCACGACGACAGCCGCAGTCTGCTGGCGGTCGTCGTGGCCGAGAAAGGCACGCGCCTCGATCTCAAGGTGGGTTTTGAGGCCAAGGCCGTCCAGCGGGGGGTCCGGCAGCTCGATCTGCTGGCCGCCCTCCCCGGCGATCAATCCCCACCCTCACGCCTGTCCCAGCCCCCCTGGGGGCTGAGTCCGGAGGCGTTGCAGCAGGCCGCCCCCAGCCCCCGGGAGCTGGGGGCGGCCTGGTTGTTGCTGATGGACGACCCGTCGTCCCTCGAGCTGGGGGACTTCGTTGACCTGATCGGCGACGGCGGCAACCCGATCCAGCGGGCCGCCTGCTGGCTGTGGCTGCAGGGCCCCCAGACCCTGTTCCGTTGGCGCCAGCAGCAGGTGGAGGCCCGGCCGCTGGTGGATGTGCGCCGGCTGCGGCGGGACGCCCGCCGCCAGCAGCTGGCCGAGCAGCGCCGTCGCCAGTGGCAGGACGCCCTGCGCCAGCGCCGCCCGATCGATCCCCGGCAGCTCGATCCCGAACAGCGCCAGCACCTGGCCCTGCTGCGGGAGTGGGCCAGCGGCGACACCAGCCGTCCCCTGCCCGACGACCTGCACCGCGCCCTGCAGGCGGCCCACTGCGCGATGGAGTCGGCGCCGATCCGGCACCTGCTGGTGGACCTGGGCCAGTGGGAGCGCCACCATCTGCCCTCGCTGGAGAACACCACCTGGCAGGCGGGCTTCTCCGAAGAGCTCGAGGCTGAGGCCCGGCGCCTGGTGGGGCTGGCCGCCACGGAGCTTCCCGGAGACGAACACCGCCGCGACCTCACCGGCCTGCACACCGTCACCATCGACGATGCGGACACCCGCGACATCGACGACGGTCTCTCCCTGGAGCAGGGGCCCGACGGGGCGCCGCGGCTGTGGATCCACATCGCCGACCCGGGCCGGCTGGTGGCGGCGGACAGCCCCCTCGACACGGAAGCCCGGCGCCGGGCCAGCAGCCTCTACCTGGCCCGGGGCCCGCTGCCGATGTTCCCCGAGGTGCTCAGCACCGGACCCATGAGCCTGCGCATGGGCCAGCGCAGCGCGGCCCTGAGCCTGTGGGTGGTGCTGACGGACGACGGCGCCGTGGCCGACCACGGGCTCGTGTCCAGCTGGGTGCGACCCGCCTACCGGCTCAGTTATGCGGATGCTGACGAGCTGATCGAGCTGGCCCCGCCCCAGGAGCGGTCTCTCAGTGACATCCACACCCTGATGGTGCGGCGGCGCCGCTGGCGGCTGGCCCGGGGTGCCCTCGATCTGGATCAGCCCGAGGGCCGGATCCGCTGTGACGACCAAGGGGCCCAGCTCGAGATCACCGAACCCTCGCCATCGCGGACGCTGGTGGCCGAGGCCATGATTCTGGCCGGGGCCGTGATCGCCCAACACGGCCAGGAACAGGGTCTGGCCCTGCCCTACCGCAGCCAGCTGGCGGCGGAGCTGCCGCCAGAGGCGGAACTGGCGAGCCTGCCGGCCGGTCCGGTGCGGCACGCGGCCATCAAGCGCTGCCTCAGCCGGGGCCATCTGGGCACCACGCCCGCCCCCCACTTCTCCCTGGGCCTGCCCTGCTATGTGCAGGCCACTTCACCGATCCGCCGTTACAACGACCTGCTGGTGCAGCGCCAGCTGCTGGCCCACCAGCAGGGGCAGCCGGTGCTGCAGGAGTCGGAGCTGGCGGCACTGCTCAGCGAGCTGGAGGGGGCGATCCGCCAGGGCCTGCAGATCGCCCGGGAGGACCAGCGCCACTGGCAGCAGGTGTGGTTCGAGGCCCAGGAGCAGCACCAGTGGCCGGGGCTGTTCCTGCGCTGGCTGCGGCCTCAGGACCGCCTCGGCCTGATGCACCTGCCGGATCTGGCCATGGACCTGGCCGCCGAGTGCCATGGCGACCCCGTCCCCGGCGACGCCCTGCTGGTGCGGCTGCAGCAGGTGGATTCCCTGCGGGACCTGCTGCGCTTCACGGCCGCTGGCTGAGCCGGGCAGCCTCAGGGGCTGAGGTTGTACTTCCCCATCGCCTGCTGCTTGCAGATGGCTTCGGCCTGGGGGATCGTCGCCCGGGCGTTCACCTGCTCGGCCACGCAGGTGCAGGTGTCCTTGGCCAGGCCGGCGGGCACCGTCTTGCCCGCCTTGGCGAAGTCGGCGTTCACCGCCAGGGTGCAGTAGTGGATGATCAGCTGGTCGCGCATGTTGTTGAGGCCCTGGGCCCGGGCGGGCAGGCCGGCCAGCAGCAGCGCCGAACCCGCCACAGAAAGCAGCACGGGCAGGGGCCGAAGGGTGGACCCGGGGTTGGCGGAAACCATGGGGCAAGGGCGCTGATCCACCCCATCCTGGCCGACCTCAGGCGGGCTGGCCCCTTCGCTGCAGGCGCCGCCGCCGCCAGAGCAGCAACAGCACCAGCCCCACGCAGGCCAGGCCCACCGCCGCCGGGAACAACGCCGTGGTGAGCGTCAGCCGCTCCAGGGACAGGAGCACCAGCAGATTGCGCAGCACGAACAGGCTGTAGAAGCCAACCCGTTCCTGGTCGGGGTGGCTCCAGGCACGCCGCAGGGTGGGGCCGAAGCCCAGCAGATCCACCAGCGTGAGAATCACCACGGCCCACAAGGGATCGGCGGTGAGGAACCAGAAGGGCAGGGCCGAGGCGGCGCCGGCCAGAAACAGCCAGTCGCTCGCCGTGATCGCCCGGTCGGCGCCATGGGCGAAGGCCAGCCAGGCGATGAGGAAGGTGATCAGGGCCGACACGCCCGTGGGCCAGGTGCCGACCCCGCCGCCCCCGGCACGCTGGGCCAGGAACACCAGCAGGGTGGTGACCCCCCAGATCAGCCAGGAGAACACATGGGGCCGGGTGCGCCCCGAGCGGATTGAAACGATGTAGGGGAGAAAGGCCGCGAAGGTGAGGGCAATGGCGGCGCCGCTGAGCAGCGGCTTCACGGCACGAGCCGCGACACCCGCAGCCAGGGGCCCCAGGGGTTGGCGCAGCCGATCAGGGCCGCCGGGGTGGGGCGATCCAGGCCCTGCAGCCAGTGGTGCAAGGCCGGCTCCAGGGTGATCAGCGGCCAGGCCCCCGCCTCGCCGTGGAGCACGTAGCCGCCCTCGCCGTCGGGCACCAGCTCGCCGCGCCAGAGGCGCTCGCCGGGCTCCGGCGGCGGCACCCAGCCCGCCGGTGCCGCCAGCTCCGCAGCCTCCAGCTGTCCGTGGCGGTCAATCCGCTCCGGCGCCGCCAGCGCTTCAAGCTGCCGCTCGCGCCAGCGGGGGTGGTGCCAGGGGGTGTCCCACAGCGGCACCACACCGGCCGGGGCAAGCGGATCGCCGATCAGGGCCTCCTGCAGCCGGCGCGCCGGCAGGGCGGCCGGCTCCAGCCCATCGCGCACGCAAAGGGCGGCCGCCAGCCCGGCGGCCTGGCCGATGTTGAGCACCAGGGGCTGCAGCCGCGTGGCCCCATTCGCCATGTGGCTGACGCCGAAGCCCTTGTCGGCCGCCAGCAGGTTGGTCACCCCCTCACTGACGAGGGCGCCGTAGGGGATGGTGAACGGGGTGCCGCTCCAGCGGCCGCCCCAGCGGCAGCTCTTGGGGGCCAGGGGCCAGTCGCCGCCGGGGTAGTGGTGGTCGTTGGCGTAGTTGCCCACGGCGATGGAGCTGAGGCTGCCGTCGGCAGCGCGGCTGAGGGGGGCGATGCAGGCACCCTCCCCCTGGGGCAGCAGGTGCTGCTCCAGCACCAGCTCCCGGGCCACCAGCCGGCGGCCCTCGCGCCAGTAGGGCATCAGCGCCAGGGATCCGGAGCCGCTGAGCCGGCCGGCAGCGGCCTGCTCCGGCGTGGGGAACACCGCCGCCGGCCCCAGCCAGCCGCCGCTGGCCTGGCGCAGGGCGGCGGCGAAGGCCTCGCTGTAGTCGCGCATCGCCGCCAGCAGCTCCGCTTCGGCCGCGGTGGCATCGGTGACGCCGCCGGCGACCCGCTCGGCGAAGGCCCGCTCCAGGCCGTGGTGCCAGTCGTTGCCGTGCAGGGGCCAGTTCAGCATCACCAGGCCTCCGGGCAGGCGGCCGTAGGTGAGGGTGCGCTCCAGGCCGAAGGCCTCGGTGGCCGCCGTGAAGGGCTCCGGCAGGCATGGGGGGCTGCGGCGCCAGGCCCCAGCCTCGGGGGCGGCCGGTCCCGTCCGTTCGTCCAGCTGGCCCAGGCACACCCAGGTGGGCGACTGGACCGACTGTCGCTGGAAGAAGGGATCGTTCCCGAGGCGCTCGGCCGTGGGGGCGCTGGGTTCCTGCCAGAGCTCCCTGGCCTCCCAGCCGAGGCGGAAAGGGGCGCCGGCCAGGGGATAGAGCTCGCCCCGGTCGCTGCCATCGATCACCACCGTGGGCCGCAGACGCCGCTGGACGCCCCTGTGCTCCACCGTCACGGCGCCGATGCGGTCGGCGTCCCGCTCCACCGCCTCCAGCCGCACGCCCGACCACCACTCCAGCCGTTCCTCGGCGGCCACCCAGCGGCGCAGGATCCGCTCGGCGCTGGCGGGGCGGTAGCCGAAGCAGCTCACCCAGTTCTGATCCAGCCCCTCCGGTTCGATCCAATGCAGGGCCCGCAGCAGGGCCCCCCACAGGCCGCTCTGCCAGGGGCTGAGCTCGTTGCCATCCGGGGCGCACACCCCGGCCGCGCTCACCATCCCCCCGAGCCAGGGCCCGGGGGTGAGCAGCAGGGTGTCGGCGCCGGAGCGGGCGGCCTGCAGCGCGGCGGCCACGCCACCGCTGCCACCGCCCCACACGAGCACGTCCGCCCTGCGATCGAAGCCCGTGCGCATCGGGGAGAAGGGGCCGGGGTCAGGGGGCCAGCATCCCATCCCGGGGCCATGGGTAGGATCCGGGCCCCGGGCCTGGGCCCACGGGCGTCAAGGGGGGCCGTCACGGGACACCTTCCTGCCGCCGGCGGACCCGGCCGACGTCGCTTGCCGATGACCTATACCCTCACCACCCCCCTCTATTACGTCAACGACCGCGCCCACCTGGGCAGCACCTACACCACCCTCGCCTGCGACAGCATTGCCCGCTTCCGGCGGCTGCAGGGGGAGCGGGTCACCTTCATCACCGGCTGCGACGAGCACGGTCTGAAGATCCAGCGCTCGGCCGAGGCCGCCGGCCTCACCCCCCAGGCTCACTGCGACGCCATCAGCGGCGAGTACCGCGACCTGTGGCGCCGCTGGGGCATCAGCAACGACCGCTTCATCCGCACCACCGACCCCCGCCACCGAGCGATCGTGGAGCAGTTCTTCGCCCGGGTCGAGGCCAGCGGCGATGTGATCGAAGGGCGCCAGCAGGGCTGGTACTGCGTCGCCTGTGAGGAGTTCAAGGAGGAATCGCCGGCGGCCACCGAGCCCCATTGCCCCATCCACCTGCGCCCCCTGGAGTGGCGCGACGAACTCAACCTCTTCTTCCGCCTCTCCCGCTACCAGGAGCAGATCGAGCAACTGGTGGCCAGCGACGGCTTCATCGCGCCGCGCTCCCGGCGCCGGGAGGTGGAGAACTTCGTCGCCGGCGGCCTGCGGGACTTCTCCATCTCCCGTCTTGATCTCCCCTGGGGCATCCCCGTTCCCGGCTACGAGGGCCACACCTTCTATGTGTGGTTCGACGCCCTGCTGGGCTACCTCTCGGCCCTGCTGGAGCCCGACGATCCCACCGACCTGACCCTGCTGGCCGAGCGCGGCTGGCCCGCCCAGCTGCACGTGATCGGCAAGGACATCCTGCGCTTCCACGCCGTCTACTGGCCGGCGATTCTGCTGTCGGCGGGGCTGCCCCTGCCGGAGAAGGTGTTCGGCCACGGCTTCCTCACCCGGGAGGGCCAGAAGATGGGCAAGTCCCTGGGCAACGTGCTCGATCCCGACGTCCTGCTGGAGCGCTGCGGCGCCGATGCGGTGCGCTGGTACCTGCTGCGGGACATTCCCTTCGGTGACGACGGCGATTTCCAGCAGCAGCGCTTCAGCGATCTGGTCAACAACGACCTGGCCAACACGATCGGCAACCTGCTCAACCGCACCTCCTCGATGGCGCGGCGCTGGTTCGACGGGGCCGTGCCGCCGGCCGGGGCCGCCGCCGCCCCAGACCACCCCCTGGCCCTCCGCTGCCTGGCCTGCGCCGAGACCGTCGACGGGGCCCTGGAGGCGCTGGATTTCCGCACGGCGGCCGCCGCGATCCTGGAGCTGGCCGAAGCGGCCAACGGCTTCCTGAACGATCGCGCCCCCTGGAAGGCGATCAAGGCCGAGGAGGGCCCCGCCGGGGTGGCCGAGGACCTCTATGCCGTGCTGGAGACGAGCCGCTGGGTGGCCGTGCTGCTGGCCCCCCTGCTGCCGGATCTCTCCGGGCGCATGCTCGAGCAGCTGGCCCAGCCGGCGCTGGTGGCCGACAGCGGCTGGACGGCGGCCCGACACTGGGGGAAGCTGGCCAGTGACCTGGCCCTGCCCGAACCGACGCCGGTGATGCACCGACTGGAACTGGATTCCCCCCTTTGACGCTTCCCCTCCCCGCGCGGTCCTGGCGCCTTTCGGCCCTGCTGGTGCTGCTGCTCACGGGCTGCGGCCGCAGCGACGTTGCCCGCGAGACGGCTCCCACCCCCTTCGTATTCCGTTCCCTGGATCTGCGCCAGCAGGATGTGTTCGGGCGGCCCAACTGGGAGCTCACCAGCCCCGAGGCCCGCTACGACCTGCGCCGCCGCGTCGCCCGAGCCCTGCAGCCCCGCGGGGTGATCTACAGCGACGGCAAGCCGGCCTATCGCGTGGAGGCCTCCACCGGGACCGTGATCAATGACGGGGCCGTGATCCTGCTGGAGGGGCGGATCCGGCTGCAGCGGCTCGGGAAGGAGCCGGTGATGATCCAGGGCTCCCGGGTGCGCTGGCTTCCCTCCCGCAACCTGATGGAGATCGACCGCCATCCGGAGGGTTTCGATCCCCATACCCGGCTCTCCGCCGAGCGGGCCACCTTCCGCCTCGACAAGGACACCCTGGAGCTGCAGGGCAAGCCCCAGCTGCAGCGCTGGGCCCAGGCGTTCGATCCCTTCCGGGCCAACCCCGTCGGCGCCCCCCAGATCCTGGTGACGGTGACCTCGGTGCTCTGGCAACCCGGCAGCGGTGCCCTCACCGCCCGCGGCCCGGTGCTGGGGGAACGGCGGCCGCCGGGCTCGGCCTCCAGCCGCCCGCTCCAGACCCTCACCGCCACCTCCCTGGTCGGCAACACCCAGACCCAGCTGTTCAACCTCGGACCGCCGGTCCTGTTCAGCGACCCGGCCGTGGCCGGCGGCGCCAGCGCCCGGGGCAAGGCCCTGCAGGTGGACGCCGCCCAGCATCTGGTGCGGATCCCGTCGGGCTGCTTCCTGCAGCAGGACGGTGCCAGCCTCGAGGCCCGCAGCTGCACCTGGAACTGGCAGACCCAGGCGGTCACCGCCGATGGCTCGGTGCTGCTGCAGCGGCCGGCCAGCCGCCAGCTCACCCGCGGCAGCGTGCTGCGGGGCCAGCTGGGGAACAAGGGGGCCGTGGTGGTGACCAACCCCGGAGGCCGGGTGTTCAGCCAGTTCCAGGTGCCGCCGTCGACGACACCTCCACGGCCGGTTGCGCCGCGCCCGAAACCCGAGCCAATTCGCCTGTAAGCCTGCGGGCCCAGCCCTCGATCCAGACCAGATCACTGCGGCTGAAGCAGCGGGGCGACCAGCCGCCCAGTACCAGCACCCCTTCCTGGCCGAGGGGCTGGACCACCACCGCCGGCACCCCGCTGGGAAGGCTGCCGAACTCGTCCCGGCCGGGGTAGAGCTTCAGGTCCACCAGGGAGATGGCCTTGCCACTGGCCATGCTGCGCTGGCAGATCGCCCCGGGCAGGAAGTCGCCGCTGCCCAGCACGCCCCTCTCCAGCAGGGTGTGGCCGCGCCAGTGGAGCAGCACCACCGCCGCCGGCGTCGCCGTCAGCAGCATGGTGCTGCCCCAGCCCAGCTCCTCGGCCAGGGACGCCTCCAGATCCGGCGCCAGACGCAGACCTTCGGGGCCCTCCAGCGGCACCCGCTCCGGGGCCACGGGCTCCACCCGCTGCCACAGCAGGGCCACCAGCAGCAGCAGCACCGCCAGGATGCTCGCCAGCACCGAGGCCCGCTCCAGGGGCGGCTCCAGGCTGGGGGCGGTCATCTGGTTGAGCACCACCAGGGCCAGGCCAATGGCGCCGCAGGCCAGGACGACGCGGGCTGGGGCGGACATCGTCATCGTTGGGAGGCGTTGGGTGGCGCGGCGGGGCGTGTCGTGGCGTGGCCGAAGCTGCCCTCAGGATGCCGGAACGGGGCCGCAACGGCAGACTGGTGGCGTCTTGCACGATGGCCTTGGCTTCAGTGACGCCTCCGGTGGCGGCAACCCACCCCGGCCCCACCCGCCGGGCCGGACTGCTCCGGTCCCTGCTCTCCCTGGTGCTGGCCTTCGGCCTGGTGCTGGCCGCTCCGGTCGCGGCCGCCCGGGCCCTCTCGGCGGCGGACCTGCCCGCCCACCCCCCGGCCGAGCATGTGCTCGACGGCGCCGACGTGCTCAGCCGGGCGGGCAAGGCCGAAATCGAGCGCCAGCTGCAGGCCTTCGGCGCCGAACGGGTCGATGCCCGTCTGATCACCCTCAGCCGGCTCGACTACGGCCTGGATCTCTCCACCCTGGCCGGGCAGCTGGTGGAGCGCTGGTCGGCCGATCCCCCTGCCGGCAGAAGTCCCGATCCCCTGCTGCTGCTCCTGATCGACACCCAGACGCGCTCCACGGCCATCGCCGCCCAGGCCCCCCTCGACCGCCAGCTCCCCGATGAGCTGCTGGAGAGCACCGCCGCCACCACGATGGCCCAGCCGCTGCGCAGCGGTGACCGCTACCGCCAGTCGGCCGTCGACGCCCTGCAGCGCCTCGGCGCCGTTCTCCAGGGCGGGGAGGATCCCGGCGAACCCGTCATCGAGGAGACGGCCGCCGTCATCAGCAACATCCCCACCCGGGAGGAGACCTCCAGCAGCAACGCCTTCACCTGGGTGATCGTCCTGCTGGTGGTGGGCACCGTGGTGCCGATGCTCACCTGGTGGGTCTTCTCCCGCTGATTCCCCCGCGACCCGCCTCCCCATGGGACTGACGAACTGGATGGGTACCTTCGGGCGGGCCCGCTCCCTAGACCTGAGTTCCGATCTCGAACGCGGCTATGAAGCCGCCCTGCTCATCCAGAGCATCGAGATGGAGCACTACAACGACCGTCCGGTGCGTCCCGAACTGGAGTTGAGCATCCCGCGGGCCATGCAGGCCCAGGTGCTGCGCCGTTTCCGGGCGGCCCTGCAGGTCTGCCGCCAATCCAGGGACGTGCTGGCCCCCTACCGGCAGGAGCTCTCCGGCCAGGAACTGCGCCAGTACCAGCTGATCGACACGGTCACCGCCCGCTACGCGGTGGCCCGGGAGGAGCTTCCGGCCCTTAGCCGCACCCCGGAGATGCTGCCCCGCAGCCTGGTGAGCGTGGTCGACCAGGTGCGCCGCCAGCTGGATCCGGAGGCGGAAGCCAGCGTGGTGGCGGGCTTCCGCCGCCGCCGCGATTCCACCCTGGTGTCGCTGCGGATCCTGCTGCTGCTGGTGCTGGTACCGGTGCTGGTGCAGCAGGTGAGCCGCACCTACGTGGTGTCGCCTCTGGTGGATCGCTTCGCCCCCGACAACGCCTTCCTTGCCTACCCGAAACCCCACCTGGAGGAGCGGGCCGTCGAGAAGCTGCGCGTGTACCAGGCGGAGATCGAATTCGACGCCCTGCTGGCGGGCAAGGCCCTGCCCAGCCGCGAGGAACTCCAGACGGAGCTGGCCAAGCGGGCCCAGGAGCTCAAGGAGGAGGCCGACCAGGAGAGCACCCACGCCATCAAGAACGTCCTGGCGGATGTCTGCGGTTTCATCGGCTTCGTGGTGGTGGCGATCGTCGGACGGCGCGACATCCAGGTGCTGCGGGGCTTCATCGACGAAATGGTGTATGGCCTCAGCGACAGCGCCAAGGCCTTCGCCATCATCCTGTTCACGGACATCTTCGTCGGATTCCACAGTCCGGAGGGCTGGACGGTGCTGCTTGACGGTGTCGCCCACCATCTGGGATTGCCGGCCCAGGAAAACTTCGTGATGCTGTTCATCGCCACCTTCCCGGTGGTGCTGGCCACGATCTTCAAGTACTGGATCTTCCGCTACCTCAACCGCGTCTCGCCGTCCTCGGTGGCGACCCTGCGCAACATGAACGGTGGCGGCTGAGTCCCAGGCCGGGGCCGAGCGCCATCCCCGCCTCACGCTGGTCAGCGGGCCCTCGCGGGGCGGCAAGAGCCGCTGGGCCGAGCATCTGGCCGAAGCCAGCGGCCTGACGGTGATCTACCTGGCCACCGGGCCCTCCCTGCCCGATGACGACGCCTGGCAGGAGCGGCTGCGGCGCCACCGCCTTCGGCGCCCGCCCGCCTGGGGCTGCCGCGAGGTGGGCGGCGAACTGGCCGCTGAGCTGGGACGTCTGCAGGACGGGCAGCTGGGGCTGGTGGATTCGCTCGGGACCTGGGTGGCCGCCCACCTGGCGCTGGAGGCGCCGGACTGGGGGCTCCGCTGCGACGAGCTGCTCAGCGCCATCGGCACCTGCCCGGCGCCGCTGGTGGTGGTCTGCGAAGAGACGGGCTGGGGCGTGGTGCCGGCCACGGCGGCCGGATCCCGCTTCCGCGACCGGCTCGGGGCCATGCAGCAGACGCTCCAGGCCCACTGCGAGGCGGCCTGGCTCGTCCTGCAGGGGCGGGCCATCGACCTGCTGGCCCTGAGCCAGCCCGTGCCCCCCGGCTCCTGAGGGCCGCCCCGGATGCCCCGCGTCGTTCTCTACCAGCCCCAGATCCCGCCGAACACGGGCAACGTGGCCCGCACCTGCGCCGCCACCGGCTGCGAACTGCATCTGATCGAACCCCTCGGCTTCACGATCAGCGATCGCCATCTGCGCCGGGCCGGCCTGGATTACTGGCCGTGGGTGTCGCTGCACCGCCACGGCGACCTGGAGCGCTTCCAGACGGAGCGGCGGCGGCGTGGGGGCCGCCTGGTGGCCCTCAGCAGCCAGGCGCAGGCGTCCTACACCGATTTCCGCTTCCATCCCGACGACTGGCTGCTGTTCGGACGGGAGACGGACGGATTACCGAACGCCCTGCAGGCGTCGGCCGAGGCCCGGCTCACCATCCCGATGGCCTGCCGGGCCCGGGACGGCCAGGGGGGGGTCCGCAGCCTGAATCTCTCGGTGTCCGTTGGCATCGTGCTGTTCGAAGCCCTGCGCCAGATCGGACCCGCGCCGGGGAGCGACTCCTGAGACCCGGGCGGGACGGTCCCGATGTCCCGACCGAGTTGTGCCTGAGGAACCTTGCCGCCTGTGGTTCATAGCGCTACTCTCTGCCGGACCCGCAGATGTTGGCTTCTCTGCTGGGTTTTGTCCGCTGGATGTGAAATGCATGAAGCCTTTCCGCTTGATTCTTCCCTTTCTGCTCTCCACACCGGCCGTCGTGCCGCTCGTGGCCGTTCTCGCTGACGATTCCCCCAGCACGGTGTCCACCGAGACCCTGCTGGCCTCCCTGCCTTCCGCCACTGACCGGGTCTGGATCAAGGTCCGCCGTCCGGTGTCCATTGAGGAGCTCTCCACCGCCCTCGACCTCGATGAGAGCCGCCTGGCCCGCCTGAATGACGTCGATGAAGACCACAGCTTCGGCAACGGCGACTGGCTGGTGGTGCCGTCCCGGGGCAAGGAGCGCCTCGGCCGCATCGCCTCCCTCGACGCCTCTGTCCAGCGCCAGAGCCCCCCTGTCTCCACCCCTCCACCGGTCGAACGCGATGGCGTCGTCCGCTTCGGCGACACGGTGCTCAAGCTGGCCCAGCGCTACGGCCTGAGCGTGGCCGAACTGGTCCGCCTCAATCCGGGCCTGGAAACCGCCCGCCTCGTGGTGGGCAGCCAGGTGCGGCTGGCCCAGTCGGCGCCGGGTCGTTCCCGCATGCTGCTGGGCCTGAAGCCCTCCGTCAGCGGCGGCATCAGCTGGCCCGAACTCCCCGAATTCGGCGACCCCCAGCCCCCCTTCGACGGTGGCAACACGGCCCCTTCCACCACCTGGATCTGGCCCACCCGCGGGGTGTTCACCTCCGGTTTCGGCTGGCGCTGGGGCCGGATGCACAAGGGCATCGATGTGGCCAACAACGTCGGCACACCGATCATGGCGGCCAGGGAGGGCCAGGTCGTCTTCGCCGGCTGGCATGACGGCGGCTACGGCTTCCTGGTGGAGATCGCCCATCCCGACGGCAGCCGCAGCCTCTATGCCCACAACAGCCGCCTGCTCGTGGCCAGGGGTGAGACGGTGGCCCAGGGTCAGGTGATCAGCCAGATGGGCAGCACCGGCCGCAGCACCGGTCCCCACCTGCACTTCGAGATCCACCCCCCCGGCCGCGGTGCGGTCAACCCCCTGCAGATGCTCCCCCCCCGGGCCTGACCCGGCCGGGGGCCGCGCCGGCCATCGTCTAAAGTCCTGGGGATTGGCTCGGTAGCTCAGCTGGTTAGAGCGTGGGATTCATAACCCCAAGGTCGGGAGTTCAAGTCTCCCCCGAGCCATTGTCCTGGTTCATTCTTCCCTGAATCCGGGTGTCCAGGGTGGAGTCACTCCACCCCGCAAAAAAACTCAACGGCAGAGGCGAATCCACCGTTGATGTTTTTTCTGCGCAACCTTGATGCAACCGCGAAGCCGCTGCTTCAGCGCATCTCAATGGCGTTGAGCCGTTCACGGAAGCTGCGAGCGTTGGCCGCCTCCTGGCTTTCCACACTGTCGACCCGGGCCGGCAGCGGAGCGATCACGGGCAGCACAGGTGCCGCGGTGACGACAACGGGCTGGGAGGTCTGGACCGAACGGCGGCCGCGGCCGTAACCCCCTGACTGGGAACGGTTCTGCAGGGCCCGGGTGAGGCTCTTGCTGCGGTTGGCGGCGCCCACGGTTTCCCCATCCTTGGGGCGGATCAGGGGATTGCCCTTGAGTTCAGAGCGCAACTGATTGATGAGGCGGAAGTGGCCGGTGGTGTTGTATTTGCGCAGGACGGTCGGATCCCAACCCATGGCAGAGACATTGCTTCTTTGACAAGCATCGTAGGGCCAGGCTCTTTCAGGCCAGCATGGGTGCCATTCCCCTCCCGAGACGGTGCCCACCATGACCAGCAGCGGCAGGCTCGTGGGCCTCGAAGCCCCCGACTTTCGCGCCACCGCGGTGGTGGATCAGGAGTTCCGGGAGCTGTCGCTGCGCGACTATCGCGGCAGGGATGTGGTGCTGTTCTTCTATCCCCTCAATTTCACCTTCGTCTGTCCCACGGAGATCACGGCCTTCAGTGATCGCCACGCAGAATTCACCCGCCTCGGCGCCGCCATCCTGGCCGTGTCCGTCGACAGCCCGTACAGCCATCTGGCCTGGGTGCAGA
Source organism: Synechococcus sp. UW140 (assembly GCA_943369315.1). Classification (GTDB taxonomy): domain Bacteria; phylum Cyanobacteriota; class Cyanobacteriia; order PCC-6307; family Cyanobiaceae; genus Cyanobium. The sequence continues at coordinate 286,287 of CALRMW020000001.1, forward strand.
CCGAACGCAAGAGCGGTGGGCTCGGGGATGTGGCCTACCCCCTGGTGTCGGATCTCACCAAAGAGATCGCCAGGGCCTACCACGTGCTCGATGAGCAGGCCGGCACGGCCCTGCGGGGACTGTTCCTGATCGATCCCGATGGGGTGATCCGCCACAGCACCGTCAACGACGTGGCCGTCGGCCGCAGTGTGGACGAAACCCTGCGGGTGTTGCAGGCGTTCCAGCTCGTGCGCCACCGGCCGGGCCAGGTGTGTCCGGCCGACTGGACGCCCGGGGGCCGCACGCTGGCCGCCGATCCCCGCAGCAGCCGCGACGTCTTCGCATCGCTGGACTGAGACCTCAGCCCAGCAGCGATTGCAGCAGGCGACGGCCGTCGAGGCCGCCGGTGACCGGATCACAGGCCCGCTCCGGATGGGGCATCAGGCCGAGCACATTGCCAGCGGGGTTCGTCAGGCCGGCCACATCGCCCCGTGATCCATTCGGATTGGCGACGTAGCGCAGCACGACGCAGCCCTGATCTTCGAGGCGCTCCAGCTCATCGGGCTCCACCTGATAGCGCCCTTCCCCGTGGGCGATCGGCAGGCTGATGCGCTCGCCGGCGCCGTAGGCGCCCAGCCAGCGGCAGGCACCGGGCTGCACCTCCAGCGGGCTGCTCTGGCAGAGGAAGTGCAGATCCCGGTTGCGGGTGAGGGCTCCGGGGAGCAGGCCCATCTCCGTGAGCACCTGGAAGCCGTTGCAGATGCCGAGCACCGGCCCGCCGCGCCCCGCGAAGCTGCGCACCTCCTCCAGCACGGGGGCGAACCGGGCGATGGCGCCGCAGCGCAGGTAATCCCCGTAGCTGAATCCCCCCGGCAGCACCACGGCCTCGAGGCCGGAAAGGTCGCGCTCCTCATGCCAGAGGAAACGCACGGGGATGCCCAGGCAGCCCTCCAGGGCCCAGGCCACGTCCCGGTCGCAGTTGGAGCCGGGAAACACAACGATGCCGATGGTCATCGGTCCGCCCCCCTCAACCCGCTTCGGCCAGATCCAGCGACCAGTCCTCGATCACCGGATTGGCAAGCAGGCGGTCGCTGAGCAGTTCGAGCCGGGCCTGGGCGGTGGCCCGGTCCGGCGCCTCCAGATCCAGTTCGATCGCCTTGCCGATCCGCAACCGTTTCACCCCTTCCACCCCGAGCCGGGCGGCGGCGGCCCGGGTGGCCTCCCCGGCGGGGTCCAGCACGGAGGGGCGCAGGGAAACCTGGACGCGGGCGTTGAAGAGCGGCACCGGGGGCACGGACGTTTGTTAAATCTTGGCAGCACGCCCCACCACCCCCCCGGCGCACCACCAGCCTGGAGTTGATGCTCCGCACCGCTGGTCGTGGTGCCCTCCCTGCGAAGGTTTCTGCTGGATCCGCTGGGGCCCGGATTGCTGGCCTGGCTGACGGGCCTGGCCGTGGCCTGCACGGCCCTGCAGGCCCACTCCCTGCCGGGGCTGGTGTCGCTGCAGTGCCGGGTAGCGGATGGTCCCTGGCAGGAGTGCCAGATGCAGGTCGAGGAGCTTGGCATCCACTGGTTCCTGCTGGTGGGGGGCCAGCGGATCGAGTTCCGCCACGACGGTCGGGGCCGGGTGACCATGCTCAAACCCTCCGGCAGCTGGCAGCCGGTGAACAGCCGCTGGGTGGAGAACACCGATCTCTGCTGGGATGGGATCTGCGCCAGGGGCGACATCCCCCTCGACTGACGCAGACCTGGGGGCCACCCCTGGGGGCTCAGAGGCGATCGAGGGCGTCGCGCAGGGGGCCGGCGGCGCCGGCGGTGGCCAGCACCACCAGCTCCAGCCCATCGGGGCCATCACCCTCGCCGCCGGCGGCGGCAGGGGACGTCCCCGCCCGCTCCTCGTACCAGCAGTCGAGGCGACGGCCGACCCCCTGGATCTGCAGCGGCAGGCGCTTGCCGCCCTGGCGCAGCCGTCCCTTGAGCCGCACGACCGGATGGTCGATCAGCAGCCGCTGCAGCCGGGCCTCCAGGGCAGCTCGCTCCCACTGGCCGCCGCGGCGTACGACGATCGACTCCATCGCCACATGGGCATGGTCATGGTGGTCGTGGTCGTCGTCGTGATGGTGATCGTGGTCGTCATGGCCATGGCCATCGTCGGGGTCACGGCCGGGACCATCCAGCACCAGGGAGGGATCGAGGCGGCCCCGGGCCATGGGCAGCACCACGGTGCCGGGGCGCAGGTCGGCGCGCAGCGCCTCTGTCACCCGAGCGAGGGCCTCCGGCTCCAGCCGGTCGGCCCGGCTCACCAGCACCAGGTCGGCGGCACCGAGCTGGTCGGCGAACAGGTCCTCGATGGCGCTGATGTGGTCGAGGCTGGGGTCGGCCCGGCGCTGGGCCTCCACCGCCTCGGCATCCCCCACCACATGGCCGGCGGCCATCGCCTCCCCGTCCACCACCGTGACCACCCCGTGCACGCGGGTGCGGCTGCGGATCTCCGGCCAGCCGAAGGCGGCCACCAGGGGTTCGGGCAGGGCCAGGCCGCTGGTTTCGACCACGATGCCGTCGAGGCGCTCGGCCCGCTCCAGCAGGCGCTGCATGGTGGGCAGGAACTCGTCCTGCACGGTGCAGCAGAGGCAGCCGTTCGCCAGCTCCACCAGCCGGTCGTCCAGCTCCTCCTCGGGGCAGAAGCCGCAGGAGGCGATCAGATCGCCGTCGATGCCCACCTCGCCGAACTCGTTGACCAGCACGGCCAGCCGCAGTCCGCTCTCCAGCAGCAGGTGGCGCAGCAGGGTGGTCTTGCCGGCCCCCAGAAATCCGGTCACCACCGTGACCGGCAGCCGTCGGGTGCTGGTGGCGGTCATCGGGGAGGGGGCAAGGGGAACCGAAACCTAGGGGAGGCGCCGCCGGCGGGGGTCAGCGGCAGCCGAGGCTCTCCCGCGTGTCGACGCCGGTGAGGGGATGGCTGCCGGCGGCACGGGCGCAGAGGGCCTTCTGCTCCGGCAGGTCGAGCACCGCGTCACTGAAGTCGGCCCCGTCGATGCGGGCATCCCGGAAGCGGCTCTGCATCAGCATGGCGTTGCGGAACTGGGCGCCCCGCAGGTCGGCCCCGTCGAAGCGGGTGGCGAAGGCCACCACGTCCTCCAGGTCGGCGCCGCGTAGGTCGGCCTGGCGCAGGTCGGTGGAGTTGAACACGGCCCCGCGCAGGTCGGCGTCCCGCAGATCGAAGCCTTCCATCGAGGCCTTGAGAAACTCCTGTTGCTGCAGGTTGCGGCCCCGCAGGTCGGGGTCGAGCTCCTGGAAGGAGCGCTGGGCGCGCAGCTCGGGGGCGGTGATCGCCTGGGCCGGGGCGACAGGCAGCACGGTGCAGAGGAGCATCAGGCCCAGCGCGGCCCCCAGGACGGACCCCAGCAGGCCGGCCAGCGGGGCCCTTGGCCGCCGGACGATCTTGGGGGAGGTAAGGGAGCTGGGGACCATGCCACACCGGTACGCTGCCGGATCAAGCTAGGCAGACGCAGCCCGCCATGAGCATGTCCCTGCGGGTGGTGGTCCCCCCCCATCCCCTGATCGGCCACTGGCTCACCCTGCTGCGCGACGCGGCCACCCCCTCCCCCCTGTTCGCCACCGCCATGGCGGAGCTGGGCCGATGGCTCACCTATGAGGCGCTGCGCGACTGGCTGCCCCATCGGCCGGTGTCGGTCACCACGCCCCTGGGCCACTGCGACGGCCAGGTGGTCGATCCGGAGGTGCCCCTGCTGGTGATCCCGGTGCTGCGGGGCGGCCTGGGGCTGTGGCAGGGGGGCCAGTCGGTGCTGCCGTCGGCCCAGCTGGCCCATGTGGGCATTGAGCCCTGCGGGCCGGATCACAAGCCCCACTGGTTCCTCGATGACCTGCCGGCCAGCATCGATCCCCGCAGCGGTGTGCTGGTGTTCCTGCCCGTCCTCGCCAGTGGATCGATCCTGCTGGCCCTGCTCGACCGTCTGGCGGGCCTGGGGGTGGAGGGGCAGCGGCTGCGGGTGATCACCACCCTGGCGGCGAGCCCCGGACTGAAGGTCGTCGGGGAACACCACAGCCAGCTCACCATCTACTGCGCCGGCATCGACCCCGAGGTGGACAGCCGCCACCGCGTCGTTCCGGGTTTCGGCGAGGTGAGCGAGCGGCTGTATGGAATCACCGCCGCCACTGCCTAGGCTGGGCCCCACAGGTCCCGATGCCCCTTCCCCTGCAGGTTCATGGCTGATTCCAGGCAGCAATCGTCCGCCAGCGGCAGTCTGGTCCTGCTGGCCGGGGCCGCCGGGGCGGTGATGGGGGCCGCCGGACTGGCGGTCTGGCTGCTGCGCCGGGCCGAACGGAACCGGCTCGCCCAGCGCCAGCTGCGGATGCTGCGCGTCTCCCGCCTCAGCGAAGGCTTCGAGGAGCCTGCTGTGAGCAGCGACCAGTTGCACGACCGCGTCCAGAAACTCAACCAGGCGATCGACGAGGTGCGCCGCCAGCTCGAGCAGTTGCAGCCCCAGGCCTGAGGGCGCAGGCCCCTCGGTAAGTTGCTGCAGACCCGTTTCTCCCCGGCCATGCTGCGCTCCGACGCCATCACCAAGGGCCTCCAACGCTCCCCCAACCGGGCCATGCTGCGGGCCGTCGGTTTCGGCGACGGGGACTTCGGCAAGCCGATCATCGGCATCGCCAACGGCTACAGCACGATCACGCCCTGCAACATCGGCCTCAACGACCTGGCCCGGCGCGCCGAGCAGGCCGCCCATGGGGCCGGAGCCATGCCGCAGATGTTCGGCACCATCACCGTCAGCGACGGCATCTCGATGGGCACCGAGGGTATGAAGTACTCCCTGGTGTCCCGCGAGGTGATCGCCGATTCGATCGAAACCGCCTGCAACGCCCAGAGCATGGATGGCCTGCTGGCCATCGGCGGCTGCGACAAGAACATGCCCGGTGCCATGCTCGCCATGGCCCGCATGAACATCCCGGCGATCTTCGTCTACGGCGGCACGATCAAGCCTGGGAAACTGGGGCCCTGTGACCTCACCGTGGTGAGTGCCTTCGAGGCGGTGGGTCAGCTCTCCGGCGGCCGGATCGACGAGGCGGAGCTGCTGGCGATCGAGAAGAACGCCTGTCCCGGCGCCGGCAGCTGCGGCGGCATGTTCACCGCCAACACGATGAGTTCGGCCTTCGAGGCCTTCGGCCTGAGCCTGCCCTACAGCTCGACGATGGCGGCGGAAGACCCGGAGAAGGCCGAGAGCGCCGCCCGCTCGGCCGAGGTGCTGGTGCAGGCGATCGCGGCCGGCATCCGCCCCCGGGACCTGCTCACCCGGGAGGCCTTCGAGAACGCCATCGCCGTGATCATGGCGGTGGGCGGCTCCACCAATTCTGTGCTGCACCTCCTGGCGATCGCCCGCACCGCCGGCGTGCCACTGACGATCGACGACTTCGAGACGATCCGCCAGAAGGTGCCCGTGATCTGCGACCTCAAGCCCAGCGGCCGCTACGTGACCGTCGATCTGCACCGGGCCGGTGGCATCCCCCAGGTGATGAAGCTGTTGCTCGATGCCGGCCTGCTGCACGGGGACTGCCGCACGATCGAAGGGCGCACCCTGGCGGAGGTTCTCGCCGACGTGCCCTCCGAACCTCCGGCCGGTCAGGACGTGATCCGGCCCCTGTCCAACCCCCTCTATGCCCAGGGCCACCTGGCGATCCTGCGGGGCAACCTGGCCGAGGAGGGCAGCGTGGCCAAGATCAGTGGGGTGAAGAACCCGGTGATGACCGGCCCGGCGCGCGTCTTCGAGAGTGAGGAGGACGCCCTGGCCGCCATCCTTGCCAAGCGCATCAGCGCCGGTGATGTGGTGGTGATCCGCTACGAGGGGCCAGTGGGCGGCCCCGGCATGCGCGAGATGCTCGCCCCCACCGCCGCGATCATCGGCGAGGGGCTGGGGGATTCGGTGGCCCTGATCACCGATGGCCGCTTTTCGGGCGGCACCTACGGGATGGTGGTGGGCCACGTGGCCCCGGAAGCCGCCGTGGGCGGCACCATCGCGCTGGTGCAGGAGGGCGACAGCATCACGGTGGATGCAAAGCGGCGGTTGCTCCAGCTCAACGTGGGCGAGGAGGAGCTGGCCCGGCGCCGCAGCGCCTGGACGAAGCCTGCCCCGCGCTACCGCACCGGGGTGCTCGGCAAGTACGCCCGGCTGGTGAGCAGCAGCAGCCTGGGGGCCGTGACCGACCTGCCTGCGGACTGAGGCCCAGGCCTTCAGCCCGATTTCAGAAACGTGCAGTTTGCGTAGGGCGATGCAGGCCTGCACTGACGACGCAGGCCCGTTGCTGCTGACCGCAGCAGGGTGAATCGCCCGCCTGCACTGCCATCTCGCCCCTGGAGACGCTCCGGCTCTCCATGAAGCGACTGGCCGCAGACCGTGGCAATGGGCTTAGAGCTGATGAAGCCACCCCGCTCGACCCATGCGAAACCACTCCGAACCCGGTCCCTTCCTGCGGCCGGTGCGTGTCACGATCACGATTCCGTACAACGCCTATCAGGCCTTGGTGGAGCGCAGCAACGTCCAGGGACGCTCCCTCTCCAACCTCGCCGCCTACCTGCTCGAATCGGCCCTTCAGCCCGCGGGCCAGAGGGAGCATTCCCAGCCCCGAGCCGAGTCGGCGGACGCATTCCGCCGACGGGCGTGAACAGGGCGGTGCCGGCTACTGCTGCCGGGACTCCCGCAACAGCTGGGACGGCTTGACATGGAAGCGCTGCTGGAAATCCACGCTGAACAGTCCCAGGGAGCGATAGCCGCACTCGCGGGCGATGCTCCCCACCGTGTCGTCCAGATTCGGCCGCTCCAGCCGTTGCCGGGCACTGTCAAGCCGCTGCATCTTGATCCACTTGGTGGCGGTGCAGCCCATGCGCTCGGCGAAGGCATACTGCAGCGACCTTCGGGAGTAATGGCTCCTCGATTCCAGATCGGTGAGGGTGAGCGGCTTGCCCAGATTCTGCTTGATGTAGTCGATCAGTTCGTCGAAGGAATCACGGCCCTGGCGCTGCCGGTAAAGGAGTCGATCCAGGGTCTTGTCCTGGCGGATCTCCGGCAGCAGCAACGCCACCATGAGCCGATAGATCTGGTCATCGAACTTCAGCCGATCCAGCAGGCCCCGGCCATACCCCGACAGCTGCCCGGCCATGGCGACGGTCTGCTGCAACGCCGTGAGCAGGGAAGGGGCGCCGTGAGTCTGGGGCGGACTCCAGCCGTGGGCCTGGGCGACCTTCTCCTCCCAGCCCTTCGGTTTCTGCTGATAGCCCCCCATCGCCATCGCCGTCTCCAGGAGTCGGTCCCGCGTCAGCGCGAAGGCCACGGCGGACGACAGGGTGCACTCCATCGTGCAGGCCGCACTGGCCATCAGCACACAGCCCCCCCTGGCACAGGGCCAGGTGGTGGAAGCCTGCCGCAGCCGCTGTTCTCCGCCATAGCCCAGCACGACGATGTGCTCCTGGCGTTCGGAAAAGGCCATCCGCATCGGTCTGGCCGTCCAGGCCGTCGCCACGAGGCTGCCGAGATGGAGATTGGCGCCGTAAAACCACCAGGAGGCCTCGGGCTCCAGCGGGATGATCTCCACCAGGGGGAGGGCTTCCTGCAGCAGGGAGGTGCAGGAGTGGGCATCCTCACTGAGCTGAAGCTGGCGCAACAGGGGATTGGAGAAATGGGCGGCTTCAGGGTGCCTTTGGCCGGGAAAGCAAGGCTCGCTGCACATACGACGCCTCACCTCCTCAACTTCACTCTTCGTTCAGTATATCATAAGATTGTCGTGACTTCCGCCATGCCAGCCTCGGTTTCCGTGGTGGAGAACTCATACTTACAAGCCTCATGATTTTCCGCGAGGAAGCCTGCTGTTGATCGCAGTTCATGATGATTTTCTAAAGAGATCGCCACGGAAGAAAGCCCTGGGCAAGGCCACGCTCGCCGGCAGCCACTTCCGCGGTCATCCGTCGCGCCAGCAGCGGCTTTTCCCTCCACTCCACGAAGGTCTGGAGGGCTTCGGCGGTTTACATTGAGATGATACGTTCACGGTGCCGATGTCGATGGAAGAATCCAGTGACGCGGAGTCTTCCCCGGCGCCATCCACTCCCCCCGGTTCACAAGCCGGCATGCATCTGGTGGCCATCGGGGCCTCGGCCGGCGGCCTGGAGGCCCTGCAGGCCCTTCTGGGCAGCCTCTCCCCCGGCGGCACCGTGGCCTATGTGGTGGCCCAGCACCTCTCGCCCGACCACGGCAGCCTGATGGTCGAACTGCTGGCACGGGGCACGACGCTGCAGGTGGTTGAGGCGGTCGACGGGGCCGCCTTGCTGCCGGACACGGTCAGCGTCTGCCCCCCCAACCACGACATCAGCGTGGAGGGGAACCGGGTGAAGCTGGTGGAGCCCGAACCCCGCTTCGGCCCCAGCCCCAGCATCGACCGTCTGTTCGAGTCGATCGCCGACCACTGGAACGGCCATGGGGCCGCCGTGGTGCTCTCGGGTACCGGCTCTGACGGGGCCCGCGGCCTGCGGGCCGTGCGGGCCGCCGGTGGGCTCACCATCGCCCAGACACCCGAGAGCGCCCGGTTCGCCGCCATGCCCACCGCCGCCGTCGCCATGGGCGGGGCCGACCTCACCCTCGAGCCGGCCGCCATCGGCCGTCACCTCTCCGACCTGATGGGCTCAGACGGCGACTGGGTCGCGCTGAACGTTCCCGATCTCAAGGGTCTCAACGTCTCCAGTGCCCTGGAGCTGCTGCTGCACAACAGCGGCATCGATTTCAGCCAGTACAAGGCGTCCACCCTGCAGCGTCAGCTGGCGCGGCGCATGGCGATCCGCCAGATGGAGAGCATGGAGGAGTACCTGCGGTTGCTGGCTGCCGACACCAAGGAGGTCTCGGCCCTGGTCCACAACCTGCTGGTCACCGTGACCTCCTTCTTCCGCGACCCGGAGTCGTTCGCCGTTCTCGGCGAGCTCCTGGAGGCCTACATGGCCCAGCGAACCCGCAAGGACCGCCTGCGGGTGTGGGTGCCCGGCTGTGCCACCGGCGAGGAGGTCTATTCCATCGGGATGCTGATCAGCGAGGTGCTCGGCCATCCCCAGGACCTGACCCATCACCTCAAGATCTTCGGCACCGATCTCGACGAGGACAGCCTGGCCGTGGCGCGACGGGCCACCTATCCGGCGGCCTCCAGCCTGGCCATTCCGGAATCGCTGCGGGAACGCTTCGTGGTGCCGTTCAACGGCGAGGTCCAGATCAGTGAGGCCCTGCGCAACTGCGCGGTCTTCGCCCGTCACAACGTGGCCGTCGACCCGCCCTTCCCGCGCCTGGACCTGATCTCCAGCCGCAACACCCTCATCTACTTCACCCAGCCCCTGCAGGATCGGGTGCTGGCGCAGTTCCGTTTCGGCCTGTTGCCCTCGGGTCTGCTGTTCCTCGGCCGCACGGAGTCGCTGGGCCACAGGACCGCGGGATTCGAGGTGGCCAATGCCGACCACCGCATCTTCCATCGCTCCGCGGAACACCAGTCCACCCGTTACAACGCGGCCGTCCAGCCCGCCCAGCGCCCACCGACCCCGTTCAGCCCGATCGGGCGGATCTCGATCCTGCGGGAGACCGTGGTCGAGGAGCATGTCGCCACCCTCGAAGCGCTGGTCCGCAGCACCTGCGCCCCCTGCGTGATCCTGGATGAAAACCACGGACTGGTGGAGGTGATCGGTGATGTCAGTCCCTTCTGCCGGCTCCCAGAGGGCCGGATCTCCACCGCCGCCACCAGCTTCCTGCTCACGGAACTGCAGGCCGAGGCCCGCGCCCTGCTGCTGGTCGTGCGGGCCGATGGCCAGCCCGCCCGCAGCCGGCTGCTGCACCTGCCGGACTTCGCCATCCACCTGCGGCTGGAGGCCCGACCGCTTCAGGTCAACGAACGGGTGCTGACCCTGCTCAGCTTCCTGCGGGAACCCCCCGACAGCGCTGAGCCGCTCCCCACGGACGCTCCGCAGATCCGCGACCCGGACTTCGACCGGCAGATCGCCCGGCTGGAGAAGGAGCTGCTCACCAGCCACGACACCCTGCGCCGCTCCCTGGCGGATCTGGAGGAGGCCAACGAGGAACTGGAGGCCTCGGCCGAGGAACTGCAGGCCTCATCGGAGGAGCTGCAGTCCTCCAACGAGGAGCTGGAATCCTCCAACGAGGAGCTGCAGGCCACCAACGAGGAACTGGCCACCCTCAACCAGGAGCTGCGGGCCAGGAGCACGGAGCTGCAGCTGCTCAGCACTGACCTGGAGAACATCCAGAACTCCCTCAACCAGGGCATGGTCATCGTCGACCGGGAGCTTTGTATCACCCGGTTCACGCCCCTGGCGGTGCGGGTGTTCGCCCTGGTGGACGACGACATCGGCCGGCCCCTGCTGGGCATCCCCACCACGGTGCCCCTGCCGGGTCTGCGGTCGGCCCTGACGGAGGTGGTCGGCGGCGCTCCCCGGCGCAACATCGAGGCGGTCAACGAGGACATCGCCTACCTGGCCCAGGTGCTGCCCTACCAGGAACGGGAGGGGCAGCGGCTCGGAGCGATCATCACCCTCACCGACGTCTCGGAACTGCTGGCCCTGCGCCGGGCCGCCGAAACCTCCCTCGATTCCTTCTCCAGCCTCACCGATGCCCTCGAGGAGGCGGTCTGGAAACGGGACGCCAGCCTGCATCGGCTGCTTTATGCCAGCCAGCGCATCCTGCCCCTGACGGGCTGGACCCCGGCCGAGCTGTTCGCCCATCCGCAGCTGCTCGACGACGCCATCCTTCCAGAGGACCGGGATCGGGTCTGGACCTGCCGTGATCCGGCCCGGGGGGGCTGGTCGGTGCAGTACCGGATCATCCGCCGCGATGGCGAGCAGCGCTGGGTGACGGAGAACGCCAAGGTGCTCACCGAGGAGATGGACCGCTATGTGGTCGGCACCCTCTCCGACATCACCCAGCAGCGTCAGGCCCAGGAGCATGGCCGCGATCTCTCGGTCCTGTTCGAGACCCTGATCAGGAGTCCCAGCTTCTCGGTGGCGGTGTTCGACAGCAGCCAGCGGGTGGTGATGGTCAACGCCAGCCTGTGCCGCAGGATCGGCTTCGAGCGCGACAGCCTGGAGGGATCACCGGCCTCCCTGTTCTGCCAGCTGCCGGAGGCGGCCACGGCCCCCGTCGCCATCGACGCGCCCGCCGATGGGCCGCTGTTCGTGAGTGCGTCCTTTCCCCTGCGCCATCGGGATGGCCACACCCTGCAGACCACGGCCGAACTCTGGCCGCTGCCGTCGACGATGGGGAGCGGCTCGCTGCTGATGGTGCTGCCGACGCCTCAGCCCTGATCGGGCCGCAGCAGGGCCCGCAGGCGTCGCGCAAGGGCCTCCAGCGGCGCGCCATCGGGGGGGCAATGGCTGCGCAGCCCCGTCGCCCCATCCATCCAGACCGGATGGCTGCCCTGCCACAGCAGGGGGTGCTCCTCCCCCTGCCGCCAGGCCAGGGTGAGGTTGAGCTCCTCACCGCTGCAGTAGATCTCCAGCTCCAGGTCCTCCGCCGGAACCCGCTCGCCCTCGGGGCTGCGGGCCTCCAGCCGCAGGCAGAGATCCAGGCTGTCCGCCCCCTCGGCCACCGCCCCTTCGGCCGCCGCCACCCCCTCCCCGGCCCCCATGGCCTCCGGGTCGGGGTTGACCACCGCATGGCGCAGGGGTTTGCGGCAGAGGTCGGCCGCCGCCGCCACCAACTGGCACAGGTCGGTGTTGGCGCTGCCGATGGGGGACTCAGGCGACGGCATCGATCGCCATCACCTCCAGGGTGAGAGGGCCGGCCCGGAAGCCCGGATTGGCGGAGCCGTCGTCGCCGAACTTCGAGTGCAGGATCTGCAGCCGGGTGATGCGCCGGGCGTCGAAGCGCAGTGGCAGGCCGAGGGGCAGGGCCTCGATCGGTTTGGCCCGGATGGAGGCCCGCAGCTGGGCGAAGGGGATCCGCACCCGGCAGGGGCCATCGGGATCGGTGGCGAAGTTCGCCACCCAGCGCACGCCGCCGGGGATCATCTCGGTGAGACCCGCCACCCCGTCGGCGCAGGCCACTGCCAGCTTGTAGTGGCGGCCGTCGCCTTGCAGCTCCAGTTCGAAGGCGGCCTGCTCCGACAGATCCAGGGGCGGGGAGAACACCGGCGAGCGGCAGCTGACGAAGCCGCCGCCGCTCTCCACCACCTCCGCCTCCAGCCGCAGCCCGCGGCTGCTGACCGTGCACAGCCCCGAACTGCGCCCCCCCATCACCGTGTCGTTGAGGGCATGCCAGCCACTGAAGCCATCGCCGCGGATCACCTGCATGGGAACGCTCAGGCGACGGGGAGGTCGGCGGCGGCGGCGGCATCGGCCAGGATCACCACCCCGCCGGCCGGCCGCACCAGCCGGGCGGGGGTGCGCTCGGCGGGCTCGACGGGATCGAGCAGCCGGGCGAGCGCCTGGCGCTTGCCGGCGCCGCTGACCAGGAAGATCACCCGGCGGGCGGCCGAGAGCACAGGCGCGGTGAGGGTGATGCGGGGCAGGCCCTTGCCCTCGCCGATGGTGACGGGGCGATCGCTGACGCCGGGGGCCGCCGTGCCGGGAAACAGGGAGGCGGTGTGGCCGTCGTCGCCCAGGCCCAGCAGCAGCACGTCGAAGCGGGGCAGCGCACCGGGGCAGAGCACCGACAGCTCGGAGGCGTAGGCCTCGGCGCTGGCCTGGGGGGTGGGGCGGTCGGTGGGCACCGGATGGAAGCGGGCGTGGCTGGCGGGCGGATGGGCCAGCAGGGTTTCCCGCAGCATGCGGGCATTGCTGGAGGGGTCGTCGGCCGGCACCCAGCGTTCATCCCCCAGGAGCACATCGACGCGCTCCCAGGGCAGGTGTTCCTCGGCCAGACGGGCGTAGGCCGCCCGGGGCGTTTCGCCGCCCGCCAGGGCGATCTGGGCCCGGTCCCGCTCGGCGAGGGCCAGGTCGATGCCGGAGGCGATCTGCTCGGCGGCCTGGCGGGCCAGTTCCCCAGGGCTGGTGGCGACGATCAGCTGGTAGCGGGTGCTGGGTTCGGTCAAGCGAGCCACTCGGTATGGAACGCGCCGGGGCGGTCCGTGCGTTCATAAGTATGGGAGCCGAAGCAGTCGCGCATCGCCTGCACCAGGTTCTGGGGCAGACGGCCGGTGCGGTAGCTGTCGATGTAGTCGAGGGTGCTGCTGAGGCAGGGCACGGGAATGCCCGCCAGGGCCGCCCCCGCCACCACCTGGCGCAGGCCCTCCAGGCGCTGGTTGACCTGGGCGGCGAACCAGGGATCAAGCATCAGGTTGGGCAGGGAGGGATCGGCGCCGTAGGCGTCCTGGATGCGCTGCAGCAGCCGGGCCCGGATGATGCAGCCCCCCTTCCAGATCTGGCCGATGGCGGAGAAATCGAGGTTGTAGTCGTGGAGTTTGGAGGCCTCCTGCAGCAGGGCCATCCCCTGGCCGTAGCTGGCGATGCAGGCCAGGATGCAGGCGTCCCGCAGCGGCGCCATGCCGGTGGCCGGCTCCCCCAGGGGGAAGCTGTGGGGCGCGGGGGCGTGCAGCACCGCTTCGGCCGCCATCCGCTCACTGCGCAGGGAGCTGAGCACGCGGGCATTGAGGGCGGCGTAGATGGTGGGGACGGGCACCCCCATCTCCAGGGCGCTGACCACGGTCCACAGGCCGGTGCCCTTCTGGCCGGCGGCATCGACGATCAGCTCCACCAGATCACCGCCGCTCTCGGGATCCTTGGTGCGCAGGCACACCTCGGTGATCTCCACCAGGAAGGAGGCCAGCTCCTCGGTCTGGTTCCATCCCGCCAGCACGTCGGCCATGGCATCGCCGTCGAGGCCGGCGATGCGCTTCATCAGGTCGTAGGCCTCGGCCAGGATCTGCTCGATGCCGTACTCGATGCCGTTGTGGACGGTCTTGACGAAGTGGCCGGCGCCGCCGGGGCCGATGTAGGTGACGCAGGGTCCGTCCTCCACCTGGGCGGCCATCTTGGTGACCAGGCTTTCGATGGCGTCGTAGGCCGCCTTGGTGCCGCCGGGCATCATGCTCGGCCCCTCCAGGGCCCCCTTGGCGCCGCCGGAGACCCCCATGCCGATGTAGCCGAAGCTCTTGCTCTCCAGCTCCTTCACCCGGCGCTCGGTGTCGGTGTAGAGGGAGTTGCCGCCGTCGATCAGCAGATCGCCTTCCTCGAGCAGCGGCGAGATGCTGGCGATGGTGGCATCCACCGGATCACCCGCCTTCACCATCATCAGGATGCGGCGGGGCCGCTCCAGGGCCGCCACGAACTCCTCGAGGCTGGCCGCCCCCACGATGTCCTTGCCGGCGCCGCGTCCGGCCAGGAACTCCTCGGTCTTGGCGTAGGTCCGGTTGTAGACGACGCTCGAGAAACCGTTTCTCTCGGCGTTGAGGACCAGATTCTCACCCATCACGCCGAGGCCGATGAGTCCGAAATGCGCCTTGCCCATAGGAGCGTGAATGTCTTGCTTCATCGCCACTGTGGCCAGCGGTCGGCGGAGCGTCGGTCTCCCGGGGAGGGATGTCAGCAACTGCTGGCCCAGCCCTCCCCCGGCGCCGGCTTCAGATGACGGTGCCGTCGGCGATCGTGCCGTTCTTCACCACCACGACGATGCCGTTGCGGATGTAGAAGTTGAGCTCCGGCCGGTCGGCCTCCTCCACCCGGTCCTTGTTGACGATGGTGACGTCGCGGCCGATGCGCACGTTCTTGTCGAGGATCGACCCCTTCACCGTGGTGCCCCGGCCCACGCCGATCGGGGTGCCGCCCCGCTCGCGCAGCACCAGCCGTTCCTCGGAGGATTCGAAGAAGTCGGCCCCCATGAGCAGGGTGTCCTGGAGCACCACCTCGTCCTCGACCCGGGAGCGCACCCCGAGCACGCAGTGGTGGATGCTGCAGGCCTTGAGCAGGGATCCCTCGCCGATGATCGACTGGGTCACCTGGGCGTCCTGCAGCTTGCTGGGGGGCAGGTAGCGGGGCCGGGTGTAGATGGGGAACTTCTCGTCGTAGAAGGAGAAGGCCGGGTTGGGCTGGTCGGTGAGGGCCAGGTTGGCCTCGTAGAACGCCCCGATCGTGCCGATGTCCTCCCAGTAGTCGTCGAAGAGGAAGGTCTGCAGATGGTCCCCCCGGCCGAGGGAGGCGGGGATGATCTCCTTGCCGAAATCAGTGGCTTCCGGATGGCTGGCCAGCAGGTCGAAGAGGGTGTTGCGGTTGAAGACATAGATCCCCATCGAGGCCAGGTAGGGCCGCTTGGCGGCCTCTTCGGCGGAGAGGCCCAGGCTCTCGGTGTTCACCCGCATGGCCTCCAGGGCGTCGCCCTTGGGCTTCTCGCTGAACTCCAGGATCCGGCCGTCGGAGGAGGTGCGCATCAGGCCGAAGCCCTCCGCCTGGGCCGCATCCACCGGCAGGGCACCCACCGTCAGGTCGGCGCCGCAGTCGATGTGGTGCTGCACGAACTTGCTGTAGTCCATCCGGTAGAGCTGGTCACCGGAGAGGATCAGGACGTGGTCCACGTCCCACTCCTGGAACAGCCACTGGTACTTGCGCACCGCATCGGCGGTGCCTTCGAACCAGCTGGGGCTGTCGGGGGTCTGCTGGGCGGCCAGCACCTCCACGAACCCCTGGCCGAAACCGGCGGAGAGGTTGTAGCTCATCGTCAGGTGACGGTTGAGCGAAGCGCTGTTGAACTGCGTCAGCACGTAGATCTTGTTGATCTCGGAGTTGATGCAGTTGCTGATGGGAATATCGATCAGTCGGTATTTCCCGGCGAGGGGAACGGCGGGCTTCGCCCGCATCTTGGTGAGGGGGTAGAGACGTGTTCCCGCACCGCCTCCCAGGATGATGGCCAGAACGCGTTTCATGAGCCCAGTCCTCGGTCCTTGGCTGGCCAGACCGTACTGGAGCGTGGTGACGGGGAGCGCGGCGCTGCGGCTTCTCGGTTCATGTTCCGTTGCAGTGAAAAGTGGGGCTGGAGCCGGTGAAGCGGTGACCCCCCGGGAGGCGGGGCTCAGGCCTCCGGTGGGTCGTCGTGAAGCTCGAAGAGGTCCTGCAGCACCCCCATGGCCGCACGCCGCTGCTGGCGGGGCTGGGGGGCCCGCAGCCGGGTGACCGGCGTATGCAGGATCTTGTTGATGATGCCCTTGCTGAGGGCTTCGACCACCTTCCGCTCGCGGGCGGAAAGGTCCGGGCCCATGCGGCTGAGGGCCTTCTGCAGCTCCTGCTCCCGGATGTCCTCCAGCTGGAGGCGCAGCCGGTTGACCAGGGGCACCGCCTCGAGGCCATCCCACCATTCCAGGAACAGCCGCGCCTCCTCGGCCAGCAGCCCCTCGGCCTCGGCGGCCATCTCCCGCCGGGCCTCCTGGTTGCGGGCGACCACCTCCTGAAGATCGTCGACGTCGAAACTGTCCACACCCTGGAGTTCGGCCGCATCGGCGCTGATGTTGCGGGGCACACCGATATCGATGAGCATCAGGCTGGAACGGCGGTTCAGCCCCTCCAGCCGCCGGGCCGTGATGATCGGCTCCTCGGCGCCGGTGCTGGTGAAGACCAGCGAGCAGGTGCTCAGGCAGTGGTCGAGGTCGTCCAGGGGACGGCACTGCACGGGCAGGGTGGGGAAATCGGCCGCCAGGGCCTCGGCCCGGGCGACGGTGCGGTTGAGCACCACCACCCCCCGGCAGCCCTTGGCCTGCAGGTGCTGCAGCAGCAGCCGGGCCATGCGGCCCGCCCCCACCACCGCCACCTGCTCCTGGTCGAGGGGGACCAGCTCATCGGTGCCCCGGGCCTGGCCCACCTTCAGCTGGGCCAGTTCGACGGCCGCCGAACTGATCGAGACCGCCCCGGTGCCCAGGTTGGTCTCGGTGCGCACCCGCTTGCCGGTGCTCACCGCCTGGTTGAGCAGGCGGTTGAGGATCGGGCCCACGGAGCGGTGCTCCTGGCCCAGGCGCACCATCTTCTTCACCTGGGAGAGGATCTGACCCTCGCCGAGCACCAGGCTGTCGAGGCCGGCGGCCACCCGTAGCAGGTGGGCCACGGCCTCCTCGTGGTGGTAGGTGAACAGATGGGGACGCAGCTCCTCCACCGCCAGACCGGACTGCCGGCTCAGGAAGTCGCCGACGGCGGTGATGCCCTGTTCGGGGTGGCGCAGGAGCGTGTAGATCTCCAGCCGGTTGCAGGTGCTCAGGATCGAGGCCTCGATCACCTGCTCATCCGCCCGCAGCCGCTGGAGGGAGTCCTCCATGGTCTGCTCGGGGATGCTCAGGCGCTCGCGGATTTCCACCGGAGCCGTGCGATGGCTCAGACCGACGACGGCGATGTGCATGGAGGCGGGCTCCGAGGTCCGGACTCTGGTGGGATCAGCGCAGGGCGATGCTCTTGGCGCCCTCCTTGATATGCACCGTATCGGTGAAGCGGGCGCTGCGGTCGAGGGTGCTGATGATCAGGCTGCTGGTGCGGGTGCAGTCGGCCTCGAAGACCACGCCCTTGAACAGCAGGCCGGGGGTGATGCCGCTGCCGGCGAAGACCACGTTCTCGCCGGAGGCCAGCTCCTCGGCCTCATAGACCTTGTCGACGTCGGTGATGCCCATCTCGTTGAGGCGGGCGATGTTGCCCTCCTTGGTGTAATCGGCCCACTCACTGGTCTGGGCGACGGCGGGGTCGTACACGAGCTGGCCCTGGAAGTGGCCGCCGAGGGCCCGCAGGGCGGCGGCGGAGATCACACCCTCGGGGGCGGCGCCGATGCCCATCAGGCAGTGGGTGCCGGTGCCGGCGAAGCCGCAGGCGATGGCGGCCTGCACGTCACCGTCGCTGATCGGCTTGACGCGGGCGCCGGTGGCACGGATCTCGGCGATCAGGTCCTTGTGGCGGGCGCGGTCCATCACCACGATGGTGAGTTCGCTGGGGGCCAGGCCCAGGACCTCGCTGAGGATGGCGATGTTCTCGGTGGCGCTCTTGCGGATGTCCACCTTGCCCTTGGCGGCCGGGGGCGCCGCCAGCTTCTTCATGTAGAAGTCGGGGGCATAGAACAGGCCGCCGCGGTCGCTGGCGGCGAGAACGGCCATCGAGCCGTCCTGGGCGTTGGCGCAGAGGTTGGTGCCTTCGCAGGGGTCGACGGCGAAGTCGACGCCGGGGCCGGTGCCGCTGCCCACCTCCTCGCCGATGTAAAGCATCGGGGCTTCGTCACGCTCCCCTTCCCCGATCACGATCCGGCCCTGCATGGCGATGCTGCCCATGCGGGTGCGCATCGCCTCGACGGCGGCCGCATCGGCTTCGTCCTTCTTGCCGAGCCCGGTCAGGCGGGCGGAGGCGATGGCGGCCTGCTCGACGACTTCGAGCAGTTCCTGGATGAGAGTGCGATCCACAACGGTCCGGCAGGGGGAGGGGCCTCAACGAGGGGCCGGCACGCCGGAGGCGGACCGCAGGCAAAGCGGGGAAAGTTCCAGCCGCTGCAAGGCCTCTCGGAATCGAAGCGGGGTCATCGTATCAGCGCGCCCGGGAGCCCCCCAGGGGGCGCCCTGGAGGCCCATGGTGGGCGGCTCCTTACAATTCACCCACTCTTCCGCTGCGGTGGCCGTCCATGAGCACCAAGCCCCTGGTGATCTCCCCGTCGATCCTCTCGGCCGACTTCTCCCGCCTCGGAGACGACGTGCGGGCCGTCGACGCCGCCGGTGCCGACTGGATCCATGTGGACGTGATGGACGGCCGCTTCGTGCCCAACATCACCATCGGCCCGCTGATCGTCGAGGCCCTCCGCCCCGTGACCACCAAGCCCCTCGACGTGCACCTGATGATCGTCGAGCCCGAGAAATACGTGGCCGATTTCGCCAAGGCCGGGGCCGACATCATCAGCGTCCAGGTGGAGGCCTGCCCCCATCTGCACCGCAACCTGAGCCAGATCAAGGATCTGGGCAAGATGGCCGGGGCCGTGCTCAACCCCAGCACCCCCCTCGACACCCTCGAGTACTGCCTGGAGCTCTGTGATCTGGTGCTGATCATGAGCGTCAACCCCGGCTTCGGCGGCCAGAGCTTCATCCCCTCCCAGGTCGAGAAGATCCGCCAGCTGCGCCGCCTCTGCGACGAGCGGGGTCTCGATCCCTGGATCGAGGTGGACGGCGGCATCAAGGGCAACAACGCCTGGCAGGTGATCGAGGCCGGCGCCAACGCGATCGTCAGCGGCTCGGGGGTCTTCGGCCATGCCGACTACGCCGAAGCCATCACCGGCATCCGCAACAGCCGGCGCCCCGAGCCTGCGTTGGTTTGAACGGTCAGGAACCTTTGCGGCAGCGCCAGGAACCGCCGATGGCGCCGTTCAAGCCTTGGTGCGCCTTCCGGTGATGCGCCGAGAGAGGTGGGACTGTCGACCGATCCGGTCGCACCCTGCTCCGGAGTAGGCCGCCGTGGTCGTTTTTGATCCTGTTCTTCGTGCTGCTCGCCATCCCGGCTCAGCCGGGCCAGGCTCTGCATCAAGCGATTGGCATCCCCTCGGATGGAGCATCCCGATGGGATCACTGGGTTCATCATCTGAGCGTATCAATTCCCATCGCCACTCCAAACGCGGTTGTCTTCCCTGCCATCCCCGATGGCTGCACAATCCCCTGGTAGGCGGCACCGGCATCGATCATCTCCCCACCACCACACAGCAGCTGGGTGGCTGGGATGATTCGTGCCCATCGGCCACCTTGTTGTTAACGAATGGATCAATCCATTCTCCTTGTTCACGCCGTAGCCTTCGACTTCTGCGAAGCGGTTGTGGGGTTTCCTTCCGTCTGCGAACCCGGGCTGCTGATGGCCCATCAACCCACTCTTGATCAGCGAACCAGTCACTGGTGTCCCGCAACTATGCGGTCGTTTCCACAGTCTCCCTAGGGGCGTCTCGCTCAAGAGCTTCCTACGTATCTGCTGCATAAATGCCACATGGCAAAGGAGAATCTGCCCAGTCGTTGCGGCTAGGTTGACCAGAGATTTGTCAGACCTCCTGAATCATGAAAAAGCTTCTGCTGTTCATCCTGGTCTTCACCTCGGTCGTGGTGGGTGATCGGGCGGAAGCGAAGGTCTCACGTCTTCAGAACCTCTTCGTCTTCGGGGACAGCCTGAGCGATACGGGGAACAGCAGGATCGTGACGAAGAACTATGGCCAGACGAACAACCTTCAGCCTGGTTATCCACTCTTCTGGCCACCTGACCCCCCTTACTCCATGGGCCGCAGTACCAACGGCCTCGTTGCGCCTGAATACCTCTGGCAGGCCTTCAACCCGGGCAGCCAGGGTCCGGTGGCATCCGTGGTGGGCGGAACCAACTACGCCATCAATGGATCCACCACCGGGCTGGAGAATTTCAACAGCATCAGTCCGGGAGTCCTGACAGACTTCCACCCTGCCTACAACAAACTCGGAGCCGCCTGGCAGCTCCAGGAATTCGCCAAACGGCAACCCAGCTTCTCTCCAGACAGCTCCCTGTTCATGGTGTGGTTGTTCCCGAATGATCTCCTGTACTGGTTCAACTCACCGCTCAAGACGCCTGGAACGGTGACTGGTGGAGAGGGGAAGGTGGATGATGTGAGCGGCCTAATCGTCAATGGCATCAGCAACATCGCAGGCACCGTCGGCACCCTTGCCTCCTTCGGGGCCACCCAGTTCCTGGTGCCGAACATGCCGGATCTGAGCCGTACCCCGCTCTTTCTGGATTTACCTAAACAGCAGAGAGATGATATCAGCAACATCACTGATGGCTTCAATGATGGACTGGAGCTAACATTGAACCAGCTGGAGAATAGTCTAAAGTTGGAGAATCCATTGACCGAGATCATCACATTCGACACCGAATCGTTATTCGACACCGTTCTGGATGATCCATCGGCCTATGGCTTCAACAATGTCGAAGATCCATGCTTTACACGCGTGGAGACGGTGGTGTTCGTTTGCGATGCCCCCGATTCCTCATTTTTCTGGGACGATTTCCATCCCACCACCGCCGCCCACCAGCTCTTCGGACAACGGTTTGCCGCCGCCGTTGCCAGTCCCGTTCCAGGGCCCCTGTCGGTGCTGGGGGTGACTACCGCCTTCGCCTGGTCAAGGCGACTGCGCCGCCGCCTTCGACCAAAGCGCTGACCGCTGTTCAGCTGCCCAGGAACCAGCCATAGCTGTGCAGCCCGATGCCCAGCAGGTTGACGCCGATGTAGCAGACGGCGATCACCACCAGACCCGCCGAGGCCACGAGCGCCGGCCGGCGCCCCTGCCAGCCGCGGATCAGGCGGGTGTGCAGGTAGGCGGCATAGACCAGCCAGCAGATCAGGGCCCAGGTTTCCTTGGGGTCCCAGCTCCACCAGCTGCCCCAGGCCTCATTCGCCCAGACCGCCCCGCTCACCAGGCCCACCGAGAGCAGCAGGAAGCCCACCGTGATGGTGCGGTAGCTGAGACTGTCGAGCTGTTCACTGATGCGGAAGCTGCTGCTGCTGAGCGCCATGGCACCGGGGCCGTCGCTGGCCAACCGGGCCTGGCGGAAGCCGCCGCTGCCGATCGAGCTACTGCGCAGCTCCAGATCCTCGTTGCGGTCGACGAACAGCACGGCCACCGACAGCAGCGAACCCACCAGCAGGGCGGCGTAGCTGACCATGATCACGCTGACGTGCATGACCAGCCAGCTGGAGCGCAGCGCCGGCACCAGGGGCGAGGCCTCCTGGAGGCGATCCGGCAGGGCGAAGCTGGCGAAGGCCACGCAGCCCAGGCCCATCGGCGTGGCCGCCGCTGCCACCAGGGGGTTGGGCCAGCTGCGCTCCACCAGCAGCTGGGTGAGGGTGCAGGCCCAGGCCAGGAAACAGAGGGACTCGTAGAGGTTGCTGATCGGGAAGTGGCCCGACTCCCACCAGCGCAGCACCAGCTGGGCCGTGAGACAGAGATTGGCCGAGGCCACCAGGATCCTGACGACCGGGTTGCTGTGACCGCCGCTGACGGACCAGAAGGCGATGGGCAGCACCAGCAGGAGCAGGGCGAAGGCCGCGAGGCCGAGACCGATGACCGGATCGTTCACCAAAGGAGCGGGTCGAAACCAATCCACTTTGCCGTGCCGTCCCCCCGGTGGGGGCCTCAGCGGCTCGCCTGACGCAGCAGCCAGAGTCCTCCGGACAGGCCGATGACCACCGGCAGCCAGGCCGCCAGGAAAGGCATCAGGGTGCCCGTGATCCCCAGGGAGCTGAAGATGAAGGACATCAGGTAGTAGCCGAAGATCAGCAGGACGCTGATGCCGAAGCCCTGGCTGCGGCTGGTGCGGGAATTGGGGCGCACCCCCAGGCTGCTGCCGATCAGGCCGAACACCAGGCAGATGGCCGGGAAGGCGAACTTCTCCTGGATGCGCACCCGCAGCCGCCGCGCCTCCTTGGTGTTGTTGGCCTCCAGCAGCAGGCGTTCCGCCGTCAGGGCCTGGCCCACGGTCATGGTGCTGGCGTCGGTGGGCAGCTGGGCCACCTCGATCGGGTCGCGGGTGAAGGGATAGAGGTACCGGTCGAAGCTGGCCGAGGTGGTGGTGCCGCTGGCGATGTCGATGTTGGTGATGCGGCCCTTGTTGAACTCCCACATGCCCTCTTCCTCGTTCCACTTGCCGGTGAGCGCCGTGAGCATCTGGCGGTAGCCGTGGCGGGAGAAGTCGAGCAGGGTGACATCGAGCATGACCCCCTTGCGGAACTGGCGGGCATGGAAGATGTGGGTCAGCCACTTGACCGATTCGCCGTTGGGCAGCTTGACGTCGGTGAAGCGGGAGTAGAGGGCGTTGTCGCTCTGCTCGGTGGCGATGGCCTTGCCGAGGGCCCTCTCCAGGCTGTTGGTGGCCGCCAGATTCGCCCGCGGCACGATCGCGTCGTTGAACACGAAGGTGAGGAGGGTCATCACCAGGGCCAGAGCCAGGGCCGGCAGCACCATGCGACGGGTGCTCACCCCCACGCTGCGCAGGGCGGTCAGTTCGCTGCTCCCCGACAGCCGGCTGTAGGCCAGCAGGGTGGCCATCAGGGTGGCCATCGGGAAGGAGAGCACCAGGAAAGAGGGCAGGCGCAGCAGCAGCACCCTGACGGCCGCCAGCACCGGCAGGCCGGACTCGGCGACCCGGCGCACCAGCTCGAACACCGCCCCCACCGAAAGGGACACGGCCGTGAAGGCGGCGATGCCGAACAGCAGAGGACCCAGCAGTTCCTGCAGCAGCCAGCGATCGAGCAGGGGCAGATCCCGCCAGCGCGGCACCCGCTTCCAGTCACGCAACCGCTCGCCGCCCGGCAACTGCAGCCAGGTGGGGCGCTTCTCCAGCAGGGCCCCCTTCAAAGCTGGAAGCCCTCGCCGAGGTAGTGACGCCGCACCAGTGGATCGTTGGCCACGGAAAGGGAGGCACCGGAGGCAAGGATCCTGCCATCGGCCAGGATGTAGGCCCGGTCGGTGATCGCCAGGGTCTCCCTGACGTTGTGATCGGTGATCAGCACGCCCATGCCCCGGCCGCGCAGGCTGTCGATCAGGGCCTGGAGATCGGCCACAGCCATGGGATCCACCCCCGCGAACGGTTCGTCGAGCAGCAGGTAGCGCGGACCCTGGTCGCCCACCGCCAGGGCCCGGGCCACCTCGCAGCGGCGCCGCTCACCGCCGGAGAGCTGGTAGCCGCGGCGGTGCTGGAAGCCGCTGAGATGGAAATCCTCGATCAGTACCTCCAGGCGGCTGCGGCGGCCGGCCGGATCCGATCCGCTCTCCTGCAGGGCGAGCATCAGGTTGTCGCGCACGCTGAGCTGGCGGAACACGCTCGCCTCCTGGGGGAGGTAGCCGATGCCGAGGCGGGCGCGGCGGGGCATCGGCAGGTGGGACACCGACTCCCCGTCCAGGAGCACCTCGCCGCAGTCGGGTCGGAGCAGACCGGTGATCAGATTGAAGGTGGTGGTCTTGCCGGCCCCGTTCGGGCCCAGCAGCCCTACCACTTCCCCCGGGCACAGATCCAGGCTCACGTCGGTCACCAGGGGGCGGCCGGCGAGGGTGATGGCCACCCTCTCCAGAACCAGGCTCACGGCTTGGGGGTAGCAGGCTTGGCGGAGCCCTGCTGCTGCAGGCGGAACTTGCTGAAGACCTGCTTACCGGCCGGCGGCTCCGCCAGCATGCGCTCGCTGTCGAGCTGATACACCAGCCGCTCCGCCCGCAGCCGCTGGCCATCGGTGTCGATCACATCGACATCGCCGGTGAGCACGAGGCGCCCCTCGTTACTGAAGTACTGGGCCTGGCGCGAGGTGGCCGTCATGCCGCGGTCGGCATAGACGATGCGCACGTTGCCCGTGGCGGTGACGATGCCGTTCTGATTGTCGGCCTGCTGCACGTCGGACTCGATGGTGACCATGCCGGTGGCGGGCGTCTTCGGCCGCGGGGTCTGGGCTGTGGCGGCCGGCGCCTGGGCCGCGACGGGGCGGGACGGGAGCACCAGCAGGGCGGCGCCCACGAACCCCGCGGCAAGCACGAACAGCAGTGGGCGGGGGGGCAGGGTCAAGGTGGAAATCGTGGAGGCCTTGATTGTGCTCAATGTACCGGCGCCGTGCCCGTTCCCAGCGACAGTTCCAGGCGCGGCAGGGGCAGGCCTGTGAGATCGGCCTGTCGCTGCAGGGCCTCCAGCCGCTGGGCGGCCAGGAGCCGGACCGGCCCCAGGGCCAGGCCCAGGGCCTCGTCGCCGCAGCCCCGCAGCCGGCCCAGCCCCTCGCCCATCAACACCGTGGCGCCGCGGCGGTTGTCGCGTTCGAGGTGCAGTTCGGCCACGGCGATCTGCAGGAGGCCCTGGAGCACGGGCCGCATCGGTCCCTGGGTCTCGTGCCAGAGCTCCTCGAAGACGTCGTGGCAGGCATACCACTCGGCCGCGTTGAAATGGTCGATGGCCTGCCGCAGGCGTGGGTCCGCCTGCAGCTGGGTTTCCTCATCGGCGGATGGGGCGCTGGGACTCAACGCTTGGCGGGCTTCTTCACCGGCATCTTGCGCAGCCGGATCGACTCGGGGGTGACCTCCAGCATCTCGTCGGGACCGATGTACTCGAGGGCCCGCTCCAGGGTCATCTGGATCGGCGACTGGAGGGTGTCGAGCACCTCGGCGCCCGCCGAGCGGATGTTGGTGACCTGCTTGGCCTTGCAGACGTTGAGCTCGAGATCGGGCGGGCGGTTGTGCTCGCCGACGATCATCCCCTTGTAGACCTTGGTGCCGGGGGTGATGAAGAACTGGCCGCGGTCCTCGGCGCCCTTGAGGGCGTAGAAGGTGGCGGTCCCCTCCTCGAAGGCGATCAGGACGCCGTTGCGGCGGGCGTCGAAGTCGCCCTGCATCGGGCGGTAGTCGAGGAAGGAGTGGCTCATGATCCCCTCGCCGCGGGTGGCGCGGATGAAGTCGCCGCGGAAGCCGATCAGGCCCCGGGAGGGCACCACGAACTCCAGCTGGGTGCGGCCGTCGCTGGTGGCCTCCATGTTCTGCATCTCGCCCTTGCGAATGCCCAGCTTCTCGATGCAGCTGCCAACGGCCTCCTCGGGCACGTCCATCACCAGGGTCTCGAACGGCTCGTGGGGCGTGCCGTCGATGGTGCGGAAGATCACCTGGGGCTGGGACACCTGGAACTCGAAGCCCTCGCGACGCATCGTTTCGATCAGGATGCCGAGGTGCAGCTCACCGCGGCCGCAGACGGAGAAGCGGTCGGGGGAGTCGGTGTCCTCCACCCGCAGGGCCACGTTGGTGAGCAGCTCCCGCTGCAGGCGGTCGCGCAGCTGGCGGCTGGTGACGAACTTGCCTTCCTTGCCGGCGAAGGGGGAGTCGTTGACGACGAAGGTCATCTGCAGGGTGGGTTCGTCCACCTTGATCAGCGGCAGGGCCTCCGGATGGTCGGGGCAGGCGATCGTCTCGCCGATGTTGACCTCATCGAAGCCGGCGACGGCCACCAGATCCCCCGCCCGGGCTTCGGGGATCTCCACCCGTTGCAGCCCCTGGAAGCCGAGCAGCTTGCTGATCCGACCACGTTTGATGCTGCCGTCGTCGCGGATCAGGGCGACGTTCTGTCCGCCGGCGATCGTGCCGTTGTGGACCCGGCCGATCATGATCCGGCCGAGGAAATCGGAGTAGTCGAGGGTGGTGACCTGCAGCTGCAGGGGCTTGGTGGGATCACCCACCGGCGGCGGCACATGCCGCAGGATGGCGTCGAAGAGCGGCTTCATGTTGTCGCTCTCTGTGGCCATGTCGGGCTTGGCGTAACCGCCCATGCCGCTGCCGAAGAGATAGGTGAAATCGCACTGGTCGTCGTCGGCGCCGAGCTCGATGAACAGATCGAGCACCTTGTCGACCGCCTGCTCGGGATCGACGCGGGCCCGGTCGATCTTGTTGACGAAGACGATCGGGCGCAGGCCCTTCTCCAGGGCCTTCTTGAGCACGAAGCGCGTCTGTGGCATGGGGCCTTCGTTGGCGTCCACGATCAGCAGACAGCCATCGACCATGCCCAGCACCCGCTCCACCTCACCGCCGAAGTCGGAGTGACCGGGGGTGTCGACGATGTTGATGCGGATGCCGTTGTAATCCACGGCGGTGTTCTTGGAGAGGATCGTGATCCCCCTCTCCCGCTCCAGATCGTTGGAATC
Organism: Synechococcus sp. UW140; assembly: GCA_943369315.1. Taxonomy (GTDB): domain Bacteria; phylum Cyanobacteriota; class Cyanobacteriia; order PCC-6307; family Cyanobiaceae; genus Cyanobium. The sequence continues at coordinate 312,908 of CALRMW020000001.1, forward strand.
GAGCACACAGGTGGGCACCGCTTCACCTTCGCGGAAGATGCCGGACTGCTCAAGCAGGGCATCCACCAGGGTGGTCTTGCCGTGGTCGACGTGGGCAATGATCGCGATATTGCGTATCGGGGCGCCTTTGATGTCGCCGCTCATGGGGATGTCGTCCTGCGAAGGTGAGGGAAGGGGTTCGACGGAATCGAATCGACGGTGGTCGTTTCCAGGGAAACGGGGCGTTGATGGCGAGACGAAGAAGACATGTCGCTGCCAACGTTGCGTTCAGCTAGGCGTTCAGGTGGGGGGGATGGGAAGTCCGGGGCCCTGAACGGGGACCAACCAGCGCTCTGACGCTTCGACACGGTTTTCGGGGAAACCCTGTCGCGCCGGCCCGGTGGGACATGTGGCGAACGTTGAAGCGATTCTTTATCCTACTCCCACCCCCCTCCCGCGGCAGCGGCGGCGGGTCCCCGAACCTGCCGGGTCAGCGGGCCAGGCGCTGGGCGGGCTCGAACATCTCCAGGGCTTCGGTGGACCCTTCGAAGCGCCAGTGCCAGGGTTCGTAGCTCACTCCCTGGCGGTTCCCCCTGGGGAAGGAACGCACGAAATGGAAGCGGGCCGCGTGGCGATCGAGCCAGCGGTAGGCCTCGGTGGACTCGAAGCTCTCCATGAGATTGGTGGCCGGCAGGCGGCCGTCCCCCAGATCGACGGCGAAGCCGGTGCTGTGCTCGGAGAAGCCCGGCGGCGCACTGACGCGGGCCCGGTCGGCGGAGGTCTGGTTGCGCTCGGCCTTGACATCGAAGAACAGCTGCTTCTGCAGATCGACGCTGCGCCAGGCGCTCAGCACGGTCAGGACGACTCCGTCGGCATCGGCGGCGGCGCGCATGGCCTCCAGGGCACGGGCCGCGTCCGGTCGCAGGCGCAGGCCGGGAGCGATGGCCACCAGGTCGGCGGGATCGGCCTCGGGATAGGGAAAGTGGCCGAGGAGCCGACCGTCCGGCCCGAGGCGGGCGGACAGGCCCGGCACGGGCGTGGGCGTGATCCAGCTGCGCAGGGGGCCGATCAGCAGCAGAACGGCCCCACCGGCCAGCAGGGCGCCGGTGAGCACGACCTGGGCGATCCGCCTGGGGACGGAGGCCGGCCGGCGCGGGCGGGGCGTGGTGCGCCGGGCCAGCGGGATGTCGTCACCGAGGGGCATCAGCGGCTGGCATCAGCGGCTGGTCTCTGGGGCTGACCTGCACCCATGGGCATCGGCGGAGCGTGGGCGGACATTCCCTCAGCCGCGAGCGACCCTCCATCTTAGGTGGGGTGTCATTTCAGAGGTTCCTCACCCGGGCGGTCACCGGTCCGGCGGTGTTAGCTTCCGTCCCACATCCCAATGGCGGAGCAGGTTTCAAGATGTTGCGAGTGGCAGTCGTGGGCGGCGGCCCCAGCGGTTCCTGTGCTGCGGAAGTTCTCGCCAAGGCCGGCATCGAGACCTGGCTGTTCGAGCGCAAGCTCGACAACGCCAAGCCCTGCGGTGGCGCGATCCCCCTGTGCATGGTCGATGAATTCGACCTGCCGGAATCGATCATCGACCGCAAGGTGCGGAACATGCGGATGATCTCCCCCTCCAACCGGGAGGTGGACATCCACCTGGAGAACAGCAACGAATACATCGGCATGTGCCGCCGGGAGATTCTTGACGGCTTCCTGCGCAACCGGGCCGCCGAACTCGGCGCCCACCTGGTCAACGGCCTGGTGCAGAGCATCGACACCGGAAGCCAGCGCCAGGGTCCCTACACCCTCCACTACGCCGACTACTCCTCCGGCGGCCCCACCGGCGAACTGAAGACCCTCGAGGTGGATCTGATCGTCGGCGCCGACGGCGCCAACAGCCGGGTGGCCAAGGCCATGGACGCCGGGGACTACAACGTGGCGATCGCCTTCCAGGAGCGGATCCGTCTCCCTGCCGAGGAGATGGCCTACTACGAGGACCTGGCGGAGATGTACGTCGGCACCGACGTCTCGCCCGACTTCTATGCCTGGGTGTTCCCCAAGTACGACCACGTGGCGGTGGGCACCGGCACCATGCAGGCCAACCAGTCCCTGATCAAGGGGCTCCAGAAGGGCATCCGCGAGCGGGCCAGCCGCAGGCTGCTGCGCGGCGAGGTGATCAAGGTGGAGGCCCACCCGATCCCCGAGCATCCCCGCCCCCGCCGCGTGGTGGGCCGCATGGCCCTGGTGGGCGACGCCGCCGGTTACGTCACCAAGAGCTCCGGCGAAGGCATCTACTTCGCCGCCAAGAGCGGCCGGATGTGTGCCGAGGAGATCGTCGCCGCCAGCGCCTCCGGCACCCGCATCCCCACCGAAAAGGATCTCAAGGTCTACATCCGCAAGTGGGATCGCAAGTACGGCGCCACCTACAAGGTGCTGGAACTGCTCCAGAACATCTTCTACAGCAACGATGCCGCCCGTGAGGCCTTCGTGGAGATGTGCGATGACAAGGACGTGCAGCGCCTCACTTTCGACAGCTACCTCTACAAGCGGGTGGTGACGATGAATCCCTGGCAGCAGATCAAGCTCACCGTGCTCACCCTTGGCGCGGTGCTGCGGGGTCAGGCCCTGGCACCCGCCGGCTACAAGCCGGTCCCCAGTGCCGTGCGCTCGGTTGAGGAGGCCGAAGCGATCCTGGCCGCCGCGGAGCCCCGCTCCTCGATGAAGCCCTCCGGCGTCCATGCCGTCACCCCGCCCGTGGATCCCGATCCCGACGCCGTCAAGGAGCCCGTGCTGGTCGCCAAGTGAGAGCAAAGCCGGCCTGAGCCAAGCCGGCCTGAGGAGAACCTCAGGCCGGTTCCTTTGTGGAGGCAGGCCCGTGCGGCTTGTCCGGTCCCGCTTCGATGCGGCTGACCAGCAGCTTGTCGACCCGGTTGCCGTCCATATCGACGACCTCGATGCGCAGGCCGTCCCACTCGAAACAGTCGCCGGCCTGGGGAATGTGCTCGAGGTAGTGCATCACAAACCCCCCCAGGGTCTGGTAACCGCCCCGGACCTCCTCCGGCAGCCGGCCCTTCCCCACCAGATCCTTGAAGTCGGCGATGTCCAGGGCGCCATCGAGGAGCCAGGAACCGTCCTGGCGAACGATGATCATCGGGTCCTCCAGGTCCTGGCCGGAGGAGAGATCGCCGACGATCGCCTCCATCATGTCGTTGAGGGTCACCAGGCCTTCGATGCCGCCGAATTCGTCGGTGACCAGGGCGATGTGGATGCCTGTGCTCTTGAACTGCTCGATCAGCTTCAGCGCCCGGGTGCTCTCGCCCACGTAGAGGGGCGGCTGCAGCAGGGCCTCGATGTCCCTGGGCCCGTCGCAGAGCTGGGCGGCCAGCAGGGTGCGGCCCCGGACCACGCCCACGCAGTCGTCGAGGCTGCCGCGGGCCACCGGGAACAGGGAGTGGTTCACCTCCATCACCCGCTCCAGATGGGTCTGGGGCGATTCGGCCAGGTCCAGCCAGCAGATGTCGGTGCGCGGCGTCATGATCGCCTTGACGGGTCGATCGGCCAGGCGGAACACCCGCTCCACCATGGCGTGCTCGGCCACCTCGAACAGGCCGGATTCCGTTCCCCGTCGCAGCAGGGTCCTGATCTCCTCTTCGGTGATCTCCGGCTCACCGGTCTCGCCGATGCCCATCAGGCTGAGGAGGCGATCGGTGGACGCCCCCAGCAGGTGCGCGAGGGGGGCCATCCAGCGTGACAGGGCCCGCATCGGGGGCGCCACGGCGCAGGCGATGCGCTCGGGGTCGTTGAGGGCGATGCGCTTCGGCACCAGCTCCCCCAGCACCAGGGACAGGAAGGTTATGGCGGTGACCACGAGTCCGAGGGACAGGGGATCGGCCCAGGCCCGCAGCGGGGGCACGGCCTCCAGCAGCGGCCGCAACGCTTCGGCGACCCGTGAGCCGCCCAGGGCACCACTGAGAATGCCGATCAATGTGATGCCGATCTGCACCGTCGAGAGGAAATCGTTGGGGGATCGGATTAGTTTCAGAGCCACTTCCGCCTTGTGGTCCCCAGCCTCCGCCTGGTGCTCAAGCCGCAATCTCCGAGCCGACATCATGGCCAACTCCGAACCCGAAAAGATCCCGTTGATCAGGATCAGAAGGACAATCAAAAAACTGTCGAACAGCATCGGCAAATCCAGTGATGGCCCCTCGGCCAGCGGACGGACAGAACGAACAAATTAGGTGACGATGGCTGTAGGTCCCTGCCGGGTGACCCTTCTCCGGAGTCCAGCGAAGCCCACCCATCCAGCGACCTTCCCCGATGCCTTGGCAGCCCCTGGCTGAGCGAAACCGACAGCCGGAGTGGATGGATCAGGCCGGCCTCGACGTCGCGGCCCATGACCAGGCCCTCCAGGGCCTGAGACGGATCAATGCCGTGAGCGGCGCTGTGGGGTGCCTGTTCCCGCCGGTCCAGGCGCTGGCCGCCGCCCTTGGCCACGGCCGGCCCCTGCGGATCCTCGATGTGGCCTGCGGCGGTGGCGACAACACCATCGCCCTGGCGGAACGCTGCCGAAGCAACGGTCTGGCCGTGCAGGTCGATGGCTGCGACCGCAGCGAGCAGGCGGTGGCCATCGCCAGCCGCCATGGCGCCGGCACCCCCCTGGGAAGCACCTTCTTCCAGGCCGACGTTCTGGTGGATCCCCTGCCGGCCGGTTACGACGTCATGGTCTGCAGTCTGTTTCTGCATCACCTCAAGGACGCCGACGCCGTCGAACTGCTCCACCGCCTGGGCCAGAGCTGCCGCCATCTGGTGCTGGTGAACGACCTGATCCGCAGCCCGCTGGGCTACGGCCTGGCCTGGGTGGGTTGCCGGCTGCTGAGTCGTTCGCCGATCGTTCATTTTGATGGTCCCGTTTCGGTGCAGGGGGCCTTCCGGATAGATGAGGCCCTTGATCTGGCGGCCCGGGCCGGCCTGGGGGGAGCCAGCATCCGGCGCCACTGGCCCGAGCGCTTCCTGCTCAGCTGGTGCCGTCCTGACGGGGCGGTGGAGGCACCATGACGGCTCCGGAGTGGGATGTGATCGTGCTCGGGGCCGGGCCCGCCGGTTCCCTGGCGGCCCACCAGCTGGCCAGGCAACGGCTGCGGGTGCTGCTGGTGGACAAGCAGGCCTTTCCCCGCTGGAAGGTCTGCGGCACCTGTCTCAACGGGGTTGCCCTCGGAGCGCTGGCGGAGGCCGGCCTGCCGGAACTGGTGGACCGCCTCGGCGGCGTGCCCCTCGCCCGACTGCACCTCGGCCTGAAGCACCTTCAGACGGAGCTGGAGCTGCCCCTGGGCCGCTCCCTCTCCCGGGACCGCCTCGACCTGGCCCTGGGCGAGGCGGCGGTGGCCGAAGGCACGGTGTGGCGGCGGGGCACCGAGGCCACAGTGGCCGGTCCCTGCCCGGGCGGCCGGCAGGTGCGGCTGTGCAGCGGCGGCGCGACTGAAACCACCAGCGCCCGGGTGGTGCTGGTGGCCACAGGGCTGGGCAGCCCGGGACTGACCCCTGCCATCGGGATCCGGAACCAGGTCGAGGCGCACTCCAGGGTGGGTGCCGGCTGCCGCGTCGACAGCGGCGCCAGCGGCTACGGCCGGGGCACGATCCACATGGCGATCGGCCGCCATGGCTATGTGGGGCTGGTGCGCACCGAAGCCGGAGATCTCAACCTGGCGGCGGCGTTCGACCGGGCCCATCTGATCCAGACCGGTGGGGCGGCGCGCGCCGCTGCGGGCGTGCTGGCGGAAGCGGGGTTCGAGCCGGTCCCCGAGGCCTCTGCCGCCGCCTGGCTGGCCACCCCGGCCCTCACCGCCCACCGTTGGCCGCCGGCGGCCGAGCGGGTGCTGCTGCTGGGCGACGCCGCCGGCTATGTCGAACCGTTCACGGGGGAGGGGATGGGCTGGGCGTTGCTGGGGGCTCTGGCGGTGGTGCCGTTGGCCGTGCAGGGGCAACGGCAATGGAGCAGGGGGCTCGAGCGGCAATGGGTCCGCCGGTACGGTCGGCTGATCGGATCACGCCAGCGGCTCTGCCGGGGTCTGGCCTTCGCCCTGCGCCGCCCTGGCCTCAGCCGGTGTGCCCTCGCGGCGGTGGAGCGCTGGCCGGTGCTGGCCGCCCCCTTCCTGCACCCCTTCGACGGCGCCGGCCTGAAGACCCTGGTCCCTGAACCATGTCCCTGACCATCCAGGGGCTGGGAACGGCCCTGCCTCCCGAACGGATCGCCCAGGACGATGCCGCCGCCATCGCGGCCGAGGTGGCCCTGCCCCACCAGATCCCCTCTCCAGGCCAGCGCCGTCTGCTGGAGACCCTGCACCGCCGCTCGGGTGTCTCCAGCCGCCACAGCGTGCTGCTCCAGCCCCCCGGCAGCGACCCCCGGCAGACCTTCTTCGGGGCCACCAGCCCCGGCACCGGGGAGCGGATGCGGCGCTACGCCCTCGAAGCGCCGCCCCTGGCCCTGCGGGCCGTCCAGTCGGCCCTGGCCCAGGCCCGGCTGCCTGCGGAGCGGATCACCCATCTGGTCACGGTCTCCTGCAGCGGCTTCCATGCGCCCGGCGTGGATCTGGCCCTGATGGCCGCCCTGCCGTTGGACCCCGGCCTGGCCCGCACCCATGTGGGGTTCATGGGCTGCCATGGGGCGCTCAATGGTCTGAGGGTCGCCGCCGGGTTCACCGGTGCCCAGCCGGAGGCCTGCGTGCTGCTCTGCGCCGTCGAGCTCTGCAGCCTCCATCTCCAGTACGGCTGGGAGGCCGAACGGATCGTGGCCAATGCCCTGTTCGCCGATGGCGCCGCAGCCCTGGTCGCCACGGGGGAGCCGCCGGCGCAGGGGGCACCGACAACGGCACCGCTGGGGCGGCTGATCGCCAGCGGCTCCCTGCTGGTACCCGCCAGCACGGAGGCCATGTCCTGGGAGATCGGGGACCACGGCTTCGCCATGGGTCTGTCCCCGCAGGTGCCTGACCTGATCGGTGAGCATCTGCGGCCCTGGCTGGAGGGCTGGCTGGCCGGCCACAACCTCAGCCTCGACGCCATCGGCTCCTGGGCCGTGCACCCCGGTGGCCCCCGGATCCTCTCGGCGGTTACCAAAGGGCTGGGACTCGATCCAGGGCTGATCGAACCCTCGCGGTCGGTACTGCGGGACTACGGCAACATGTCGTCCCCGACCCTTCTGTTCATCCTCGAGCGCCTGCGGCAAAGCGGCGCTGCCGGGCCCTGCCTGGCCATGGCCTTCGGACCCGGCCTGTGCATCGAGGTGGCTCTGCTGGCCTGAGCCGGACACGGAGCACCCGGAGGTGCCGGTCCGCTTCAGCCCCCCAGGCGGCTGAAGTCGGCGAGCACCGAGGCCTGGTTGCGCAGCACGGCCAGCAGCCGCAGGCGGTTGCGGCGCACCTCGGGCTCGTCGCAGAGCACCATGACGCTGTCGGGGCCATCGAAGAAGGCGGCCAGGGTGGCGCCGCTCTCCCCGAGCATCCGGGCCAGGGGTTCGTAGCGGGCGGTTCCGGTGGCGGCGGCATGGACCGCCAGCCGCTCCAGCACCGCCAGCACGGCGGCCTCGCTGGGGGAGCCGAAGAGGTCCGGATCCACCACCCCATCGGGGCTCACCAGATCCGCCGCCAGGTCGGCCTGCTCGGCCAGCCGGGAGGCCCGCTGCACCACCGCCTGCACCAGGGGCAGGCTCCCTTCGCTGCGCAGGCGCCGCAGCAGCTCCACCCGGGCCCGGGCATCGGCCGGATCCCGCAGCAGCCGCTCCAGGGAGACGCCGTCGCCGGCCACCGCCTGGACCAGATCGGCGCTGGAGCCCTCCTCCTCCAGCAGGCTGGCCAGGCGCTGGCGCAGGAAGTCGAGCAGGTCGGCGGCCAGGGTCAGCGGCTGCACCTCCAGGTCAGGCAGCAGCCGCTGCCAGTGGGCGGTGGCCTCGGCCATCAGGCCCACCAGGTCGAGTGACCAGGCCCGATCCCACAGGATCTGCAGCAGACCGTTGCCCGCCCGGCGCAGGGCATAGGGATCGGAGGAGCCGCTGGGCCGCTCCCCCCTGGCGAAGATGCTGAGCAGCAGCTCCAGCCGTTCGGCCCGGGCCAGCACCCCCCCCGCCTCGGAACCCGGCAGGGCATCGCCGGCGCCACGGGGCTGGTAGTGCTCCAGCACCGCCAGGGCCACGGCGCGGGATTCTCCCTCCGCCAGCAGGTACTTGGCCCCCATCACCCCCTGCAGCTCGGGGAATTCCCCGACCATCTGGCTGACCAGGTCGTGCTTGCAGAGGGGAGCGGCCCTTCGCGCGGCTTCAGCGGCGGCATCGCCCACCGGCAGGCGGAGGCAGAGCAGGTCCGCCAGCCAGGCCAGGCGCTGGCTGCGATCGGCCAGGCTGCCGAGACCCTCGGCGAAGGTGACCCGATCGAGGGCCTCCACCCGCTCCGTGCTGCTCTGACGGCGATCCGCCGCCAGGAAGAAGGCCGCGTCCGCCAGCCGGGCCCGCAGCACCCGCTCATTGCCGCGCCGGATCGTCCCGGCGGCGGCGGCCAGCCCGTTGGACAGGCATAGGAACCGCGGCATCAGGGACTCCCCGGCCGCCAGGGCCAGGGGATCGGCCGGAGCGTCCGCCAGGCGCAGGGGCACGTAGCGCTGGTGGGAGCGCATCACGGTGCTGAGCACCTCCGGGGGGAGGGCCAGATAGTCGGCGTCGATGGAGCCCTCGATCAGCCGGGGGGACTCCACCAGGTCGACCAGCTCGTCGAACAGCGACTCCGGCAGATCCAGCTCGGCCCCCGCCGCTGTGGCCGCCGCCTCCAGGGCGGTGCGGATCGCGGCGCCCCTGGACTCCCGGTCGACCTGGACATCGGCGGCCTCGAGGGCGGCGGCATAGCCGGCGGCGGAAGGGATCGTCACGGCCCCGGCATGGAGACGATGGCCGCGGCTGAGGCGATCGCTGGCCAGGGGCGGATCCACGTCGGTGAGCGCCACCGGCACCACCGCCTCGTCGAGCAGCGCCACCAGCCAGCGCAGGGGCCGGCTGAAGCGGCCATCGCCGGCGCCCCAGCGCATGAAGCGCCGACCCTGCAGGGAACGGATCCAGCCGGGGATGCAGCCGGCCAGCACCTCGGCGGTGGGGCGTCCGGCCTCGGTGGTGCGGGCGAACACGAAAGGACCCTTATCGGTCTCGCGGATCTCCAGCTGATCGGGGCTGCAGCCGCAGCGCCGGGCGAATCCGATGGCGGCCTGGGTGGGCTGGCCATCGCGGAACGCCTGCTGGGCCGGCGGGCCCTTGCGGTCCTCGACCAGATCCTCCTGCTCCCGGGGCAGGCCGGTGACGGTCACGGCAAGGCGCCGGGGGGTGCCACCGGTCCTGATGGCGTCACAGACGAGGCGGGCCTCCCGCAGGTCGCGGGCCACGATCGCCTCCAGCTGGGGCTGGGCCAGGCGCACGAAATCGGCCGGCAGTTCCTCGGTTCCGATCTCCAGAAGAAAGGTGGCCATGCAGGGAAACGGGCAGGAGGCGACTGTATGCAAAGGAGGGAAACGGCCGGAACCTCCGGCGGAGCGCCCCGTCCCGTTCGCTAGTTTCAGTCCAGAAACCTTTCCGCATGCCGATGTCCTCGACGACGGTCGCCGACAGCACGTCGCTCCCATCGGCTCCCTCCGCCAAGCCCCCCACCAAGCAGGAGGCGCTCAAGGCCGGCAGCGGCCACCTGCATGATCCCCTGGCGGCCGAACTGGGCAACGATCTGCCCAGCTTCACGGATCCCGCCGTCCAGATCCTCAAGTTCCACGGCAGTTACCAGCAGGACGACCGGGACAAACGCCGCAAGGGGGCCGACAAGGACTGGCAGATGATGCTGCGGCTGCGCAACCCCGGCGGGCGCATCCCCACCTCCCTCTACCTGGCGCTCGATTCCCTGGCCGACCGGCTGGGGAACGGCACCCTACGCATCACGACGCGCCAGGCCTTCCAGATGCACGGCGTGCAGAAAACCGATCTCAAGGAGGTGATCGGCGGGATCGTGCGGGCCCTGGGCTCCACCCTCTCGGCCTGCGGGGACATCAACCGCAATGTCATGGCCCCGGCCGCCCCCTTCGAGCGCGACGGCTACCCGGAGGCCCGCCGGCTGGCCGACCGCATCGCCGACCTGCTGGCCCCCCAGGCCGCCGAGGGTTCCTACCTCGACCTCTGGGTGGACGGGGACCTGAGCTACCGGATCAAGCCCCGGGGCCCCGTGAAGAAGGCCCGACAGCTGCAGGAGAGCGGCGCCGTGTTCAGCGGTGACGCAGCCGAACCCCTCTACGGCTCCACCTACCTGCCGCGCAAGTTCAAGGTGGCCGTCACCGTCCCCGGGGACAACTCGGTGGACCTCCTGACCCAGGACATCGGCCTGGTGCTGTTCAGCGACCCCTCCGGCCGGCCGCTGGGCTGCAATGTCTATGTGGGCGGTGGCATGGGGCGGACCCACAACAAGGACGAGACCTTCGCCCGCACCGCCGATCCCCTCGGCTACGTCGCCGCCGCCCATGTGCTGGAGCTGGTGCAGGCGATCGTCGCCCTGCAGCGGGACCACGGCGACCGGGAGCAGCGCCGCCACGCCCGGATGAAGTACCTGATCCACGACCGGGGGGTGGACTGGTTCCGCACCGAACTGGGCCGGTACTTCCCCCATCCGATCAAGGGGATGCGCCGGGAGCCCCCCGCCGTCCTCACCGATTACCTGGGCTGGCATCGCCAGTCCCCGGGCCTGTGGTTCGTGGGCCTGCCGGTGCTGTGCGGACGCCTTCAAGGGGAGCTCAAGAGCGGCCTGCGCCGTCTCGTCGAGACCTACCAGTTGGAGGTGCGGCTCACCCCCAACCAGGACCTGCTGCTCTGCAACATCGGCAGCGCCCAGCGGGCCTCGGTGCGGGAGGGTCTGGCGGCCCTCGGCCTCACCGCCCCCGAGGCGCCGGCCCCCCTGGCACGCCATGCCCTGGCCTGCCCGGCCCTGCCCCTGTGCGGCCTGGCGATCACCGAAGCCGAACGGATCCTCCCCGAGGTCCTCGACCGCCTCGAGGCCCTGCTGGAACGGCTGGAGATCAGCAAACCCCTGCTGGTGCGCTTGACGGGCTGCCCGAACGGCTGCGCCCGTCCCTACATGGCCGAGATCGGTCTGGTGGGCAGCGCCGTGGACACCTACCAGCTGTGGCTCGGCGGCAGCCACGGCCTGACCCGTCTGGCCAGCCCCTACCTGGAGAAGATGCCCCTGGAGAAGCTGGAGGCCACCCTGGAGCCCCTGCTGGTCGCCTGGCGCGACGAGGGCGGCCCCCGCAGCCGCTTCGGCGACTTCATCGAGCGGATCGGGGCCGAGCGGGTCACCGGGCTGCTCGCCGCCGCCTGATGGGCCGCCCCTGCGCCGGCCCCATCCAGCCCCTTCTGGGCGCCCTGTTCGGCACGGTGCTGGCGGGTCTCCTGCCCTGCTCAGGGAGGGCCAGTGAAGCCGCGGAGCGCCCGCGCCCGCCCGAGGCCCCGGTGCAGTACTTCCAGTCCGATCCCCTGGCCTGCCAGCCGGACGCGATCAGGGCCGCCTACAAGGCCCATCTGCAGCCCTTCGCCGACCAGAGCCCGGCGGTTCTGGCCAAGCTGCGTCGCGTGCAGGACGACATGACCCTGGCCAGCCTCAAGCGCTGCGTCCAGAAGGGTCTGCTGACCCGCCCCCAGGCCAGCGTGCTGTTCCGGGAACTGGGCCTGACCCTGCCGGGGACCGTGATCCCCGTGACCAGCGGCCCGGCACCCGGCGCCGCTCAGCCCGCACCGTCCGCGGCACCGACCACGGCGCCGTAGAGCGCCCGCGGTTCGCCGCGGCGCCAGGCCCAGAGCTGGTCGCCGTGGCTGAAATGCCACCACTCGTTGGGGTGCTGGGCGAAGCCGGCGTCGTCCATCACCGCCGCCAGCAGCCGGCGCCGTTCGTGCCAGTCGGCGGCCTCGCTGCCCGGGGCGGCCCCGGCGTAGTGGTCGGGCTCGGAGATGGCGCCGATCGCATCGATCTCCCCACCCATGGCCAGCGGGCGGCCGCTGGCCTCGGCCAGGGTGAGATCCACTGCGGCGCCGGTGCTGTGGGGAGGCGGGGTGGCCGGATCGGTACTGGGTGGGGCCCAGAAGCGGTCCACCTCCGCCGCCACGGCCTGCTGGGGGAGGCCGAAGGCGTCGGGGTCAAGGCCCCGCTCGCGGCAGGCCTCACGGAAGGCCTGGCGCACCATGAACGCCTGAACGGCGATGGGGCGCCAGGCGTCGAAGACGGCCAGCCGCCAATCGGGCCGGTGCTGCTGCAGCCGCTCCTGGGCCCGCTCCAGCCGGTCAATCACGCTCCGTCGCAGGCGGAACGGACTGGCACCGGGCCCATAGGGCGCCCTGAGGGCCTGGTAGGGATGGGGCTCCAGCCGCCAGAGGCTCGGCGGCAGATCGTTCAGGGGCTCGCCGCCATCGGCGATGGGGATCGGACTCCAGGGGCGCAGGGGCGGCATGGGGGCGGCGGGTCCGGCTCAGCCCGGTGGTCTGGGTCAATTCAACTGGGCCGCCTCCACCGAGCGGCGGCGCTGGGCCTCGAGGGCATCGCGCAGGTGTGAGTGGCGGTCCAGGTCGGGATCCTCCGCCAGGATCCGCCGCGCCGCCAGCCGGGCCTCCTCCAGCACGGCGCCGTCGTCGCTGAGGCTGGCCAGGGCCAGGTCCGGCAGGCCCGACTGGCGGGTGCCGAGCACCTGGCCGGGTCCCCGCAGCCTCAGGTCCATCTCGGCGATCTCGAAGCCGTCGCTGCAGCGGGCCAGCAGCTCCAGCCGCTGGCGGGCCATGGCGTTGTCGCCCTCGTGCAGCAGCAGGCAGTGGGAGGCGGCGGCCCCCCGGCCCACCCGGCCCCGCAGCTGGTGCAGCTGGGCCAGGCCGAAGCGCTCGGCATGTTCGATCACCATCACGCTCGCCTCCGGCACGTCCACCCCCACCTCCACCACCGTGGTGGACACCAGCACCTGGGAGCGCCCCTCCTGGAAAGCGCTGATGGCCCGCTGCTTCTCCTCGCCGGTCATCCGACCGTGCAGCAGGCCCACCGTGAGCTCGGGAAACATCTCCTCATCAAGGTGGCGGTGCACCTCCACGGCGGAGCGCAGGTCGACCTTCTCCGATTCCTCCACCAGGGGCAGCACCACATAGGCCCGCTGGCCCTTGGCCACCTCCTGACGCACCAGCTCCCAGGCGCCGGCGCGCTCGGATCCCCGCAGCAGCCGGGTGCGGATCGGCGTGCGGCCCGGCGGCAGTTCATCGATCTGGCTGAGGTCCAGATCGCCGTGGATCGAGAGGGCCAGGGTGCGGGGAATGGGGGTGGCGGTCATCGTCAGCAGGTGGGGCTGGAGCCCCTTGGCCAGCAGCCGGTTGCGCTGCCGTACGCCGAAGCGGTGCTGCTCGTCCACCACCACCAGGCCAAGGCGGTCGAACTGCACCGGATCCTCGAGCAGGGCGTGGGTGCCCACCAGCAGCTTCACCTGGCCGTTGGCCAGGTCCTGCAGCACTTGGCGGCGCCGGCGGGCGGGGGTGGAGCCGGTGAGCAGCTCGGTGCTGACGTCGAGCTGGGGCAGCCAGCCGGCCAGCTTGTGGAAGTGCTGGGCCGCCAGCACCTCGGTGGGCGCCATCAGGGCCCCCTGGCAGCCGGCGGCGATGGCACCCAGCAGGGCCGCCAGGGCCACCACCGTCTTGCCGCTGCCCACGTCCCCCTGGACCAGCCGGGCCATGGGCTGGGGGCGCTCCATGTCGGCGCGGATCTCGGCCAGCACGCGCCTCTGGGCGCCGGTGAGGGGAAAGGGCAGCAGGTCGAGGAAGCGGCTCACCAGGTCCTCGCCGCCACTGGGCAGGAGCAGCGGCGGGGCCGGAGAGCGGCGCAGGCGCTCCCGCCGCTGGCCCAGGGCCAGCTGCAGCAGCAGGAACTCATCGAAGACCAGGCGCCTGCGGCAGCGCTGCAGCTCCTCGCGGTCGGCGGGGCGATGGAGCCCCAGCAGCGCCTCGCCACGGCCCGTCAGGCCCAGCTCGAGGCGCAGGGGCTCCGGCAGGGGATCGGGCCAGCGGCTCGCCGCCGGCAGCACGGCGGCGATGGCCCGGGCCAGGGCCTCGCCACTGAGGCCCTCGGTGAGGGCATAGACGGGCACGAAGCGCCCGATCCGCTCCGACCGCACCGGCGCGCCGGGGGCCTCCAGCACCTCCAGCAGGGGATCGCCGAAGCAGGGGCCATAGGGGCTGTCCTTCACCAGCCCGCTCACGGCCACCGTGGCCCCCACCGGGTAGAGCCGCTGCTGGGCCTTCAGCCAGCCGGGGCTGCTGAAGCGGCGGCCGGCGAAGAACCGCGTCACCCGCAGGCGGCCGGTGACGTCCTGCAACTGCAGCTCCAGGATCGCCAGGTTGGGGTTGCGGGGGCTGCCGAAGGCATGGCAGCGGCGCACCGTCGCCACGATGGTGGCGGTGCGCCCCGGCTCCAGGGCCGCGATCCGCACCAGATGGGCGTAATCGAGGTAATCGCGGGGGTAGTGGTGCACCAGATCGCGCACCACCAGCAGGCCGAGGGCGGCGAGGCGGGTGGCGGTCTTCGGGCCGATCCCCGCCACCTCACCCATGGGCGTCTGGGGATCAAGCCGCCGGGGACCACCGGCGGGCGAGCCCGCCGGTGGTTCAGGGGGCCCCAGCCGCAGGCGTGGGGGTCCCACGGGCCGGACCTCCTGCCGGCGGCGGCGCAGCTCATGGAGCGCCTGCCGCAGGCGCCGCACCAGCGACTGGCGGCCCGGCAGCGCCAGGGCGCCATACCCGGCGAAGTCCCGGGCCAGGGCGGCCAGCTGCTGCTGCTCGGCGGGCTCGAGCCCCTCAGGCGCTGCCGCAAGGGAGGTGTCGATGAAGCCGCTGAACCGGTCGCGCCGTCCCTGGAGATCCGCGAAGCCTGCCTCGGCCTCGAGGCGGCAGGCCAGCTGCAGGGGGGTGCACCAGCGCTCCAGGGCCTGCTCCAGGGCTTCAGACACGGACGCGGCAGGCCCTCCCACGGAGGGGGTGCCGTTCAGTCGTTCGGAATCGATGGGGGGCGGATGTCCTGCAGCCAAAGCTGTTCGGCCTGATGGATCCGTAGCCGCCGTTGCAGGCGACGGAACTGCTGGGCCATTCTGCGAACCTCCTGCCGATGCTGCTGCAGCCGCCGCCGGCAGGTGCGCAGTCGTGGCTCCTCCAGCTCCAGATCGGTGGGCCGCAGCAGCACCGCCAGCGTCTGGGCCTGGGGCGCGCGGGCGCCAGGGAAGGGCAGGGGCAACCGCATCAGGTTGGCGGGGGCGGCCATGGTGTCCAGCTGGCCGGCCAGCACCGCATCGAGCAGGCTCACCGGAAGCAGGCTGCGGCTCACACCACCGCGCAGCAGCTCGACATTGACGGCATGGGAGAGGTTGCGAAGCCGACGGCCCAGGGCCAGCTCCATGCCGTCCATCCAGCGCAGCACCCGTTCGGGATCGTCGGGAAGCCGCCCCGCCTGCCAGAGGGAATCCTCCTCGGGCTCGGGGCCATCCTCAGGCTCCTCGTCGGGATCGTCGTCCCGGTCATCCTCCCGGTCGTGCGGGTGCCCGTCATCCGGATCGTCCTGCGGCCCTTCGTCGGGATTCGGCGGAGGGGCCTCCCCACGGACCATGGCCCCCCAGAGGAAGGATCCGCCGGCCAGGGGCGGGGCGAAGGCGATCTGCACCGACCCCGGCGGCAGGGGCTCCGGTTCCCCGCCCCCGGTCTCCCCCTCCCAGTTGAGTTCCTCCAGCAGCTGCTCCCGGTCGTGGCGGTCGCGGCGCTGGCGCTCCCGGGAGATCTGGGCCGCCAGGATCACCAGCTGCTCCACCGTGAGCAGGCTGCAGCATCGCCCCACCAGTTCCTGGATCTGGCCGTGCAGCAACCTCCGGCGCTCGACCGGGAGCTCGGTGTAGCGCTGGGGGTGGACCTGGGTGGCGAGATGGAAGCAGGCCTGGCGGACCTGCTGGGGCAGCGCCTGGCGCAGCACCTGGAGGTACAGGGCGACGTGGCGGTAGAGCTCCGGGCTCGACTGGCTCAGCCGCCGGGTCAGGTCCTGGAGCTGACCCGGCAGATCGATCGAATCGGACGGGTCGCTCAACGGCTCCGGCTCAGGCCGCCTTGCCCATCGCCGCCACTTCGGCGGCGAAATCCGACTGCTCCACCTCGATGCCCTCACCCAGGGTGTAGCGGGTGAAGCGGCGCACACGGATGTTTTCGCCGGTCTTGCCGGCGGCCGACTTGACCATCTCACCGACGGTGACGGTGTTGTCGCGGATGAAGGGCTGGTCCATCAGGGCCAGTTCCTTGAGGCGCTTCCCGATACGCCCCGCCACGATCTTGACCTTCATCTCCTCCTTCTTGCCGGCGAGATCGTCGCGACCCATCTCGATGGCCTTCTCCCGCTCCGCCACTTCGGGGGGGATGTCGTCGGTGCTGACGTATTCCACGTTGGGGCAGGCGGCGATCTGCATCGCCACGTTGCGCACCAGCTCCTGGAAGAGTTCGCCGCGGGCCACGAAGTCGGTCTCGCAGTTGACCTCCACCAGCACGCCGACGCGGGCACCGGTGTGGATGTAGCTGCCGACGGCCCCTTCGGCCGCCGTGCGACCGGCCTTCTTCTCGGCGGTGGCGATGCCTTTCTGGCGCAGCCATTCGGCGGCCTTGGTGGCATCCCCACCGGACTCGGTGAGGGCCTTCTTGCAGTCCATCATGCCCGCGCCGGTCTTGTCGCGCAGGTCCTTGACGAGCTTCGCTGTGATCTCAGCCATGGGGTGGGAGTGGGGGAGGTCGGGAGGGAGAGAACGGCTCAGGCGTCGTCGTCGCCGCCGCGCTGATCCTGCGCTCCATGGCGGCCTTCATTGATGGCATCCGCCAGCCGACCCAGCACCAGCTGGACGGAACGCACGGCGTCGTCGTTGCAGGGGATGGGCACGTCGCAGAGATCGGGATCGCAGTTGGTGTCAAGCATCGACACCAGGGGGATGTCGAGCTTGCGGCACTCGAGCACGGCGTTGGTTTCGCGGCGCTGGTCCACCAGCACCACCACATCGGGCAGGCGGCGCATGTTCTTCAGGCCGCCGAGGTACTTCTGCAGGCGGTCGAGCTCACGGCGCAGCACGGCGGCTTCCTTCTTGGGCCGCATGGCGATGGCGCCGGAGGACTCCATCCGCTCGAGATCCTTGAGGCGGTCGATGCGGGCGCGCATCGTGCTCCAGTTGGTGAGCATGCCGCCCAGCCAGCGCTGGTTGACGTAGGAGGCGCCGCAGCGGGCCGCTTCCTGGGCGATCACTTCGGAGGCCTGCTTCTTGGTACCGACGAACAGGAAGCGCTTGCCGCTGCGGGCGGCACTGCGGGTCCATTTGTAGGCATTGTTCATGCAGACGGCGGTCTGCACGAGATCGATGATGTGGACTCCGTTGCGCGCGCAGTAGATGTAGCGCGACATCTTGGGATTCCAGCGACGGGTCTGGTGTCCGAAGTGGGCACCAGCCTCCATCATCTCGGAGAGAGTGACGACAGCCATGGGTGTTGGGGGGTTTCGGGTTGGCCTCCACCTGCCAGGGATGCCGTGCCGCAGAGAGGGCAGCGGATCACCCGAAACGTGCAGGTGTGCGGTGTTGGGGTTACCGGGTCAACCTACCAAATGGCCCTGCTGGCGGGCTTCGGCATGGAGGGCCCTCACCCCGAAGCGGTTGAGGGGCAGCCGCAGGAGCTCCATCGCCAGCCCCGCCTTGCCGTGGCGGATCAGCCAACGCAGCAGGGGCCGCAGGCTGCGCTCATTGATCAGTCCGCCCAGGGTGAGCAGCTCCCAGAGCGCCAGGTGCAGCCAGGTGTACTGGATGATGAAACGCACCCGCCAGGTGGGGTGCTTGCGGTAGAAGACCAGGCCCATCCGGGCCCGTTCCCGCTCCACCCGCACCAGGTCGGGGATCTGCTCGAGGCTCAGGGGCGGATGCCAGTGGTAGCCCACGGCCTCGGGGCAGCGCACCAGCCGCACGCCCATGCGGCGCAGCCGTTCCCCGAGTTCGAGATCCTCCCAGCCGTAGAGGCGGAAGCCGGTGTCGAACAGGCCCGACTGCTCCAGGACCCGGCGGTCGATCGCCACGTTGCCGGTGGCGAAGTAGGCCCAGGAGAGATCCCGCAGCTTGTGGGGCTCCGACGTGGGCGCCTCGAAGTTGTGGGTGTTGATCACCGCGCCGTAGGTGAAGCATAGCCGGTCGCCGCTCTCGTCCCAGGCCCGCGCCAGGGCCGTGGCGTGGTGCAGCAGGAACCGCTCCGTCACCACCAGGTCGCTGTCGATGAAGACGATCACATCGCCGCGGGCCTCGTCCACGCCGCGGTTGCGCCCCTCGGCCGGACCGCCGTGGTCCTGGCGGATCAGGCGCAGATGGGGGAAGGCGGTGGCATGGGCATCCAGCCAGCGCACCGTGTCGTCGGTGGAGCCGTCGTCGACCAGCACCACCTCATAGGCCTGCAGGGGGCCGCCGGTCTCCTGGAGCTCCAGGGCCTGAAGGCACTGGCGCAGGATCGGCAGCCGGTTGTAGGTGGGGATGACGACGCTGATGAACATCGGGTGACGGTGCAGGGACCACGGTGGAGGGGCCATGAAAAAGGGGGGATCCGCAGCGAATCCCCCCGGTGGCATGGCCGGACCGCACCGGTCAGTCAGCGGCGCCGCCGTTGTTGGCCGTGCCGGTCACACCGTTGCCGGCCCCTTCACCGCGGCCGTCGTTGCGCAGCTTGCGCTTCTTGAACTTGCGGGCGTAGGCCCGGTTGCGCTCCTGCTTTTCCTTCTTGAGATTCCTGCGTTTCGACATAGGGGATGGGAGCCTTGAAAAGACTGTGAGGTTCCACCCTACTCACCCGACCACGGCCTCCTCGGCCCACAGCCGGCCATCCTCCATCCGCACCAGCCGGTCGGCCACATCGAGGATGCGGGGGTCGTGGGTGACCATCAGCACGGCGCAGCCCTCATCCCGGGCCAGGCGCTGGAGCAGTTCCACCACCTCCCGGCCGGTACGGCTGTCGAGGGCGGCGGTGGGTTCGTCGGCCAGGAGGAGGCGGGGATGGGCGGCCAGGGCGCGGGCGATCGCCACCCGCTGCTTCTGGCCACCGGAGAGGTCGTGGGGCAGCTTGCCGAGGTGGTCGGAGAGGCCCACGGCCCGCAGCCATTCCCGGGAGAGGTCGCGGCGGGCGCGGTAGCCCAGATCCGGCAGCAGGTCGGCCCCCATCTGCACGTTCTGCTCGGCGGTGAGACAGCGCAGCAGGTTGTGGCCCTGGAAGATCATGCCGACACTGCGGCGCAGCAGCTGGCGCTCATGGCGGCTGGAACCGTTCAGTTCGCAGCCCAGCACCCGCACCGACCCCTCCATCACCTGGCGCAGCGCCCCCACCAGGGTGAGCAGGGTGGTCTTGCCGCAGCCCGAGGGCCCCGTGAGCAGCACAACTTCGCCGGGCTGGATCTCCAGATCGATGCCCTGGAGCACCTGACGCCGCATCGCGCCGGTGCCGTACCAGTGGCTGAGACCCCGCACCGCGACGGTGGCGGCAGCCTCGTCGGTGGGGACGGCGGGTGGGGCGGAACCGGGCAGGAGGGTGGTCATCGGCTCAGGATCAGCGGCTCAGAATCGAGATCGGCTCAGAAAATGTCGGCCGGATCGGCGTCGCCCAGCTTGCGCATCGCCATCGCCGCCGACCCCATGCACATCACCAGGATCATCAGGAAGACGGTCATGGCACGGTCGCCGGCCATCGAGACCGGCAGCTTGGTGGCGGCATGGATGACGCCGTAGAGCACCTGGCCGGCGACATAGGCGGGCACATAGCCGAAGATCGCCAGGAGCAGCCCCTCGCGCGCCACCACCCCCAGCAGGGTGAGCAGGCTGTAGCCCATGGCCATCAGGGTGGCGTACTCAGGCAGGTGGTCGCTGACGTCGGAATAGAGGATCTGGTAGACGATCACGCAGCCCACCACGAAACCCATGGCGGCGCCCAGGGTGAAGATGAAGCCGATGGCGGTGCCGGTGCGCCAGTAGTCCATCTCCAGATCCAGGAAACCCTGCTTGGTGAGCACGGTCACGTCCTCCGGCAGCAGACGGCGCAGCCGCTCCACCACCTGGGCGGGGTCGGCCCCGGGGCGCAGGCGGATCAGACCCAGCTCGATGCTGCCGGGCGGGGTGTTCGGCACCAGGCTCAGCAGAGTTTCCCGGCTGGTGAGGAGGTTGCCGTCGGCACCGAAGGAAGGCCCTGAACTGAACAGACCCGCCACCCGCAGGCGCTTGCCGGCCACCTCACTCTCCACGGTGCGGCCCTCCCGGAACCACTTGGCCACCGGTCCGAACTCATCGCGGGACAGGTCGTCGAACAGCACCCGGCCCTTCTGGGTGAGGCGGGGCGCCAGGGCGGTGACGGCCGGATCGAGGAACAGGGGATCCCCCGGCTCGAACCCCAGGGCCAGGATCGAGCGTGTGCCCTTGGTCTGGGGGTTGCGCCAGAGCAGCAGGTTCCAGTGCACCGGGGTGATGCCGGACACGTCCGGATCGGCCTTGGCCTGCACCAGCCGGCGCTCGGGGAAGCCGGTCATGCTGATCGAGCTCTTACTGCGGGGGCTGAGCAGCACCAGATCGGTGTCGAACTTCTTGTGCACCGTGACGCTGGAGTCGAACAGGGCGTCGCGGAAGCCCAGCTGCATGAACATCAGGATCCCGGCGAAGGTGATCCCGGCAAGGGCCACCGCCAGGCGCATCGGCTGGCGGGTGAGCAGCAGCCAGGCCAGCGGGATCCGGCGTCCCTGCCAGAGGCTCATGGCTGCATGCGGGCAATGACCTTGAGGCCGCTGAGGTCGGCGACCCGGGCCCCGTCCTGGGGATCGAGCCGCACCCGCACCTCGACGACACGGGCATCGGCGTCCCCGGTGGGATCGGTGGAGAGCACCTCCCGCTGGCGGACCTGGGGACTGATGCGCCTGACGGTGCCCCGGAGGGTGCCGTCGAAGCCGCCGTTCTCACTGGTGAGGGTGACGGCCTGGCCGACCCGCACCCGGTCGATGTCGCTCTCGTAGACCTCGACGGAGGCCTCCATGCGATCGCTGGCCCCCAACTCGAGAATGCCTTTGTCGCCGGGCCGTTCGCCGACGCGGGACTGGATGCGCAGGACCGTGCCGTCGATCGGGGCCCGCAGTTCGGTGTTGACCAGGTCGGTGCTGGCCTTGACCAGAGAGGCCCGGGCCTCCTGCAGCTGGCCCTGGAGCTCCAGGGTGCGCTGCTCGAGCACATCCAGATCGGCGGCGGAATAGGCGCCGTCACTGGCCAGCTTGCGGTAGCGCGCCAGGTCACGGGTCTGGATGGTGAGCCGGCGGCTGAGGTTGGCGATCCGGGTGCGGATCAGCTCGAGTTCCGCCCGCTGCAGGGGCTGGTTGTCGAAGCGGGCCAGCAGCTGGCCGGCCCGCACCCGGTCGCCCTCGGTCACCAGCAGTTCAGTGATGCGGGGGCTGCCGCCGATGCCGGTGATCGGCGCCGCCAGGATGCGCACGTCACCGTCGGGCTTCAGCTGGCCCAGGGCCGCCACGGCCTCCACCGGGGCCGGCGGACGGGCCACGGCGGCGGCCGGGGGTCTGGCGGGCTGAAGGCGCTGGTACAGGACGACACCGCCCACCAGCAGACCCGCCACGCCGGCGACGATCAGGCCGTTGCGCCAGGGACCGGTGGGTCGTCGAAGAGCAGGTCCTCGATGTACCGGTCCGCCCACTGGGGGTTGAAGGCCTTCTCCAGCACCCTCCGGGTCTTGTCGTTTTGTTTCTGTTGCTTGCAATACCTCAGCTGCCCTCGCCATCGCGCAACCGTAGCCGGATGGTCATGGGCTTGGGAAGGGCTCGCCGCCGCCGCTGCAGCCAGCACGCCGAGGAACGTCACCACCTCCTCAACGAACCCCTTCTCCTCCGCCTCAGATTCCGGCCGCACGAAGAGCACATGGGGGGAGAAGATCGAGCCCCAGGGGGGCAGATCGCGCACCTGGGAGAAGGAGGGCCGGTCCCGGCCGGCCAGGGCGTCCGCGATCGCCTCCGGCAGGCTCTCCCCCACCGGCGAGAGATCGACGATGGCGGCACTCACCCCGCCCCGGCCCGCCACGATGTCGGCGCCGAACACCGGCAGGTCGTGGCGGGGATCGGGGAAGAAAACGCAGTGGAGGATCTGCAGCCCGGCCCCGAGGCGCGCCGTCTCCAGGTGCAGCTTGCGCAGCCCCCGGCATCGATGCACCTCGTTGCGGATGAACAGGGCATCCCCGTCCAGGCTGCCGCTGATCGCCTCCAGCTCGGGGTCGATGGCCAGGGGGGCCAGATCCGGCAGAGCGTTGCGACAGAGCCGGATCCGCTCCGCCAGGGCATCCACCAGGGGGTGGATGCCACCGTCAACGGCCGGAGCGACCTCACCCATGGACACGTCGTCACAGCAGAATGCGGATCCTGCCATGCATCCGTGAGCGATTCCCTGGGTTGTTGCGGGTCCTTGCTGCCCGGTCTGGCCGCCCCCGTCAGCCACACCCTTGCCAATGGGGTCGAACTGGTGCAGCTCGACCTGGAGGACGCCCCCCTGGTCTGCCTCGATTTCTGGTGCCGCGCCGGCAGCGCCTTCGAGGGCCCCAGGGAGAGCGGCCTGGCCCATTTCCTCGAGCACATGGTGTTCAAGGGCAGCGACGGGCTGGCGGCCGGGGAGTTCGATCGCCGCATCGAGGCCCTGGGTGGCAGCAGCAACGCCGCCACCGGCTTCGACGATGTCCACTTCCACGCCCTGATGCCCCCGGAGGGGGCGGCCGAGGCCCTCGATCTGCTGATGGATCTGGTGCTGCAGCCCCGGCTCGACCCCGACAGCTTCGCCATGGAGCGGCAGGTGGTGCTGGAGGAGCTGGCCCAGAGCGAGGACCAGCCCGAGGAGGTGGCCCTGCAGCGGCTGCTGTCCCTGGGCTGTCCCGACCATCCCTACGGACTGCCGATCCTGGGCCGGCGCCAGGCCCTGCTCGACCATGACCCGGCCGCCATGGCGGCCTTCCACCACCGCCAGTACGCCGCCGGCCGCTGCGTCCTTTCCCTCGCCGGTGCCGTCGGCGATGGCGCCCTGATGGATCGGGCCGCCAGCGGCCCGCTCGCGTCCCTGGCGGCGAGCGGCGCGCCGATGGTCCCGGCGGAACTGCGCGTCACCCCGGGGGTGCACCGGCTGGAGGTGCCGCGGCTCGAGGCCGCCCGGCTTCTGATGCTGTGGTGGCTGCCGCCCGCCGCCGATCTGGAGGCCATGGTCGGGGCCGACCTGGGCACCACCGTGCTGGCGGAAGGACGTCGCAGCCGCCTGGTGGAACGGCTGCGGGAGCAGCTGCAGATCGTGGAGAGCATCGATCTGGATCTGCATGCCATGGAGGGCGGCAGCATCGCCCTGCTGGAGGTCGTCTGCGATCCCGAGGAGCTGGGCGAGGTGCGGCAGGCCATCGAGCAGGTGTGGCAGGAGCTCCGCCAGGAGGCCCTGGGGGAACAGGAATGGGGACGGGCCCGGCGCCTCGTCGCCAACGGCTACCGCTTCTCCCTGGAATCCCCCGGCGGCGTGGCCTCCCTGATCGGCAGCAGCCGTCTCTGGGGCCGGCCCCAGCCCCTCGACCATCCCCTGGAGCTGCTGGATCGCTGGTCGCCCCTGCGGCTCCAGGCACAGATGCTTCCCCTGCTGGATCCGGCCCGGGCCTGCGTGCTCGAGGCGGTGCCGGCATGAGCATCGCCCCACCCCCCGGCAGCCAACCCCCCGGCAGCCACCCCCCCGGCAGCGAGGACAGCCGCATCCTGGAGGGTGGCCTGCCGCTGCGGATCCTTCACCGGCCCGGGCCGGCGATCCTGGCGGCCCGCCTCGCCATTCCAGGCGGCAGCGGCCGCGACCCCGCCGGTGCCCGCGGTGCGCACCAGCTGCTGGCCGGCAGCATGACGCGCGGCTGCGGCGCGCTCGATGCCGAGGCCCTCGCCGATTGCGTCGAGGGGGCCGGTGCCGCCTTGCGGGTGGAGGCCCACGAGGATGGCCTGGTGCTGGCCCTCAAGTGCGCCGCCGCCGACGCCACCACCCTGGTGCCCCTGCTGCTGGCGATGGCCCGGAGGCCCCGGCTCGAGGCCGAGCAGGTGGCGATCGAGCGCCAGCTCAACCTGCAGCTGCTGCAGCGCCAGAAGGAGGACCCCTTCCAGCTGGCCCATGACCAGCTGCGCCGGCTGCTCTACGGCGCCGGTCCCTACGGCCATGACCCCCTCGGAATCGAAGCGGAACTGGCCGGCCTCGGGCCGGACGACCTCCGCCCCCTGGTGGAACGGCTCGGCAGCGACGGCGCCGTCCTGGTGCTCTGCGGCGACGCCACCGACGCCCTGGGGGAGGCCCTGGAGCGGGAACTGGCGGCGTCCCCCTGGAGCACCCACGCCCCGGTGACCCAGCCCTTCGCCGGTCCGCCGCCGGCCACGGGGCCCCTGGGCCAGCAGGTGCAGGACACCGAACAGGTGGTGCTGATGCTGGGGGCCGCCACCGTTCCCCTGGCCCACCCCGACGCCCTGGCCCTGCGCCTGCTGCAGGCGCACCTGGGCATCGGCATGTCCAGCCGCCTGTTCATCACGATGCGGGAGGAGCGTGGTCTGGCCTACGACGTCGGTGTGCACCTGCCGGCCCATGCCGGCGGCGCTCCGTTCGTCATGCACCTGTCCACCTCGGCCGAGCGGGTGGCGGAAGCCACCACCTGCCTGCTGGACGAGTGGCAGCGGCTCCTGGAGGAGTCGCTGGAAGAGGGCTCACGGCTGCTGGCCCTGGCCAAGTTCCAGGGGCAGGACGCCATGGGGAGGCAGACCTGCTCCCAGATCGCCGAACGGCAGGCCCTGGTCCTCAGCCAGGGCCTGCCCGCCGACCACGTGCGCCGGGTGCTGGAGCGGGCCCCTGCCCTCGGCGCCGGGGATCTGCGCTCGGCCGCCCGCCGCTGGCTCGCTACCCCGTCCCTGAGCCTGGTGGGTCCGGCCCCGGCCCTGGAGCAGGCCCACAAGGCCTGGCAGAACCACGACCTCAGCCGTCGGCCGGGGCGGGTTCCAGATCCGTCGCGTTGATCAGGAAGGTGCCGCGGCGGAAGCGGATGGCCCGCAGGTCCAGGGCCCGGATCTCCACCACGCGCCCCACCTCCCCCGGATCCACCAGGTCCGGTGGGCGCAGCATCGGCATCGGGTCGGCGGTCTTGAGGTAGCGGAGCGGCTGGCGCAGCCGCACCGCATCCCCCAGATGGATCTCCGCCGGCGGAACAGTCGGCGCCGTCTCCTCCGTGGCGGGCGGGTCGGTGGGGGTTGAATCCGGCATCGGTACAGGGGTCCGGCGGTAGGTGGGTCCGGCGGTACGGGTGCCCGGCGGGCGGGCTGGGGGCCCTTCTCAGCCGAACCTAGCTGCAGCAGGATGGGCGCCAGCCATGGACGGTTCATTGCGGGCCCTTGCCACCTGGAGCGGAGCGATCGCCGGCCTTCTCCTGATACTCGTCGGCGGTCTGGTGCCGGCGGCCTTCCCGGTTCACGAGGCGACGGGCTGGGCCGTGCGTCCGCTCGGCATCACCCTGCAGGTGCCGGCCCTGCTCCTGACGGCCCTGGTCTGCGGTCCCCGCAGTGCCACCCTGGCCGCCGTGGCCTATCTCAGCGTCGGTCTGTTCCAGCTGCCGGTGTTCCACGAAGGGGGCGGCATCGGCTACCTGCTCGATCCAGGTTTCGGCTATCTGGCGGGCTTCCTGCCGGCCGCCTGGATCACCGGCAAGCTGGCGCGCCAGCCGGGCATGGACGATCCCCTGACCCTCGCCGGCGCCGCCGCCATCGGCCTGGTGGTGCTGCATCTCTGCGGCCTCGCCAACCTGCTCCTGGGCAGCCTGGCCGGCCGCTGGGGCGGTGACACCCTCACCCTGGTGGTGGGCTACAGCCTGGCCCTGCTGCCCCAGCTGCTGCTCTGCTGCGCCGCCGGTGTTCTGGCCTGGCTGCTGCGCCGTCTGCTGCTGGTGCCCTCGTGATGACCCGAACGCTGCGCCAGCGGCTGTCCCCACTGCTGCTGGCGGCCCTCGCCGTGGGGCTGGATCAGCTCAGCAAGCGCTGGGCTCTCGAGAACCTGGCCAGCGGCAGCATCCAGCCGCTGCTGCCCGGCCTGCTCCAGCTGCAGCGCGTCAGCAACACCGGGGCGGCCTTCAGCCTCTTCGCCGGGGCGCCGAACCAGCTGGGCCTGGTGAGCGCCCTGGTGAGCCTCGGCCTGCTGTTCTGGATCCTGTGGCGTCCCCCCGCCGGCCTGTGGAACGTGCTGGCCCTGGGACTGCTGCTCGGGGGCGCCGTCGGCAACGGCATCGACCGCTGGCGCCACGGGGCCGTGGTGGACTTCCTGGAGTTCGTCCCGATCCATTTCCCGATCTTCAACCTCGCCGACGTCGCCATCAACCTGGCCGTGGCGTGCTTCCTCATCGACCTGCTGCGACCCCATGCCGACCGCCATCCTTGAAGGACTGGAGCAGCGGCTGCGGCCCCGCACCCCCGGCCCCCGGCTCAAGGTGCTGCGGCCCGGCCTGCCGGAGCTGGAGCAGCCCCTGCACGGCAGCCTCTACCGGATCGGCCGCGCCACCGACAACGCCATCGTCATCGACCACACGGCGGTCAGCCGCCACCATGCCCTGCTGGAGAACCATGGCGGGCACTGGCTGCTGAGCGACGCCGGCTCCACCAACGGGCTGTGGTGGCGGGGCCGGCGGGTGCGGGAGCTGGTGCTGCGCGAGGGGGACCGGGTGCGCTTCGGGCCCGCCGATCAGGCGGATCTGCCCATGCTCCTGTTCGAGCGCGACGGCAGCACCCGCCTCGACCGGATCGGCCGCTGGGGGGCGCGGGCGGCGGCGGCCGTGGCCGGCGGCGGCGGCCTGCTGCTGGCCCTGTCCCTGCTGCAGGTGCCCACCCGCGGCAGCCTGGCGACGGTGCGGGGGCCCCTGCTCCTCTACGACCGCCAGGATCGACCGGTGGCCTCCGTGGCCGATCGCAAGCGACGGGAGCTGCCCGAGCTCGGGGCGTATCCGCCGGTGCTGATCGATGCCCTGCTGGCCAGCGAGGACAACCGCTTCTGGTGGCATCCGGGGGTGGACCCGATCGGCACCTCCCGGGCCCTGGTGACCAACCTGCTGGGGGGCCGGGTGCTGGAGGGCGGCAGCACCCTCACCCAGCAGATCGCCCGCAGCCTCTACCCGGAGCAGGTGGGGCAGGGGGAGACCCTGGGACGCAAGTGGCGGGAGCTGCTGGTGGCCCTGCAGCTGGAGGCCCGCTTCAGCAAGGAGGAGCTGCTGCTCAGCTACCTCAACCGGGTCTATCTCGGTGCCGTCTGGGGGTTCGAGGACGCCTCCCGGCGCTTCTTCAACCGTCCGGCCTCGGCCCTGAAGCCCGAGGAGGCCGCCCTGCTGGTGGGCCTGCTCCCCTCCCCGAACGGCTACGACCCCTGCGTCGATCCCGCGGCGGCCCTCGCCTCCCGCAACCAGGTGCTCGACAAGATGGCGGCCACCAACCGCATCTCCGCCGACCAGGCCCGGCGGGCCCGGCGCCAGCCGATCCGGCTGGCCGCGGATGCCTGCCGCTCCGCCCAGCAGCGCGGGGCGCCCTTCTACACCGACCAGGTTCGCCGCGACCTGGAGAACCAGGTGGGCAAGGCGGTGGCCGCCGAGGGCAACTTCCTGATCGACACCCACCTCGATCCGCTGCTGCAGGAGCGGGTCGAACTGCTGCTGCGCCAGCGCATCGACGCCAGCCGATCCCTGGGGGTGAGCCAGGGGGCGGTGGTGGTGCTCGACAGCCGCACCGGAGGCATCCGCGCCATCGCCGGCGGCCGGGATTATCTGCAGAGCCAGTTCAACCGCGCCTCGATGGCCCTGCGCCAGCCCGGCAGCACCTTCAAGCTGGTGCCCTACGTCGTCGCCCTGGAGCGGGGCGCCCGGCCCGGGGACCGGATCGGCTGCGGACCGCTGGACTGGGGCGGCCAGCATTTCAGCAGCGGCTGCGGCGGCAGCCTCAGCCTGCGCCAGGCCATGGCGATCAGCAGCAACACCGCCGCCCTGCGGCTGGCCCGCAAGGACGGCCTCGATGCCGTGGTGGGCAAGGGCCGGGACCTGGGTTTCACCAGCCCCCTGGCCCCGGTGCCGGGCCTGGCCCTGGGCCAGAGCGAGGTGACGCTGCTGGAGCTCACGGCGGCCTATGCGGCCGTCGCCGCCGACGGGCTCTGGCGCGCCCCGACCACGATCCGGCGGCTCACCGATGCCGAAGCCTGCGGCGCCTCCCAGGCGCCGGGGGAACGGGGCGGGGCCGATTGCCGGGCCGCCGCCGGCAGCTCCAGGACCATCAGCAGCCCCGGGAGGCGGGTGATGAGCCCCGCCACCGCCAAGGCGATGCGGACGCTGTTGGAGGCGGTGGTCAGCGGCGGCACCGGCAGCGCCGCCTACGTGGGCAGCGGCAGCTGGGGCAAGACCGGCACCACCAACGAGGGCCGGGACCTTCTCTTCGTGGGCTATGCCCCCAGGCGCCAGTGGGTGATCGGCATCTGGCTGGGCAACGATGACAACAGCCCCACCGCCGCCAGCAGCTCCCTGGCCGCCTCCCTGTTCGGCGAGATCGTGCGCTCCGCACCGCCAGGACCGTGAAGCTGCCGCAGCGGCTCTGGATCTGGGTCTTTCTGGGTCTGCTGGCGCTGGTGCTGCTGGGCATGGTGCTGCAGGCGATCCAGCAGCTGCAGTGGACCCTGAGCACCTGGCTGCCCTACTGGATGGTGGGGCCGCTGATGCTGATCATGCTGGCGGCCCTGGTGGTGGCCCTGGCCCAGGTGGGCTGGCCCTGGCTGCGCCGGCTGCGGCAGGGCGGGGCCATCGGCCCCGGTAAATCCGCCCCCGCGGCGGTGCCCTCCAGCCGGCGGGAGGCGGCCCAGCGGAACCTGGGCTCCATCGACCGCACCCTGGCCCAGGTGCGCGACGCGGTGGAGCGGGAGGCCCTGCGTCAGGAACGGCAGCGGATGGAGGCGGAGCTGGAGCGGGGCGACCTGGTGATCGTTGTCTTCGGCACCGGCTCGACCGGCAAGACCTCCCTGATCCGCGCCCTGCTGCAGGAGCTGGTGGGGGAGGTGGGGGCGCCGATGGGCTCGACCACCGCCGCCACCCGCTACCGGCTGCGGCTGAAGGATCTGCCCCGGGCCGTGATCCTGGAGGACACGCCAGGGATTCTCGAAGCGGGGCGCGAGGGCCGGGAGCGGGAGCGCGTGGCCCGGGAACTGGCCGCCCGGGCCGACCTGCTGCTGCTGGTGCTGGACGGGGACCTGCGGGCCAGCGAGCTGGAGGTGTTCGAGGCCCTGGCGGGGCTGGGCAAGCGCCTGCTGCTGGTGCTCAACAAATGCGACCTGCGCGGCGAGGAGGAGGAGCGTCGGTTGCTGGCACTGCTGCAGCAGCGCTGCGCCGCCCGCCTCGGCCCGGAGGATGTCATCCCCGCCAGCGCCGCCCCCCAGAGCGTGCCGATGCCGGGCGGCAAGCCGCTGCAGCCGACGCCGGAGGTGGAGGCCCTGCTGCGCCGCATCGCCGCCGTCCTCCATGCCGACGGGGAGGAGCTGATCGCCGACAACCTGCTGCTGCAATGCCGGCGCCTCAGCCAGGCCAGCCAGGATCTGCTCGACCGCCAACGCCGCAGCGATGCCGGCACGATCGTCGACCGCTACATGTGGATCGGCGCCGGGGTGGTGATGGTGACGCCGCTGCCGGGCATCGACCTGCTCGCCACCGCCGCGGTGAACGCCCAGATGGTGGTGGAGATCGGCCGCGTCTACAGAGTCAGCCTCAGCCGCGAGAACGCCCAGGATCTGGCCCTGTCGGTGGGCCGCACCCTGGCGGGCCTCGGCCTGATCAAGGGGGGGGTGGGCCTGATCACCTCGGCCCTGAGCCTCAGCCTGCCGGCCCTGGTCGTCAGCCGGGCGGTGCAGGCGGTCAGCGCCGCCTGGCTGACCCGGGTGGCGGGCCGCAGCTTCATCACCTACTTCCGCCAGAACCAGGACTGGGGGGATGGCGGGCTGCAGGAGGTGCTGCAGCGTGAGTACGACCTCAACCAGCGGGAGGGGATGCTGCGCCACTTCCTGGAGACGGCCCTCAGCCGGGTGGTGGAACCGCTGCAGCAGCGGCAGGCGCGGCGGCTGCCGCCACGCCCAGGGCCTCGGGGGGCGGGGGCTGAAGGGGACCGCGGGAATCCAGGACGGTGATCAGCACCAGGTAGGCCACACCGATCAGGATCGAGAGGGCGCCAGTGAGGATCGCCACCCAGCGGCCACGGCGGTCATTCGAGGGGCGTGGCGGCGCCACCGGCTCCGGCTTCGGTTCAGCCATCGGCGGCCTCCGCCAGGCTGCGCTGCACCACCTGGGCCAGCCGCTCCAGGTGCTCGCTGCCCGTGTGGGGGTTGCCCAGCACCGCCTTGAGGTGATGGAGCCCCCGGTAGACAGGCCGCGACAGCATCAGCTGCTCGCCCAGCAGGGCCGCCCGGGTGGCCGCACTCCAGCGTTCGGCGCCGGCGGCGCCTGAGCCTTCGGGGCGGAAGGCAAGCAGGTGCAGGGGACCGCTGCAGAGGGTCAGGCCACCGATGGCCCGCAGCCGTCGCTCCAGCTCGCTACGGCGCTGGACGGCCGCCTCGATCAGGGCGGCCATGCCGTCGAGGCCCAGCTGGCGCAGCCCCAGCCAGAGCTTGAGGATCTCCCCCGGCCGGGTGCCCTGCAATCCCGCCTCCCCCTGGTGGCCGCCGCCCCAGCTGGGCTCCATGTAGGGCAGGCCGGTGTTGAAGGCCCGCTGGAGGTGGCGGGGGTCGGCCAGCAGCAAAAGGGAGGAGGTCTTGGTGATGCCGAGCAGCTTCTGGGGGTTGACCGTGATCGAATCGGCCAGCCCCAGGCCGCCCAGCAGGGGCCGGAGTCGCTCGCTGAAGGCGAAGATCGCCCCGATGGCCCCGTCCACGTGCAGCCAGTGGCCGTAACGGCTGCAGAGGGCGGCGATGGGCTCGAGGGGATCGAGGGCGCCCCGCACGGTGGTGCCTGAGGTGGCCACCACGGCGATCACGGGGGTGCCGGCCCGATCGAGCCGGGCCAGCCGCTCCTCGAGGGCCAGGGGGTCAAGGGCGCCGGCAGCGGTCACCGGCAGCCGCACCAGGGCCTCGGCCGGCAGGCCCATCACGGCGACGGCCTTGATCAGGGAGACATGGGCCTCCTCGCTGCAGATCACCACCGCGTCGCCCCGGGTCGCCAGACCCCGTTGGTGGCGGGCGGTGACCAGGGCCATCAGGTTGCTGAGGCTGCCACCGCTGGCGGCCACCCCGCCGGCCCCCCCGGGCAGGCCGAGACACCCCGCCATCCAGGCGCACAGGGCCCTCTCCAGGCGGCTCAGGCTGGGGGAGAGCTCCTCGGCCAGCAGGTTGTTGTTCAGCCCGGCGCAGATCAGATCGGCCACGATCGAGGCCGACAGGGGCGGCGGGTCGAGGTGGGCCAGGGCGCCGGGGTGGTTGGGGTTGTAGGCCCCCTCCATCACCAGCTGGAGATCGGCCAGCAGCCGGTCGCTGCCCAGGCCTTCGGCCTCCGGCTCCACCACCGGCAGCACGCTCAGCCCGGGAAGGGGTGTGCCGTGGCCGGCCTCGCCCAGCCAGCGGCACAGCAGGGTCGACGCCTGGTGCAGAAAGGCCTCAAGAGCGGGATCCACCTGGAACGGATCCACGAAGGAGACACGCTCCCTGGGGGGCGGCGCTGGCCGCTGGGCGGGGGGGACGCTGGCCAACGGCGACGGTGGGGGCTTCGGCATTCTGCCGCTTGCCCCTGCGGAGGCATGGCTAGAAGGAGTCCATGCTGAGTGACACCGCCAGCCTGCTGTGGATGGAGCGGCTCCTGCGCCTCGCCGACGCGGTCGGGGCCGGGGGGGAGATCCCGGTGGCGGCGGCGCTACTGGATGAGGGCGGCCGCTGTGTGGGCTGGGGCAGCAACCGGCGCCACCGGCGGGCGGACCCGCTGGGGCACGCCGAACTGCTGGCCCTGCGCCGGGCGGCGGCGTTCCGGGGCGACTGGCGCTTCAACGGCTGCACCCTGCTGGTGACCCTTGAGCCCTGTCCGATGTGCGCCGGCGCCCTGATCCAGGCGCGGGTGGGCACGGTGATCTATGGGGCGGCCGATCCGAAGCGGGGCGGCCTGGGCGGCAGCCTGGATCTGTCGCGCCACCCGAGCGCCCACCACCACATGGTGGTGCGGGGGGGCGTGCTGGGCGAGCGGGCCGGGGAACAGCTGGAGAGCTGGTTCCGGCAAAGGCGCCGGACCCGTCAGGAGCTCCGGGCCGGGGAAGGGGGCCTGGTCTGACTCAGGCGACGGCGGCGGCGACGGCGGCCGTCGCAGGCCGGAAGGCGGGCAGCTCGCTCTCGAAGATGGCAAGCAGGCGGTCGACGTTCTCGGGGGTGCTGTTGTAGCCCATCAGGCCGATGCGCCACACCTTGCCGGCCAGATCCCCCAGCCCGCCGCCGACCTCGATGCCGAAGCGGTCGAGCAGGTGGCGGCTGAAGGCCTTGCCGTCGACCCCCTCGGGAATCCGGACCGTGGTGAGGGTGGCCAGCCGCAGGGGCTCGCTGACGTGCAGCTCAAGCCCCAGCCGCTCCAGGCCGGCCCAGAGGCGCTCAGCATTGCTGCGGTGGCGCGCCCAGGCGGCCTCCAGCCCTTCTTCGGCCAGAAGCCGCAGGGCTTCCCGCATGCCGAAGTTCATGTTGACCGGCGCGGTGTGGTGGTACACCCGGTCGCTGCCCCAGTACTTGTTGAGCAGGGAGACATCGAGGTACCAGTTGGGCACCTTGCCGGAACGGGCGGCCAGCTTGGCCTCGGCCCGGGGTCCCATGGTGAAGGGGCCCAGGCCGGGGGGGCAGCTGAGGCCCTTCTGGCTGCAGCTGTAGGCCAGGTCCACCTTCCAGGCATCGATGTGCAGCGGCACCGCCCCCAGGGAGGTGACCGTGTCCAGCAGCAGCAGGCAGTCGTGTTGGCGGCAAAGGTCGCCGACGCCCTCCATCGGCTGGCAGACGCCAGTGGAGGTCTCGGCGTGAACCATCGCCAGGATGGCGGGCTTGTGGGCGATCAGGGCGGCCTCGAGTTCGGCCAGCTCGAAGGCCTGCCCCCAGGGCCGTTCGATCGTGACCACCTCGGCCCGGTAGCGGCCGGCCATGTCGACCAGGCGCTGGCCGAAGTAGCCCATCACCGCCACCAGCACCTTGTCGCCGGGTTCGATGGTGTTGGCAAGGGTCGCCTCCATCGCGGCGCTGCCGGTGCCGCTCATCGGAATGGTGAGCCGGTTGTCGGTCTGCCAGGCGTAGCGGAGCAGTTCCTGCACCTCACCCATCAGGTCGATGTAGAGGGGATCCAGGTGGCCGATCGGCATCCGGGCCAGGGCCTGCAGCACCGTGGGGTGGGCGTTGGACGGACCTGGACCCAGCAGCAGTCGCTCGGGGGTGGCGATGGGGTCCAGGGCGAGCCGGTGGGCGCTGCTGACGGATGGAGGCACTGGGAGAGAAGGCAAGACCTGGCGGGGAGGCAGTAGTGAACGGAGATTAGGGAACGGTCGCCTCAGCGGGCCCGGACGTTGCTGGATGAGAGGCCGCGGCAGAGGTGCTCGAAGGGGGCCCGCACCAGGGCGGTGTCCACCATGCCGGCATCGGCCAGCATCTCGGCGATCACTTCACCGAGCAGGGCGATGCTGCGGACGGTCGGGCCGGTGGGAACGCCCAGGCTCTTGTAGGTGTCGTCGAGACCGTTCAGGACCCGCTCATCGAGAATGGTGAAGTCGTCGGCCACCAGGGCGTAGCTGGCGTAGCGCAGGAAGTAATCCATGTCGCGCAGGCAGGCCGCCAGACGCCGGGTGGTGTAGGCGTTGCCGCCGGGCAGCAGCAGTTCGGGGTCCTCGAGCCAGAGGCGCTGGGCCGCCTCTCGCACGATGGTGGCGGCTTCCCGGTTGATCAGCTCGACGGCGGCCAGCCGCAACTCCGCCTGACCGAAGTAGGAATCGATCCGATCGATCGCGGAGCGATCGAAATAGCGGCCCAGCTGGTCGTAGCGACCGATCAGACCGGTGATGGCATCTCGCATGGACGAAACGGATCGACGCACCTGAAGCGGAAGGTAGCACTCGCAATCCGCCAGATTCCTGTGCTGCGGCTGGTTCTGGGGAATCTGACAGAAACGGTTACGCGGCCACCGGCCGATCGGGGGGGCACCATCGTGGCGGCAGCCTTCCCACCCGCCTCCCGCCATGGCCACCTCCGCCCAGGACGTCCTGCGCCGCCTCGGAGACGACGGCATCGAGCGCATCGACCTCAAGGTGACGGACCTGGAGGGCCGCTGGCATTCGATCGGCCTGGAGGCGCACCGTCTTGGGGAGGGAGCCTTCCAGCACGGCCTGCCCCTCGACGGCCTGGTGCTCCATCCGGACCCGGCCACCGCCTGGATCGACCCCTTCCTCTCCCCCCGGAGCCTCAGCCTGATCGCCGCGGTGGAGGGGCCGCCCGACGGCGATGGCCGACTCCGGCATTGCCCGCGCACCCTGGCGGCCCGCGCCCTGGCCCTGCTGGCGGGCAGCGGCCTGGCGGATGCCGCCCGCTTCGGCGCCGAGTCCGGCTACTTCCTGTTCCAGGAGCTCGCCTCTGAGGCCGACGCCCTCGGCTGCGGTTGCCGGGTCGCCCTCGGCGCCGCGACGCCGGAGGCTCTGCACAGCGAGCTGGGGCTGACCCTGGCGGCCCTGGGGATCCAGGCACGCCTGCCGCTCCAGCCGGCGGCAGGTCCCCTGCAGAGCCTCACGCTGGCGAGCGTCGATCCGCTGCGGGCCGCCGACGCGCTGATGGTGAGCCGCTACGTGGTACGGAACGTGGCCCGCCGCCACGGCTGGAGCGCCACCTTCCTGCCCAGGCCCACCCTGGAGGGCGCCTGCGCCGGCCTGGCGGTGCACCAGAGCCTCTGGAGGGCGGGCCATCCCCTGTTCGCCGGCGAGGGCACCTACGGCGACCTGTCCCAGACCGCCCGCTGGTACCTGGGGGGGCTGCTGCGCCATGGCCCCTCCCTGGCCGCCTTCACCAACCCGGGCACCAACAGCTACCGGCGGTTGGGGAGCGGACCCGAGGCACCGACCCGGCTGGCCTATGCCCGCCACGACTCGGCCACCGTGGTCGCCGTTCCCGAGCCAGACGGCGATCCCGGCCGGCGGCGGCTGGTGCTGCGCCAGGCCGACGGGCTGGCCAATCCCTACCTGGCCTTCAGCGCCATGCTGCTGGCCGGCCTCGATGGGGTCCGCCACCAGATCGATCCCGGCCCCCCCGCCGATCGGGAGCCCACCCCATCGCCTGCCACCCTGCCCGCCGACCTGGGCGCCGCCCTGGCGGCCCTGGCCGACGACCACGACTACCTGCTGGCCGGCGACGTCTTCGGCAGGGAGCTCCTGGACGACTGGATCGCCCTGAAGCGCCGGGAGGTGGAGGCACTGCAGCAACGACCCCATCCGCTCGAGTTCGTCAGCGAAGCCAACGCCTGAGTCAGGGCCTGAGCAGCCAGGCCAGCAGCAGCCCGAGGCCCCCCCAGCGCAGGGCCGTCCAGAAACGATCACCATGGCGCCCGCGCGGCAGCAGGGCCTCCGGGAGCGGGTCCAGCAGCCGCTGGGCCAGCTCCAGCCGCTGGCGCCTGCGGCGCAGGCTGACACCGCTGGCGGCGACCGCCCCGGGGCGACCGGCCAGGCTCAGCACCGCCGCCAGGTGGTGGAGCACTCCGGGGGACGGGGAGCGGCGGGGGCGCTGGGGACGTCTCATGGCGGCGCGATCGACAGGGCGTGGCCTGGAGCGACAGGATGGATCCACTTCGGTCCGCTCGTCCAGTGGAAGCCCCCGCCGCTCCAGCAGGATCGCCCTCGACCGCCGGCGCCGCCATCCCGGCGGGCCGCTCCTGGCCCGCCGACGCCCTGCCCCTGGCCGAGCGCCTTCACCGCCAGCTCAGCATCGGCGATCGGGAGTGGCACGCCCTCAAGCGTCAGCGTCCGCGGAGGGCCGCCGAACAGGTGGCGGCGGCGCTGGTGCAGCTGCTCGCCGCCGATGATCCCGGCGCCACGGCGCCGACCGACGGCCGCCTCCGCGCCATCGCCCTGCTGGAGAACGCCCAGGCCTGGCTCAAGGCCGAGATCAGCGATCCGGGCTGCCCTGCCCACGGGCGCTGACCGCCGCCCGCCGGGCCGCCAGCTGCAGCCTGTTGCCGCGACCGCTCCAGCGCACGTCGTCGAAGCAGTGGTGGATGAGAAACAGGCCCCGACCGGAGGGAGCATCCTCCTGGCAGGGCAGGCAGGCGTGCCGGGCATGGACCGGCAGGCCGGGGCCCTCGTCCTGCACCTGCCAGACCACCCATCGCGGCGTGACGATCCGCCGGATCCTCAGGCACTTGCCCGGATCGCAGCCGTTGCCATGGCGCACCGCATTGACCAGCGCCTCCTGGAGACCGAGCTGCAGCTCCGCCTGGCGCAGGGCGCAGCCGATGGGTTCGAGGAGCAACTCCACCAGCGGCGCCAGCTGCAGGGTGGAGGGGGTGATGTAGTCGGCCCAGCGGAGCTGCATGAAGCAGGTAGTCCCATTCGCCTCACCGGAACCTAACGCGGGCGCCCCGCCGCTGCCTCCTCCAGACGCGCCTGGATGGCGGGATGTTGCAGAAGGGCATCCATGAGGCGCACGCCCCGGAGCTGGTTGATCAGGGGCATGTGGCCCTCGGGGGCGTCGATCGACCACTGGAAGGCGCCGGGGTAGCGGGTCCAGGTGCCGTCCGCCTTCCAGCCCAGCCGGGGCCAGAGGCGCTCCCATTGCCCCTGGCAGGCCTGCAGCAGCCGGGCCTGGGCGGAGAAGCCGAAGCGCCCCTGGGAATAGCAGTTCCAGAGGCGGTCGAGGCTGGTGAGATCGGTGGCGGGCATGGCCGCCACCTCGCTGTAATAGACGTAGCCCCGGCGCACGGCGCCCTCGCCGGCCAGCTGACGCAGATGGTCACTGGTGAGCCGGTCGGCCTCCTCGAACGCCTGTCGCATCAGGTGGTGCTGCAGGGGCGCGTAGTCGAGCCCGGCGACGCTGGTGACGGCGAGCCAGCCCTGCGGATGGCGGGCCAGCAGGGCCTCCTGGCGGGCGGTGTCGCCGGAGGCCAGCAGGAGCTGGATCAGGTGGCCGGCGGCCCAGTCGTCTCCGGTGGCGTCGAGGTGGTCGAGGCGGTCCGGGATCAGATCCAGCAGGGCCGACCCGGCCTGGCCGAGGCTGACCAGCAGGCTGCGGCGCTGACGGGTCGAGCCCGTGAGGAAACGCTCCAGCAGCTGATCGGCATCGACGGTGCTGGAAACCGGAGGACCGGAGAGCATGGGGGAGACGACCGGCCGGAAAGGCAGCAGAGTGGGACCCACTATGTCAGGACCGATGGGCACAGGCCTGGGGCCCGGGGTCCGGCCGTGAAGCCCCGCAAAGAGCCGGGACGGACTCTGCCTAAAGTCACCTTTTGAGCGAGTGCCATGGCCGCCGCCATTCAGTTCTTCCGCGGGGTGGACGAGACGGTCGTGCCCGACATCCGCCTGACCCGTTCACGGGATGGCCGCACCGGCCAGGCCACCTTCGTGTTCGAGGAGCCCGAAGCCCTGGCCCCCCAGTCGGTGGGTGACATCACCGGCATGTTCATGCTGGATGAGGAAGGGGAGATGGTGACCCGGGAGGTGAAGGCCCGCTTCGTCAACGGCAAGGCCAGCGCCCTGGAAGCCACCTACACCTGGAAGAGCACCGCCGACTTCGAGCGCTTCATGCGCTTCGCCCAGCGTTACGCCGACGGCCACGGCCTCGGATTCGCGGGCCAGGGCGACGAGTCGGCCCAGGAGGCTCAGGAGGAGGTTTGAAATTCGGCCAGTGGCTGGGCCTGATCGCCCTGCTGGCGGCGCTCGTTCTGCTGTGGAGCCTGCGTGACGCCCTGATCCTGCTGTTCGCCGCCGTGGTGCTTGCCATGGCCCTCTGCACCCTGGTGGGCGCCATCCGGGAGCGGATCGGCGTCGCCAGGCCCATCGCCCTGCTGCTGGCCCTGCTGCTGGTCACCCTGGTGGTGCTGGTGGTCGCCACGGTGGTGATCCCGCCCTTCATCGCCGAGTTCCGCGAACTGCTGCTGCAGGTGCCGCGGGCCTGGGCCGAGCTCCTCAAGCTGCTGCGCCAGGCCCTCGAGGGGGCGTCCCAGATGGTGTACGGCCGCCCGGACGGCAGCCTGGACTGGCTGAAATCGACCCTCGCGATTCCCGCCACCCTGCCCCCCGACCTGCTGGGCCGGCTCGGCGGCGGCGCGATCGGCCTGGTGGGGGTGGCCGGCAACCTCGGCGCCGGGCTGCTCCAGACCCTGTTCGTCGTGGCCGTCTCCCTGATGGTGGCCGCCCAGCCCACCGGCTACCGGGAGGCCCTGCTGCTGCTGGCGCCCTCCTTCTACCGGCGGCGGCTTCGGCAGGTGCTGGTGGCCTGCGGCACCGCCCTGAGCAGCTGGATGGTGGGGGTGCTGATCAGCTCGGTCTGCGTGGGCGTGCTGGCGGCCATCGGCCTGTCCCTGCTGGGGGTGAAGCTGGTGGCGGCCAACGCCCTGCTCGCGGGCCTGCTCAACATCATCCCCAACGTCGGACCCACCCTCAGCACCGTCTTCCCGATGTCGGTGGCCCTGCTGGATGCCCCCTGGAAGGCCCTGGCCGTGCTGGCGGTCTACGTGATCATCCAGAACCTCGAGAGCTACGTCATCACCCCCTCGGTGATGCACCACCAGCTGCAACTGCTGCCAGGCCTGACCCTCACCGCCCAGCTGCTTTTCACCCTGCTGTTCGGCCCCCTCGGCCTGCTGCTCGCCCTGCCCCTGGCGGTGTGCCTCCAGGTGCTGCTGCGGGATGTGCTGATCCATGACATC
This sequence comes from Synechococcus sp. UW140, assembly GCA_943369315.1. Classification (GTDB taxonomy): domain Bacteria; phylum Cyanobacteriota; class Cyanobacteriia; order PCC-6307; family Cyanobiaceae; genus Cyanobium. The sequence goes on from CALRMW020000001.1 coordinate 351,900, forward strand.
CTCGATCCCTGGAAGCGGGAACGACGGCACACATGAAGGCACGCACCCTGCTCGGGGCCCTGGCCCTGGTGGCGCTGTTCCTGCTTCTCTGGGAACTGCGCTGGGTGCTGCTGATCCTCTTCGGCGCCGTGGTGCTGGCGGTGGCCCTCGATGTGCCCACCAGTCTGCTGCGGCGGCTGACACCGCTGAATCGGGGGGCGGCCCTGTCGCTGGTGCTGCTGGTCCTGCTGGTGATCGGATGGGTGCTCGCCAATCTGCTGCTGCCGGAACTGATCGACCAGGTCCGCCAGTTCAGCCAGCTGGTCCCCGAACTGCTGGATCGGCTCGGGGATGTGGTCCCCAAGACACCCCTGCTGCGCGACCTCGACCGGCAGCTGGCCGATGGGACCCTCTGGGACCGGCTGCAGCCCCTGGGCGGCCAGCTGCTGGGGGTGGCCGGAGGCGCCGCCAACAGCACCATCCAGCTGCTGCTGATGCTGCTGCGGGCGATCCTGAGGGCGCTCGATCCGGCCAGCCACCAGCGGCTCCTGATCGCCGTCACGCCGCGGTTCTACCGCCGTCGCATGGAACAGCTGCTGGGGGAATGCCGCGAGGCCCTCGGGGGCTGGCTGGCGGGCATGACCATCTCGGGCACGGTGGTGTTCGTCACCACCTGGGCGGGCCTGGCCCTGCTGCAGGTGCCGCTGGCCCTGCTCAGCGGCCTGGTCTGCGGCCTGCTCACCTTCGTGCCCACCATCGGCCCCACGGCCGCCACCCTGCTGCCATTGGCCGTCGCCCTGCTGATCTCGCCGGCCAAGGTGGTCCAGGTGCTGGTGCTGCGGCTGCTGCTCCAGAACGGCGAAGCCTTCCTGCTCACCCCGCTGCTGCTGAGCCGGACCGTCAACCTGCTGCCCACGGTGGCCCTGATGGCCCAGCTGAGCCTGGGGGCCCTGCTGGGGCTGCCCGGTCTGCTGCTGGCCCTGCCACTGGTGGTGGTGCTGCAGGTGGCCTGCGAGGAGGTGCTTGTCCGGGACGTGATGGACCGCTGGGATCTGACCTGACAGCTGGATCGACCCTGGGCCGGCCTCCTCAGCCGCGGGCCCGGCGGTAGTGGTGCCAGAGGGAGGGCTGGGCCGCCAGCACAGTGACGGCCAGGAGATGGGAGCGGACGGCGGCGGTGAGGGAGGTCAGGGTGAGGTGGTCCCACAGCAGGATCAGCTCCACCCGCAGGTCGATCAGGGCCAGCACCAGCAGCACCCCCGGCAGAAGGGGCCAGCCGCGCCGGGTCGCCTCGATGCGGTCGGGGCCCCTCATCGCTTCGAGAACACCGGCAGCAGGGTGGGCGCCAGGCCGATGCTCGACCAGCTGCCGACGGCAATGCCCACCGTGAGCGCCACGGCGAACCAGAACAGGGTGCTGCCGCCGAAGAAGATCAGGGCCACCAGGGGCAGCAGGGTGGTGAAGGAGGTGTAGAGGGAGCGGGTGAGGGTGGCATCGACGGCCACATCCACCTGCTCCACCAGGGGCAGATCACCGAGGGTGCGGCGCTGCTCCCGGATCCGGTCGTAGACGACCACCGTGTCGGTGACGGAATAGCCGGCCACCGTGATCAGGGCGACGGCGAAGAGGGAATCCACCTCGATGCCCTGGAGCAGCCCCAGCCAGGCGAACAGCCCGCAGGTGATCAGCACGTCATGGGCGAGGCAGAGCAGGGCCAGCCCCGCGAAGATGCCGCTGTAGCTGAAGGTGATGTAGACGGCGATCCCGGCAAAGCTCACCAGCAGGGAGACGAGGCTGCCCTGCAGGAGCCGTGAGCCTAGAGTCGGTCCGATCGTGTTGACCGAGGTGCCACTGGAGAGCAGGGGGCCGACCCGGTTGGCGAGGTCATCGATGACCGCCTTGCTCTGGTCGGCATCGAGGGCCGGCAGGCGCAGGAGCAGGGAGCGGCCGCCGTCGAGCACCTGAACCGAGGCGCTGCCCAGGCTGGGGGCCACCTCACCTTCCGGGGAGGGCAGGGCGAGGCCGGCCAGCCCCTGGCGCACCTCGGCGGCGGTGACGGGCTGGCAGGGGGCACAGTCCCGCTCCACCTGCACCTGGGTGCCGCCGGTGAAATCGAGGCCGGGCCGCAGCGGAGCGCCGATCGAGGGGTTCAGCCAGCAGAGGGCCAGGCCCAGCAGACTCAGGCCGCAGGCCAGGATCGAACCCACCCAGGCCAGACGGCGGTGGCGGCTGATGCGGAAGCGGGGGGACGGGGCGGAGACGGAGGTCATGGCGGTCATTCAGGCCACGCCGGGCTGGGCCGCAGCGGTTCTGGCGGGCGGCAGCTGGCGGGCGGGGAGGAAGTAGGTGGGGCGCCGCAGGGCCGGGTAGCTCATCAGCAGCCGCAGCAGGGTGCGGGTGCAGGTGAGGGCGGTGAACAGGCTGAGCACCAGGCCGATCGCCAGGGTGACGGCGAAGCCCTTGACCAGGCCGGTGCCCAGGAAGAACAGGGCCGCGCAACTGATCAGGCCGGTGACGTGGCCGTCAATGATCGAGGACAGAGCCAGGGAGAAACCCGTGTCGATGGAGCGGATCAGGGTGTTGCCGACGCGCAGCTCCTCCTTGATGCGCTCGAAGATGAGCACGTTGGCATCCACGGCCATGCCGACCGAAAGGATGAAACCGGCGATGCCCGGCAGGGTGAGGGTGACGGGAATCAGGGCATAGATGGCCAGGTTGAACAGGGCGTAGAGGCTGAGGGCCACCACGGCCACCATCCCGGGCAGGCGGTAGACCACCGCCATGAACACCGCCACCAGGGCCAGGCCGGAGAGGCCCGCCACCAGGCTGGAGCGGATGTTCTCAGCCCCCAGGGAAGGGCCGACGGTGCGCACCTCGACGATCTTCACCGGCAGGGGAAGGGAGCCCCCCCGCAGCTGGACCTCCAGGTCGCGGGCCTCCTCGGCGCTGAAGTTGCCGGTGATCGAAGCGGAGCCGCCCGTGATGCCGGCCACCTTGAACTGCTCGCCGACGCTGGCTTCGCTGATCGAGCGCCCATCGAGGACGATGCCGAGCACCCGGCCGGTTCCGGCGATCGACTGGGTGAGGGCGGCGAACTTCTCGCCCCCTTCACGGTTGAAGCCCAGGGTCACCTCCCAGCCGGTTCCGGTGGCCTGCTGCTGGCGACCGGCGCTGGTGAGGTCCTTGCCGGTGATCAGGGGAGGGCCGTAGAGGGCGAGGATGCGGCGGTTGGTCTCCCGGAGCAGCAGCTCGAGCTGGTCGACCTCGCTGCTGCCGGCGGGAACCTGGATCCCGAGGGAGGTGAGCGCCTTGGCCAGATCCTCCGCCGAGAGGGAGACCGGCGCCGGCGGCGGCGTTGCCGTGGGGTCGTCAAGGGCGGAGGGGGGCCGCTTGGAGCGCAGCACCGATTCGGCCTGGCGCTTGAGGCCCAGCAGGCCGCGCATCTCCTCCTCGGTGCCGGGCTTCTGGGCCCGGAACTCCAGCAGGGCCGTGCTGCCGAGCACCCGGGCCGCCTGGCTCGGATCCTGCTCGCCTGGAAGCTGCAGCACCAGCTGGTCGCTACCCACGGCCTGGAGGGTGGATTCGGCCACACCCAGGCCGTTGATGCGGCGCTCCAGCACGTCCTTGACGGCCTCGAGCTGTTCGGTGTCCACCCGGGTGATGGCTCCGGCGGGCATCACCTGGAGGGTGAGCTGGCTGCCGCCGCGGAGATCGAGGCCGAGCTGCAGGCCGTAGTTGGCCAGCAGGGCCCCGGAGGCGATGGTGAGGGCGAGGATGAGGGCGAACCAGCCCTGTTGGCGTCCCATCTCAGCGACGGCCCGCTTTCAGGTCGAGCGCCGCGGCGACGATCTGGTGCGGCTGAATGATGGTGAGGTTCTCCAGATTGCCGTTGTAGGGGGTGGGGATGTCCTGGGAGGAGAGGCGCACCGGGCGGGCATCGAGGTCGTCGAAGCAGTGCTCGGTGATCAGGGCGATCAGTTCGGCGCCGATGCCGCCCGTCTTCATGCACTCCTCCACCACCACCACCTTGTGGGTCTTGCGGATGGAGCGGGCGATGGTGTCCATGTCGAAGGGCTTGAGGCTGATCAGGTCGATCAGCTCCACATCGACCCCTTCGGCCTCCAGCTGCTCCACCGCCTTGAGGCAGTGGTGGCGCATGCGCGAATAGGTGAGCATCGTGACGTCCTTGCCTTCACGGACGACCTCGGCCTGGTCGAGGGCACAGATGTAGTCGCCCTCGGGGATGTCTTCGCTGAGGTTGTAGAGCAGGACGTGCTCGAAGAAGAGCACCGGATTGTTGTCGCGGATGGCGGCCTTCATCAGGCCCTTGGCATTGGTGGGGGTGCTCACCGCCACGATCTTGATGCCGGGTACGGCATGGAAGTAGGCCTCGAGGCGCTGGCTGTGCTCGGCACCGAGCTGGCGGCCGACGCCGCCGGGTCCGCGCACCACCGCCGGGATCGTGTAGTTGCCGCCGCTGGTGTAACGCAGCATCCCCATGTTGTTGGAGATCTGGTTGAAGGCGAGCAGCAGAAAGCCCATGTTCATGCCCTCCACGATCGGCCGCAGGCCGGTCATGGCGGCACCGACGGCCATGCCGGTGAAGCTGTTCTCGGCGATGGGGGTGTCCAGCACCCGCAGTTCGCCGTACTTCTCGCAGAGGTCCTTGGTGACCTTGTAGGAGCCGCCGTAATGGCCCACGTCCTCTCCCATGACACAGACATGGGGGTCGCGGGCCATCTCCTCGTCGATGGCTTCGCGCAGGGCGTTGAACAGGAGAGTTTCAGCCACGGAGCAGGGGCCTGTGCGCGGCCAACCTATCTCAGCCGCCGGCGGCGAAGGTGCTGAGCAGCAGGACCGACAGGAGCATGCCCGGCAGCAGCAGGACCACCAGCAGACCCAGATCGTGGGGTGTCATCGGGGGGAGGGGCGGCTGGGGGGCAGCTTAGGAAGGGGATTCGGCCTCGGCCGGCCAAAGGCTGCGGATGAACACCAGGAACAGCCCCAGGCCGATGAAGGCGAAGGTGAAGGTGGCCAGGAAGCACATCCCCACCATCAGGGTCTTCATGGCGGTGGCGATGCTCTGGGCGAAGGCCGAGTCGAAGTGGGGCGGATGGGTCACGTACCAGCCCACCACCCGCTGGCTGACGCCCAGGCTCAACCAGGCCAGCAGGCCACTGGTGAGGGCGCCGGAGAGGAAGCTGAGCGGTCCCTTGCGGGGTGGCGGCGTGGGTTGTTCGTCCGTCATGGTGGGGATCCATCCGTCACCAGGCTGACACCGCTCCCGCCGCAGCGGCAGCACCAGGCGCCGAACCCCAGCGCAGCGAGCTCCCCCGCCAGGGCGGCCCGGGCCGCCTCGGCCGTGGCCAGGTCCGGGTAGAGCGCGTAGAGGCTCGGGCCGGAACCGCTCATTGCCACGGCCAGGGCCCCGGGGTCGCGACGCAGCAGGGCCAGGCCCGATCGGACGCTCTCGACCTCCGGCTCCACCACCCCCTGCAGGTCGTTGCGCAGATGGGGCAGCGGTCCCCGGCCGGCCAGGGCCGCCACCAGGGGGCCCTGGCGCAGGGCCTGGCGCCGCTGCTCGAAGTCCTCCTCGGTGTCGAGATAGAAATCACCGCGCAGGTCCCGGCAGCGGCCGTAGGCCCAGGGGGTGAAGACGCTGGCCTCCGGATGCTTGATCAGCAGCACCGCCTGCCCGGGCGCCCCGGCGGCCGTCACGGGCTCAAGGCGCTCACCGCGGCCGAAGCAGAGCTGGGTGCCGCCCTCCAGGCAGAACGGCATGTCGGATCCCAGCTCGGCCGCCAGCCCGTGCAGCCGCGCCGAGCTCAGGGCCAGGCCCCAGAGGGCATCGAGGCCCACCAGGGCGGCGGCTCCATCGCTCGAGCCCCCTGCCAGGCCGGCCCCGATGGGAATGCGCTTGTGGAGCGTGATGTCCACCCCCAGTTCCGGCAGGCCCACCCGGGAGCGCAGCAGCTCCGCCGCCCTGACGATCAGGTTGGTGCCGTCGCTGGGCAGTTCCGGGCTGTCGCTGCGCAGCCGGATCGTGGCGTCGGCGGTGGACCGCAGCACCAGCGTGTCGCTCAGGTCGATGCTCTGCATCACCATCGCCAGCTCGTGGTAGCCATCCGGCCGCAGACCCAGCACCTCCAGGTGCAGGTTGATCTTGGCGGGGGCCCGCACCGTCACATCTGCCATCGGGATCACGCTCCGCCGGGATCGGCGCTCGATGCCCGATTCAAGCCGGTGGCGAGCTCCAGCCAGCGGTCGGGTGCCAGCTCCTGGGGCCGCTGCTGCAGATCGACGCCGGCGGCGGCGGCCACCTCCAGCAGGGCCGGCGGTGGCAGCAGTCCCGCCAGGGTGGTGCGCAGCATCTTGCGGCGTCCGGCGAAGCAGCGCGTCAGCAGCCGCTCCACCCCCAGGGCCTGGGCCAGCGGCGGCAGGGACTCCGGCGGGACAGGCTCGATCACGATCACCTCCGAGGTGACCTTCGGCGGCGGCGAGAAGCAGCGGGGCGGCACCGGGCAGACGCTGCTGCAGCGGGCCAGCAGCTGCAGGCGCACGCTGAGGGCCGAAAAGGCGCTGCTGCCCGGCCGGGCCCGGATCCGCTGGCCCACCTCCTGCTGCACCAGCAGCACCAGCCGCTCGAAGCGGCAGGGGGCGGGCCGGCCCAGGCGCCCCACCAGCAGCTCCAGCAGCGGTCCGGTGATGTTGTAAGGGATGTTGGCAACCACCTTGGTCGGCGCGGGACGGTCGGGGAAGGGCAGCGCCAGCTCCAGCACATCCCCCTCGATCAGGGTGAAGCGCCCGTTGCCCCCGAACCGCTGCCGCAGGCCGGTCACCAGGTCCCGGTCCAGTTCCACCGCCAGCAGCGAGGCCGCCGGCGAGGCCAGCAGCCGTTCGGTCAGGGCGCCCCGGCCCGGGCCGACCTCCAGGACGTGATCGTCGTGCCGCAGGTCGGCGGCCGCCACGATGCGATCGAGGATCGGCCCATCGGTGAGCCAGTGCTGCCCGAAGCGCTTGCGGGCCCGGTGGCCGCTGAAGGTCATGGAGGCGCCGGCAGGTCTCCCCAGATTGCAGCGCCGTCAGGCCTGGCTAGAGGTGGAGCAGCGTCTCGCCCTCCCAGCCATGGCCCGCGATTTCCGTCTGACCGGTGTCCTGCTGGCCAGCGGCCTTGCCCTTCTGGCGGTCCCTGCCCGGGCCGGCAGCGTCACCGCCGAATCGATCTTCGACCGTCAGGCGACCCGCCAGCAGGCCAGGAGCCAGGTGCCCAAGGGCGCCACGGTCACCCGCACCGTCTGCGAGGACCTGGAGGTGGGCCTCGACAACACCCGCTACCGCTGCACCGTGTACTACACGATGACGCCGAGCCCGGCGGCCACGCCGGCCACCGGCCAGCCCTGAGCCCCCCTCCCCGTCTCCGGAGGGGCGCTTCATCGGAGGATCGCTTCAGTCGCCCAGCCGGAGCCAGCGCACCGGAGCCCGGGAGGGCGGCAGCGGCACCAGGGCCGCCACCTGCTCCACCGGCGTCCGCTCCCAGCGCGGATGGGCCGCCAGCCAGCAGTCCCAGGCCCGCGCCAGCCGCTGACGCTTCTGCCAGCGCAGGGCCGCCGTTCCGCCGCCATCCAGGCCACCGCTGCGTCGCCCCTTCACCTCCACCAGCAGCAGACGTCCCGGCTTGTGGACGATGAGGTCCAGTTCGCCCCAGCGGCAGCGCCAGTTGCGCTCCAGCAGCTCCCAGCCGCGCAGCCGCAGCAGCCGCAGCACCCGCTGCTCGGCCCAGGCGCCCTTTCGCTGGACTGGACTGGGGGGCATGGCCGGTGGGCAGGGCTGAGCCAGGGTTCCCCGTTGCGGTCCTGGCGGACCGATGGCGGAGCTCAGATCCAGTGATGGGGATAGGAGCGGCCGGGGACCAACCAGGCCATGCCCAGGGCCACCAGCAGGAGCAGCACGGAGCCCGCCAGGACAGGCATCAGCACATAGCCAGGGCCGGCATGGAGGAGCACCCCAAGCAGGGCGACCGCGCCGGCGGGAGGATGGAGGCAGCGCAGCACCTGTCCGGCGGCGATGGCCAGGGCGACCGCCAGGCCCATCACCCAGGGAGCCGTCCCGAACCAGGCGACACAGGCCACGCTCACGATGGCCGCCGACCCATTCCCCAGCAGCAGATTGCGGGGCTGGGCCAGGGGACTGTCCGGATGACCGAACAGCAGGACACTGGAGGCTCCGAGGGGAGCGGCCACCAGGGGATAGTGACTGGCGACGCTGACCAGTCCCAGCAGGGTGATCGCCAGCAGCGCACCGAACCAGGACAACAGCACCTGAGCGGGCAGGAAGCTCGGCTGATACTCCCGGCCCTTGCGCCGCTGGGACCGGATCAGGCGCAACAGCCAGGCCATTGGAGAACTGTATCGAATTTGACAGTTCACTGGCGCTGGTGCTGACTGGGTCAGCGTTGCGCTCCACTCAGTAGTACCGGCGCGGGTTCTGGCTGATGGCCAGCTGCACCTCCATCAGGAACAGCAGCAGGCCCACGATCATGGCGGCCATGGCCGCCACGAACAGGGGGACCACGATGGCGGTGACATCGAGGGCCGCCACCGCGCTGATGAACAGCACCGCCACCACGGCGGCCACCAGCAGGGCGGTGACGGTGACCGCCAGGATCGCCCGGTTGATCAGGAAGGTGCGGCGCCGCTGCACCGCCAGCACCAGCTCCAGCCGCTCCCCGTCCTCGGGATCGGGTTCAGGCTTCGCCCGGCTCTTCGCCAGGGCCTCCTGGAGGACACGGGTGCGGTCGATGATCCGGGCCAGCCGGGAGCTGAACAGGCTCAGCAGCCCGGTGACACCGGTGAACAGGAACACCGGCGCCACCGACAGCTGGATGGCCTTGGAGAGCCCCGCCACCGAGCGCCCATCGCCGATGTCGATGGACAGCAGCAGGGGGAGGCTCCAGGCCATCCGGGGATCCCCTCAGGCCTCCGTTGTGATCTGGCTCTGGAGCAGGGCCTCCAGCTCCTGTTCGGAGAGCGGGGCCGAGAGCTGGTACCCCTGGCCGTGGCGGCAGCCGAGGGTGAGCAGCATCTGCCGCTGTCGGGAGCGTTCCACCCCCTCCACCACCACCATGATCCCGGTGGCGTCACTGAGCCGGATCACCGCGCTGAGCATGGCCTGCTGCAGCTGGTCGTAGTCGATCGCGGAGATCAGGCTCCGGTCGATCTTGACTTCGCTGAACGGCAGCTCGGTGAGCCGCTGCAGGCCGGAATAGCCGGTGCCGAAATCATCCATGGCCAGCGCGAACCCCTGCCGCCTCAGATCCCGCAGCTGGTCGGAGACATGGGTCGACATCTCCAGGATGCTGCCCTCGGTGAGCTCCAGCACGATGCGACCGGGCGTCAGCTGGTGGCGTTCCAGGGCCATCAGCAGGTCGCTGCTCCAGGTCGGATCCTGCACCTGGAGCGGCGAGACGTTCACGCAGATCCTGCCGAGCTGCAGCCCGGCGAGGTCCCAGCGGCGCAGGGCTTCGAACGCCCGCTCCATCACCCAGCGCCCCAGGGAGGAGATCTGGGCCGTGGCCTCGGCCACGTCGATGAAGTCGGCGGGGGACTGGCGCCCCAGCACTGGATCATCCCAGCGGCAGAGCACCTCGGCGTCGATCACCCGGCCGGATTCCAGCTCGATGATCGGCTGGAAGGCCAGCTCCAGCTGCTCCTGCTCGATCGCCAGGGCCAGCGGACGGGCCAGCAGTTCCTGCAGCTGGACCGACCGCTCCACCGGCGCCGCGATGCAGCAGCTGGGGAAGGGCTGGCGGTGGGTTTCCTCCAGCGCCCGGGTGGCGGCATCCAGGAGCACGGAGAACTCGCTGCCGTCGTCGGGTGCCCGGCTGATGCCCACGTTCAGCGACGGCTCGATGACGTGCTCCAGCACCGTGGTGGGGCTCTCCAGGCTGGTCAGCAGCTCGCCGGCCATGTCGCGCACCGCGTCGATGCCCATCGCTCCCGGCACCAGGGCCAGCAGGCGGTCCCCCCCCTGGCGGGAGAAGAATCCACCGGCCGGAAGGGCCGCCTCCAGGCGGTGGGCGATCTCCTCGATCAGGGCCTCGCAGGCGGCGATGCCCAGCCGGCCGCGCACCAGGTCAAGCTGCAGCACCTGCAGATGCAGCAGCACCGCGCCGTCCGCGTAGCGGTCCGTCACCAGGCCATCCAGATCCGCCAGGTTCACCCGCTGGTCGAGCAGCTCCAGCAGGCACCAGACCGCCCCCGGCCCGGCGGTGGCGGGCAGGCGGCTGAGCGACAGGGGAATCGCCGCATCGGCCTGCGGGACACCGACCAGATCACTGTTCAGGCTCGCCACGGTCCCCGCCAGCAGCGGCGCCACGTCGACGGCACAGAGCTCCTGCAGGGACCGCTGGCGCAGCGCCGCCAGCTCCAGCCCCGAACGCCGGCAGAAGGCCCCGTTCGCCGCCAGGATCACCCCCTGTCCATCGGCCAGGGCCGCCGGCCGCTCGATCCTCTGCAGCAGGCCCTCGATCGCTCCGGCCCCTGGCTCCCCTGCCTCGGCGACGCGGCTCACCATCGTTGTTCCGCGGCGTGGGGCCAGCGACCGGCCCCTGATCGCCGGAAGCCCCTGGGCTGGAAGTCCCTGGTCATCAATGGTTGCGGAGATCGAACGGGCCGCCGTTGCGGTCCTGCCTCACGCTAGTCGCCCTCTCCCCATCGGCATCCCCCCCCGGGCCATGGAGGGGCGTGGAGCCCCTGCCTAGGCTGACGTTCTCCGCTTCATCGCCGATGACGCGCCCCCTCTCCCTGCCGCGCCCCCTGCCCCGGTTCCCGGCCCTGCTGCTGGCCCTGCTCCTGGCCCTGCTGCTGGATGGACTGCTGCTGCTGGCCCGCCCCGTGCCGGTGGCGGCGGCGATGGATTACGCCAAACAGGTGCTGATCGGGGCCGATTTCCACGGCGCCGATCTGCGCGGCGTCACCTTCAACCTCACCAACCTGCGCGACGCCGATCTCTCGGGGGCCGACCTGCGCGGCGCCAGCCTGTTCGGCGCCAAGCTCCAGGACGCCGATCTGAGCGGCAGCGACCTGCGGGACGCCACCCTGGATTCAGCCGTGTTCGAGGGCACCGACCTGCGCAACGCCCGCCTCGACGACGCCTTCGCCTTCAACACCAAGTTCCGTGGGGTGCTCATCGACGGCGCCGACTTCACCAACGTGCCCCTGCGCGGTGATGCCCTCACCAGCCTCTGTGCCGCCGCCAGCGGCACCAATCCCGTCACTGGTCGCCTCACCCGCGACACACTGAACTGCAGCTGAGCCCGCCCCGATGAGCTTCGATGCCCGCAGCCGCGAGCGGCTGGAGGCCCTCGGCCGCCAGCTTCCCCGCCCCCTGCCCGCCCCGCCGCCTCCCACCCCGGCCGCCGGCGCTCCGGCCCCCGGGTCATCGGCGCTGGAGCGTCGCCATCCGGTGGAAACCGAGCAGGACCCCCAGAAGCTGTTCCGCGCCCTGATGAACGTCAGCGCCGACGGCAGCGTGCCCCCCCATCTGCTGGAGCGCCTGCGGCAGCTGGAGACGCCTCCCACCGTCACCGGCAGCCCCCCGGCCGGCAGCCCCCCGGCCGGCGACCCGAGCGGCGACCGCCGTGGCGACCCGAGCGGCGCTGGCGCCTCCCCCGGGGCCACCACCCGGCGTCGCACCCCAACCCCCCGGACCGGGGCGAACCGGCGCCCCCCGGCCGACGACAGCGAACGGGAGCTCTACACCGCCTTTCAGCAGCTGCTGCTCGAAGACGGGGACTGACCAGTGCATCCGTACTAAAGTGAGGTCTGTCGCCCGGGGCCCGTGCCCGATCCCCGTCACCCCGACCCCGGCCCCGATCCCGGCCCGGGGGTCGACCTCAACGCCCAGCTGAACCTCCACCCCGAGCGCACCCTGCTGCTGCGCGTCTGCGGCGATTCGATGGTGGGTGCCGGCATCCGCCACGGCGATCTGCTCGTCGTGGACCGGGGGGTCGCTCCCCGCTCCGGCCGCATCGTGGTGGCCCTGCTGGAGGGGGGCTTCACCCTCAAGCGCCTGGTGCGCCGGGGGCCGCGCTGGTGGCTGGAGGCGGCCAACCCCGCCTACCCGCCCCTGGCCCTCGGCGGCAGCGACGACGACCGCCTCTGGGGCGTGGCCCTGCACGTGATCCGTTCGCTGCCGAGAGGTCGATGGCCCAGGCCACAGTCCTGATCGACGGCAACAACTTCTACGCCTCCTGCGAGGCGGCCCTCGATCCCGCCGTGATCGGCAAGCCCCTCGTGGTGCTCTCCAACAACGACGGCTGCATCGTCTCCCGCAGCGCCGAGGCCCGCGCCATGGGCATTCCCATGGGCACCCCCTGGTTCCAGGTGCGCCACGACCTGGAACGCCGCGGCGTGGTGGTGCGCAGTTCCAACTACGGCCTCTACGCCGACATGAGCCAGCGGCTGATGGCCAGCCTCGAAGCCTGGGTGGAGGAGTTGGAGGTCTATTCCATCGACGAGGCCTTCGGTCGCCTGCACCGCCCGCCCGGCGACGGCGACCTCACCGCCTGGGGGCGGGACCTGCGCCGCCAGGTGCGCCGCCAGCTGGGCCTGCCGGTGGCGGTGGGCATCGCCCCCACCAAGGTGCTGGCCAAGATCGCCAACCGCATCGCCAAACGCGACCCCTCCCATGGCGGCGTCTTCGACCTGGGCCCGGCAGAGGATCCGGGTCCCTGGCTGGAGGCCATCGCCATCGAGGACGTCTGGGGCATCGGCCGCAAGCTGTCCCGCTGGTGCCGGCTGCGGGGCATCGCCAACGCCCGGGCCCTGCGTGACATGCCGAGCGGTGAGCTGCGGCATCGCTGTGGCGTCGTGGGGGTGCGTCTGCAGCAGGAGCTGCGCGGCCACAGCTGCCTGCCCCTGGTGGCGGTGCCGCCAGCGAAGCAGGAAACCTGCGTCAGCCGCAGCTTCAGCGAGCCGGTCACCAGCCTCGAGGGCCTGCGGCAGGCGATCGCCACCTACCTCAGCCGGGCCGGCGAGAAGCTGCGCCGCCAGGGGCAGCGGGCGGGCAGCGTCACGGTGTTCGTGCGCAGCAGCCCCTTCAACGGCACCCGCTTCTACGCCAACGCCGCCACCGTCGCCCTGCCCCTGCCCAGCAACGACACCGCCGTGCTGCTCGCCGCCGCCCTGCCCCTGGCCGAGCGGCTGTTCCGGCCCCACAAGCCGCTGCAGAAGGCGGGGGTGCTGCTGCAGGATCTGCGGCCGGTGGAGCTGCTGCAGCACCATCTGCTGGTGCCGCTGCCGCCGGAGCAGCAGCGGCGGCGCGAGGCCCTGATGGCCGCCGTCGACAGCCTCAACCGCCGCTACGGCAGCGGCACGGTGCAGTGGGCCGCCTGCGGCCTGCGGCCCCGCTGGACGATGCGCCGCTCGCGCCTGTCCCGGGCGGCCACCACCCGCCTGAGCGATGTGCCGGTGGTGCGGGCCTGAGGCCCTCAGGGGCCGTCGAAGAGGCTGGCGACCTGGTCGCGGCCGTTGCCCTTGGCCAGCTCGAGGGCACGCTCGGCCCGCAGGATCAGGTCGGGGAAGGCGTGATCATGGGAGGCCAGGGCGGTGAGGCCGCCGCTGATGTGCAGGCGGAAGTCGGAATGGGTGTGCACCCCAGGCATGTGGGTGACGGCGGTGCGGAGCGCCTCGGCCAGGGCCATCGCCTGGTCCGCGTCGACGCCCACCAGCAGCAGGGCGAACTCACCATCCCCCAGGCGGGCGGCGAAGTCCTGCTCCTGCAGGAAGGTGCGGGCCAGCTGGACCAGATCGGCCAGCACCCGGTCGCCGGCGGCGTGACCCCAGCGGTTGTTGATCAGCCGCAGATTGTCGACATCGAAGAGCAGCAGGGACAGGGGATGGTGATCGCGGTGGGCCCGGGCGAACTCCCGCTCGCCGATGGTCAGGAAGGTGTGGCGGGTGGGCAGGCCGGTGACCGGGCAGAGGTGGGCGAGGCGCCGCAGTTCCAGCTCACGCATGGCCAGCTGGGCCAGGCGGTGCAGCACGGCGCGCTGCTCGGGGCTGAGGTCCCGGGGCTCCCGGTCGATGACGCAGAGGGTGCCGAGGTTGTGGCCCTCCGGCGTCTGCAGCGGCGCACCGGCATAGAAGCGGATGTGCGGATCGGCGAAGACCAGGGGGTTGCTGCGGAAGCGCTCGTCGGCGCGGGCATCGGGCACCACCATCACGTCGTCGTGGACGATGGCGTGGGCGCAGAAGGCCATCTCACGGGGGGTTTCGCGCACGTCGAGGCCCCGCCTGGCCAGGAACCACTGCCGATCGGCCTCCACCAGGGAGATCGCGACGATGGGCGTGCGGAAGACGGCGGCGGCCAGATCCAGGATCCGGTCGAAGTGCTCGTCGCTGTCGGCTTCGAAAAGCCCGTAGCGCTCCAGGTCGCGGAGCCGCTGGTCCTCATCGGCGGGGACGGGAAAGGCCGGATATGAAGCCATGGGTCATCGCCTTCAACGAAACTGTAGGCAGAACGGATGGCGGCGAGCGGATCCCGGCGTCAGGCGGCCGGGGCCGTGAGGGTCTCCTCGTAGCCGGCACGGCGGCCGTCATCCAGCTGATTCAGATAGCGGCGTTCGGCGTAGTAGGCCTCCTGGAAGCGCAGGGCGTCGCCGTTGAGCGCGTCGAAGAGGTCATGGATGCGGGTCTCCATGTCGAGGCCGGCGCCGGTGGCCGGGACGTCGGCAGCGGCCGGGGGCGCGTCGCGTTCCTCATCCAGCAGCCGGGCGATGCACTGCTCGAGGGTCTGCAGGCGCTGGCTCGACCAGGCATCGAGCAGGTGGCGGCAGCGGCGCAGCACCCGCTGGCGCTCCAGCGACGCCGTGGCCCCCCGCAGCTGCAGCGGTGGGTGGGCCAGGGCCAGCCGCTGCACCTCACTGGGCTCCAGCAGGGGGGTGAGGCGGCTGAGCAGGGCGCTCTGCTCCACCAGCAGCCGGTCGCCCAGCAGGCGGGGCAGATCGAGGTCGGCCAGATCCAGGCCGGGGTCGGTGCCCCGGTTGATGGCCTCGAGCCGGCCGGCCCCCAGGTTGTCCTCCTCCAGCTCCCCGATCGCGGCCCAGAGCTGGCGGTGGTGCTGGAGGGCGAAATCATCGAGCTCCCGGCGGCGCAGCTCGGCACGGATCACGCCGCGCCAGGCGGGGCAGTGCAGATAGAGGCGCAGGATCTCCGCCTCGGCCCGCTCCCGGTGGCCCACCTCCCCGGGTTGCTCCCATTTCGCCGAGCGGCCGTGCCAGCGCTGGCCCTTGACCTGCTGGCGCAGATCCTCCTCCAGCTGGATGGCCAGCCGGGCCTGGCCGCCCGAGAGGCGCTCCGCCACCTGCTGCAGGTAGTGGCTGCGCACCGCCGACTGGGGCAGCTTGCCCAGCAGTTGGACAAGCCCGGAGACGGCCTGCTGGAACTGGTCGGCCCGGGCCAGATCCTTTCCCTCGAGCACCTGCTCGATCTGCCAGTCGAGCCAGAGGGGGGCCTGATCCAGCAGGGAGCGGTACTCCCCCGGGCCGTGCTGCTGGAGAAACTCGTCCGGGTCCTTGCCGGCGGGCAGGTGCAGCACCCGCAGCTCCAGCTGGCCCTGCAGCGCCAGCTGCTCCACCTCGCCGATGGCCCGCTGGGCGGCGCGGATGCCCGCCCCGTCGCTGTCGAAGTTGAGGATCAGGCGCCGGCTGTCGCAGCAGCGGCACAGCTGGGTGATCTGGCTGGAACTGAGGGCCGTGCCGAGAGCCGCCACCGCATTGGTGATGCCGGCGGCGTGCAGGGCGATCACATCGAAGTAGCCCTCCACCACCACGGCCCGGTCGTCGCGGCGGATGGCGTCGGCGGCCCGATCCAGCCCGAACAGGTGCTTACCCTTCTCGAACACCTCCGTTTCCGGGGAGTTGAGGTACTTCGGCTCGGCCCCGTCCAGCCCCCGGCCGCCGAAGCCGATCACCCGGCCCTGGCGGTCGCGGATCGGCACCATCACCCGGTCGCGGAAGCGGTCGTAGAAACCGCTGCCCCCCTTGCGGGCCACCACCAGGCCGGCCGCCTCCAGCAGGTCGGGGCCGAGGCCCTCCACCTGCTGCAGGTGCTGCAGCAGGCCGTCCCAGCCAGCCGGGGCATAGCCGAGCTGGAACGCCTCGAGGGTGGTCTCGCTGAGGCCGCGCTTCTGGCGCAGGTAGGTGAGGGCCGCCGCCCCCTCCGGTGAGCGCAGCTGGCCCTGGAACCAGCCCGCCGCCAGGGCCAGCACCCGGTGCAGCCGGTCGCGGCGGGAGAGCTGCTGGCGCAGCCGCTCCTGCTGGGGGCCGTCGAGGGTCTCGACCGGCAGCTGGTACTTGCGCGCCAGATCCAGCACCACCTCGCTGAAGCTGGTGCGCTGCAGCTCCATCAGAAACTTGATGGCGTTGCCGCCGGCCCCGCAGGAGAAGCAGTAATAGAACTGCTTGGCGGGCGACACCGTCATCGACGGGGATTTGTCGTCGTGGAACGGGCAGATCCCGACGAATTCCCGGCCCTTCTTCTTGAGCACCACGTGCTCCCCGACCACATCGACGATGTCGGCCCGCTCCTTGACGGCCTCGATCGTGCGGGGGTGGAGACGGGGAAGGCTCAAAGGTGGAGGTTCAAGGGGGAAGGCTTCTGGGGGAGGGAGTGGAGGAACGGGCCCCGCGACCCCCCAGCGGTGGTGGTTGCACTGGCGCCATTCTGGGGCCTGCCACCACCGCTGGAGATCGCCGGGTGAACCGAATCAGCCCCGCCGCCGGCGCTGGTGCCCTCCCGGCCGGGGCCTGGATGGTGCTGAGCGCCCTCGCCTTCAGCCTGATGGTGGTGGGGGTCAAGCAGGTGGGCGACCGCCTTCCCCTGGCCGAGGTGGTGCTGGCCCGTGCCCTGGTGAGCCTGGCCCTGAGCTACGCGATGGTCCGCCGGATCGGCGTGGATCCCTGGGGGCAGCGCCGGGGACTGCTGGTGCTGCGGGGTCTGGTGGGCAGTGCCGCCCTGTTCTGCGTCTATGCCGCCGTCGTGCACCTGCCCCTGGCCGCCGCCACGGTGCTCCAGTACCTCTACCCCACCTTCACGGCGCTGCTGGCCTGGCTGCTGCTGGGCGAACGGCTGGGGCGGCGCGTGCTGGCGGCCATGGGGCTGGGCTGGCTGGGGGTGCTGCTGGTGGCCCGGCCCACGGCCAGCGCTCCCCTGCCGGCGCTCTGGGTGCTGGTGGCGGTGGCCGGCGCCCTGCTCACCGCCGTGGCCTACGTGAGCGTGCGGCGCCTGGCGGAGAGCGAGCATCCGTCCGTGATCATCCTCTACTTTCCGCTCGTGGCCGTGCCCCTCAGCCTGCCGGCGGTGCTGCTGGATCCGGTGCTGCCCACCCCGCCCGAGCTGCTCTGGCTGGTGGCGGTGGGGGTGTTCACCCAGCTGGGCCAGGTGGGGCTCACCCGGGCTCTCACCCAGCTGCCGGCGGCCCGGGCGACGGCGATCAGCTACGTCCAGGTGGGATTCGCCGCCCTCTGGGGCTGGTGGATCTTCGGGGAAGCCATCGATCTGCCCACGGCGGTTGGGGCGGGCCTGATCCTGGTAGCCACATTGATCTGCCTGGGCAAGCCTCCAGGAGTCGCCGGGGCGGTGCCATCGGCGCGGAAGCCGCCCGTACGATGACGCCGCCAGATTGGGTTCCTCTGCTGTCCCCGCCATTTCCCGTTGGGCTCCATTCCTGGCTGGCCACGGTGGTGGCGGGCTTCAGTCAGGGAGCAGAGACGCCCTTGATCAGGCCACCGATCGCGCCCGGCATCGTCCCCCTGCCGCTGATGATGCTGACCATCGGCGGCATCTTTCTCGGCACCCTGGCGATCAGTCGCTTTTCGCTGAAGATCGGGGTGCCGGCGATTCTCGGCGTTCTGTTGTTCGGCCTGCTGATCAACCCCTCCGTCACCCTGTTCAGCCATGACACGATCCTGCGACTGCAGGTTCTGAGCCTGTCGATCCTGCTGTTCAACGCCGGACTGGAAACCGATATCCGCTCGATTCGCGGCTTCCTCGAGTACGGCATCATCCTGGCGGTGGGAGGCGTGATCATCTCCAGCCTGATGCTGGGACTGATCATCTGGTTTGTCGCCTCCCCCGATGCGGGCGGCATCCAGCTCGGCTTCCGGCAGATGCCGGTCGCCGTGGCGATGCTGATCGCCGCCTGTCTGGGGTCGACGGACGCCGGGGCCACGATGAATGTGCTGCAGCTGGTGGAGGGGGCCATCCCGCGGCGGCTGGCGGCCCTGGTGCAATTCGAATCCTCCGTCAACGATCCCACCGGCATCCTGTTTCTGGGACTGGTGATCGGCCTGACGACCCTGGAGGGGGCCAGCGGCGGGCAGCAGGTGGTGATGGAGCAGCTGCAGACGTTCCTGCAGAAGATCGGCTCCGGTCTGTTGATCGGGGTCTGCGTGAGCTATCTGGGACGCTTCAGCCTGAACCGGCTGGTGCGGGAGAGCAACCAGTTGCTGATCCTGGGCATCGCCATCGCTCTGATTTCCTACGGGGTGGCGGAGCTGCTGGGCGGTTCGGGCTTCATCAGTGCCTACGTGGCGGGCCTGATGCTGCGCAACCACACCTACAGCAACGAACGGATCACACCGGAGGCCCTGCAGCAGACCCTGCTGCCGTTCAACAACATGACCGAAATCACCGTCTTCCTGATCTTCGGTCTGAGCGTCCATCCGCTGGAACTTCTGCCGGCGCTGCCGGAGGGCATCATCGTCGCCCTCGCCATGATGCTGGTGGCCAGGCCGGTGAGTGTGCTGCTGCTGCAGCGCTTCTCCCCCTTCCCCTGGCGCGATTCGCTCCTGGTGTCCTGGTGCGGCCTGCGGGGGGCCGTTCCCCTCGCCCTGAGTTTCGAGATGGTCGACGCCATCCCCAGGGTGCGCGGCATCGACCCGGCCACGGTGCCGTCCCTGGTGCAGAACGCCGGCGGCATCGTCTTCTGCGTCGTGGTGATCAACCTGCTGGTGCAGGGCCTCAGCCTGCCGCACGTGGCCCGCTGGCTGCGGCTCTCCGAAGGGGCCCCCTCAGCCCCGTGAGCGCAGGGGCAGGGGATCGGTGATCCAGTCCTGACTGCTGCCGTCGCTGCTGCCGCTGGGGCGGGCCAGCCGCCAGCTCTCCCCCCTGGAGCCCGGCTGGAGGTAGAGCTCAAAGGGGCTGTCGACCCGGATGGCATCCCCCGGCAGCCGCCAGTCGAAGCGACCGGTGAGGTGCAGGCCGCGGTCCGCCCCGATGGCAACGGCATCCTGGGCATCGACCCGCACCCGGCTCACCTCGGGCAGGCCGTCCGCCTGGAGATCGAGGGCCTGGGCGATGGCCCCCTGGGTGAGCTGGATCTGCAGGGAAAGGGCGTCGAGCAGCACGTTCCTGGGCGGCTGGCCGACCCTGCCGCAGCCCCCCAGCAGCAGCAGCACGGCCAGCAGCCCCGCCATCAGCAGCGCCGGCACCGGGGCCGGCGGCGAGGGGAGGCGAGCCGGGGGGCTTGGCAGGAGGGGCAGCATGGGGGCTGACGCACGTCTCACCATGATCGGCTGGCTGCAGGGGCGACTGGCTGAACCATGGCAGCAGGCTCACCGTTGCGGGGCGCTGCTGATCTGCCAGGGGGTGGGTTACGAGGTGCAGTTCACCCTGCGGCAGTGGCGTCGCCTGCCGGAGGAGGGCAGCGAACTGGCCCTGCACATCCACCACAGCATCCGCGACGACGGCTGGACCCTCTACGGTTTCCCTGACCGCCGCGAGCGGGACCTCTTCCGTGAACTGGTGGCCGTGAGCGGCGTCGGCCCCCAGATGGCCCTGGGCCTGCTCGGGGCCCTGGAGGTTCCGGATCTCGTGCGCGCCATCGTCCACGCCGACCTGCGCAGCCTCTGCCTGGCTCCCGGGGTGGGCAAGCGCACGGCCGAGCGGCTGTCGGTGGAGCTGCGGGCGCGCCTGCAGGAGCGCTTCAGCGGCCTGGTCGATCCCCTGGAGGACGACGGGGAGCCCGGCGATGGGGTCGACGGCGCCCCTTCGGCCCCCTGCCGTGAGGAGGTGCAGATCACCCTGGTGGCCCTCGGCTACGAGCCCCTGGAAATCCACCGGGCCCTGCGGGCCGTCGCCGCCGGGATCGACGGGTCCGCCGGCGCCGACGACTGGATCCGGGAAAGTCTGCGCTGGCTGTCCCGCGCCGTGGCCTGAATCGAACCGGTCCAGGGGAGGACCAACAGGCCGCACGTTAAGGTGTTGGTTTGCACCGTCCGGGCCCCGATCCGCCCATGTCGCTCACCACCTCCCAGAAACAGGAACTGATCAATTCCCATCAGGCCCACGGCACCGACACCGGCTCGGTGGAAGTGCAGGTCGCGATGTTGAGCGAGCGGATCCAGCAACTCAGTGGCCACCTGCAGAAGAACATCCACGACTTCTCCTCGCGCCAGGGGCTGCTCAAGATGATCGGCCGCCGCAAGCGCCTGCTCGGCTACCTCCGCGCCCAGAGCGAGACCCGCTACGCGGAACTGATCAAGAAGCTCGGCATCCGCGGCTGAGGACGGTTCCATGGCCCGTCGGCCGAAGCCGAAATCCTTCGGGGCAGACCGTCCCGTACCGACAACCCCGGCCAGGGCGCCCCGCCAGCAGGTGATCCCCGATGCGGTGGCCAACCGCATGGTGCGGCGCATCGCCATCGCCACCGGCACCCCCACGGTGCTGGGCATGGGGGTGTTCGTCGCCAGTTACCTGCTGGTGAGCCGGGGTGTGCTCGACATCCCCCCCGGCCTCACCCTGGTGGGCTCCGGGGCCTTCTTCCTGCTGGGCCTGCTGGGCCTCAGCTACGGGGTCCTTTCGGCCAGCTGGGAGGACGGCCCGGGCAGCCTGCTGGGCTTCGAGCAGATCGGCGTCAACATCGGCCGGGTCCGGGCCTCGGTGCGGGCCATGCGCCAGGGCGTCTCGGGCACCGGTTCAGGCTCAGGCAGCTCCCAGGGGTGAACGAAGCCAGGCCCTGAAGTCGGCCGAGGCCAGGGTCTGCACGGCCGCAGGCGCATCGGCGACGCAGAACTGGCCCCCCAGGCGCACGAAGCGGGTTTCGTCCTGGTGCTTCACCAGCGCCACCACCGGCACCCGCACCCCCGCCTCCTCCTGGCCGGGGCGGTGGCGGGTGAGGCATTCCCGCAGGCGGTGCTGGACAGCAATGTCGCCGGCCTGCTCGGGGGCCAGCTCCACCATCACCAGCTGCAGATCCTCGATGCTGCGACAGTCGTCCACGAGCAGCTGCACCCGGTCGTCGCGCCGGTCGACGCCGGCCCAGAGCAGCAGGCGGGCATCCACCATCAGGTGGTCGGCCAGGCGGGCGTAGCTCTTGGGGAACACCACCGCCTCGCAGGAGCCGGTGAGGTCCTCCAGCTGCAGCACGGCCATGCGGTCGCCCTTGCGGGTGGTCACCTGGCGGATCTCGCTCACCATCACCACCACGCTGACCTTGGCCTTGTCGGCCATCTCCTCGAGATTGGCCAGGCCGATCGGCGTGAGCAGCCGCACCTGGGACGCCAGCTGGCGCAGGGGGTGGTCGGAGATGTAGAAGCCGAGCAGCTCCTTCTCCAGCTTCAGCTTTTCGGTGGGGGGGTAATCGGCCACCGGAGCGGCCTTCGGCGGGGCGGGGGCCTCCACGGCAGCGGCGCCATCCGAAGCCCCCGCAGAGCCGCCGCCGAACAGGTCGAACAGGTTGCCCTGGCCGCTGGCCCGGTCGCGGGCGCGGGAGCTGGCCCAGTCGAGCACCAGATCGAGGTCGGCCATCAGCTGGGCCCGGTTGGCCTTCGGTTCGAGACCGTCGAGGGCGCCGCAGTGGATCAGCGACTCGAGCGCCCGGCGGTTGAGCTGCTGGCCCGGGATCCGGTCACAGAGATCGGCCAGGTGCAGGAAGGGGCCGCCGCTGGAGCGCGCCTCGATCAACTGGCGAATGGCGCCATCGCCCAGGTTACGGATGGCGGAGAGGCCGAAGAGGATCTTCTTGCCCACGGGGGTGAAGTCGATGCCGGACGCATTGACGTCAGGCGGCATCACCTCGATGCCCATGGCCTGGCAGTTGGCGATGTAGCGCTGCACCTTGTCGGTGGTGCCGGCATTCACCGTGAGCAGGGCCGCCATGTAGGCCACCGGATGGTGGGCCTTGAGGTAGGCGGTCTGGTAGGTGACGGCGCCGTAGGCGGTGGAGTGGCTCTTGTTGAAGCAGTACTCGGCGAACAGCACCATCTGGTCGAACAGGGCATCGGCGATGGAAGCCTCCACGCCCCGTTCGCTGGCGCCGGTGACGAACTGGTGGCGATGCTTCTGCATCTCCGACACCTTCTTCTTGCCCATCGCCCGCCGCAGCAGGTCGGCCTCACCGAGGGAATAGCCCGCCAGATCCTGGGCGATCCGCATGATCTGCTCCTGGTAGACCATGATCCCGTAGGTCTCCTTGAGGATCGGCTCCAGCTTGGCGTGGGCCACATCGATGGCCTCGCGGCCATGCTTGCGGTTGATGAACTTGGGGATCAGGCCCGCATCGAGGGGGCCCGGCCGGTAGAGGGCCAGGATCGAGGAAATGTCCTCCAGGGAGGAGGGCTTGAGATCGCGGACGATCTGGCGCATGCCGCTGGATTCGAGCTGGAAGATGCCCTCCAGATCGCCCCGGGCCAGCAGGGCGTAGGTGCCCGGATCGTTGGCCGGCAGGGCGTCGGGATCGAGCCGTTCCCCCTCGGCCTGGGCCACCAGTTCAATCGTCTTCTCGATCATGGTGAGGTTCTTGAGGCCCAGGAAGTCCATCTTCAGCAGGCCCATCGCCTCGACGTCCTCCATGAAGTACTGGGTGATCACCTGGCCGTCGTTGTTGCGCTGCAAGGGCACCAGTTCGTCGAGGGGTTCGGCGGCGATCACCACGCCGGCGGCATGGACACCGAACGTCTTGTTGGTGCCCTCGATGCGGCGCGCCAGGTCGACCCAGTGGCGCACCTTCGGATCGTTCTCGTACTTCTCGCGGAATTCCGGCACCGGCGACTCGGGGCCGATCATCTCGGCGAGCTTGGCCGGCTTGCCCCGGGCCACGGGAATCAGCTTGGCCAGCCGGTCGGCCTCGCCGTAGGGGATGTCGAGCACCCGGGCCACGTCCTTCAGCACCGCCTTGGAGGTCATCCGGTTGAAGGTGATGATCTGGGCCACCTTGTCCTCGCCGTAGCGGCGGGTGACGTAGTCGATCACCTCGCCGCGGCGCTCGATGCAGAAGTCGGTGTCGATGTCCGGCATCGACTTGCGTTCCGGGTTGAGGAAGCGCTCGAACAGCAGGCCGTGCTCCACCGGATCGATGTTGGTGATGCCGAGGGAATAGGCCACCAGCGAACCGGCCGCCGAACCCCGGCCCGGCCCCACCGGGATGCCGTTCTCGCGCGCGAAGTGGATGTAGTCCCAGACCACCAGGAAGTAGGTGGGGAAGCCCATCTGCTCCATCACCTGGAGCTCGAAGGCGAGCCGCTCGCCGTAGCCGGGATCGATCGGGGCGTCGTCGGCCAGCGAAAGGCGACGGCGCAGGCCCTGGTGGCTCACCTCGCTGAGGTAGCTGACCGGGGTGTGGCCCTCGGGGATCGGGAAGCGGGGCATCTGGTAGCGCCCCAGGATGTCGTAGTCCTCCACCTTCTCGGCCACCCGGGCGGTGGTGGCGATGGCGCCTGCGATCACCTCCGGCTCGAGGTGGTCGGCGAAGAGCCGGGCCATCTCCGCCTCGCTCTTGATGTATTCGGTGCCGGTGTAGCGCAGGCGTTTCTCGTCGCTGATCAGCTTGCCGGTGAGCACGCACAGCAGGGCGTCGTGGGCTTCGACGTCGTTGCTGGTGAGGTAGTGGGCGTCGTTGGTGGCGATCAGGGGAATGCCCAGCTCGGCGCTGATCCGGGCCATCTCGACGTTGACGATGCGATCCTCGACGCCGCCGTGGTCCTGGATCTCCAGGTAGAAGTCGTCACCGAACACCTCCCGGTACCAGGCGGCCACCTCCCGGGCCACCTCCGGGCGACCGCGCAGGATCGCCTGGGGGATCTCGCCGCCCAGGCAGGCGGTGGCCACCATCAGCCCTTCGCTGTACTGCCGCAGCAGGGCTTTGTCGATGCAGGCCCGGGCGAAGATCCCCCGGCCGCGCATGCCGCGCAGGTGGCTGATGCTGGTGAGCTTGACCAGGTTGCGGTAGCCGACGGCGTTCTTGGCCAGCACCACCAGGTGGTAGCGGCGCTCCTTCTTCGGCTGCGGATCGTCGATCGAGCCGTTGATGACGTACATCTCGTTGCCGATGATCGGCTTGATGCCCGCCTTGGTACAGAGCTTGAGCAGCTCGATGGCGCCGTACATCACCCCGTGGTCGGTGAGGGCCAGGGCCGGCATGCCCAGCTCCACGGCCCGCTGCACCATCGCCGGCAGCTGGGAGGCCCCATCCAGCAGGCTGTAGTCGCTGTGGTTGTGGAGCGGAACGAAGGCCACGGCTCGGAGGACAGCGCCACCACAGGGTGGGTACACCTTACCGGCGGAGCACCAGATCTGGTGCCCTGGCTATCCGGCCGCCTGGAGGTTGGGGCAGGGCGTGGCCCAGAGGGTCTGCAGCTTGGTGGCCTGGTCGGTGTCGCCCTTGGCGCGGAGCTGGTTCACCGTGAGCTGAATCCGTTCGCAGTCGACCTGCTTCTCAAGCCTGGCGCGCTGGGTCCGGAGCTCCTGAAGCTCCCGTTCCGCCTGCTGGCGCCTGGCCTGCTGCTGGCCATCGGCCGCCAGGAGGCGGCTCGCGCCTGCGTCCATCTCCCTGAGCTGCAGCTGCAGGGCGGCCTCGCGCTGGGAGGCGGATTCCAGCTCATTCTTGAGGGCCAGTTCACCCTGCACCCTTTCCATCACCTCCCGGTTCGCCTGATCCTGGGCAGCCTGGGCCCGGGCCTCGGCCTGAAGCCGTTGCTGATTCTGGTGGTTGAGGATGGCAAAACCGGCCACCACCAGCACAGTGGCGGAGACAAAAGCGAGCCAGGTCCTGTTCTGCCGACTGGGGAGATTGTCCATACTCCTCTCTAGTCAGGCCGCAGGGCGACGTTGCCGGAGCGGTGCGGCAGATCAGTGGCGGATGTGCCGCAAAGCCAGCCTAGGGCGGTGCCCAGCTGCAGCGGCCGACCTCCAGGACATCGGCATCATCAACGAACCTGACGATCCTTCCATCCCTGCGGATGTACTGGAAATCATCGAGCAGGGTGCCTTCGTTGGTGTAGAGATAACGCCCCGCCGCTTCAGTGGCTGTCGCTTCGATCCACTGGGTTTCGAACTCCGATGGCCTTCCCCCCTCGGCCCTTCTCAGCTCCGTCACCTTCAGCAGCTTCAAGGGGATGGGACCACGACTGCCCTGGTAGAGAACGTAGGCGCTGGAATCGCTATCCGATTTAAGGCCAAACTGAATTCTCAGAAGTGGCTCCACGCCGATGGATCTCAGGCAGCGGACATTGTCCTGATCGGCCCGGACGGGAAGGGCGGTGGCGATCAGGAACAGCAGGACGGCCATGCCACGTTTCATCGGAATCTCCTTGGTGGAACGAAGGATCCATCAGCCCCTCTCGATCGGTCTGGAGACGTGCTGATGGGCGACCTTCCATTGCCCGTCACGCTTGCGCAAGCCGAACGTGATCCGCACGGTATCGCTGAACGTCTGTCCGTCCGGGAGTGTGCCCCCGCACTGGAGCAGGCCGAAGGCATAGGCCACATCAGCTCCCGTCTCGACAGCGAGGTCCTGCAACGCGAACTGCACGGCATCCCGGACGTCCGGCTGCCAGGACTCCCAGCTGTCCCGGTACTGTGCCGCCGAGGTGTAGCGCAGCGGCGCGAGGACATCAAAGATCACCAGGTCGTCCTGATGGTGGGCGAGAACATCGTCCTGGCGGCCGTCCCGGGTGGCCTGGGCCCACTGATCGAGCACGATTCGGATCGCCGCCTCGTCCGGGTTCATCGCCGGCGACACCCGATCGAGACAACCACCCTAGGGACGTGGCCGGTGGCCCATCCCGGAGGGTTGGGATTCGGCCTCCTGCTCAGGCCACCAGCGCCGCCGCTGGCCGGGAGTCCATCACCCGGGCCGCCTGCTCGTACTGGTGGGCCACCCTCAGCAGCTTGGGCTCCTCCAGCACACCGGTGATCAGCTGCAGGCCGATCGGCAGGCCCTGGGTGTCGAAGCCGCAGGGGACACTGATGGCCGGCAGGCCGGCCAGGTTGGCGGGGATGGTGAGCAGGTCGGCCAGGTACATGGCCAGGGGATCGCCGGCGTGGGCGCCGCTGGGGAAGGCGGTGGTGGGCGAGGTGGGGGTCAGCAGCACGTCGACGGTCTCGAAGGCGCGGTCGAAATCGCGGCGGATGAGGGTGCGCACCTGCTGGGCCTTGCGGTAGTAGGCATCCACGTAGCCGGCGGAGAGGGCGTAGGTGCCGATCAGGATGCGCCGCTGCACCTCCTCGCCGAAGCCCTCCGCCCGGCTGCGGGCCGTCATCGCCGCCAGGCCATCGCTGCCGGGCTCCCCGGGAGCGGCCCGGAAGCCGTACTTGACGCCGTCGTAGCGGGCCAGGTTGGCGGAAGCCTCCGAGGGGGCGATGACGTAGTACGTGGCGATGCCGTCGTTGAAACGGGGGCAGCTCACATCCACCAGCTCACAGCCCAGGGCCTCCAGCTGGGCGGCGGCCGCCAGCACGGAGGCCTTCACCGCAGGGTCAAGCCCCTCCTGGTCGAAGCATTCGCGGATCAGCCCCACCCGCAGCCCGGCGATCGGTGTCTCCAGGTCGGCGGCGTAGTCGGGCACCGGTGCCCGCAGGCAGGTGGCATCGCGGGGGTCCTCTCCGGCGATCACCTGCAGCAGCTCGGCGGCATCGGCCACGCTGCTGCTGAACGGGCCCACCTGGTCGAGGGAGGAGGCGAAGGCCACCAGACCCCAGCGGCTCACCCGGCCGTAGGTGGGCTTGAGGCCCACCACCCCGCAGAAGCTGGCGGGCTGGCGGATCGAGCCGCCGGTGTCGGAGCCCAGCGAACCGATGCATTCACCGGCGGCCACGGCGGCCGCGCTGCCGCCGGAGCTGCCGCCGGGCACCCGATCCGGATTCCAGGGGTTGCGGCTGGCGCCGAAGGCCGAGGTCTCGGTGGAGCTGCCCATGGCGAACTCGTCGAGGTTGGTCTTGCCCAGCAGCACCGCGCCGGCCTGCCAGAGGCGGTCGGTCACCGTGGATTCGTAGGGGGGCACGAAGTTCTCCAGCATGCGGCTGGAGCAGGTGGTGCGAATGCCCCGGGTGCAGAGGTTGTCCTTGATCGCCAGGGGAATGCCGGCCAGGGGGGGCAGGGTCTCGCCGGCCGCCCGGGCCGCGTCGATGCGATCGGCATCGGCCCGCGCTCGCTCGGCGGTGACCTCAAGAAAGGCATGCACGGTGGGATCCACCGCCGCGATGCGCGCCAGGTGGCGATCCGTGAGCTCCCGGGCCGACACCTCGCCCCGCCGAAGCTGCTCCCGCCATTCGGCGATGCCCATCCAACCGCTAGCCAGCTGCGATGGACGCTATCAGTCGGCCAGAATTCAGTCGGCCAAATCTGGGGATTCGGTGAAGGGCTCGCTGCGGCCGGTGCGCAGGCACTGGTGCTCCAGGGAGGCCGGTGACTCCGCCCGCAGGTCGTCCAGGAAGGCGGGCAGCGCCTGCTCCAGCGTCCGCCGACGCACGAAGGGCCCGAACCAGTACACCGCGTCGGGGGAGCGGGTCTCCACCCGCGCCCACCAGGCCAGGCCCAACCCATTGGCGATGCCGCGCATGGGCCAGAGCAGTGGGTTCATGGAGGGAAGGGGAGGCGAGGTGGCCATTCTGGGGGGCGGCTGGGCCGCCCCCTCCGGTGCCATCAGAGGCGGATGTCACCGTCGAAGCTCGGCTGGGGCGATGGCAGGTAGGGCAGGGGCTCCAGGGGGTTCGCCTGGGGCTCGGAGACCGGCGCAGCCGCCTCCTCCGCCACCAACGGGAGGCCCTCCGCGACGGGTTCGGCGGCGACCGGTTCGGCCGCAGCCTCCGGGTCGCTCTCGGCAGGCCCGTTGTCATCGTCGAACTCGTCGGCCGCTGCTTTGTCCAGGTAGGCGGCGTCCCCTTCGGGCATGACCGCCGCTTCGGGCAGGGTCTCCGCTTCGGGATCGGGGGGCGCCGGCATCGAGGGCCGCACGATCCTGGGGGCGCGGGCGGTGCCGCGCAGGCCCCGCATCCAGCCGCGGCGCGCGACTTCGTAGAGCAGGAGCGCCGTGGCCACGGAGGCGTTCAGACTCGGTGTGGCGCCCCGCAGGGGGATGCGCACCAGCTGGTCGCACGACCGCCGCGTCAGCAGCGACAGGCCGTCCCCCTCCGAACCGGTGACCACCACCAGCGGACCCTCCAGGTCCACCTCCTCCAGGCTGACCGTGCCCTCCTCGGCCAGACCCACCACCCGGTAGCCCTCCTGCTTGAGGGTGTCGAGGGAGCGGTTGAGGTTCACCACCCGCGCCACCGGCAGGTGCTCGAGGGCGCCGGCCGCCACCTTCGCCACCGAACCGGTCAGGCCGGCATTGCGGCGCTGGGGCAGGACCATGCCATGGGCCCCCAGGGCCTCGGCGCTGCGGACGATGGCACCGAGGTTGTGGGGATCGGTGAGGCCGTCCACCGCGATCAGCAGGGGAGCCTCGCCGATCGTGCTGCAGCCCTCGATCAGGCTGGTCAGGTCGAGGGTCTCGGCGGCGGCGGGCTGCAGCACGATGCCCTGGTGCACGGCCCCCCCGGTGAGCTGGCCCAGGCGCGCCCAGGTCACCTCCTCCACGAGCACGCCTGAGGCCTTGGCCTCCCGCAGCAGCTGCAGGAAACGGGGGTTGAAGCGCATCTCGGGCGTGCACCACACCCGGTGGATCGGCCGGCCGCTCTCCAGGGTGGCCTGGGTGGTGTGGCGGCCCCAGATCAGGTCGGTGGGGGCGGCAGCGGCGAAGGCCTCCGCTGCGCCACGGAAGTCGACGTCGGAGCCGTCAGACTCGGGACGATCGGGGCCGCTGCGGCCCTGGAAGGGGCGCGGGGCGCGGTCCGCGTCCCGGAACAGGGCCGGGCCGCGGCGGGCCGGCCCCGTCCGCGAGGGGATGGGACGGCCGGTGGTCGGGCGTCCGGCGCCAGAGCGGCCAGGGACGGGACGGCCGAAGGAGGGGCGGGCGGGGATGAAGCGATCCCCGCCGCGCCGCTCGCGGATCGGCCGTGCGCCGCCGCCGCGGGCGTCGTCGGGGCGATCGGCGCCGGGCCGGCCCTCAAAGGGCCGGCGGCCATAGGGACTGCCGCCCGCTCGATCGGGGCCAACCGACCGCTCACCAGCGCGTTCACCACCCCTCTCAACGCCACGGTCCCGCTCGAAGGGGGGCCGGTCACGGCCATAGCCGTCTCCGGGGCGGCGGGGGCGGGCGGAGCCGGAACCGCGGCTGATGGGGCGCCCCCCGGCGCCGGAGCCGAGACGCCGGGGGGTCCGGTCGGCACCGGGGTCGGATCGGCGGTCAGGACGACGGTCGGGGCGACGGTCGCCGCGGCGGTCAGGGGAGGGACTCATGGGCTGGCGGATGGGGAACGGGGTTCGGTCTTCTCGAGATGGTCCAGCAGCTCAGCCAGCCGTCTGGGGTCCTGCAGAAAAAGCCATCCCAGCATCGTCTCAAATCCCGTGGCCTGCCCATAGGCGTGGGGCGCGCCGCGACGGGGGCCCCGGCCCGCCTGGTTGCGTCCACGCAGGACCAGGCGGCGCTCCGCGTCGCTGAGCAGGGGATCCAGTCGCCGCAGGGCCTCGGCCTGGGCTTCGGCCTGCACCTCCCCCACCACCGCCCGGTGCAGATCGGCGGCCCTGGCCGGCTGGCGGCAGTGGCGCAGCCGCTGGTGCAGTTCCCAGACCGCATCCCCCAGCCAGGCCAGCTGGGCCGTGGCGAGGGCCGCCGATGGTGCCTGAGCGGGCACGGAGGCCAGCCAGTGGCCGGACCCCTCAGGCGGGGGCGAGGCTGCCAAGGGCGGACTCCAGATCGGGTTGCAGGTGCAGGAAGGCCTCCAGGCGCACCAGCTTGACCGTCTGGACGACCCGGGCGTTGCCGACCACGATGAACTGGCGGGAGCTGTCGTTGAACAGCTTGGCCAGCTGCACCAGGGCGCCGAGTCCGGAGGAGTCGATGAAATCGATCCGGCTGAGGTCGATCACCACCGGGAGGGTCTCTCCCTTGTGGCGGTCGGTGATGAATTCGGTGAACTGCTTGTCCGAATAGGCGTCCAGCTGCCCCGTGAAACTGAACAGCAGGCACTCATCCCGCCGTTCGCTGCCCCCTCTCAGGGAGACGGTCAGTCGCTGCAGGTCGGTGATGGCCCCAGTCCTCAAGGTGTTGAACGCGACGAACTGTAGAGACCCCTATCCCGAATGCGGGAACCGCAACGAAACGTGCCGATTCAGCGACGTTCCGCCATCAGCGCCACGAACCGGGCGAAGTGGTGGTCGGCGTCGTGGGGACCGGGGCTGGCCTCCGGGTGGTACTGGATCCCGAAGACGGGCTGGTGGCGCAGGGCCAGGGCGGCCACGGTGCGGTCGTTGAGGTTGAGGTGGGTGATCGCCACCCGCTCGACCGGCAGGGAGGCCGCGTCGAGGGCGAAGCCGTGGTTCTGGCTGGTGATCTCCACCGAACCGGGCGAACCGCAGGGGTGGTTGAGGCCGCGGTGGCCGTAGCCGAGCTTGAAACTGCGGCCCCCCAGGGCCAGGCCGAGGATCTGGTGGCCCAGGCAGATGCCGAAGACCGGCAGCTGCGGCTGCAGCAGCAGGTCCCTGGCCAGGGCGATCCCCTCCGCCACGGCGGCCGGATCACCGGGGCCGTTGGAGAGGAACACCCCCTCCGGCTCCAGCGCCAGCACCTGCTCCAGGGTGGCGTCCGCCGGCAGCACGGTGACCGCGCAGCCGTGGGCCACCAGGCGCTCCAGGATGGCGCGCTTGATGCCGAAATCGATCGCCACCACCCGGTAGCAACGGTCGGGACGGGGCTGGGGCCGGGTGTCGAACGCGGCCGTACAGCTGCGGTCCCAGGTGTAGGGCTCCCGGGTGCTGACCCGGGCCGCCAGGTTGAGTCCGTCCATGGAGGGGGCGGCCCGCACCTGATCCAGCAGCGCGGCAGGGTCGGTGCCGTCGCTGGCGATGGCGCCGTTGAGGGCGCCGCCCTCCCGCAGGTGGCGCACCAGGGCCCGGGTGTCGACCCCACGGATGCCCACCACACCCTGGCGGACCAGCCAGTGGTCGAGGGTCTCTTCGCAGCGCCAGTTGCTGGGCCGGGGGGCGAGCTGCCGCAGGATGCAGCCGCGGGCGTGGGCGTGGTCGGCCTCCAGGTCCTCGCCGTTGACGCCGGTGTTGCCGAGTTCGGGGTAGGTGAAGGTGATCAGCTGGCCGGCATAGCTCGGGTCAGTGAGCACCTCCTGGTACCCGGTCATGCCGGTGTTGAAGACCACCTCGCCGCAGACGCTGCCGCGGGCGCCGCAAGCCAACCCCCGCAGCACGGTGCCATCGGCGAGAACGAGCACGGCCGGCGTGTCGCCGTCGGTGCTGGGGGCCTCGGGGGCCGCCTGTGGGGTGTCCAGGGGGGCGTCGGCAGGAATCCCGATCATCCTTCAGACCCCGCCAGGGCGCCGCGCAACGCCTCCAGCCTGGCCCAGGCGCTGCCGTCGCCCAGGGCCTGGCGGGCCCGTTCCAGACCCGCGGCGATGGACGGCTCCAGTCCCGCGGCCCACAGCACCAGAGCCGCGTTCAGGGCCACCACATCGGCCTGGGCCCGGGTGCCGCCGCCCTGCAGGACCGCCTCGAGGATCGCGCGGTTGGCGGCCACATCCCCACCCTTGAGGGCCTCCAGATCCGCCGGGGCCAGCCCCAGCGCCGCGGGGTCGAGCCAGTCGCGACGCACCTCGCCGTCCTCCAGCAGGCGCAGCTCGCTGGGCCCCGAGAGGGTGGCCTCATCGAGGCCGCCGTGGCCGTGGACGACGATGGCTCGCCTCTGGCCAAGCCGGCGCAGGGCATCGGCCATCGGATCCAGCAGGTCGGGCCGGGCCACCCCGAGCACCTGGGCCTCGGGCGTCAGGGGATTGACGAGCGGTCCGAGCAGGTTGAAGACGGTGCGCACGCCGAGGGTGCGGCGCAGGGGGGCCATGCCCACCAGGGCGGGGTGCCAGCCCGGGGCGAACAGGAAGGTCACGCCAGTGCGCGGCAGGGCCTCCACCACCGTGGCCAGGGGCGCCCGCAGGTCGAGGCCGAGGGCCTCGAGCACGTCGGCCGACCCGACGCGGCCGCTGGCGCTGCGGTTGCCGTGCTTGGCCACATGGGCGCCGCAGGCGGCGGCCGTGAATGCCACGGCGGTGGAGATGTTGAAGCTGTCGGCGCCGGCCCCGCCCGTGCCGCAGGTGTCGATCAGCTCCAGCGGCGGCCGCTCGCCCGGCAGGGGGCAGGCCTGCCGCAGGACGGCGGCCATCGCCGCCAGTTCCTCGCCGCTGGTGCCCTTGGCCCGCAGGGCGGCCAGCAGGCCTCCGGTGAGCACCGGGTCGATGCTGCCGTCCAGCCAGCCCCGCATCAGGGCCTCGGCCTGGTCGGCCTGGAGATCCCGGCCGTTGAGGAGCTGCTCCAGCAGCTGGGGCCAGGTGGGGGAGGCGGACATCACCGAACACTGAAGCATCAGCGGCAACTTACGGGAGTCCGGCCATGGGCCGGAACGGGGGTAAGGGGCGCAAGAAAAAAGCCCGGGTGCAGAGCACGCCGGGCCGGGTGATGGGGACGCCCCCACTATCGCCCGAAGTGAGCCGTTCTGACCAACGGGGCCCAACCGTGCCGCCGCCACCCCTCAGCCGGCGTCGTCGGAGGCGGTGTCGAAGCCCGAGCCCACCGCTTCGGCCACCGGTGCGGCACCGGGCCGGAAGCCGGCCGCCCAGATGGCCCGGGTGCGGGCGTGGAGCGCCGCGGCGTCCAGACCCCAGAGGCGCAGGATCCGCTCGAGATCGTCGCGGATGTCGGCGGCACCGGGGAAGCCCGCATAACGCATCTGCAGCCTCGCCGCATCCACCAGGTGGCCGTCCTCGGGCCGCTCCACCGCCAGCAGCCGGTCGACCGTCTCCCGGTCGATCGCATGGAGGGGATGGTTCTGGTCGTCCATAGCCCGGGCGGCCCGGGGGCCAGGGGAGTGGTGCCTAGGTTAGGGAGCCCCTTGCCCCGCCTCCCTGCATGGCTGCCCTGCGGCTGGATCTGATCGGGCGGTACCTCCGGCCCCACAGACGCACGGTGCTGGTAGGGGCCGCCGCCCTGGTGGTGGTGAACCTGCTGGGGGTGGCGATCCCCCTGGTGGTGCGGCAGTCGATCAACGAGCTCAAGCCCGGCTTCGTGCTGGCGGACGTGCTCGGCGTGGCCGGCCTGATCATCGTCATGGCCACGGTGATGGGGGCCACCCGTCTCTATTCCCGGATGCTGGTGTTCGGGGTGGGCCGCCAGGTGGAGGCCAGCCTCAAGGAGCGGATCTTCGACCACGTGCTCACCCAGGACCCCGGCTGGGTGCAGACCACCGGCAGCGGCGAGGTGATCAGCCGGGCCACCAGCGATGTGGAAAACATCCGGCGGCTGCTGGGCTTCGCCCTGCTCAGCCTCACCAACACGGTGCTGGCCTATGCCCTCACCCTGCCGGCGATGCTGGCGATCGATCCGCTGCTGAGCCTGGCGGCCGTCTCCCTCTATCCCGGGATGCTGATGGTGGTGCGCCTGTTCGGCGGCCGCATGATGAAGCAGCAGCGCCGCCAGCAGGAGGTGCTGGCCAACCTCAGCGACCTCGTCCAGGAGGACCTCAGCGGCATCGGCGCCATCAAGATCTACGGCCAGGAGGCCACCGAGGAGAAGGCCTTCGCCGACCTCAACAAGGTCTATCTGGATGCCCAGCTCTCCCTGGCGCGCACCCGCAGCACCCTCTTCCCGATGCTCGAGGGGATCGCCTCCCTCAGCCTGCTGCTGCTGCTGGCCCTGGGCAGCGGCCAGCTGGAGAGCGGAAGGCTGAGCATCGGCGATCTGGTGGCCCTGATCCTGTTCGTGGAGCGCCTGGTCTTCCCGACGGCCCTGCTGGGATTCACCCTCAACACCTTCCAGACCGGCCAGGTGAGCCTGGAGCGGGTGGAGTCTCTGCTCAGCCACCCCCCCGCCATCGTCTCCCCCGCCGATCCCCTGCCCCCGGCCCGGCCGGCCCTCGGGGCCGTCGTGGCCAGGGGCCTCACGGTCCGCTACCCGGGGGCGGGGCAACCGTCCCTGGAGGACCTGAGCTTCACGATCCGCCCCGGGGAACTGGTGGCGGTGGTGGGTCCGGTGGGCTGCGGCAAGACCACCCTGGCCCGGGCCCTCGGCCGGATGGTGGAGGTGCCGCCCGACCAGCTCTTCCTCGACGGCGTCGACGTGACGCGGCTGCAGCTCAGCGACCTGCGCCGTCAGGTGGCCCTGGTCCCCCAGGAGGGCTACCTGTTCACCGCCAGCCTGGCCGACAACCTGCGCTACGGCGATCCGGAGGCCGGCATGGACCGGGTCGAGGAGGCCGCCCGCCAGGCCCGCCTGGAGGGGGACATCAAGGGCTTCCCCGACGGCTACCGCACCCTGGTGGGGGAGCGGGGCATCACCCTCAGCGGCGGCCAGCGCCAGCGCACCGCCCTGGGGCGGGCCCTGCTGGTGGACGCCCCCCTGCTGGTGCTCGATGACGCCCTGGCCAGCGTCGACAACACCACTGCCGCGGGCATCCTGCGCTCGGTGCGCGAGGAGCAGCGTCGGACGGTGGTGATGATCAGCCACCAGCTCTCGGCCGCGGCGGCCTGCGACCGGATCCTGGTGCTGGAGGCGGGCCACCTCGTCCAGGAGGGGCACCACAACGACCTCCTCCAGCAGGAGGGCACCTACCGCCGGCTCTGGGACCGGGAGGAGGCCGACCGCCAGCTCCAGGCCGCCTGAGGCGCTTTCTAACAGTTGTTGAGCAGCCCGCATCCGGGGCGCCGGCTGGGCTTATCTGGAAAGGCCGTGGTTTCCCCAACGCCTGCCACGCCGTTCCCATGGCCCCCACCCCGTCGTTCCTCAGCCAGCAGCCCTACAACGTTCGCTGCACCCTGACCTTCGGTGACATCTACGCCCAGGTGCTGATCTGGATGGCGGTGATCTTCGTGAGCCTGGCGGCGGGTCTGGCCCTGATGGGGGCGAGCCGGCCCCTGTTCGCCCTGGTGGGGGTGGGGCTGATCCTGGTGCTGTCGCTGCCCTTCCTGCTGTTCGCCTTCATCACCACCCTGCTGAACCACATCGCCCTGGTGCCGCAGCAGGACCAACAGGGCGCTGCCTAGGCTGGTTGCCCCGGTACGCAACCCCTTGTTCGGCCTCTTCAGCAGCCCTGCGAGCGACACCACCCCTGCGGGAGGCAGCGCCCTGCATGTGGTTCTCGGCACCCCCTTGATGGCCCCGCCGGCGGCCGGCCAGGCCGAGGCCCAGTTCGGCTGCGGCTGTTTCTGGGGGGCGGAGAAGGGTTTCTGGCGGCTCCCCGGGGTGGTCACCACCGCCGTGGGATACGCCGGTGGCCAACTCGCCTCCCCCACCTACGAACAGGTGTGCAGCGGCCGCAGCGGCCACGCCGAGGTGGTGCGGGTGGTCTGGGACACCGCCCGGGTCTCCTTCGCCGACCTGCTCAAGCTGTTCTGGGAGTGCCACGACCCCACCCAGGGCAATCGCCAGGGCAATGACCGGGGCAGCCAGTACCGCTCGGCCATCTACGTCGATGATCCGGACCTGCTCTCCCTGGCCGAAGCCAGCCGCGATGCTTACCAGGCCGCCCTCGACGCGGCCGGCCTGGGCAGGATCACCACGGAGATCGC
This sequence comes from Synechococcus sp. UW140, assembly GCA_943369315.1. Classification (GTDB taxonomy): domain Bacteria; phylum Cyanobacteriota; class Cyanobacteriia; order PCC-6307; family Cyanobiaceae; genus Cyanobium. The sequence continues at coordinate 387,818 of CALRMW020000001.1, forward strand.
CACCGGCCAGCGCTTCCACTTCGCCGAGCCGTACCACCAGCAGTACCTGGCCAAGCCCGGCAGCCGCCCCTACTGCTCCGCCCAGCCCACGGGGATTCTCCTGGGCGACGTCCCCGGTGCCACCTACCTCCTTCCCGCCCGCGTGTGGGAAAGCTATGACTGGGCCATCCCCCATTGCGTCCTTCGCGGCGACAATGCGCCGATCGCCCTCGCCTGACCGGTTCCGCCATGGCCGCCCCCCCGCTGCTCGCGCTCGGACTCCTGCCGCTGCTGGCGATGCAGTCCCCGTGGTGGGAGAACTACGACATCCGCGAACGGTTCCTCTGCGGTGACCGGTTCTCGGTGGTGCTGGAGCGCAATGCTTCCCAGGCGTCCCTGATCGCCGGCCGCACCCGCGCCACCCTGTTCCGGGAGGCCTCCGATGCCCCGGGCCTGCGCTATCAGAACGAGTCGCTGCGGGTGATCCTGCGGGGCGATGAACTCACGCTCGAGCAGCTGCCCATCAAACGGGTCTGCGTGCGCAGCGAACAGGTATGAAGCCCCTCTCCGATCGGGTCGTAGTCGTGGCCCTGATCGCCGCGGTGGGGATCTGTTTCGCCCTGGCCTTCTGGACCGTGCGCCTGAACCCCTCCGGCGAGCCTCCGCTGCAGTGGCGCCAGGGGGGTCCCAGCGCCCTGCTGCCGGGAGCACCGGCGCCGGCCTTCCTTCCGTGAGAGACCCCGCCGAGGAACAGGACCAGCCGAAGCGCCAGCTGCATCCACTGCCCAGGGGGCTGGTGGAGCTCTACGGCCTGCTGGCGGTGCTGTTCGTCCTTGTGCCCGAATGGATGGCCGGTGGGGCCCTGAAGGGCTTCCCGGAGGGGCGGGAAGGCTCCGAGCTGCCCCTGCCGTCGATGGCCTGGCAGCGGCTGCCGGAGCTGCAGCTGGCCTCCATGGGGCTGGCGGAACTGCGGCTGCTGGCCCGGCGCGAGCACCTCCGGGGCTACACCACCATGGGCCGCCAGCGGCTCACGAACCGCCTGATGCGACGGCTCTCCAGGCGGCGCGGCACCCCCAGGACGCTGTGATAGCTTCATTCCGCCGGGGCGTAGCGCAGCTTGGTAGCGCACCACTTTGGGGTAGTGGGGGTCGTGGGTTCAAATCCCGCCGCTCCGATTCAGCCGGTCCGCCGAACGTTCGCCTTCAGCGGACACCGGTGGTTTTCCTTCCCGTCAGCTGATCCCTTCAGCTGATTTTTTTTGCCCATGTCCGGGCCTGCCCGGGCCTCGCCCGCCTCAGCGCAGGCGGGTGAGCACGTTGAAGCGCACCAGCCAGAGATTGACCCGCCGCCGCATCCGGGGGGGCACCTCCTGAACCAGCTGGAACAGCTCCTGGGAGGCCAACCGACGCAGGGCCCGCACATCGACCCGCCAGAGGGCTTCCGCCTCCCGGATCAGCCGGGCCCAGGTGCGGGCCGTCTGCCAGCGGCGCACACACTGCTGGGCGGGGTCAGCGCCATCCACGGAGCCGATCGGCGGCCGGGTGACCATGACTCCGACGCCGAAGAACACCCCAAGGGTGGGGAGGCTGGGCTGGAGCGCCCGGGATCCCCGGTTCTGCTTCAGGCATCGAAACAAAAACGGAAGATTCCCGGCCGAACGGTCACCCGCCTCAGGCGCTGTGGGCCAGCCCCTCGGCGGCGATCGGATCCGCCACCAGCTGGACGGGGAAGGGCAGCGCCTCCGCTTCGCGCCGGCTCAGCCGGCGGCTCCAGGCGCGAGGCACGGCCTCGTTCCAGCGGAATCCCGCTTCCCTGGCCCGGTGACGCTCGGCGTAGGGCAGTTCCGCCCGGTAGAGGCTGCGGGGCTCCAGGGCGGCCAGCAGCAGCGCCTCCAGATCGGCGCAGCGCTCGAACACCTGGGCCAGGTAGATGCAGTCGGTGAGGGCCCGGTGGGCGGCCCAGACCGGCACCCCGTAGGCCAGGGCCAGATCACGGACCGAGGGGGAACTGCGCAGCTGGCGCTCGGCCGGCCAGCGGATGTCCTCCATCGAGCAGATCCAGGGGCGGTCCAGGGACGGCAGGGGGCCCAGTCCGAACCACTGGCGATCGAAGGCGGCGTTGTGGGCCACCAGGGCGTCACAGGCGGCCGCCATGGCCAGGAAACAGGCCAGGGCCTCCTGGCGGGGCTGCTCCAGCCGGGTCACGGCGGCGGGGATGCCGTTGATGGCCTCGGCGGCGTTGGCCGGGCAGGGCAGCAGGAACGACACCTGGGAGAGCACGGCCCTGTGGGGCACGTGGAACAGGATCGCCCCCACTTCGATGCACTGCCCCTGGAGGGTGGAGAGGCCGGTGGTCTCCGTGTCCAGGATCAGCAGGGTCTCGGGCCCCCGCGGCAGGGCCCGCTGGGGACGCCCGGCGCAGGCGGGAAGCGAGATGGGCACCGGGCGCGGCGGATCGGCGGGGGCCTGGGGGGCCGAGAGGGCTGGCGGCGATGGGGCTGGTGGCGGAGCAGGGGGCGGCGAAGGGGCAGCCGCGGGCTCCGGGGCGGCCAGGCCCAGCAGGTCGTTCTGCTGCCAGAGACCGGGTTGCTCCTGCATCGGCGTCATGCGCTCGCTGGTCCATGGTCGCAAGCCGGGCAAGGTCCCATCGCCCCCATCCCCCCGACTCCGTACCCGCCCCCGCCTCCCGACCCCGTGCCCGACCTCGCCGGTGCCGGCTTCCTAGGGTTGGTGGATCCTGCCTCCGTCCCCCGCTCCGTGGCCCCAGCCCTCGCCCCCGGCGATACCGCCCCCCTGATCGCCCTCCCCGACCAGGACGGCACCGAACGCCGCAGCGACCGGCTGGAGGGCAAGGCCCTGGTGCTGTTCTTCTATCCCAAGGACGACACCCCCGGCTGCACCATGGAGGCCTGCGCCTTCCGCGACAGCCACGCCGACCTGCAGGCCCTCGGGGCCGAGGTGTGGGGCGTCAGCGGCGACGATGCCGCCAGCCACCGCCGCTTCGCCAACCGCCATCGGCTGCCCTTCCCGCTGCTGGTGGATGGGGGCAACCGGCTGCGCAAGGCCTTCGGCGTGCCCAGCGTGCTCGGGCTCCTGCCCGGCCGGGTCACCTACGTCATCGACGGGACGGGGGTGATCCGCCACGTGTTCAACAACCTGCTGGACGGACCGGCCCACCGGCGCGAGGCCCTCGACGCCCTGCGCGGCCTCCAGGCCTCCTGACCCCGCTCGCGATCCAGGACGGGGGGAGCGGACGATGACGGCGTGGCGACAGCAAGGGGAGCTCTGGCGGCTGGAGCCCCCGGGCCGGCCCCGGGGCCTGATCGAGTTCATCGGCGGCAGCTACCTGGCGGCCACCCCCCAGCTGAGCTACCGGCGCTGTCTCGAGGCCCTGGCGACGCGGGGCTGGCGCGTCCACGCCTGGAGCTACGTGCCGGGCTTCGACCACCAGGCCCAGGCCAACGCCGCCTGGCGGCTGTTCCGCCAGCAGCGGGAGCGGGAGCCGCTGGCCCCCGACGGGGCCGCCTCCCCGCTGATCCGGCTGGGCCACAGCCTCGGCTGCAAGCTGCATCTGCTCGCCCCCGACGGCGGCCGCCGCTGCGATGGCCTGGTGGCGCTCAGCTTCAACAACTTCTCGGCCGAGCGCTCGATCCCCTTCCTGGCGGAGCTGGGCCAGCAGTTCCGCTTCCGCAGCGAGTTCAGCCCCTCCCCGGAGGACACCCTGCGGCAGATCGGCAGCAGCTACAGCCAGCCCCGCAACCTGGTGGTGCGCTTCAGCCGCGACACGATCGACCAGAGCGGCCGGCTGATCGGCGTGCTCCAGGCCAGGGCCGGCGATGCCTCCACCCTGCTGGAGCTGCCGGGGGATCACCTCACCCCTGCCAGCGGCGGCCTGCGCAAGCAGTTCCTGGGGGAGTGGGCCGATGATCCGGCCCGTCAGCGGTCCATGGAGCGGCTGGCCGAGCAGATCAGCGCCTGGTCCGGGACGGCCTGAGGCCACCCGGCCAGGCCAGCGACCTCACACCCTCAGGGCATCGAGCACCGAACGGTCCTCCAGGGTGGAGGTGTCGCCGCTGACGTCCTCCCCCGCCGCCAGGGACCGCAGGATGCGGCGCATGATCTTGCCGCTGCGGGTCTTGGGAAGGGCATCGGTGAAGCGGATCACGTCCGGCCGAGCGATCGGCCCGATCTCCAGTCCCACGTGCCGGCGCAGCTCGGCCTCCAGGGCCGCATCCCCCTCCACGCCGGCATCGAGGGTGACGAAGGCGACGATGCCCTCCCCCTTGAGCTCGTCGGGCCGGCCCACCACCGCCGCCTCCGCCACCGACGGGTGGCTCACCAGGGCCGACTCGATCTCCATCGTGCCCAGCCGGTGGCCGGAAACGTTAATGACGTCATCGACCCGGCCCATCACCCAGAAGTAGCCGTCCGCGTCGCGGCGGGCCCCGTCGCCGGCGAAGTAGAGCCAGCTGCCGTCAGCGGGACGGATGTGCTCCCAGTAGCTGCGGCGGAAACGCTCCGGGTCGCCGTGGACGATGCGCATCATGCCGGGCCAGGGGCGCCGCACCGCCAGGTAGCCCCCCTGCCCCGTCGGCACGCTGTTGCCCTCCAGATCGACCACGTCGGCGGCGATGCCGGGGAGGGGCAGGGTGGCGGAGCCGGGCTTGGTGGGGGTGGCGCCGGGCAGGGGACTGATCATCACCCCACCGGTCTCCGTCTGCCACCAGGTGTCCACCACGGGGCAGCGGTCGCCGCCGATCACATCCCGGTACCACATCCAGGCTTCGGGATTGATCGGCTCGCCGACGGTGCCGAGGATCCGCAGGCTGGACATGTCGGAGCGGTCGGGCACCGCGCGGCCGCTCTTCATGAAGGCGCGGATGGCGGTGGGGGCGGTGTAGAAGATCGTCACCCGGTGCTTCTCGATCACCTCCCAGAAGGCCCCCGGGCGGGAGGGCCGCGGCGCCCCCTCGTACATCAGCGTCGTGGCACCGTTGGAGAGCGGCCCGTAGACGATGTAGCTGTGGCCGGTGATCCAGCCGACATCGGCGGTGCACCAGTGGATGTCGTCCTCGCGGATGTCGAAGATCCACTGGAAGGTGAGGTGGGCCCAGAGGTTGTAGCCGGCGGTGGTGTGCACCACCCCCTTGGGCTTGCCGGTGGAGCCGGAGGTGTACAGCACGAAGAGACGGTCCTCGCTGGCCATGGGCTCGGCCGGGCAGTCGGCGCTCTGGCCGTCCACCAGCTCGTGCCACCAGACGTCACGTCCGGCCTCGAAGCCGGTGGCCTCGCCGGTGCGCCGCACCACCAGCACGTGCTCGACGCTGGGGCTGCCCTCCGCCAGGGCCTGGTCCACCGCGGGCTTGAGCGCCACGGCCTTGTCCTTGCGGAAGCCGCCGTCGGCGGTGATCACCAGCTTCGCCTGGCCGTCGATCAGGCGGTCGCGCAGGGCCTCGGCCGAGAAGCCGCCGAACACCACCGAGTGGGGCGCGCCGATGCGGGCGCAGGCCAGCATGGCGATGGCCGCCTCCGGCACCATCGGCATGTAGAGGGCCACCAGATCGCCCTTGCCGACGCCGAGGACCTTGAGGGCGTTGGCGGCGCGGCAGACCTCGGCGTGCAGCTCGCGGTAGGTGAAGGAGCGGCCGTCGCCCGGCTCCCCCTCCCAGATCAGGGCCGTCTTGTCGGCGCGGGGGCCGTCCAGATGGCGATCGAGGCAGTTGTAGGAAAGGTTGGTGGTGCCCCCCTCGAACCAGCGGGCGAAGGGGGGATCGCTCCAGTCCAGCACCGTGTCGAAGGGCTGGAACCAGTGCAGCTCCCGGCGGGCCGCCTCCCCCCAGAAACCGTCCGGATCGGCCTCGGCGCGCGCCGCCAGGGCCTGGTAGGCCGCCATCGAACCGATGCGGGCCTCGGCGGCCAGCTGGGGCGGCGGGGCGAACTGCCGCTCTTCCTGGAGCACCGACTCGATGGTGGGCGAGGAGTCCTGGGTCATGGCGAAGCCTGCCGGGCAGGCTGGGGCATGGTGCATTCAACCGCAGCCGGGCCACGCTGGAGGCCTCCGCCCCCCTCCCATGCCCGCCTGGTTGACGATCCTGCTGGTGATGGGCCTGGTGATCGCCGTCCTCACTCCGAGCCGCCAGCAGTTCGCCTGGTTCCTGCGGCTGCGGCGCCCCCGCTGGCTCACCTTCGAGCGCTGGATCCCGCTGATCTGGTCGCTGATCTACCTCTGCTTCTACGCCTCGGCCCTGCTCCGCTGGCGGGCCGGCGGGGCGGCGGCCCCGCTGGCCATGGCCGTCTACCTGGTGCTGCTCGTCCTGGTGCAGAGCTACACGCTGCTGATCTGCCGCACCCGCCGACTGGCCTGGGGAACGGCGGCGGGCCTGGCCGGCTGGATCTGGGGCCTGGGCCTGACCCTGGCGACGCTGACCATTTCGCCGACGGCCGCGCTGCTGCTGGTTCCGTTCCTGCTCTGGAGCCCGATCGGCACGTTCGTCACCTGGCGGATGCAGCGGCTGAACCGCTGAAAGCGGGCCGTTCAGGAGCGCCTGGCCTGGCGATCAGGGCTGCTCATCGCTGCTTGGCAAGATCGGCCGGCGGCGTTAGCCAGGGGACGACCCCACGGGACTGGAGCGGAAGGCCATGGAGGAGAAGCCGATCACGCCCCATGCCGGCCCGACGCTCGACGCCGACGGCAACCTCACCTACGTGGGGGACGACGGTCGCCGCTACGTGGTGGGGCTGCCGCCGGACATCGATGAGGACAACGTCGAGAAGGTGATGACCCTGCTGCGGGGCGGCACGGCCCTGTTCCAGCAGATCGAGGGGCTCTGCCAGCGCTGGATCAGCGAGGTGAGCGGCAGCGAACTCGATGAGCGGGCCGCCCTGGTATTGCTGCTCACCACCCTGGAGACCGCCCTGGAGGACAGCTACCCCGAGAACGATCTGTCCTGATGCAGGCTGGTGGGATGCCCCAGCGACCCGCCGCCTGCCTGTTCGATCTCGACGGTCTGCTGCTGGACACCGAGCCCGCCCATGCCCGGGCCTGGCAGACGGCGGCCAGCCGCTTCGGCCGGCCGCTCGATGACGCCGAGCTGCTCAGCCTGCGCGGCCGCCGGCGCCACGACTGCGCCAGCCAGGTGCGCCAGTGGATCGCCGCCGCGGGCGGGCCCCGCCTGAGCGAGGAGGAGCTGCTGGCGGTGCGCCAGCCCATCGCCGAAGCCCTGCTGGCCACCGCCCCGGCCATGCCCGGTGCCGAGGCCCTGGTGCGGCGCTGCCGGGCCCTGGGGATCCCGATGGCGCTGGCCACCAGCAGTGCCCGCCCGGCGGTGGCGATCAAGGTGGCCCCCCACCCCTGGATGGCCCTGATCGAGGTCAGGGTCCATGGCGACGATCCGGAGCTGGGGGACGGCAAGCCCGCCCCGGATGCTTTCCTGCTGGCAGCCCGGCGCCTCGGGGTGGCACCCAGCGCCTGCTGGGCGTTCGAAGACTCCGGCGCCGGTGTGGCCGCCGCCGTGGGCGCCGGCTGCCGGGTCCACGTGCTGCTGCCGCCGGGGGTGAGCTGCCGGACCTATCCCGAGGGGGTGGTCTGCCTCAACTCCCTGGAGGAGGTCCGGCTGGATCCCTAGGGCCGGATCAGTAGAGGCGGCTGAGGACGAACTCGGGCAGGGCCCGCAGGGCGCTGCGGGGCTCGGAGGGGGGCAGCCACTCGATCGCCTCGTGGGCCTCCCGGGCGAAGCCCTCGGCCAGGGCCCGGGAGCGGCCGATGGCCTCGCAGCCGCGCACCATCGCCAGGGCCTGGTCGAGGTCGCCGGCCTCGCAGAATTCGCGCTCGATCAGCCCCGCCAGGGCGGGCCGCTCCTCGAGGGCATACAGCACCGGGGCGGTGAGGTAGCCGGAGGCCAGGTCGCTGGCGGCGGGCTTGCCGAGCTGCTGGTCGCTGGCGGTGAAATCGAGGATGTCATCGACCACCTGGAAGGCCAGGCCGAGCTGGCGACCGAAGCGGTAGAGGGCGTCGAGGCGGGGTTCGCTGAGGCCCGTGAGCACCCCGGCGGCCCGGGCGCTGTTGGCGATCAGGGAAGCGGTCTTGCAGTAGCTCTTCTCGAGGTAGGTCTCGAAGCTCTGGCCAGTGTCGTAGCGGAACAGGCCCTGGCGCACCTCGCCATCGGCGAGGTCCATGATCACGCGCGAGAGCAGCTTGACGACATCGAGGTCGTCGAGGTTGGCGAGGTGCCAGCTGGCCTGGGCGAAGAGGAAATCGCCGGCCAGCACCGCCACGCGGTGGTTGAAGCGGCTGTGCACCGTGGCCACCCCACGGCGGGTGGCGGCCCCGTCGACCACGTCGTCGTGGACGAGGGAAGCGGTGTGGATCATCTCGGTGATCTCCGCCAGCCGCCGGTGGCGGGGGCTGAGGCCGCCATCGGGAGCGATGGCCCGCGACAGCAGCAGCACGATGCCCGGCCGCAGCCGCTTGCCACCGGCCGCGAACAGGTGCTCGGCGGCCGCCTGCAGAATCGGATGGCCAGCGCCGATCAGGCTGCGCAGGTCGGCCAGCAGGGCATCGAGGTCGGACTCCACCGGCTGGAGCAACTCTGCAACCGTCGCCACGTCACCTCCACGATGGAAAGATCCTAGGGGCCGTGCCTCAATAGGCGCGGGTGGGCGACTGCAGGCTGACGCTGCGCACCGCCGGCCGGCTGCCCAGCCAGGCGGCGGCCGCGCTGGCGAAGGCGTCGGCGGGGCCGGTGACACAGAAGCGGGTGCGCTGCAGGGGCGGCCGCACCGACTCCCCCGCCTGGTCCACCTCGGGGGAATCCCCCAAGCTGGCCAGCAGCGGTCCGAGGCGCTGGGCGGCCGCCAGGGCCGGGTCCACCAGCTGCACATCGGGGGGAAGCAGCTCGGCGAGCAGGGCCCGCAGCAGCGGGTAGTGGGTGCAGCCCAGCACAATCGTGTCCACATTGGCCGCCAGCAGCGGGGCCAGATAGTCGGCGGCGGCGGCCCGCAGCTCCGGAGCCTGCAGGTCGCCCGCCTCGATCAGGGGCACGAAGGCGGGGCAGCCCACCTCCAGCACCCGGGCCGAGGGGCGGCAGGCCTGGATCGAGCGCCGGTAGGCACCGCTGGCGGCGGTGGCCGGGGTGGCCAGCACCCCGACGTGATCGCTGGTCAGCTCGCTGGCCAGGCTGTCGATCAGCCCCACCACCGGCACGCCCGCTTCCGCCACCGCCACATCGAGGGCCAGGGCATTGGAGGTGTTGCAGGCCATCACCAGCACCCCCACCCCCTGGAGCCGCAGCCAGTGCACCACCTCCGAGGCAATCGCGCGGATCTCCTCCTTCGAGCGCTGGCCGTAGGGGACCCGGGCCGTGTCGCCCAGGTAGAGGCAGGGGGAGTGGGGGTAGAGGGCATGGACCTGGCGCAGCACCGTCAGGCCCCCCAGGCCGCTGTCGAACAGACCGACGAGGAGGCTCAAGAGGCCCCCTGGAGAAAGTCGAGGATGCCGGCGCTGATCGCCACCGCCAGGCGGCGGCGGAAGGAGGGATCGGCCAGCCGTGGGGCGTCGACGCGGCCGGTGACGAAGCCCATCTCAGCCAGCGCCGCCGGCATCACCGTGCGGCGGATCACGAAGAACCGCCCCGGCCGGGCCCCACGGTCGGGCGTGCCCGGAGAGACCGCCATGATCCGGGACTGGATCGCCTGGGCCAGCCGCTGGGAGCTGCCCGACTGGAAATAGAACGTCTCGACCCCGTTCACATCGGGGCGGGCCATGCTCAGGGCGTTGGCGTGGATGCTGACGAAGGCGTTGGCGTTGCTGCTGTTGGCCAGGGACACCCGCGGCGGCAGGTCAACGTCCACTTCCGAGGTCCGGGTCATCAGCACCTGCACCCCCCGGGCCTGGAGCAGCTGGGCCACCTGCAGGCTCACGTCCAGCACCACGTCGGTCTCCCGCAGGCCGCCGATCCCCACGGCCCCGGGGTCGGGGCCGCCGTGGCCGGGGTCGATCACCACCCGGAAGCGGCCCCGGGGCACCACCGGCAACCCGTCGGCGGAGATGGGCCGACCGGAGGTGGCCCGGCCGCTGCTGCCGAAGCCGGAGGGGCGGGAGGCGGTCCAGCTGGAGGTGGGCGCGTCCATGTCGCCCTCGCCCACGTTGCGGGTGAAGCCACTCAGGGGCAGGCCGGTGAGGGAGAGGCGCCAGCGGTCGCGGGCCGTGCCCACCAGGCGCAGCTGGCGCGGATCGAGGCGGGTGCCGGGCCTGAATTCGAGCACCAGCCGGGTGGTGCCCGGGTCGGGCCGGCCGATGCGCACCTCCCGCACGAGACCGCCGACGGGGACCGAGCGGCTGCGCTGGGGGGCACCCGGCAGATCCACCCACACCCGGGGCCCGGTGAGGCCGGAGCCCTCCTCGTAGTAGGCCTGCAGCCGCACCCCCGGGGAGGTGCGCAGCTCCAGCACCCCCTCCCGGCTCAGGCGCCAGGCCGACAGGGCACTGGCCGCCCTGGCGGGAAGGGCCCCGAGCAGCAGGGGCAGGGTCAGCAACCAGGCGAATCGCGCCGCACGCACTCCCATCACCACTCAGAACAACGCCGGATGGCGGTGCTGGAGGCTCGGCATCTGGGTACGGACCCTGGCCTCATGGGCCATGTCCACAGGGGCCATCGCCAGGCCCGGCTCCACGCCGGCATCCGCCATCACGGTGCCCCAGGGGTCGATCACCAGGGCATGGCCGTGGGTCTGGCGGCGGCCGTAGTGGAGGCCCGTCTGGGCGGGGGCGAGCACGTAGGCGGTGTTCTCGATGGCCCGGGCCTGGAGCAGCACCTGCCAGTGGTCCTTGCCGGTGTAGGCGGTGAAGGCCGCCGGGATCATCAGCAGCTGGGCCCCGGAACCGGCCAGTTGGCGGTAGAGCTCGGGGAAGCGCACGTCGTAACAGATCGACAGGCCGACCCGGCAGAGGCCGGGCACATCGACCACCGGCGGCGGCTCGTGGCCGGGCTGCACCGTGGCCGACTCCCGGTAGGTGATCCCGTCCGGCAGGTCCACATCGAAGAGGTGGATCTTGTCGTAGCGGGCCAGGAGCTGGCCCTCCCGGCCCACCAGCTCGGCGCGGTTGAAGGTCTGGCCCTCGCCGGCCGGCACCGGGAAGCCGCCCCCCAGCAGGGTGACCTGGTAGCGGCGCGCCATCGTGACCAGGAAGCGGCTGCAGCGCTCGGCCAGGATCGGCGCCAGCTCCAGCCGGCGGGCGTCATCGCCCATGAAGGCGAAGTTCTCCGGCAGGCCGACCAGGTCGGCGCCGCGGCGGGCCGCCAGCTCGATGAGCTCCTCGGCCGCCGAGAAATTGGCGTCCGGGTCCGGCGTGCTGGTGAGTTGCAGGGCCGCCGCCAGAAAACTGCTCACCGCCGGACCGCTCCAAGACCGGCGAATCGTAAGGGACCCGCCAAGGGGGGCAAGGCGCCGCTCAGCTGGCCCTCAGCACCCCGGGTTCGGCCTGGATCGGCACGATCTCAAGGCTGTCGACGGCGGCGCAGCAGGCGAAGTCAGCGTCGTGGTTGCCCAGCCCGATCAGGCGCTGGCCATGGCTGGCGCTGCGCAGGCAGGTCTCGGTGTCGTGCCGCCACTGCTGCCAGAGGGCGAGGGCCGCCAGCATCTCGTCGTTGGCACAGCGGACCCCCATATGGGGCGCCACCGCCTGCTCGATGGCCGCCGAGGCCACTGCCCCCGCCGCCAGGCTGTCCTCGAGGGAGTAATCCCCCTCCCAGCCGCTGCCCACGATCCAGACCCTCAGGGCCTGGCGTTCGATCAGCCGCCGGGCCACGGCGGTGCGGTTGGGCAGGCAGGCGGTGAGCAGCAGGGGCACGTCCCGGACCCGGTCCAGGGAGCGGGTGCCATTGGTGGTGCTGAGGAAGATGCGCTTGCTCTCCACCCGCTCCCGGGTCACCGCCAGGGGGGAGTTGCCCAGGTCGTAGCCCTCGACGCGCTTGCCGCCGCGTTCACCGGCCCGGAGTCGCCGGGCGGCCGGCCAGCCGGCGGCGGCGTCTTCCAGGCTGCCGAGGTCGGCGAAGGCCTGGATCGCCTCGGCCCCGTTCTCCAGGGCCCAGGCGATCGTGGTGGTGGCCCGCAGAACGTCGATGACCACGGCGGCGTCCGGGCCGTCCTCTTCGGGGGGCAGCAGGGGGGGAACCGCTTCGGAGGTGTGGAAATAGGAGAGCAGCACGGAACGCGATCGTCACGGGGGTGCGTCACAGTAGGCAGCAGCTCGACGGCGCAGGACGACGTGGCGGGGGTGGTGGCAGACGGGATCGGCAAAGCCCTGGGGCGGCAGCGCAATCTGCGCGATTTCATGGGCCTGCTCGAGAGGCGCGGCCAGCTGCGACGCATCACGGCGCCGGTGGATCCGGACCTGGAACTGGCGGCGATCGCCGACCGGGTGCTGGCCATGGGTGGGCCGGCCCTGATGTTCGAGAACGTCATCGGCTCCCCCATGCCGGTGGCGGTGAACCTGATGGGCACCGTGGAACGGGTGCTCTGGAGCATGGGCATGGAGCGGCCCGAGGAGCTCGAGGCCCTCGGCGAGAAGCTGGCCCTGCTGCAGCAGCCCCGGCCCCCCAAGGGCCTGAAGGAGGTGATGAAATTCGGCGGGGTGTTCTGGGACCTGGTGCGGGCCCGGCCCGACCTCGACCTCACCCCCCCCTGCCACCAGCAGGTGCTGCGGGACGAGCAGGTGAACCTCGAGCAGCTGCCCCTGCTGCGCCCCTGGCCGGGGGATGCCGGCGGGGTGATCACCCTGGGGCTGGTGATCACCAAGGACCCCGAGACAGGGGTCCCGAACGTCGGCGTCTACCGGCTGCAGCGCCAGTCGATCAACACGGCCACCGTCCACTGGCTGAGCGTGCGTGGCGGGGCCCGGCACCTGCGCAAGGCGGCGGCCCAGGGCCGCAAGCTCGAAGTGGCGGTGGCGATCGGCGTCCATCCCCTGCTGGTGATGGCGGCGGCCACGCCGATTCCGGTGCAGCTGAGCGAATGGCTGTTCGCCGGCCTCTATGCCGGTGAGGGGGTGCGACTGGCCCGCTGCAAGACCCTCGATCTGGAGGTGCCCTCCCACAGCGAGGTGGTGCTGGAGGGCACGATCACGCCCGGGGAGGTGCTTCCGGACGGCCCCTGCGGCGACCACATGGGCTTCTACGGCGGCGAGGAGGACTCCCCCCTGGTGCGCTTCCACTGCGTCACCCAGCGCCGTGACCCCATCTTCCTGACCACCTTCAGCGGCCGTCCGCCGAAGGAGGAGGCGATGCTGGCGATCGCCCTGAACCGGATCTACACGCCGATCCTGCGCCAGCAGATCCCGGAGATCGTCGATTTCTTCCTGCCGATGGAGGGCCTCAGCTACAAGCTCGCCGTGATCGCCATCGACAAGGCCTATCCGGGCCAGGCCAAGCGGGCGGCCATGGCCTTCTGGAGCGCCCTGCCCCAGTTCACCTACACCAAGTTCGTGGTGGTGGTCGACAAGTCGATCGCCATCCGCGACCCGCGCCAGGTGATCTGGGCGATCAGCGCCCAGGTGGATCCCCAGCGCGACCTGTTCGTGCTGGAGGACACCCCGTTCGACTCGCTCGACTTCGCCAGCGAGCGGCTGGGGCTCGGCGGCCGGCTGGCGATTGATGCCACCACCAAGATCGGCCCGGAGAAACGCCACGACTGGGGCCAGGCCCTGGGCCGGGATGCCGGCCTGGAGGCCCGGGTGGATGCCCGCTGGAGCGAGCTGGGCCTCGACGATCTGGGCCGCGGCGAGCCCGATCCCGCCCTGTTCGGCTACACCCTGGAGCACGTGCTGGAGCGCCTGGCGGCCGGCCGCTGATGCTGCGCCGCAGCGGCATCTACGCCCTCAAGGCCCTGCTGGAGCTGGCCCTGGATCCGCCTCGCTGGCAGTCGGTGTCCGCCCTCGCCGAGGCCCAGGACCTGCCCGGTCCGATGCTGGAGCAGCTGATGCTCAAGCTGCGCCGAGCTGCCCTGGTGGAGGCCCGCCGGGGCCGGCAGGGGGGCTACCGGCTGAGGCGTCCGCCCGCCGAGGTGCCCCTGGCGGCGATCCTGGCGGCGGTGGACGCCCCGGCCGGCAGCCTGATCGCCCTGGGGGGTGCCGAGGAGGACCCCCGGCCCAGCGACCGGGTGACCCGGGTGCTGAACCGCCGGCTGCTGCAGGCCCTGGAACGGGAACTGGACCAGCTCACCCTGGAGGACCTGGTGTTCGACCTGCGCAGTGCCCGGGCCGCCTTCAGCGAATCGGGGGGCCTGCTGCTGGGCTGAGGCCGGCCACACCGATGAACATGACCGCCAGGTCATGGTCGAAGCCCACCTGGAACCCGCCGGTACGGCGGTAGTGGATCAGCCGGCCCAGGGTGCGCAGCGGACCCCGGCCGAACAGATCCATGCCCCTCACCGTGATGGCACCGAAGCCCCTGGCCTCCAGCCAGCGCCGCAGCTCCGCCGGGGGCACGAACCGCCGCCAGTCGTGGACGCCGGCGGGGATCAGCCGCAGCAGCGTCTCCAGCAGCCAGATCATGGTCAGCCGCGAGCGGAAGGTGCGGTTGATGGTGTCGAAGCAGAGCGTTCCTCCGGGGGTGAGCACCCTGGCGATCTCGGCGATCACGGCCTCGGGCCGATCGACATGCTCCAGGACATCGACGCAGACCACCACATCGAAGCGGCCGGCGGCGAAGGGAAGCTGCTCCGCCCTGCCGACGTGGTAGTCGATCGCCAGACCCGAGGCGGCCGCATGGCTGCGGGCCGCCGCGATGCAGGGGGCGGAGCGGTCGATGCCGGTGATCAGGGCGCCGCGACGGGCCAGGAATTCACAGGTGTAGCCGCCGCCGCAGCCCACATCCAGAACCCGCAGATTCCGCCAGTCGGAAACGAACTGATCGAAGTAGAGAAAGCGAAGCGGATTGAGTTGGCTGAGGGGAAAGATCGTCGCCGACTCCTCCCACCAGCAGACCGCCTGCTGATCGTAGAATGCAAGATTGTTGCGCAGCAAGGTGACGGCAAGGTCGGTCTCGATCATTATCCCGACCCTCAACGAAGCCAGCCATCTTGGGCGCACCCTGCAGCAGCTGGAGATCCTCGATCCGGCGGCCGCCGAGGTGATCGTGGTGGATGGCGGCAGCACCGATGCCACCCTGGCCAGGGCCCACGTGCATGGCTGCCGTGTGATCCGCTCGCCACGGCCGGGGCGGGGGGTGCAGATGAACCAAGGGGCAGCGGCGGCCCGCGGCGAGATCCTCTGCTTTCTCCATGCCGACACCCTGGTGCCCTCGGATCTGGTGCAGCTGGTGAGCGCCACCCTGGCCGACCCGACCATCAGCGGCGGGGGCTTCCTGGCCCTGATGCGGGGTGCCGACCGCACCCGCTGGGGCGTGAGCCTGCACAACGCCCTCAAGACCCACTACGCGGCCCTGCTGTTCCGGCCCCACCGCTATCTGCTGAACGGCTTCCGGGTGCTGTTCGGCGACCAGGCCATGTTCTGCCGCCGCAGCGACTTCGTGCGCTGCGGCGGTTTCGATGAGCGCCTGCCGATCATGGAGGACGCCGATCTCTGCACCCGGCTGGGACGGCTGGGCCGCATCCGGCAGCTCAACCGGGTGGTGGAGACCTCCGACCGCCGGGTGGCGCGCTGGGGCTCCTGGAAAGCCACCGGCATTTACCTGGCGATCGGCCTGCTCTGGGGGCTGGGGGTGCCGGCAGCGCGGCTGAAGCGCATTTACGGCGAGATCCGGGATTGATGCCCGGCGTCCGACACCCTGCGACTGACGCTCAGCCGTTGAGGGCCCAGTCGTAGGGGAGCCAGGCGATCCGGACGTCGGCCGGCAGATCCAGGTCCGGCCGGTGGCGGCCCACGTAGGCGGCGATCGAGGAGGCCACCGCCAGGAAGTCCCGGCGGTACCACTGCAGGATCCGGCTGCAGTGCAGGGTGCGACGGACCGGATCGAAGCGCAGCTTCAGGGGGTTCCCCAGGAACCGGCGGGCGTCCTCCTCCAGCTGCTCCGTGATCCGCTCAGGGTGGTAGGCCTCCGGCCGCAGCAGAGGGCAGCCCCTGGCGGCGCAGACCAGGGCGAAATGGATGCGGGGGTCACCGAAGCGGGGCCGCAGCAGGGCGTGCTCAATCCAATCGAGGCTGAGGGGCTGGCCCTGCAGGGTGATCACCGGCCGGGAGAAGAAGGCCAGGAACGCCGGCCAGTTGGGCACCCCGGCGAGGCTGGGGCGGATCGAGGCCAGCGGGAAGCGGGCCAGCACCTGGCGGATCACCAGGGCGTTGTAGAGGTTGATCCAGAGGGCGAGCGCCCCGGGCCCAACGCCGGGATCCGGATCGAAGGGGCGCTGGGCCGCCAGCCAGCCCTCCAGTTCCGTCGCGCCGTGCCGTTGCCAGCCGGCGTAGTCCACCCGGCCCTCGCCATCAACATGGCGGCGCAGCAGGCCATCCCAGACGGCGACGTCGATCATGGGGCGATCCGTTCGGGCCCCATCGTTCCACGGCCTTGCCCGGGGGCTGGTGATCCGCACCCGAACGGCCAGGGAGAGGATTCCTAGGCTGAAGGGATGGTTCCCGCCCCCTCCCTTCCCGATCCCGCCGGCCCCCTGCTGGAGGAGATCCTGGTGCCGCTCCTTAAGGACTACGCCGAGTCCTTCGATCGCGGCCTGCTGCTGCTCGACCACTGCCCGGAGGCGGTGATGGCCGCCCCTGAGCAGGAGAACCTGCGCCAGCGGCTCGACGAAGCGCGCCGGTCCCTGGCGGCGGCGCGGGCGCTGCGGGCCGCCGCCCCCAGCCCCATGGGCCTGGCCATGGAGACGATCACCCCCTGGCACCGGCTGGTGGTGGAGGTCTGGAGCCTGTCGGCCAGGCTGCGGGCCGTCGGCATCCGCCCCTGACGGACAGCCCTGGCCGTGGGCGCTGACGGAGGCCCCTGGCCGTAGGCCCGGAACCGGCCGCTCCATAGGATCGCCCCAGTTGGCGCCAGAGCCGTTGTCCTCCCCCGCGAGCGTCGATGTCAGCGCTGCCGCCGTGCCGGCGCTGCTGCTGCCGGCCGGCGGCAGTCTGCGGGGCCACGTGACGGTGCCCGGCGACAAGTCGATCTCCCACCGTTCGCTCCTGTTCGGGGCCATCGCCGAGGGCACCACCCGCATCGAGGGGCTGCTGCCCGCCGAAGACCCCCTGAGCACCGCCGCCTGCCTGCGGGCCATGGGCGTCACGGTCTCGCCGATCGCCGCCGGCCAGGTGGTGACCGTCGAGGGGGTGGGCCTGGACGGGCTGCGGGAGCCCGCCGACGTGCTCGACTGCGGCAATTCCGGCACCACCATGCGGCTGATGCTGGGGTTGCTGGCCGGCCGGGCGGGTCGCCACTTCGTGCTCAGCGGTGATGCCTCGCTGCGCTCGAGGCCGATGCGCCGGGTGGGAGGCCCCCTGGCCCAGATGGGCGCCCGGATCCAGGGGCGCGAGGACGGCAACCTGGCCCCCCTGGCGGTGCTGGGGCAGACTCTGCACGGCAGCGTCATCGGCACGCCGGTGGCCTCGGCCCAGGTCAAGAGCGCCTTGCTGCTGGCCGCCCTGGCGGCGAACGGGCCCACCACTGTGATCGAACCGGCCCCCACGCGCGACCACAGCGAGCGGATGCTGCGGGCCTTCGGCGCCGACCTGGAGGTGGATGGCGACCAGGGGCGGTTCATCACCGTGCGGCCAGGACCCACCCTGCAGGGCCAGACCGTGGTGGTGCCCGGCGACATCAGCTCCGCCGCGTTCTGGCTGGTGGCGGGGGCGATCACCCCGGGGGCCGATCTGACGGTCGAGAACGTGGGGCTCAATCCCAGCCGCACCGGCATTCTCGATGTGCTGGCCGAGATGGGCGCCCGGATCACGGTGCTCAACAGCCGCGACGTGGCCGGCGAGCCGGTGGGGGATCTGCGCGTCCAGCACGGCCCGCTGCGGGCCTTCCGCATCGAGGAGCCGATGATCCCCCGCCTGGTGGACGAGATCCCCGTGCTGGCGGTGGCGGCTTGCTGCGCCGAAGGCCTGAGCCGCATCAGCGGCGCGGCGGAGCTGCGGGTGAAGGAGACCGACCGCCTGGCGGTGATGGCCCGCCAGCTGACGGCGATGGGGGCCCGGCTCGAGGAGCACGCCGATGGCCTCAGCATCGAAGGTCCTACCCCGCTGCACGGGGCTGAGGTGGACAGCGAGACGGATCACCGGGTGGCGATGAGCCTGGCGGTGGCCTCCCTGGTGGCCCGGGGCGACACCCGCCTGGGGCGGCCGGAGGCGGCCGCCGTCTCCTACCCCGGCTTCTGGGATGACCTGGCCCGCCTGCGGCACTGAGACGGCAGAGCCGGAACCGGGGCCCGAGCTGCTGCCCCGGCGGGGGCGCGACGGCAGCTTCAGCCTCTACAGCCGCGCCTGTGACGAGGGCTTCCACAGTGCCGCCGGCGCCCTGCGGGAGGCCAACGAGAAGTTCGTGGTCCCGGCGGCGCTGGAGCGCTTCGCCCCGGGCCGGCAGCTGGTGGTGGCGGAGGTGGCCGTCGGCACCGGCACCAACACCGCCGCCCTGGTCGCCGCCACCGCCGACGCCGGCCTGGAGCTGGACTGGTGGGGCCTGGAGCTGGACCACCGGCCCCTGGCCCTGGCCCTGGCGGATGCCGGCTTCCGGGCCCAGTGGCCGGCTGCGGTGATCGGTCGGCTGGAGGAGCTCAGCGGCGGCGATCGGCTGCGGCTGGGCGATGCCCGCCACCGGCTGCCGGAGCTGCTGGACACGCTGGCGGGCCGCTGCGACCTGGTGCTGCTGGACGCCTTCTCTCCCCAGCGCTGCCCCCAGCTCTGGAGCCAGGAGTTCCTGGGGCGGCTGGTGCGGCTGCTGCGGCCTGACGGCCGGCTGCTCACCTACAGCTCCGCGGCGGCGCTGCGCCGCTGCCTGCAGGATCTGGGCCTGGAGCTGCGGGCGATCCTGCCGCCCGCCGACGAACCGGAGCGCTGGAGCGCCGGGACGGCGGCCGGCTTCACACCCCTGGCCCCCCATCCGGCCCTGCGGTACCTGGAGGCCTTCGAACGGGAGCACCTGGCCAGCCGCGCCGGGGTGCCCTACCGGGACCCCACCGGCACCGCCACCGCCGCCGAGATCCTGGAGCGGCGCCGCCGCGAGCAGGAGCGGAGCACCGCGCCCCCGGCCCTGCTGCCACGGCGCGCAGGCCCGGGCGGACTGGGCCGCTCCGGAGGGCACCGGTAGATTCCGGCGCAGTCGCCCCGCCGCCGCCGATGCTCGCCGTTGCCGTCCTGGCCGCCGGGAAAGGGACCCGCATGAAGAGTGCCCTGCCGAAGGTGCTCCAGCCCCTGGCCGGCGCCACCCTGGTGGAACGGGTGCTGGGCAGCTGCCACCGGCTCGCCCCCGACCGCCAGTTGCTGGTGGTGGGCCACCAGGCCGACCGGGTGGCGCGCACCCTCGCCGGCGTCGAGGGGCTGGAGTTCGTGCTGCAGCAGCCCCAGAACGGCACCGGCCATGCGGTGCAGCAGCTGCTCGGCCCGCTGGAGGGCTTCGAGGGGGAGCTGCTGGTGCTCAACGGCGACGTGCCCCTGCTGCGGCCGGAGACCCTGGAGTCCCTGCTCTCCACCCATCGCACCAGTGGCGCCGCGGTGACCCTGCTCACCGCCCGTCTGGCGGACCCCAGCGGCTATGGCCGCGTCTTCGCCGACGGGGCGGGCCAGGTGAGCGGGATCGTGGAGCACCGCGACTGCACGGCCGAGCAGCTCACCAACACCCTCACCAATGCGGGGATCTACTGCTTCGACTGGGCCCGGCTGGCCACCGTGCTGCCCAGCCTGAGCACCGACAACGACCAGGGGGAGCTCTACCTGACCGACACCGTGGCCCTGCTGCGGCCCGCCATGCACCTGGAGGTGGGCGACCCGGACGAGGTGGCCGGCATCAACGACCGCCAGCAGCTGGCCCACTGCGAGGCGGTGCTGCAGGAACGGCTGCGGCGCCACTGGATGGCGGAGGGGGTGAGCTTCACCGATCCGGCCAGCTGCACCCTCAGCGAGCACACCCGCTTCGGCCGCGACGTGCTGGTGGAGCCCCAGTGCCACTTCCGTGGGGTGAGCAGCATCGGCGACGGCTGCCGCATCGGCCCCGGCTGCCTGATCGAGAACAGCCACCTGGGCACCGAGGTGGAGGTGATCCATTCGGTGCTGCGGGACAGCCACGTGGAACCCGGCTGCGCCATCGGGCCCTTCGCCCAGCTGCGGGCCGGCAGCCACCTGGCCACCGGCTGCCGCATCGGCAACTTCGTCGAGGTGAAGAACAGCCGGCTGGGGGAGGGCTGCAAGGCCAACCACCTCAGCTACCTGGGCGATGCCGACCTGGGCGCCGAGGTGAACATCGGGGCGGGCACGATCACCGCCAACTTCGACGGGGTGCGCAAGCACCGCACCGTGATCGGCAGCGGCAGCAAGACCGGGGCCAATTCGGTGCTGGTGGCGCCGATCACCCTCGGGGAGGGAGTGACGGTGGGGGCCGGCTCCACCCTCACGAAGGACGTGCCCGCCGGGGCCCTGGCCCTGGGCCGGGCCCGCCAGCTGGTGAAGGAGAACTGGACCGCCGGACCCAGCCCGCGCCGGGAGCAGGGGGTGGCGGGGTGAATCCCGGATTCCTGGCCTAGTCTCAGCCCAGGACATCGGCGGACCCATGGCCATCAATCCCGTCATCTGGTTCGAGCTCTACGTCGACGACATGGCCCGGGCCCGGGCCTTCTACGAGATCGTGTTCCAGCTGACGCTCGAGCCCATGGGCGATGCAGGCATGGAGTATTTCGCCTTCCCGATGCAGGACGACCGGGTGGGGGCCGGAGGGGCCCTGGCGAAGATGGAGGGCATGGCCCCAGGCGGTGGCGGCACCCTGATCTATTTCCACTGCGACGACTGCGCCGTGGAGGAGAGCCGGGTGGCGGGCGCCGGCGGCACCGTGATCAAACCGAAGATGTCGATCGGCGCCTACGGCTTCATGAGCCTGGTGCTCGACACCGAAGGCAACACCATCGGGCTCCACTCCCAGGCGTGAGCGCCACGGACCCGGCGCGGCGCTTCCGCTGGTGGCATGGCGCCGCGATCCTGGTTGCCGCCAATGCCGTCAGCTTCTGGCCGGCGGGGGTGCTGGGCGACGCCGCCTTCTACACAGCCTTCCGCCTGCCCCCCTACGCCCCGCCGGACTGGCTGTTCGCCCCCCTGTGGCTGGTGCTGAACATCACCTCCCTGGTGGCCCTGGCGCGGGTGGCCAACCTGGATGTGCCAGACGGCACCAGCCGGCGCCGGGGCCTGGTGCTGGTCTCGGAAGGGGTGGGGTGGCTGCTGTTCGCCGTGTTCACCACGTTCTTCTTCTGGCTGCACAGCCCAGTGCTGGCGGCGGCGGACACGGTGGCCGGCCTTCTGGTGGCAGTGGTGAGCGTGGCGGCGGCGGCGGCCCTCGATCGGCCCGCCGCCGGACTGATCGGCCTGCGGCTGCTGTGGCTGCTGCTGGCCAGTGCCGTGGCGGTGAGCGTGGCCCTGCACAACCCCGACCCGTTCCTATCCGCCGCCCCGGCGCCAGGTGTGGAAGCGCTCCAGTAGGGCCAGGGTGCGCTGGGGGGCGTGGGCCTTCTTCCAGCTTCCGGCGACGTACTTGTTGGCTTCGGCCAGGGTGGGGTAGGCGTGCATCGTGCCCAGCACCTTGCCCAGGCCCAGGTTCCAGCGCATCGCCAGCACGAATTCGGCCAGCAGCTCCCCGGCCTGCTCCGCCACGATCGTCACCCCCAGGATCCGGTCCCTGCCGGGCACGGTGAGCACCGTCACGAAACCGGTCTCGGCCGATTCGACGATGGCCCGATCCAGCTCGGCCAGGGGGAACCGGGTGACCTCGAAGGCCACCCCCCGGGCCGTGGCCTCGGTTTCGTTCAGCCCCACCCGGGCCACTTCCGGGTCGGTGAAGGTGGTGCGCGGAATGACGCGGCCGTCGACGGCGAAGCGCACCGGATCGAACAGCCCGTTCACGGCGGCATACCAGGCCTGATGGGCCGCCGTGTGGGTGAACTGCCAGGGGCCGGCGGCGTCGCCGGCGGCATAGATGTTGGGGTAGAGGGTCTGGAGGTGGGGGTCGGTGTCGATGGTGCGGCCGGTGGGGATGCCCAGGGCCTCAAGGCCGTGGCCCTCCAGCCGGGCCCGGCGCCCCACGGCGCAGAGCAACTCGTCGGCCTCGAGCCGTAGGGAGGCGCCGCCCACCGCCACCTGCACCTGCACGCCGCCGGTGGCTGCGGGCCCCACCCGCTCCACCCGGCAGCCGGTGTGGACCCGCACGCCGTCACGCTCCAGCACCTCGCGCAGCAGCGCCCCCACCTCGGGATCCTCCCGGGGCAGCAGGCGCTCGTTGCGCTGCAGCAGGGTCACCGGCAGGCCCAGCTGGGCCAGGGCCTGGGCTAGTTCGCAGCCGACCGGACCGCCGCCCAGCACCACCAGCCTGGGTTTCGGGGAGGGGTGCTCGGCCAGCGCGTCCCAGAGGGTCTCACTGGTGAGCACCCGCACCGTGTCGATGCCGGGCAGGGCCGGGATCACCGGCGCGGCGCCGGTGGCCAGCACGATGGCGCGGGCCGTGAGCACGGTCTCACTGCCATCGGCGGCGGTGATCGCCACCGACCAGGGGCTGATCAGGCGGGCATGGCCGAGGCGCACGTCCACCCCGAGGGCGGTGTAGCGCTCGACGCTGTCGTGGGGGGCGACGGCCGCCACCTTCTGGCGCACCCGCTCCAGCACCCGGCGCAGCTCCACCGGGGGCTCCTGGGGGGTCAGGCCATAGCGGTCAGCATGGCGCAGGCGGGCGGCGAGGCGGGCCGTGCTGATCAGGGCCTTGCTGGGCACACAGCCGGTGTTGAGGCAGTCCCCGCCCATGCGGTCCCGCTCCACCAGGGTGACCCTCGCCCGCACGGTGGCGGCGATGTAGGCGGTCACCAGGCCCGCCGCCCCGGCACCGATCACAATCAGGTTGCGATCGAAGTGGCGAGGGCGGGGCCAGGGGCGGTAGAGGCGCCAGAGACGCCAACGGCCCAGCAGCAGCTTCACGATCCAGGGCAGCAATCCCAGCAGGGCGAAGGACGCCAGCAGGGCCGGCGAGAGGAGACCTGACAGACCGGTGAGCTGGCCCAGCTGGGTGCCCGCATTCACGTACACGAGGGTGGCCGGCAGCATGCCCATCTGGGAGACGAGCGCGAAGGGCAGCAGGGGCATGGGGGTGAGGCCCATCAGCAGATTCACGAGCACGAAGGGAACCACCGGCACCAGCCGCAGGCTGAGGAGGTAGGCGGTGCCGTCGCGGCGGACGCCCTCCTCGATCGGCCCCAGCCGCTGGCCGAACCGGCGCCGCACCGGCTCCCGCAGCAGGGTGCGGGCCAGCAGGCAGGCCGCCGTGGCCCCCAGGGTGGAGCCGATCGACACCAGCACCGTGCCCTGGAGCAGGCCGAAGATGGCGCCCCCCGCCAGGGTGAGCACGGTGGCGCCGGGCAGGGACAGCCCCGTCACCAGCACGTAGACGACCACGAAGGCGGCGGCGCTGGCCAGCGGAGCCGCCTGCCGCCAGGCCAGCAGCTGCTCGCGGGAGGCCTGCAGCGCGGCGAGATCAAGCCGGTGCTGCCAGCCCTGGCCCAAGAACAGGCCCACGCCGGCCAGGAGCAGGGCGATCACCAGCAGGCGCACCACGGACGCGCCGGGGCCGGTCTGCTGGGCTGGGGAACTCATGGCGGGCTCCCCTGGGGCTGGACCGGCGGTGGGCGCTGGATCACCGGCGCCGCGGCGGCCAGGATCGCGGCCCGGTCGCCGTTCAGGGGGGGATAGATGCGCTGGCCATTGATCAGCCGCTTGGTGCGCTTGGCCGCCTCCCCGGTGGCGACGACCCGGCGGTCCCAGCCTTCGGTGTAGAGGGCCCCCCAGGGACCCAGATCGAGGATGGTGGTGTACCAGTCGATCCGCAGCGGCAGCAGCGGCAGGCCCAGCAGATCGCAGACCGCGTTATGGCCGGCGAACCGGCCCATGGGCCGGCCGTGCTGGCAGGACATGACCGAGCTGTGGCAGCCGTCCAGCAACACCCGGGCACTGTCGCCCGCGGCGAACACGTTGGTCAGCCGCTCGACCCGCAGGCAGGCATCGACCGGCAGGCGCCCGAGGGCATCGGTGGCCACCCCACACTGGGCCGTGAGTGGGCTGGCCCGCAGGCCGGCGCACCAGATCACCGTCTCAGCGGGAATCGTCTCGCCGGAATCGAAGCGAATCCCCGTGCCATCGAGGCCGGCCACCCGAACGCCGAGGCGCGACTCCACCCCGAGGGCCGCCAGGGCATCCTCGATCACCGGCCGGGCCGAGGCCCCCATGTCGGAGCCCACGTGCGGGTTGTGATCCACCAGCACGACACGCAAGAGCTGGGACCCACCGGCACGCTCCTGGACGGCCCGCAGGCGGGCGGGCAGTTCACAGGCGGCTTCGATCCCGGTCAGACCCGCCCCCACCACCACGGCCGTGAACCGACCGGGGCCCTCTGGGCGTGCCGCCAACGTCTCCAGGTGCCGGGCCAGTCGGGAGGCGGCGGGATAGGTGTCGACATCGAAGCCGTGCTCAACCAGTCCGGGGATCGGAGGCCGCAGCAGCTGGCTGCCAAGGGCGAAGACCAGCCGGTCGTAGGCCACAGTCTGCGGTCCGGCCTCCGTGTGCACGGTGACGGCCTGGCCGGCCGGATCGATGCAGCCGACCTCCCCCACCAGCCAGCGGACACCGGCAGGCCCGAGCACCGCCTCCAGGGGAACCCTCAGCGGCGCCAGGTCGGGCTCGTAGTTGCGCACGCGGATGGCGTGGAAGGCGTCGCGGTTGACGAGCAGCACCTCGACGGCATCGGGGCCGAGGCCGAGCTGATCCAGCTGGCGGGCGGCAGCCAGGGCACTCCAGAGGCCGGCAAAGCCACCGCCGAGCACTAGAAGGCGCTGGGGTCCCTTCACGGCGTTCGGTTGAGCGGCGCAGCTGGAAGTTGAGCTGGGTGATCAGCTGGGCGCGCGGGGATCACCGGACAAGGCTCAACCAGCCCTCAAGCTAACTGAGGCGGCAGAACTCCGTGTCAATCCTGACAATCCTTCCGCCTGCAGAGCGAATAGACAATGAAACGGTTGCACCTCTGCAGGCAGGGCCGGAACGCTCTGCCGCCTCCAGCGACGGACCGTCAGCCATGGGCGCCCGATCAGCCCGTGACCATGGCTTCCAGCCCATCCCTCCAACCGCTCCGCCCGCGCAGTTTCTTCTTAACGCCAATGGAATCAACGACACAGGACAGGCTAAGGATCATGGTCCTGGGCCGCCCCGCCATTCAAGGCCGGTGGCTTCTGATTCCACTGGGGATGATGATCCTTCTCTGCCTCGGAAGCGTCTATTCATGGAGCATCTTCCGAACCCCGTTGGAGCAGGAGCTGGGGATGGGTGCGACCGAAAGTCTGTTGCCCTTCACCCTTGTACTGGTCTTCTATGCGGCGCTGATGCCCGTCACTGGGTATTACCTTCCTCGCATCGGCACCCGCGTCACAACAGTGGTCGGAGGTGTCATCGTGGGACTGGGCTACATTCTTTCCAGCTTTGCCTCCCAGGTCGGGACACTCGTCCTTGCCTACGGAGTCATCGGAGGAACGGGAATAGGCATTGTGTACGGCGTGCCCATTCTGGTGGTCTCGCGATGGTTCCCTGACAAGAAAGGACTGGCCGTAGGACTGACCATCATTGGCTTTGGCCTCTCTCCTCTGATCACAGCCCCATTGGCGAACCACCTGATTGAAGCCTATACCGTCAGGCCTACGTTGCGTCTGCTTGGTTTGGCAATTATGATCATCATTTCAGCCATTGCTTTCGCGATGAAACTGCCCCCGAGGGACTGGCATCCTCAGCCGGCCACGGCGAGCAGGGCAGCCGTCCCCCTTGCCGTTAAGCCGACGGATATCTTCCAATGCAGATCATTTTACGGGTTGTGGATCTGCTATGCCATTGGAACTCTGGTGGGACTGAGTGCCATCGGAATTTCCAGTTCGGTCGGAGAAGAGCTCATCGCCATCGATCCAGCCCTGGCAGCCAGCAGTATGTCTCTTTTCGCAGTTTTCAACGGAGTCAGCCGTCCCCTGTTCGGCTGGTTAAGCGATCGCTTCAAGCCCAGTTACATCGCCATCTTTTCCTACACACTGAGCTTCCTGGCTTGCATCTTGATGATCAACGCACGCAGTGGAGAGTTAGGCACCTATCTTGTTTCCTTCTGCCTTTTCTGGTTCTGTCTTGGCGGCTGGTTGGCGATGGCTCCCACCTTCACCCTGCGCTTCTTTGATCCTGATCACTATGCGCAACACTACGGAATCGTGTTCACGGCCTATGGCGTTGGTGCCCTGATCGGAACTCTGGTGACGGGACGCACCCGTGATTGGTTTGGAAGCTACAACGCCGTGTTTGCTCCGCTGGCCATCCTGACCGTGCTCGGGATGATCGCCGCCTGTGCCTTGCTGAAGCGCGATCGGGGGGTGGCCAGGTGACGAAGGGGGGCGGTGGGGTGACTGCGGAGGGTTACCGCCCCCGGGACTGGGCCCTGATGCTCGGCCTGCAGCCCTTCAAGGGCCTTGGACCCGACGCCTCGGTGGCTCACCTGCATCGGACGCTGCCTGAGCCCGATTCAGGTGAGGCAGTGAAAACGACCACGTTTTGGAAATCCCATCCATTGATGCAGATTTCACGAGGAACAGGGTAGCCATCTGCTCGGCGATGTCAGGGTAGGGGTTGCCGAAGACGTCCCCTCGGGGAAGGTCATTAGGTTTAAAATGTACACAAGCAGGCCAAGGAATTGGAAGTACCCACGACATCTGTAGGGAACCTTTTACGGCGACACCTGGATCGCATTGTCAGTCTGGGAAGTGCATGGATCATTGTGGCTGGGCTTCTTTTTCTCGCGCCCTTTTTCAACCCATCACCAGCCTTGGCTGCGGATTCCGGCAACTGGTATCTGGACGACGGCTCAGGCCACAAACTTGGAGCTGTCCTCTTTGAGCGCTCCGACATCAACGCTCCCTCCGGTCTGCGGCTGAGGCTGAATGCGGAGACGACCGGGCTGAAGCTGAATCACGTCCGTCCCATGGTGATGAGCGACGGCGCCCAACAGGCCTGGAGCCTCGACAACCGCAGCCAGGAGCTTCTGGGCGGCGCCAACGGGGCCATCCCGGTGGGCTCCTCCCAGTACGACGCCGGCTGCCTCAGTCCGATCCCCGCGGATGGCATGGCGATGCGGATCACCGTGCCCAGCTCCGCCGGTGACCTGACCTTCGCCCTGGCCCCCGGCCAGGTTCAGACCATCCACTCCCTGTCGCAAGCCTGCGCCAACTAGGTCCCCGACGGTCCCACGGTCCTCTGCCCCGGTTCCCCCGCAAGGGGGAGCCGGGGTACGGCCTGTTCAGGACTTCAGGGCGGCGCGGCAGATGCGGTGCGCCGCTTCCCGCCCCCCGAACAGGTTGCGGGCCGCCGGTCCCAGCTGTAGCGCCGACAGTCCCCCCATGACGTGCACCCGGGTACCGGGCCAGCGCAGGTCGCCGGTGAGCACGGGCCAGTCCTCGACCAGCGCCACGGGACGCTGTTGCTGCAGCTGGCGCAGCAACGGGTGGTGGCTCACCCCCAGGCTGTGGCCGGTGGCCAGCCAGAGGCGGTCGGCCTGGTGGCGGCGGCCATCGCGGCAGCAGAGCTGCCACTGGCCCTGGCGCCACCGGGCCGAGGCGATCTGACACCTCTCGTTCAACTCCAGCTCCCCGGCGGCCTGCGCCTGCTGCAGCCGGCTGGCCAGCTCAGGGGTGATCGAGCCGCCGTCGCGGGCCGCCAGCACCTGCTGACGGCGGCGGTGCCAGCAGGGTTCCGCCCGGAAGTCCTTGAGATACCGGGGCCCCAGCCAGCCAGGGTCAGCATCGAAGGACCTGCGGCGCAGCTCCCGCCGGCAGAACAGGCTGACCCGGGCGCCCCGCCGGATGGCCCCCAGGGCCAGATGGGCGCTGGTCAGGCCGCCGCCGACGATCACCAGATCCTGGCCCGCCAGACCCCGGCAGGCGGCGAGGTCGAGGCTCTGGCTGTGCTGCAGGGCGTCGGCCGGGTAGGGGCCCTCGATGGCCCGGACCCAGTCCGGCAGCACCGGCGCCTCGGCCCCTGTGGCGATGACCAGCCGCTGGGGGGCCAGAACCGAACCATCGCTCAGATCCAGCTCCAGGGCGTCGTCCCCGGCGGGAGCGAGCCGGATCCGCTCGACCGCCACGGCCTGCACCCTGTCGGCCAGCTGGAAGTCGGCGACGACGCTGCGGCAGAAATCGGCGAACAGCTCCGTGTGGGGAAGGCCGTAGGGACCCTCAAGCTCAGCCCCGCGCAGGCGCTCCTGGGCGAAACGGCGCAGGGCGTGGGGATTGGGATGGGGATGGTGGGGAGAGGGGGAGCGCAGCCATGGGATCTCGTAGCGGCGCATCTGGGCGTTCCAGCGTTCCATCCAGGTGCCACTGGGGTCGAGCACCCGCAGCCGCCGGCGCCACTGGGGCCGCTTCTGCAGCAGCAGACAGCAGAGAGTGAGGGCCTGGGGACCGGACCCGGCGACCACCAGCTCAGCCATGGCGGTCGCGGGCGACCCGCGTCAGCGGAGACAGGGGCCCCAGCGGGGAGGTCAGGCGGTGACGGGGAATGGTGGAAGAGGGCGGAATGACAACCATTCTCACACCCATTGCTGCGTGTGATGCCCGGCTCGGCGTGCCAGCCAGGGCCACAGGCGCGAATTCGGTTGCCGAGGCGACAGTTCGGGCGAGGAAGCAATGTCAAGAATGAGAATGACTTTCATTCTTGGCTTCATGGGCAGCACCGGCAGCGTCAGCGCCTGGGAGGAAGCCCTCCTCGTGGCGATGATTCAGTACCCCGTCCCCGTGATCAAAGGCCCCGCGGACATCCAGACCCAGGTGGATCAGATCTGCCAGGCGGTCGCCACCACCAAGGCCGGCTACCCCGATCTCGACTTGGTCGTCTTCCCGGAGTACTCCACCCAGGGACTGAACACCGCCATCTGGACCTACGACGAGATGCTGCTGCGCATCGACTCCCCCGAAATCGACCGCTTCCGCGAGGCCTGCCGGGACAACGACGTCTGGGGGGTCTTCTCCCTGATGGAGCAGAACGACGATCCCAGCCTGCCGCCCTTCAACACGGCCATCATCATCAATTCCCAGGGCGAGATTGCCCTGCACTACAGAAAACTGCAGCCCTGGGTGCCGATCGAACCCTGGTCACCGGGCAACTACGGCATGCCCGTCTGCGAGGGGCCCAAGGGTTCCAGGCTGGCGGTCTGCATCTGCCATGACGGCATGTTCCCCGAACTGGCCCGGGAGGCCGCCTACAAGGGGGCCAATGTCTACATCCGCATCTCCGGTTACTCCACCCAGGTCAACGACCAGTGGATCTGGACCAACCGGACCAACGCCTGGCAGAACCTGATGTACACCATCTCGGTCAACCTGGCCGGGTACGACGGCGTCTTCTACTACTTCGGGGAAGGCACCGTCTGCAATTACGACGGCAACGTGCTGCAGCAGGGCCACAGAAACCCGTGGGAGATCGTCACCGCCGAACTCTTCCCCCGCCTGGTGGACAAGGCGCGGGAGAACTGGGCCCTGGAGAACAACATCTTCAACCTGGGCTGCCGCGCCTATGTGGGCAAACCCGGTGGGGAGAAGGAGAACTACCTCACCTGGGTCAGGGATCTGGCCAACGGCTGCTACAAGCTCCCCTGGGACGAGACGATCAGGATCCGGGACGGCTGGAAGTACTACCCGGAGGGCGTCAAGCTGGGGCCCATCAGCCAGGCCGGCCTACCCGGCTGACGCGACCGCGGTCGGCCATGGCGGAGGAGCCTCAGGCCCCTGCCGCCACCAGCCCGGAGTGCCGGATCAGGGCCTCGGGGCTGGGGGGCCGGCCCCGGAAGGTCTCGAACACCTCGCCGGGATGGCGGCTGCCGCCGAGGCTGAGCACCGTCTCGCGGAAGCGGCGGCCGGTGGCCTGGATCGCCGCCTCGTTCTCCAGTCCCACCTCCTCGAAGGCGCTGAAGGCATCGGCGCTGAGCACCTCGGCCCACTTGTAGGAGTAGTAGCCGGCGGAATAGCCGCCGGCGAAGATGTGGCCGAAAGAGCAGAGGAAGGCGTCCTCCTCGATCGGCTCCAGCACCGTGGTGGTGGCGGCGATCTCCCGGCGCAGCTGCTCCGGTGTCCGGCCGCACTCCGGCGTCCACTGGCTGTGGAGCCGCAGGTCGGTGAGGGCGAAGTGCACCTGACGCAGGGTGGCGGCACCGCCCATGAAGGTGCGGGCGGCCTGGAGCTTGGCAAATTCCGTCTCCGGCAGCGGTTCGCCGCTCTGCCAGTGGCGGGCCATCCCCATCAGGGTGGCGTGGTCGTAGCACCAGTTCTCCATGAACTGGCTGGGCAGTTCCACCGCATCCCATTCGACGTTGTTGATGCCGGCTGCCTGGGGACGCTCCACCGTGGTGAGCATGTGCTGCAGGCCATGGCCGAACTCGTGGAAGAGGGTCTCCACCTCCTCGAAGGTCATCAGGCTGGGGGTGTCCCCCACCGGCGGGCTCTGGTTGCAGACCAGATAGGCCACGGGCAGCACGGGCGCACCGGCTCCGTCCACCGAGCGCACCAAGCATTCATCCATCCAGGCGCCGCCGCGCTTGCTGCCAGGCCGGCTGTAGGGATCCAGGTAGAAGGCCGCCAGGGGCTCGCCGCTGCCGGCGTCATCGACGCGGAAGAAGCGCACGTCCGGATGCCAGACGGGCGCCTCGCCATCGGCGGAGTTGATGCGGATACCGAACAGGCGGTCGCAGAGGCCGAACAGCCCATCGAGCACCCGGGGCAGGGGGAACCAGGGCCGCAGGGCCTCGCTGTCGAGATCGAACGCCTCCTGGCGCCGCACCTCCGCCCAGAAACTGACATCCCAGGGCTTGAGGTCCCCCGCCTCAGCCGCCCCCTCGCGGGCCGCACAGGCGCGCAGCTCCTCAAGTTCCCGGAAAGCCACCGGGTGGGCGGCGGCGCGCAGGTCCTCCAGCAGGGCCTCCACCGCGGCCACCGAGCCGGCCATCTTCGCGGCCCGGCTCACCTCGGCCCAGGACCCGTAGCCCAGGCGCTGGGCCTGCTCCCGCCGCAGGGTGAGGATCCGCTCGATCGCCGGCCAGTTGCCGTCGGTTTTGCCCGAGGCCCGGCTCACGTGGGCTTTGTAGGCGATCTCACGCAGGTCGCGGCGACGGCTGTACTTCAGGAACGGGCCGAAGCGGGGCATGTCGAGCCCCAGCAGCCAGGGGCCCTCGGCCGCCGTGGCCTCGCCATCGCCGGCGTCGCGGGCGGCCTGGGCCAGCTGCTCCTTGAGGCTCTCGGGCAACCCCTCCACGTCGGCCGGATCGCTGAGCCGCAGGGTCCAGGCGTTGGTGGCATCCAGCACCCGGTTGCCGAACGCGGTGGCCAGCTCCGCCAGCTCCTGGCTGGCGGCGTTGAAGGCCTCCTGGGTCTCACCCTCCAGGCCCACGCCCCGCAGCTCCATGTCCCGCAGTTCCGCCGTCAGGATCCGCTCCTGGGTGGCATCGAGTCCGCCCTGGGTCTGGAGGCTGCGCAGCGCCTCAAACAGCACCCGGCTCTGGCCGGCCCGGTTGCCGAAGGCCACCACGGCCGCCTGCTGGCTGGCATGGGCCTCCCGCAGTTCCGGGCTGTTGCAGACGCCGTTGAGGTGGCTGACCACCCCCCAGCTCCAGCGCAGCCGCTCCCCCAGCCGGTGCAGGGGATCCATCACCTCCGCCCAGCCCAGGTTCCTGCCCGCCGCCGCCGCCGCCGTCAGATCCGCCTCCAGCCGATCGAGCTCTGCCTGCAGCGTGCTCAGCAGCGCCGGGATGTGGGCCACCACCTGGTCGGGGGTGATGGCTTCGAAGCTGGGCAGGCCCTCGCCGGCCAGCAGGGCGGGGGGGCTCTGGAGGGTGGTGGTCATCGCCGGGCTGCCGCTTCGATGGAAGACCCCATTTCAGCCCACCCGGGCGCCGCGCTGCGGCTCAGCCCAGGGCGGCCATCCGTCCCACGGCCACGGCCCCATGGCTGGCCAGTTCGGCGGCCAGGCCATTGGTGCTGGCCTCGTAGAGATCGATCGCCACCCTGGGCCAGAACCCGATCACCAGGGTGGGGACCAGCAGGGTGAGGCCGATCAGCAGCTCCCGGGGCTTCATGTCACCCACTACCGCCAGGGCCGGGATCCGGGGACCGAAGAACACCCGGCGGCAGAGGGAGAGCAGGTAGACCGGGGTGAGCACCAGGCCGATGGCGGCCAGCACGATGGTGATCACCCGGAAGCCGACCGTGAAGCCCTCGTAGGAGGTGACACCGAGGAACACGGTGATCTCGCTGATGAAGCCGCTCATCCCCGGCAGGGCCAGGGAGGCCAGGGAGCTGGCCAGGAAGAAGGCGAAGGTGATGGGCAGCACCTTGGCCAGACCGCCCATGTTGGGGATCGACAGGGTCTCGGTGCGCTCGTAGAAGACGCCAGTGACGAAGAACATCGCCGCGGCGATCAGCCCGTGGCTGATCATCTGCAGCATGGCTCCGCTCATGCCCAGGGCATCGACGGCGCCGATGCCCAGGAGCACGAAGCCCATGTGGCTGACGGAACTGCAGGCGATGCGGCGCTTGACGTTGTCCTGGGCGAAGGCGTTGAGGGCGCCGTAGACGATGTTGATGATCCCCAGAACGATCAGGGCCGGCGCCAGGCGCAGGTGCACGTCCGGCAGCATCTGGACGTTGAAGCGCAGCAGGGCGTAGCCCCCCATCTTCAGCAGCACCCCCGCCAGCAGCATCGACACCGGCGCATTCGCCTCCCCGTGGGCATCGGGCAGCCAGGTGTGCAGCGGGAACATCGGCAGCTTGACCCCGAAGCCGACCAGGAAGCCCAGGTAGCAGAGCAGGCCGAAGGTGCCGCCGGGGGAGCGGGCCGCCAGTTCGCTGAGGTTGAGGGTGAAGGTGTCGCCGGAGAGGGCGAGGGCCAGGCCGCTGATCAGGATCAGCAGCGAGGCGGTAGCCGTGTAGAGGATGAACTTGGTGGCGGCGTACTGGCGCTGCTTGCCGCCCCAGATGGCGATCAGCAGGTAGACCGGCACCAGTTCCAGTTCCCAGGCCAGGAAGAACAGCAGGAAGTCCTGGGAGAGGAAGACCAGGCTCTGGGCCGTGGCCTGCACCAGCAGCAGGGCGAAGTAGAGGCGGGTCTTGAGGCGGATGTTCCAGCTGGCCGCCACCGACAGCAGGGTGACCAGGCCGCTGAGCACCACCAGGGGGGCGGACAGACCATCGGCGGCGAGGGACCATTCCAGGCCGAGGGCCGGCACCCAGGCCACGCGCTCCACCAGCTGGAGGCCGCCGAGGCTGGGATCGAAATGGCGGGCGAAGACCCAGAGAATCAGGGCCAGATCCACACCGAGCACCCCCAGGGCCAGGGTGCGGGGGAGGCGCGGGTCGCTGCCGTCACCGGGCAGCAGGGGCATGACCAGGGCGGCGGTGGCGGGCAGCAGCACGATCAGGCTGAGCCACGGAAAGCCTGCCTCGGTGAGTCCGGATGGAAGGGATGAGGACGCGAGCGAAAGGGGCAGGCTGGCGTCCATCACTGTGGGGTGCTCCAGGCAGGAAGTATGACGGGAGACGCTGCCGCGTCGGGACGGTGTCCCCGGCGGCAGAGCCTATCAACTGAGTAGTTCTACTCACCAAGAACGGCCTGTGGGTGGCTCCCCTCCGGCAGGGGGGCCCAGCTGCTGCCGCCCTCCTGGAGTCCCAGCACGGCGCTGTGGCTGCTCACCCCTTCCCCCAGCCAGGCGTGGGTCATGGCCTCCCCCACCGCCGCCGCCCGTTCCTCGGGGGCCAGGGCCAGCAGGCTGGGCCCGGCGCCGCTGATCACGCAGCCCCAGGCCCCGGCCTCCATGGCGGCCTCCCGCACGGCCCTACCCCCCTGGATCAGTCCCCAGCGGTAGGGCTCGTGGATACGGTCGTGCATGCCATCGGAGATCAGGTCGCCGTTGCCCGTGCGCAGCCCCTGCAGCAGCAGGGTGAGCGCCCCCAGGTTCATCACGGCGTCGCTGATCGGAATGCTGCGGGGCATGGCGCGGCGCGCCTCGCTCGTGCTCAGCCGGATGGTGGGGATCGCCACCACGGCCTTCACGGCAGGGTTCCACTCGCAGCGCACCACCCGCCAGCGGTGGGAGGCGGCCCGCGCCGTCAGGCACAGACCCCCGAGCAGGGAGGGAACCACGTTGTCGGGATGGCCCTCGATGTCGATGGCCAGCTCCAGCAGCTTCTCGCGGCTGAGGGGCTCCCCGACCAGGGCATTGGCGCCGATCAGGCCCGCCACGATGGCGGTGGCGCTGCTGCCCAGACCCCGGGCGGGGGGGACCGCCAGCTGCACCCGCGCCTCCAGGGCCACCGCCTCCACCCCCACCTCGCGCCAGACCCGCTGGGCCGAGCGGTAGACGAGGTTGTCGGGGCCACCGCGCAGGTGGGCCCCCTCGGGGCCCTCGATGATCAGCTCGAACCGCTCACCGCCCCCCTCGATCACCCGCAGCTCGAAGCGGTTGCCGAGATCCAGGGCGGCGCCGAGGCAATCGAAACCCGGGCCGATGTTGGCGGTGGTGGCGGGAACCGCCACCACCACCCCCTGGCCGATCTGGGGCCGGACCATAAATGACCTGTCGTTGGGCTCAGTGTTGCAGCCGACTCAGCCCAGCAGCATCCGGGCTCGGCAGGCGGCGCTGAAGGTGCCGACCCCCGGATCCACCACGGCAGTGATGGGCATCGGCTCCAGGGTGGAGCGCAGCCGGCCCTTGTTCAGAAACGGGCCCAGGAAGGCATCCGAGCGCAGGCTGGCCAGCAGCTTGGCGGCCGTGCCCCCCGCCAGCCAGAGTCCGCCCCGGCTCAGGCAGGCCAGGGCCAGATCCCCGCAGACACTGCCGTAGGCCCCGAGCCAGAGCTCCAGGGCCTCGGCCGCCAGGGGATCACCGGCGGCGGCGGCCAGGGCCACCGCGGCCGGCAGGTCGGAGCGGTCGGGCCCATCGCCGGCCTCGCTCCAGAGACGGGCAGGGCCGCTGAGGGGATGGTCGCCGTCGGGGTGGCGCCGTTCGAGCAGCCAGCGGGCCACATGGCCCAGGCCGGTGCCGCTCACCACCCGCTCGATCGAGATCCGCTCCAGGGCCAGATCGGCCCTCAGCCACTGCTTCAGCTCCCATTCCGCCGCGGAGCGGGGGGCGAACTCCCCGTGGGCCGCCTCGCTCGGGAGGGCCCGCAGGCCCCCGGCGGTGGGCAGGCCCATGGCCCCCCCCAGGCCGGTGCCGGCCCCCAGCACCAGCAGCGGCGCCTGGGGATCCCGCTGGCCCTCCCGCACCGGGGCCGTCTGGGCGGCATCGAGATGGGGCAGGCCGTAGATCAGCACGGCGAAATCGTTGACCAGCTCCACCAGCGGCAGTCCACAACTGCGGGCCAGCCCGGCGGTGTCGAGCACCCAGGGGAGATTGGTGAGCCGGGCCCGGCCCCCCTCCACCGGACCCGCCACCGCAAAGCAGGCAGCGGCCGGAACGCCGTCGGCCACCGGCCCGGCGACGGCCAGGAAGTGGCGCACCATCGGCGCCAGGTCCGGCCAGTCCGCCGAAGCGAAGCGCTCCTCCAGCACCAGCTCGGGCCGCTCCCCACCCGGCCGCCAGAGGCTGAGCAGGGTCTTGGTGCCGCCGATGTCGCCCGCCAGCAGGAGGCTCATGCCAGGGCCAGGGTGGCCAGCCGGCCGGCATTGGCCGTGGCGGCGGCGGCCACCAGGGCGTCGGCCGCCACGCTGCCCAGATCCCCCTGGCGGCGGCTGCGCAGGCTGACCGTGCGGGTTTCGGCCTCCCGGGCACCGATCACCCCCAGCACCGGAATCTTCATCTGCTCGCCGTTGCGGATCAGCTTGCCGAGCCGATCACCGCTGTGGTCGATGCCGGCGCGGATGCCGGCGGCCGCCAGCAGGCCCCGGAGCTCCTCGGCCCAGGGGAGAGCGTCGTCAGTGACGGGCAGCAGCCGCACCTGCTCGGGGGCGAGCCAGAAGGGGAAATCGCCCGCGTAGTTCTCCACCATCACGCCGAAGAAGCGCTCCAGGGAGCCGAAGATGGCCCGGTGGATCATGATCGGACGGCAACGGCTGCCGTCGGCGGCCACGTAGTTCAGATCGAAGCGTTCCGGCAGGTTGAAATCGAGCTGGATCGTGGAGCACTGCCACAGCCGGCCGATCGCATCCTCGATCTTGAGGTCGATCTTCGGCCCGTAGAAGGCGCCGCCCCCCTCGTCCACCTTGTAGGCCCAGCCCTTGCGCTCCAGGGCCACCACCAGGCCGGCGGTGGCGAGCTCCCACACCGCGTCCTCGCCGATCGACTTCTCGGGGCGGGTGGAGAGATGGATCTCGTAACTGCGGAAATCGAAGGTGGAGAGGATCCGCTCGGTGAGGTTGAGCACCCGCAGGATCTCATCGGAGATCTGCTCCGGCAGGCAGAACACGTGAGCGTCGTCCTGGGTGAAGCCGCGCACCCGCATCAGCCCGTGCATCACCCCGGGCCGCTCGTAGCGGTAGACGGTGCCGAGCTCGGCCCAGCGGATCGGCAGCTCCCGGTAGGAGCGCAACCGGCTGGCGAAGGTGAGCACGTGGAACGGGCAGTTCATCGGCTTGAGCTGGTACTGCCGCTCGTCCACCGCCATCGGCCCGAACATGCTCTCGCTGTAGAAGTCGAGGTGGCCCGAGGTCTTCCAGAGGCTCAGGTCGGCCACGTGGGGGGTGTAGAGGAGCTCGTAGCCGTCCTCGAAGTGGGCTGCCCGCCAGAAGTCCTCGATCAGCAGCCGCATGCGGGCGCCGCGGGGATGCCAGAACACCAGGCCGGCGCCGGCCTCCTCCTCGATCGAGAAGAGATCCAGGTCGGTGCCCAGCCGGCGGTGGTCGCGGCGCAGGGCCTCCTCCTTGCGCCGCCTGTGCTCCGCCAGCTGCTCGGGCGTCTCCCAGGCGGTGCCGTAGATGCGCTGCAGCTGGGCGCGCTTCTCGTCACCGCGCCAGTAGGCCCCGGCCACGCTTTCGAGGGCGAAGGCCTTGGGGTTGAGCTCGCCGGTGTGGGCCACGTGGGGGCCGGCGCAGAGGTCCCACCACTGGTCGCCCAGGGTGTACAGGGTGATCGGCTCGTTGAGCCCCGCCAGGATCTCCAGCTTGTAGGGCTCGTTCAGGGCCCGGATCCGCCGCTCCGCCTCCTCGCGGCTCACCTCGATGCACTCCAGGGGCAGCTTGCGGGCAATGATCTTGCCCATCTCCTTCTGGATGGCCTTGAGATCGGCGTCGGTGAAGGGTTCGGGGTTGTCGAAGTCGTAGTAGAAGCCGCTCTCGGTCCAGGGACCGATGGTGACCTGCGCCCGGGGGAAGAGCTTCTGCACCGCCATGGCCAGCACGTGGCTCATCGAATGGCGGATCCGCAGCAGCTGGGGGCTCTCGCTCGTCTTCGGCAGCACGATGGCGGCCGCCTCGGAGGGAGCATCACCGGAGGCGGCGGGGCTGGAGGCCGGTGGCACTGGCGAAGAGGGCGCGGACGTCATGGAGGCAACCTGTTGAAGGCATGGTATCGAGGCCCATCGGTGCGCCTCCGGCCGCCGCCGGCGCCGGAGGCCGGAGCGACGGGCGATCGGCCCTAAGTTGGAGCTGTTGAGCACTGTGATGGCCGCCCGACCGACGCCAGGATCCGTCCAGAGCGCAGTGCAGCGGCCAACCCCCGGTGGCCCGGACGGGGCGGGGCTGAACCGGGCCGCCGAGCGGCGCAGCGTCGCCCTCAGCTACCTGCTGTGGTGCACCTGCCTGGTGGGGCTGTGCGGCCTGCCGCGCTTCTACAACCGCAAGCCCCTGAGCGGCACCCTCTGGCTGCTCACCTTCGGGCTCTGCGGCATCGGCCAGCTGCTGGATCTGGTGCTGCTGCCCGACATGGTCCGCCAGGCCAACCAGTCCCTGCTGCTGGAGGAGGCCCTGGCCGGCCGTGAGACGGCGGCCTACCCGCCGATCGAACGCCAGCTGCTCCAGCTCGCCCGCCGGACCGGCAAGGGCGGCTTCACCCTCAACGACGCCCTGCTGGAGCTCCAGCTCCCCCCCCAGGCCAACAGCAGTGTGGTCAGCGCCGAGATCGAGCGGCTGCTGCTCAACCACCTGCTCGACGTGGGCAACGACGAACGGGGCCGGGTGGTCTACCGGGAGCCGTGAGGCCGATCAGGCGCTGGTGAGTCGCCGCTGCCGTTCCACTTCCCTCTCGTAGAAGCGCTGCAGATGGGTGCGGCACTTCACCGGCTGGCCGTAGTGGCTGTCGCCCGCCAGGTTCGGCAGGGAGGCCCATTCCGGCGCCAGCCGTGCCAGCACCTCCGGTGTCAGGCCCTGGCGGTCGAAGCTCCGCAGGGCACCGCGCTGCTGGATCAGATGCAGGGCGGCCTGGTCCTGGCTGGCGGGACCGAAGTCCCGGAGTCCGAGGCGTTCGGCAGCCCGGTCCCAGGTGGTGGGCAGGAACTGGTAGGCACCGGCGGCGGCGCTGGCGTAACCGCGCCGCACCACGGTGTCGGGGTGACGGCTGAGGTCGCCGAAGCGGTCACCGCCGTAGAGCACCCGGTAGCCGTCGTCGCTGCCGCCCAGCCAGGTGCCCTCCGCGTAGCGGATCGTGTTCAGCAGGGCCCGCCGCTCGGGGGTGATCCCGTAGGGGCCGGGGGCGCTGGCCACCACCGGCCGGGCGGCGGGCAGGGGGGCGGGCCTGACCGCCGGCGGGGGAACGGGGGCGGCCGGGCGTTGCACCATCGGCAGCATCAGGAGCAGCACCAGGGTGAGTGGGCCACGCTGGAGCGGCTTCGGGGGCGGCGGAAGCGGGCGACGCAAGGGCAAGCGGTCGTCAGGGATCCATGACCCTGCTCAGGCCCGGGGCCTGGACGCGAGACCCCGTCGCCCGTACTGGACAGA
This sequence comes from Synechococcus sp. UW140, assembly GCA_943369315.1. Lineage (GTDB taxonomy): Bacteria > Cyanobacteriota > Cyanobacteriia > PCC-6307 > Cyanobiaceae > Cyanobium. The sequence goes on from CALRMW020000001.1 coordinate 426,896, forward strand.
CAAGGGCCCGATATGCTCGCAATTCCCGCCCAAGAGGCGGGCTTTCAGGAAAAATTCAGTCGGCAGCGGGGAGGCGCGGGAAGCCGGCGGCCGCTGACCGACCCCGCCGGGCAACCGGCAGCACCATCTACACCCAGGGCGAACGATCAGTTGTCGTGATCAATACATAACGATTGATTCAGGCTTTTCCTTGGCCCCTTGCCACCGGGACCACCTCCCGGTTCAATTCTGAATCAGGAATCCGAGGGCACCCCGGACCCGCTGCAGGGTGGCGGCGGCCACGGCTGAAGCCCGCTCCCGCCCGTCCCTGAGCACCGCTTCGAGGTGGGTCGGGTCGCTGCGCAGCTCCGCATAGCGCTGCTGCAGGGGCCGCAGGGCCTCCACCGCCGCCTCCGCCAGCCGGGGCTTGAAGGCCCCCCAGCCCATGGCGGCGCAGTCCGCCGCCGCCCGCTCGCGGCCCACGCCGGAGAGCAGGGCGTAGAGGCCGAGCAGGTTGTCGGCCTCCGGCCGCTCCGGGTTGCCGAACTCCAGGCCCATGACCGGGTCGGTCTTGGCGCGCTTGATCTTGCGTGTGATGACCTCGGGCGGGTCCAGCAGGGTGATGCGCGAGCCCTCGTTGGGGTCGCTCTTGCTCATCTTGCTGCTGCCGTCGGTGAGGCTCATCACCCGGGCCCCCTCCTTCAGGATCAGGGGCTCGGGCACCTTGAGGACGGGGTGCTCCGGATCCGGCGCGTAGCGGGCGTTGATGCGCTGCTGGGCGATGTCGCGGGCCAGCTCCAGGTGCTGCTTCTGGTCTTCCCCCACCGGCACCAGATCGGCGTCATAGAGAAGGATGTCCGCGGCCATCAGCACCGGGTAATCCAGCAGGCCGGCGGAGACGTTGTCGCCCTGCTTGAGCGCCTTCTCCTTGAACTGGATCATCCGCTCCAGCCAGTTCAGCGGCGTGACGCAGTTGAGAAGCCAGCAGAGCTCGCTGTGCTCGCTGACGTGGCTCTGAACGAACACCGTCGAGCGCTGCGGGTCGATGCCGCAGGCCAGGTACAGGGCCGCCGTGGTGAGGGTGTCCTCCGCCAGGCGACGCGGATCGTGGGGCACGGTGATCGCGTGCAGGTCAACCACGCAGAAGAAGGTCTCGTGGCTGTCCTGCAGGGCCACCCAGTTGCGGATCGCCCCCAGCCAGTTGCCCAGGTGCAGGGCCCCGGTGGGCTGCACGCCGGACAGCACCCTTGGCCGCGCCGTCCTGGCGCCGGTGTCGCTCACGCTTCCGGAGTGGCGTCGCCCTCGGTGTCAGCGGAGGCCATCGCCTCCTCGGCGACCTCAGGGGCGTCGGCCTCAAGGGCTTCGGCCTCGGCCTCCGGAGCTTCAGCCGGGGCTTCGGCGTCGATCACCGCCACCGGAGCCGCAGGCCGGCTGGGCCGGGCGAAGGGGTCGATCCGGGGGCCGCCATGGCCACCACGGCCCACCTGGCGGGGCTGGCCATCACCACCGCCCCGGCGGGGCTCACCCCCGCGGGGCGCAGGGCCGCGGGACCCCGCCTGGGCCCGGTGCTCGGCCACCAGGGCTTCGAGCTGCCCCTTCTCCAGCTGGTCGGCGAGGGTGCGCAGGGAAAAACCCAGCACCGCGACGGTGGAGCGCAGGCCGAAGGCCTCCTGAAGGGCGCGGGCGGCCTGCATCTCGTTGTCGCTGAGGCGGATGCGGAAGCCGCCGGGCTCCCGGTTCGGCCCCGAACGGCCGCCCCGCTCGGGGGCATCCCCGCGGCCGGAGCCCACGGGAAGAGGGGTGTTGGTGTCGTCCGCCATGGCCGCAGCCCGCAATCAGGGGCAAGTGTCGCGCATCGAGGTCCGGCCGGCGGCGACGTCAGGACCCAGCCACAGCAGCCGGTGCCTGCCCCGACGGGCACGACCGTCACGCCGGGCCAGCACCAGCAGCGGCACGGGCCGGGGCGCGCCGGCGGCGAAGCGCTGCCGGTACTGCTGGAGCAGGTCCAGGTAGGTCTCCAGCGTCCAGCCCTGGGTGCCCCGCTCCTGGGCGGCCCAGAACTTTCGCAGCGCCTCCCGGCAGGCCTCCGCCCCGAAGTCCTCCCAGCAGAGCCGCTCGGCCTCCCAGGCCGGGCGGCCGGCGGCCACCAGCTCCCGGTAGCGCCGCAGCTCGGGGGCCTCCTGGCTGCAGTCCGGCGGCAGGCGGCTGGCCAGGTGTTCCACCGGGACCCGGCTCAGGCGCAGCCAGCAGCGCTCCAGCAGCAGCACCGGCAGGCCGCCGTGCCAGTGGTCGCTGCCCTCCAGCTCCTCGAGGGCGCGGCGCAGCTCCTCCAGGTGGGGGTCCAGCAGGAACAGGCCGTCCACCGTCGCAGCCTTGCCGTAACGGGCATCGGAAGACGGCACGGAGAGGACCCGGACGACAGGCTGAATCATGCTGCGTCCGGCCGGGTTCTGCAGGGACGGTGTCTTAAGGGAGGTAGACGCGGGGGTGTGAGCCCTGTCACTTCTGAGCTAGAGAGGCATCGCCGCCGGTACCCGCCCGTGACGCCCCCGGACCCCCTGCGCCCCGCCGCCCTGGCCTCCCTGCTGTCCGCCGGCTGGGGCAGGCAGGCGCTGCTGCTCGCCGGAGGGGTGATCGGAGGCGAGCTGCTGCTACGGGCGTTGCCCGGCGACGGACTGGGTCTGGTGGGGCTCGCCGGGGTGGCGGCGGGCTGGTGGTGGCTGGGCCGGCGGCCCGCCCGCCTGGCGGCGCCCCGGTTGCCCGCCAACTTCGACGCCTGGGTGCGGCGCTGCGAGGAGCTGCTGCTCCAGTTCGAGCATCTGGAGGGGGAGGCGGGCGAGGGCCAGCCGGGCGAGGGCCAGACCCAGCGGCGCGCCGGCCTCGCCGCCCTGCGGGACGAGGGGGCCCGGACCGGTCTCCAGCTCGCCCTGGTGGGCTCCGTCGCCCCCGACGCCTCCTGGGCCCCCCAGCTGCACCAGGCCCTGCGCGGCCGGCTGGCCCTGAGCCTGCGCTGGGGTGAGGCCCTGCCGGCGGCGAGCCGGGAGCGCCAGTGGCCGGAGGGCTTCGCCGCCGCCGACGTGGTGCTGTTCCACCTGGTGACCCCCCTGCGGGCCGCCGATCTGCGCTGGCTGGAGGCGGTGCCCAAGGGCCAGCCCCTCTGGCTGCTGGTGCAACCGGAGGCCCCCTGCGATCCAAACTCCCTGGCGGCCGAACTGGCGTCCCAGTGGCCCGGCGCCGCCGCCGAGCGGCTGCTGCCGTGGGACGGCCGCCCCGAAGCCCTGACAGCCAGCCTGCAGCCCCTGGCCCGCTGGCTGGCGGCCGAGGGGACGTCCCTGCGCCGGGCCACGCCGCTGCGGCGCATGGAGGCCCTGCACCGGCGCTGGCAAGCCGACCTGGAACGGCTGCGGCGGCAACGGCTGGTCCAGCTGCAGCAGCGCACCCAGTGGATCGTGGCGGCCGGGGTGTTCGCCGCTCCCCTGCCCTCCGTCGATCTGCTGGTGCTGGCGGTGGCCAACGGCCTGATGCTGCAGGACATGGCCCGTCTCTGGGGCTGCCCCTGGAGCGCCGAGCAGCTCAAGGCCGCCGCCGTGGAACTGGGCAAGGCCTCCCTGCTGCTGGGGGTGGTGGAGTGGAGCAGCCAGGCCCTCGCCGCCGCCGTGCGCCTCCACGGTGCCACCTGGCTGGTGGGTGGGGCGCTCCAGGCCCTGAGTGCGGCCTACCTGACCCGGGTGGTGAGCCATGCCATGGCCGATGTGCTGGCCCTCTCGGCCGGCGTCGAGGCCCCGGACCTCGAGCGGATCAAGCGGGAAGCCCCCCTGCTGGTGGCGCGGGCGGCCGAGGCGGAGAAGCTCGACTGGTCCGGGTTCCTGCAGCAGGGACGGAGCTGGATCAGCCAGCAGCTGACCGCACCACCCCAGCCATCACTGGCCGCGCCCTCTCTGCCGCCTGCCGTGTGACGCTGTTTTCATGAAGTCTCTTCATGAACATTCATTGCGACCAGCCCTGATTGCCTGAAGGATCGTTGCGCTCCGGGTCCGGTTCTCAGGGAGTTACTTAATGTGAATGGACCTCCCTTGTGGAGGTATCACTGCGTCTTCCTATCGTCTTACTTCCATGACCACTGCCATTCGCAGCGGCCGCTCGGAAAGCTGGGAAAGCTTCTGCGCCTGGGTCACCTCCACCAACAACCGCATCTACGTCGGTTGGTTCGGTGTGCTGATGATCCCTTGCCTGCTGGCCGCCACCATCTGCTACGTCGTCGCCTTCATCGCGGCCCCCGCCGTCGACATCGACGGCATCCGTGAGCCCGTCGCCGGCTCCCTGATGTACGGCAACAACATCATCTCCGGCGCCGTTGTTCCTTCCAGCAACGCCATCGGTCTGCACTTCTACCCGATCTGGGAAGCCGCCAGCCTCGACGAGTGGCTGTACAACGGCGGCCCCTACCAACTGGTGGTCTTCCACTTCCTGATCGGCATCTCCGCCTACATGGGCCGCCAGTGGGAGCTCTCCTACCGCCTCGGCATGCGCCCCTGGATCTGCGTCGCCTACTCGGCCCCCCTCTCGGCGGCCTTCGCGGTGTTCCTGATCTATCCCCTGGGCCAGGGCTCCTTCTCCGACGGCATGCCCCTCGGCATCAGCGGCACCTTCAACTTCATGCTGGTGTTCCAGGCCGAGCACAACATCCTGATGCACCCCTTCCACATGCTGGGTGTGGCGGGCGTGTTCGGTGGCTCCCTGTTCTCCGCCATGCATGGTTCGCTGGTAACCTCCTCCCTGGTGCGTGAGACCACCGAGAGCGAGTCCCAGAACTACGGCTACAAGTTCGGCCAGGAAGAGGAGACCTACAACATCGTGGCCGCCCACGGCTACTTCGGTCGTCTGATCTTCCAGTACGCCTCCTTCAACAACAGCCGCAGCCTCCACTTCTTCCTGGCGGCCTGGCCTGTGGTCGGCATCTGGTTCACGTCCCTGGGCATCAGCACCATGGCGTTCAACCTGAACGGCTTCAACTTCAACCAGTCCGTTCTCGACAGCCAGGGCCGGGTGGTGAACACCTGGGCCGACGTGCTCAACCGCGCCAACCTCGGCTTCGAGGTGATGCACGAGCGCAACGCCCACAACTTCCCCCTCGATCTGGCCACCGTGCAGTCCGTTCCCGTGGCCCTGCAGGCTCCGGCGATCGGCTGATCCCCTCGGCACCCGCGATCGGCTGCGGCCCTTGGGCCGCGCTCCGATCCACCCCCTGCCCCCTCCGTCCCTGCGGACGCCGAGGGGGCTTTTCATGGCGGCCATCCGTCAGTGGCAGGGCCGCAGCGGCAGCCAGAATGTTCACTCCAGGCTTTCTGCTCGCCAACGGCCGCCATGCCCCAGCACCGCCGTGACGGCCAGGGCCACCCCGAGGGCCTGCGGCTCCACCTGAAGCAGGCCGTGGTGGCCGCCGCCCTGGTGGTTCCCCTGCTGGCCGGCGGCTGCACCCCCGGCCCCCATGGCAGCGACAAGGCCAGGGCGAAGGACGGGCGCCCCCTGGTGCTCACCACCTTCACGATCCTGGCGGACATGGCCCGCCAGGTGGCCGGTGAGCGGGTGCGGGTGGAATCGATCACCCGGCTGGGGGCGGAGATCCACGGCTATGAGCCCACCCCCAGCGACCTGAAGCGGGCCTCGGGGGCCCAGATGGTGCTGGAGAACGGCTTCGGGCTGGAACGCTGGGCCCAGCGCTTCTACGCCGGCCTTCCCGACGTGCCCCACGTGACCCTCACCGAGGGCATCACACCCCTGCCGATCGCCGGCGACGCCTACCAGGGCAAGCCCAACCCCCACGCCTGGATGTCCCCCCGGCTGGCCAAGGTCTATGTGGAGAACATCCGCCGCGCCCTGACCCGGCTCGACCCCGCCGGGGCCGCCACCTTCCAGCGCAACGCCGAGCGCTACAGCGCCGAGCTGGACGCCCTCGACCGGGAACTGCGGGCCTCCCTGGCCCGGATTCCCCCCGGCCAGCGGGTGCTGGCCACCTGTGAGGGAGCCTTCTCCTACCTCGCCCGCGACTACGGCCTCACCGAGGCCTACCTGTGGCCGGTGAACGCCGAATCCCAGGTCACCCCCCAGCGCATGGCCCGCCTGATCGCCCTGGTGAAGGAGCGCCGGGTGCCGGCGGTGTTCTGCGAGAGCACGGTCAGCGCCGAGCCCCAGAAGCAGGTGGCGAAGCAGTCGGGGGCCCGCTTCGGCGGGGTGTTCCACGTGGATTCGCTCTCCCTGCCGGACGGCCCTGCCCCCAATCTCCTGGAGCTGCAGCGTCATAACGTGGAGACCCTGCAAGCGGGTCTGGCGGGGAGCTGAACCGATGCCCTCTCGCCCCACCCCCTTCGCCGGCAGCGAGCGGATCGTCGTCCGCAACCTCTGCGTCGATTACCACGGGGTGGTGGCCGTCCATGAGGCCTCTCTGCATCTCGATGCCGGCACCATCTGCGCCCTGGTGGGGATGAACGGGGCCGGCAAATCGACCCTGTTCAAGGCCCTGATGGGCTTCGTGCGCCCCTCGGCCGGCAGCATCACCATCAACGGCCTGCCCCTGCGGCAGGCGCGCCGGGCCCGGGCGGTGGCCTACGTCCCACAGACCGAGAGCGTCGACTGGAACTTCCCGGTCAACGTCCATGAGGTCGTGATGATGGGCCGCTACGGGGCCATGAATCTGCTGCGCATCCCCCGTCCGGTCGACCGGGAGGCGGTGCGGGAGGCGCTCGAGAGGGTCGACCTGTGGCCGCTGCGCCACCGCCAGATCGGCGCCCTCTCGGGCGGCCAGCGCAAGCGGGCCTTCCTGGCGCGGGCCCTGGCCCAGGGCGCCTCGGTGATGCTGCTCGATGAGCCCTTCAACGGCGTCGACATCCGCACCGAGAAACTGATGATCGAGCTGTTCGAGCAGTTCCGGCGCGAGGGACGCACCCTGATGATCTCCACCCACGACCTGGCCCACGTCACCAGCTTCTGCGACCAGGTGGTGCTGATCAACAAGACCGTGCTCGCCTATGGCGAGACCTCCTCGGTGTTCACCAGCGAGAACCTGGCCCTCACCTTCGGCGGCCTGCGGCTGGAGGGCGACCCGACAGCGGCCGTCGAGCCCGAGCCGCCGCAGGCGCCATGACGGCCGTGCTCACCTGGCTGATCGAACCGCTCCAGCAGGAGTTCATGGTGCGGGCCCTGCTGGTCAGCATGCTCGTCTCCTGCGTCTGCGGCCTGCTCTCCTGCTACATGACGCTCAAGGGCTGGGCCCTGATGGGCGATGCAGTCTCCCATGCGGTGATGCCGGGCGTGGTGATCGCCTACGCCCTGAACCTGCCCTTCGCGGTGGGGGCCTTCGTCTTCGGCGTCGGCTCGGTGGCCCTGATCGGCTACATCAAGCAGATGACCCGGATCAAGGAGGACACGGTGATCGGGCTGGTGTTCACCGGCTTCTTCGCCCTTGGCCTGACGCTGATCTCCAAGGTGCGCAGCAGCATCGACCTTTCCCACATCCTGTTCGGGAACGTGCTGGGCATCAGCTCCTCCGACATCCTCCAGACGGTGGTGATCAGCGTCCTGGTGCTCTCGGTGCTGCTGGTGCTGCGCAAGGACCTGCTCCTCTTCTGCTTCGATCCCACCCACGCCCGCTCCATCGGCCTCCACACCGGGGTGCTGCACTACCTGCTGCTGTCGATGCTGTCCCTGGCGGCGGTGGCGGGCCTGCAGACCGTGGGCATCATCCTGGTGGTGGCGATGCTGGTCACGCCGGGGGCCACCGCCTACCTGCTCACCGATCGCTTCGACCGCATGGTGTGGCTCTCGATCCTTTCGGCGGTGCTCTCCAGCGTGGCGGGGATCTACTGGAGCTACTGGATGGATGCCTCCACCGCCGGCTGCATCGTGCTGGTGCAGACGCTGCTGTTCCTGCTGTGCTTCCTGCTGGCGCCGCGCCATGGCCTGCTGGCCCAGCGGCGCCGCTCGCCGCGGGCCTCCCGCTTCCCATCCGCGTGAGCGAGTCCGCCAGCGGCGCCGCCCCGGTCTCGCCCGCCGACCAGCGCTGGCCCTGGTGGCCGCTGCTGCCCCTCTACCCCTACGGCCGCCGCCGCACCCTGGTGCGCGAGCTGGTCGCCGGGCGGCTCTGGAGCTTCGAGCAGCTGCAGGGGGTCTGGTACGTGGCGGTGCCGATCCGCATGCTGGTGCTGCGGGTGCGGGAGGGGCTGCTGCTCTATGCCCCGGTGGCCCCCACCGCCGAGGTGCGGGCCCAGCTATGCCAGCTGGAGGAGCGCCACGGCCCGGTGTGCACCATCGTGCTGCCCACCACGTCGGGGCTGGAGCACAAGCTGCCGGTGCCGGCCATGGCCCGGGCCTTCCCCAACGCCCGGGTGTGGGTGTCGCCGCAGCAGTGGAGTTTCCCCCTGCCGCTGCCTCCCGCCTGGCTGGGCTTCCCCAGCTCCCGCACCCGGGTGCTGCTCAGCGACGGGGTGCCCCACGGCGACCAGCTCGACTGGCTGCCCCTGGGCCCCCTGGACCTGGGGCTGGGCACCTTCCTGGAGATCGCCTGCTTCGACCGGGCCAGCGGCAGCCTGCTGCTCACCGATGCCCTGGTGGCGATTCCGCCGGAGCCGCCGCCGGTGTTCGATCTCGATCCCACGCCGCTGCTGTTCCATGCCCGCGAGCGGGGGGATGAGCCGCTGCAGGACGATCCCGAGCGGCGCCGCCGGGGCTGGTGGCGGCTGGTGCTGTTCGCAACCTACCTGCGCCCCCGGCCCCTGGAGGTGCCGCCCCTGGGCGAGGTGCTGCGCCGCTGCCTGGCACCGGGGTGTCGCGGCGCCAGGGCCCACTTCGGCTTCTACCCGTTCCGCTGGCTGCCCGGCTGGCAGGACGACTTCAAGGCCCTGGCGCCGGGGGGCCGCAGCACCCTGCAGGTGGCGGCGGTGCTTGAGCGGCTGGTGTTCCCCCGCCAGCGGGCCGCCCTGGTGGCCTGGATCCGGCTCCTGGCGGGCCTGAAGGACCTGCGCTGGGTGGTGCCGGCCCACCACGATGCCCCCGTGGCCAGCTCGCCCCAGGAGCTGGCGGCCCTGGCGGATCGGATCGAAGCGGAGGACTGGGCCCCCGATCAGGGGGCCTGGGAAACCCTCGCCGGCATCGACAGAACCCTGGTGCGGCTGGGGCTGGTGCCGGGGGAAGGGGAGCGCTGAACCCTGGAGCGGGCGCTGAGGGCTAGAGCTCGAGTTCGCCTGGGTCCGCGTCGAGGCCCCCCTCGAAGCCACCGCTGCCGAGCATGGCCGACTCCAGCTCCATGCGCTGCTCCATCTGGCGCAGGAAGTAGCCGGTCATCATCGCCGAGGCCAGCAGGCCCGCGAGGTTGTCGCGGCTGGCCTGGATCTTCACCTCGAACTGCTCACCGGGAAGCATGCCCAGCAGGCCCTGGACGTTGTGGCGGATGATGTCCTGGATGTCGCCGGTGGCCGAGCGCGCCACCCTCTGGAGAACATCCGGAGACTGTTCCTGCAGGTACTGAATCAGCGAATTGTCGCTGATCGCCTCGTTGTCGGCGGTCAGGAACTCCGGGTTGAACATTTCCCCTCCGGTGTGCTCTGCAACACGACAAGCACCCTAACGCAGTCTTTCAGGCGGTTTCTCCCCCGTGGGGAGAGGAGAACCCAACCGGTCCGAACCGGTCCAGGGGCCAATAGCGCCAGATGGCGGTGCCGATCAGGTCGCTCTCCGGCAGGGGGCCCCAGAGGTGGGAATCCAGACTGGCATTGCGGTTGTCCCCCAGCACGAGCACCTGACCGGCGGGAACCTCCAGGGGTTCCAGGTCGTAGGCCATCGGCTCCCGGGCCCAGTCCGGCTCGGCGGGGATGCCGTTGCGCCAGAGGCGGCCGCCCTTGACCTCCACCCGGTCGCCGGCCACCGCCACCACCCGCTTGATCAGGGCCGCGGCGGGGTCATAGCCCGCCTGCTGCAGGGCGGCGGGCGGATGGAAGACGACGATGCGGCCCGTCCGCACCCCCGAGCCGAAGCGCGGGCTGAGCTTCTCCACCAGGACCCGGTCCTGGAGCTGCAGGGTGGGCAGCATCGAGCCCGACGGGATCCAGCGGGGCTCCACCACCGTCCAGCGCAGCAGCAGGGCCACCAGCACCCACAGCAGCAGCCGGACGAGCTGCTGCAGGAGGCCCCAGGAACCACCCAGGGGCGCGGGCGGTGGCGGCGATGGGGGCGGCGACGATGGCGGCGCGGGCGGGGCGATGGCGGGGCCGCTGCCCATGGGAAACCGTCCGTGAGGATGATTCCCCCATCCTGAACACCGGAGCGTCCCCCTTGGCCGGGTCCGCGACATCACTGGCCAATGTGCGGGCGGCCCTGGGGCTCCTGGGGGCGCTGCGAAGGGGTGGCCTGGTCCATGGGGTGCTCTGCCCCGGCAGCCGTTCGGCGCCCCTGGCGGTAGCGGCCGCCCTGCTGGAGCCCGGGGGCCTGCGGCTGCACACCGCCATCGACGAGCGCTCCGCCGCCTTCTTCGCCCTGGGCCTGGGCCGGGCCAGCGGACAGCCGGCGGCCGTGATCACCACCTCGGGAACGGCGGTGGCCAACCTGCTGCCCGCTGCCGTGGAGGCCGACTTCGGCTGCGTCCCCCTGCTGCTGCTCACGGCCGATCGACCGGCGCGGCTCAAGGGCTGCGGCGCCAACCAGAGCGTCAACCAGGAGGTGTTCCTGGTCGGCAGCTGCCGCTGGCTGGGCGATGGCAACCCGGAGGGACTGGCCGCCATGGCCCCCGCGCAGCTGGAGGCCCTGGCCCGCCAGGCCCTGGCCGCCGCCCGGGGCGACGGGGCGGGCCGTTCCGCCGGCCCGGTGCACCTCAACCTGCCCTTCGACGAACCCCTGCATGCGGACGGCACGGCTCTGACCCGGCTGGCCGCCGCGCTCGCCGATGAGCCGCCGCCACTCCGGGCGGCTGGCGCCACAGCGGCCGCCACCGCGGGCGAGCCAGCGGCCGCCGTGCCCCTGGCCGCCACCGGCACCGGCCTGGACCCGGGCCGCCCCGGTGTCGTGGTGGCGGGCCCCTGGCGCGGGGCCCCGGCGGCCTGGGCGGCCCACGTGGAGGCCCTGCGCCGCTGGCAGCGGCGCAGCGGCTGGCCGGTGCTGGCGGATGCCCTTTCGGGCCTGCGGGGCCTGCCGGATCTGGACACGGTGACCGCCTACGACCTGATCCTTTCGGAGGGCGCCGGCGGCGAAGTGGCGGCGCCAGCCGGTGAGCTGCAGGTGCTGCGCCTGGGCCCCCTGCCGGCCAGCCGTCGCCTGCAGCGCTGGCTGGCGACCCAGGGGGGCCCCCAGGTGCTGGTGAGCGAAGGGGACGGACGCCGGCTTGATCCCCTCGGGGTGGTGCGGGGCCAGGCGAGCGCCGGCCTGGCGGCCTGGCTGGCGGAGCAGCCGCCGCCTCCCGGGGCGGGCGAAGCTGCCGAAGCCTCGCTGGCGCTGGCGGGTCGCTGGCGGCGGACGGAGGCGGCGGTGCAGGCCCTGCTGGAGCGCGAGCTGGCCCACGAGGAGGGGGAGCCGGCCCTGGCCCGCCGGCTGAGCCGGCTGCTGCCGGCGGGACTACCCGTGCTGCTGGCTAACAGCAGTCCGGTGCGGGACTGGGAGAGCTTCGCCGACCCGGCCGCCCCGCCCCGGCCGATGCACGGCTTCCGGGGAGCCTCCGGCATCGACGGCACCCTCTCGAGCGCCTGCGGCCTGGCCGAAGCCCTTGGCGCCCTGGTGCTGGTGAGCGGCGATCTGGCCCTGCTCCACGATGCCAACGGCTGGCTGTGGCGCCCGCAGTTGCGGGGGCGGCTCACCGTCGTGCTGATCGACAACGGCGGCGGCGGCATCTTCGAGCAGCTGCCCATCCGCACCCAGCCGGCGGCGGCGATGGATTTCGAGCGCCTGTTCGCCATGCCCCAGCCGGTGGACCCGCTGGCGCTGGCGGCGGTGCACACGGTCCCCGGCCGGCGGCTGGAGAACCTGGATGGCCTGGAGGACGCCCTGGCCTGGGCCCTGGCCCAGCCGCTGGCCCTGCTGGTGCTGACCACCGACCGGCGACGGGATGCGGCCCTGCGGCAGCGGCTGCGCACAATGGCCGCAGATCTGGCCGACCCCCTGGCCACCGGGCCGATCCCCTCCCCATGACTCCCGTTCCCCCCGCCCCACCGCACTGGACCAGCGCCGGCACCTACAGCGACATCCGCTTCGAGACCAGCGGCGACGGGATCGCCCGGATCAGCATCAACAGGCCCGAGAAGCGCAACGCCTTCCGGCCCCTCACCGTCCAGGAGCTCTGCGATGCCTTCAACCGGGTGCGGGATGACCCCTCCATCGGTGTGGTGCTGTTCACCGGCGAGGGGCCGGCCGCCGACGGCGTCTGGGCCTTCTGCGCCGGAGGGGACCAGAGCGTGCGCGGCGACGGCGGCTATCTCGACGATTCGGGCCTGCCGCGGCTCAACGTGCTCGACCTGCAGCGGATCATCCGCAGCCTGCCCAAGGTGGTGATCGCCCTGGTGGCCGGCTACGCCATCGGCGGCGGCCAGGTGCTGCACCTGCTCTGCGATCTGAGCCTGGCGGCCGAAAATGCAGTGTTCGGCCAGACCGGGCCGCGGGTGGGCAGCTTCGACGGCGGCTTCGGCGCCGGCTACCTGGCCCGGGTGGTGGGCCAGCGGAAGGCCCGGGAGATCTGGTTCCTGTGCCGCCGCTATGGCGCCGGTCAGGCCATGGCCATGGGGCTGGTCAACGCGGTGGTGCCCCTGGAGGATCTGGAGCGCCAGGGGGTGGCCTGGGCGCGGGAGGTGCTGCAGCACAGCCCCACGGCGATCCGCTGCCTGAAGGCGGCCTTCAACGCCGAGACCGACGGGATGGCGGGAATCCAGGAGCTGGCGGGCCAGGCCACCCACCTTTTCTATCGGACCAGCGAAGGCCAGGAGGGACGCAATGCCTTCCTGGAGAAACGGGACCCGGACTTTTCCGAGGCGCCCTGGCTGCCCTGAGGCGCCCTGGTTGCCCTGAGGAGCCCTGGTTGCCCTGAGGAGCCCCGTTCCATACTGCCTTTCCTCGCAGGGACGACCGTTGTCCGCCTATCCGATCCCGGACAATGAAGCCGAGCGGCAGGCGGCGCTGAACGACCAGTACATCCTCGATACGGAACCCGATGAGGACTTCAACCGCATCACCCGCCTGGCCAGCCAGATGCTGGGGGTTCCGATCGCCCTGATCTCCCTGGTGGATCGCCAGCGGCAATGGTTTCTCTCGCGGGTGGGCCTGGAGCCGAGGGAAACGCCGCGGGAGATGGCCTTCTGTGCCTACACGATCTGCTCCGATGACGTCCTGGTCGTCAGTGATGCGACCGCAGATGATCGCTTCAAGGACAATCCCCTGGTCACGGGAGATCCCCACATCCGCTTCTATGCCGGCGTCCCGCTGCAGACCCGCGCCGGCTTCAACCTGGGGACGCTGTGCGTGATCAGCCGCGAACCGCGTCAGCTGGCCGGCACGGAACAACAGCTCCTGCAGGATCTGGCCGGCATGGTGACGCAGTATCTGGAATCGCGGCGCAACAGCTATCTCTGTCCGCTCACGGGTCTGCAGAACCGACGCCCCTTCCATGAGGCGGGGCAGAGGGAGTTCCAGCGGGCTCGCCAGAGCGGAGATGGGCTCACCCTGCTGCTCTTGGGCCTTGATGGTTTCGCGGCGTTCTGCGCCCGTTTCGGAGCTCCCCAGGGGGACCGGCTGCTCCAGGAGATGGCCGCCCGGCTGCGGACCCAGGTGGGGGAGAGCGCCCTGCTGGGACGGGTGACCGCTGACGAGTTCGCCGTGCTCCGCCCAGGCCTCCATAGCCAGGAGGGGATGGCCCTGGCGGAGCAGGTACGGGCCGCCCTGGCCCTGGATGGCTGGCTGGTGGAGGGCGTCCGCCATCCACTGGCCATCAGCTGCGGTGCCGCCTCGCTCTGCGGCGACGACAGCGGATTCAAGGATCTGTTCCGACGGGCCGAGACGGCCCTGACCCAGGCCAGGCTGTCGGGCACGACTCCGGCCTAGGGCGGCCAGCCCGGGTCAGCCGGTCTCAGTGAGGAGAATCACGATGGGAGGCTGGGCCTGGCGCGGCGCCACTCCTGGAAACGATCCAGGGCGGCACAGAGATCCACGAATCGCAGGGGCTTGGAGAGAAAGTCGTTCATCCCGGCGGCTTCACACTCCTGGCGATGGGAGTTGAAGGAATAGGCTGTCAAGGCAATGATGTACACGTCCGAATAGCCCTCACTACGCATCTGACGGGCTGCGGAGATGCCATCCAGATGGGGCATTGCCACATCCATGACCACAAGATCAAAGGACTCACTTCGGACGCTCTGGAGTGTGGCGAAGCCGTCGGCAACCACCTCGGCAGACAGATTCAACCTGGCCAGCATCAGCTCCAGCACGCGCTGGTTGACGCGGTTGTCATCGGCCACCAGGATCCTCAGGCCAGGATCAAGACCTTGAGAAGGGCCACTCTGGACGGGCTTGTGCTGGCTTTTCGAAGCCACCGCGAAGGGCAGGCGGACCGTGAAACAGCTGCCCTTGCCGAGACTCGATTCGACCGAGATCTCACCGCCCATCAGCTGGCACAGCCGGGAACAGATCGCCAGGCCCAGTCCAGCACTCTGGCTGGTCTGCTCCGGGTTGGCGTGCCCGACGAACTCCTCGAAGATGAACGGCAGGGAGGCGGCGGCGATGCCGATCCCGGTGTCGGCGACACGCAACAGCAGACCAACCGCCTCCGCCGGCGTGCGGGTCGCCTCGACGACGAGGCGGATCTCCCCATGATTGGTGTATTTGCAGGCATTTCCCAGCAGGTTGAAGAGGATCTGGCGCAGTTTGAGATCATCACCGATCAACCATCTCGGCACATCAGGCGACAGGCAGAGGTGAAGATCAAGCTGCCGGATGGAGGCCTGATGCTGAAACAGGTTCAGCACATCATCGAGCAGGGAATGGAGATCAAAGGTCCTGGGATTCAACGCCAGACGGCCGGTCTCGATCTGGGAGATATCGAGAATGTCGTTGACCAGATTCAACAGGTAGTCGCCGCTCTCATGGATGGTCTGGATCATCTCCCTGTGGCGCCCGTCCATGGAGCTGGCCAGCAACAGATCACTCATCCCGATCACGGCGTTGAGCGGCGTGCGGATCTCATGGCTCATCGTGGCCAGAAAGCGTGTCTTCGACTGGCTGGCCGCCAGGGCTTCATCCCGGGCCTGGCGCAGCTCACGGGTTCTCTGGGCCACCTGCTGCTCCAGCTGATCGCGCGCGTCAATCAGCTTGTCCTGGGCCTGGACGATCGCACTCTGATCCCGGAAGGTGAAGACGAGGGAGGGCTTGCTCGGGACATTGACGGTGGCCCACGACACCTCAATGACCCGCCGGGGTGGGGTGCTGGTCAGCTCCCAGGTGGTGGTTCCCTGGGGAGCCTGCGTCCAGAATGGCTGGCCGGCCACGGCCTCGGCCGTGGCCTGGCGCTGACGGTCGGGAAGGATCCCGCTCAGGGAACGGCCCAGGCACTGCAGCCGGGAGAGTCCCACGAAGCGATCGAAGGAGGCATTGGTCCATTCGACACATCCATCGAGATCGGTGAAGGCGAGCGCTTCTTCGACCGCCCCCAGGGCCGCCTCCAGCCGGCCGAGGGTGGTGCGCAATTGGGCGACAAGCTCCAGATCGGCCATCCCGGACTCAGCTCAGCGGGCGCAGGGTCGCCGCAAAGACCCAGCTCTCGCCACGGCGTTCGGCGACAATGAAATGCTCTGAATTGATGGCGCGCTGATCCTTGCAGATCGTCATCAACTCCAGGGGATGGTTGAGAATCTGTGATTCGCCAACGATCTGAAAGCGGGAGAATCCGAGGTGGTGGGCATCCCGGAAGGAGTCGGGGAGAATCATCGAGAGGGACTGACCCTCCAGATCCTCCAAAGTCCATCCATAGGTGGATTGAAAGAGGTCGTTGATCTCCACGATGCATCCTTCCTGATCGGCCGCGACGAAGGGCAGAGGCTGCTGTCGGAGCTCTTCAATCGTGACCATGGCCTGCGCCGCACACATCACCGGGTGATTCACAAACCTTAGCGCTGCATCCCGGAACACGCCCCGGCTCCATCAGGACCTGGACACGGCCCCACGCTGGCTGAACAAGCCAGGGAGCCAGCCAGCCGCAACCCGCCCTGAGACGGGCTGTCCGATGGCGGAAGCCCCAATCCTGCAGGAATGGTAAGATCAACGAGATTCGAGATTCCATGTGTGGATGATCTCTCCATCCTGAAGCCTTCCGGTTTGCTTGATGCCCAGAGTGGCGCCGACCTGCGATCATCCATCGCCTCTCTTCTGAACGAAAAGCCAGGAGACATCCTGATTGACTTTCAGGGCATTGACTTCATGGACAGCAGTGGCTTCGGAGCCCTGGTCTCCGTGCTCAAGCGGGTCAGGGAGCACGGAAAGCAGCTGTATCTCTGCAGTCTCAACAGCCAGGTGCGGATCGTTCTGGAGATCACCGGCACCGAAAAGGTCTTCACCATGTTCCCGGATCGGGAAGCCTGCGTCTCGGCCCTGTCACAGAAGCCGATCGCGTAAGGGGTGAGGCGTGCAGTGCTGAGAACGCTCAGGAAAGGATGGCACGGATCGCCGAATAATCATCCGTGAACGGGGCATTGGCCGTGATGTCGTGGATCTGGGAGAGCAGCCGGTCGAGGCCATCGTCGTCCGACAGCAGGCCGCGGCACTGTTCCGCCAGTTGCATGAATTCCGGCAACGTTCCCATCACACCATCGGGCCGGGGGACTTCGTAGAGCCCATCGCTGTAGACGAGCAGACACCCCTCCTCGCCGACCTCGAGACTCTCGTTGGTGTAGGTGGACTCCTCGAACAGGCCCACCGCCATTCCCTGGCCCTTGAGCCAGCGGCTGGGAAAAGCGCCGGCGCGGCTCCAGAGCAGGGCAGGTGGGTGGCCGGCGCTGGCGTAGCGGAGGGTCCTGCTGGAGAGCTGATACACCCCGTACCAGATGGTGAGATAGCGCCCCTGGTGGCGCTCCATCTGGAAACCGCTGTTGAGGGACCGCAGCACCGCCGCCGGATCTCGCAGATCGACGGGCAGCGAGCGGGAGCGCAGCTGGTTGTGGACGGAGATCGAGGGGAACGCCGCCGCCAGCCCATGGCCGGAGGCATCAGCGAGATAGAGGATGAAATGATCCGCATCCAGCCAGAAGAAGTCGAAGGAATCCCCACCCAGCTCATGGGAGGGCTCGAAGCGTGCCTCCACGCTGATGGCACCGGTCATGGCCTCGGGCAACAGGGAGCGCACATAACTTGCCGCCTCCTCCAGCTCCTGATCCAGTCGAGCCTTCTGCTGCCGCAGCTCCTCGGCCAGATCCTTGAGGCGCTCGTTCGCCTGGTGCAGGCGAATGCCGGAACGGACCCGCGCCAGCAGCTCGTCGGGGTCCACCGGTTTACTGAGGAAATCGTCGGCGCCGCAGTCCAGCCCCCGGACGCGGTCCTCCACCCGGGAACGGGAGGTGAGGAGGATGAAATGGGCCGACACCAGGGAAGGGTCGGCCTTGCAGGCGCGGCAGACCTCCAGCCCATCCATGCCGTCCATCAGCCAGTCGCAGAGGATCAGGGTGGGCGGGGAGAGGCGCGCCTGCTCCAGGGCGGCTTCGCCGGAATCGACCACCACGACCCGGTATCCCTGGCCGCTCAGCCGGGCCTGGAGCAGGCGGGAATGGATGCGGTCGTCATCAACGAGCAGGATCGTGGTCGGGGCGCCGCTGCTGTCCATCGGGGGCGGGCTCAGGGGGCCGTGGGGCGTCGCTGCCGCAGCGCCTCGATGACCCGGCCAGCCTCGACGAGCAGCTGGTCGATTCTGAGCTGGGGCCAGGCCTCGGGATCGGATCGCAGGGCCTCCTCGACCGCTCCGCACAGGCCGGCCAGACCCAGCGCGCCAAGGCTGGCACTGGGCGAGCGAAGGGAATGGGCGGCGGCGATCATGGCCGGCGGGTCGTGGTACTGGTGGGCCATCACGACGGCCGACACCAGGCGCATCGCGTCTTCGAGAAACAGATCGATGAGCTCCTGGAGCAGCGCCTCGGCCCCATCGCCCAGGGATTGTTGCAGCTCCTCCCAGGCGCCGGCATCGATCGGGTCGTCCCCGGCCGTCCCTGGTGGGGCCTGGGGTTGGTCGCGGGGGGGGTAGTGCTCCAAGGCGTAGGTGAGCTGGGCGGGCACGATCGGCTTGGCCAGGAAGTCGTCCATGCCGGCCTCCAGGCAGGCCTGGCGATCCTCCGGACGGCCATGGGCGGTCATCGCGATGATCCAGGGTTGCACGAACGGAGCCGGCAGCCGGCGGATGGCCCTGGTGATGGCATAGCCGTCCAGCTCCGGCATCTGCACGTCCATGAAGACAACGTCGAAGGGGGTCGCCTGCAGGGCCGCGAGGGCCTCGGAGCCGGAAGCCACGGCATCGGCCCGATAACCCAGGCGCTGCAGCAACAGCAGCGCCAGCTGGCGGTTCACGGGGACGTCGTCGACGACAAGCAACCGCAGCGGCAGCCGATCGGCGAGTCGATGAGGGCCCACCTCCGGGGCAGGTGGCCGCGTCTGCATGAGCGGACCGGACCGCCGCCGCTCCGCTGGGCTTTGCAGTTGCTGCGTCAGGGCCAGGCGGAGCTGTCCGAGTCGCACGGGTTTGGTGAGCATCACAGGAGGCGTTTCCGAGAGCGAGGTCAGCTCAGCGACCTTGCACCGCTCGGCCAGGACGATCCAGGGACGCATCCGGAGCAGGGGATCCCGCAGAAAGGCTGGCGGGGATGGATCCCCATCGCAGCCGAGCAGACGCCCATCGATCACCACGGCACCATGGCCGGCATCGGCGATCTCGGACTGAGCCACCCGCATGGGGATCTGAGAGAGATCGGGGGCGATCACCGGCAGCCCCATCCAGCCCAGCTGCTTCTGCAGCAGCCCGCGGAGGGTGGGATTGGCGATCAGCAGCATCACCGCGGCCGCCTCCGGCGCGGGAACCGCCAGGGTCTCCGGGGTGATGCACGCCGTGGAGGTCGGGTCGAGCGTCAACAGCACGGTGAAGGTGAAGACACTGCCGACGCCTTCCTCGCTGGCCAGGCTGATCGCTCCCCCCATCAACTCGCAGAGTCGGCGGGTGATCGCCAGACCAAGGCCCGTGCCGCCGTAGCGCCGGGCCGTGGAGGGATCGGCCTGACGGAAGGGTTCGAACAACTGGGGTATCAGAGCGGCCGACACGCCGATGCCGGTGTCCCGGATCTGACAGGTGAACAGACAGGGGGTTGGCTCGCCGTCCGCAGAGGCCTGGGGCTCCGCCGTCACCGTGACGACGATCTCACCCAGGGAGGTGAATTTGACCGCATTGCTCAGGAGGTTCCAGAGGATCTGGCGGAGGCGGGTGAGGTCACCGATGACGGCCGTGGGCAGATTGGGCTCGATGTCCAGGATCAGTTCCACCTCCTTGTCCAGCAGGCGGGACACACTCAGATCCAGGGCCTCTTCAATGCAGATGCGTAGGTCGAAGCGCTGCTCATCCAGCTGCATGGCGCCGGATTCAATCTTCGAGAAATCAAGAATGTCATTGATGATCGTGAGCAGGGAATCGGTGCTGCTGTTGATGATCTCGACATATTCCCGTTCCACAGGGTCCAGCTGGGAGTCCTGAAGCAGCCCCGCCATGCCGATGATGGCGTTCATCGGAGTTCGGATCTCATGGCTCATCGTGGCCAGAAACGTATCCTTGGCGGAATTGGCCGCTTCAGCGGCCTGCTTGGCCACTTCCAGCTCCGCATTGAGTGCTGACAGGCGCTGCGTCGACTCCCGCAGCTCCGCCCGCTGCGTTGTCAGAATCTCATTGAGTTGCTGGCTTTCCGCCAGCGCCACATTCCTGGCCTGTAGCAGGAAAAGAAAGTCAACCAGGGAATCGTGGAGAGGAAAGTCATTGATCTTCAGCCCAAGGGATCTCAAATCCTCCAGTTGCAGTAAACAGGGCGTCCCTACAAACAGCAGTTGGTCCGTCTCATCGAGACAGAAGATCTGGCCCTTGAGTTGCAACGCAATCAAATCAGACTTCAAGATCACGTGGCGATCGGTGTACGCACTCAGGTTGGCGAAGTCCATGGGCACATCCGGCCGCAGAAGCAGGAAGTGATCGTCGAGTGGTTGCCCCAACAGGTCCGGGACAGGAAGGATGCGACGAAGGACGGAGCCGGCTGAACGGATGGTCAGCTCACGATCAACGGCGAGGTGAAATGGAAACAGGGGATCAAGAAGATGGTCGGGAATCGAAACGGACATGACCATCAGAAACGAGGCATGGTCATTCGTGGTTCATGCTGCCATCCGCCAGAACAGAGTCAGGCTCAGGGCCAGATGGCGAAGCAATGCGAACATGGAACAGGTCCGTGGCATCACCCTGGTCACGGGATGCGATCTGGTCGACCGCCAGAGGGGTACGGAAACGCTTGCCCAGGCCATGCAGCAAGCCGGTCACCATGGGGGCCAGGCCTCTCCGCTTGGACCGGTACTCCAGTTGCATGGACGCATCGGCACTGTGCTCGCAACGGAATGAGGGCGGCTGCAGCTCAGGAAAGGCCAGGGCGGCGCGGGCGTGGAGATTGTCAAGGTGATCCAGGAATTCCGGCAAGGTTTCACCCGTGCTCTCAAGAAGCTGCTCGTAGCCTTCCGTGGCGGTGTAGGTGATCCAGTACTCACCGAAGGCCTGCATGATCTGATCACCAGAGAGGCCAAGTTCCTCCGTGGCCGCCGCCACCAGCCGATGGGTCACGTCGTCGGGATAGGCCTTGTAGGTGGAGAAGAAATCAAGATCCTGAAGATCAGCCCGCTCCTTGATGCGCTGCCAGGCATCCTCCCCATGGTGGGTGGTGACCATCTGCTGGATGGCCCGGTTGACAAGTCCGTACATCGTTGAACAGCCAGATAAAGTCAATCTAGCCCGGTGGGGCTGGCGTCATCGCGTCAGGTGTTGCCAGGTAACTGATCGAGGCACCACTGGAAATCGCTGCGAACCTGCTCGCGGACAGGCTCGTGGGCGAACAGGCGCCCACGGGTGGCAAGAATGGCCGGTAAGACCAACGGGGGATCCAGGCTGGCCAGATCACAGCCGGGCAGATCGAGCCGCCGGCAGAGGTCCCTGCCTTTATTGGAATAGTGGAGATGGTAAGGAACCCGTCCTGCGGCCAGTGACAGAACCGCGGTGTGAAAGCGTACCGCGATCACGATGTCCACCAGGGCGAACAGAGCCATGGCGAGCTGCCAACTCGGGACGGCCGGATTGCCGACGAACGGGTTGAGGATGGCTGTGTCGGGGGCACGGGACTGGATGGCGGCGGCGACCTCAAGATCATTGTCAGAGCCATAGGCACCGGATTGGATCAACACGACGGGCCTGAGTCCGGCTGCGGATAGTTCAACGCAGAGCTGGGACATCCTGGCGACGAAGGCGTCATTGTCGTGGCCATACATGCTGTCAAAACCACGCACAGACAGGACCGCTGCCCGGGTTGGGTCAATGGCAAGGCCCTCCAGGCATTTCCGAGCCGTAGCCTCGGCCAGGGGGGAACTCTCAAGGACGAAGGCAATGTCGTAGGACAACCTGGCGGGCACGCCGGCTGCGCAGAGTCGCTGGTGACTTTCGGCATCCCGCACACAGACAGCCGCCAGTCGCTTGAAGTACCGCTGCAACAGGAAAAAGCCAAGGCCGTGGCAGGAACGGGGAATCGACTGGCCGAACAGAAACGTGTGTCGCGGACTATGTCGCAGTTCGGCAAGATTCATGAGGAACGCCTTGGTGACGAACCATTCACGTGAATTGTTGAAGATATCGCCACCGACGCTGATGTAGGCGTCACAGTTTCTGGGACGGTCAGACAGAAACGTAACCCCCAGTGTGGGATCAGGCCGGTCATCCTGGACGCAGCCCACCAATTCCACACCCGGAAGGAGTTTGCGAAACGCGCTGTAGATGGCTGCATCCCCCAGATTCAGGGTGCTGTAGGCGTTGATCAGGCCAATGCGCACGGTGAGTTAAGGAAGAAAGAGATCATCGTGGAAAAGCTGTGTGAACATCTGGCGCGTTGAGCATTCTTCCAGAAAGCTTCCCATGTTGAAGCAGGAGTTTGAGACCTTGGCCATCGTATCAGCCCAGCAACAGACACCGATCCTCTCAGATCTCCCTGCGCCGGCAATGAAATCCAAGCAGCGAGATAAGCTCATGCAGACCGCAGGAGTCGGCGCAGCTTGCCCTTCACCATCTCCAAGGTAGGAATCGAACGGACAAACTTGCGATAGGCGGCTCCAACCCCCAAAAGCTTCACCGGCCGTTGACCGGAAAATGCGGTTCGGTCCAGGAGCGCAAACCATCGATCCTGGAAGTTTGCCGCATAATCTGCATGCCAGGGCTTGACCTTTCCCAGGAAATGGATAATTCCGTCTGAAAAGGCGGCATCCGCCTTGCCTTTCGACGTATTCCACTTCGGATCGAGGATCAACCAGTCGTCCTCCAAAACGATATTCAGGGCGTCTTGATCCATCTGGTCAAGCAAATCATAGTTGTCTTGTGCAATCGTCAAGGCTTGCGACTGAATTTCACGACGTCGCCAAGCGTCCAGATCCATGACAATCACCCCTGAGTTAAAGTACATCTGAGGGTTCTGCAACTTCAGCTTGTCACGAAGGCGCTGTTGCTGCTGAGGGGTGTCGATACCACCGTCAATGACGCAAGCACTCGATTTACCCTGTAAATCGAGTGCTTGCAAGGAATTGAGGTCCGAGCAAACGACAAGATCAGTATCCAAGTAGATGCAGCGAGAAACATCTGCTAAGTACTCGGGTATGAAGAAGCGAGCATAGGGAGATTTGCTCTTGACGAGCAGGGTGCTACGGAGCCTGTCAACTTGACCAAGATCAAAGTCAATGAACTCGATTGAACCGAGATTGGGGGTCTGCCAGGAGTCGGAAAGCCGCTGCCTATCCTCCAGCGATAGATCAACGCTGATAACGTGGACGTTAAGGGGTGTACTGCAGGTTTCCAATGCGGAGCGAACAGTGACTGCCGCACCCCAAAGATAGTTAGCGGTGGCAACAATCACAATATTAACCATTGTGGCTCAAGCGACCATGCTGTTTGAATGTAGCTCACATCATGAATCAGGGCCCTCGCAGTGGCCCATTGGCCGCAAAGGCTGACATGACTCCTTGGAGTGCTAAAAAATGTCTCTTGGGGGTTGCCGTTTCCTGGGCCTTATATGTTAGGACGCGTGCGTCACGGAACGATGCAGGCATTGTGTCCTGCCTCCTGGTGCCAGGGAGAAGACGATGACGGCCACGGGATGATGGGAATGCGGTGCCTGTCCATGGAGTCTACGTTGCTCCCACGATGCCGTTGCACCTGAGCTGCCGGAGAAGACCGAGAAATGTTGATCGTCTCGCGCACGCTGCTGAGGCACAGCTGTTGACAGACGCTGCGGTTGGTCAGGACGAAATCCGTGACCGCCTGACACGCAACTCTCAGGTGGTAGGTTGCTGATGCCTGCTGATAGAATCTGACGGGCTAGGACAACGCAAAGGAGCCGTGGGTGGTCGTAGGCCTGGGTGACGAGATATTGATTTCAATCCTCGGTTCTGGCTGATCATCCAAGTCGGGAACATTGCCCCGAACCCCTGCAATTTGTTGTCATTGAACAGGTAGAGCAACGTAGCGTCAGGACCTGACGCCTGACCTCCTGACCCAGCTCCTGAAGCGGCGACATAAGCAACGCCACTGGATGCCATCTTCAGAAAGCTGCGAGATCTCCGAAGCTGTCAACAACACTCAGAATCCCAGCATTGCCACCAGCAGAAGCAACCATGAAGGATGACGAGAACCACAGTGTAAGCGACCATCAGGAATAGCCCTATGGAAGCAGATCAGACCTGCCAACTCCTGCTGATCGGCTCGAGCAGGACTGACTTCGGAACGAGGCATCAGTGAGACCCGTCGTCACAGCCGATGAGAGACAGCCCCGCCAGGGGCTGGGAATCATCAAGCGAGTGCGTGGAGGCTTGTCAATCACAAGCTGCGAAAAGCCACTGGCTCGCGGACTACGGATACGCTACGATTGATTGGGCAAGCCAATCGGGGAATCTTTTCAGAATCGACACAGATGTCGAAGCTCCACTTCTGGATTCTTGGCCTGGCCTGCTGTGTTGGTGCAGCGGGGACAGCGCAGGCTTTACCGATCTCACCAGGGGATCGGGTGAAGGTCACAATCCCGGAAGGGGAAGAATTCAGTGGAATCTTTGAGATCAATCTGAACGGAGAGCTTGAACTTCCCTACATCAAGGGAATCTCGGCCGTGGGCCTCGAACCGGAACAGCTTCAGAAGCGTGTCTCTCAAGCCCTTGTGCAACAGGGCTTCTTTCAACCCTCCTTCCTCAGGGTCAGTCTGAGTGTCGTCCAGTGGGCACCGGTCCCCGTATTCGTCATTGGATCCGCCTTTCAGCCTGGCCGAGTCTTGATCAACGAGTTGAGTGATGTAGAGCAGACTCAGACTCCTGTACAACTCTCAGGACAAGCCCCGCTCAATCGTATGCTCACCACGGCCCTGCGTCGTGCGGGAGGAATTACACCCACCGCCGATGTCACCGCCGTGGAGTTGAAACGGGGATCACGAAGGCAAGTGGTGGACCTCTCCGGTGCCTTCACGGGGGTACCCTTTAAGGACATCCCGCTGATTGCCGGTGATCAAGTGATTGTTCCCGACACGGGTAGCGTGAACCCACTGATCGTTCGCCCTTCGCACATCACGCCCGCTGAAGTTGAAATCAATATCTCCAATCTTACTGTTCCTGCGGCGGGGAATTCTGTGGCTGGCATTGGCTCTCAGGCCAGGAACTTTCCCTATGGATCACGCCTATCTCATGCAGTAATCTCGGCGAACTGTGCTGGTGGAACCATGGTCACCAATGCGCGACGCAAAGCCATCCTGGTGAGAACAGAACGGGCCTCGGGCAAGACGACGGTCTATGAAAGGGGAGTCGAAGCGCTTCTTCGCACCTCGACAGACAACGCCAACAACCCCTATCTCATGGCAGACGATGGTGTTGCCTGTTATGACTCCAAGATGACCAACTTTCAGGCTGTTCTTAGCATTTTCACTCAGTTTCTGAATCCAGCTGTTCTGATTTATGATCGCAGCATTCCCTAGAATAAAGTGAAGGAGTCTCCACCGATCATCAGACGACTCAGGCCGAAGGTGCAGGCCGTGCAGGAGCCCTTGGGCAAGGCGAATCGACTGTTTGCCGAGCAGTTCCGAAATATACCTGGGTTGAAGCCACCCGATCCAAAGGGATGGTGGAGAAAGCTGAGTCGAACCGACAAGCTTCGCTGGAGTCGTTATCTGTTCGTATCTACATGCACGAACAGCTTGATATGGGGATCCAGCATTCTGTACCTCTTGCTTGCGAGACCTGTCTATACCAGTTCCTGGGCCTTGATTCTGCCTGGAAGCGCCAATGCTGTGAATCTCAGCCTGCCGGATATTGGTCAAGCTACGGCATCAAGCGAATCCCTGGGCTTGGCAACGTTTGATCCCCGTGCCAACTATGAGTACATCTTCGTGAGCGAGCAGGTATTGGCTCGGGCCGCCAAGATTGCCAATGTTCCGAAGGCAGACTTCGCCAAGCCTCGCATCAAGAACATTGATAATACGACGCTGATGCAGATTGATTCCACCGGTCCCTCTCCCGAGGATGCACGCAAGCGTTCGTTTGCGTTGTATGAGGCCATGGTCGAACGACTGAATGAGCTGCGCGTCAGTGAGATCAACCAACGGGAAGGACCCACTCAAAAGATTCTGCTGGAGACGCAGCAAAAGCTTGAGGCTGCCCAGAAGGATGTCTCCGAATACAAGCGCAGGTCTGGTCTAACCTCGACGGAGCAGGTCGAAATCCTGTCGGCGAATATTGAACAACTACGCAAGCAAAGGGCCGAACTAGCGGCTCAGCAATCCCAGGCTGAGAGTCGGCTGCAGAAATTGGGCCGTAGCCTTGGCCTGTCTCCAGCAGAGGCCACAGATGCGTTCAAGTTGCAGGTTGATCAGATCTTCCAACAGAATTTGAAGGACTACAGCGAAGCCACGTCAATCCTCAAGGTTCAACAATCCAAGTTCGGCCGTAACAATCCTCGGATTCTCAAAGAAATCAAGCGGCAGGAGGCGGCCATGCAGGCGATGAATCAGCGTGCCAAGGTCTTGTTGGGTCGCCCAGCCTCCGCCCAGACGCTCTCGCGACTGGCATTGACGGGTGCAAGTTCGGGCCGTGAATCTCTCTTCCAGAACCTGGTGAACTTCCAATCGGATGCGAGTGGTGCAGCATCACAGGTCAGCAAGCTTGATCAACAGATCAGTTCCTTGGAGCAACGCCTTCGATTGATGTCCCAGAGGCAGTCGTCATTGGAGAACCTGAAGCGAAATGAACAGATCGCAGAAGCAGTTTTTGCCTCGACATTGGCCAAACTGGATCTTGGTCAGTCCAATATCTTTGCTGCATTCCCGCTGATCCAGATTGCTGTTGAGCCAACGCTCCCAGAAAAGGCTACGTCACCAAAACGGTCGTTGGTTCTTGCTGGCTCAGCCTTTGGTTCCATCCTGACGACGACAGGTCTTTGGATTTTATGGATCCGCAAGCCCTGGATCAAGCGTCTCGCCAATTGGGTTTCGACCTAGCCAGGAGACTTCATTGGGACTCAAGACGCTTCTTTCCAAGGCCTTCCATTCTGAGGATGATCTTCAGCCGAGAAACTGGCCAGAGCGTCTGGTGTGGTGGTCGATTATTTGCACGTATCCCATCTGGCTGGTCGGTGGCCTGTATGTGGTGGGGTCTGTACTTTGCTGGCTACTCCTGGGTTGCCTGTTGATCAAGATTCTGGCCCGCATGGATCACCCAGAGGAGAATGAAGAGATTTCGATTTCTCCCGTGATCTGGCTGTGGATCATCGGCATGCTCATCATGCAGGTTGCCTTGATTGCCGGCCATGTGAATTTTAACCTCGGAACCGGCGCCATCATCAAGTCCACGATTGGATGGGCCAAAGGCTGGGCCGCCTTGGCCCTTTACCCCTTAGCTGGAGCCCTGCCGATTCGGAGCAGCATCACGACACGTGCCATTTGCATTGTCGGTTTTCATACGCTGCTGATCATCCCATTTCTGATGCTGACACCCTATCTGGGACTGCCAGAAGTCCTCTATGTCTCACCATTGAGAGCAGTCGGTGGCCCGGGAAATGAGTTCTTTGATGTTCCTCTCTACGAGATCGATGGCAGCACGGGTGATCTTCGCTGGCGTCTCTTTTCGCCGTGGGGACCTGCCCTTGGTTTTGTTGGGAACATCAACTTCATGATATGCCTGTTAGAAAAGGACCGAAAATGGAAACTGCTTGGGATTGCTGGTTCCATCGTCATGTGCTTTGTCTGTAAATCACGTCTTGCCCAGCTTTGCATCATCCTGATCCCATCCGTGACGGCAGTGGTGTCCAGACTCCGCAAACCATCCATGTTGATTTCGCTTGGGGTTCTCTCCTATCTTGGCGGAATCTTCGCCACATCCATCCTTACGGCGATCAATGATTACTGGGAAGGCTTCAAAGGAGCTCGAGCCGGCTCGACCCGTGTTCGCTTTGCATTAAAGCGTATCGCCTTCCATCGCTGGGAAACAGAGGCTCCGATCTGGGGGCATGGTGTTGTTGAGGGAGGCCCCCATCTGGTTGAGTACATGGCCATTGGCTCCCATCACACCTGGGCCGGGGTTCTTTTTGTGAAGGGTATTGTTGGCTTTTTTGCCCTAGCCGTTCCGATGCTGGCTACGGGGCTTGATCTGTTGCGCCGGGCAGCCAGTCCCCACTATCAACTTGGCTCCGCAGGGCTGGGAATCATCATCCTCCTGTTCATGTATACGTTTGGCGAGAATCTCGAAATCCTCGTCTATCTCTTCTGGCCAGGAATGGTCATCATGGGAATGGCTCTGCAGGAAAAGAAAGGCTCGCCCCAGCCTGAACTTCAGCCCGTGCCGTGATTCACACCCGAGCTGGCTGCGGTGAGATACCCAGATGCCATGATGAGCATCCGGAACGTAAGAGCATGGCTGATCACTTCGAGTTCCGGACGGGTTTGCCGGCAGCGGACCAGGCGGCACCGGTTGCTGTGCCACAAACACCTCCTGCGTGGGGTTGACCCTTGATGCGCCTGCTCAGCAACCTGAAACAGTTCATCCCCAAGGATCGATTCATCCGCAACATCGGCTGGATGGGTGTGGGGGAGGTGGGGATCCGAGTCTCGCGCCTCGTGGCCACGGTTCTGCTGGCCAGGCTGCTGAGCCCCAGGGACTATGGCCTGGCGGCCATCGTGTTGACCTCCGGCGAACTGGTCAAGGTCTTCACACGCAACGGTATCGGCGACAAGATCGTGCAGGCCGATGCGGATGAGGTACAGGAGATCTGTCAGACGGCATGGAGTCTTAACTGGCTGATCGGCTTCAGCCTTTTCCTCATCCAGATCATTGGTTCCTATGTCATGGCCAAGGTCTACAACGACAATGCGCTGATCCTGCCAATCATCGTGGTGAGTTTCAGCTATCTGATCTACCCATTCTCCATGGTCCAGTCGGCGCTGGTACGGCGACAGAATCGGCTGAAGTTCTACAGCATGACCAACCTCACAGCCGTCGCCAGCGAGAATCTGATGACAGGGATCTTTGCGCTGATGGGGATGGGCATGTGGGCAATTGTGCTTCCCAAGTTGCTCGTCGCTCCCGTCTGGGTCGCCATGATGCTGCGCTTCGAACCCTGGCGACCCGCCATGTCGTTCACACTCAGGCGCTGGAAGTCCGTGCTGCAGTTCGGCAGTCGCATCCTCGGGGTTGAGCTGCTCAACACCTTCCGGGAGAATGTTGATTATCTGCTGATCG
Source organism: Synechococcus sp. UW140 (assembly GCA_943369315.1). Classification (GTDB taxonomy): domain Bacteria; phylum Cyanobacteriota; class Cyanobacteriia; order PCC-6307; family Cyanobiaceae; genus Cyanobium. Next base: position 455,903 of record CALRMW020000001.1, read on the forward strand.
GCCGCTTCATCGGTGTCAAGGCGCTTGGGGTGTATTACTTCGCCTTCAACGCCGGATTGGGTCTGAGCCTGAGCGTGATCAATGCCCTCTCCGTCTCCCTCTACTCCGACTTCTGTGACGTCCGCAGCCAACCCGCCGTCCTCCAGGAGCGCTTCCGCAAGAACCTGCTCACCATCACCAAGGTGATCGTGCCCGTGGTTGCCATGCAATGCAGCCTTGCCCCGCTGTATGTGCCGATCGTCTTTGGCCGGCAGTGGGTGTCGGAAGGGGCGGTGCCGATTCTCATGCTGATCTGCCTGTCGGCCCTGTCCCGTCCGTTCGCCAACGCCTCCTCCATGCTGTTCCGCGCCGTGGGCTTGCCCCAGGTGGATCTGCTCTGGAACCTGGCCTTCACGGTGGCCCTCACGGTGGCCATTCTGATCGGCACGGCAGGGGGATCCCTGGGTGTCGCCGCCGCCGTCGCAGCGGCCCATCTCACCCTTCAGCCGATCTACCTGATGCTGGGCCAACGGCTGCTGCGACGGATTCAGATCGCTCAGCCCGCAGGCCTGTGAGCGGGTCCCCGCCTAAGGCGCGGTTATGGTGATGGAAACCTTCAAGCCTCGCTGCTCCCGCTACCGGGTTGCACGTCAGTGGCGCTGTGGGTGCCATCAGAGCCGACTTTGATGTCCGTCCGCCCGATTCACTCGTGAAGATCTACGCCATTTGCCTGATCAAGAATGAGGGCGATGTCATTGCGGATTGCCTGCATCATGCACTGACGTTCTGCGATCGGATCTTTGTGCTTGATAACGGCAGCACGGATGGAACCTGGGAAACCGTGAATGCCCTTGCACGGCAGAATCCGGCCATCGTGATTGAGGAACAACTCCTTGTTCCATTCCGTGATGGGATGCGCTCCATTGTTTACAATCGATATAACCGCGAACTGACGGATCAGGATTGGTGGCTGCGGCTGGATGGGGATGAGTTCCTTGAAGGGGACCCCCGAGACGTGCTCGCCAAGGCGAATCGAGAAGAGGCCGACTTCGTGACGGCCTGGAATCTTCAATTCTATTACACGGATACCGATTACAAGAACTGGGAGAGCGAGAAGCTGGAAACCAACCGACCCATCACCGAACGGCGCCGCTACTACTCCGCAAATTGGCGAGAGTACCGATTCTTCCGCAACCAGTCCCATCAACCCTGGGACGAAGCGGTGGCGCCCCAGTGGCCCAACGGACTCAAAAAAGCCTGCTCCCAGCGTATCTACAATCGCCACTATCCCTACCGCACGCCTGATCAGATCAAGGAGAAGCTCCAGGCCCGCTTCGGCCATGCCCAGTTCCGGCATATCGGCTCCGTCGACTGGACATCCAAACTCCTGCCGGCCCGCCAGTTGAACCACTTCCAGGAGGGTCAGCCGCCAACGATCAACCAGTTCGATTACTACACCAAGCGCCTGCGGATGGCCTGGATCACCCTGATCGGGCGTGTCAGGGCGGTGCTGGGTCGGATCGGAGGCGCCCAGCGTTCCAGCCATACGTCGTAGCCGCCGCGATGACGCACACCGATCCGCACGAGACCGATGCGGTGGTTCCGGGCCCAGCAGGGCTGAACGCACCGAAGATTTCGGTGGTGGTTCCCATCTACAACGCGGCGCCGCACATCGCCCAGACGTTGGACTCGGTGCTGAAGCAGAGCCTGAGCGACTGGGAATTGATCGCGGTGGATGACGGGTCCACCGATGACAGCCTCGCCATCGTGAGCCGCCTGTTCGGGGACGATCCCCGGATCCATCTGGTGCCCCAGCCCAATGCTGGGGTCTCGGTGGCCCGGAACCGTGGCGTGGCGCTGAGCAGGGCGCCCCTGATCGCCTTCCTGGATGCCGATGACCTCTGGCATCCCGACAAACTGCGCCTCCATCTCGATTACCACCTCCACCATGCCGAGGTGGGCGTGAGCTTCGCCCGCGTCGAGTTCCTGTCCCCTGAGGGGACGCCGACGGGCCTGCTGGCGGCCCTGCCCCGCGCCTCCTATCGACCGGTGGATTTTCTCTGTGAGAACCCCACCAACACCACCTCCAACTGGGTTCTGCGGCGCGAGGTGTTCACCGCGGTGGGTGGATTCGTCTCCGACTTGAGCTATTCGGAAGATCTGGAATGGTTGCTTCGGGTGGCCTGCGACGGCCGCTGGCGCATCGCTGGACTGCCGCAGGTGCTCACCTACTACCGCACATCGGTCGGGGGGCTCTCCTCGAGCCTGCAGCGCATGGAACAGGGCTGGCTGCGGCTGATCCAGGAAGCCCGTGGCTATGCGCCGGAGTTGGTGACGCAGCACTTCGCCACGGCCCAGGCCATTCACCTGCGCTACCTGGCCAGGCGTTCCCTGCGCCTAGGCGGGAGTCCCGCCATCGGTACCGACTTCATGGGGCGGGCCCTGCGCTCCGACTGGCGCCTCCTGCTGCGGCAGCCACGGCGTACGGTGCTCACGACTCTGGCTGTCTTCGCCCGTCAACTGCTGGCCCCCTGGCGCCGTCGGGGTGGCCGCCACGGCAGGGCGCGGTCATGATGGCTTTCGCGAGGCCCCCCTGCCTGTGAGCCCACTGCCATGAGCCGATCCCCCCTGGTGACAGTGGTGATGCCGCTCTACAACTCCGCCGCGACGGTGCGCGAGAGTCTCGAATCGGTGCTGGCCCAGACCTACACCAACCTCGAGATCCTGGTTGTGAACGACGGTTCCACCGATGACGGGGTGGCGATCTGCCAGGGCTACGAGGATTCTCGCCTGCGAATTGTGCACCAGCGCAATCGTGGTCTGGCGGGCGCCAGGAACACGGGAATCCGCCAGGCCCAAGGGGAGTTTCTGGGATTTCTCGACAGTGATGATCTCTGGCTGCCCACCAAGGTGGAGCGCCATGTGGCCCATCTGCAGTCTCGGCCCGAGGTGGGGGTGAGTTTTTCCCGCTCCAGCTTCATTGATGAGGCCTCCAGGCCCATCGGCATCCATCAGATGCCGAAACTGCGGGACATCACTCCGGAGATGGTGTTCTGCCGCAATCCGATCGGCAATGGCTCCGCGGTCGTAATCCGCCGCGAGGTCTTCGCTGCCATTCGCTTCACCGCCAATCTCTATGGCGAGTTGGAAGACTTCTTCTTCGACGACACCTTCCGTCAGTCCGAGGACATCGAGTGCTGGCTGCGGATCGCCCTCCAGACCCAGTGGCGCATCGAGGGGATCCCCGAGGCCCTGACGCTTTACCGCATCAGCGACGGCGGACTCTCGGCCAACCTGATGAAGCAGTACGCCTCCTGGGAGCGGGTTCTCATCAAGACCGAAGTCACCCACCCTGACTTCATCGCCCAGTGGGGCTCCAGGGCCCGGGCCTATCAGTTGCGTTACCTGGCACGCCGGGCCACCCGTCAGCGGGATGGCGCCCTGGCCGTGCGTCTGCTGCACCAATCCCTGGCCACCGACTGGAGGGTGCTGCTGGAAGAACCGCGACGCACCCTGATCACCCTGGTGGCGGCCTACCTGCTGCTGGTGTTGCCGGAGGGTCCCTATCGCTGGCTGGAGGGGCGGATGCTGCGGTCCACCGGTGCCAGCCAGAAGCGACACATGCAGGGGGAACTGGGACGATGAAAATCCTGCTGGTCTGTTCCTCGGGTGGGCATTTCAAGGCCCTGCAACAACTGGCCGACTTCTGGGGACGCCATCCCCATCTCTGGATCACCTTCCGCACCCCGACCACCGAAACGGCCCTGGCCGGGGAGACGGTGCAATGGGCCCACAGCCCCACCAATCGCAACCTGCCGAATCTGCTGCGCAACCTGGGGCTGGCGCTGCAGGTGATCCGCAGCCAGCGGCCGGACGTGATCGTTTCGACCGGTGCCGGTGTGGCCGTCCCCTTTCTGCTGCTCGGTAAGCTGTTCGGATGCAAGACCGTGTTCATCGAGTCCGTGACCCGCATCGAGACCCTGAGCCTTTCGGCGCGGCTCGTTCGACCGTTTCTTGACATTCTTTACGTGCACTGGCCCCAGCTCCAGCGTCGCTATCCCCGCGCCGAACTTGTCCAGAGCAAGGTGGCACCATGATCCTGGTGAGCGTGGGGACCGAACAGTTCCCGTTCAACCGGCTGATGCAGTGGATGGAGCTGCTGATCCACCAGGAGCTCATCGATGAGGAGATCGTTGTTCAGTACGGCACCTGTACGTTTCTCCCCAGCGGTACCACCGTGTACCGGTTGTTGAAGGAGGACTCCTTTCGGGCCCTGGTGGAAAAGTCGCGGGCCGTGATTGCCCACTGCGGTGAAGGAACGGTCCTGTTGCTCGATGAACTGGAGCAGCCCTTCATTCTGGTGCCCCGCAGTGTCCGCTATCAGGAGCATGTCGACGATCACCAGGTGGAACTCGCCCTGGCCCTGAAGCAGATGGGTGTGCCGATCGCCTGGGGTCCGGGGGATCTCGTGCGCTTTCTCGAGGCCCCTTTCAAGACCTCCATCAGCGACGTGACCGACAGCTCCGCCCAGTCCCTCTGCCGGAGTCTCCAGTCCCATTTCCCCGAGCCATGAGCGGCAGCCCGTCTTCCCAGGATGCCTTCGTCAGGACCGTGCGCAACGGTGTGCTGATCCTGCAGCTGCCGCCCCGGCTCACCGTTGCCGAAGCCGTGGCGTTCCGCTCCGGTTTCGGGGGCTGGCTGGCGGAGGTGGAGGGCCTGCGGCAGGTGATCCTGGATTTCGGAGGCACGGCCATCATCGACAGCAGCGGCATCGGTGCCTTGGTGGGCGCCATCAAGACAGCCCAGGAGCGTGCGGTTCCCCTGGCGGCCTGGAGCCTGAACCGTCAGGTGTTCCTGGCCCTGCAGATGACCGGACTGGAAAAGGTCCTGCCGATCACGGCCCATTCCGAGGGGCTGCTGCCCCAGCTCTCCCGGGCGGAGGAGCAGCGGCCACCGCTCACCCACCCCTCGGTGCGCTCCGCCGTCAAGCGATGCATCGATGTCTGCGGCGCCCTGGTGGGGCTGGGGGTCACGGCGCTGCTGTTCCTGCCCATCGCCCTGGCGATCCGTCTGGACAGCCCGGGGCCGATCCTGTTCCGTCAGGTGCGCTGCGGCTGGATGGGCCGCCATTTCCGGATCTGGAAGTTCCGCTCGATGGTCACCGATGCCGAACGCCTCAAGGACAGTGTGGTGAACCAGGCCCAGGGGGCCTTCTTCAAGAATGACAATGACCCCAGGATCACCCGCGTGGGCCGGATCCTGCGCAAGACCAGCCTGGATGAACTGCCCCAGTTCTGGAACGTGCTGATCGGCGACATGAGCCTGATCGGCACACGGCCCGCCACACCGGATGAAGTGCGGCGCTACGCCATCCCCAGCTGGCAGCGGTTCGATGTCCGGCCTGGTCTGAGTGGGGAATGGCAGGTGAGCGGCCGCTCATCGATCCGGGATTTCGAAGATGTGATCCGGCTGGATCTTCGCTACCAGCAGAACTGGAGCCTGGGTTACGACCTCAAGCTGATCGTCCGAACCTTTCTTGTCCTGTTCAGCAGGAACTCAGGGGCGGCATGAACCTGCCCCAGACTTCGGAATCCGATCGGCCCCTCAGCCAGATCAGCGTCCGCAGTGATCTCGATGAGATCGAGGCGGTGCTCAGCTGGTTCGGCCAGCTGAGTGATGCGGCCGTGCCGCCGGAGCTCTGGATGCAGGCCCAGCTGGCCCTTGTCGAGGGGTTCACCAATGCGGTGCGCCATGCCCACGCCGATCTGGACCCGCCGCCGCCGGTCCAGCTGTCGGTGCAGGTCAGCAGCCAGCGGTTCTGCGTGCAGATCCTCGACCAGGGTGCCCCCTTCGACTTCGAGGCCGCCCTGGCGGCCGTGGAGCAGGCGATGGAAGCCAGAGATCACGATCCCCTCGCCAGGGAGGCCCACTGGGGCCTGGTGATGTTACTCAAACTTCGCAGCGCCTACGGATGGACGATCAACCACCGGCGGATCGGTGAGGCGACCAACTGCCTGTCCCTTTGCCATCCCCTCACCGCTGATGGGGGGACAGGAAGGTCATCGTGAAGGACTCGGGATGGCAACGGGCTGGCTGAAAGATCGACCAGCGGGTCCACAGATGCAGGTAGTGGTTCGTCCCGTTCGGTCCCCGTCCCCAGCCATGGGTGACGGACTGGCCCCACACGATGCTGTTCGATTCCAGGGCTTTTCTTCGTTCCGGAGGGAGTGAGCTCAGATCTGCCCGGTAGAGAATCCTCCGGCCCCGGTAGAAGAAGGCGGGTTCGGTGTGCCTGTCCTTGTGGTGCTCATCGACCAGGAACCACACCTTCTTGCTCTTCTGGAGCAGCCAGAAGCTGCGCGAACATCGGGGAGGGACGGTGTCGTTCTTGTAGCTGTAGAGAAGGCCGTGGTGATGGTCCGGAGCCCCAAGGGCTGGGGCGACGATCTCCAGACCCATGAACAGAGCGGCAGACGTAGTGACTGCGAATCGGTGCAACCGTGACGCTATGACCGATTGCCGCAATCGAGGCTGCAACCGGGTTCACCGTTGGACCTGCTGGAAGACTTTTAGACCGGGGCCAGGCCTGTTCCTTCCACGGCCCCGGCCAGTGGCTGCGTTCGGCTCGCTAACCTCAGGTCTGAAGTCTGATCCCGGCCGACCGCATCGTGAACCGCCAAGCCATCCTGCCCCTGGCTCTGGCCGTGTTCAGCTGTCTCTCCGGATGGTCGGTGGAGCCCGCGATGGCCGCCGCCGCAGGCACCGCACCGGCGGTGGCCATGCCTGGGCCTGCAGCGACGACGGCGGAGCCCGCCTCCCCGCCGCTGCAGCTGATCCTGGACCGCCGCAGGCGGTTGCTGAAGGTGATGGAGGGGGACCGGGAACGGCGCCGTTTCCGGGTCGGGGTGGGCATGCCCGGCTGGGAGACGCCGGTGGGTTCGTTCAGCGTGATCGAGAAGACCGCCTACCCGATCTGGGAACATCCCGCCAAGGGTGTGCGCATTCCCCCAGGCCCCACCAATCCCCTCGGTTCCCGTTGGATCGGCTTCCACCGTGACTGCAAGGGCCGGCGTGGCTTCAACGGCCAGGAGCACCTGGAGGTGAAGGGGTGCGTGACCTCCGGCTTCCACGGCACGCCCCATCGCGACAGTGTCGGCGGTGCCGTCTCCCATGGCTGTGTACGGCTGTTCGACGAGGACGTCAAGGAACTGTTCGACATGGTGCAGGTCGGCACCCCGGTGACGGTGCTGCCCTGATCCCGCCGTCGCCGGGGTGCCGGAACGCTCCTTGGCAGCCCGTAGAGTTCCAGGCGCACCAGCGATCGAGCACGGATGAGGGTTCTGTTTGCCGCTGCGGAGTGCGCTCCCATGATCAAGGTGGGGGGCATGGGCGACGTGGTCGGTTCCCTGCCACCGGCCCTGGCGGCACTGGGGCACGACGTGCGGATCATCATGCCGGGCTACGGAAAACTGTGGAGTCGGCTGGAGATTCCGGCCGAACCGATGTGGCGTGGCCACGCGATGGGCACCGATTTCGCCATCTACGAAACCCGCCATCCGACCAGTGGCCTGACCATCTATCTGGTGGGCCATCCGGTGTTCGATCCCGAGCGCATCTATGGCGGCGAAGATGAGGACTGGCGCTTCACTTTCTTCGCCAACGCCAGTGCCGAATTCGCCTGGAACGGCGGCTGGAAGCCCCAGGTTCTCCATTGCCATGACTGGCACACGGGGATGATCCCGGTGTGGATGCACCAGGACCCGGAGATCAGCACGGTGTTCACCATCCACAACCTCCGCTACCAGGGCCCCTGGCGCTGGAAGCTGGACCGCATGACCTGGTGCCCCTGGTACATGCAGGGCGACCACACCATGGCGGCGGCCCTGCTCTATGCCGACCGGGTGAATGCGGTCTCACCCACCTACGCGTTGGAGATCCGCACGCCCGAATACGGCGAGCGCATCGACGGCCTGCTGAACTTCATCAGCGGCAAGCTGCGCGGCATCCTCAACGGCATCGACACCGAGGACTGGAATCCGGCCACCGACACCACCCTGCCGGCCCCCTTCTCCGCCGACGACCTCAGCGGCCGCAGCGCCTGCAAGCGGCTGCTGCAGGAGCGGATGGGCCTGAACGTCAACCCCCGCTCCTATCTGATGGGGATGGTGAGCCGGCTGGTGGACCAGAAGGGGGTGGACCTGCTGCTGCAGGTCGCCGACCGGGTGCTGGCCTACAGCGACAGCCAGTTCGTGGTGCTGGGCACCGGTGAGCGGGGCTACGAGTCGGGTCTGTGGCAGATGGCGGCCCGCCACCCCGGCCGCTTCTCCGTCTTCCTCACCTACGACGACGCCCTGTCGCGGCTGATCTATGCCGGCAGCGACGCCTTCCTGATGCCGAGCCGCTTCGAGCCCTGCGGCATCAGCCAGATGCTGGCGATGCGCTATGGCTCAATCCCGGTGGTGCGCCGCGTCGGCGGCCTGGTGGACACCGTCCCCCCCAACGACCCCACCGCCGGCACCGGCACCGGCTACGGCTTCGATCGCTACGAAGCGATCGACTTCTACACAACGATCGTGCGCTCCTGGGAGGCCTACCGCAACGAGCCCAGCTGGCAGGAGCTGCAGCGGAGGGCCATGACCACCGACTTCAGCTGGAACCGTTCCGCCCTGGAGTACGACGCCATGTACCGGGAGGTCTGCGGGGTCAAGGAGCCCACCCCCGACGCGGCCCAGGTGGAGCGCTTCTCCCAGGGTCAGGGGGCGGATCCGAGCCTCCTGCACGACGACACCAGGCCGGAGGGGTCCCCCAAGGAGCCACCGCCCCCCCAGCGCCCCCGCAACCCCCTGGCCCTGCTGCGCCGTCGCAACGAGTCCTGAGCAAGCTCCCCGTGTCCGGCGTCCATGGCTGATCCGGTTCCGCCACCCTCCGATCTGCCGGCGCCCTACGCGAGCCCCTGGGGCCGGCTCGCTCAGGCGTTGCGCGCCGTGCTGGCCTCCCTGCGGCTGAAGCTGCGCGAACTCTGGCGCCGCAATGGCGAGGGGGACCTGTCCGTGCCGGGGTTCTGGCCCCAGGGGCTGGCCCCGGTGTTCTGGCCCCTGCTGCTGGTGGCCCTGCTGGCCCTGCTCCTCGCCCTGGCGGGCCAGGTCTGGCGTGGGCTGTCCCACCGTGCCGCCCCGGCCGGCGGTGCCGCGGCCCCCCTCGTGGCTCCGGCCCTCCCCTCGCCACCGGCGCCACCGTTGCCCCCCTCGCCCGAGCCGGCGCCGGCCCTCCCCACACCGGCGCCGAGCGCCCCACGGTCCGGGCCCGTCGCGGCGCCCATCCCCGCGACCACGACCAACCCCGAGCCGCCCCCCGCCCTGGAACTCGATCCCCTCCTCGCCCTGCTGGCGGAGGACGACCCGGAGCACCTGATCGCCTCGGCCCATCCGGAGCCCGCCGAAGGCCGCCTGGTGCTGACGATGGCGCCGGCCTACGCCGGCCTCGCCCCCGCGAGCCGGGGCCGCTGGGCGGAGCGCTGGCAGCAGCGCGCCCGGGGGCTTGGCTACGAGCGGCTGGAGCTGGTGGACGGCCAGAGGCGGCTGCTGGCCCGCGGCGCCCTGGTGGGGTCGGGCATGATCCTGCTCGACCCCGGACTGTCAGGTTGATGCTGCTGCCGTTCGAGCCGTTGCGCCAGCTCTGGGGCGAGCCCCTGATGCCCCCCGGAACCGCCACACCCGACCCCATCCGTCGCGTCAGCACCGACAGCCGCGGCGATCTGAACGGCGCCCTGTTCGTGCCGCTGGTGGGAGAGCGCTTCGATGGCCACCGCTTCGTCGCCGACGCCTTCGCCGCCGGGGCGGCGGCGGCCCTGGTGCAGCGGGACCGCCTGGATGGGGCGGCACTGGCGCATCTGGTGGCCGGCAGCGGCCGGCCGATCTGGCCCGTGGACGACACCCTGGTGGCCTACCAGCAGCTGGCCCGTCTCTGGCGTCGGCAGCTGGGGCTGCCGGTGGTGGCGGTGACCGGTTCGGCGGGCAAGACGACGACACGGGAACTGATCAGGGCGGCCCTGACGCCGCTCGGGCCTGTGGTGGCCAGCAGCGGCAACGAGAACAACGACGTGGGGGCGCCGCTCACGGTCCTGAAGGCGGACGCGGGCACGGCGGCCCTGGTGGTGGAGATGGGGATGCGGGGACTGGGGGAGATCGACCGCCTCACCCGCTGCACCGAGCCGGACGTGGCCGTGATCACCAACATCGGCACCGCCCACATCGGCCGCCTGGGCAGCCGGGAGGCGATCGGCCAGGCCAAGTGCGAGATCACCGCCGGACTCGGGCCGGCAGGGCTGCTGGTGATTCCCGCCGGGGATCCCCTGCTGGAGCAGTCCCTGGCGCGGGTCTGGCGGGGCCGGGTGGTGCGCGTCGCCCTGGAGGACGAGGCGGCGCGCTTTCCGGCGGGGGTGCCGGCGGCGGAGCTGGTGGGCCGTCTGGAGGGGTCGCAGCTGAGCCTGCTGGGCGGCCCGAGCCTGTCGCTGCCGCTGGAGGGCCGCCACAACGCCCGCAACGTTCTGTTGGCGGTGGCCGTCGCCCGGGAACTGGGTGTGCCGGCAGCGGCCCTCGGCGCCCTGACGGTGGAGCTGCCGGGCGGCCGCGCCCGACGCCTGCAGCTGGGCGGGGTGGAGCTGCTCGATGAGACCTACAACGCCTCACCGGAGGCGGTGCTGGCGGCCCTGGAGCTGCTGGGGGCCCCGGGCGGAGCCTGCGAAGGCCGCCGCTATGCGGTGCTGGGCACGATGCTCGAGCTGGGGGACCGCAGCCTGGAGCTGCACCGCCAGGTGGCGGGCCGGGCCCGGGCGCTGGGCCTCGACGGGCTGGTGATCGTGGCCGCCGAGGCCGAAGCCCAGGCGATGCTCGCCGCCGCCGCCGGGATGCCGCGGCTGGCGCGGGCGGCCACGCCCGAAGAGGCGGCCGCCGTGCTGCTCGACTGGCTCGAACCGGGGGACCGGGTGCTGCTCAAGGCCAGCCGCGGGGTGGCCCTGGAGCGAGCGATTCCCCCGCTGGAGGCGGGCCTTCGGCCCGGCAGCTTGACGCCTGCTGCCTGAAGCCCACCGCTTGAAGCACCCCGCTTGATCCGGGTTGCCGCTCCCAGCAGGATGGGGCGGCCGCCGATCGCCTCCCGATGGTGAAACCCGTGTTCGTGACGACCACCTTCACGATCGAGGGCTATGCGATCACCGCCTACCGGGGCCTGGTGCGGGGCATCGTGGTGCGTTCCCCCACCCTGGTGCAGGGGTTCCTGGGCGGCCTCAAGCAGATCGTGGGCGGCCGGATCGGGGCCTACACCGAGATGTGCGAACAGGCCCGGGAACAGGCCTACGAGCAGATGATCCAGCACGCCCGGACCCTGGGAGCGAACGCCATCGTCGGCGCCCGCTACGACGGCTCCGAGGTGCAGGGAGGCACCGCCGCCGCCACCGAAGTGCTCTGCTACGGCACCGCCGTGGTGGTGGAGCCCCGGCCCAGCAGCAGCGGCAGCAGCGCGTAGAGCAGCAGCAGGGCCAGGTACACGGCGCCGGAGACCGGGTCGCGGCCGATGAGGATGTCCTGCAGGGGGAGCTGCCGCAGCAACAGACCCACCGCCAGCTCCGCCGCCACCATGAACGCCAGGGCGAGGGCACCGGCGGCCGCCCGGGTGAGGGGGCCGCGGCCGGGGAGCTGCCGCCGCACCACCAGCCGGGCCGCCAGCACCATGGCCAGGGCCATCCATGGCATCTCCAGCAGTTCGGCCAGGCGCTCCCCCAGCCGCGGCACCAGCAGCGGCACCCGCACCGCCCCCAGAACGAAGCCGGTGCCGAAGACCAGGGCGAAATAGGTGGCGGCGGCGCGGAGAAGGCCCATGGCAGCGACAGGGCGGCACGACCATGCTGAGCCGTCTGCCCCCCTTTGCGGCGTCCGTGTCCGATTGTGGAGAGCCCGCAGGAGACGCCCGATGCCTTTCCCAGCCAGCTCGATCCGGCTCCTGGCGGCCTGGAGCGGGAGCGCCGTGGCCACGGTCTCGCTCCTGGTGGGGGCGTCGCTGCCCCTGGAGGCGGCTCCCGAGAACCCGCCGCTGCAGGGCACCACCTGGCAGCTGGTGGGGATCCAGTCGATGGATGACGCCCAGGGCCTGAGGCGCCCGCAGGACCCGTCCCGCTACACCCTCTCGCTCCAGGCCGATGGCCGGGCGGTCCTGCAGCTCGACTGCAACCGCGCCACGGGCCGCTGGCAGGTGGAGCCCAGCGCCGACCCGGGCAACGGCGGCTTCCGCTTCGGACCCCTGGCCTCCACTAGGGCCCTGTGCCCGTCGCCCAGCCTGGGGGAACCCCTGGCCCGCCAGCTTCCCTTCGTGCGTGGCTACCTGCTGCGGGACGGCCGGCTGAACCTGAGTCTGCTGGCCGATGGCGGCATCCTCATCTGGGAACCCCGCGCCGGCGCCGGGCCCGGCTACAGCAACCGGCCCGATCCGGCGCTGGAGGCGGCGATCCTGGCGGCCTCGCCCGACCTGCGCCGCACCCTGGGGAGCGCCGCCGGTGGCATGGGGCGGATCAGCTATGTGCACGGCCGCACCGACCTGGATGGGGATGGCCGTCAGGACGTGCTCGTCTACCTGATGGGTCCCTACGTCTGCGGCACCGGTGGCTGCACGCTCCAGGTGTTCCGCCAGGAAGCCCGGGGCTACCGCCTCATCACCAGCTTCCCCACCAGCCGGCTGCCGGTGATCGTCCCGGCGGCGAGCCGCAACCGCTGGCGCGATCTCTGGCGCCTGCAGTCCGGCGGCGGCGCCCCGGCCACCTGGGTGCGCGAGGTGTTCGATGGGCGGGGTTACCGCAGCAAGGAGCGCATCCCGGCAGCCGGCGGACCACCGGCGGGCACCGCCGTGCTGAGCGGCGATCCCTCCCTGGCGGACGGGGCGCCGCTGGTGTCGCGCCCCTGATCCATCCCGGCGGCCCTGGGCTGGCGCTCAGCCGTCAGCAGCCAGCCGCCACTGCAGCACCTGGCCGGCATGGAAGGGCACCAGGGTGGTGGCGGCGCCGTCAGCGGCGTTGCCGTGCAGACGGGGCGGCACCGTGTGGGGCTCCCGCACCAGGGTGATGTGGCCGTCGTTCAGGGGCAGCCCGTAGAAGGCGGGCCCGTGCAGGCTGGCGAAGGCCTCCAGGCGATCCAGGGCCCCCTCCTGCTCGAACACCGCCGCGTAGCTCTCCAGGGCGAAGGGGGCGTTGTAGATGCCCGCACAGCCACAGGCGCTTTCCTTGGCCGAGCGGGGGTGGGGGGCCGAATCGGTGCCCAGGAAGAAGCAGGGCTCCCCCGAGGTGGCCGCCTCGCGCAGGGCCAGCCGATGGCGTTCGCGCTTGGCCACCGGCAGGCAGTAGAAGTCCGGCCGCAGCCCGCCCTGGAACATGGCGTTGCGGTTGATATGCAGGTGATGGGGGGTGATGGTGGCGGCCAGGTTGGGGCCCGCCTGGCGCACGAAGGCGACGGACTCGGCGGTGGTGATGTGCTCCAGCACCACCTTCAGGCCCGGATGGCGCGCCAGCAGCGGCGCCAGGTGGCGCTCGATGAACACGGCTTCACGATCGAAGATGTCGATCTCCGCGTCGGTCACCTCCCCGTGGATGAGCAGGGGCATGCCGATCCGCTCCATCGTGGCCAGCACCGCCTCGATCCGGGCCAGGTCGGTGACGCCGGCGGCGGCGTTGGTGGTGGCATGGGCCGGGTAGAGCTTGCAGGCGGTGAAGACCCCCTCGCGGTGGCCGCGCTCGATCTCGGCCGGATCGATCGTGTCGGTGAGGTAGGCGGTGAGCAGGGGGGTGAAGCGGCTGCCGTCCGGCAGGGCCGCCCGGATCCGGGCGCCGTAGGCCGCGGCCGCCGCCACCGTGGTGATCGGCGGACTGAGATTGGGCATCACGATCGCCCGGGCGAAGCTGCGGGCCGTGGCCGGGGCCACCATCTGGAGCAGGGCACCGTCGCGCAGATGCACATGCCAGTCGTCGGGACGGCGCAGCCGCAGGCGCTGGGGCGGGGCGGCGGGATCCGGCGGGCCCATACCCATCATCGGTGGATCACCTTGTCGGCGTTGCCCGTGACCAGGTAGCCGCTCAGGGCCAGCAGCAGCACGCTCAGGCTGAAGAAGGCCAGGGAGGGGCCGTCCTTGATCGGCAGGGTGAGCATCGCCTTGAACGCGGACACGATCAGCGCCACCACCAGCACCTTGACCAGTTTCTCCTTCAGCTGGTCAAGGTTGCGGATGTCCAGCAGGCCGCCGCCCCCCTGGTCGTGCTCCCGGGCCGCCTCGATCGGGGAGATCAGCAGTTCGTAGACCCCGTAGCCGAAGATCAGCAGGGCGATGCCGATCAGGTAAAGGTCGATCCCCGAGACGATCGCCCCGAGCAGCTCGGCCACGAATGTCTTGTCGAGCTGATCGACGTGGCCGAGGCCGGCGAGGGCCTTGGCGATCTCCACGGTGCCCAGCACGAAGGACACCACCGTGCTCACCAGGCTCATGATCACCGGCAGGATGGCGATCAGCCGCAGCCGCCACAGCACCCGCTCGAAGCGCTGCTCCATCCGCTTGAGGCGTCCCTTGAGTGCGGAGGCCATGGAGGGGCGCTGCAATCGCCTAACCCTAAGCAGCACCCTGTTCAGCGCTGCGGGCGTCCGAGCAGAAACACCACCGCCATCGCCAGATAGCCCAGGGCCCAGGGGGTGCCGCTGCCCCATCCGGGGTCGAGGACGGTGTCGGCCAGGGTGAAGCTCCAGGCGTGGATCAGCCCCAGCCAGGAGGCGGCCGCCGCCACCAGGGCGCAGAGGGCGGCGGCGCGGAACCGCTGCTCGATCACGTACACGAGCATCGCCGCCAGCAGCATCGCCGCCAGGATCTGGCCCTGCTCGAGGGCGAAGGCGCCGGCGGCCCATACGTCCGCCTGCTGCAGCGGCAGCAGCAGCTGGGGACCGAAGGGGTTGGCCGGGGTGCCGCTGCCCCCGGCCCGCAGCCCCGCCTTCAGCATCAGTGAGCCCCAGCCCGCCAGGCCGGGCAGCAGGCCCAGGGCCACGGCGGGGGCGTGGGCCGGCGGTGTGGCCTGGAAGGCCTGGGCCGCCATCACCAGGGCGATGTAGAGCACGATCGCCATGCCGGCCTCGATCGGCACCAGTTGGCCCACCACCCCGAACAGCCCCAGCAGGCAGCCCAGGCCCATCACCAGGCCGTTGAGCCAGGAGTAGCCGATGCGGGCCCCCATGCCCTTCCAGCCGGGGTGGCCGATGTAGATGGTGGTGGGGAAGCAGGATCCCAGCACCGCGGCGGCGACCGTGCCGATGCCGTTGATCAGCAGCGAACTCTTCACCGGGTAGGCGTCGCCGGCCGCCTCGGCGCTCTCCAGGTTCTGCAGGGAACCCAGCAGGTTGAACAGACCCATCGGCACCGTCACCCCCAGCCAGGGGACCAGGGCGTCACGGCCCTCCCACAGGGCGCCGAGGCGAGGGACGGGCAGGTGCAGGCCCACCTGGGCGATGTTGGCCTGCCAGGTGGGACCATCCAGCCGCAGCAGGCCCGTGGCCGCGGCCAGCACGATGCCCACCAGCACCGCCAGCACACCCCCCGGCAGGGGCAGCCGGGCCTGGCCGAAGTAGGCCAGCAGGATCACCGCCAGCACGGCCAGCCCCACCACCGGGACGGCATAGGTGCGCAGCAGGAAACCCAGACCGATGTAACCCAGGGCAATGCCGGCCAGGGTCGAGAGCAGGGCCGCCCGGGGCAGCCAATGGCGCAGGGGGGCCACCAGGAAGGCGCCCCCCGCCTCGATCAGCCCCGACCCCAGGCAGGCCAGCAGGCCGGCGCGCCAGGAGAGCAGGGAGGCGGCCTGGGGATCCAGGCCCTGGCCGGTGGCCGCCAGCTTCACCGGCAACATCACCAGGAAGACATAGGCGAACAGGCTGACCGTGTTGATGCCGTAGGGCAGGGCGGTGCGGTCATCTCGGCCCTCGCGCCGCCCCAGCCGGTGGGCCTGGACGGCGTAGGCCACGTTGCCCACCACCAGGCTGATGCCGGTGGCCGGCAGGATCGTGCCGAAGATCAGGCCATCGGGGTAGCCCAGCACACCGCGGCAGAGGGCCACGATCAGCAGGATCTGGATCAGGTTGTCGAGGCCGAGCCCCAGGAAGCCGTCCAGGTCGCCGCGCACCCACCAGCGGGGCGACGCTCCGGTGAGCTCAGCCACGGGGCAGCCCCGCCGGCATCCGATCCGGAAACAGCACCCCATCGAGGTGGTCGCATTCGTGCTGCACCACCCGGGCATGGAAGCCCTCCACCTCCCGCTCGAAGGCCCGACCCTTGGCGTCGAAGCCCCGATAGTGCAAGCGGCGCCAGCGGGGCACCCGGGCACGCCAGCCGGGCACGCTCAGGCAGCCCTCCCAGGCGTCGTCGTCCTGCCCGTCGCCCAGGGGCGTGAGCACGGGATTGATCAGCACCGTCTCCGGGATGGGAGGCGCCTCCGGGTAGCGGGGGTTGTGGGTGATGCCGAAGATCACCACCCGCAGGGGCACGCCGATCTGGGGAGCCGCCAGGCCGGCCCCATCGGTGGCGGCCATGGTGTCGCGCAGGTCGTCGAGCAGGGCCGGCAGGACGGGATCATCGAACCGCTCCACCGGCGCACTCACCTGACGCAGGCGGGGATCTCCGATGGTGAGCACGTCACGGACGGCCATGGGCGCCTCAGGATCGGTCCCACTGTGCCGCCTTCCGGCCGCCCCGTCCGTACCATCCGCAGATGACGCTGCGATCGGCGGATCCATGGCCGTGAGCTCCCTGCGGGTGGCCGTGCTCTGCTGCGACGGCCTCTACCAGCGCCACCTGGTGCGGCGGGCAGCCGAGGCGTTCACCCTGGTGGGCGTGGTGCTGCAGGTGTCGCCTCCGGCCAGCCGCAGCACCCTCTCCCGGCTGGCGAAGTACCGCCGCCCTCTGCGGCTGCTGCGCCAGCTGATCGCCCGGGTGCTGCTGCGGCCCCACGACCGCCGCGGGGCCGCCCTGGAGCGGCAGCTGTTCCACCGGGACGGCGCCCCGCCCGAACTACCAGCCGGGGTGCCGGTGCTGGTCACGTCGGCCATCAACGAGGAGCGCACCGCCGACTTCCTGCGCCAGGTCGCCCCCGACATCGTGCTGGTGAACGGCACCCAGCTGCTGCGGGCGCCGGTGCTGGAGCTGATCCCCGCCATCCGCCACGGCATCATCAACCTGCACACCGGGCTGTCGCCCTATTCCCGCGGCGCCAACTGCAACCTCTACATGCTCATGGAGGGGCATCCGGAGCTGGTGGGGGTGACGGTGCACCACATCGACCCCGGCATCGACAGCGGCGACATCATCCTGTCGGCCCACGTGCCGATGCAGCCCGACGACGACGTCGAGACCATCGAGGTTCGCAGCTTCCAGGTGGGCATCGAGCTGCTGATCGAGGCGGCCCGCCGGCTCGAGGCCGGCACCGCCCCGCGGGTGCCCCAGTGGGAGAAGGGCAAGCTGTTCCTGCGGCGCACCGGCTACGTCTACGAGCCCTGGCAGCGGCTGATGGCCAACCGCCGCATCGCCCGGGGCCTGGTGCGCGACTACCTGGCCGACCAGGAACGCCGCGACGGGGCCGTGCGGGTGGTGCGGGGGGAGCAGCCATGAGCCGCCTGGGACGGGCGGCCAACCGGGCGGCGGACCTGCTGTTCCTGCCGCCCCTGGATCGCCTCTGGCTCCGCCGCCTGCGGGGAAAGGTGCTCTGCCTGCTGTACCACCGGGTGGACGAGCCAGGCAGGGAGCCCTTCCTCGACCGCTTCGGGGTGCCGCCGATTCCCCCCCAGGAGCTGGCCGCCGAGCTGGGCGTCCTCCAGCGCCGCGGCGCCCGCTTCCTGACCTACGCCGACCTGCGGGCCGGCCGCTTCCCCACCGGCTCCGACTTCGGGGTGATTGTCAGCTTCGATGACGGCCTGCGCTGCAACTACGAGGAGGGGATGGACGTGCTGCAGGGCCTGGGCATCCCGGCCGTGTTCTTCCAGTCCACGGCGATGCACGCCGGCGGCGAGCTGGTCTGGGAGCACGCCCTCTACTGGTATGGCGCCCACCCCACCCTGGCGCCCCGGCTGGAAGAGCTGGCCCGCCGGCGGCTGGATCTGCCGGCCGATCTGGAGGGCGCGGCCCTGATCGCCCGGCTGCGGGATGGCACCCCCGTGGTGCGGGTGCGGGAGCTGCTGGCGGAGCTGGCGGAGCGCTGGGGCACGGCCGGCGAACTGGCGGCGGCGGCCGAGCGGCTCTACCCCACGGCCGCCCACCTGCGCCGGGCCCGGGAGGCCGGCCAGGAGCTGGGCAGCCACGGCCACCACCACGTCCCGCGCTGCAACATCAGCCCGGAGGACTTCGAGGAGGAACTGAGCCGCTCGGCCGCCCAGCTCGAGCAGGTGCTGGGGGAGCCCCCCCGGGCCTTCTCCTACCCCTTCAACAGCCATCTGCCCGGCGACGGGGAGATCTGCGGCCGCCACTACCTCCAGGTGGCCACCGTCGACGCCGCCCTTGTCACCCCTGCCACCCCGCCCCTGGAGCTGCCCCGCTTCACCTGGCCGGGTCCCCACGCCAACCGGCTGCGCCGCCGCCGCTGGCTCTGCACCGGAACACTGGCCTGGCCGGGGAGATAGGGTCTGGCTTCCCTCTCCCATGCGATGGCCTGGCCCCTGGCCGTGTTCGACGGGACCATCAGCCTCAGCACCCTGGAATCCCTCCTGCAGGACTGGGGGTACTGGGTGGTGTTCGGCGCCATGCTGCTGGAGAACGCCGGGGTGCCCCTGCCCGGCGAGACGGTGACGCTGCTGGCGGGCTATGCGGCCGGCAGCGGCCAGCTGCAGGTGCTCGGGGTGATGGGGGCGGCGGCCGGCGGGGCGATCCTGGGGGACAACATCGGCTACTGGGTGGGGCGCCGGGCCGGCTGGGGCCTGCTGCTGCGCGCCGGACGGCTGCTGGGCCGGACCCCGGAGCAGATGGAGGCGCTGCGGGAGCGCTTCCTGCGCCATGCCGGGAAATCGGTGCTGCTGGGCCGGTTCGTGGCGGTGCTGCGGGTGCTCGCCGGCCCCATCGCCGGCGCGGTGCGCATGCCCTACCGCCGCTTCCTGCTGTTCAACATGCTGGGTGCCGTGCTCTGGGCCTCGACGATGGTGGGCCTGGCCTGGCTCGGGGGGCGCTGGATCCCCTTCGAGCAGATGGTCAAGGGCGTCGTCGAATTCGGCCTCGGCGCCCTGGTGCTGCTGGTGATCGTGCTGGTGGTGCCGAAACTGGTGGCCCGCTTCGAGGAGGCGGCCCTCGAGACCGATGGCGAGGAGCCTCCCGCCTAGAGGCCGAAGTGCCGACAGATCAGCCAGGGCACCACCAGGGCCAGCGTGATCGTGAGCGGTGCGCCGTAGCGCGCCATGTCGAGGAAGCGGTAGCGGCCGGGGCCGAACACCATCAGGTTGGTCTGGTAGCCGATCGGCGTCAGGAAGCTCTGACTGGCCGCGAAGGTGATCGCGAAGATGAAGGCCATCGGCGGCAATGCCAGCCCCTTGGCCAGTTCGGTGGCGATCGGAATCAGCAGCACCACCGTGGTGCCGTTGCTGAGGGCCTCGGTGAAGACCTGCCCGAGAACGAACACCACCAGCAGCACCCCATAGGCGGGCCAGCCCTGGAGGGACTGGAGCAGGTCGGTGGCCAGGGCCTCCGCCAGGCCGGTCTTCTGCATCGCCACGCTGAAGCAGGAGAGGGAGCCCAGCAGCAGGATCACGTCCCAGCGGACCGAGCGCAGCAGCTCGCCGGAGCGCAGGCAGCCCGTGGCCACCATCGCCACCATGGCCAGCAGCACCGAGGCCATCAGCGGCAGGATCCTGAGCATCGGCAGCAGGATCATCAGGGCCGCGATCACCATGCCGATGAGCTTGCGATCGGTGGTGGGCAGGTCCTTCTCGAGCTCGTCGAGCAGCACAAGGTCGTTGTTGGCCTGCAGGCCGCGGATGGCATCCACCGGGGCCTGGAGCAGCAGCACATCGCCGGCCTGGAGGACCACCCGGCCCAGCAGCTCGCGCAGCACCTGGTTGCCCCGCCGCACCGCCAGCAGGGTGGCGTTGTAGCGCTGGCGGAAGCGCATGTCCCGCACGCTGGCGCCGGCCAGGGTGGAGCCGTTGGGCAGCAGCACCTCCACCACCCGCTGGGGGGAGGTGGCCTCGCCGGAGAGCTCCCGCAGGTCCTCCTCCTGCTCACCGATCGGCGCCAGGGTGACGGTGTGCTCCTGCTGGAGACGCAGCAGGTTGTCCCGGTTGCAGCGCAGCAGCAGCCGGTCGCCCGCCTGCAGGGGCAGGTCGGCCAGGGGGGCGCTGAAGCTGTCCTGGCCCCGGTGCAGCTCCAGCACGTCCACGTCGAAACGGCGCTGCAGGCGGCTGTTGTGCAGCGACTGGCCGATCAGCTCGGACTGCTCCGGGATCAGCACGTCCGTGAGGTAGCCGTCCCGGGCGAGGCCACCCAGCAGGTCCTCATCCCCCTGGCCGCGGTCGGGCAGCAGCCGGTCGGAGACGGTGAGCATGTACAGCCCCCCCAGCAGCCACACGGGGATGCCGATGGCCGTGAAGCTGAACAGCTCCAGGGAGCCGAAGCCCAGCTGGCGGCTCACATCGCTGGCCAGCAGGTTGGTGGAGGTGCCGAGCAGGGAGATGGTGCCGCCCAGCACGGTGGCGAACGACAGGGGCAGCAGCACCTTCGAAGGGGAGACGCCGCGGCGGTGGCACCAACCCTCGATCACCGGCAGCAGGGTGGCCACGATCGGGGTGTTGGGGATGAAGCCGGAGATGGGGGCCACCACCCCCACCATCAGGGCGATCATCCGCTTGGGACTGCGGACCGCATCGGAACCGATCAGGGCCCGGAGCCGATCCATGCCACCGCTGCGGAACAGCCCGGCGGAGACGGCGAACAGGCCCATCAGGGTGATCAGGGCGGGGCTGCCGAAGCCCTGCACCGCCTCATCGGGTTTCAGCACCTTGAAGCTGACCAGCAGCGCCGCCGCCAGCAGGCCGGTGACCTCCGGGGCGAGCCAGCCGGTGACGAACAGCACCATCGCCCCAGCGAACACCGCCAGCGTGATCAGACCGTCCGGCGTGGCGGCGACCGTGAGGAACGCTTGCATGGTGCCGTTCAGAGGTAGAAACCGACCGTAGTGACGACTCGGGTGCCGCGCTCGCGCAGGGCGCGCCGCAGGCGGATCGTCGACTGGTTGTGGAGCAGATTCTCCCAGCGGTGCCGGGTGACGAACACCGGCAGGACGACCATGCAGAAGGAGTGGCGGTCCTTATGGTGCTGCTGCTCGAAGCGCCCCACGAACTGGGCCACCGGGTCCACCAGGGAGCGGTAGGGGGACTCCAGCACCTCCAGGGGCACATCCGGCAGCTGCCGACTCCACTGCTCGCGGAACGCTTCGGCGCGGCCGTCGCCGAGATCCACATGCACGGCCACAAGGTCGCTGGCGGTGCTACGGGCAAAGCAGAGGGCCTCAAGTGTGCCGCGGTGCAGCTGACCCACCAGGACCACCGTGGGGGTGCCGCCACCGGGGGGAGGGCCGGCGGGCAACGGCAGGCGCTCGGCGGAATCAAGGCGCAGTCGCCTGGCCACGCTGTCGTAGTGGCTGCGAATGCGTAGGTACAGCGTCACGAGCAGTGGAATAGCCACCACCACCACCCAGGCCCCATGGGTGAACTTGCTGATCAGAAGAATCACCGCCACCACAGCGGTGATTGCTGCGCCAATGCCGTTGATCAGCGCCCGGGAGGGCCAGCCCCAGTCCCGCAGCTTCCACCAGTGCACCACCATCCCGGCCTGGGAGAGGGTGAAGCTGATGAACACGCCCACCGCATAGAGGGGGATCAGGCGGCTGACGCTGCCATCCACGATCACCAGCAGCAGGCCAGCCAGGGCGCTGAGGGCAAAGATGCCGTTGCTGAACACCAACCGGTCGCCGAGGGAGGAGAGCTGGCGCGGTAGAAAGCCGTCCTGGGCCAGGAAGGCCGCCAGCCGGGGGAAATCGGCGTAGGCCGTGTTGGCGGCCAGCAGCAGGATCAGCAGCGTCGCCAGTTGCAGCACGAACAGCAGGAGCCCATCCCCGAAGATCCGCTCCCCCAGCTGGTAGAGGAGCGTGGGGCCGTTCTCCTCCAACACCAGGCCGCTCTGGTGGGCCAGGGCGCTGATGCCGCTGAACATCAGGGCGAGCATCAGCACCATCACCCCCAGCACCCGACGGGCATTGCGCCACTCCACCGGCTTGAAGGCGGCGACGCTGTCGCTGATCGCCTCGATGCCGGTGAGGGCGGCGCAGCCGGAGCTGAAGGCCCGAATCAGCAGCACGGGGCCGATGGCGTACAGGCCCTGGCTGCCCTGGTGGGCGGCCTGCAGCAGCCGTTCCTGCTCCGCCAGTGGCAAGGGAGGCAGCAGGCCCATTGCCGTCTTGAAGAATCCCGCCACCAGCAGGGTGACGACGGCGCCCATGAACAGATAGGTGGGCACACTCAGAAATCGGGCGCTGGAGCTCACGCCACGCAGGTTGGCGAGCATGACCAGCAGCACCGCCAGCAGGCACAGGGGCACCCGCTCGGGATCCAGCACCGGGAAGTAGGACGTGAGGGCGGCGATACCGGCGGCCACGCTCACCGCCACCGTGAGCACGTAGTCGATGGAGAGCGAGGCCCCGGCCACCAGGCCCGCCGTCTGACCGAGGTTCTGCTGGGAGACCCGGTAGGAGCCGCCCCCGTGGGGATAGGCCTTGATCGTCTGCCGGTAGCTGCTGGCCACCACCAGCATCAGACCCACGATCAGGGCCGTGATCGGCAGGGTGAACGGCAGGGCCGCCGCTCCGCCCATCCCCAGCACCAGCACGATCTCCTGGGTCGCATAGGCCACCGAGGAGAGGGCATCGGAGCTGAGGATCGCCAGGGCCTCGGCATTGCTGTACCGCTCCTCGTGGTGGGCACTGGTGGGCAGGGGAGTGCCGATGAGCCGGCGCCGCAGGTTCTCAAGGCGGGCCATGCGTCGTCGACTCGTCCGAAGGATGCCTTAGGACGCTAGGGGCGGTGGGGTGGCCCGTCCCCAGGCGCGCCGAACCGTCCGCCGTCCACCTGGGCCGACCCGTGCCATGGGACAACCCACGCTGCTCAGCACCCTCCTGATCCTGCTGCTGGGCGTGCTGCTGGCCCGCCTGTCGGAAGGCTGGATGGCGCGCCTGGCCGTGCCGGCGATCGTCGTCGAGCTCGTGCTGGGCTTCGTCATCGGCAACACCGTGGTGCCGTTCGAGGCGATGGCACCCCTGAGCGGCCTGACGGAGCTGGGGGTGCTCACCCTGTTCTTCCAGGTGGGCCTGGAGGTGCGCGGCGACCTGCTCACCTCCCGCAGGGCCGCAATCCTGCGCACGGTGGCCCTGAGCTTCTGCACGCCGCTGCTGGCCTTCTGGCCCCTGCGCAGCGCCTTCGGCCTCTCCACCCCCACCACCCTGCTGTG
This sequence comes from Synechococcus sp. UW140, assembly GCA_943369315.1. GTDB lineage: Bacteria > Cyanobacteriota > Cyanobacteriia > PCC-6307 > Cyanobiaceae > Cyanobium. The sequence continues at coordinate 479,426 of CALRMW020000001.1, forward strand.
CCTGGCGGTGCTGAGTGCCACCGGCACCGGCGTGACCCTGCGGCTGCTCGCCCGGCGCGGCGCCCTGCAGACCCCCTCCGGCCGGCTGCTGGTGGGGGTGTCGGTCCTGGATGATCTGCCGGCCATCGGCCTGCTGGCAGTCGCCACCGCCAGCGCGGGCCTGCGGCTGGGCACCGATGGCATCGGCTGGGCCGGGCCGCTGCTGGGGCTGCTGCTGGCGCTGCTCAGCTGGGTGGCAGTGGCCCACTGGACCCGCCACCACAGCCGGCGGCCCACCAGCGCCCTGGCGATCCTGATGCTGCTGATCGGTTCGGCCTGGGTGGGCGAGGCCTGTGGCCTGACCAGCCTGCTCGGCGCCCTCTGGGGCGGGGTGCTGATGGCCCGGCTGGGTCCGGTGGAAGGGGAGGTGCAGCGGGTGCTGACCGTGCTCTCGGAGGTGTTCCTGCCCCTCTATTTCATCAGCGTGGGGATGCGGATCAGCGCCGGCACCCTGCTGCAGCCGGCGGCCTGGAGCCTGGCGGCGGCCCTGATCGTGATGGCCCTACTCAGCAAGCTGGCCTGCGGCCTGGGCATCGACCGCCACGACCGGCGGGCGGGGGTCGACCGCTGGCTGGTGGTGTTCGGCCTGATCCCCCGGGGCCTGCCGGGGCTGGTGTTCGCCACCACGGCACTGAACCAGGGCCTGATCGATGCCGTCCAGTTCTCGTCCCTCGTGCTGATGGTGACCGTCACCACGGTGGTGGGGCTGGTGCTGCTGGAGCGGCGGCTGCAGCGGCACCCGCCGACGGCGCCAGGGGTGCAGGGCGGACGGGAGCCGGATGAACCCATGCCTAAGGTTTGGGCCAACCGTGATCCGCCGCGTTGACCTCTCCCGCCACCGCGACCGCCTGGCACGCCCTGGCTCCCGAGGCCTGTCTGCAGGCCCTCGAGGCCAGCACCGAAGGGCTGAGCACGGCCCAGTGCGCCGAACGCCTGGCCCGGCTGGGGCCCAACCGGCTGGAGCTCAAGGCGGGGCGCAGCAATCTGCGCATCCTCTGGGACCAGTTCAGCAACGTGATGCTGATCATGCTGCTGGCGGTGGCGGCGGTCTCGGCCGGTGTGGCCTACGCCGCCCAGCGGTTCCCCAAGGATGCGATCGCCATCGTGCTGATCGTGGGCCTCAACGCCCTGCTGGGCTACCTGCAGGAAAGCCGCGCCCAGGAGGCGCTGCAGGCCCTGCGCGACATGGCCCAGCCGCTGGTGACCGTGCGCCGTGACGGCATCTGGGAACGGCTGCCGAGCGAGCAGCTGGTGCCCGGGGACCTGATCCGGGTGGAAGCAGGAGATCGGGTGCCCGCCGATGCCCGCCTGCTGGAGGTGGCCGAACTGGGCCTGCGGGAGGCGGCCCTCACCGGCGAGGCCGAAGCGGTGAACAAGCTGGCCGTGCTGGTGCTGGAACCTGGCACCCCGGTCCTGGAGCGCCAGAACTGCCTGTTCCAGGGAACCGAGGTGGTGCGCGGCCGCGGTCTGGGGGTGGTGACCGCCACGGGGATGCAGACTGAACTGGGCAAGATCGCCCAGATGATCAACACCGCGGGTGGCGAGACCACACCGCTGCAGGAACGGCTCGATGGCCTGGCCAACGTGCTGGTGGGCTCCGCCCTGGCCCTGGTGGCCGTGGTGGTGCTGCTGGGCTGGCTGCTGGGCCAGCGCCTGCTCGACCTGCTGGAGGTGGCCCTCTCGATGGCGGTGGCGATCGTGCCGGAGGGCCTGCCGGCGGTGATCACCGTGACCCTGGCGATCGGCACCCAGCGGATGGTGCAGCGGGCCGCCCTGATCCGACGCCTGCCGGCGGTGGAGGCCCTGGGCTCGGTCACGGTGATCTGCACCGACAAGACCGGCACCCTCACCCTCAACCGCCAGGTGGTGCAGGAGCTGCGCACCGGCACCACGGCCCTGGCGGTCAGCGGCAACGGCTACGACCCCCACGGGGAGTTCCGGGCCACCGACCTGGCCCCGCCGGCCGGAGCCGCTGGCGGTCTGGCCCCGGGGGGCAGGAATCTGCTGCTGCAGGCCGGGGTGCTGTGCAGCGACGCCGAGCTCAAGCAGGAGCCGGACGGCCGCTGGGAAATCCTCGGGGATCCCACCGAAGGAGCCCTGGTGGTGGCGGCCGCGAAGGCCGACCTCGATGGCTTCGCCCTGCGCAGCCACTACAAGCGGGAAGCGGAGATCCCCTTCAGCTCCGAACGCCAGCTGATGGCGGTCTGGGTGCAGGACCGCGAGGGCAGCCTGCAGGCCCCCCTGGGAGCCAGTGCCGCCGGATCGGCCACCCTGATGATCAGCAAGGGGGCCCCGGAGGTGATCCTCGGCACCTGCGACCGCTGGCTCGACGGTTCCGGCGTGGCGGCCCTAAGCGACGACCAGCGCCAGTGGTGGCTGGACCAGGCCAGGGACCTGGCCGCCTCCGGGCTACGGGTGCTCGCCTTCGCCTGCGCCCCCCACCACCCGAGCCCCGAACACGAACTCGAGCATCAGGTGCTTCTCGGGCTGATGGCCCAGCTGGATCCCGCCCGCCCAGAGGTGGCCCTGGCGGTCTCCCGCTGCCGCGAGGCCGGGATCCGGCCGGTGATGATCACCGGCGACCATCCCCTCACCGCACGGGCGATCGGCGTCAACATCGGCTTGGTGGATGCCGGTGCCGAGGTGATGCTCGGCCGCCAGCTGGAGGAGGCCGACGCCGGCGAGCTGGCCGCGATCGTCGGCCGCTGCAACATCTACGCCCGCGTGGCGCCGGAGCAGAAGCTGCGCATCGTCAAGGCCCTCCAGGGCCTGGGGCAGATCGTCGCCATGACCGGCGACGGCGTCAACGACGCCCCGGCCCTCAAGCAGGCCCACATCGGCGTGGCCATGGGCATCACCGGCACCGAGGTGAGCAAGGAAGCCTCCGACATGGTGCTGCTCGATGACAACTTCGCCACCATCGTCAATGCGGTGGAGCAGGGCCGCCTCGTCTACGCCAACATCCGCCGCTTCATCAAGTACATCCTCGGCAGCAACGTCGGCGAGCTGATCACGATCGCCTCGGCCCCGCTGCTGGGGCTGGTGGGGGTGCCCATGACGCCGATCCAGATCCTCTGGATGAACCTGGTCACCGACGGCGTCCCCGCCCTGGCCCTGGCCCTCGAGCCCGGCGAGGCCGGCCTGATGCAGCGCCCGCCCGCCGAACCGGGCGAATCGATCTTCGCCCGGGGGATCGGCAGCTACATCCTGCGCATCGGCGTGGTGTTCGCCGCCATCACGATCACGATGATGGTCTACGCCTCCCGCACCGGCGGCCCCTGGAAGACCATGGTCTTCACGATGCTCTGCTTGGCCCAGATGGGGCACGCCCTGGCGGCCCGCAGCGACCGTCCCCTGGTGCAGGTGGCCCCGTTCACCAACCCCTGGCTGCTGGGGGCGGTGGTGTTCACCACCCTGCTGCAGTTGTCGCTGCTGTACGTGCCGGTGCTGTCCACATTCTTCGGCACCGTTCCCCTCTCGGCCCGCGACCTGGGCATCTGCGTGGGCTTCAGTCTGCTGTTCTTCCTTTACCTGGAACTGGAGAAGGTGTGGCGACTGTGGCGCCGCCGGCGCAGCGCCGACGCCTGAGTCCCGCACCGCCCCAGCGCACTGATAACGAGTGCTTGGTGAACCCATAGGTCTTTCCTTCCTGGAAAGGCCTCCGCCCGGCGCCTGGGATCTTAGTGTTCGCCACCACGCGGGCCATCTCCGGTCCCGACCGTTCTCCCGCCATGACCCTGTTCTTCGCCCAGACGGCCTGGCTGGTTCCGCTCTACCCCTTGGTGGCGTCCCTGCTGTCGCTGCTTTGGTCTCCGGGGCTGATCTCCCGCACGGGCCCACGCCCCTGCGGCTATCTCAACCTCACCCTGGTGAGCGTGGCCTTCGTCCACAGCGCCGCCGCCCTGATGGCGCTGCATTCCAATTCCGCCGCCGGTGCGGCCGCTCTCTACAAGCCCCTCGCCTTCGGCTGGACCTGGCTGGAGACCGCCGGGCTCAAGGTGGGCTTCGACGGCCTGATCACCGAGCCGGCCCTGATCGCAATGACGGTGATCACCGGCCTGCATGTGCTGGTGCAGATCTACGCCATCGGCTATCTGGAGATGGACTGGGGCTGGCCCCGCTTCTTCGGGTCCCTGAGCTTCTTCGAGGCCGGTCTGTGCGCCTTGGTGCTCACGGACTCGCTGTTCTTCAGCTATGTGATCCTCGAGCTGCTCACCCTGGGTACCTACCTGATCGTGGGCACCTGGTACAACCAGCCCCTGGTGGTCAAGGGCGCACGCGATGCGTTCCTCACCAAGCGGATCGGCGACCTCATCCTGCTGGCGGGCCTGATCGCCCTGCTGCCGATCACCGGCACCTGGAACTTCCACGGGCTGCAGGCCTGGGCCGCCGATCAGATCAACAACGGCAACCCCCTTCCCCAGGTTCTGCCGTTGATCCTGCTGGCCCTGATCGCCGGGCCGATGGGCAAATGCGCCCAGATCCCCCTGCACCTGTGGCTCGATGAGGCCATGGAGAGCCCCTTGCCCTCCACCGTGCTCCGTAACTCGGTGGTGGTGGTGGGCGGCGCCTGGGTGCTGCTGCGTCTCGAACCCCTGATCGAACTGAGCCCCCTGGTGCAGACCGTGCTCGTGATCGTGGGCGGAACCACTGCGCTGGTGGCCTCCCTGATCGCCCTCGCCCAGATCGATGTGAAGCGCGCCCTCTCCTTCCTGGTGAGCAGCTGGCTCGGCCTGCTCTTCGTGGCGGTGGGTCTGGGCGGCATCAGCGTGGCCGATCACCTGATGCTGGTGTATCCCCTGCCGATGGCGCTGATGCTGATGGTGATCGGCGCCATCGTGATCACCAACGTCACCCAGGACCTCACCCAGCTCGGGGGCCTGTGGAGCAAGCGTCCGCTGATGGGCCTGGCCTTCCTCACAGGCGCCGCCGGACTGATGGCCTTGCCGCCTTTCGGTGGCTTCGCCGCCCTGCGCGAGCTCATGGAGCTCACGGCCGAGAGCTCCCATCCGGTGCTGCTCGGTTGCCTGGTGCTGTTCACCAATGCCCTGATCAGCGCCGGCCTGGTCCGGGTGTTCGGTCTGATCTGGGGCGGGCGTCCGTCGGTGTTCACCACCCGCTCCGCGGAGGTGCTGTGGCTGATGGCCCTGCCCACCTTCGTGCTCATGGGTCTGGTGCTGCACCTGCCACAGCTGATGGTGATCAATGGCGTCTTCGCCCTGTCCCCCCTTCCGGGCTGGGGTCCGCTGGCGGTGCCCCTGCTGATCTCCACCCTCGTGGGCGGCGGCCTCTCGGCGGTGTTCTACCTGCGGCCCCACCCCCTGGCCCATCTGCCCGCGGCCCTCGGCGGCCTGCAGGACTGGCTGGCCCACGACATGCAGACCGAGCGCTTCTACCACCGCACCGTGGTGTGGCTGGTGGTGGCCCTGGCCCGGCTCAGCGCCTGGTCGGATGACCGGCTGTTCGAGGGCTTCAGTGGTGCCTCCGGCAGTGCCGCCCTCGAGGGTGCACGCCGGCTCAGCTTCACCACCTCCGGCCGCACCCAGGCCTATGCCCTCACCCTCCTTCTCGGGGTGCTGCTGATGGCCGCCTGGCTGCTGGCCTCCGCCCCTTCCGTTCCGTCCGAACTCGTTCGCCCGTTCCGCTGATGGGATCGTCCTCGCTCCTGCTTCTCCTGGCCGCACCCCTGGCCGGCACCCTGCTGCTGCCCCTGCTGCCGGCAACCGTTCCTTCCGTTCGGGTCCGCGGCATCGCGGCCCTGTTCGGCGCCCTTCAGCTCCTGGTGGGCCTGCTCTGTTGGCAGCACCCCCCCGCCGACCTGCAGCTTTCCTGGCTGCCGAAACTCGGGCTCCGGCTCGATCTAGGTCTGGATGGCCTCTCGCTGCCGCTGGTGCTGCTCACCGCGCTGATCACGTCGCTTTCGATCCTCTCGGCAGCGGCTGACCAGTCCCGGCCGCGGCTGTTCTTCTCCCTGATGCTGGCCACCAACCTGGGCGTCGTCGCGGGATTGCTGGCCCGCAACGCCCTGCTGTTCCTCCTGGCCTTCGAGCTGGTGCTGATCCCGATCACCCTGCTGGTGGCGGTCTGGGGGGGCGAGAAACGGGCCGGTGCCGCGGTGCGTTTCCTGCTCTACAGCGCCGTCTCCGGCCTGGCCCTGCTCGCGGCCGTGCTGGCCTTCGCCTGGTTCAATCCCGCCGGTCCGCTCTTCGCTTTCGAGGATCTTCGCCAGGCCCAGTTCTCCCCCACGGCCCAACGCTGGATCCTGGCCCTGCTGCTGCTCTCCTTCGGCCTGAAGCTTCCCGTCTTTCCCCTGCATGGCTGGCAGCCCTTCACCTACGGCCAGGCCCCCACCCCGGTGGTGATGCTGCTGGCGGGCTCCGTCTCCAAGCTGGGCGCCTACGGCCTGCTGCGCTTCGGCGTGGGCTTCCTTCCGGACATCTGGGCCGCCTGGTCGCCCTGGATCGCCGCCGCCGGCGCCATCAGCGCGGTGTACGGGGCGCTCAACGCCATCGCCCAGAGCGACATCCGCCGCCTGATGGCCTTCAGCTCCCTCGGCCATATGGGCCTGCTGGTGCTTGGGCTCTCGGCGGCCACCCCCCTCAGCCTGCAGGGGGCGGTGGCCCAGATGCTCGCCCACGGCATCATCGTGGCCCTGCTGTTCGCCTGCGTGGGGCTGATCGAGCGAAAGACCGGCACCACCGCCATCCCCGAGCTCTCGGGCCTGATGAACCCCCTGCGGGGACTGCCCTTCACCATGGGCATGCTGCTGCTGGCGATGATGGCGGCCGCCGGCATCCCCGGCCTGGCTGGCTTCCCAGCGGAGCTGATGGTGTTCGAAGGCAGCTGGACCACCTTCCCCCGCGCCACCCTGGTCAGCCTGATCGCCTCGGGCTTCACCGCCGTCTACGCCATCCGCCTCTTCAACAGGGTGGGCTTCGGCCGCCTCGACAACGAGCGCGCCGACTGGACCTCCACCTGCTGGAGCGAGCGGGCGCCGGCCATGGCCCTCACCGTTCTGGTGATCGCGGCGGGCCTCTGGCCTACGGCCCTCACGGGCTGGAGTGAGACCGAATCCACTGGCCTGGCCCTCCGCACCCAGCCGTTCCTCAGCCGGGATGCCGCCCAGCCCCTCACCCTCGCCGCCGCCACCTCCCCCCTGGTCGCCGTCACCCTCCCTTCCGCCTCGGAGCTGCGCACGTCATGACGCCCCCCACCGCCACGGCCCCCGAGCCCGTCACCGCTCCCCTGATCCCGCCCTCCACCCATCGCTATGCCGAAGTGATCCACCGGCTGGAGGCCGGCGGCTCGATGCTGCCGGACACGCCGGAGAACCTGATGCAGATCATCGGCATCTACAAGGCCTATGCCGTGCCGATGGACTTCTACTGGCGCGACCTGCTCTACATCGCCGAGCAGGTGTTTCTCGATCCCCTGCCGGCCTTCAAGTACTTTCCCAGTCAGGAGTATCTCGATCTCCCCAATTCCTACGCCGGCGATCAGTCGAAGCTGCGGATCTGGCGTGGTGGTGAAAAGGCCCATCCTGAACTGCTGGAGTTCATGGAGAAGGGCGAAACCGGCAAGATGTCGAAGCTGCTCCATCACCTCTGGCACGACCGGATCAACATGGAGTTCGCCGAGGCGTGCATGGAAGCCATGCTCTGGCATCAGGGCATGGGCGGCCGCTTCTACGACTATCTCGCCAGTGACGCTTACCGGGTCAACGCCGATGGCGCCATCAAGGCCTACTTCCGCGGCAATCCGCTGATGCTCGGCCTCTATCGCCTGTTCCCTGAGATGTTCATGGAGCAGGTGAAGAAGATGAGCTACTACGCCAACCTCGGCCTGTTCTGGGAGGTGATGGCGCCAGTGTTCTTCGAGATGAGCGACATCTACGACGAGGGAGGTTTCAAGGGTGTTCCCGACGCCATGAACTTCCTGGTGAATGGCATCTTCGCCGTAGCGGGCCGGCCCATCTATCACCACGTCTACATCAAGGGCGAGTGTTTCGAGATCATCCCCAAGAGCGAAGGTTTCACCTGGCTCTATGAAGCGGCTCTCCCCTACGTGGAGGCGGTCTTCTATCGCACGGCGCCGTTTCGCGGCACCAAGAGCTACAACGCCCAGGCCTATCAGGTGCCTGCCGATCAGGCCGATTTCCACTACGGCATCCTCTATGCCGACGTGTTCCCCGTGGGCTCGGCCGGCATCCCTCCCACCTTGCTGATGCAGGACATGCTGCATTTCCTGCCGCCCTATCTGGAGGAGCTCTACAAGCAGCACAAGCGTGGCGATGAGGACAAGCTCATCCAGCTGGGGATCACCTTCCAGCGCTCCATGTACAACGTCACCTCGGCGGTGATCCAGGCCCTGCGCTGCGCCCTGCTCTATCCGCTGGATGACACCGATCCGGAACACCTGATGGCCAACCGGCGCTTCTTCGAGGCCCAGATGGACCGCTTCCTGCGCCCCGAGGCACGCCTGCCCCAGATCCAGACCCCGGACTACCGCTAGGAGACCCCCATGGCCAACATCATCGAAACCGCCAAGGGTGCCGGCTGCTTCGGCACCCTGCTGACCGCCGTCGAGGTGGCCGGACTCACCGGGGCCCTCGAGAGCCCCGGCCCCTTCACCGTCTTCGCCCCCGTCGACGACGCCTTCGCCGCCCTGCCCCCCGGCACGGTCCAGACCCTGGTGGACAACGTCCCCCAGCTGGCGCGCATCCTCAAATTCCATGTGCTCTCCGGGGCCTACCTGCGTGAGCAACTGGTGACGCAGCCGGAATGGGAGAGCCTGGAGGGGGCTCCGGTGGCGATCCGCCGGGCGGACCCCTTCGAGGTCAAGAACGCCACCGTCGTCTCCGCCGACATCGTCTGCGACAACGGCATCGTGCACGTCATCGACCGGGTGATCCTGCCGGGATGACCAGAGCGGTGCTGCTGGCGCTGGCGGCCCTGGGAGGCCTGGTCTCTGTCCTGGTGGGCTGCGCCGCCGGCAACGACGCCCCCGGCAGCCCCACCATGGCCAAGATCCGCGAGCGGGGACGGCTGGTCTGCGCCGTGGATGGGGCGGTGCCCGGCTTCAGCACGGTGGGCCCCGGCGGCGCCTTCGTGGGCATCGACGCCGATTTCTGCCGGGCCGTGGCCGCGGCGGTGCTCGGGGACCCCACCAAGGTGGAGTTCCGGCCGGTGACGGCGGGGGAGCGCTTCGTGGCCCTGGGCAGCGGCGAGGTGGACCTGCTTTCGATCAGCTCCACCCACACCCTCAGCCGCGACGCTCCTGGGGGCAATGCCCTCAGCTTCGGTCCGGTGTTCTTCTACGACGGCCAGGGGGTGATGGTGCCCGCGGCCAGCGGCATCCGCAGCCTGCGGGAGCTGGCGGGCAAGCCGATCTGCGTCGAGAGCGGCACCAACACCGAGCTCAACCTGGCCGATCGCATGCGGGAACTGGGGGTGGCCTACCAGCCGCTGCGCTTCCAGTCCGGTGAGCAGGCCTACCCGGCCTACGAGCAGGGTCGCTGCGCCGCCATCACCAGCGACAGCTCCCTGCTGGCGGCCAAGCGCATTGGCTTCAAGGAGCCCGCGGCCCACGTGCTGCTCCCCGATCTCCTCAGCAAGGAGCCCAGCGCCAAGGTGACGATCCAGGCCGATCCGGCCTGGGCCGATGCGGTGCGCTGGGTCACCCATACCCTGGTCCAGGCGGAGGAGAGCGGCCTCACCCAGGCCAACATCGAGTCCCGCCTCGCCGCGGCCCGGCGGGACCCCAGCCAGGCCGAAGCGCGCCGCTTCCTGGGGATCGAGGGGGATTTCGGCCGCCAGCTGGGCCTGCCCGCCGACTTCACGGTGCGGGTGGTGAAGGCGGTGGGCAACTACGGCGAGCTGTTCGAGCGGCACCTGGGCAGTGCCACCCCCCTGGGCCTGGAGCGGGGCCTCAACCGGCTGTGGAACAAGGGCGGTCTGCACATCGCGCCCCCCTTCCGCTGAGGAGGTTCCACAGGGTCTACCTGCACCGGCCCGCACCTGCAACAATGCGGCCACCTTTACGTCGCAGGCATGTTCCGGAACCGGACCCGCTCCCTGGTGGTTTCCCTCTGTGCCACCGGCCTGCTCGCCGGTTGCGCCGGCGATGGTGGCGGCGTGCAGAGCCAGAAGCTCTCCACGATCACCGGGCGGGGCAAGCTGATCTGCGGGGTGGAGGGCAAGCTGCCCGGCTTCAGCTTCGTGGGCCCCGACGGCAAGTACCTGGGCCTCGATGTGGATGTCTGCAAGGCGGTGGCCGCCGCGGTGCTGGGGGATCCCGAGAAGGTGGAGTACCGCGACCTGAACTCCAGCGAGCGCTTCGCCGCCCTGGCCAGCGGCGAGGTGGACCTGCTCTCGCGCAACACCACCATGACCCTGAGCCGCGATGCGGCCGGCGGCAACGGCCTCAGCTTCGCCCCCACCACCTTCTATGACGGCCAGGGGGTGCTGGTGCCCGTGGCCAGCGGCATCAAGGACCTCAAGGGCCTGGCCGGCAAGCCGATCTGCGTCGAGAGCGGCACCACCACCGAGCTCAACCTGGCCGACCGGATGCGGGAGCAGAACATCCCCTACACGCCGCTGAAGTTCCAGACCAGCGACCAGACCTTCGCCGCCTACCTCGGCGACCGCTGCGTGGCCGTCACCAGCGACCGCTCCCAGCTGGCGGGCAAGCGCACCAGCTTCCCCAAACCGGACGACCACACCCTGCTGCCGGTGGTGATGAGCAAGGAGCCCCTCACCCCCGCCACCACCAACGGCGATCCCGCCTGGGCCGATGCGGTCCGCTGGATCGTCTACGGCCTGATGCAGGCCGAGGAGAGCGGCATCACCCAGGCGAACGTGGACGCCAAGCTGGCGGAGGCCAAGGCCAACACCAACCAGGCCGACCTGCGCCGCTTCCTGGGGGTGGAGGGTGACTTCGGCAAGCAGCTCGGCCTGCCACCCGACTTCGTGGTCAAGGCGGTGAAGGCCGTGGGCAACTACGGCGAGATCTTCGATCGCAACGTCGGACCCGCCTCCGCCCTCAAGCTCGACCGCGGCCTCAACCGCCAGTGGAAGGACGGCGGCCTGATCTACTCGCCGCCCTTCCGTTGATGGCGCCGGTGCCCCCCGCCGACCCGGCCCCTCTTCCACCCGCACCGCCCTCGCCGCCCTGGTGGCGCGACCGCCGCATCGTGCCCTGGGTGGTGCAGGCGGTGGTCGGTCTGCTGGTGCTGTTGCTGATCGCCTTCCTGCTGGGCAATCTGGTGCGCAACCTCACCGCCGCCGGCCTGCTGCTGAGCTGGCGCTGGCTGCAGCAGCCCGCCGGCTTCGACATCTCGGAATCGGTGATTCCCTTTAATGCCCAGCTGCCCTACTGGCGCGCCCTGGCCGCCGGTCTGGTCAACACGATCCGGGCGGTGCTGGTGGGCCTGGTGGGGGCCACCCTGCTGGGCACCCTGGTGGGCATGGCCTCCTTCAGCCAGAACGGCCTGCTGCGCCGGCTGGCGCGGGTCTACGTGGAGGTGGTGCGGAACATCCCCCTGCTGCTGCAGCTGGTCTTCTGGTACTTCGTGGTGTTCCTCACCCTGCCCAACGGCGAGGCGGCGATCCAGCTGCCCGGCGTGGTGCTGGCCAAGTCGGGGCTGTACATCGCCGGGTTCGGCGAGGGGCTGCGCTGGATGGGGCCAACCCTGGTCAACGAAGTCTGGCAGGCGCCGCTGCGGCTGAGCGTCGAGTTCGGCGCCCTGCTCACCGGCCTGATCGTGTACTCCGGCGCCTTCATCGCCGAGGTGGTGCGGGGCGGCATCGCCGCCGTGCCCAAGGGCCAGTGGGAAGCGGCCTCCTCCCTGGGGCTGAGCTGGTTCGCCACCCTGCGGCGCATCGTCCTGCCCCAGTCCCTGCGGGTGATCGTGCCGGGGCTGAACACCCAGTACATCTCCCTGGCCAAGAACTCCTCCCTGGCCGTGGCGGTGGGCTACACCGACCTCTACTCCGTGGCCGAAACCACCCTCAACCAGACCGGACGGGCCGTGGAGGTGATCCTGGTCCTGCTGGCGGCCTATCTCACCCTTGATCTGCTGATCTCGGCCCTGATGAACGGTCTCAACCACCTGGTCCAGATCCGGGAGCGCTGAAATGCAAGCCCTTCAACGCCGCCTGCGCTCCGAACTGTTCTCCACCCCCGCCGACACGGCGCTGAGCGTCGCCCTGATCACGCTGCTCAGCCTGGGGGTCTTCGGCTTCCTGCGCTGGGCCCTCACCCAGGCCCAGTGGGCCGTGGTGAAGGTGAACAGCACCCTGTTCGCCGTGGGGCGCTACCCGATCGAGCAGCAGTGGCGCCTCTGGCTGCTCACCGCCCTGCTGGTGGCGGCCAGCGGTGCCACCTGGGGCCTGCTGCGGGCCCACCCCCGCCCCGACCGCACCGGGGTGCTCTGGCCCAGCAACGACCGGCTGGCCCTGGCGCTGCTCGCCCTGATCGCCCTGGCCGTGCCCTCGGCCCTCGGGCTCACCCTCGCCATCCAGTCCCGCTGGTGGGGGCTCATCCTGCTGCTGGGTCTCTGCCGCTGGCTGGCCGGCCGCTACGGGACGAAACTCTCCCCCACCGGCCGGCGGCTGGCCGCCCTGGTGTGGCCCATGCTCTACCTGGGGGGGATGGTGCTGATCAGCGGCGGACTCGGTCTGGTGACCGTCTCCCCTTCGGAGTGGGGAGGCCTGCTGCTCACCCTGCTGGCCTCCAGCTTCGCGATCCTTCTCTGCTTCCCGATCGGGGTGCTGCTCGCCCTGGGCCGCCGCAGCGAGCTGCCCCTGCTGCGCTGGGGCTCGGTGCTCTACATCGAGTTCATCCGCGGCGCGCCGCTGATCACCCTGCTGTTCCTCGGCCAGAACATCCTCGGTTTCCTGCTGCCCGGCGGCCTGGCGCCGGAGCGGGTCTGGCGGGCGGCCTGGGTGCTCACCTTCTTCGCCGCCGCCTACCTGGCGGAGGCGGTGCGCTCCGGCCTCGCGGCCGTGCCCCGGGGCCAGCTGGAGGCCGCCCGCTCCCTCGGCCTCTCCTACCCGAAGGCCCTGCAGCACGTGGTGCTGCCCCAGGCTCTGCGGGTGGCCCTGCCGGCGATGGTGGGCCAGTTCATCTCGCTGCTGCAGGACACCACCCTGCTGTCGCTGATCGGATTGCTGGAACTGCTCGGCACGGCCCGCACCGTGATGGCCAACCCGGCTTTCCTGGGCCGCAACGGGGAGGTGTATCTCACCCTGGCGGTGCTGTTCTGGGGCTGCTGTGCCGCCCTCGGACTGGGCAGCCGGGCCCTGGAGCGCCGGCTTGATCCCCACGCCGTGCCCTCTGCCACCTGAGCCGCGTTCCCCTTTCCCTCCTCCCCAGCTCCGATCCCACGTCCCGCCCCATGAGCCAACCCAGCAGCGAACTGATGATCGAGGCGCGGGCCGTCGAGAAGTGGTACCCCAACGGATTCCAGGCGTTGCGCGGCGCCAGCCTGACCGTGCGGCGGGGCGAGGTGGTGGTGATCATGGGCCCCTCGGGATCGGGCAAAAGCACCTTCATCCGCACCTTCAATGCCCTGGAGGACTTCCAGAAGGGCAGCATCACCGTCGACGGGATCGTGCTCTCCAACGACCTGCGCAACATCGACGCCATCCGCCGGGAGGTGGGCATGGTGTTCCAGCAGTTCAACCTGTTCCCGCACCTCTCGGTGCTCGACAACCTCACCCTGGCCCCGGTGCTGGTGCGCAAGCGCCCGAAGGCGGAGGTGGAAAAGCAGGCCTGGGCCCTGCTGGAGCGGGTGGGCATCGCCGAACAGGCGGGCAAGTTTCCCGGCCAGCTCTCGGGGGGCCAGCAGCAGCGGGTGGCGATCGCCCGGGCCCTGTGCATGGAACCACGCATCCTCCTGTTCGATGAACCCACCAGCGCCCTCGACCCGGAGATGGTGCGGGAGGTGCTGGAGGTGATGCAGGACCTGGCCGCCGACGACATCACCATGGTGGTGGTGACCCACGAGGTGAAGTTCGCTCGCCATGTGGCGCACCGGGTGGTGCTGATGGCCGACGGCGAGGTGGTGGAGGAGGCCGAACCGGAGGTGTTCTTCACGAATCCCAGCCACGAGCGCACCCGCCGCTTCCTGGATCAGATTCTCTGAGGTCTCCGCGACGGGTGGCCGCTAGCCCCGGGTCGCCCAGTCGGCGGCGTTGAGCTGCGGGAACAGCCCGTCCTCCCGCTCCACCCCCGCCAACCATTCCTCCGGAAGCTCTGTGCCGCGTTCGATCGCGTCCATCAGCCGCCAGAAACGGTCGAGGTGGCGGCGGATCCGCTCCCGCGCCAGGCCGGTGGTGGTGCCGGCCCGCAGGATGAAGCTCCAGTCGGAGCTCTGGGCCAGCAGCAGTTCGCGCCCTGCCTGGGTGAGCAGGGCCCGCTGGGCGGTGCTGCCCACGCCCCGGTTCACCCGCTGCACCATGGCGCGGGAGGCGCGCTGCCACTCCGCCACCACCCAGGCATTGGTGTCGTTCAGCCAGTAGTCGTGGTAGCCCCCCTGGCCCCAGCTGGAGGGGGCCGGCCGGCAGACCTGGAGGGCACGCCCCTCGCTGAGCACGTCGCGCAGGTGGGTGAAGCGCACGTCCAAGGCCGGGCCCTGGCGGAACAGCTCGGCCAGGAACAGGGGCCCCTCGAACCACCAGTGGCCGAACAGCTCCGCATCGAAGGGGGCCACCAGCAGCGGGGGCGGCTCGATCGTGGCCGCCAGCTGCCCCATCTGGGCGGCGCGGCCCCGCAGGAAGGCCTCGGCGTGCTCCTTCAGCCGCTCCGCCGCCCGCTGGGGGTCATAGGGCGCCTTGGCGTCCAGGGGGCAGCCCTGGGCGGTGACCCGGTGCAGCTTGAGCCCGAGGGGGCGGCGGTCGTGGATGCCCAGGGCCTCCAGGTCCGCTTCCGGCAGGTCCCATCCCAGGTCGCGGTGGAACTCCCGGTAGGTCCCATCGCCCGGGTAGCCCTGGCTGGCACTCCACACCGGCAGGGTGGACTCACTGTCGCGGGCGAAGAAGGCCACCCCCGCCGGGGAGCAGATCGGGGCATAGACGCCGTAGCGGGGACGGGGCAGACCATGGAGCAGGCCGTGGCCGTCGAGCAGGGAATAGCGCAGGCCGCACTCGGCCAGGAGCCGGTCGAGGTCCTCGTAGTAGGCGCACTCCGGCAGCCAGATGCCCAGGGGCCGCTGTCCGAGCAGCCGCTGGTGCTCCCGCACGGCGGTGAGCAGCTGGGCCCGCACCGCCTCCGGCGAATCCCGCAGCAGGGGCAGGTATCCGTGGGTGGCCCCGCAGGTGATCAGATCCAGGACCCCCTGCTCCTGCAGCCGCCGGAAGCGGGGCAGGAGATCCCCCTCCATCTCCCGCCACTGGGCCTCGATGGCCGTGAGGGTGTGCTGGAGCGCGCCGGCCGGCCGCCCCAGGTCGGGATCGGCCCCGTCCAGCAGGGTGCGGCGCAGGGCCAGCCAGGCCGGGAAGCGGCTGTTGAGGGCTCGGTCGCTCAGCAGCGACAGCAGGGTGGGGGAGAGGCCGAGGGTGAGCCTGGGCCGCTGCTCCGGATCGGCGGCCGCCCGCTCCAGCACCTCCAGCAGCGGCAGATAGCATTCCTGGAGGGCCTGGAAGTACCAGTCCTCCTCGAGCGAACCGGGTTCACCGGAACGCACGTAGGGGAGGTGGGCATGCAACACCAGGGCCAGATCGCCTGCGGCCATGGGGAAACCCTCTGTGCGGCCACTCTACGTTCCGCTCCCTGACGTTCCGCTCCCGGAGCCGGGTCTTCCGGCCCGTAGAGTGGGCCTAACTCATAGCTGTTCCGCCTAACCCCATGGCCCGCGATCCCGGCCGGGTATTGATCTTCGATACCACCCTCCGCGACGGGGAGCAGTCCCCCGGCGCCAGCCTCAACCTGGAGGAGAAGCTCGCGATCGCCCAGCAGCTGGCCCGTCTGGGGGTCGACATCATCGAGGCCGGCTTCCCCTTCGCCAGCAGCGGCGATTTCCACGCCGTCCAGCGCATCGCCGCCAGCGTGGGCACCCCGGAGGGGCCCGTGATCTGCGGCCTGGCCCGGGCCGCCAGCGGCGACATCAAGGCCTGCGCCGACGCCGTGGCCCCTGCCGCCCGCCGTCGCATCCACACCTTCATCGCCACCAGCGACATCCATCTGGAGCACAAGCTCCGCAAGACCCGCGCCGAGGTGCTCACCATCACCAAGGAGATGGTGGCCTACGCCCGCTCCCTGGTCGACGACGTGGAGTTCTCCTGCGAGGACGCCGGCCGCAGCGACCCTGAGTTCATGCACGAGGTGATCGAGGCGGCGATCAACGCCGGCGCCACCACCATCAACATTCCCGACACGGTGGGCTACACCACCCCGGCCGAATTCGGTGAGATCATCGCCGGCATCAACCGCTCGGTGCCGAACATCGACCAGGCGGTGATCTCGGTGCATGGGCACAACGACCTCGGTCTGGCCGTCGCCAACTTCCTCGAAGCCGTCAAGAACGGTGCCCGCCAGCTGGAGTGCACCATCAACGGCATCGGCGAACGGGCCGGCAATGCCTCCCTCGAGGAGCTGGTGATGGCGCTGCACGTGCGCCGCAGCTACTTCAACCCCTTCCTGGGCCGGCCCCCCGAGCAGCGCGACCCCCTCACCAACGTGCGCACCGAGGAGATCACCAAGACCTCGCGGCTGGTCTCCAACCTCACCGGCATGGCGGTGCAGCCCAACAAGGCGATCGTGGGCGCCAATGCCTTCGCCCATGAATCCGGCATCCACCAGGACGGGGTGCTCAAGAACCGGCTCACCTACGAGATCATCGACGCCCGCACCGTCGGCCTGGCCGACAACCGGCTCTCCCTCGGCAAGCTCTCGGGCCGCAGCGCCTTCCGGGCCCGGCTCGAGGAGCTCGGCTACACCCTGGAGCGCAACGACCTCGATGACGCCTTCGCCCGCTTCAAGGAGCTGGCCGACCGCAAGCGGGAGATCACCGACCGGGATCTGGAGGCCATCGTCAGCGAGCAGGTGCAGCAGCAGGACCAGCCCCGCTATGCCCTGCAGTCGGTGCAGGTGAGCTGCGGCACCAACCTGCAGCCCACCGCCACCGTCACCCTGCGGGACGGGGACGGCATCGACCTGACCGAGGCGGCGATCGGCACCGGACCGGTGGATGCGGTCTGCCAGGCCCTCAACCACCTGGCCCAGGTGCCGAACGAGCTGGTGGAGTTCAGCATCAAGTCCGTCACCGAAGGCATCGACGCCATGGGCGAGGTGACCATCCGCCTGCGGCATCAGGGCGTGCTCTATTCGGGCCATGCGGCCGACACCGACATCGTCGTGGCGGCGGCCCAGGCCTTCGTGAACGCCCTCAACCGGCTGGTCTCCGGCAGCCAGCGAGCCCCGCTCCACCCCCAGAAGACGCCCCTTCCGGTAGCGGAACTGCCGCGTCTGTGAACGCCCCCAACCGCTCCCCGCTGGCCACCGGGCTGCAGCTCGCCCTGCTGCTGCTGGTGGCCGTGCTGCTGCTGCTGCCCCTGCTGTGGCTGGTGAGCACCTCCCTGAAGGGGCCGGCGGAGGACATCTTCACCAGTCCTCCGGCCCTGCTGCCGAGCCAGCCGAGCCTGGAGGCCTACGGGCGCCTGTTCGCCGCCAATCCGATGGGCACCTACCTGCTCAACAGCACGATCGTCAGTGCCCTGGCGGTGCTGGCCAACCTGCTGTTCTGCTCCCTGGCGGCCTACCCCCTGGCGCGGATGCGTTTCCGGGGCCGCGGACTGGTGCTGGCCCTGGTGGTGGCCACGATCCTGATCCCCTTCCAGGTGGTGATGATCCCCCTTTATCTGCTGATGGTGCAGATCGGGCTGCGCAACACCCTCTGGGCCCTGATCGTGCCCCAGGCGGCCACGGCCTTCGGCATCTTCCTGCTGCGCCAGAGCTTCCTGGCGGTGCCGGTGGAGCTGGAGGAGGCGGCCCGGATCGATGGCTGCACGCCCATCGGCGAATGGTGGAACGTGATGCTGCCGGCGGCCCGGGCCGACCTGATCACCCTGGCGATGTTCGTGTTCATCGGCACCTGGAGTGACTTCCTCTGGCCGCTGATCATTCTCGACGACCCCACCCTCTACACCCTGCCCCTGGGCCTGCAGCAGCTGGCCAGCAGCTTCTCCCTCGACTGGCGCCTGGTGGCGGCCGGCTCGGTGGTCTCGATCCTGCCGGTGCTGCTTCTGTTCGTGCTGCTGCAGCGCTACATCCTGCCCAGCGCCAGCGGCGACGCCGTCAAGGGCTGAGGCCCCCCACGGGGACTCAGGGACTGCCCACTGGCGGGGGGCGGAGCACGCCGCCGCCGTCGCCGCGGTCGGCCGGGGCCTGGCCGGGGCGGCCGCCGGGCCCCGAGGAGGGCATCGGTGGGGCAGGGAAGGGGTCCGGATCCCGCTGGGGGCGCCGCACCGCCCGGCCCTGCAGGTCGGCCAGGGCGGAACGCCACTGGTCCTGCTGCTGCTCGAGGGCCTCCAGCCGCTGGGCCCCGGCTTCCAACGTCTGGAGCCGACCCACCATCGCCCGCTGCTGCTCCTCCAGCACGGAGGTGCGATCGAGGGCGCGGCTGTTCTCCAGTCCCTGCAGGCGCTGCTCCAGCTTCATCAGCAGCTGACTCTGCTCCCGCGTCTTCGCCAGGATCACCAGGAACAGGACGGCGAGCATGGAGCTCAGGCCGATCTGCAGCCAGCTGGTCCAGGCCGGCGGTCCGGGGGCCGGCGGCGGGGAGGAACGCCGGGAGCCGTCGTCTTCGCGGTCGGTGATCGAGACCATGCGCCCCCTGTGCTGACCCATCCTGCCCTGAGCGGCCCGGGGCGTCAGCCGCCGGCCGCCGGAAGGCCGGCGCCGCTGCGGGCCACGGCCCCCGCCAGCAGCTCCGCCACGGTGGAGCGGTAGACGGCGCTCGCCTGCTCCGGATCGCGGCCGATGCAGGTCATGCCCAGCTTGCCGAACTCCGAGAGGCAGCCCAGCAGGTGAAACACACTGCCCTGCAGGCGGGCGGGGTCGTAGTGGAGGCCGGCCTCGGCCACGATGTCGATCAGGTCCAGCGGCATCAGGCCCCGCAGGCGGGGGTCGCTGAGGTTGTCGGTGGCGCGGTAGTGCAGTGGCTGGCCGGTGGGGGAGAGGAAGCAGCCGGTGGCGGGGTCGAGGCTGCCGGCGGTGATCGCCCGCAGGGCCATGAAGGGATGGGTGGTGCCCCCCTGGCGCAGGTTGACCTCGATGGCCTGCAGATCCCAGCGCTCGCCGAAGCGGCGGGCGATGAAGTCGATCCCGAAGCGCTCGAGGGCCCCTTCGGCGGCGAGGGCCCGGCCGACGGCCAGGCCGTGCTCCATCAGCGCCACCCGGTAGGGCTCGGCGGCCGGGAAGCAGCAGCCGAGGTAGGTCTGGCCGCCGGCGCCCCCCAGGATCTGCTCGTGGGTGGAGAGCACCTCCACCGCACCGCCGGGGTGGATCGTGCCCTGGACGCTCGGGGAGCGCAGGGCGTCGCCGCCCTCCAGCCAGGCCTCGGCCAGGGCCCCCTGGCTGCCCAGCAGCTCCGTCCAACCGGCCGCCGGCATCGGCAGGGCCTCGAGGGCCCGCCGGATCCGCCCGACCCGCTCGCCCCTGGCCAGCCCGGCCAGCGCCAGGGGCGGGAAGTCGAGACGGGCATTGCCCTCGCCGCTGAAGCCCTCGTTCAGCTTGACGACGCAGCCGGCCAGCCCGGGGTCGCTCTCCCACAGGTCGGTCACCGCCTCCGCCAGCTCATCGAGGCCGTGGGCCAGCCCGGTGCCGGGGGGATGGGGAACGCCGCAGCGGGCGAACAGCTCCCGGCTGCCGGCCTTGGTGCCCCAGTAGCCCAGGGCCGGATCGGTGCCCAGCAGGGGCACCTGCAGGCGCTCGGAGAGGGTCTTCTCCAGCTCGGTCACCACGTAGCAGATGATGAAGCTCCGCCCCGGCCGCAGCCGCTCCCGGATCCTTCCGAGCAGGGCCGGCCTCTCCAGCAGCTTCTGGGTCAGGGGCCTGGCGGAGCCGTCGTCGGTGTCGAACAGGTGCAACCGGCGGCGGGCGTGGGAGGTGGGCACCCCCGGCATCAGCTCGAGGACCGCGTCCACCACCAGCTCGGGCAGCAGCTTGCTGGTCACATAGACCACCTGCACGCCCGGATTGCGCAGCCGCATCAGGGAGAACAGCTGGCGTTCCTCGTAGTGGTGGGCGCCCGTCACCAGGGCCAGCTGGGCGGGATCCATGGTGAGCGAGGGCACCATCAGCAGGTCGAAATCCGCACCCGCCCCGCCACCGGCGTCGCCATGCTCCCGGCCCCACGGGGCCTGCAGCCCCTGCTGCAGTTCGCGGAAGCTCAGGGCCATGGCCGGATGGGCGGAATGTCGTCATGCTGACCACCACAGCGACCAGCGCCAATGGAGTCGTTCACGGTGAGTGCCCTCGGCTATGGCGCCGCCTCACTCACCACCCTCAGCCTGTTCCCCCAGGCGCTGAAGACCGTGCGCAGCGGCGACACCAGCGCCATCTCGCTGCGGATGTACGGCCTGTTCACCCTGGGGGTGCTGGCCTGGGCCGTCTACGGCCTGCTGCGGGCCGACGGTCCGGTGATCGCCGCCAACCTGATCACGCTGATCCCGGCATCGGTGGTGCTGGAACGCAAGCTGCGGGCCCTGTTCGAGGGGAGGCGCTGAGGTGGCGGCACCCATGGACAACGGCGCCCTGTTCGTCGCGATCGGGGCGGTGCCGGGGGCCTGGCTGCGTTTCCGGGTGGTCAACCACTTCGAACCGATGCTGCCCCGCAAGCACTGGGGAACGTTCGGGGTCAATCTGATCGCCTGCTTCGCCATCGGCCTGCTGGTGAGCCTGGAGGGCAGCTGCGGGCCGGCGGCTGGCCGCGCCCTGCTGCTGCTGGGCACGGGGTTCCTGGGCAGCTTCAGCACCTTCTCCACCTGGATCGCCGAACTGCACGCGACCCTGCACCACCGCCAGGGACGCGAGGCCGTTCTGCTCTGCGGCGGTTCGGTGCTCGGTGGGCTGCTGGCCGTGGGGGCCGGGCTGGCCATCGGCGGCAGCTAGGGGAGAACGATGGCGCCATCCCCTTCGCCAAGCTCCCCCAGCCTGCGCCGCGAGGCGCGGGACCTGCTGCTCGTGGCGGCGGGCGCGGTGCCCGGCGCCCTGCTGCGCTGGCGCCTGGAGGACGTCGGCAAGGGCCTGGAGGGTCTGCCCAACGGGCTGATCGAAGCCGATCTGGTGGCCAACCTGCTCGGCACCTTCCTGATCGGTGTGATCGCCGGCCTGCACCCCCCCCGGCCCCGGCTGCTGCTGCTGGGCGGCATCGGCTTCTGCGGCTCGCTCACCACCTTCAGCAGCTGGATGCTGGAGATCAGCCTGGCGCTGCGACGCGGACGCCCCGATGAGGCGCTCGCCGTGGTGCTGGTCAGCCTGCTGGGGGGCCTGGCGGTGGTGACGCTGGGGCTGGCGGCGGGCCGCTGGCTGGGGCGTTCGCGGCTCAGGCGCTGAAGGCCTTGCGGGGAGGAATGGGGTAGGGAATGCGGCGGTGGCGCATGCGCTTCCACACCCTCACGAAGGCGCGGATCACCAGCTCCAGCTCTGCCCGGGAGATGCCGCTGCCGTCCAGCTGGCCGTCATTCTGGCGGGCCTCCACCAGCCGCCGGACCATGGCCCGGGCCTCGGCTTCGGTGGTACCCGGCGGCAGGGAGCGCAGGGCGGCCTCACAGCCGTCGGCCAGCATCAGGATCGCCGTCTCCCGGCTGCGGGGAGCCGGACCGCGGTAGCGGAACTGCTCCTCCCGCACCGAAGGGTCCCGCTCCTTGGCCTGGTGGAGGAAGTAACCCATCTTCAGCCGGCCCTGGTGCTCGGGGATGAAATCCGCCAGGGGGCGGGGCAGCCGGTAGCGACGGGCCAGCTTCAGCCCCTCGTCGACGTGGGCCTGGAGGATGGCGGCGCTGGCGAAGGGGTCGTCGAGTTCGTCGTGGGGGTTGGCGCCGTGCTCCTGGTTCTCGATGAACCACTGGGGACCGTGCAGTTTGCCAACGTCGTGGTACAAGGCCCCGGTGCGGATCAGGTCCACATCGGCCTGAATGGCGCGGGCACCCTCCTCGGCCAGGCCGCAGATCATCAGGGTGTGCTCGAAAGTCCCCGGCGCCTCCATCGACAGCCGACGCAGCAGGGGCCGCTCCAGATCGGCCAGCTCCATCAGCCGGGCCCGGGTGAGCAGGCCGAAGAAGCTCTCCACCAGCGGCGCCAGCAGCAGTCCGGCCATCAGCAGGCCCGCCATCATCAGGGCCTCCTGCAACAGGTCGGTGCCGTTGAACGGGCCCTGGGAGGCCTCGAGGCTGCCCAGGTGGAAGAGCTGGATCAGCAGCCCCTGCAGCAGCACGGCGCCGATGGGCAGCAGCAGGGCCAGCTGCAGCAGCTGGGCCCGGTTGCGCTGCCGTCCAGCCAGCACCGCCGCGATCGCGGCCACCACCGCCGCCACCCCCAGCTGGGGCACCAGCAGGCCCTGGACAGGCGCCGGCCAGAGCATGGCGGCCACGGCCAGCCAGGCCAGGCCTGCGGCCGTGCCCAGCCCCTGGGAGAGCAGCAGGGTGGGGGGAACCAGCAGGGCCAGGGGGCTGACCTGGCTGCCGAGCCAGAGCTTGCACCCCTGCACCAGCACCAGCATCGCCAGGGCCAGCAGGGCCTGGCGGGGTTCGAGGCTGGCGCGCCAGCGGCGCATCACCAGCAGCAGCACCCCGCAGGCGGCGAGGGCCTCACTGAAGCGGCCCAGCCAGGCCAGGGGCCGGGGGCGATGGTTGACCAGATCGAAGTGCTCCAGCACGTCGAAGGCCTGGGAGCTGATCGGCTCCCCCTGACGGGTGATCAGGTCGTTCTTGCGCACCCGGATCGTGGGCAGCCCCTGGCGGGTGAGCAGGTCTTCGATGCGCCGCTGGCTGAGGAAGCTGTCGCCGCGGAGGTTGGTGCGGCCCTGCAGGCTGGCGGCCAGCAGGCGGCTGCCCAGGCTGCGGGCGGGGGGGGAGAGGTCGTGCAGCTGCAGCTCCGCGGCCGTGAGCAGCTGGCCCTCGGAGAGGCTGGCCACGACGCCCTGGCTGAGCATGCGCTGCTGGGCCCGGCGCAGGGAGACCTTCCAGCGCATCAGGTCGGGGGGCGTCAGCCCCGTCAGCCAGCGGCGCTCCTCTTCGGTGAGATTGAGGGAATCGGGCCGGGGCTGGTCGTCGGCGACCTTCTGGCGCACCCGCTGCAGCCGCAGCTCCAGCTGCTGGACCAGGGCTTCATTGGCCTGGGGGTCGACCACCTGGATCTGGCTGCGGGGCAGCATCTGGCTGCGGCGCTGCTCCAGGTCGGTGCTGTCGATCACCGTCGCGTCGGTCGGGGCGCGGACCGTGAACGGGGCCGGCATGCCGGGGCGCAGGTTCGGCTCCACCAGCCAGGGCCAGCTGGAGAGCAGGGCCACCAGGAGACAGAGCAGGAGCACCAGCAGACCGCCCCCGGGGCGCCAGGCCACCAGGGCCTGGCGGGGACGCTCGAGCCGCAGCAAGTGGCGCCACAGTCCCCTGATCCGCCGCAGCCCGAATCTCATCGGTCCAGGCTAGCCAACGGATGAGGGTCCCCCTCCGGGTGGCGTCGGTGCATGCTGGGGTTCGGCAACGCTCCCCCCCGATGGCCACCCTTCTTGATGGCAGGCGACTGGCGGCGGTGATCGAAGGGCGGCTGAACGCTGTGATCGCCGATGGGCTGGCGGTGGCGGGACGGCCCCCCGGCCTGGCGGTGCTGCGGGTGGGAGATGACCCCGCCAGTGGCGTCTACGTGGCCAACAAGGAGAAGGCCTGCCGCCGCGTCGGCATCAGCAGCCACGGCGGCCATCTGGCGGCGGACACCCCGGCCGAGGAGGTGCTGGCCCTGATCGCGCGCCTCAACGCCGACCCGACGGTCGACGGCATCCTGCTGCAGCTGCCCCTGCCGCGGGGCCTGGACGAGGGGCCGCTGCTGGCGGCGATCGACCCGGACAAGGACGCCGATGGTCTGCACACCCTCAACCTGGGGCGCCTGCTCAAAGGGGAGCGGGGCCCGCGCAGTTGCACGCCGGCCGGGGTGATGGCCCTGCTGCACAGTGCCGGCGTGCCGATCGCCGGCGCCCGGGCCGTGGTGGTCGGCCGCAGCATCCTGGTGGGCAAGCCGATGGCCCTGATGCTCCAGGCCGCCGATGCCACCGTCACCATGGCCCATTCGCGCACCCATCACCTGGCAGAGGTGACCCGGGAGGCCGAGATCCTGGTGGTGGCGGCTGGTCGTCCCCGGCTGATCGGCGCCCAGCACGTCCGGCCAGGGGTGGTGGTGGTGGATGTGGGCATCCACCGGCTGGAGGGCAGGCTCTGCGGCGATGTGGACTACGAGACGGTCGAGCCGCTGGCGGCGGCGATCACGCCGGTGCCCGGCGGGGTGGGCCCGATGACGGTGGCGATGTTGCTGGTCAACACCGTGCTGGCCTGGTGCGAGCGCCACGGGATCGACAGCTCGGACCTGGCGGATCTGCGCCCCTGAGCCCCGCCTGAGCCTCCGCCCGGACGACAGGGGCGCTCAGGGCCGGGCCGCCGTGGTGCGGGTGGCGTCGTGGGGGTCGCCGGAGCCCACCAGCAGGGGGACACCCAAACCGATCCGGACCAGACCAGACGCCAGCAGCAGACCGGCCAGCAGGACGGCGGACAGGCTGCCGCAGATCAGGGGCACCAGGTCCGGCTCGCTGTCCAGGGGGGCCTGCATCGCGCGCAGAGACGTCACTGCATCGAGCATGGCGGCGCAGGGGTTCCCGGACCGCACTCCTTCACCGGGCTTCACCGGAGGGTTCGTATCGTGTCGAAACATCAAGGCGGCGGCGCCCGGCCCGTGGCCTGAGAGAATCCGCGCCAACCCTCAGGACCCCATGACTCCGGCGGTGAGCACGGCCTTCGACTTCACCGCCTACCTGGAGGCGACTCGCTGGCGCGTGGAGGCCGCCCTGGACAGCTCCCTGGGCCCCGAGCGTCCGGAGTCGCTGCGGGAGGCGATGCGCTACTCCCTGCTGGCGGGCGGCAAGCGCCTGCGGCCGATCCTCACCCTGGCGGCCTGCGAGCTGGCGGACGGCGACGCCGATCTGGCCATGCCCACGGCGGTGGCGATGGAGATGATCCACACCATGTCGCTCATCCATGACGACCTGCCGGCCATGGACAACGACGACCTGCGCCGCGGCCGGCCCACCAACCACAAGGTGTACGGCGAGGCCAAGGCGATCCTGGCCGGCGATGCCCTGCTGACCCGAGCCTTCGAGATGGTGGCCCTGCGCAGCCCGGGGGTTCCCCCCGAACGGCTGCTCCAGGTGGTGGGCGAGCTGTCCCTGGCCTCCGGCGCCCCCGGCCTGGTGGGGGGCCAGGTGGTGGACCTGGAGTGCGAGGCCCGCCAGGTGGATCTCGACACCCTCGAATACATCCATCTCCACAAGACCGGCGCCCTGCTGCGGGCCTGCGTGATCTCCGGCGCCCTGGTCGCCGGGGCCTCCGAGGAGCTGCTGACGGCCCTGCGCACCTACGCCCGCGGCATTGGCCTGGCCTTCCAGATCATCGACGACATCCTCGATGTCACCGCCAGCAGCGACGTGCTGGGCAAGACGGCGGGCAAGGACCTGGCCGCCGACAAGACCACCTACCCCAAACTTCTGGGCCTGGAGGAATCCCGCCGGCGCGCCGATGCCCTGGTGATCGAAGCGAAGGCGGTGCTGGAGCCCTGGAGCGCCAAGGCCGCCCCCCTGCTGGCCCTGGCCGACTACATCACCAGTCGCGACCGATGAGTGAAGCCATCGGCGCACTCGATGCCCTGGGCGAGCTGCTGGCCAACGGCGTGCTCGCCTGGGGCCTGGTCGCCTGTGGGGTGGCCCAGCTCTCCAAGCTGCTGATCGAGCTGGTGGTGCATCGGCGCTGGCGCCCGGCGGTGCTGGTCGAGACGGGCGGCATGCCGTCGAGCCACTCCTCCCTGATGACGGGCACCGCCGCGGGCCTGGGCTGGGAGCTGGGGTTCGCCGATCCCCTGTTCGCCCTGGCGGCGGTGCTCTGTTTCGTCGTGCTCTATGACGCCAGCGGCGTGAGAAGGGCCGCCGGACTGACGGCCCAGCGGGTGAACGGACTCCCCGATGGCCTCTGGGACACCCATCCCCAGGACGGGCCTGAGGGGACCCCGCTGCTGCGCCCCCTGAAGGAAAACCTCGGCCACACCCGCTCGGAGGTGCTCGTCGGCAGCCTGATCGGTCCCCTGGTGGCGCTGCCGGGCCTGGCCCTGCTCGGGTCGCCGCTGCAGATCGCCCAGGGCGCCGGCTGGTTGCCGCTGGGGTGAGCGATCACGCCGGCCTGAGCGATGACCAGCAGCAGGCGGCCGCCGCCTTCGCCGCCTGGCTGGAGGCCCCGGCCGATGGGTTGCCGTTCGTGCTGGAGGGCTACGCGGGCACCGGCAAGACCTTCCTGTCGATGCGATTCCTGGCCCAGGCGGAGCGGGCGGGTCTCTGCTGGACCGTGGTCGCCCCCACCCACAAGGCGGTGGGCGTACTGCGCCACCACCTCGCCCTGGCGGGTCTGCACCCCACCTGGTACCCCTCCACCATCCACCGCCTGCTGCGGCTCAAGCTGAAGCGGCAGGGGGACCGGGAGCGCTGCGAGGAGACCCTCCAGACCGCCCTGGCGCTGGAGAACCTCGGGCTGGTGCTGATCGACGAGGCCTCCATGGTGGATGGCGGCCTGCTGGAGATCACCCTGCGCTGCGCCCAGGCCTACGGCACCCGGCTGGTGTTCGTGGGGGATCCGGCCCAGCTGCCGCCGGTGGGGGAGGAGCAAAGTCCGGTGTTCGCCCTGGGGCGGGCGCGGCGGGTCGCCCTGACCCACGTGGTCCGCCACGGGGGGCCTGTGCTGCGCCTGGCCGGTGGCCTTCGGGAAGGGGCCCTGCCATGCTGCCGGCCGCCGCTGCTGGATCCGGTGGGCAGCGCCGAGGGCCGGGTGTCGCTGCTGGGGCGGACCGACTGGCTGGCGGCCGCCCAGGAAGGCCTGCGCCGCAGCGCCGAAGCCGACGATCCCGACCTGGCCCGAATCCTCTGCTACACGAACCGCTCCCTGGAGCGGCTGGTGCCGATCGCCCGCCGCGCCCTGCACGGCGCCATGGCCGACCAGCTGCCGGTGCTCCCCGGCGAGGTGCTCATCACCCGCACGGCCGTGATGGCGCCGGCCTGCCGGGAAGGGGACGCCGCCGCCGAGGAGCCGGACCTGCTGCTGGGCAGCAACCGGGAGCTGGTGGTGCGGGACGTGCGCCCCGACCGCTGCGATCTGGCCGAGTTCGGCGTGGACGCCTCCCACGGCCCGGCCGTGATCGACACCCTCAACGCCACCGTGGAGGCGGGGGAGGCCCAGCTCAACCTGCGTCTGCTGCCACCGATCGGCAGCGCAGCGCGGGCCTGTCTGGAAGGGGTGCTGGAGCGGCTGCGGCTGCAGGCCCGGGAGGCGGGCCAGAAGGAGGGCAAGGCCCTCTGGCGCCGCTTCTTCCTGGTGCGCGATGCCTTCGCCTCCCTCGGACCGGCGGCCGTGCTCACCGTCCATCGCAGCCAGGGCAGCACCTTCGGCGAGGTGTTCATCGACGAGGACGTCTTCTGGCCCCGGGACGAGCCGCTGCGCCAGCGACTGGTCTACGTGGCGGTGAGCCGGGCCAGTCAGGCGGTGACCCTGATGGCGGGGGCCGCGGCAGCCGGCGAGCGGGAGCGCTGGGACCGCTGGCTGCGGGACACCGGCGACGACGGCGGAGGCGCCTGAGGCGGGGGGATCGGGGCGTGCGCAAACGGGGCCGACCCGTTACCGTCATCACGACCGCAGCGGGGGAGACGTCAGATTCGTGCTGGAATCCCGTCCCCTGTTTGCACCCCTCGGCATGGCGCCTCCCCAGGCCGGAGCCCTGTCCCTGATCGGCACCGCCTCGGCCACGGACGGCCAGCCGGCCGATGCCGGGGCCTCCGGCGGAACCGGCGGCAATGAGCTGCTGATCGAGGTGGGGGCCCTGGGGATTGCCGCGGCCCTGGTGGGCGTGGTCGTGCTGGTGCGGCGCTGGCTGATGCTGCGCTCCCGCCAGCCCCTGCCTGGCCTGCCGAAGGAGCGGGTGCTGCCCCTCTCCCGCCACGGCACCCTCCACGACCCCAAATATCTGGGCCGGATCCTGGAGGCCGAGGAGCCACCGACCGGCCCCTGAGCCTCATCCCGCCCGCAGTCCTTCGACCCCCTGCCAGCCCAGGTAGACGGCGAGGCCGAAGCAGATGGCGGCCACGATCAGCTCGGCGTTGTCGAACAGCCAGAGCTTGCCCGCCTGGAGCACCGGCAGCAGCCGCTCCTGTCCCACCAGCACCAGCCCCGCCAGGGGCAGCAGCAGCAGGGTGCCGGAGAACAGGCTGAAGACCGCGGTGGTGAGCACCTCCCGGGGCCGGCTCAGCCCGGCCTCCAGCAGGCTGGCGGCGGTCCGGGCATAGAGGAACAGGTCGTCGGGGCTGGACACCTGCACGGCGGCGCTGAGGCCGAGCAGGAGCGGCAGGGGCAGGGCGCAGAAGCCGTCCAGGCGGCGGGTCCAGCCGGGGGGGCCACCCCCCTGGCGGCTGCTCAGCAGACCATTGAGGCCCAGGGCCAGCAGGCCCCCCGCCCCGAGCAGATCGAGGCCGGTGCGCTGGTCGGTGCCCCGCTCCATCGTGAGCAGCAGGCCGTGGCCCACGCTCAGCAGCAGGGCGATGGCCGCCGCGGAGGTGAGCAGCCAGCCGAGCACGAACCAGCTGCCCCGGCGGAGCGGGCTGGGGCCCAGCAGGATCAACAGCAGCAGGCCGATGTGCAGCGGACTGAAGCTGATCGCCAGGCCGAATCCGAACAGTTCACTCCAGAGGCTGGGGGTCGGCATCCATGGGAGTCGTGACGCCCCATTGTCCGGTGCCTCGGGTGGTCAGGTGCGGATCTCGAACCAGTCGGTGCCCGCCACGGCCACCTGGCCACTGGTGACGCCGCTCACGTGGGCGCCCTGGGGCCCCTTCTCGCACCAGAGACGCAGCTCCACCAGCCGGTCGGACAGCCCCTCGGCCTCCACCTCCACCGAACCGTCGGGACGGTTGCGGACCCAGCCGCTGAGGCCGAGGTCGATGGCCTTCTGGCGGCAGCCCAGCCGGTAGCCCACCCCCTGCACCTGACCGCGGACGCTCATGCGCCAGCGCTCATGGGACGTTGCATTCACCCGGAGACTGGGTTGCAGGAAACGGCGTTCCTCGGCAGCGGCACGGCGCTGGCGGCGGATCTGGCCAGTCTCGAGGGAATCGCCGGGCATCCAGCCCAGTGGAGGTGCAGCCAGGTGGCGTGAACGGTCGGAGCGTTCCATCCTTCGATCCTCCCGGGTGATCCCCAGCCTTCAAGTTGCCACAGGCTCTCGGCCTCTGCCAACACCTCGCCGCCGGAAAGCTGGGGCAGCAGCTGCCAGCGGTGGAACTCATGGCCGCAGAGGGATTCACCGCGGCGCACCAGCAGCCCGTCGGCCGCCGGCACCGCCTGGCGGTAGCCGAGGCTGAGGGGCCCCCGGCGGGCGCGGAAGGGGAGCAGGCCGGCCATGGGGTGGGGCAGGCCGTCCGGATCCTCCAGCTCCCGGCCCAGCAGCAGCAGACCGCCGCATTCGGCCACGATCGGCAGGCCGCCCCGGGCGGCGGCCCGCAGGGATCCGAGGCTGCGGCGACTGGCCGCCAGCCGGGCGGCATGGAGTTCGGGGTAGCCGCCGGGCAGCAGCACCGCCCGGCAGTCCGGGGGCAGGGGATCGTCGGCCAGGGGGCTCCAGGGCACCGGGCTGAGCCCATAGGCCAGGAGCAGCTCCTGGGCTTCCGGGTAGCGGAAGTGGAAGGCCGCATCGCTGGCGATCGCCACCGGCAGGGGGGGTCCGGTCCCGGCGGCTCCCGAAGATCCCGCGGCCCCGGCAGGGGCCGGCTCCGGCGGGACCTGCTCAAGGCACCAGCGGATCGGATCGCGCCGTTCCGGCGCCGGCGGTGGCGGCGCCAGCAGCGGCCAGAGGCGCGTCAGGTCGAGGTGCTCCTCGGCCAGAGCGGCCCAGATCCGCTGGCGCTCGCCCAGGTCGCCCAGCTCCCCCGGGGTGAGCAGGCCCAGGTGGCGGGAGGGCAGCTCCAGGCTGGGATGGCTGGGCAGCACCCCCAGCAGGGGCACCTCGATGGCGGCCAGGGCCTCGGCCAGGAGCAACCGGTGCCGTTCGCTGCCGACCCGGTTCAGCACCACCCCCGCCAGGGTCACCCGGGGCGGGCCGTGGTCGCGGAAGCCGCGCACCAGGGCCGCCAGGCTGCCGGCCTGGCGCGACGCCTCCACCACCAGCACCACCGGCAGCCCCAGCAGAGCGGCCACGGCGGCGGAGCTGCCCTCGCTGCCGGCCCCGCGGCCGTCGAACAGGCCCATCACCCCCTCCACCAGCACCCGCCCGGCCCGGCCTCCGTGCCAGCGGTAGCTGCGCCGCACCCAGTCCTCGCCGCAGAGCAGCGGATCGAGGTTGCGGCAGGGGCGCCCCGCCACCGCCCCCAGCAGCTGGGGGTCGAGGTAGTCGGGCCCCACCTTGAAGGGCTGGATGGTCTCCCCCCGCGCCCGGGCCACGGCCGCCAGGCTGAGGCTCAGCAGGGTCTTGCCGCTGCCGCTGCAGGGGGCCGCGATCAGGCAGCTCATGCGGTCGGCGGCATCGGTCGCTCAGGCGGAAGGTGCTTCAGCCTGGCAGCAGGCTCGCCGCCAGCGGCGCGGCCGCCGCCAGCAGCGGTGAGGTGGAATCGTGCCCCCCCGAGAGCAGGCGGGCCATCTCCATCTCCTCGCTCTCCTCCGGCAGGGGCACCACCCCCTCCGCCAGCTCCATGCTGGCCATCCCACCGGACTCCAGCCGCATGCAGCCGCCGGACTCCGAGCAGAGAATCACGCACAGGGGGGGCCGCTGCTGCGGTTCACAGATCAGCCGCATGCCGACGATGGCCCCGGGGTGGGTCTTGGGCGCGCCCATGGGCACGGGCATCAGGGTGAACTGCACCGCCACCCCGTCGGTGCGCTCGAACTCCGCCGTGATCCCCGGGCCCGGCCCGTCCACCTCCACCGCGTAGCTGGTGATCAGGTGCCAGCCGAGGCGGTCGGCGATCCAGGCGGCCAGCAGCAGCCCCTTCACCGGGTGGTCGCCCTCCACATCGATGTCGAGCTGCACCACGTGGCCGAGGGCATCGCGGCGGGACGGGGGATCGAACACCATGGCCAGGGATTCCCGCCAGGTGCGCAGCCGCAGCCAGTTGAGATCGTTGACGGCCTGGCCGGCGCTGATCCGGGCCAGCATCAGGTCGAGGCAGCGGCGCGGCTCCCCGAGGGAGCTGTCGATCACCAGCCGCCGGGGCACCGGGGCCAGGGCCTCGAGCATCTCGGAGGGCTCATCCAGGCTGCTGTTCCACCACACCCAGCAGGGCAGGGAGTCGTCCACCAGGGAGCCGATCAGATCGAGGCTCTGCTTCAGGGCGCCCATGCCGCCGCGCAGCACCACCACGTCGCCGCAGGCGGCGCCGGCGCCCCCCTCCTCCGGCAGGGGGCAGTAGGCCGCCACCAGGGTCTCGAGCGGATGGCCAGGGTCGAGGGTGGGGGCCAGGGTGATCAGGCGCCGGGGCATGTGGGCGCTGATGGCGCTCTCGACGAACTGGCCGCGCAGGTCCTCGGGCCGGTGGTGCCCCTCCTTCTGGCCGATGGCCCAGGCCAGGCGGGGATCCATGGGTGCCGTGCTGTACGGCAGACCGGTCTCGGGCACGGCCTGGCGGGCCGCCTCCAGCAGCTCAGTGCGCAGCAGGCCGGTGATCGGCCCGTCGACCCGGCCGATGCGCACCATCTGCTGCTCCAGCCAGGAGGGTTCCCACACCACCAGGGTGAAGGTGGCGGCCCCTGTCGAGCCCTCCAGATCGTGGGTCCAGAGGCGATGCAGGTAGGGGTTGACCTCCTCGGGCGGCAGATCGAGGGGGGCCTGGAGGGTGAGCTGGGGAGCCATGGGCGCGGAAGGAGGGCGGGAATCGCGGGGCTGCGGAAGGGGAAAGGGGCGCGGGGGCCCTGGAGCCGAGCGTCAGGGACGCCGCCAGATCAGGCCGTCACTGGCCAGGAGGCCATCGGCGGCGGCGGGCCCCCAGGTGCGTGCTTCGTAGGGCTGGACCGGCAGCTGCCAGGGGGATTCCTCGATCAGGGCCAGCAGCGGGGTGTACAGGCGCCAGGCCGCCTCCACCTCGTCGCTGCGGGTGAACAGGGTGGGATCGCCCAGCATGGCGTCGGCGAGCAGGCGCACGTAGCCCTCGTCGGAGGGCTCGCCGAAGGATTCGTCGTAGCTGAAGGCCATGTCGACCGGGCGGCTGCGCATGCCGGAGCCGGGGGCCTTGACCTCGAACTTGAACTCGGCGCCCTCGTCGGGCTGGATGCGCAGGATGAGCTGGTTGGGGGTGGGGGCGCCACCGGCGGCGTCGAACAGGTGCACCGGGGCCTCACGGAAGGTGAGCACCACCTCGCTGAGGCGCTTCGGCAGCCGCTTGCCGGTGCGCAGGTAGAACGGCACCCCCTGCCAGCGCCAGTTGTTGATGGCCACCTTCATGGCCACATAGGTTTCCGTGGTGCTGTTGGCGTTCACCCCCGGCTCCTGGCGGTAGCCGGGCAGGGGCCGGGCCATGCTGCCGCCGGGGGCGTACTGACCCCGCACGCAGCACTTCCAGGGCTCCGCCTCGTTGGCCAGGCTGGCCGACTGCAGCACCTTGGCCTTCTCGTTGCGGATGGCCTCCGGATCGAAGCGGCCGGGGGCCTCCATGGCGGTGAGGGCCAGGATCTGGGTGAGGTGGTTCTGCACCATGTCCCGCAGGGCGCCGGACGACTCGTAGTAGCCGGCCCGCTCCTCCACCCCCACGGTCTCGGCCGCGGTGATCTGGACGCTGGAGATGTAGTTGCGGTTCCAGATCGGCTCGAAGATCGTGTTGGCGAAGCGCAGCACCAGGATGTTCTGGACCGTTTCCTTGCCCAGGTAATGGTCGATGCGGAACACCTGGCTTTCCTTGGCGCAGGCCTGCACCACCTTGTTGAGGGCCTGGGCACTGGCGTAGTCGCGGCCGAAGGGCTTCTCGATCACCACCCGGCTGCGCTCGGCATCGGCCAGCAGGCCGGCACCGGCCAGGGCGCGGCAGCCGCTGCCGTAGAACTCCGGCGAGACCGACAGGTAGAAGGTGCGGTTGCCCCGGGTGGCCCGCAGCCGGTCGATGCTCTCCAGCCGCTGGCCGAGGCGCACCAGGTGCTCGCTCTGCTGCAGGTCGACCGGCTCGTAGAAGAGGCCCTGGGCGAACTGCTCCCAGGCGGTGCGATGGGAGGCGATCTCATCGGCCAGGGCGGCGCCCATCTTCTCGCGGAACTCCTCATCGCTCCAGGGGCGTCGGGCGCAGCCGAGCACGGCGAATTCGCTGGGAAGTCGTCGCTGGCGGAACAGCTCGAACAGCGCCGGGATCAGCTTGCGGTGGGTGAGATCACCGCTGGCCCCGAAGATGACGATGCACTGGGGCGAGATCACCCGCTCCTGGCGCAGACCAACCCGCAGGGGGTTGGTGAGGATGGCGGTCATGGGGAGGGCGTCCGGTCATCCCTGGTTTAACGGCTGCCCCGACATCCCGCTGCATCGCCGCCGCAGGGAGCCTGCCGGTGTGTGCATTCTCGGATCGTCAGCCATGAAACAGGCCCGCCGGAGGCGGGCCTTGGGGCACTGGTGGGGACTGGTCCGGCGCCGGGGTCAGTAGGTCTCGACGTGCCAGCGGTCGGCCTTCTTGAGCTGGGGCCTCAGTTCGCTCCAGTTCAGGTCCTTGGCGGCGGCGGCGGCGGTCATGGCCTCGTCGATGCCGGGCTCCATGCCGCGGAGACCACACATGTACACGTGGGTCTTGGGATCCTCGATCAGGGAGAAGATCTCATCGGCGTGCTCGGTGACCCGGTCCTGGATGTACATCCGGCCACCGCTGGGGTTCTGCTGCTCACGGCTGATGGCCTTGGTGTAGCGGAAGTTCTCCGGGTACTCGGCCAGGTAGCGCTGGAAGTCGTCCTCGTAGAGGAGGTTGGGCGTCTTGGGGACCCCCATGATCAGCCAGGCCTTGCCGCGGAACTGATACTCGGGGTTCTTGGCGCGCTCGGTGGGCTCGAACATGCGGCGCAGGTAGGCCCGCATCGGAGCGATGCCCGTGCCGGTGGCCAGCATGATGATGTTGGCGTCCTCATCGGGGGGCAGGAGCATCTCCTTACCGACCGGGCCGGTGATCTTCACCTTGGCGCCCGGCTCGATGTCACAGAGGAAGGTGGAGCAGACGCCGTTGATGGTGGTGCCGTCCTTCTCGTACTGGAGCTGGCGGACGCAGAGGGAGACGGTGCCGCCCTCGCAGTTGTCGCCGTGGCGGGTGCTGGCGATCGAATAGAGACGCAGCTTGTGGGGCTTGCCGTTGGCGTCCTCGCCGTCAGGAATGATGCCGATGCTCTGGCCCTCGACGTAGTGGAGGTTGCCTTCCGAGAGGTCGAAGGTGATGTGGTTCACCCGGCCGATGGCCCCCTCGGCCAGGAGGCTGTAGTTGTCGGTGACGGTGCCGATGAAGGGATCCTTGGGCTTGTAGAGATTGACCGGGACGTCGGCGTGGCTCACGGGGGCTTTCTTGGCGGGGGTGGGGGTGGCGGCCGGGGCGTCGGAGGCCGCAGCGTCAGAGGGGGCCGGGGTGGCGGAGCCTGCGGGGACCTCCTCGGCGTTGACGGCCTTGATGCGTCCGCCCTGCTGGGCGATGGTCTGCATCAGCCGCTGCAGCTGGGGGAAGGGCACGGTGATCCGGCGCTCGGCCCGCCGCTGCAGACCGACGCCGAAGCCTTCGACCACAACCGTGAACATGCGGCCGTCGGACTGGGTGGCCTTGCCGGTGGAAACACGCATGCGGGCGTCGGAGCCGAAAATCGGCCCGATCATAGAGAACTCGGCTCACGGCCCCTCGGTGCGGATTCGTTGACCGGATTCCGGAGACACCGGTTAGTTTGTGTTCCGTCGCACCAATCCCGGTGCCGACCGCTGCCACCCTCACGCAAGCCCCGAGCGAGCTCCGATCCGTCTTGGCACAGCTTCTGGCGTCGTTTCCCCGCCCCGTGCACCTCCCGTCAACCGAGGCCATGGTCGCCAGCGAGGCCAGTTGTGCCCTCGACACGATCCAGCAGGAGATGGAGCGTCTCCCCCAGGGCACCCGGCGCCTGGCGGTGCAGCTGCGCCTCGATCTCGCCCCCGAGTGGATCTGGTCGGTGCTGACCGACTACGACCATCTCGACCGCTTCATTCCCAATCTCGCCAGCTCCCGCCAGCTCTGGCGCCGCGGCAAGCTGGTGGCCCTGGAGCAGGTGGGCACCCAGCAGTTCTGCGGGCTCCGCTTCAGTGCCCGCGTCCAGCTGGAGCTGAACGAGGAGCCGGAGCAGGGTCGCCTGGCCTTCCGCATGCTGGAGGGCGACTTCCGCTGCTTCCAGGGCGTCTGGCAGGTGGGCGCCGACGACACCAGCACCTGGCTCCTCTACGACCTCACCGTGCAGGGCAAGCCGGGCATGCCGATCGGCCTGATCGAGCAGCGGCTCAAGGAGGATCTGGCCAGCAACCTGCGGGGCGTGCAACGGGAAGCCCAGCGCCGCGCCCAGCAGCCCTGAGGCCCTTCGCCATCCGGCCCTCCTGCCAGCGGCGCAGCGCCCGGGTCGGACACGCCTGATGAAAAAAAGCCCGGGTCAGGACGAAACCGCCCCGAGCCCGGAACCGATGCATACCCCCAAGGGGATTCGAACCCCTGTCGCCTCCGTGAAAGGGAGGTGTCCTAGGCCTCTAGACGATGGGGGCGAGGCCACAGCCGGCTTGGCGCCGATCTGATGTGCTGGACGCTACGGGCCGGAGGGACCCTTCGTCAAGAAAGGTCGCCGTCGGCGGGCCGGCCTGGGGCGGAACGGTCCGGTTCCGGGGAGCTCTGGCCGGTCCAGACCGGCACGGTGAAGTTGAAGCAGGCGCCCTCGCCCGGTTCGGACACCACCCAGATGCGGCCCCCGTGCACCTCGGCGATGCGGCGGCACACCGACAGGCCCACGCCGAAGCCGGAGGTGGTGCCGGAGGTCTGGGGCAGCCGCACCCGGTCCTGGAAGATGCGGTGCTGCTCCTCGCGGGGAATGCCCGGCCCGCTGTCGCAGATGCTCACCTGCACCCACTGGCTGGTGCGGTGCATGAGGCTGAGGCTCACCTTGCCGCCGTCGGGGGTGAACTTGAGGGCGTTCTCCAGCAGGTTGAGGAACACCTGCCGCATGCGCCGCTGGTCGGCGTGGACGTCGGGCAGGTCGGCGGGGATGTCGGTGACCAGCTGCAGGCCCCGACCCACCCAGAGCTTCTCCAGCTCCAGGATGGCCTCGGCCGCCACCTGGCTCAGGTCGAGGCGCTGGGGGTTGAACAGGGCCTCCCAGCGGGTGGTGCCCACCTCCAGCAGGTCCCTGGAGAGGGCCTCGATGTCGTCGAGCCGGCGGTTGAGCACGTCGCGGAAGCGGCTCTCGTCGATCTGGCCCAGGGCGTGGCTCTGCAGGGCCAGCTTGGCGGCAGTGAGGGGGGTGCGCAGCTCGTGGGCCACCATGCGCAGCAACCGTTCCTGGACGCCCAGCCGCTCGATCAGGGTTTCGTTCTCCTGACGCAGCACCAGCAGCTGGTCCTCGAGCTGTACCTCCCGCTGGCTGCGGCTGCCGTCGATCTCCGCCGGCCGCAGGCTGAGCCCAAGGGTGGTGACCACCTCCATCTGCTGCCAGCGGGGCAGCCAGATGCGCAGCTGCTGGGCCAGGGTGTTGCCGGCGAAGACCTGCTTGGGCAGGGGATCGAGCTTGATCAGGGCCGGGGTGGCCACCAGTCGGTGCAGTTCGAGCAGCTCGGGGTGGTCAGCCGGATCCGCCACCTGGAGGGACACCTTGCAGGTGCACTCCTCCGAGTTCAGGAAGGCCAGCAGGGCCCGCAGGTCGGCGGAGGCCATGTGATGGCGGGCCGCCACCAGCAGCAGCTTGAGCGGTTTCTGGGCCTCACCGGTGGCGGTGCCGGCCTCGGCCACCGCCGAGGCCGGCGAGGTGGGCGGGAAATCGGGCTCCCCCAGGACCGGCAAAGGCAGGCATGCGGCAATGCACCCAACCTTATGGGGTTTTGGGCAGAACCCGGAAACGTCGCTAGGACTTCAGGGATCGCATCCGTGTGCCTGGGTGGGCCCGCCATGACCACACCGACCCAGCCCGGACTCTCCCGGGTGCCTCCCGTGCAGAGCCGCATCCGCCTCGACAGCAGCCTGCGGCGCTGGTTCGCCCGCAACCTGGGGCTGTGGCGCTCGCGCCGCACCTACTTCTTCACTGAGGACGACGAGGTGCTGCGGGTGGACATGAACCTGCGCATTGAGGTCCACAGCCAACTGGTGGACGGGGATGAGGGCTACCGGTTCACCTGGTGGGCGGAGGGGCAGCAGCCGTTCTTCGACACCAAACCCGACTACCGGCCCGAGGGCACGATGGAGGCCTGGCTGTGCGGTCACCAGCTGCGGCGCAGCTGCGGCTACCTGGCGGGGGCCCCCACGGTCAGCCAGATCCGCCAGATCGATGAGCACACCATGGCGTTCCAGTCCCATTACGACGACTGGGAAGTGCTCGAACAGATCCGCCTGGTGGACCAGGACCGCTACCGCTCCCGCTCGATCCATACCTGGCGCCACGGCAGCCTCGAGCTGGTGGAGCTCCACCACGAGATCCGGCTGGAGGCGGCGGGAGAGCCGATCGGTTAATCGCTGTCAGGGCCGGGGCCCCGGCGGCTGGGCCGCCTCGCGGAGCGGTCTCTGCGGCGGGTGTGGCGGCTGCTCCGATGCAGCACGATGGTGGTTCACGGATCCCTACCCCTTGTCTCTCCTGCTCCGCCGCTCCCGGCCGCTGCTGGCGCCCCTGGTCGCCATGCCGCTGCTGCTGGCACCCATGGCCGCCCACGCCACCCCCGCCACCGCCGCCGAAATGGGGCTCTACACCCGCATCGGCGCCGTGAACGTCTGCATTTCCCGCGCCGCCGGCATCGACTTCGAGAAATCGGTGGGCATCGCCGGCGAAACCATCGCCCAGCTGATCCTCGGCCAGCACAAGGGCCAGATCCAGCAGGTGGGCACCAAGGCCCTCACCATCGAGGAGCTGCGTCGCGGTGCGATCAACTCGGCCGTGCTCGGAGCCGCCGAGATCTGCCCCAAGGAGGTGCCTGCCGACGTCATGAAGAAGGTTCAGGAGGCCATCAAGCAGCAGGGCGCCGCCAAGCCAGCGACCCCGGCGGCCCCCAAGTAAGCCCCTGATGGCCGTCGTCCACCTCGCCGACTATCGTCCGGCGCCCTACCTGCTGGAACGCACCGACCTGACGGTGCGCCTGTTCGCCGACCATGCCCTGGTGGAGGCGCGGCTGGCGTTCCTGCCCAGGCCCGGCGCGCCGGATGGGTCGGAGGCGGCGGTGGAGCCCCTGGAGCTCCGGGGTGTGGATCTGGAGCTGCGCGCCCTGGAGCTCGATGGCGTGCCCCTGGACGCCGGGGCCTTCGTGATCGAGGACGACCGCCTGCTGCTGCTGAAGCCGCCGCGGCGGCCGTTCGTGCTCACCAGCACGGTGCAGCTCGATCCGCGGGCCAACACCAGCCTCGAGGGGCTCTACGTGAGCGGGGGGATGGTCACCACCCAGTGCGAGGCGGAGGGCTTCCGCCGCATCACCTATCACCCGGATCGCCCCGACCTGCTCAGCCGCTTCCGGGTGCGGATCGAGGCCGACCGGGACAGCTGCCCGGTGCTGCTCTCCAACGGCAACGGCATCGAGGCCGGCGACCTGCCACCCGGGCCCGACGGGGCCGCGCGCCACTACGCCGTCTGGGACGACCCCTTCCCCAAGCCCTCCTACCTGTTCGCCCTGGTGGCGGGCCGGCTGGAGGAGGTGCGCGACACGTTCGTCACCGCCGATGGACGCACCGTGCAGCTGCGTCTGCACGTGGAGCCGGGCGATGCCCCCTTCACCGCCCACGCCATGGCGTCCCTGAAGCGGGCGATGGAGTGGGACGAGCGCGTCTATGGGCTGGCGTACGACCTCGACGAGTACAACATCGTCGCCGTGCGCCACTTCAACATGGGCGCGATGGAGAACAAGAGCCTCAACATCTTCAACTCCAAGCTGGTGCTCGCCGACGCCGCCACGGCCAGCGATGGCGAGCTGGAGCGCATCGAGAGTGTGATCGCCCACGAGTACTTCCACAACTGGACGGGCAACCGCATCACCTGCCGCGACTGGTTCCAGCTGTCGCTGAAGGAGGGTCTCACCGTCTTCCGGGACCAGAGCTTCTCGGCCGATCTGCATGGCCATGCGCTCAACCGGATCGAGAACGTGGCGATGCTGCGCAACACCCAGTTCCGGGAGGATGCGGGACCGACGGCCCATCCGGTGCAGCCGGATCAGTACCAGGCGATCGACAACTTCTACACCACCACGATCTACGAAAAGGGATCGGAGGTGATCCGGGTGCTGCACACCCTGCTGGGGGAGGAGACCTTCCAGCGGGGCATGGCGCTGTATGTGGAACGCCACGACGGCACCGCCGCCACCTGCGAGGACTTCGTCCAGGCGATGCAGGATGCCGCCGGTGAGGTGGCCGACAGCTGCCGCCTGCCGCCCTTCGATTTCGTTCAGTTCCGCCGCTGGTACCACCAGGCGGGCACCCCTGTGCTGCATGTGCGGCGCCGCTGGAACAAGGCGGCCGGGACCCTGGAGCTGTTCGTGCGCCAGTCCACCCCCGCCACCCCCGGCCAGCCCCACAAGCAGCCCCTGGTGATCCCGCTGGCCGTGGGGCTAGTGAGCCAAGCCGGCCAGCCCCTGCCGATGCGGCTGGTGGCCGAGGACCCCGACCACGGCGCGGCGCCCCTGCTGGGCCGCCGCTGGGGGGCGGGAACGCGCCTGCTGCTGATCGACCAAGAGGCGCAGGTCTTCCGCTTTGAGGGGCTGCCGGCCCAGTCGCCGCCGCCGGCCCTCTCCCTGCTGCGCCAGTTCTCGGCGCCGGTGAAGGTGGTGCTGGGGCGGCCTTCCAGCGAGCTGGTGCATCTGCTGGCCGCCGACAGCGACCCCTTCGCCCGCTGGGACGCGGGCCAGGTGCTGCTGCGCCGCGCCCTGCTGCGCCGCGCCGCCGGCCGGGTGGATGGGGCTCTGGAGGACGCCCTGATCGCCGCCTTCGAGCGGATCCTGGCCGACCCCTCCCTCTCGGAGGCCAGCCGCAGCGTGCTGCTGGCCCTGCCGGGCCTGGCCGAACTGGAGGATGCGGCACCGGAGCCCGATCCACCGGCCCTGTTCGCCGCCCTGCAGGCCCTGCGCCGCCGCTTCGGGGAGGCCCTGGCCGAGCCCCTGGCGCGGGCCCTGGAGCGGGTCAGCGAGCAGTGGTCCCTGGCCTGGCCGGAAGGGGTGGGCGACCGGATGCTGACGGGCTCGATCTGGAGCTGGCGGGTGGCCGCCGGCGACATGGCAGCGACCGCGGCGGCCCGCGCGGCGGTGGACGGCCCGTCGATGACCCTGGCCCGGGCGGGCCTGCGGGCGCTGCAGGACCACCCGATCGCGGCGCGCCAGGAGGCGGTGGACGCCTTCTATGCGCGCTGGGAAGACAAACCCGTGATCCTCGATTCCTGGTTCGCCCTGGAGGCCGCCGCCCCCTTCGCCGACGGCCTGGAGCGGGTGCAGCGGCTGCTCGACCATCCCCGCTTCGATCCGGCGGCGCCCAATGCGGTGCGGGCGGTGCTGGGGGGGCTGGCGGGCAACCCGCCGGTGTTCCATGCCGCCGACGGCAGCGGCTACCGCTTCATGGCCGACCAGATCGCCGCCCTGGACCAGCGCAATCCGATCACGGCCTCGCGCATGGCCAAGGTGTTCAGCCGCTGGCAGAGCTACGGCCCCGGACGGCGGCAGCGGATGCGGGAGGCCCTCGAGGGACTGGCGGCAGCCGAGCTCTCCACCAACACCCGCGAGGTGGTGGGCCAGTGCCTCGGCGCCGCCGGCGCGGACGCCTAGCGGCCGCCGAACACCTCGCGGTTGAGGCGGCGGAAGGCGGCCTGGCGGAAGGCGGACCCCTCCGGACCGGCGTGCTGGCCCCAGAGCCCCTCCCAGTAGAAGAAGATCACGCCGTGGCCGCGGGCGGCGGAGAGGCGCACCTTCTGCTCGAGGGTGGCCATGTCGGGGGTGCGGCCGCCGAAACCGGAGAGGATGCCGATCTCCACCGGCATGCCCCAGCGGCGGGCCTTCACCAGCGCCGGCTGGTCGAGGTCGCGGGCGAAGCCCTTCACCGAATAGGCGTAGTTCTGGACGATCAGGTCGTCGACCAACTCGCCCAGGGCCCAGAGCTCCCAATCCTGCAGCCAGTGGTTGTAGGCGAAACGGAAAGGGCCCGGCGACAGGCTGATCACCGTGCGCCGCGGGCCACCCGCCTCCTGCATCGTGCCCCGCAGTTCCCGCAGCAGGGCGGTGAGCTGCTGGCGGCGCCACTTCATCCAATAGCGGTCGTTGAAGTTGGCGGGCGGCTCCCGGCCGGTGTCCGCCAGATAGAGGGCGCGGGTGTAGGGGTCGTAGCCCAGTTCCACCGGCCAGGCGAAGTGGTCGTCGAGCTGGATGCCGTCGACGCCGCAGCGCTGGACGATCTCCTTGATCAGGCCGATGAAGCGGGCCCGCACCCCCGGGTGGGCCGGGTTCAGCCACACCCGCAGATCCTTGAGCGGGGAGGTTTTCAGATTGGCGCCGTGCATGGCGTAGAGGGCACTGCCGTCGACGCGGCGCAGCACCCACTCCGGGTTCCGTTGGACCACCTCCGCATCGGCCGGCTCCATCAGGCCGTATTCGAACCAGGGGATCACCTGCATGCCGCGGCGATGGGCGGCCTTGGTGAAGCGACAGATGGGGTCGAGGCCGGGGTTGGAGCGGGCCAGGGCCGGCTCCAGCGGCGCCCAGCGGCTGCGGTGGAAGGTGGCGCCCCGGCTCCAGACGTTGGGGTAGAGGGTGTTGAAGCCGGCGGCGTCGAGCTGCGCCACGGCGGTCTCGATGCGTTTGGCGTCGTAGTAGAGGGGGCTGGGGCTGTTGGTGAGCCACACCCCCACGCGGCGTTCGAACCCCTTCGGCAGGCGGCCCTCGGCGACGGCGGGGCGCGGGGCCCCCACGGTGAGGGCGAGCAGGGCCGTGACCAGCACGGTGAGGGGCACCGGCAGGTGGCGCTTGAGATGGGCGAAGCGCTTCAGGGGCACCCGACGGGCCGGTGCAGCGGGAGCCTCCATGGCGGCGGCGCTCAGCGGAACATCGAGCTGACGGAGCTCTCCTGGTGGATGCGCCAGATCGCCTCGCCGAGCATGTTGGCCACCGACAGCACCCGCAGCTGGGGGAAGTGGAGATCCGGGCTCAGGGGGATGCTGTTGGTCACCACCACCTCCTCGAACAGGCCCGGCTCGGAGAGGCGCTCGATGGCCGGGGGGGAGAAGACGGCATGGGTGGCGCAGGCCAGCACCCGGGCCGCGCCCCTCTGGCGCAGCAGGCGCGCTCCTTGGCAGATGGTGCCGCCGGTGTCGATCATGTCGTCGATCAGGATCGCCGTCTTGCCGGCCACATCGCCGATCACGGTGAGGCTCTCGGCCACGTTGTGGCCGGAGCGGCGCTTGTCGATGATGGCCAGGGGCGCGTCCTTCATCTGCTTGGCGAAGGCGCGGGCCCGGGCCACGCCGCCCACGTCGGGGGAGACCACCACCACCTCACCGAGATCGCGGGTGGCGAGGTAGTCGACCAGTACGGGGGAGCCGTAGATGTGGTCGCAGGGGATGTCGAAGTAGCCCTGGATCTGGGAGGAGTGCAGGTCCATGGCCAGCACCCGCTCGACGCCGGACTTGACCAGCAGGTTGGCCACCAGCTTGGCGGTGATCGATTCGCGGCCGGCGGTCTTGCGGTCGGCGCGGGCGTAGCCGTAGTAGGGGATGACCGCCGTGATCTGGCGCGCCGAGGCCCGCCGGCAGGCATCCA
This sequence comes from Synechococcus sp. UW140, assembly GCA_943369315.1. Classification (GTDB taxonomy): domain Bacteria; phylum Cyanobacteriota; class Cyanobacteriia; order PCC-6307; family Cyanobiaceae; genus Cyanobium. The sequence continues at coordinate 522,668 of CALRMW020000001.1, forward strand.
CCATGATCATCAGCTCCATCAGGTGATCGTTCACCGGAGCGCAGGTGGGCTGGATCAGGAAGACGTCGCAGCCGCGGATCGACTCCTGGATCTGGATGTAGACCTCGCCGTCGGCGAAGCGCTTGATCACCCGCGGGCCGTCGGGAACGCCGAGATAGGCGCCGATCTCCCGGGCCAGTTCGGGGTTGGCGTTGCCGCAGAACAGCCGCAGCCGCCGGGGATCGTGGCTGGTGAGGGGCGGGTGCCCGCTCTGCTCCACCCGTTCAGCGGTCGAGAAAGTGGCCAAGGGCGCAGGCGGCGTGGCTTCGCAGCACGATGGTAGAAGCGAGCCGGCCCAGAGAGTGCAAACAACCATGTCGGTTTCAGGGTTCGACGCGGAGCCGAAGGGCGGCCTGCTGCTGCTGGGCCTGGGGCGGCGGCAGGAGCTGGAGGGCCTGGCAGCGGTGGCGGCGCGGCTGGCCGCCGCTGAAGGCGTTGCCCTGCGGGAGCTGGCCGGCGCCGACGATCCCGATGCCGGCCTGGCGGCCCTGACGGCGGCGGCGACGGGCCCGTGGCTGGCCGCCCTGCCCGTCGATGCGGGCCTGCCGCTGGAGCGGGGCGGCAGCTGGGCCGAGGCCCTCGGGGCCTGGCGCCAGCCCTGCCTGCTGGTGCTGCGGGGCGAGCAGATGGACACGGGGCTGCCGGCGGCCGGCGCCGCCCTGCTGGAGCACTGGCGGGTGCCCCTGGCCGGCCTGGTGCAGGTGGGCGGCGACTGGCAGCCCATGATGCGCCGCCGCGACGGCCTGCCCTGGCTGGGCTGGCTGCCGGAGATCGGCGAGGCGAGCGGTGAGGGGGGCGAGGAGGCCGGGGCCGCGATGGCGGCGCTGCAGCAGGTGCTGCGGGGCCGCTGGCGGATTCTGCAGGCGGCCTAGGGGCGCGCTGCAGGGGACGCGGCCCGGCCCACGGCCCGGCCGATGGCCCTCACTCGCTGAGTTCCGTCTCGCCGTTCTCGCCCTCTTCGGCTTCACTGCCGGCCCCGGCCGCCCCTGGCGCACCGGGGTCCATGGTGACCCCGAGCTCGCGACAGGCGCCGATCGGATCGACGCCCGGTGCCAGGCCGAGGGCCCTGCGCAGGGCATCGATCTGGCCCACCGACTGGAGGTCGATCGTGTTGGCCACCTGCTGGCAGGCGATCGTCTGCAGGGCCCGGCCATCGGGGCGGCCGCACCCGGCCAGGAGGCCGAGGGCCGCAAGGGCGGCGAGAGAGACAACCCGAGTCATGGGGATGCCGGAGAGAACGCCCGCCAACGTAAAGGCGCCAGGCTCACTCCCCAAGGGCCTCGGCCACGGCGCGCTGGAACACCGCCTCGTCGGGGGTGACGCCGGTCCACTGCTCGAAGATCTGCATGGCCAGCTGCACCAGCATCTCGACGCCATCCACCACCGGGCAGCCGTGGCTGCGGGCCGTGGCCAGGAACGGGGTCATGCGGGGGTTGGTGATCACATCCACCACCACGCAGGCCGGATCCACCGTGTCCCAGCGGACGGGCACCGGCTCCAGCTCCGGCGCGCAGCCCAGGTGGGTGGCGTTCATCAGCAGGGTGGTGCCCGCCGGCACCGACACCTCCCCCTGCCACGGCTGCCACACCGCCGGCACGCCCGAGGCGCGGGTGACGGTGTCCGCCACCTCCTGGCCCTGCTCCTGCCGCCGGGTGATCAGGGTGAGGTGCGCGGCGCCGGCCCAGGCCATCTCCACCGCCATCGCCCGACCGGCACCGCCGGCCCCGAGCATCACCACCCGCCGGCCCGCCAGGGTCGCCAGCTTCTTGATCGCCTTCACCACCCCCTTGCCGTCGTTGTTGTGGCCGATCAGGCGGCCGGCTTCGATGGTGAGGTAGTTGGCGGCACCGATGGCCCGCACGTCGTCATCGATGGCATCGAGCAGGGGCAGCACCGCCACCTTGTAGGGCACGGTGATGGCCATGCCGCTGTAGCCCAGGGGCACCAGGGCCCGCACCGCCAGGGCCAGATCGGCCGTGTTGGCGATGTCGTTCTTCCAGAACTGCCAGCACAGCCCGTGGTGGGCATAGACCGCATCGAACATCCGATCGATCGGGTTCTCGGCCACCGGATGGCCGAGCATGCCGGTCATCTGCTTCTGGGGAGGGATCACGGCGAGCCGGCGGCAGGCCCCAGGCTGGCAAGGGTGGGGAGATGCGGGGGGATCAGGAGGCCGGGGTGCAGCCGTTGATCCGGCGCAGGCCGGCGAAGCCCATCACCACCGGCGCCTGGATCGGGGTGAGCTGCCGGGCGGCGGCTTCCAGGAAAGCCACCAGGATCGTGATCAGCAGGATGTCGTCGCGCAGGGCGGGATCCAGGGGGCCCTGGGCCGAGGCCGGCTGGGCCGCCAGCACGGTGGCCAGGGGCTCCCAGAGGGGGTTGGCCCGGGCTTCGGCGTAGACTGCGGCCAGACGCGAGCTGTGGGCAGAATCAGCCAGGGAGGCGGACTCCGCCGAATGGGCGAAGGCATTGCGCAGCTTGCGAAGGGCATGGAGGGCCCGCTCGACGGCTGGCTCGATCAGCCCCAGACGGCGCGCCAGGGCCACCTTGGCGCCGAGGGAACCCAGGGGGCGATCGGGGAGGAACAGCCCGTCATGGCTGTCCCTCGCTGGGGCTCAGCCGACATCGCACGGACCCTCCAGCCGTTGCTGCAGGTAGGCCTGAAGCTCCGGATCACAGGCGAAGACCCAGCAAGCCTTCGTGCCCCGGCTCATCAGGGTGCGGTAGGTGTTGCGAATGATCGCGTCCGCCTTCAGTCGGGTCGCCTGGGGCTCGCGTTTCAGACCCACTTTGTAGCCCTTCAGTGACTGATCCGATCGTGCCCGTGCCGTCGGCACCGACACAACCTGGCCATCACGGAATGCCAGATCCGGTCCAATAATCACCCCGATCGTCTCGAGCTCCAGCCCCTGGCAGGTGTGGATGCAGCCGACCTCCTCTACCGTTCCCTGTTTCATGATCCACACGCTGCCATCCTTACTCAAGTTCCAGCGTGCCCTATAGCCGTAGGGCTCGATCGTGATATCCCAGGCCTTGGGGTGATACTTCGACGCCCAGTTCCAGCAATAACCCGCCACCATCCTCGCCTGGTTCCCATGGTTGGCCTGTCGGATCGATTCGTGCAGGGCCGCCGGATCGTCGAACACACGGAAATCGTAGCTGCCTTGTTCCAGCCGCCCGTTCGCTGTGTCGCGGATGCCCAGGGTTTGATCCAGCCAGGCCAGATAGCCATCGGAGCCACTGCATCGGAACTGCGATGGCAGCATGTCACGGTGCAATTCCGCTTCATGGAATTGGCACCACTTCTCGATCTCACCCGTGCTGCCAATATCATCGAACGTGACGCGCTGATCCTCATCGAGGAAGAACACTGTCAGCTTGCTGGCGTGGATGATCTCCTTGATCTGGTTTTCACCTTCCTTGTCGTAGATGGTCTTGGTCATCAGCCGGTGACTTTCATCCACGATCAGGGCGTCATAGAACCCCTCCGGGCACCCAACGAAGCAGGCTGAGCCGCAGAACAGGTTGTCGTACTCCCCTTTCGTCAGCGAGCCAGTGAGTTTAGCCCGGTAAACATGTCTGGGGGCCATGTTTTTACTGACGTAGCGAGCATTCAGCCCCATCCCAAGCAGCCTGGCCAGGAGGTTCACAGCTACGACCGATTTGCCGGTACCGGGCCCGCCCTGCACCAGCAACAGACAGTGCCGCCCCTCCCGGAGCTGACGTGCCAAGGCCAGCGCTTGTTCGAACACCACCTTCTGCTCGTCGATCAGCACGAACTCTGCGTTGCCCTTCAGCATCCGCTCCACTGCGTCGGCGAGCTGCCGGCTCGGCTTGGCCTTCCCATCGCGGATCTGCTCAATCGTGCGACCTCGGTCGCCCTCCTTCAGGCAGCGGCGCAGGAAGGCAGCCATGGCAGCATTGTCATGGCGTAGGAACAATGGCGCCTGCTCCAGATAGGGTCGATAACGGGCATCGGTGATGCCGCAGCCGTCTTTGCAGTTGTGCAGGTAAGCGCAGGGGCTCAGGGCAATCTTGTGCTCCACAACCGCCGTGTTGAATCCCCGGAGCAGCGCCCCGTAGCTCATCGCCTGATAGGAGGGATGCGTGGTCTCGCGCGGTCCCTTACCCAGAAAGGTGCGCACCACCCCATCCAGATCAGTGGGTTCTACCGTTTCCCACTGCTTCAGTTCCACGATCACCGCCGCTGGATCTCCAGCCTCGTTGCGCCCTGAGAGCAGCAGGTCAATGCGGTTGGCGGTGTTGTGGATGCGATATTCGATCGCCACCCCCAACTCCCTAGGGATCGCCTCGAACTGCAATACGTTGCCCACGCACTGAAGCGAATTCTGCCAGGCGCGAAATTCATTGGTAGCCACTTTGTGACCGGTCATGGCGATGTAGCGCTCACGCACCTCCTCTTCGATGCGCTGCTCGCGCACGTGCTTGAGGAACTCTTCCCGCGTTTCGAGGTAGATGATCACGTCGGAAATACGCTCAGTGAAGGCGCATGAGGGGATTCAGGCTCTAGGGTGCTGATGGGGCTGCAGTTCGGTCTCAATGCAAGCTTGAGCAAAGGATAATGCGGGTTTGCCACCACCTCATTGCCCGTCTCGATCGATCGGCGCAGGGCCTTGAAGTGTGCCTCCGGCATGGGGTCCTCGGTCCATCGCTCGAGCACCATTTTGCTATCGCCAGCAAGCACGCTCTCCAGAATATGGGCGGAATAGAACTCGTTGGCGTTGCTGGTGCCGGGGAGGGCCATGATCAGGGGTGGTAGGGAAGGCCTTCCGTCCACGGATTGATCAGCTCCAGGCCGATCGCCTCGAAGTCGGCGGTGTTGGGGTGGCCAGTTGGGCGCCGTGGGCCAGGGTGGTGGCGGCGATCACGGCATCGGCCGGGGCGATCGGCCTGGCCTGTCGCTCGCGCCGGCTCACCAGCGCGCCATACCAGTGGGCTGCTTCGCCGCTGAAGGGCAGGGACTGGCCCCCGAACAAACTCGCCATCAGCACCGCCAGCTCTGCCGCATCGCCCCCTGGCGCCGCTCGGCGGGTAGGCGAGCGATGCCATGCAGGATCTCGGCTTCGTTCATCGCTGTAATCGCGACGGCCATCGGGTCGAGGCCATTGGCCCAGGCCATCACCTGCGGATCCGGCTGAGGCCGCATCAGTTCCAAGATCACGTTGATGTCAAGCACGATCACCGGGCCACCTCACCGAAGTACGGGGCATCTGGTCGATCGGCGCGATTGGGCTGCGCCAGCTCCACCCCACCCAACCGGGCGAAGCGGGCCAGGATGCGGCTGCCCACCCCCTCCAGGTGAGGCTTCGGCGACGAATCGCCAACGGTCTGGCGCAGAATGACCCTCACCTCCTCCTCCATCGAACGCCCATGGCGGGCGGGCTGGAGGCGCAGGTACGCCTTGATCGTGTCTTGGAGATTTCAAATGGTGAGGGTGGCCATCAGGGACGTCCTGCATGCAATGCCATGAATGCTGTCATTGCTAGCGGTGGCGCCACGACTGGCCCGCCCACGTGGAAGCACTACAATGTGGTGCATGAACAACCGCTCGCTGACCATCCGTCTCGATGAGGGGCTCGAGCAGGAACTCGAAGCCGCCTGCAGCGAGACCGGCCGCTCCCGCGGCGAGATCGTGCGTGATGCGCTGCGTCGCCAGCTGCAGCTGATGCGCTTCGAGCGACTGCGGCGCCAGGCCCTGCCCTTCGGCGAGGCGGCCGGCTGGCTCACCGATGACGACGTCTTCAACGCCATCTCCTGAACGGCGTGAGGGTCTTCTTCGACACCAACGTGCTGGTCAGTGCCTTTCTGGCCCGTGGGCTCTGCGCCGATCTGCTGCGGCTGGTGCTCACGGAGCACACCCTGGTGAGCAGCGATGTTGTGCTCGCTGAGCTGCGAGACGTCCTTGGCCGAAAGGGCAGGCTTCCCCCGTCGCAGATCGACGCGCTCGTGACCTTCCTGCGCGACCAACCCATCGCCCCCAGGCCTAAGCAGACCCTGCAACTGGGCTTGGTCGATGCCGACGATGAATGGGTTCTGGCCAGCGCTGTGCTGGCTGAGGCCGAGCTGTTCGTGACCGGTGATCAGGGGGTGTTGGCCTGTCCCACCCCACCCATGCCCGTGCTCAACCCAAGGGGCTGCTGGGAACAGCTGCGCGGCGCTGGCTGATCGGCGTTCCATCGCAGCCCTCCCGGTGCAGCACAGCCACCACCTGCTGGCCATCTGAGCTGCGGCACTCGATAGGGGCCTCGGGGCGAGAACGGCTTCCGGCATCAGCAGCCCCTTGGCTGCAGGCACTGGTTGTGGCCGTGGCGGCTCACCGTGGACTGGTGCATGGCCAGGGCCGCACCCGCGCTGGCCTGGGATCCGGCCAGTTCGAGGTAGTCCAGGATGTGCAGGTCCTCCAGCGGCATCGGCGGACGGCAGGGGCTGGCCACGCGGGACGGAGGGGTTGCGAAAGGCAGCATCGCCGCCCCCATCGCTCGCCGGGGCACCCTTCGTGCGAAAGAGGCGGACATCTCACCGGTGCCCTGATCATCTGATGCGTCATCAAATGATGCTTAGACTGATGACCGCTCAGGACAGAGCATGCGAACCACCGTGACGCTCGACGATGACCTGCTCGCCAGGGCCGAGCAGCTATGCGGAGATCTGGAACGCAGCGCCCTGCTCAAGGAAGCCCTTCGGGCCCTGGTGCAACGCGAAAGCGCGAAGCGTCTCGCAGCGCTGGGAGGCAGCGAACCCGCGCTGGAGCCGATCCTCCGTCGCCGCAGTACGACGTGATCCTCGTCGACACCTCCGTGTGGGTGGATCACCTGCGCTGTGGCGTGCCGCGCCTCGCCACGCGCCTGCAGGCAGGCGAGGTGCTGATCCATCCCTGGGTGATGGGCGAACTCGCCTGCGGCAATCTGCGCCAGCGCGGGCAAGTGCTGAGTCTTCTGGAGGGTCTTCCGGCAGCCGTGGTGGCCAGCGACGAGGAGGTGCTGCTGCTGATTGAGCGCGACCAGCTGATGGGCCGAGGGATCGGTTATGTCGATGTCCACCTGCTCGCCTCCGCCCGCTTGAGCCGCTGCCGCCTGTGGACCCAGGATCGTCGCCTCGCCGCCTTGGCTGGGGAGCAAGGGTTGGAAGTGCCGGAAGCAGAGCCCGGGTAAGGCCGCCCTGGCAACAGCCCCTGGTAGCAGCAACTGGCCTGCCCAGCCGGCGCTTTCTCCTTGATCTGGGGCTGCCGCGGGGCAGACGGAAGCACCCTTCGTGCGAAAGAGTGGTGGGGTCCCCCCGGTTGCTGCCGCCATGGCGCCCCTGCGCTGCCACCTGCTGATTGGCCAGCCCGCCAGCGGCAAGACCACCCTCGCCCAGGCTCTGGCGCCCCTGCTGGCCGGCCCCGGCGATCCCCCCGCCCTGGTGCTCTCCACCGACGCGATCCGGGAGGAGGTCTTCGGGGATGCGGCAGTGCAGGGCCCCTGGGTGGACATCCAGCAGCGGCTGCACCAGCGCCTGGTGGAGGCGGTGGCGGCCGGCATCCCGGTGATCGTGGATGCCACCCACGCCCGCCGGGCCTGGCGGCTGGCGATCACCCAGGCCCTGGCCCTGCCGGCACCGGTGGAGTGGATTGGCTGGTGGCTGTACACCGATCTGCCCACCTCGCTGGCGTGGAACGCCCGGCGCAGCCGACCGGTGCCGGTGCCGGTGATCCAGGAGATGGCCGCCGCCCTGGCCGATCCCCACTTCGGACCGATGCGTGCCGAGGGCTTCGCCGCCCTCTGCAGCGTGGTGCCCAGCCACCACAGCGACCTGACGCCGGTGCTGGCGGCCGAACTGGCCGGCCTCGACCGCCGCATCCGCTCGGCCACCAACCGGGAGCGCCAGGTGCAGCGCCACGGCTACTCCCGCCTGCTCGATCTGGAGCGGCTGCTGCACCTGATCCGGCTGCTGAGCACCTGGCCCGACCTGGCGGCCAGCGATCCCGCCGCCGCCGAGGAGCTGGCGGCGATCCTCTCCCCCCTGCCAGAGGGCGATCTGGCCGATCGGGCCGCCGCCTTCCTGGGCCGTCTGCACGGCAGCTGCTTTGCCGATGCGGCCACGATCCGCCAGGACCTGGCCTGGCTGGAGGCCAACGGCTTCTGCAGCGCTCTGCCCGCCACCACACCGATCCAGCTGGCGCCCCTGGCCCGCAGCCGGCCAGGCGCCGTCCATGGCGGCCTGCCGCCGATGGGCGACGGGCCGGTGTTCCTGCGGGTAATGACCCTGCTGCGCCACCTGCTCCAGGTGCCGTTCGATCGGCCCGCCGAGCGCGGCGGCAACCTGCACCAGCACCTGATCGCCGCCACCGAGGCGATTCCTGGGGCCTACCTGCCGGGGGAAACGGCCACCCTGCGCAAGGACCTCGAGAAGATCCTCACCCCCTACGGCTTCCGCAACCGCAACGACAACGTGCGCCACGGCTACTGCCTCGGCACCGCCGTGCTGTCGCCGCCGCGGCTGCAGGAGCTCCACAACGTGGTGCGCCAGACCGCCGGGCGCCTGGCCGACCCCTCCGCCCAGGACCTGCTCAGCGAACTGGACGAGCGGCTGGGCTGGTCCGGCATCAGTGCCACCGCACAGGCGCCGGTGCGCAGCTACGCCCGCCACACCGTGGTGGACATGGCCCTGGTGCGGCGTGATTCGCTGGCGGCGCCGCGCCGCGCCGAGGCGATTGAGACGGCGATCGTGGAGCACCGCCGCGTGCTGCTGAAGCGCTACCCGGGCATGGGCAGCTTCGCCGACAGCCCCAGCGGTGAACTGCGGGTCTGGCCGCTGCAGCTGATCTTCCACAACGTCGGCTGGTATCTCCTTTTCGAGGAGGACCACCTCGGCCACGACCAGGGGCTGATCCGCAGCGAGCGGCTCGATCGCCTCGCCATGGGCCCGGCCCACGGCGACCTGCGCCGCAACGCCGACACCCACGCGGTGGCCCTCAAGCGGCTGGAGCGGCTGCTGCACCACAGCGGCGGCATCTACTTCGGCACCGACCTGGAGCAACAGCGGCAGATCACCGGCGCCTCCCCCCAGCGCCGCGGCCAGGCGCTGGTGACCCTGCGCTTCCGCTGCGCCCCCTGGGCCTTCGCCTTCATCCGCGAGGGCCTGCAGCGCTATCCGATCGAGCAGACCCGCTTCTCCCGGCCGCTCCCGGACGACACCTGGTGGCACCACCCCAGGGCCCCCCACGTACTGGAGCCCGGCCCGGCCGGCAGCAGCCACCCCTACCCGGTGGAACTCGACCTGCCCCCCTGGACCGTGGCCGCCGACATCGACCTGCGCAGCTGGCTGTTCGCCTTCGGCGGCGGCATCCGCATCGAGAGCCCCGAAGCCCTGCGCCTCGAGCTGCTGCAGCGCTGCCGCGAGACGATCGAGGCCAACGGCAGCGAGGATCCCCAGCCGGCAGGGTTCAGCTTCCGCCGGCGCGCCCGGCCCGATTGAACGTCAGGGACCGATGGAGGCTCCCGGCCGGCCTCAGATCTTCAGCGTCACCCGGCTGAGCAGGGTGCTGGCGCCGGTAGCGATGAACTGCACCCCGATCGCCAGGGTGAACAGGCCCATCACCTTGATCAGCACCGTCATCCCCACATGGCCCAGCAGCCGGGTGAGGCGGGTGGCGAAGGTGAACATCAGGCCGATCAGGATCGCCATCGCCCAGATCGCCGCGAACAGTTCGATCCGGTGGTTGAGGGTGTGGGCACCTTCGGCGTACACCGTGATCGTCGACATCGTGCCGGCGCCGGTGGTGAGGGGCAGGGAGATCGGCACGATCGCCGAGGAGGTCATCTGCCCCACATCCATGCGCGACACATCGAAGTTCTTCTCGTGGGAATCACCCGGATCGGTGGCATTGAGCATGCTCAGGCCGCTGAAGCCCAGCAGCAGGCCGCCGGCAATCTGGAAGGCACTCACGCTGATGCCGAAGAACTGAAGCACCGCCGTGCCCAGGAAAAAGGCGCCCAGCATGATCAGCAGGCTGGAGAAGGTGGTGATGCGGATCACCCGCCGCACCTGGCTGGCGGGCACCCCCTGGCTCAGGGTGAGGAACGGCCCGATGGCGGGAAAGTTGTTGGCCACGGCGAACAATCCCAGCAGGTAGTGCTGGAAGGTGCTCGGCACCAGCAGCTCGGGAGTGATGGCCATGGTGGCCAGTATCGCTACGGGGCCGCCGGCTCCTTCCACAGCGGCGGGGTCGCGCCGGTCTCCAGCTGGCGCAGGCCCTTGTGCTTCTCTTCGGCGGGCTTCAGCGGCAGGCTGGCGAACTGCACCGGCTTGCTGCCGTCCAGTCCGGCCGCCAGCAGGCTGAGGGTTTCGCCCGGCGTCAGGTTGGTCTGCACCTTCGGCTGCAGCTGGCTCACCAGGAACGGCAGCTTCGCCAGCCGCTCCGGCTGCAGCATCCGCTCCTTGAGGCTGCTGGCCACCAGTTGCTGGTTGCTGCGGCGGCCGGGGTCGCCCAGCCAGGTGTCGCGGAAGCGCACCAGCTGCTCCACCTTGGCGCCCCCCAGCTGCTGGAGCCCGGCCTCCAGGTCGATGGTCAGCTTCTGGGTGTTATCGGTGTAGCTCATCCGCCGCGGCGGGCTCAGTTCCAGCCCCCCCAGCCCGTTGACCAGGTCCCTCAGCGCCCCCCGGGGGAGCACCAGGTAGCGGTCGGGGGCAGGGGGCTGAAGCCCCACCAGCTCGCGCACCGCATCGGCGGTGAGCGCCACACCCCCGAGGCGGAAGGCCTCTCCCAGGCGCTTGGGGCCCTTCTGCCCGGGCAGGTTCACCGCCACTTCGGTGGGCAGGTTGAGCACCTGCAGGGGCCCTTCCGGATTGACGCGCACCAGCAGCAGGGCATCGGCATTGGCCGGCCCGGCGGGGGCGGCCCCGTTCAGCGGCGCGCCGATCTTTTCGGCATCACTGCCGATCACCAGCAGGGTGATGGCCCGCGCCGGCGGGGCGGCCAGACTGGCCGGGCCCACCGCGGGCGTGGGCGCCAGGGCCCGGTCGGGCATCGGCCAGAGCAGCCCCAGGACGCCCATCCCCACCACGGCGCCGGCGGCGGTGACGCCGAGGCTCCTGAGCAGCCGCCCGGTGGCCAGGCGCCGCTTCGCAGCCGGGGGCTGGGCCGTGGGGGTCGCGCTCCCGGGGGCCGGGGGTTCGTCAGGACGGCGGGGCTTCCGGCGGGCGGGCATCGGGGCCGAAACGGAGGGGAGCTCCAGGCACTCTCGCGCAGGCATCGCCGCCGGCCGGCGGCATGGGGCCGCCACGACCGATAGGTTGAGCGTCGAGCTCCTGCGCCCACCACCGCTTGTCCTCTGTTCCTTCACCGGCGCCGTCGTCCCTGGCGCCGCACGATCGAGCCCGACCCCTGGCCAAGGGCAGCCCCAAACCCGCCAAGGATCTCTGCAGCGACTGCGGCCTCTGCGACAGCCGCTGGGTGGCCTACGTGCGCCGGGCCTGCGCCTTCCTGGAGCAGCGCTTCGAGGCGATGGAGGAGCAGGCCCACGGCCGCAGCCGCCGCCTCGACGACGAGGACGAGCTCTACTTCGGTGTCCACCAGCGCATGGTCACCGCCCGGCTGCGCCAACCGATCGAGGGGGCCCAGTGGACCGGCATCGTCAGCCGCATCGGCGTGCGGGCCCTGGAGAGCGGCCTGGTGGATGCGGTGCTGTGCGTGCAGCAGAGCCCGGAGGACCGCTTCACGCCGGTGCCGGTGCTGGCCCGCACCCCCCAGGAGGTGCTGGCGGCGCGGGTGAACAAGCCCACCCTCTCCCCCAACCTGGAGGTGCTCGAGCAGCTGCCGGGCAGCGGCATCGAACGGCTGCTGGCCATCGGGGTGGGTTGCCAGATCCAGGCCCTGCGGGCCGTGCAGGCCACCCTGCCCCTGCAGAAGCTCTACGTGCTCGGCCTGCCCTGCGTCGACAACGTCAGCCGCCAGGGGCTGCAGACCTTCCTGGAGAGCGCCAGCCGCTCGCCCGAGACGGTGGTGCACTACGAGTTCATGCAGGACTTCCGCATCCACTTCCGCCACAGCGACGGCCAGGAGGAGACGGTGCCCTTCTTCGGCCTCGACACGCCCGCCCTCAAGGACGTGTTCGCCCCCAGTTGCCTCAGCTGCTTCGACTACACCAACGCCGGCGCCGATCTGGTGGTGGGCTACATGGGCGCCACGTTCGGCCGCCAGTGGGTCACCGTGCGCAACCCCCTCGGCCAGGAGCTGCTGGATCTGGTGGAACCGGAACTGGATCTGGCGCCGGTGACCAGCTCCGGCGACCGCCGCCAGGCGGTGCAGCAGGGCATCGACGCCTACGAGAAGGCCCTCAAACTCCCCATGTGGCTCGCCGAACTGGTGGGGGTGTTCGTGCAGCGCTTCGGGCCCAAGGGGCTCGAGTACGGCCGCTTCTCGATCGATTCCCACTTCACGCGCAATGCCCTCTGGCTGCAGCGCCACCACCCGGAGAAGGTGGACGCCCACATCCCGGCCTTCGCCCGCCGGATCGTGGACCGCTACCGGCTGCCGAAACCGTGAGCGGCGACCCCCGGGCCTGCGGCGTGCTGCTCCACCCCACGGCCCTGCCGGGCACCCCGGCCTGCGGCAGCTTCGGCGCCGCCGCCCGCGACTGGATCGACCTGCTGGCCGCCGAGGGGGTGGGGGTGTGGCAGCTGCTGCCCCTGGCCCCCACCGACGGCACCGGCTCCCCCTACAGCTCCCCCAGCGGCTCGGCCCTCAACCCCTGGCTGATCGATGCCGACGACCTGGTGGCCGAGGGCCTGATCACCGCCGCCGACCGGGACGCCCTACCCAGCGGTCCTGAGGATCGCCTCGATCCGGCCAGCGCCGGCGAGCGCTCGGCGGCCATCGCCGCCGCCCTGGCCCGGGGCTGGGCCGGGCAGCCGCCGGAGCGCCGGGCGGCCTTCGCTCGCTGGGAGGAGCGCCAGCGTTTCTGGCTGGTCGACCACTGCCGCTTCATGGTGATCCGCCGCCTCCACGGGGGGCGGCCCTGGTGGGAGTGGCCGGAGCCCCTGGCCCGGCGGCAGGCCCCCGCCCTGCGGGCCCTGGTCGACGCCCAGAGCCAGGCCCTGCAGGAGGAGGCCCTGCTGCAGTGGCAGCTCCAGGTCCAGTGGCGCCGGCTGCAGGAGCGGGCCCATCGCCAGGGGGTGCGCCTGGTGGGGGATCTTCCCTTCTACGTGGCCCACGACAGCGCCGATGTCTGGAGCCACCGGCGGCTGTTCTCCCTGCGGGCCGACGGCGGGCTGGTGGAGCAGAGCGGGGTGCCGCCGGACTACTTCTCCGCCACCGGCCAGCTCTGGGGCACCCCGGTCTACCGCTGGTGGGTGCATCGCCTCACCGGCTTCCGCTGGTGGCTGCAGCGGCTGGAGCGGCAGCTGGAGCTGATGGATCTGCTGCGGCTCGACCACTTCCGGGCCCTGGAGGCCTACTGGAGCGTCCCCGGCGCCGATGCCACCGCCGAACACGGCTCCTGGCGTCCCTCCCCCGGCGCCGCTCTGCTGGAACGCCTGCGGTCCCGCTGCCGCCGCCAGGGACGGCTGCTGCCCGGCGACCGGCTGCCGCTGATCGCGGAGGATCTGGGCGTCATCACCCCGGCGGTGGAGGCCCTGCGGGACAGCTTCGCCCTGCCGGGGATGAAGATCCTGCAGTTCGCCTTCGACGGCAACGACGACAACCCCTACCTGCCGGCGAACTACGGCGGCAGCCGCTGGGTGGTGTACACCGGCACCCACGACAACGCCACCACGCTCGGCTGGTGGCGGGATCTCGACGACGGGGCCCGGGGGCGGGTCGCGGCGGTGGTGGGGGGTGAGGTGCGGGCGCCGAGCTGGCAGCTGCTGGAGGTGGCGCTGGCCTCGCCGGCCGATCTGGCGGTGGTGCCCCTGCAAGACCTGCTGGAGCTGGGCGACGAGGCCCGCTTCAACACCCCCGGCACCATCGACGGCAACTGGAGCTGGCGGCTGTCGCGGCCGGTGTCCGCCCTGGCGGGCCCCCTGCAGGGCTTCGGGGCCATGGCGGCCCGCTACGGCCGGGGACGCGGGGCGGCGGCCGCAGCCGGGGGCGGATAGAGGAACTGGGCCTGGCCCTGGGGCGTGGCCCCCACAGCGCCGGGATCGGCGGCCCCCGCGGGCGCCAGCGGCTGGCCGTTCCAGCGCACGGAGCCGGCCGGCGGAGCCGGCTCGAGCCGCAGGCTGAAGGGCGGCAGCACCGGCAGGTTGAGGCTGCCCTGCACCGCCGGCAGCTGGGTTTCGACGCCCCGGTCGCTGCGCAGCGAAACCCGGGTGGGCCGGGCCAGCTCGAGGCGCAGCAGGCCGAGGGCGAGATCGGGCCGGTTCTGGCTGGTCTCGCGGCGCAGCCGCTGCAGCCCCTGGCCGGCGGCGGCCTTGCCCAGGGGGCGCAGGTCGGGGTAGGCGCCCAGGATCGCCCGGTCCGCATCCTCCAGATCCGCCCGGTCGCTCTGCTCAGCGGTCAGGGGCGGGATCGGCCGCAGCACATGCAGCCCCTGGGCGGCCAGCCGGCGCTGCTGCAGGTTGAGCCCATAGATCAGACCACCACACAGCACCGCATACAGCACGGTGCCCTGCCAGGTGGTGAAGACATCGATCGAGCCCGGGGTGAAACGCAGCAGCACCGTGTCCCGCCGCCGGCCGTGCTGGCGATCCCGCTCCGGCGGCAGCACCCCATCGAGGCTGCCGCGGGGCAGCTCCAGGTGCTGCTCCAGCAGCGGCAGCATCGTGCGCAGGTAGGCCGCCTCCGGCAGCCGGTCGCGCCAGCCCCGCTCCAGGGCCTCCAGCACCGCGGTGCTGATGCGGGTCTCGAGGGCGAGCTGGCGCAGGCCGAGGCCGCGGCTCTCGCGGGCCTCCCGCAGCTGCTGGCCGGCGAGCAGCAAGGGATCCTGGGGCCGCTCCTCGACGACCGGACGCAGGGGGCGCTGGCCCGGCAGGCGCTCGCGCAGGCGCTGGAGCAGGGGCTTGGCCCGAGTTGGCAAGGAAGGGGGGCTCAGGGAGCGACGGCCAGGGGGCCCCATTCTCCCGGTTCGACCCTGCGCCAGGCCCCTTCCGCCAGATCCCCCAGCTGCACAGGGCCGATGGCGATGCGGCTGAGGTCGAGCACCGGGTGGCCGAGGATCTCGGCCGTGCGCCGGATCTGGCGGTTGCGGCCCTCCCGCAGCACCAGCTCCAGCAGGGTGGCGCCGCGGTGGTGGCGCAGCCGCCTCAGCTCCACCGGCAGGCTGGCCAGGCCGTCGAGGGGCACGCCGGCCCGCCAGCGCTCCAGGGTGGCCGCTCGCGGCAGCCCCTCCACCCAGACCCGGTACGTCTTGCGATGGCCGTAGCGGGGATGGGTGAGGCGCAGGGTGAGGGCGCCGTCGTTGCTGAGCAGCAGGGCGCCGTGGCTGTCGGCATCGAGGCGGCCCACCGGATGCAGGCCGGGACGCAGCTCCGGCGGCAGCAGCTCCAGCACGGTGGGGCGGCCGTGGGGGTCGTGGCAGGTGCTGAGCACCCCGACCGGTTTGTGCAGCAGCAGCGTCAGGGTGGTGCTGGGCAGCTCCAGGGGCCGGCCGTCGACGCTGATCCGGTCGCAGGCGGGGTCGGCCCGGTCGCCCAGCTGGGCCCGCTCGCCGTTGACCCGCACCCGGCCGTCGCGCAGCCAGGTCTCGGCCTGTCGGCGGGAGCAGAGCCCAGCGGCCGCCACGAGTTTCTGAAGCCGTTCGGCGCCCATGGATCCATTGTGGGCACCGCTCCAGGTCGGAGCGAGTCCGCGAAGTGATGGTAGATTTACGAAACCAAATGGTTTCGTAACAAGGGACGATGCCTTCGATCACCGTCACGGCTGCTTCCACGGTTACGGCTGCCTCCGCGTCCCTGCTGGTCCCCACCGGCGATTCGCTGCGTTCCTACCTGCGGGACATCGGCCGCGTTCCGCTGCTCAGCCATGAGCAGGAGATCACCCTGGGCCGCCAGGTGCAGGAGCTGATGGTCCTCGAGGAGCTGCGCGAGGAACTCACCCTGCGCTCCGGCGGGGAGGAGCCCAGCCCCGAGCTGCTCGCCGCCGAGGCGGGCCTCACCCCGGCGATGCTGCGCAAGCGCCTGCACGCCGGCCGCCGCGCCAAGGAGCGCATGGTGGCCGCCAACCTGCGCCTGGTGGTGAGCGTGGCGAAGAAATACACCAAGCGGAACATGGAGCTCCTGGACCTGATCCAGGAGGGCACCATCGGCCTGGTGCGGGGCGTCGAGAAGTTCGACCCCACCCGCGGCTACAAGTTCTCCACCTACGCCTACTGGTGGATCCGCCAGGGCATCACCCGGGCCATCGCCGAGAAGAGCCGCACGATCCGCCTGCCGATCCACATCACCGAAACCCTCAACAAGCTCAAGAAGGGCCAGCGGGAACTCAGCCAGGAGCTGGGCCGCACCCCCACCCTGAGCGAGCTGGCGGTGGCGGTGGAGCTGCCCGAGGAGGAGGTGAAGGACCTTCTCTGCCGTGCCCGTCAGCCGGTGAGCCTGGAGACCAAGGTGGGCGACGGCGAGGACACCGAGCTGCTGGATCTGCTGGCCGGCGACGACCTGCTGCCCGCCGATCTGGTGGACGGCGAATGCCTCAAGGGCGACCTGCGGGCCCTGCTGGAGCAGCTGCCGGAACTGCAGGGGCGGGTGCTGAAGATGCGCTACGGCATCGACGGCGAGGAGCCGATGAGCCTCACCGGCATCGCCCGCACCCTGGGCATGAGCCGCGACAAGACCCGCAACCTGGAGCGGCGCGCCCTCGAAGGTATCCGCCACCACTCCCGCTCCCTGGAGGCCTACCTGGTGGCCTGAGCCCCAGGGGGCAAGGGCCGGAGGCAGAGCCAGAGCAACAGCCACGGCCATGAAAAAGCCCCCGTTTCCGGGGGCTGCCGAGCGTGTCGGGAGGGCTCAGTAGCGGGCGCGGCCGCCGCCGGCGCCACCGCCGCCACCACCACCGGTGCGGGGCTGAGCCTTGTTGACCCGGATCATCCGCCCCATCCACTCGACGTCCTGAAGGTCGTCGATGGCCTTGGTTTCATCAGCCTCGTTGGCCATTTCAACGAAGGCGAAGCCGCGCTTGCGGCCGGTTTCCCGGTCGAGGGGCAGGCTGCAGTTACGCAGCGCCCCATATTGCGCAAACAGATGGTTGAGATCCTCCACCTCCGCATCGAAGGAGAGATTTCCAACGTAAATCGTCATGAACAGAGCAACAATTATGAACCGATTCGTCGATAGCCCTTGCAGGACGTTGTCACTCGTCGAAGAGAAATCTTTGAATCAACAGAAGCGTACAGCCTGGATGGGCTGGCAGGCTGGGGCCCCAGCGCAGGGCGGACGATGAAGGAGCAAGCGACGGCCGTCGCCCTGGTGGCGCTCTGGGTGCTGGGCTGGGGCGTGGGCGGCTCGCTGATCGACGCCGGCCTGATCGGCGCCGGCGTCTACGACCTGGAGGGCGGCCAGACGGGAACCCTGATCACCTTCCTGCTCTGGACCCTGCTGTGGGGCGGAGTCGGCCTCAAGCTGTGGCGCCGCAGGGGCACCGGCGGCTCCGAGGCTGGCCGGGATGAAGACGGGAGCAGCGGAAGCTGAGCACCCTGGACGGGCGGAACGCCTCGGCCTACTTGCGGATGCCGAGCAGCTGGGCGCCGTAGTGCTCGCTGAACTCAGCCTGGTGCTGCCAGGCGGAAAGGAGGGTCTTGGCGACCTTGCGGAGCTCTTCGATGTCGTTGCAGCTGTCGATGGCGCGGGAGTGAACGGCGATCGAGAACTGGCGGTTGAGGGAAAGGGAGGCCTGCATGTCCTGCTTGCGTTGTTTCAGAACGTTACGAGCAGTTGCCGGTTGGTGCGCGGCGGCCGGTTGAACGGCTATCCGCACCCTGCTCAGAAGAACTGGTCGAAGTTGTCAAAGTCCACGGCGCTGAAGGTGCCGTCCTGCACCTGGGCCATCAGCCGCTCCAGCTGCACCCACAGGGCACCGCCGGTGAGCAGCGAGAGCACGAAGGCCACCAGCAGGGCGGCGCCGGCGGCGAAGCCGAACACCTGCAGGCTGGCGCCGATGAACAACGTCACCCCGATCACCAGGCCCGCGTAGGGCATGGTCGTCTCCAGGTTGGCGATCGGCAGCAGGGCCAGCCGGTCCTGCTTCCAGCCCTCCAGCCGGTTCTGGATCATCCGGGCGAAGGTGAGCCCGCACAGGACGGCCATGGCCAGGCCGATGCCGGCCAGCATGTAGGGCGGGTAGGTGAGCGGGGCGTACTCCAGCAGGATCTCCATGGCGTCCAGATCGCCGTAGTCGCCGCTGGCCTGGTCCAGCCCCGCCTGCTGAAGGGTCACGGGAGCAGCGTCGAGGGCGGCCAGCAGCAGGGACACGGCGGGGATGGAGACGGGCGATCGCGCCCGACCCTAGGCGCCGGAGCCGCCCCATCAGAGGAACCGATCAGCGGAAGCCGCCAGCGGAACCCCTCAGCTGAATCGGCTGCGGAAGCGATGGACCAGGGCGTTCAGGGCCAGCAGCAGCAGCCCCACGCCCACGAACACCAGACCCCGCAGCCCCAGGTCAGCCTGGGCCATGTCGATGGCCAGCAGCCGCAGCAGGCAGGCCCCCAGGCCCACCAGGGCCACCTGGCGGAACTGGGGCTCCCGCAGCACCACCCCCAGCATGTAGACGGCGAGGGCCTGGGCCGTCCAGAGCAGGGTCAGCAGGGCCCGGTCGTAGCCGCTGGCAAGCACCACAGCCACGGCGATGAACAGGGGATGGCCGAGCCAGAGGTTGCGCCGGCGCGCCACCCGCCCACCGACCCAGGCCAGGAGCGGCCATCCGCCCGGCTCGGGCAGCCGCCCGAGGTCGAGCCAGCGGCGGCAGGCCAGAACGAAGGCCGTCTGCAGGGCGATCGCCACCAGCCCGGCACTCTGGGCCGCTCCGGTGGCGGGGGGGAAGGAGGGCAGGCCGACGCTGAGGCCGACCAGCAGCGTCGCCACCGCCAGCCAGTAGACGATCACCCCATAGACCTGCAGGCGGATGGCGAAGCGCCGCACCAGGGCCGGGCAGACCAGGAGCAGGGCCAGCAACGTCCAGGCGACGGGTCGCCAGGGGACACTGATCTCCCCCTGCAGCAGCACCACCACCCCCAGCAGCGACCCCTCGAGGAAACAGGGCTGCACCGCCCGCCAGCTGGGCAGACCCGCCAGGTCAGGTCCGGCCCGGAAGAACCAGCCGTGGAGGCCGACGGCGATCGCCAGCAGCTCGATCAGCAGGCGGGCGCGCACCTGCAGGACCCCGAGCGTCACCAGCTCCTGGCTGGGCCCGATCACCACCAGGAAGGAGACGCCGAAGGCGGCCAGGTAGGCCAAGGAGAGCCCCAGGCCCACCCGCACGGCGCCCCCCCGCAGCCAGCGGCTGCCCGCCAGGGCCCCGGCGGACAGCAGCAGCCAGGCCGCCCCCGGCAGCAGCGGCGAGATCGGCTCAAGCAGCCACAGCACGCCCAGGCCCGCATCAACGCCCAACAGCGCCAGCCCGAGGCCCTGCCGGCGGCCGCCGCCACCACAGGCCGTCAGCAGCAGGGCCAGGCCCCCCAGAGGGAGCAGGCGGGCCAGCAGGAGCAGCGGCGGCCAGGGTGCCTGGGCCAGCAGGGTCAGCCAGCCGGCGGCATGGGCCAGGGCGATCGCCGCGGTGACGCCGCTCAGCAGGCCCGGGGGCCGCCAGCGACGCGCCGCCACCAGGAAGGCGCCCATCACCACCAGGCTCAGGGCCGAACGCCAGTCCTCCGGCACCACCAGGGCGGTTCCCACGGCGACCAGGCCGCCGGCCAGCCAGCCCAGCAGGGGCGGCAGGGGCAGCGGCACACCGCGGCGCTGCAGCAGCACCTGCATCGCCGCCGTCAGGCCCGCCCCGACCGTCAGCACCGCCCCCGTCTGCAGCTGGTTCACCGGGTCGCCGCGCAGCAGCGCGGCCCCCAGGCCGCTCAGGGCCAGCACCACCCCGGCGGCGACGCTGAGCCACCAGCCGACGCGGCGCAGGGGTGCGGAGCCCTCCCGCACGGCGATGGCCAGGAACAGCAGCGACTCCAGCAGCACCACCCCGGCCAGCAGCGGCCCGTCGGCGATCACCGGAGCCAGGCTCAGCAGGGCCGCGAGCACCAGGATCTGGCCCACCAGGCCATCGCCCAGGGCCAGCCAGCGGGGTCCCCGTCGCCGGGCCCCCTGACCCAACAGCAGGGCCGCACCGGCGGCGGCCGCCAGGGCCCCGGCGCGGACGGCCGCCGCCGGTGGATAGAGCAGCAGGGCCAGAGCGAGGCCGCCCCACTGGCTGAGCAGCAGGGCCGCCGGCACGGCCTGCAGCCGGGGAGGCGCGGCCCCCGGGCGGTGCAGCCGCAGCAGCCCCGGGCCGAACACCAGCACCGCCGCCAGGACCGCTCCGCCGACCAGGGCGGGGGAGGTGGCCAGGGCGGGGCCGTTGCGCAGGTACCAGACCACCTGGAAGGCGCCGAACACCCAGCTGACCACGAGCCGGAGCCTCAGCCAGCGGTGCCGCAGGGGCAGCTCCGAGCCCACCAGGGCAATGGCGCCGGCGATGGCCAGGGCAGGGCCGCCCTGGGGACCGATGGCCAGGGGCACCAGGCTCACCGCCACGTGCAGGGAGGCGATGGCGGCGGTGCGGGCGATGGCGGCCAGGGCCAGGTTGGCGGCCACCCCCGCGGCCAGCAGGGCCAGGGCCGGGGCCGGCTCCTCGATCCACTGGAGGCCGAGCTGGGGCAGGCCGCCGGCGGCGGCGCAGGCGAACAGGACCAGGGCACCGCCACCGCTGCGCATGGCGTCGGTGAGGTCGCGCCAGCGCGGGCTCCGGCCCCACAGCAAGGACGGCAGGGCCAGGCCCCCGCCCGCCAGCAGGGTGAGCAGGAACCGCTCGCGGGGCCCCAGCTGCAGGCCCGCGTTGATCGTCATGAAGGTGACCCCGGCCACCACCACGAGCACGCCGAGCAGGCCGCTCCAGTTCTCCACCAGCAACCGCTCGATCCGCTTCCAGGGCCCGCTGGTCGCCGCGCGGGGCCGCCGGGCCGCCGGAGGCGCCGGTGGGCGCAGCGCGGGGGTGACCGTCGCCGCCACCACGGGGTGGGACCTGGCTTCGGCTTCGGCCAGGGCTACGGCCTGGGGCGCCGGTGGGGGGAGCTCCTCAGCGGCGGCAAGCCGGCCCGGTTCGGCTGCGGTGTCCCCGTCCAGCCGCTTCTGGAGCACCTCGCTCCACAGCGACAGAGCGAAAAAGCGCTGGCTCAGGGAGGCCGCCTGCTGCTCGAGGCGCCGGACCCGCCGCTCCAGGGCACGGACCTGCAGGATCCAGGCCGCCGCCAGCAGGGGCAGGAGGATCAGCAGCAGGGCCTCGTTCAAGGCGCCGCGGGGGGGCCGTGGAGATCAACGGGCACCGGGAGGCGTCAGGCGGCGAGCGGATTCAAGCGGGCCAGCAGGCCCGTGGCCAGCTTGCGGGCCGAGAAGGTGCGCCGCATCAACCCAAGCAGGGCCTGGAGATCATCGGTGTGCAGCCGGTCGTGGCTCACCAGGCTCAGCAGCAGCCGCTGGCGGAGGCTGGTGCCTTGCTTGCCCAGCAGCAGGCGCAGGCCGTCGCGGGCAACCGGCAGCAGATCGGTGGAGGCGGAACCGTTCTCGACAACGGCCAGCAGGTTCTCCAGCCGCTCCACCCGCAGGCGCCCTTCACGATCGAAGATCACCTCCAGCAGCTTCTCGCGCATCTCGGCGGTGTCGCCGGCCAGCAGACGACGGGCCACGTAGGGGTAGGCCACGCGGATGATGCGGAAGTCAGGGTCGAGCCGCATCGCCAGCCCCTCCTGGCTGACCACCGCCCGGATGATCAGGGCGAAGCGGGCCGGCACCCGGAAGGGATAGTCGTACATCAGCTCCGAGAAGCGATCGGTGATCGCCTTGAAGTTGAAGCTGCCCACGTTCTCCCCCAGGGCACCACCGAGCACCTCCTCGAGGGCCGGCACGATCGGACCCAGGGGGGTGGTGGGGTTGAGGAAGCCCAGGGCAACGAAATCCCTGGCCAGGGAATCGAAGTCCCGGTTGATCAGATGCACCACCGCCCCGGTGAGGGTGAGCCGGTCGGCATCACTCAGGGAGTCCATCATGCCGAAGTCGACATAGGCCACATGGCCCAGGCCGTTGGTCTTGCCCGGCAGGGCAAACAGGTTGCCCGGGTGGGGATCGGCATGGAAGTAGCCGAACTCCAGCAGCTGCTGCAGGCCGGCGATGACACCGGTGCGGATCAGGGCCGCCGGATCCAGGTGGTGGGCCTCCAGTTCGCGGCGGCTCTGCAGCTTGGTGCCGTTGATCCAGCTGGTGGTCAGCACCCGGCGGCTGCTCAGGGGACGCACCACCGCCGGAACGGTCACCTCCGGGTGGTCCTGGAAGAGGGTGGCGAAGCGTTCGGCGTTGTCGGCCTCGCGCCGGTAATCGATCTCCTCGAACAGGGTGTAGCCGAACTCATCGATGATCGCCCCGAGCCCGAAGCCCAGATTCAGCGGCAGGAACGGGGCCGCCAGCACCGCCAGCGAGCGGATGATGACCAGGTCGCGGCGCAGCACGAAGGGCAGGTCGGGCCGCTGCACCTTCACCGCCACCCAGTGGCCCTCGCTGAGGCGGGCCCGGTACACCTGGCCCAGGCTGGCAGCCGCCATCGGGTAGTCGGGGAACTCCTCGTACAGCTGGTGGGCCGGGGCCCCCAGCTCCGCCTCAATCAGGGCCAGGGCGACCTTGTGGGGGAAGGGGGGCAGGTCGTCCTGGAGGCGGGCCAGTTCCTCCAGCCAGTCGCGCCGCACCAGGTCGGGGCGGGTGGAGAGGGCCTGGCCCACCTTGATGAAGCAGGGGCCCAGGTCGTTGAGGGTCTCGAGGATGGCGCGGGCGAGCCGCTGCTGCACCCGGGCATCGGTGCTGCTGGACTGGACCGCCAGCCGCAGGCCCAGCCCCGCCAGGCGCCACAGCACCACGATCAGCCGGCTGACCAGGACCCAGGGGCGCAGCAGCAGCCAGCGCAGGTCCGCGTTGGGGTCGTAGCGCGGGGTGGGGGTGACGTCCTCGGTCAGGGTCCTGCCGCATCGATGGCCAGACTCTAGGAACTGCGTTCCCCGGTCCATGGGCCCCTTCTGGCGGTCAGCGCCGCTGGCCCTGCACCTGCCGACCCACGGCCGTGGTCGGGCCCTGGCCCCCGACTTGCGGCGCCTGCTGCGCCAGCCTCCCGGAAGCTGGGACCTGCCCGAACTGCCCGGCTTCGGGGGGCCGCTGGAGCCGGAGGGAACGGTGGCCGAGGCCCAGCGGCGTGCGGCGGCCATCCTGGGGGCGGAGCGCTGCTGGTTCGGGGTGAACGGGGCCTCGGGGCTGCTGCAGGCGGCCCTGCTCGCCCTCGGCCCGCCGGGCTCCCGGGTGCTGCTGCCCCGCAACCTCCACCGCAGCCTGCTGCACGGCTGCGTGCTCAGCGGCCTCGAGCCACTGCTGTACGACCTCAGCAGCGATCCGCTCACCGGCCTGTGGCAGCCGCCGGAGCCCCGGCGGCTGGAGCGGGTGCTGGCGGCGGCCGCCGCGGACGGCGGCGCCCCCTCGGCGGCGCTGGTGCTGGTGGATCCCACCTACCAGGGGCTGGCGGCCGATCTGCCCGCCCTGGTGGCCCTGGCCCACCGGGCGGGGCTGCCGGTGCTGGTGGACCAGGCCCACGGCGGCGGCGAGGCCCTGGCCGCCGGCGCCGATCTGGTGGTGCTCTCCGTCCAGAAGAGCGGCACCGGCCTGGCCCAGAGCGCCGCCCTGCTGGCCCAGGGCGAACGGGTGGCGCCCACCGCCATCGAGCGCGCCCTGCTGTGGCTGCAGACCTCCAGCCCCAGCGCCCTGCTGCTGGCCTCGACGGCCGCGGCCCTGGAGCACGGCGCCAGCGCCGCCGGCCGGCGCCAGCGCCAGCGGGCCGTGGCCCGGGCGGTCCGGCTGCGCCGCCGGCTGGAGGGCCTGGGCCTGCCGCTGGTCGCCAACGGCGATCCCCTGCGCCTGGTGCTGGCCACGGCCCCGCTGGGGATCAACGGCCTGGAGGCCGACACCTGGCTGATGGAGCGGGGGGTGATCGCGGAGCTGCCGGAACCCGGCGCCCTCACCTTCTGCCTTGGGCTGAACCCGCCCCGGGGTGTGGAGCGGCGCCTGCCGCGCCAGCTGGAGGCCCTGCGCCGGGCCCTCGGCGGGCCGCCCCTGCCTCCGTTCACGCCGCCCCCCCTGCCGCTGCTGGCGGCACCGGAGCTGCCGATCGGAGTGGCCTGGCGGAGCCCCGCCGAGGCCATCCCCCTGGAAGAGGCCGCCGGCCGGGTGGCGGCGGCACCGATCTGTCCCTATCCACCGGGGATCCCGCTGCTGGTGCCGGGGGAGCGGATCGATCCGGCCCGCGCCGACTGGCTGCTGGAGCAACGGCGTCTCTGGCCCGGTCAGATCGCTGATACGGTGAGCGTCGTGGCCGGTTCGTGAGCCCGTTGCCGAACCCCTTCCACTGGGATTTCGTCACCCCCGGACTGCCGGACAGCGCCTTCGAGGACGCCCCGGGCTTCAGCCCCACGCCGCTGGAGTTGCGGGTGATGCTGCTGGCCCACCTGCGGCCCCGGGCCGATTCCCTCGTCTGGGACGTGGGCGGCGGCACCGGCGCCCTGGCCCTGGAGATCGCCCGGCTGATGCCCGGCGGTGCGGTGCACACCCTGGAGCGGGACCCGGAGGCGATCGAGCTGCTGGAGCGCAACCGGCAGCGCTTTGACATCCATAACCTGCACATCCACGCCGGCGAGGCCCCGGAGGGCCTGGCCCTGCTGCCGCCCCATCCCGACCGGGTGCTGCTGGAGGTGGGCCGGCCCCTGGAGGACGTGTTGCGGGCCGTCTGGGAGGCGCTGCAGCCGTCCGGTCGGCTGGTGATCAGCACCGTCAACCTGGAGGGCCTGGTGAAGGCCACCGACACCCTCGCCCAGCTGGGCGCCCACGATGTGCAGGTGGTGCAGGCCACCGTGCACCGCATGCAGCGCCGCGGCAGCCAGGCCAAGCTGGCGGCCGCCGAACCGCTGTTCGTGATCGCCGCCGAGCGCTGAGTCCGAGCCCTTGCTTCCCGCCCCCCGCCCCGCCACGTCCCTCTCCCGCCTGCTGAGCGGCTGGCTGGCGGGTGGCTTCGGGCTGGTGGTGGTGGGCCTGGGCGGCTGGTGGTTCACCGTCGCGGTGGGGGTGATCGTGCACCTGGGCCTGCTGGAGTTCTTCCGCATGGCCCAGTTCAAGGGCATCCGGCCGGCCGTCAAGACCACCCTGGTGGCGGTGCAGCTGCTGCTGGTCTCCACCCAGGTGGCCGCCGGCAGCCTCTGGGGGGGTAGCGGCATGGGGGGCGGCATGGCTGGCGACGTGGCGGCGGCCGTGCTGCCCGCCTCCGGGGCGGTGATCTGCGGCTGGCTGCTGCTCCAGCCCGTCACCGGCACCATCGCCGACATCGCCGCGTCGGTGTTCGGCCTGTTCTATCTGGGCTTCCTGCCCAGCCACTGGATCAAGCTGCGGGACCTGACCGACCCGGCCCTGGCCCCCGCCCTGGAGGGCCTGGGCTGGCCCTGGAGTCCGGGCATGGCCCTCACCCTGCTGGCCTGCCTGATGATCGTGGCCACCGACATCGGCTCCTACGTGATCGGCCGGCGCCTGGGGCGCCACGCGCTCTCGCCGATCTCCCCCGGCAAGACGGTGGAGGGGGCCCTGGGCGGGGTGTTCTGCGCCCTGCTGGTGGGGGGCCTGGGCGGTGTGCTGCTGGGCTGGCGCTGGGGCTGGCTGATCGGGGCGGTGCTGGGGGCGGTGGTCTCCCTGTTCGCCCTGGTGGGTGACCTGACCGAATCGATGATGAAGCGCGATGCGGGCCTGAAGGATTCCGGCGATGCGATCCCCGGCCACGGCGGCATCCTCGACCGGATCGACAGCTACCTGTTCGTGCCGGCGGTGGTCTATTCCCTGGTGACCCTGGTGCTGCCCCTGCTGCAGCGGGGCTGAGCCTCGGTCTGGCCCCTCAGGGGGAGACCCGGGCCTCCCCCTCCAGGTGCAGCAGGCCGGCACCGAGCTCGGCCCGCTCGATGCGGATGTTGGGATCCATCGGCAGCCGGGCGTGGGGGCTCCCCTCGGCGCAGCGCAGTTCCACGGTGCCGCCGTCGGCCCGCACCGCCACCTCCCGCTCCACCGGCTCCCGGTCGCCGCTGGCGAAGGCCCGCAGCACCAGCCGGTCCTCCCGGATGCGCAGCCCCGCCAGGGGAGTGAGGCCCAGGAGGTCGTCGGCCAGGCCGTCGCCGAGGCCGCGCCAGGCCGGGGTGCTCAGGGAGCGGCTCAGCCCATCGCCGCTGAAGCTGACCTGCCCCTGGATGCGGAAGGGCTGCTCCAGCTTCACCGCCTGGTTGCGCACCAGGGAGCCCATCCGCACCTGGATGCCGTCGCAGCGCAGCTCCACCTCCTCGATCTCCATCGCCTGGTAGACCACCCGCCGGGCCCGCAGTCGCACGCCGTCAAGGCGCCCCCGCAGCAGCCGCAACCCCGAGCCCTCCAGGCGGATCTCGAGCCGTTCGATGGCCTCGCACTGCTGGCGCAGCCACAGCTCCAGCCCGCGGGCCAGCAGGCCCATCACCGGACCGCCGGTGGTCTCGGGGGCTTCGGGCGCCACCTCCTCGCTGGGTCGCTCGCTGGGTCGCTCACCGTCCGGGGTCTCGCTCATCCGCCACCAGGGGACAGGGCTCCCCAGATTCTCACTCCGTCCGTGCTTCGTTCGTCCGGGCCTGGCGGGCGGCGCGGAAGGCCTCGGCGGCCGTGATCGCCGCCAGCAGCAGCAGCCCCCCCAGGCCGATCAGCTGGTCGGTGGGATCGGCAGTCGACGGGTCCGCCGCGGTGCCGGCACCGCCCAGCACCGCCCCGAGCAGGAACCAGCCCGTGGCCAGGGCCGTGGTGATCCAGTAGGCGCGCCAGCGGCGCTGGTAGATGTAGCCGCTGCCCAGGCCGGGCACGACGTTGAGCAGGGCCCCCAGCCAGGGGGCGGACACCGCCAGGATGGCTTTGTCGTCAGGCGTCATCGGGGTCGCTCCATGGCTGGATCCAGCGTCGAGTCTGGCCAGCCCCAGGGGCGACCTGCGCCCTCCCTGGCGGTGATCGGCGCCGGGGTGGCCGGCTGCGCCCTGGCCGCGGGGCTGCGGCGGGGCGGCTGGGGAGGGTCCATCGTGCTCTGGGAGGCGGGTCGGGGTCCCGGTGGCCGGGCCGCCACCCGCCGCTCCCGCCAGGACCCCGGCTGGCAGATCGACCACGGGGCACCCCTGTTCAACCTGCTCGAGGGCCCCGAACCGGAGCTGGTGGCGCCCCTGCTCGCGGGGGGCTGGATCGAGCCCTGGCGGGAGCCGGCGGCCGTGCTGGACAGCGCAGGGAACCTGGGGCCGGCCGATGGGGATCCCCTGCTGCGCAGCCGCCTCTACCGGGGCCGCCAGGGCATGGACGACCTCGCCCGGGGGCTGCTGGCCCTGGCGGCGGCCCAGGGACCGGCGGGGAACCTCGATGGCCGCTACGGCACCCTGATCCACCAGCTGGAGGCCCGGCCCGGGGGTGGCTGGCGCCTGGCCGATGCCACCGGGGCGGTGCTGGGGGAGGCCGACTGGCTGGTGCTGACCGGCACCCTGCTGGCCCATCCCCGGGCCCTTGAGCGGTTCGGCTGGCCAGAGGTGCCGCTGCAGCAGGCGTCGCAGGGCCTTGGCGACGCGGAGCTGGAGGCCGCCCTGGCGTCCATCGCCAGCATGGAGATGGACGTGCGCACCAATCTGATGCTGACGATCGAGCCCGGCGCGGCGGCCAACTGGCTGGACCTGCCCTTCCGGCTGCTGGGCTTCGACGGCCCCGCCCAGCGGCGCTGGGGGCTGCGGCGACTGTCGATCCAGCCCCTGGTCGATGGCCGCTGCGCCGTCGTGGCCCATGGGGTTCTGGAGGAGCCCGATGACGCGGCAGCGATCACCGCGCTGGAGGCGGCCGTTGCCTCGGCCCTGGCCCCCTGGCTGGGGGAGCGGCCCGGCGGCGGCGAGGTGCTGACTGGGGTGGAGCGGCGTCAGCTGATGCGCTGGGGGGCCGCCTTCCCCGCGGCCGGCGGCCTGCCGGCCGACGCCACGGTCTGCCCCCGCAGCCGGGTGGCCTTCTGCGGCGACTTCGTCGAGGGGCCTGGCTTCGGCCGGATCGAGGGGGCCCTGCGCAGTGCCCAGGCCCTGGCGGGCCGGCTGCTGGCTCTGGTGCTGCTGCTCTGCCTCGCCCTGGGGAGCCCAGCGACGGCGGCGGCCGACGCCGTCCCCTACCGCTGCGACGGTGACCCGCTGCTGGCGACCAGCGACAACGGGGCCGTGGATGCCCCGGGGATCCCCAACACCACCGCCGGCACGGTGCCCGGCGCCACGGTGCTGCTGGAGTGGCGCGACCTGCGGCTGCAACTGCCGCGCACCAACAACGCCGGTCCGCCCAGCTACACCGACGGGATCTGGTGGTGGAGCCTGGAGGATCCGGCCCAGCCCCGCTTTCTGCACCACCGCGGCGCCATCGAGAGCATCAGCTGCCGGGCAGTTCCTGTCGCAGGGCCGCCAGCCGGCGACCGTTGACCCCCAGGTCCGAATCCCCCAGCCGGGAGCTGGATCGCGCCTGCAGCACGCCGGCGGCCGGCTGGGCGAGCAGCTCGAGGTCGTCGACGAAGCCGAACAGCCGGCTGGTGGCGGTGGCGTGCAGGTAGCGGCCGTCCCGCTCGACGATCCGCACCCCCTCGTTGGTCTCCAGGATCGGCACCAGCGCGCTCAGGGCCGCCTCCGGGTCGGGGAGCTGCCAGTCGGCCCGGGCGCAGTGGGCCGGCGCCGCACAGGGTGAGAGGGAGCCGCCATGCACGCCGAGATCCTCCGGCACCGGTCCCTCCAGGTGCAGCAGGGAGGCCTGGGCCCGGCCGGGGAGGGCCAGGCCGAGGACCCCGAGCAGCAGCACGAGCAGCAGGCCGGCGAGAAGATGCGGCAGGGAGAGGCGGGAGGCAGGGGTCATGGGTGGTGGGTGGGGATCGGAGCGCAGGGGGCGCCCAGCCAGGCGGCGGCGACCTGCTCAGGCTGGTCGATGTGGGGCAGGTGGCCGCAGGCCGCGAGTTCGGTGATGCGGGGGCCCAGGAGGGCCTGGGCGGCGCGCTTCTGGGGGGCCCGCAGGATCCGGTCGTCGGCGCCCCAGAGCACCGCCAGCGGCTGGGGTGGCAGGGGGTCGCCGCAGCCGGCGAAGCCGCCGCTGCGGGCGAAACGACCCAGGGCGCCGGCCCAGCCCGGCGTCTTCAGGTGCAGCGAGGCGATCTCCAGCTCCGCCGGGCCCACATCCCGGTCGGGATCGGCGAAGGCGCTGCGGCAGAGGCCCTGGCGCACCGAGGGCAGGGCCAGGAAGCGCACCCCCAGCCCATCCAGCAGGGGCGGCAGGGGCATGGGCCGGCCGGTGAGACCGGCCGGGGCCAGCAGCAGCAGGCGCTCGAAGCGTCCGGGATGACGCCGGGCCAGCTCCACCGCCACCGCGCCCCCCATCGAGGCGCCGATCAGGCCGAGGCTGCGACCGCCGGCGGGCTCCCGCCGCTCCAGGGCCTCCAGCAGGGCATCGAGGTGTGCCAGCACGGCGGCCGGGGTGTACTCCCGCTCGGTGGGCCTGGGGCAGAAGCCGAAGCCGTGCAGGTCCGGGATCAGCAGCCGGTGATGGGCCGCCAGCAGGGGGGCCAGGCGGCGGAACTCCAGGAAGGAGCTGTCGAAGCCATGCAGGAGCAGCAGGGGCGGACCCTCCCCGAGAACGGCCACGGGCCACTGGCCGGGGTGATCCGGAAGCTCCCACCACTGCACCTGGCCGGCCAGCCGCCGGCCCAGGGGATCGAGCAGCGACGCGGCGGCGGCCGTGACCAGGTCGCGGCCGCTGGAGGGGCCGTCCGTCACGCCTGCTGCCGCTCGGCGGTGGCGCCCACCATGGCGGCGAGCAGATCCTCGGGGGCGACCGCGAAGGGCAGCCGGTGCAGGTCGGAGCCCTCCCGGCAGGCGAAGCGACAGACCTGGCGGAGCTCCTCGAGGCTGGCGCCGGCCAGCCCCAGGGCCTCGAGATCGGTGGGCAGCCCCAGCGTGCGGAAGAACGGCAGCAGCTGGCGGCGGGCCTGGGCCGCCAGCCGGTTGCCCGCCAGCTTCTCCTCCAGCCACAGCTGCACCAGCACCCCGAAGCCCACCTTCTCGCCGTGCAGGCAGCCGTGGGTGGCGGCAAGCTGGGTGAGCCCGTTGTGAACGGCATGGGCGGCCACGGTGCGGCAGCGGGCGCCACCGATGCCACCGATCAGGCCGGCGGTGAGGGCACAGCCCTCGGCCACCCGCACCCAGGCCTCACTGTGGGGGTCCGCCAGGGCGGCTTCCCCCTCCAGCAGCAGCAGATCGCGCAGCAGACGCGCCATCTGCACCGCCTGCTGCACCAGCCCATCGCCGCTGGAGCCGCTGCTCACCGAAGCCTCGTACCACTTGGCCACCGCATCGGCGATGCCGCTGGCCAGGGTGCGGGCCGGCGCCTGCCGCACCAGGGCGTGGTCGAAAACCAGCAGGTCCGGGCAGCGGTCGAGGGCGACATCGCCCAGGAAGGCCCCATCGGGGGTGTAAAGGTTGGCCAGGGCCGTCCAGCCGGCGCAGGTGGCGGCGCTGGTGGGCACCGTGATGCAGGGGAGGCCGAGGCGGTGGGCCAGCAGCTTGCCAGCATCCAGCACCTTGCCCCCACCGGCGGCGATGACCGCATCACAGCCGGTGGCAGCGGCGTCCCGGGCCAGGGGGCCGAGGTCCTCCTCGCAGCAGTCGCGCAGGCCCTGGCTGGCCACGGGGCGGGAACCGGCCTGCTCCAGATCGACCGCCAGCTGCTGACGCAGCCCGAAGGTGGAGGCACTGCGGCCGAGCAGCAGGGGGCGGCGACCGAGGGCGACGATGCGGGGGAGGGCCTGCTGCCAGGCCCCCTCCCCGCGGAGAACCACCGCCGGGGCGATGGCCTGGGTCTGCAGAGGATCCGTCATGGCCGCCATCTCATGAATGAAATGTAGAAGTCGGCCGATCCGGGTCGCGACGGCTCAGACGCTGGCGCTGGCCAGCTCCGGCAGCGGCGGGGTGACGCTCTGCTTGCGGATCACCACCTGCTTGTCGTCGTCCACGTCCACCAGACAGGCATCGCCCTCGCCGATCCGGCCGGAGAGGAATTCCTCCGCCAGGGAATCCTCGAGCAGGCGCATCACGGCACGGCGCAGGGGACGGGCGCCGTAGCTGGGGTTGTAGCCCTCCTCCACGAGGCGCTCCTTGAAGGCCTCGGTGACGGACATGCCGATGCCCTTGTCCTGCATGCGGGCGAAGACCTCCCGCAGCATGATCTCGGCGATCAGCTTGACCTCGTCGCGGGTGAGCTGACGGAAGACGATGATCTCATCGAGGCGGTTGAGGAATTCGGGGCGGAAGTACTGCTTGAGCTCCTCGTTGACCAGGGAGCGGATGCGGTTGTACTGGGTTTCCTCCACGTCGCCGCCGCCGAACTCGAAGCCGAGGCCGCCGCCGCCCTTCTCGATCACCTTCGAACCGATGTTCGAGGTCATGATGATCAGGGTGTTCTTGAAATCGACCGTGCGGCCCTTGGAATCGGTGAGCCGGCCGTCCTCCAGCAGCTGCAGGAGCAGGTTGAAGACATCGGGGTGGGCCTTCTCGATCTCGTCGAACAGCACCACGGTGTAGGGACGACGGCGCACGGCCTCGGTGAGCTGGCCGCCCTCGTTGAAGCCCACGTAGCCCGGAGGCGAACCGATCAGCTTGCTGACGGTGTGGCGCTCCATGAACTCGCTCATGTCGAGCCGGATCATGGCGTCCTCGCTGCCGAAGAAATAGGCGGCGAGTGCCTTGGTGAGTTCCGTCTTGCCGACGCCGGTGGGGCCGGAGAAGATGAAGCTGGCGATGGGGCGGTTGGGGTTCTTGAGGCCGACCCGCGCCCGGCGGATGGCCCGGGAGACGGCCTTGACGGCCTCGTCCTGACCGATGAGGCGCTGGTGGAGGGTCTCCTCCATGTTGAGCAGCTTCACCGACTCGCTCTCGGTCAGCTTCTGGACGGGCACGCCGGTCCAGGAGGCGACGATCTGGGCGATGTCCTCCTCGGTGACCAGGGGCGAGCGGCTTTCCTCGCTGGCATCGTCGGCCACGGGGCCGCCCAGCAGGGCCGGGGTGTCGGCCTCGCCGGAGGCGCCGGCGGGTTCGTCGTCGCGACGGGCCTGGAGGATCGTGCGGATCTGGTCGCGCAGCTCCACCTCCTTGTCGCGGAGTTCACCCGCTTTGGTGAAGTCCTGCTGGCGGACGGCGTCCTCCTTCTCCTTCTGGACGCCGCGCAACTGCTTGTCGACCTCCTTGGCTGCCGGCGGCAGCTTGGAGTTGAGCAGGCGCACCCGGCTGCCGGCCTCGTCGATCAGGTCGATGGCCTTGTCGGGCAGGAAGCGGTCGCTGATGTAGCGGTCGCCCAGGGTGGCGGCGGCGACGAGGGCCTCGTCGCTGATCTTGAGGCGGTGGTGCTGCTCGTAGCGCTCCCGCAGCCCCTTGAGGATCTCGATCGTGTCGACGACGGAGGGCTCGCCCACCATCACCGGCTGGAAGCGGCGCTCCAGGGCCGCATCGCGCTCGATGTGCTTGCGGTACTCGTCGAGGGTGGTGGCGCCGATGCACTGCAGCTCGCCCCGGGCCAGGGCCGGCTTGAGGATGTTGGCGGCGTCGATGGCGCCTTCTGCGGCGCCGGCGCCGATCAGGGTGTGGACCTCGTCGATCACGAGGATCACGTTCCCAGCGGAGCGGATCTCCTCCATGATCTTCTTGAGCCGTTCCTCGAACTCGCCCCGGTACTTGGTGCCGGCCACCAGCAGGCCGATGTCGAGGGTGAGGACGCGCTTGTCCTCGAGGATGTCGGGGATCTCGCCCTGGGTGATCCGCTGGGCCAGGCCCTCGGCGATGGCGGTCTTGCCGACGCCCGGCTCACCGATCAGCACGGGGTTGTTCTTGGTACGACGGCCGAGGATCTGGATCACCCGGTCGATCTCGTTCTGGCGGCCCACGACGGGGTCGAGCTTGGACTCGGCGGCCAGCTGGGTGAGGTTGCTGCCGAATTCGTCGAGGGTGGGAGTCTTCGTGGAGCCCTTGCCCGAGCTGCCGGAGGCCACTTCGGCCGTCTCGCCCAGCATGCGGATCACCTGGGTGCGGACCTTGGCCAGGTCGACACCGAGGTTCTCCAGAACCCGGGCGGCCACGCCCTCGCCTTCGCGGATCAGGCCCAGCAGCAGGTGCTCGGTGCCGATGTAGTTGTGCCCCAGCTGGCGGGCCTCCTCCAGGGAGAGCTCCAGCACCCGCTTGGCCCGGGGGGTGAAGGGGATCTCGACGGCGACGAAGCCGGAGCCCCGGCCGATGATCTTCTCGACCTCGACCCGGGCGTCCTTCAGGTTGACCCCCATCGACTTGAGGACCTTGGCGGCGACACCGGTGCCCTCGCCGATCAGGCCCAGCAGGATCTGCTCGGTGCCGACGAAGTTGTGGCCGAGGCGGCGGGCCTCTTCCTGGGCCAGCATGATCACCTTGATGGCCTTCTCGGTAAACCGCTCGAACATGGGGCGGGACCTGATGCAAGTGGAACCAACCTATCAGGATTGAAGGGCCGTGTGGGAGGTGGGGAGCACTCTCAGGTGAAACCCATGTGCCGCAGGCGCTCAGACGGAGCAGAACACAAACGAAGCGCCAGGAATCACCAGAAATAGGTATAGCAATCTACGGTTATCCACACCCCCGTCACATTGTCAGGGGCAAGTTGTCAGGTTGACCCATTGGATCAGGGCATCCTCTCCATTGCGGTAGTAACCATCACGGATGCCGGCGGTGCGGAACCCCAGGGCCCCGTACAGCGCGATCCCCGGCCCGTTTCCGGCCGCCACCTCCAGGGTGGCGCGGGTGGCACCGTGCGCACGGCCGGTGGCCATCAGTTCCTGCAGCACCCGGCGGCCCAGCCCCCGCCGGCGCTGGTCCGGTGCCACCGCCACCAGGGTGATGTGGAGCTCATCCACCACAAGCCAGCCACTGGCCATGGCCAGCAGGTCGGCCCCCTGGAACAGCCCCAGACCGGGCCGGCGCTCCTCCTCCAGCTCCCGTTGCCACTGCTCCAGGTTCCAGAGACCGCCGAGGGCGGCCCGGTCGAGGGCCAGGCAGGCCGGGGCGTCGGCCGGGACCAGGGGAGACAGGGTCGGGGCGGGCCGCGGTGGCGGAGGTGGTGCCGGCACGGCCGTTGGACACGAACATCCTTACGATCGGACATCCTGACCCCCTCCCCGCCCAGGCCGCCATGGTGACCAGCGCCTCCCCGGCGACCGATCCGGTCGCTCCCGTCCCCGCGGCGCCGATCGCCCCCGGGGGACCTTTCGAGCAGGGAAGCGATCCCCTCAGTCCCAACCGCAACCTGGCCCCGCTCACCGCCCGCCTCGATGCCCTGGGCCGCCTGGAGGTGGGGGGCTGCCTGCTGAGCGATCTGGCCCGCACCTACGGCACGCCGCTCTACGTGCTCGACGAGGCCAGCCTGCGGACCACCTGCCGGGCCTACCGGGAGGCGTTGGCCGCCCACTACCCCGGCGAGGCCCTGGCCCTCTACGCCTCCAAGGCGAACAGTTCCCTCGCGATCACGGCCCTGGTGGCCTCCGAGGGTCTCGGCCTCGACGCCGTCTCGGCCGGGGAACTGCTCACGGCCCTGCAGGGCGGCATGCCCGCCGAACGGATCGTCTTCCACGGCAACAACAAATCGGCCGAGGAGCTCCAGCTCGCCGTCGACCGGGGCGTGACGGTCATCCTCGACAACTGGAACGACATCGCCCTGCTCGCCACCCTGGCGGCCGGGCGGCCCGCGCCGGTGCGGGTGCTGGTGCGGTTCACCCCGGGCATCGAGTGCCACACCCACGAGTACATCCGCACCGGCCACCTCGACAGCAAGTTCGGCTTCGACCCCGACCAGCTGGAGGCAGTGCTGCGACACCTGGCCGGCTGCCCCTGGGCCCGGGTGGATGGCCTGCACGCCCACATCGGCTCCCAGATCTTCGAACTGGAACCCCACCGCGACCTGGCCGGGGTGATGGCCGAGGCCCTGGGCCTGGCCCGGTCCCTGGGCCACCCCTGCGGCGACCTCAACGTCGGCGGCGGCCTCGGCATCCGCTACGTGGGCTCCGATGACCCCCCGAGCATCCAGGAGTGGGTGCGGGTGGTGGCGACGGCGGTGGCCGAGGCCTGCGGCCAGCGTCAGCTGGCGCTGCCCCGGCTGCTGTGCGAACCCGGCCGCTCCCTGGTGGCGACGGCGGGGATGACGCTCTACACCCTGGGCAGCCGCAAGGAGATCCCCGGCCTGCGCACCTACATCTCGGTGGATGGCGGCATGAGCGACAACCCCCGGCCGATCACCTACCAGTCGCTCTACACGGCCGTGCTGGCCGACCGCCCGCTGGCGGAGGCCACCGAGGCGGTGACCGTGGCCGGCAAGCACTGCGAGTCCGGCGACGTGCTGCTCCACGACGTCCGCCTGCCGCTCACCAGCCCCGGCGACGTGCTCGCCGTGTTCGCCACCGGCGCCTACAACGCCGCCATGGGGTCCAACTACAACCGCATCCCCAGGCCGGCGGCGGTGCTCGTCCACGACGGTGTGGCCGAGGTGGTGCAGCGGCGCGAGCAGCCGGAAGACCTACTGCGCTATGACGTCCTGCCCCACCGGCTCCTGCCGGTATCCTGACGCGGACAGGCGGCCACCCGTTGAACCGGCCTGCCCCTCCCTTTTGTTGTGATCTGGCTGCGGCTCATCGATTTCCGCCTGCTGCTCGATCTCCTGTTCGCCTCCCTGCTCGGCCTGCTCCTGCTGGGCCGGGTCACGGAAGCGCGCACCCTGTGGCTGCTGCGCGGCTACCTGTTCCTGGTGGCGCTGGCCTGGTTCGTGCAGCGCTACGCCAACCTGCCCCTCACCAGCAGCCTGGTGGATGCGCTGGTGCTGGCCTGCAGCCTCGCCCTGGCGATCCTGTGGCAGGGGGAACTGCGGCGCCTGATGGAACTGCTGGGCACCGGACGCCTCGGGGTGCTGTTCGCCGACCGCAGCCGTGACCAGCTGGCGTCGGGGTCGGTGAGCCTGCTCACCGAGGCCGCCGGCCGCCTCTCCCAGGCCCGCTGCGGGGCCCTGATCGTCCTCGACCTGGGCAGCGATCTGCGCCCCGAGGACTTCCTCAACCCCGGCATCCGCATCGACGCCCAGCTCTCCGTCGACCTGCTGCTCAATCTCTTCGCGGTGGACACGCCCCTGCATGACGGCGCCGTGCTGGTCCAGAAGAACCGCATCGTGGCGGCGGGCGTGATCCTGCCCCTCTCCCGCCAGGG
Source organism: Synechococcus sp. UW140 (assembly GCA_943369315.1). Classification (GTDB taxonomy): domain Bacteria; phylum Cyanobacteriota; class Cyanobacteriia; order PCC-6307; family Cyanobiaceae; genus Cyanobium. Next base: position 559,207 of record CALRMW020000001.1, read on the forward strand.
CCTGAACCGCTACGGCACCCGCCACCTGGCCGCCATGGGCCTGACCGAGCGCCACGACGGCTGTCTCTGCATCGTCGTCTCCGAGGAGACGGGCACCCTCTCGCTCGCCTCCCAGGGCCGGCTGGAGAGGCCGATCACCAGCAGCCGGCTTCACGACCTGCTCACCGACGCCCTGGCCTCCGCGCCCACGGGGCGTAGCGTGGCTGCGGACCCGCCGGAACATCGCGGATGAGTCGCGCCCTGGCGACCACTCCATCGTCCGATCCCGACCAGCTGCCCGCTCAGCTGGATCCGGCTCGGCTGCCCCGCCACGTGGCCGTGATCATGGACGGCAACGGGCGCTGGGCCCGTCAGCGGGGGCTGCCCAGGGCCATGGGGCACCGGGCCGGGGTGGAGGTGCTCAAGCGCACCCTGCGCCACTGCAGCGACTGGGGCATCGGCGCCCTCACCGCCTACGCCTTCTCCACGGAGAACTGGACCCGGCCGGGCGAGGAGGTGGCCTTCCTGATGGCCCTGTTCGAACGCGTCCTCGCCCGGGAACTCGAAGCCCTCGAGCGCCAGCAGGTGCGCATCCGCTTCCTCGGCGACCTGGAGCCCCTGCCGGAGGGCCTGAAGGTCCTGATCACCGATGCCACCGAGCGCACGGCCGGCAACACCGGCATCCACTTCAACGTCTGCACCAACTACGGCGGCCGCAGCGAGCTGGTGCGGGCGGCCCGCCGCCTCGCCGAGCAGGCGGCCCGCGGTGAGATCGACCCGGCCAGCATCGACGAAGACCTCTTCGCCGCCGAGCTGTTCACCGCCGGCGATGCCGACCCCGACCTTCTGATCCGCACCAGCGGCGAGCAGCGCATCAGCAACTTCCTGCTCTGGCAGCTGGCCTATGCCGAGCTGCACATCACCGAGGTGCTCTGGCCCGACTTCGACACCGAGGCCCTGCTGGCGGCCCTGCTCGATTATCAGGGGCGCCAGCGCCGCTTCGGCGGCGTCCAGAACGGTGTGGAGAACGCCCCATGACCCTGCGCCACGACTGGTCCCGCCAGGAGATCCAGGACCTGCTCGATCTGCCCCTGATGGATCTGCTGTGGCAGGCCCAGGGGGTGCACCGCAGCGCCAACCCCGGCTACCACGTGCAGCTGGCCTCGCTGCTGAGCGTCAAGACCGGGGGCTGTGAGGAGGACTGCGCCTACTGCCCCCAGTCGATGCACCACCCCAGCGACGTGGCTGGCCGTCCGGAGCTTGCGGTGGAGCCGGTGCTGGAGCGCGCCCGGCAGGCCCGGGACGCCGGCGCCCACCGCTTCTGCATGGGCTGGGCCTGGCGGGAGATCCGCGACGGCGCGCCCTTCGAGGCCATGCTCGCCATGGTGCGGGGGGTGCGGGAGCTGGGCCTGGAGGCCTGCGTCACCGCCGGCATGCTCACAGGCGGCCAGGCGGCCCGGCTGGCGGAGGCGGGACTCACCGCCTACAACCACAACCTCGACACCAGCCCCGAGCACTACGAGCGGATCATCACCACCCGCACCTACCAGGAGCGGCTTGACACCCTGCAGCGGGTGAGGGACGCCGGCATCGACCTCTGCTGCGGCGGCATCATCGGCATGGGCGAGACACCCCAGGACCGGGCCGGGCTGCTCCAGGTGCTGGCCACCATGGATCCCCACCCGGAGAGCGTGCCGATCAACGCCCTGGTGGCGGTGGAGGGCACCCCGCTGGAGGGACGCCCGGCGGTGGACCCCCTGGAACTGGTGCGGATGGTGGCCACCGCCCGCATCCTCATGCCCCACAGCCGGGTGCGCCTCAGCGCCGGGCGCGAGCAGCTGGGGCGGGAAGCCCAGATCCTCTGCCTGCTGGCGGGGGCCGATTCGATCTTCTACGGCGACACCCTGCTCACCACCTCCAACCCGGCGGTGGCCAGCGACCAGGAGCTGCTGCAGGCCGCCGGGGTGCGGATGCAGCTGGAGGAGCAGCCGCTGGCGGCCGCCGCCGGCCGCTGAGGGTGCAGGTCGCCGCCTTCTACCGGTTCGTCCCCTTCGACAGCGAGGAACTGCCGCTCTGGCGCGCCCGGCTGCTGGCCCTGGGCAGCGAGGCCGGCCTGAAGGGCACCATCCTGCTGGCCACCGAGGGCATCAACGGCACGGTCTGCGGGCCAGCCCCCGCCGTGGCCACCCTGCTGGCGCTGCTGGAGACCGATCCCCGCCTGGCCCGGCTGGAGGTGAAGCGCAGTGAGGCCACCGGAGCGGTGTTCCACCGCTTCAAGGTGCGCCTCAAGGAGGAGATCGTGACGATGGCCGAGCCCTCGGCCCAGCCGGCCCAGGGCACGGGAATCCCGGTGCCCCCCGAGCACTGGAATGCCCTGCTGGACGATCCCGGCACCCTGACCATCGACACCCGCAACCACTACGAGGTGGCCCTGGGCAGCTTCGAGGGCGCCATCGACCCCGGCACCGAACACTTCCGCGACTTTCCCGCCTGGGTGGAGCAGCACCTGCGACCCCTGGTGGCCCAGCGGCGGCCGCAGCGGCTGGCCCTGTTCTGCACCGGCGGCATCCGCTGCGAGAAGGCCACCGCCCACCTGCTGAACCAGGGCTTCGAGCAGGTGCTGCAGCTGCAGGGGGGGATCCTCAACTACCTGGAGCAGGTGCCGGAGGCCGAGAGCCGCTGGCGGGGCGAGTGCTACGTGTTCGACCAGCGGGTGGCCCTCGACCACCGGCTCCAGCCGGGGACTTATCACGTGTGCCATGCCTGCGGCCTGCCCCTGGCCCCCGCCGACCTGGCGCTGGAGAGCTATGTGGCCGGGGTGAGCTGCCGCCACTGCATCGGTCGCTTCTCCGACGCCGACCGGGAGCGGTTCGCCGAACGCCAGCGCCAAATCGGACGGGCGAAGGCTTCCGGTGAGACCCACATCGGCCGGGTGATGCCCGGCGTGGGCGGCTGAGCGGATGGCGCCGCGCATGCCCATCCTGTACAGCTTCCGGCGCTGCCCCTACGCGATCCGGGCGCGGCTGGCCCTGGCGGCGGCCGGGCTGAGGCCGGGGGTGGATCTCGAGCTGCGGGAGGTGCACCTGGGGCGCAAGCCGCCCGAACTGCTGGAGGCCTCCGGCGCCGCCACCGTGCCGGCCCTGGTGCTGCCGCCCGACGCCGGCAACGATCCCCAGGGGGCCGCCCGGGTGCTGCCGGACAGCCTGGCGGTGATGGCCTGGGCCCTGGAGCGCCACGACCCCGGCGACCTGCGACGCGGCGGAGCGGACGGCGCTGCCGCCGGAGAGCGGGCCCGGATCGCCACCCTGATCGCCCAGAACGACGGGGTGTTCAAGCACCATCTCGATCGCTTCAAGTACGCCCACCGCCATCCCGGCGACGACCGGGAGCAGCAGCGCGGGGCGGCGCTGGCGATCCTGCGGGGCTGGAGCGCCGCCCTGGAGGCCGGCGGCTGGCTGGTGGGGGGGCGGCCGTCTTTGGCCGATGTGGCCCTGCTGCCCTTCGTGCGCCAGTTCCGGCTCGCCGATCCGGAGGGGTTCGACCGTCAGGAGGATCTGGTGCCGCTGCAGGACTGGCTGCAGCGCTTCCTGCAGGGGCCCGAGCTGGCGGCGGTGATGGCTGGGCCCTGGGCGCCCCGCCGGCCCTGGCGCTCCGAGCGCTGGATCTATCACCTGGCCCTGGCCAACGAATGGCGGGACGCCAAAGCCCGCGGTGTGTACGAGCGCTCGACCCGCGGCCAGTCGCTGCAGGAGGTGGGCTTCATCCATGCCAGCGGCGCCGACCAGGTGGAGGGCACCTACGGGCGCTTCTACGCCGATGCGGGGGAGGTGCTGCTGCTGACCATTGACCCCTTCCGCCTGACCGCGCCGCTGCGTTGGGAGCCCGCCCCGGACAGCGGCGAATGCTTCCCCCACATCCACGGGCCGCTGCCGCTGGAGGCGGTGCTGGCCGCCGAGCCCTTCCCGCCGCCGCCGGCCGGCGCACCATGCTGACGCTGGAGGAGCTGGAGCGGCAGGCCCGGGAACGCGGCCTGCTGCTGCGGCTGCAGGTGAAGGGGCTGGTGGGGGTGCGGGGGCTGCGGGTGGCTCTGGCCCGGGCCCGGGCGGAGCAGCCGCCCCTGCTGCTGGGGGAGCTCAAGGGCTGGTGCCTGCCCCTGGCCGATGGCCTGCGGCTCGACACGATGCGGGTGCAGGGGGAGCGCAGCGAAGCCGTGGGGCCGCTGATCTGGGCGGCCACCTTCGCCTGGGCCCTTGAGGAGACGCCCTGCCGCTCGGCGCGCCTGCTGGCGATCCGCGATGGGGAGCAGCAGCACCGGCGGCTGGTGCGCTACTTCCGGCGGCTCGGCTTCAGGCCGCTGCGGGAGCTGGCTGGTGGCCCGCTGGATCTGGCCCCGCGGCTGCTGTGGGGTGGGGCGGGCCTGCTGATGCAGGGCGACTGCGACGAAGGACTGCAGCGCAGTGCCCGCTGGCTGACGTCCATCCGGTGACACCTAGCGTTGGATCCGGGTATCGAGCTGGACCATGGCCACCGCCTCCCTGACCATCAACAACCAGTCGGAAGGCAGCCTCTATTACTACGTCGTCGGGCCAGGATTCAGCGTTCAGCCCATCCCACCCGGCCAGCCCAGCACTCTCTCGCCGGGCCTGAACACCCTGGCGATCGCGGCGGCTCCTCAGATGAGGATCTACGTCTCGAGCTCCGCCACGCTGTTCGCCAACCCTGGCCAGGAACCGATCGGCTGGAACACCACAGCGCCCTTCTCCTTCTACGAGTACACCATCGATGGCAGCGGCTTTTCCGCTGACATGTCCTACATCGACGACTGGGCCTATCCGATCCAGACCAACATCACCGACAGCAGCGGAAGCCTCCACAACTTCGGCTTCCTGAACGCGGCGGCGATCGCCATGGATTTCGCCGCCCTGCCGCCGGGCGGATTCGTCACCAGCGCCGCCTCGGGCAAGGGTGTCGGGACGGCATCGAACCTCTGGGACGCCCCGAACCGGCGGTTCGTCGGCCCGATGCGGCTCTGGCAGCAGCAGGTGATCATGGCCAATGCCGTGCAGAACGGGCAACCGGCCTACTGGCCGCCGAATGCTCCCGCTGGCTGGATCCAGTTCCTTGAGGAGGTGCCCTACGGGCCGTCCTCCTTCGGCTATCCACTCTCCGCCGGCGCCAGCAGCCTGAATCCCGAGCAGACCTATCCCGCCTTCGGGTTCGACTTCTCCACCAACATCGCCTGGAGCGCCATGAATGGCGGCCTGGGGGCGCAGGTGCCCCAGCCCCGGGGAGAGCAGTTCTTCGCCCACAACTGGAACGTGTGGAACTACGGCTACACGACTGCCGATCCCAGTGCGGACAAACCGAATCCGAACTATTCCTTTGAATCGAACGCCTACACCACCATCCTCCGCTCCCAGGCGGCCCGGGAGAAGGCCGCCGGACAACTCCCCGACACGGCCGGAACATCACCGACGGCGGGCAATCCGAACTTCGTCGGCTTCTATACCGCTTCCAAGGACGACTACTACGGCACCTTCACGGTGGCCGCGATCGCCAATGTCAGCCTCACGATCGGAGCCCTGGCCCCGTCCACCATCGGCACCAGTCGCAATGACGGCATCGTCGGCACTGGCAGCCACGACATCATTTCGGGTGGTTACGGAGCCGACTGGCTGGCCGGGGCCCCTCTGGCCCCAGACTGGTGTGTACCGAACAGCTTCCGTGACCTGGCGTTCTTCGGTGTTCCTGGAGCGCCGGCCCAGTGGAAAGGTCTGGTCGGAGGCGGCCGCGACACCTTCGTCTATGTGCGCGCCGACAGCAGCCTGAGCAGCCCTGAGCGGCGGGATGTGATCACCGACTTCGCCGCGGACGACAGGATCGACCTCTCCAGGGTCGACGCCGACAGCCGCCGTGCCGGCGTCCAGCCCTTCACCTGGATCGGCTCCAGGGCGTTCTACGGGGAAGCCGGCCAGCTGAGGCTGCAACAGACCCGGGGGCAGAACCACGCCCTCCTGCAGGGGGATCTCGACGGCAACGGCACCAGCGACTTCGAAGTGATGCTGATGGGGCCGGTCCAGTTCTCAGCCTCGAACCTGATCCTCGCCTGAGCACCTGCAGATTTCATCGGCAGTGGCTAGGTCCATGGGGGAGCCTCCCCCCTGCCGAGACAGCTGATGGCCAGTTTCACCCTGATGTGCTGGAACGTGGAGAATCTGTTTCTTCCCGAGGGCGACGCCACTGAGCAGGTGCGCGCCCGCTTCCAGGCCAAGCTCGCCAGCCTCGCCGCCGTGATCGACAGTCAGCGGCCCGACGTGCTCGCCCTGCAGGAAATCGGCCCGGCTGGTGCCCTGCAGGCGCTGCAGGGGGCGCTGAGCCACTCCCTGCCCCATGGGGTGGAGGGGGAGCCCGACGGCCGGGGCATCCGGGTGGCCGTCCTGTCGCGCCATCCCTTCAGCACCAGTCGCTCGATCGTGGCCTTCCCCGAGATGATCGCTCCGATTCAGGCCAGGGATCCGGTGTTCGACGATCCGGCCACCCCGGCAGATGAGTCCTTCACAGCCTCGCTGGGGCGGGGCGCCTTGGAGGTGGTGGTCGAGATCGAGGGGCACCCGGTGAGGATCATCACGGCCCATTTCAAGTCGAAGCTGATCTCCTACGCCCGCCAGAAGGGGCTGGTGGAGGGCAGCCAGTTCGCCCCGAATGATGAGAACGAACGCTATCGCTATGCCGCCTACGGCCTCTACCGGCGCACCACCGAAGCGCTGACGCTGCGGGATCGGGTCAACCAGATTCTCTCCGGCTGCGCCGGATCACCGGACCCGGAGGAAGGGCTGGGTCGTCAGAAGGCGGTGGTGGTCTGCGGCGATCTCAACGATGCGACGGACGCCGCCACCACCCAGATCCTGCAGGGGCCGAGCGGCTCCGAGCTGGGCACCGAAGGTTTCCGGCGGGGCGACAAGGGCGATGGCTACCGCCTCTGGAACCTGGCGCCGCTGCTCAATACCGGGCCGAACGGGGAACCCCCGGGCGAGGCTCCCTTCAGCCGCCTCTTCCAGGGGCGGGGGGAACTGATCGACCACATCCTGGCCAGCCACCGGCTGGTGAATCCCGGCAACATCCCCGTGGCGCGGACGGTACTGGCCGGCGACCATCTGCCGTCGATCACCGAAACGCCCTCCGATCGGGCCGCCGATCCGGGCTCGGATCATGCGGCGCTGGTGGCGGAATTCGAGATCTGAGGGCCCCCGGAGGAATCCGGGCGGGCGCGATTACGGTTGCGGCGGCAGCGCTCGGAGCAGTAGCGCACCTCCTCCCAGACCTCCTTCCACTTCCGGCGCCACTGGAAGGGGCGTCCGCAGACCGGGCAGGTCTTGGTGGGGCGATCGACGTGGTGGGGCATCAGGCCACGCAGCGCAGAAGCCAGCCTGCCAAAACCGAAGCCATTGTCGTGACACGATGGAACAGATGTCTGACGCCAGCTTCTATCGGATCGGCCGCACGGGCCCGGCGAAGCGCATGGCGTCGGCGATCGAGGCGGTGAGCGCAAGCGACGGGGACGGTTTCGCATGGTTGCATTACCGCGAAGCCACCCGGGACGAGCTGGACCAGCTCGTCGGCCTGCTGGGTTTGCACGCCCTCTCGATCGAGGATTGCTTCGATGATCATCAGATTCCCAAGATCGACGATTATCCAGATAACACCTTCATCCTGTTCAACACGTTTCAGTACGACCGCAGCGTCCTTGAGGTGGGTGAAATCAATCTGTTCCTCGGCCAGCGGTTTCTGGTCAGCATCAGCCATCTGGATTCCAGGCACCGCTCCTACCTCGATGGGGTGGAGAAGATGGTCGAGAGGGGCCTCGAGGAGGCCCGCCAGGGCCCGTCCCACCTCATGCATCTGATCCTCGATCAGGTCGTCGATCAGAAGTTCGTGGCCATCGAGGCGCTCGAGGATGAACTGAATGGCGTGGAGGAAGCCCTGATGGCGGATCCGGCGAGTTTCCAGCCGGCCGAGCTGATCCGGTTCCGGCGCTACCTGCTGCGGCTGCGCAAGAGCCTGTTTCATGAACGGGAGATCCTCAGCAAGATCTGCCGGGGGGATTTCCCCCTGGTGTCCAGGAAGGCGATCTACCACTATCGCGACATCTACGACCATCTGGTGCGGTTCTACGAGGTCAGCGAGTCGTACCGGGACATCGTCACCAGCCTGATGGAGATGTATCTGTCGATGCTCAACAACCAGATGGCCAAGGCCGCCAACGACACCAACGCCACCGTCCGGCGCCTGACGCTGATCACGACGATCTTCATGCCGCTGACCCTGCTGGCGGGCATCGGCGGCATGTCCGAGTGGACGATGATCACAGGCCCCAAAAACTGGCACATCTCCTATCCGGCCTTCATGCTCGCCATGGTTTTGATCGGCTTCGCCAGTTACCACGTCCTCAGCCGCCTGGACCGGAACCGAAGCCCAGCACGCCACCCAGACGGATCAGGGCACCCACCACCACGAAGGCGATCGCCAGGGCGGTGATGGCACGGATGTGCCAGGCCAGGCCGCTCAGGTTGGTGTTCGTGAGGTTGGGGATCAGCCGCAGCCGGGCATGCACGGCCAGGGTGGCAGTGGCGCCCAGCAGCAGCAGCTTGGTGCCCACCAGCACGCCGATCGGGCTCGCTGGGTTGAACAGTCCATCGAAGCCAGGCAGCAGGATCGAGCCCATCCAGAGGCCCGTGATCACCTGGATGGCGAGGGCCGTGAGGCCGAGGGGCTCGAAGATCGCCTCGAAATCGCGGATGCGTTCAGCGCTCCGCTCCCGCAGGGCCCTCGGCAGCACACCCAGATCCAGCACCAGGTGGCCGCCGGTCCACACCGTGGCGGCCAGGGCGTGGACGATCACCAGCAACGGGAAGGGGGACATGGCCTCAACGCAGGAGGAGCTCCCACCCTGGTGGCGCCGGCGCCCCGACGAGCGCGGGCCGGACCAGGCAGTGGCGCCTGAAAATCCGTAGCAGAACATACAGTTGAGGGCAGAACTCCAGCGGCAGGACACCCCCCATGGCCAGCGGTAGCTTTCCCCATCAGTTCGAAGGCAGTTTCTCCGCCTTCAAGGAACGGCAGCTGGTGTTCGCTCTCGCCCGACAGCTGGCCGATGCCCAGTTCCGGCGGGGCGACAGCTCCCGGAGCGAGCGCCTCTGGCAGGAAGCGGCCGCGGAGGCCATGGACCCGGAGCGCATCACCGGCCTGCTCTACGGCGTCCATGACCATGACGACCTGGCGGCCATGGAAGCGGTGGATCGCCTCTACCGCGAGCGGCTACGGGAGGCCTTGCGCCGTGCCAGCACGCCCCTGGCCCGGTTGGCGCGCCTCACCGGGCGTCGCCCGGCTCGGATGTCCCGGCATCACCGATCAGCAAGGCCGAGCCAGGCCCCCCTCGCAGGCTCCGGCCATTGAGCGGAAGGGATGCCATTTCGGCGTGACCACCCTGCACCGTGCCGTCTGCACCGGCGACGTCAGGCGCAGGGCTCGCTGATCGGAACCTTCAGGCCACGAACCGCCCATAGAGCCAGCGCACGAAACCTCCGACCAGCGGCACCGGGGTGAAGGTGGGTCCGACGAAGTCGAAGTAGTCGCGATGGTCGATGATCCGGCCGTCGGCGCCCAGGCGGAGACGGCTGGTGCCGGGATAGATGAATTCGATGCCCTTGATCTTCAGGCCCATCGTCCATTCCACGAAGGCCACATCACCGCTGAGGGCCACGGCACCGGGCTCGAGGAAGACGTCATCGCAGCGCTGCAGCAAGCTTTCCTGGGCCACGATGTAGGGGTCGAGGCCCTGCCGCTCCTGGGTGGGGTCGGTGAAGTGGACCGCCTCATCATAGAGCGCCCGCCACTGCTCCGGCGTGGGCCCTGGGGATCCGTAGGGCTTGGTGAACAGGGCCCGGAGGGCGTCTTCCCCCAGCGGTGGCTGCTGCACGGCGGTCATGACAGGGGTGATCTCAGGCGGCGACCGAGCGGGGACGGGTCAGGGCCAGGGCCGCTCCGCCGATGGCCGCCAGGCCCAGGGCCCCCGCCGCCGCCAGGAACACCAGGGTCTGCAAAGCCAACAGGAACAGGCCAAGGGCCGAAGCCGCCTTGATCTGCACCCGGGCCTTGATCAGCAGGGTGAGCAACAGCAGCACCGTGGCCTGCAGACCGGCGATCCGGGCCGCCGTGAAGGGACACAAGGGGGGCGGGAGCAGCATGGAGAGCGGAGCGATCAGAAGCAGAAGGGCAGGAACTGGGTGCGGCAGGCGGCGTAACCGTCGGTCAGGGCGCCGAGGCCGATCTGGTGGGCGATGCCGGAGCCGGTGATGGCTTCGGTGAGCACACCGATCACCAGACCGAGCATGGCAGCACGGCCGTTGAAGAGCTCGACGCGCTTGAGCTGCTCCATGTGGATGGAACGCTCAGTGTCGCCCTGGAGGAAGGCGTCGTTGGCGGGGGTGTTGGTCATGGATCGAGCAGGGAGGGGGAAGGAAAAGAGCTGGGCCGTTGGTCGATCAGCCGAGGCCGATCTGGGTGAGGATCCCCTGGCCGGTGAGCAGCTCGGTGCCGAGGCCGATCACGAAGCCGAGCATGGCGAGACGGCCGTTCCAGGTTTCGGCGAAGGCAACGAAGCCGAAGCGGGAGGAGGAGTCGGTCATGAGTGTTTCAGTTTGTTTCGTGAATTGTAACAGCTTGTTAAGGATCGCGTCAAGCCCGGCCCCAGGGGGAACGCGGCGGCGGCCCCGCTGCCATCGACTTGCTCAGCGGCCCGGCGGATGTCGAGCGTCTCCCTGCCGGCCGAACTGATGCAGCGCTACCGACGGCTGTTCAGCTTCTACGACCGCGACGGCGACGGCCGCCGCGACCGGAACCACGACGGCACGGTGGATGGGGAGGAGTGCCTCGCCTCCCATGGCCGCGTGTTCGCCGCCTTCCAGGCCGATCTCCAGGCCGCGCGGGAGTTCATGGCCCGCTCCGCCGGCGGCTTTTTCGACGTGCTGGACCTCGATGGCGATGGCCAGCTCGACCTCGACGACCTGGCTGCCTTCGCCGCCGCCTAGGGCCATCCCACCTCCGGCATCGCCGCCAACCTCGATCAGATGCTCGCCGCGCTGGGGCTGCCCCACGGCCGCCTGCCGCGGCAGGCCTTCCTGACGCTGGTGGAGCAGTACTGGTTCGATCCCTCGCCGGAGGCCCCCGGCCGCCACCTGTTCGACGGGGTGGACCTGGGCTGACGTCAGTCCAGCAGCACAAAGCCATCCAGGCAGGTTCGGGTTCCCTGCGCTCCAATCCTGGCGGCCATGGGATCGTCGTAGGCGACCCAGGCCAGCAGCTGGCCGCCATGACGCTGCACATCCAAGCCCTCCGGTTTGTCGCTGCCTTCTCCGGGGCGACCGGGGCGGCCATCCCGGATCCACAGCAGCGGCTCCGTTGTCTCCAGGGTGACGCCGTCCTCCGTGGGTGAATCCTCCCGGCCAAGGGCGTTGCGCCAGCGGTCCAGGTCGCAGGGGCCCACCAGGTCCATCGTCGGCCCGGCCAGCACAAGCACGTCGTCACTGCCGGGGACCATGGCCAGATCCCGCACCGCCAGGCCGCTGAGGGAGAGGTAGCGGCAGCGATGGGCCTCCAGGGAGAGGGTGGGACCATCGCCATCGAGGCCACCCAAGCGGAGGTCGAGCACCAGGGCGATGCCCCCCAGGACCGGCCCCCTCAGACCCACCAGCACCCGCTCGCCACGGGCGGCGATGCCTTCGATGTCGTGTCCGTTGTCCTTGCCGGGGATGGCCAGAAACGGGGCGATCCGCCGGTCGGTCGCCAGGGCCTGGGTGAGGGCGTCACGGCCCTCCCCATCCAGGCGCAGGCAGCCAAGCACATGGGCGTTGCGGCTCTGCCTGTCGTGCAGCTTCAGGGGTCCTCCCCTGGCGTCGAACCGGCGGCGTCGGAGGGAATGGGAGCCCACCAGCCACAGGCGATCGCCATCGCGCGCCAGCTCCTCGAGGTCCGATTCACCGTCGTCCTTGCCGCCGGCGAGACCGAAGTCCCTGAGCTTCACGGCGCTGAGATCGCCGTAGTGATGATCGCCGAGGCGGTCCAAACGGTAGAGGCTTCGTCCCTCATCACCCCCCAGCCACAGCACCCGGTCGAGGGCCACCAGGGCGGAGAGGTTCTGCCGCAGCTCCTCGGCCTCCGTGTCCTTCGAGGGTGAGAGCTCGAGGAGGCGCTGGTGGGTCGGGACGGCCAGGGGCAGGTCGGCGGCCGGCTCGGGCATGGGGAAAGGCGGGAGCTTCTTTCCTTGGTAGAGGGACATTGGGGGGCGTCAACGTCAGCCCCCGGCATTCGCTAAGGAGGCGGCGGCGGCAGGGGCGGCGCTGAAGCTCCGCGGACCCCGGGGCCGCCCAGCTCCTGCCGACGGGGGCCCAGCATCTGCGCCAGGCCAGCGATGCGCTCCTCCGGCGGCTCCGGGCCCAGGCTCCACAGGCTCTCGAAGTAGAAGAAGGCCACCCCCAGGCCCCGAGCCCGGTTGGCGGCCAGCTTCTGGGCCATCAGCGCCAGGGGGGTGGGGCGGTTGCGCTGGCCGCTCATCACGGCGATGGCGGTGGGGATGCGCTGGCGGGCCTCCTGGACCTCGGACCGGCTGAGGTGGGGGTGATAGCTGTCCAGGTCGGGTCGGTAGATCTGCACCAGCAGTTCATCGGCGATGCCGCGCCGCACCCATTCACGCCAGTCCTGCAGCTGCAGCTTGTAGGCGAAGTCGTAGTAGTTGGGGGAGATCGAAATCAGGGCGCCGGGGCGGGCGGCCCGCACCGCCCGGGCCAGCTGGTCGAGGAAGGCGGTGATCCGGTCGGCGCGCCATTTCACCCACACGGGGTCCTCGGGGTTGGCCGGTGGATCCTTACCCGTGTCCTTGCGGTAGAGCGCCCTGGTGAAAGGGTCGTAGCCGAACTCCCGCGGCAGGCTCATGTGATCGTCGAACTGGATGCCATCGGCGCCCCAGTCGTTCACCACCTCCAGCACCAGGTCGGTGATCAGCTGCTGCACTTCCGGCCGGAAAGGATTGAGCCACACCACCCGGCCGGCGGCACTGCTGGAGGTGAGCCCGCCGTCGCGGGTCTGGGTGAGCCAGCTGCGGTGCCGTTGCGCCAGCGGCGACTCCGGTGGCGCCATGAAGCCGAACTCGAACCAGGGGATCACCTTGAGCCCGCGGTTGCGGCCGGCGCTGATCAGCTCGGCCAGGATGTCCTGGTCCTGCAGGCCGCGGAAGGTGAAGTCCTGCAGCTGGCGGGCCTCGCTCACCCGGCTGGGGTAGTAGGCGAAGCCGCCGTTCCAGACCACCGGATAGAGCCGGTTGAAGCCCAGGTCCGCCAGCTGATCGACGGCGGCCTGCATGCGGCCGCGGTCCCGCAGCACCGGCATGTCATTGGCGGTGAGCCACACCCCCCGCAGTTCCTCCGGCTGGTCCTGGGCTAGTCCCTGGGCCTTCACTGGCGGCGACAGCGGCGGCAGACCCGCCAGCAGTCCCGACATCACCCCAGCCAGCAGGACCCCACAGAGGACGAGGGCGATCCAGCGGAGGGGGCCGTGTCGGTTCAAACCGGCCATGGTGTCCAGGGATCGGCGCTGCTGATCCCTCCACCATGGGGGCGATTCCCCTCCATAGCGCCCAGGGTCCGCCGGGTGAACAGGTGGCGCAGAAGGCCCGTTAGGGTCCGCTGGCGTCATGGCGACCGTGATGGGCCTGCTGGTGGACGGGGTCTGGAGGGACCAGTGGTACGACACCGGCAGCAGCGCCGGCCGCTTCGAGCGCTCGCGGGCGGCGTTCCGCAACTGGATCACCCCGGATGGATCGGCCGGTCCGAGCGGGGAGGCCGGATTTGCCGCCGAAGCCGGCCGCTATCACCTCTATGTGTCACTCGCCTGCCCTTGGGCCCACCGCACCCTGATCCTGCGCGCCCTCAAGGGGCTGGAGGATCTGATCCCGCTCTCCGTCGTGCACTGGTTCATGGGCGAGCGGGGCTGGACCTTCCAGGCGGCGGAGGGGGTGGTGCCGGATCCCAACGAGGGCGCCGAAGCCCTGCACCAGCTCTACACCGTGGCCGATCCCCACTACAGCGGCCGCGTCACGGTGCCGGTGCTGTGGGACAAACAACGGCGCACGATCGTGAGCAATGAATCCTCCGAGATCCTGCGGATGTTCAACAGCGCCTTCGATCACCTGGGCGCCCGGGAGGGGGACGTCTATCCCGCGGCGCTGCGCGAGGAGATCGACCGCCTCAATGGGCGGATCTACGCGACCGTGAACAACGGGGTGTACCGCTGTGGTTTCGCCACCACCCAGGAGGCGTACGAGGAGGCGCTGGGTCCCCTGTTCGCCACCCTCGACTGGCTGGAGGGGCACCTGGCCGGCCGGCGCTATCTCCTGGGATCGGCAATCACCGAGGCGGACTGGCGCCTGTTCACCACCTTGCTGCGTTTCGATCCGGTCTATGTGGGCCACTTCAAGTGCAACCTGAAACGGCTGGTGGACTACCCCCACCTGTTCGCCTACACCCGCGATCTCTACCAGGTGCCGGGGGTGGCGGAGACGGTGAACATGGGCCACATCAAACGGCACTATTACCAGAGCCACACCATGATCAACCCCACGGGTGTGGTGCCGGTGGGTCCGGCGATCGACTATCTCCTTCCCCATGGCCGGGAGCTTGTGGGAGCGGCGGCGGATCCAGGGGATCGGTCACATCGAAGCAACTGAAATCGAGGAACACGCTGTCGGGGCCGTCGATCTGCACCCTATCGCGGAACTGCTCCCCCAGCCGCAGATCGGCCAGCCCGTAGCTGCAGCAAAAGGCGCCCCAGGCGAGCCGCCATCGCACCAATAAGAAATGTGGAACCCCTCCTGCGTGCGCTGAAGTGCCACTGAAACTGGGCCCCAGATGATGGCCTCAGGACAACGCGAATGGCAGATTCCGAACGGGGCAGAACATTCAATAATATCGTCTCAGGCATCGCCGCCATCGCCGGCACCATCGGGCTGATTGTCGCCACGATCACCTCCAACGAAGTCAACAAGCTGTCGCAGCAATCACGCACGGCAGGGCTGGTTGGCGATCTCACCGATAAACTCACATCAAAGCAACTTGGCAGAGACATCTCCCTGCTGGCCATCGAGCACATGCTCAACACGGAGCCCGGGAAAGACAAGGCCCCGAGGGACAAGTTACTGCTCGCACGAATCTCGATTCTCCTGATCGAGGGGTCATCCGGGGAAGAGTCGATCAATGCCCAGAACAACAATTCCCGCCATGCGTCCGCCACCCAGACCCAGTTCAACCATGGTGTCGACCAAGCCGCGAGGGTGCTGAATCGCCTGGTTCAAAGTTCCGGCGAGGCCTGCAATGACTACTACCAGCAACAGGTGTTCAACCTCCATCTGAAGCTTGGTGGCCAGGATCTGACGCCGGTCGCTGACATCGAAGCCGATTGCGGGGAAGCCGGGGCGCTGGCGATCGAAGCACTGCGCAAGCAGGTGGAAGGCAAGGACAGCAATGGCGAGCAGTCGGTCAGCGTCTCCCAGCTGGCCCAGGACCCGATCGTCGATCCCAGGCTGGTGGCGGGCTCCCTGGCCCAGGCCAGGGTGGTCAACCAGCTCAATGCCGTCAGGCTCGAAACGGCTCGGGCCAAAAGTGCCTACACCGAACCAAGTCTGGCCGTCGTCACCGTCCATCTGGACAATCCGTCCATCGCCGAGCAACTGAAACCCATCCTGGTCCAGCTCTCCGCAAAGCGCTGGTACATCGTCTCTGGCGTGCGGTTCGTGGAACCGTCATCGAGCAGCTGCGGTCCGTACAACTCCGTTCGTTTCTTCCACAAGGCCGACAACGACCTGGCCGAGAAGCTGATCGACCAGATCAGCGCCCTCAAAACAACGTCGTCATCGGTCCGCGCCCTTCTTGCCGGAACCGGCAATACAAAGCCGGGCATCTCTGCCATCGACCTGAGCACATGGAGGTACGCACGCTCCGTCCCCCAGGGCACCGTGGAACTCTGGCTGGCCTCCAAAGGAACCAGCTGCCGGTCGGCGGTGGGCCCCACCTGATGGGGTCAAAGTGAGGGGTGCCCAGCCGTCCCGCACCCTTGGAGCGCCCCCTGCTGCTGAGCGCCACCGGGCTCGAGCGGCGGCTGGGGGATCGGCTGCTCTGGAGTCGGCTGGATCTCGCGCTGGCCGGTGGTGATCGCCTGGGGCTGGTGGCGCCCTCGGGGGCAGGGAAAACCCTGCTGCTGCGCACCCTGGCCCTGCTCGACCCTCCGCAGGCGGGAACGTTCAACCTGCTGGGACGCCCTCCGGCGACGTGGGGCCTGCCTCGCTGGCGGGCCATGGTGCTGTACCTCGCCCAGCGGCCCGTCGCCGGAGGGGGAACCGTGGCGGCGAACCTTCGCGCGCCCTGGCGGTTCCGGGAGCGGCGGGGGCTGGGCAGGTGGAGCCACGAGCGAATCACCGGCTGGCTGGCGGCCCTGGGGCGCGATGCCTCGTTCCTGGACTACGACGCCGAGCGGCTGTCCGGCGGTGAGCTGCAGTTGCTGGCCCTGCTGCGGGGCCTGCAGTTCGATCCCACCGTGCTGCTGCTGGATGAACCCACCGCCTCCCTCGACGGAGCCACCACCGCCGCCGTCGAGGCCCTGCTGACCGACTGGCTGGCCGCCGGTGCGCGTGCCTGCGTGCTCATCAGCCATGACAGCGAGCAGATCGAACGCTTCGCCACCCGCACCCTGGAGCTGCAGCGATGACCCCCTCGAGCGCCGGCGCCCTGACGATCAGTGATGGCCGCCTGGCCCTGTCCGGCCTGCTGATCCTGGTGAATGTGGGGCTGTCGGCGGCGCTGCGGCTGGGCCTGGGCCGCAGCCTGCTGGTGGCGTCAGTGCGGATGGTGGTGCAGCTGCTGCTGGTGGGGTTCGTACTCGAGTGGCTGTTCCACCAGGACCAGGCGCCCCTGATCCTGCTGGTGGGGGCGGCCATGGCGATGATCGCCGGCGTGTCCGCCGTCCAGCGCACCCGGCACCGCTTTGCCGGCATCTACCTCAACAGCCTGCTGTCGGTGATGGCCTCCTCGGCGCTGGTCACCGGCCTGGCGGTGTCAGGGCTGGTCCGGCCCCAGCCCTGGTACAACCCCCAGTATCTGATCCCCCTGCTGGGGATGGTGCTGGGCAACACGCTCAACGGCATCTCCCTGGGACTCGATCGCTTCATGGAAGGCCTGCGCAGCGATCGCGATCAGGTGGAAACGGATCTGGCCCTCGGGGCGACCCGCTGGGAGGCCTGCCAGGCGATGGTGCGCGACGCCATCCGTGTGGCCATGATCCCGACGATCAACTCGATGATGGTGATGGGCCTGGTGAGCCTGCCCGGGATGATGACCGGACAGATCCTCCAGGGGGCGGCGCCGGCGGCGGCGGTTCGCTACCAGATCGTGATCCTGTTCATGATCGCGTCGGCGACGGCGCTGGGGGTGTTCGGCGTCGTGGGCCTGGCCTACGCACGGCTCACCAGTGCCGACCATCAGCTGCGGCTCGATCGCCTTGTGCCGCGTCGCGGCGGGAAACGCTCCGTACGTTGAGGATCCAGGCCTGCGGCACCACGAGGAGCCGCCGTTCCTCACACCGCAGGTACGGCAATGGTGACGCGACGCAATCTGCTTCTGGGGGCCGGCGCTGCCGCGGTGGCCGGGGGCGGTGGGATCTGGGCCCACAGGGGCGGGATGGGCTCGATGGAGGCCTACGACGCCGCCGTCGCTGCGATGCGCCAAAGGCCGACCACCGCCCCGCAGACCCTCGATCTGATCCGTTACGCCACCCTGGCCGCGAACGGACACAACACCCAGCCCTGGCTGTTTCGTCCGGACGACGACGGGATCACGATCCTTGCGGATCTCCAGAGGCGTACCCCCGTGGTCGACCCCGACGACCACCATCTGTACGTGTCGTTGGGTTGTGCTGCGGAGAACCTGGCCCTTGCGGCCGGTGCCGCCGGCCGTGCCGGGGCCATGGAATTCGATTCAGTCGGCGACGGCGGGGTGCGGTTCCGCTACGGGACGGGCCACGGTGGCGAGCAGGCCCTGTTCGAGGCGATCCCACGGCGGCAGTCGACGCGGTCCGACTACGACGGATCAAGCGTGGATGCGGGCGATCTGCGCCAGCTCAGGGCGGCGGCCGCGGTCCCGGGGGTTGCCCTGGTGCTGGTGAGCGAACGGCCGCCGATGGCGAGGCTGCGCGATCTGATCCTGGCGGCCAACGCGGCCCAGATGGGCGATCCGGCCTTCGTGGCGGAGCTGAAGCGCTGGCTGCGGTTCAGCCCGGACGTCGCCCTGCGCACGGGCGACGGGCTGTTCAGCGCCGCCAGTGGCCAGCCCCCCCTGCCGGAGTGGCTGGGGCCCTGGCTGTTCGAGCGGGTCTTCACCGTGAAGGCCGAAACGGCCCGCTATGCCCGGCAGATCGCCTCGTCCGCCGGGATCGCCGTGTTCGCCGGCGCCGAAGCGGACCCGGCCCACTGGGTGCAGGTGGGGCGGGCCTGCCAGCGCTTTGCCCTGCAGGCAACGGCCCTCGGCCTGAGCTGCGCCTTTCTCAACCAGCCGGTGGAGGAACCAGGGTTTCGCGCCGATCTGGCGACGTTCGTGGGTCTGCCGGGTCAGCGTCCGGACATCGTCCTGCGCTTCGGGCGGGGAACGCCGCTGCCCTTCTCGGCCCGCCGACCGCCCGCGGCGGTGATCCTCTGAATGGGCTTCCGGGGGAATGCCGGAGATCAGTCCTACAGAGGCACAGTGAATGGAAGAGCCTTCCAATGGCCACTCCCGCCCAGGGGAGACGGCCCAACGTTTCACTATCGTTGCCATAGGATGGCCTCAACGCTGTAACTGACTTGAAACAGATCGTCGGGCCACTGCGTAGAGCATCAATCTATGGCATCTTCAGCTATCTGGGTCTTATTCTGATTAATAACTCTGAGCTGAACCTTCCCAACATGTGGATCGCCTATCTTCCGATGTTCATCGGTGTCTACGTGGCGACTCAATGGCTGGACAAGAAGTTTGGGGACTGACGACCTAAGAACCGGCGGCGTTGGTTCGGAGGCGTGGGCGCACCAGCAGGCCATCCTTCGGCGAGGGGCTGGGAATGACCATGAGGGCCAGGTCCTGATCCGGCTCCAGGGCAAGGCTCAGCTGCTTGAGCAGCCCCACCGCCAATAGACGGATGTCCAGCTCCGCCAGCGCCTTGCCCAGGCAGACGCGCTCGCCGCCTCCGTAGGGCAGCAGGGTGACGGGTTCTGCTCCCCCCAGATGCCGCTGGGGCCGGAAGGCGGCCAAATCCTCAGGGTCGGCGCCATGGCGATGGCTGGCAGCGATGCTCACCTGCACCACCCGGTTGGCCGGCACCAGCACACCCGCCAGGGCGATGGGCTCCCGGGTGCGGCGAAAGAAGCCCCCCACCGGCGGACTCAGCCGCATCACCTCCTTCACCACCGTATCCAGCCGGGGCGCCCGCAGGGCGTCGTAGGCGATCACGGCGTCCCCCTCAGCAGGGGGCCAGGAGAGGCCATCGAGCTCCTCCATCAGCCAGGCCAGCTCGGCGGGATGCTGCAACAGGGTGAGCAGCAGGCAACTGAGCGCGGAGGCGGTGGTTTCGTAGCCGGCGAACAGCAGCAGGAGCAGCTGCTCCGCCACGTCGTCGTCGGCCAGGGGGAGGCCGGCTTCATCCAGCCCGGCGGCCAGCAGGTCGAGGCCGCCAGCCGCAAGGGGAGCTCCGGAGACCGAGGCGACCTGGGCCTTGTGAAGCACGGACCCGAGGCGCCGCAACAGGCGCTGACGGGCCTGACGGGCGCCGGCGAAGGGACTGCCGGGCAGGGCGAGCGGGAAGGAGAACAGGCCCCGGCACCAGATTTCGAAATCCTCGAACAGGGCGTCGCGATCGGCGCCATCAAGACCGAGCACCGTGGTGGCGATCACGGCAAAGGCGAAGCGCCGTAACCGGGGCACCAGGGCCACGGGCGCTGGCGCAGCCAGCAGCTCCTGGTTGAGGCCCTCCACCAACGCCACGATCGCCGGGCTGTAGCGCCTCAGGGCCGCGGAGGCGAACAGCTGGCCCACCACCCGACGGCGCGCCTTGTGGTCGGCGCCGTTGCGGTTGGCCAGCGACAGCGGCCCCAGCAGCTGCCTCACACTATCCGGCCACCAGCCCTCGACCGCGTCAGCCTGGGCGAACAGGTCGGCGATGGCCTCCCCACCACGGATGAACACGGTGCGTTGCCCCAGCAGGCTGGTTTCGTAGACATCGCCGTAGCGCTCGAAGCGAGAGCGGGCGAAATCCGGATCGCGAAAGAAGGCGAGGGTTTCGAGCACGCCGCTCACCGCTGTTGTGCTGGGAACGGGCCGAAGGGTGGCGGGGTCGGGGAGCAAGCAGCGTCATCCGGGGCGGTCTCCAGGCTGGCAGCCAGGTGATCGCGGTGCGACGACCCTGGCGGCAAGCGCATCGGCCTGCCGCAGCGGTGGCGGGTCGAAAGGGGGGTCAGGGGTACCAGGGACCGTGACGGGATGACCAAGGAGAGTGCCCAAAACGCGAATCAGCGTTGATGCAATGGATGAAAACGATGATGCTCGCTATGTCGTCATGGGTGGATACACCCAGTCATGAAGAACGTTGCTGAATGGATGAAGGACAGGTGATCCCGTCACGGCTGTTGACGGTGATGCGTGTCGATGCATGATCGCTGCACTTCATTCCGCAGCACCAGGAATCGGCAGTACGGTTGAGTAGCCCATCCCATGAGAGTTGCGATGAAAACCTTATTGCTGTCCTTCCTGTCCTTCGCCATGCTGATGGCTTCCCTGTTGATCCCATCTCCAGTGATGGCCCTTTCGAATCCAATCGTTCAACCCCAGACACTTCTTGGAGCAACAACAGAGAGCGTTCCCGCCTCAACACAGGAGACCGATAGCAAGCTGCAGTCCGCCATTGGCTCTGTGACAGGGGAGGGTGGCCAGACGGAGAAGAAAGGAAACACACAGGAGCGGGCCAAGGATGGCGAAAAGATCGACCAGATGACCCAAGGCCTGATGAAGGAGAACGGCACCTGAATGGGTTCGGCGTTCAAGCCTTCGGTCGGCAACGGCTGACTCGGCGGCGGGGATCTCAGGCACCAGCGCTGCAGCCTCCGGCGGATTGCCCGGCTGCTTCTCGGTTCCGACCAGCATCCTGGCCTGGGCGCGGCGCCTGGGGCTGAACCGGCTGCGGAACCTCGACCTCTGGCGGGACTCGCTCAGCTGCAGGCATGAACGACCTGGTGGGAAAGCACGGCTAACCTCTTTGGGGCCTCCACTTGGGGCCTCCACCTCCTGGTCCCCCCATTCCGCCCATCGCATCGCGCCATGAGCCCACTGACCCCTCTCAGCCAAACCCTGCTGAGCGCCAAGCGCCGCAAAGGCGTGAGCTTCGCCGAGCTGGAAACACTTCTTCAGCGCGATGAGGTCTGGATCGCCAGCTTGCTGTACGGACAGGCCACGGCCTCTCCAGAAGAGGCAGAGAAACTTCTGACGGCCCTGGATCTGGATCCAAACCTGGCCAACGAGCTGACAATCCCGCCCGTGAAGGGCTGCCTGGATCCAGAGGTTCCGACCGATCCATTGATTTATCGCTTCTATGAAATCATGCAGGTGTACGGCCTTCCACTGAAAGATGTGATCCAGGAAAAGTTCGGTGATGGCATCATGAGCGCCATCGACTTCACCATGGAGGTGGACAAAGTGGAGGATCCAGCCGGCAACAGGGTCAAAGTCACCATGTGCGGAAAGTTTCTGCCTTACAAGAAGTGGTAATCAGATCCCAAGCGATCACAGGCTGAATCCCCTGGACCCTGCGCATCGGCGCCAGGGTCTCCAGCACTCACCCCACCGGCCAACTTCATTGTTGGCGGACAAGCACCGGAGCTGGGCTAATCGTCGATGTTGTGGGCCAGGACCAGCCGGTCGCTGGGTCCTTTGAAGGTGATGTCCATCGGAGAGCCGGCCGCTACAGCCTCAGGAACTGCATTCATTCTGACCCCTGCCACTGAGAACGTCTGTAGCGTGCGAGTCGCCAGTACCCCAGGGCACTGGAGCACCGCCCCTGAAAGGGGCTCCCACCGTTGAGCAAGCAGCGCACCCACAGCCCCGAGTTCAAGGCCAGGGTCGCCATGGAGGCGTTCAGCTGTCGCAAGGCGCTCCAGGAGATCGCTGACGACGGCGCGGAGCGCCTGATCCAGGTGTGCCAGTGGATGGCTCAGGGGCTGGGTGCTGGCTGTAACTTGTGCGCAGGAGGGATGATGATCCTGACCGGCATTGAGTCATGTGTGGAATTGGCTCGGGGGCCGGAAAACCGCCGGTGTTCATCCACGGAGATCGGGTCCGCCCCTTTCTGGCTTTCACCCTCCACCTCCCGGTCAACCCACTCCCCTTAGCACGGAGCCGGGATCCCGAGGATGGCCATCGACAACCGCCAGGCACTCCAGCAATCCCCCGAGCCCTCCTCTGATCGCCAAGTTCAGAGCAGCGGGTTCTTGACGGAGGCGCTGCTGTAGATACTCCAAAGTGTTTGCGCTCTTGGGGGCAAGGGAGATGGCTGAGGGTGTGGAAAACGCGCTTGCAATGTCAGCCACATTGGAATCTCGACAAAATGCAGCACTTGCGCTGCAGTCAGCAACAGGCTGATCTCATATCGGGAAGCCAGTTCGTCCCGAGGAGAGCCACCAGTCCCGTAAAGAAATGATGCATTGCTATCATGCCATTAGCCAGCAGTTATCATGGAATATGAGGGCAGATTGTAGCCTGCACCGACAAGCTACGACTAACGCATATCGATTGCGACTCAAGAAAATGAGACATCTATCGGCCGCCTTTATTGGGCTAACGCGTCAATTTTGGCTTCCCATCATTGCGACAACTGCACTCACAACTGCAGGTTCAGCAGTCAATGCCAGCCAAATCATCTACGACAACACCAACACTGCCCCCACTGGTGATAGCTCGATGACTGCACTGGAGCAAGGAGATGAAGTCAGGCTGGAACCCGATGCGCCTCGAAGCATCGTTCTCCTTGAAATTGGGCTTAATCAACAGGGCACAGCTGGCACGACCGACTTATTGGCACGTCTGTATGCAAACAATGGCCCTGGAGGGGAACCTGGTACGCTTCTTTGGGAAAGTGATCTCTTTCGTGACATCAGCCTCACAGGCGGCATTGACCTGATCTCCATTGATGTTCAGAATGTCACGGTCCATGACATATTCACCTGGACTATTCAAGTCTCCAATTCTAATCCAGTTGGCGTCGGTTTGCCTGCGTTCGGCGAGCCTACCGTGGGCACTAGCCCAGGATACGTCTGGTTTGGTGGACCCGGACAATGGACAAGACTTTATAACAGCAACCCTGGGCCATATAACTATCTCGCCCGCATCTCGGCCGCGACCCCTGTCCCCAGTCCCATGCCACTCCTCGGAGTCGCTGCCGCCTTTGGGTACAGCCGCAACATTCGGAAGCGGATCAAGAGCAGCCTAGTTATCGAGCCACTGGGCGTCATTGATTGACGTTCACCGTCACTGCGGCATGATGGTATACTGCCCAGAGTTGAACTTGTGCCATAGGTGATCTCGCACGGGAGAAAGAAAGGGTCAGTACGCGTTCGGCTGGAGGTAGGTGGTCACGCTCAGCTTTTGCTCAGTGATGATCTAAAGACAGTAGTCCCCGTACTGCTTGGCGCGCTTGCTGTTGTCGATTGCAAAGGCTGAAAGGACGGGGTCGCCGTTCCCCAGGGATTGATCGTTCAACGCCTTGTCGTTGGCAAAGATTCTGCCCCAGTCACTGAGACGCTCTGGCCTACCTGGACAGGGTCCATCTCTCACCTCTGAGACCCCCTCTGCCAGGAAAGTTGACGTCTCTCCATCCCGACCATTCCATCCACCAGGGGGCCTGATGGAATCGATCAATGCGTCCCTACAGCGAGGCCGTCAAGGCTGATGTCCGCCGGCGGATGAGCCCGCCTCACCGCCAGAGCGTGGCGGAGATTGCCCAAGAGCTGGGCATCCACGTGATCACCCTTCTACAAGTGGAGGAAGGCCTGGCGGCTGCAGGGGGAGGTGGTGCCCGCCACTCAGAAGGACCCTGAGGGTTGGGGCCCGGCCGACAAGTTCACAGTGGTGCTGGAGACCGCCGGCCTGAACAGCACCGAACTGGGTGCCTACTGCCGCGAGCGGGGCCTGTTCCCCGAGCAGGTGGACCGTTGGCGGCAGGCGGCCCAGGATGCCAATGCACAGCCGCAGCTGACGATGGCCGAGCAGAAGGACCTCGAGAGGCGCCACCAGGCCGATCAGCGGGAGATCAAGCGGCTGCAACAGGAGCTCCGCCGAAAGGACAAGGCCCTGGCAGAGGCGGCGGCGCTGCTCTAGCCGCAGGCTTCTGCGAAGCAGTACGCTTCAAAACAGATCCAGGCCTACTGGGGCGAGGACGGGGGCGATTGACGCCTGCGGCGGATCGCCGCAAGGCTCTGGAGATCCTCGATGCGGCGATGGCTGCCGGTGCACGGGCCCGTGCACACGCCGCTCTGCTTGGCGTGGGGCTCACCACGCTGCAGCGCTGGCGGCGGCAGTTCGCCGGTGTAGGGGACGGACTGGATCGCCGTAAAGGCAGTCCACGTCTGGTGTCTCACCGGCTTTCCGATGAGGAGCGCCAGCGGATCCTGCTGACCTGCAACCAGCCGGAATTTGCGGCGTTGCCACCGGGCCAGATCGTGCCGGTCCTGGCGGATCGGGGGCTCTACATCGGCTCGGAGCGGAGCTTCTACCGGGTGCTTCATGCCCACGGCCAGGCCCACCGCCGCGGGAGGGCGCGTCCGCCCCAGGCGCCAAGACCGGTGCCACGGCTGCAGACCATGGGGCCGAATCAGCTCTGGAGCTGGGACATCACCTACCTGCCCACCAGCGTTCGGGGGGTGTGGCTGTACCTGTACCTGGTGATCGACGTCTGGAGCCGCAAGATCGTGGCCTGGGACGTGGCGGATCGGGAAGACGCACAGATCGCCGCTGATCTGGTGGGCAGGGCCTGCCTGCGAGAGCGGATCGGCAAGGGCCGCCGCCAGCCGCTGATCCTCCATGCCGACAACGGCAATGCCATGCGGGCAGCCACGCTGGAGAGCCGGCTGGAGGAGCTGGGGGTCCTCAGATCCTTCTCCAGGCCACGGGTCAGCAACGACAATCCCTACTCGGAGTCGCTGTTCCGCACGGTCAAGTACCGACCGGACTACCCCAGGCGTCCCTTCCGCAGCCAGGAAGAGGCCTGCAGCTGGGCGTGTGCATTCGTGGACTGGTACAACCACAGGCACCGCCACAGTTCCATCCGTTTCGTGACG
>CALRMW020000002.1:0-306236 GCA_943369315.1 Synechococcus sp. UW140
GTGGCTGCATCATCCACTTTCCAGAGTGAGAGCAGGGTGGTGCGGGCACCGGCCACGCTGAGGGCCCGCTGCAGGCCAAACAAGCCCTCGCCGCTCTGCTGCTCGCCGGAGGCGGTGTCACAGGCCGACAGCACCACCAGCTGGGTGCCTTCCAGCTGCAGCTGGGCGGCTTCCTTGGCGGTGAGATAGCCGTCATCGGCAGAGTTGTTGCTGCCTGCTGAGGGAGCGGCTGCGGCGCGATCAGGCCGCAGGTTGCGGTTGGCGCCGGCCAGCACGATGCCGCTGTTGAGCATGGCGTCCTCGCGGCTGGAGGGAAGGCCCGCGATGGCACTGCGGGTACCGCCAACTGGCGGCAGCGCAGCAGCTTTCAGGGCTGCGTCAGAGGCGCCGGCGTAGTAGCCATGGCTGGCGATATGAACCAGTCTGGGACCGTTGGCCCTGGTCAGCACGGTGGTGGTGGCGGCTGCCTGCTCATAGAGCTCAGCCTGCACCAGCTTGCTGATCGTTCGTCCTTCCTCGGCGGTGGCGGGCAGGCGTGTCCATCCTTTGGTGTTGGTGGGCGCAGCTCCGAAGTCTGGATCGGCAACCACCAGCGGCCGGGTGGAGGCATTGGTGCTCGATGTGCTCTGGGGCAGCAGCGTACGGCCGCTGCTGATCAGGCGCACGGCCACGCTGTAGGTGAGCCGGCGCTGCGGATCCCGTGGCGAGGGCAAGGCCGCGAAGGGAATCCGGCTCAATTCCCCATCCGGGGCAAGGATCCACTCATTGACGCCGGCCAGGAGCTGCAACAGGGGAGCTGGAAACACCTTGGCGTTCACCTGCTTCCAGAGGTCCGTGGGATCTCCGCCGCTGGCCTGGGAAACGGCCAGGGCCTGGGCGATGAGGGGATCGATACCGGCGGCGGGGCCCAGATCCACCGCTCGGGTGGTGCCAGATGGGCTGAGCACCAGGGCAAGATAGCGGGGGGCACCCCACTGCTGGCCTGGCTTCTGGCGCCCATCGAACGGTTGGTAGCGCTGGAATTCCACCAGCACTCCGCTGGCCGGCAGGACGCTTGCCACCTGGGCTGGTTCCACCAGCTGGGGTTTCAGGGATGGGAGCTGGCGGTAGAACTCCCGCTCAAGCTCTTCTCTGCGCTTACCCAGCTCCTGGCGCTGGGCTGCAGGGGTGGCTGCATCGGCGAGTCGGGTCGTGAGGGCGGCGATCTCCTCACCGAGTTTCTGGGGGGCGCCTGGGGCCCGCCCCAGCTGGGCCTGCCGTTGTTCGATCTCCAGTAGCAGGCCGTAGCGATTGAGGCGGGAGAAGAGGGCAAGATCGGCAGCGCTGGCTGATCGCTCCGCTCCGGAGAAGGCAACTTCCCAGCTGGCATCGAGAGCATTTACCTGGGCCCGTCGCGCGGCCTGGGGCAGTAGCGGCAACTGCCCTTGAAGGAAGCGGCTCTGGACGCCGATGCCACGGCGGTAGAGGGACTCGGCCTTGGCGTTAGCGCCCTGGATGTTGTACAGACTCGCGAGATGGGTGAGGCTGGCGGCGGTAAAGGGGTGATCGGACCCCAGCACCTTTTCCCTGATCGCCAGGGCGCGGATCAAGAGAGGCTCGGCCTTGGCGTAAGCGCCTTGGCTGTCGTATAGAGCCGCGAGGTTGTTGAGGCTGGTGGCGGTATCGGGGTGATCGGGCCCAAGCGACTTCTCCCTGATCGCCAGGGCGCGGAGGTAGAGGGGCTCGGCCTTGGCGTAGGTACCCTGATCAACGTAAAGCCCCGCGAGGTTGTTGAGGATAGTTGCTGTATCAGGATGATTGAGCCCAAACGCCTTCTCGTTAATCGCCAAGGCGCGGAGGTAGAGGGGCTCGGCCTTGGCGTAGGTACCCTGATCTACGTAAAGCCCCGCGAGGTTGTTGAGGCTGGCGGCGGTATCGGGGTGTTCGGGCCCAAGGGCCTTCTCCCTGATCGCCAGAGCGCGGATCCAGAGATGCTCGGCCTTGGCGTAGGCGCCCTGGCTGTCGTAGAGCCCCGCGAGGTTGTTGAGGCTGGTGGAGGTATCGGGGTGATCGGGCCCCAGCGACTTCTCCCTGATCGCCAGGGCGCGGAGGAAGAGGGGCTCGGCCTTGGCGTAGGCGCCCTGGCTGTCGTACAGCGCCGCGAGGTTGTTGAGGCTGGTGGCGGTATCAGGATGATTGAGCCCAAACGCCTTCTCGTTAATCGCCAGGGAGCGGAGGTAGAGGGGCTCGGCCTTAGCGTAGGCACCCAATAACAAGTAGCCCGCAGCTAGGAAGGCGAGCTTAGTGGCGGTGGCGGGGCGAGCAGGAAAGTCTTGCTCGGAACTCGCCAACTCCTCAGTGAGCGTCTGCACCCCTTTCAGGCGCTCCTCAAAAGTCACGATAACAGGTGTGCTCTTCTCCTTTATTACGAGGATGACCACAACGTTGCCTGATTGGCTAGGGACCGGCCGTAGAGTAACTTTCACGTCCTCGAAAAGTCCTGTGCCCTGGAGATACTGTAAGTCCTTCTCGAGCTGCTTGCGATTAAAAATCTGGCCTGGTTTAATCGAAATTGTCCGCATGATCCCCAACTGGTTGGTCGTTTCCTGACTCAGTTTGCCCTTGTCATCGGTTGCAGAGCGGCCCTGACTGAGGAATTGCACCTCCACCCCCTGTACGATGCCCTCATGCACAATGAAGCTGACCACTCCCTGTGGGCTAACGCGGCTGGGGCCGGTAATCCGCGCCAGGGAATAGCCATGGTCGGAATACCACTTCTGTAACTTGTCGATTCTATTCTTGAGGATGTTGAGATTGAGGGTCTTGCCGTAGTAGGGAGCGAAGGTCTCCGCGATCACCCTCGGCTGCATCTTGGTGTTTATTCCATCGATCTTGACTTTGGTAAGCACTGGATTGGGGAGGACGGAGATGACCTGCCGTAATCCCATGGGACCATCCACTGGCTGGATGCGGACCTTTGAGAACCAGCCTGTGGCGTAGATCGCGACCAAGTTGGCCTGTGGCTCCGACCGGCTCACCAGGAGCCCCGGTTTGGCAGTTATGGCGTCGTAGATCGCCGCTAAGAGCCGTTTCCGATCCGGGTGTCCTTCCAAGCCCTTGACCACAACCTCATTGATTCGCCCATTTGGGTCCACGATGCCGTGAGAGGGTGCAAGTGCGGGCTCCGCCCCCTGCTGGCCCGCCAATTCTGTTGACTTAGCTAGTGCAGTCACTGTTGCTAAAACACGCATCATGGAAGGTGCAGTGTTTAATGCGGTGGAACCAGGGCGGTCATCCAGCTTTGCAGCCACTTGCAGTGAATGGCCTTGAGTCTGCATTTCGGATGGAATAAAAAGATTGAGTGTCCCCAGTAGAGGCACGACAGCTACCACAGCTCGGAAGCAAGATTTCTGGCGAATCCCTGAGCAGATGCCACTGATAGTGGATATTCCGATTTCGCCCAAGGTCTTCATAAGTTTGCTAGCAGCGAATATATAGATGATTCGCAGCAAAGGGCTGTTCATAGAATCAGTTGTTGATTAACTTGGACTTGAAAAAGTTACTGTGCCTTCATCGAAGACTCGATCATTTTGGGCTTCCCCCGATTTCGCGGACACCGATCAGAGCTCCGCATGGGTGAGTGTACGGGCAGCGATGAACTGCTGCTCGTAGTCGATCGGGCTGAGGTAACCAATCGTTGAGTGACGGCGCTCTCGGTTGTAGTAGACCTCGATCCAGCAGGCCAGATAACGCTGAAGCTGCTGGGGTGAGATCAGGAGCTCGCGGTCATCACCGAGCTCGAGCTCGAGTTTGAGGGTGGAGAAGAAGCTCTCCTCCATGGCGTTGTCCCAGCAGCAGCCCTTGGCGGACATGCTGGAGGTGATCTTGTGGCTCTCCAGAAGCTGGCGGTAGTCATTCGCTCGGTATTGGCTGCCCTGATCCGTGTGGATCGGCAGCTGCTCCGGTTCGACCGGGCGGTGACCAAGGGCCCGGTTGAGAGCCTCGATCACCAGGGAAGCGTCCATTGTTCGCTCCAGCTTCCAGCCGATGACACGCCGGCTGAACAGGTCGATCCACATGGCCAGGTAGCGCCAGGAGTCGGTGGTGCGGATGTAGGTGATGTCGCCTGCCCAGCAGCGGTTCGGCGCCGGGGGCTGGAAGTTCTGCTGAAGGAAGTTGTCCGCCACCCCACAGGTCCCGCAGCCTTTGCGGCAAGGCCGGAACGCTTTGCGGGTTCTGGCCCCGAGCTGGGCACGTTGCATGAGCCGAGCGACGCGGTGACGTCCAACCCTGTGGCCGGATGCCGCCAGTTCAAGGTGCACGCGTGGGGAGCCGTAGAAGCCCCGGTGCTGCTCGAACACCGCCTGGATCTCAGCGGTGATCAAAGCGTTCTGGGCCGCCAGCTTTTCCGGGGCGTCCTGCCGCTGCCGCCAGGCCTAGAAGCCACTGCGGGTCACGCCCAGCTGCCGGCACAGCCTGGAGACGGAGAGACGACCTGTGAGCTGATGGAGCAGGCGAAACCTCTCGGCGGCAGCTGCTCTTTGGCAAAGTGCGCTGCCGCCAGCCTGAAAAAATCCTTCTCCCTCCTCAGCTCCCGATTCTCCTTGCCGAGCCGGTTGAGCTCAGCACGCTCGTCGCTGTTGTGCAGGCCCTGGTACCTGGGTCCGGCCTGGCCGCGATCAACGCGGGACTGGCGCACCCAGCGGGCCAGGCTGCTGGGGGGAAGGCCGAGCCTCTGGGCGACGGCATTGCAGGAGAGGCCCTCCTGCAGGCAGAGCTCCACAGCCTCCGCCTTCTGCTGCGCCTTGAACTGGCGCCGTGTTCTGCTGGGGTTCGTCATCGATAGACAGTCTGGTGGTCATGGCGTGACCCTTACCGACTTGTCCACAGATCCGGGGCAACCCCACCCTGACCCCAAAGGAGGGCTGGCTGAGTGACGGCCGTCAGGTGCTGCGCTTTCGCCCGACCCGCTGGGAGCGCCAGGTGCAACGGCTGGAGATCACCACCGGCGAGTTGCTGCCCGATCAGGAGATCCCGTTGCTAACAACGCGCCGTGAGCTGAGCAGGATTGAGGCCCTCAAGCTCTGGGGCGAGAAGCGCAAGGCGGGCTGGAGGCCCTGCAGCCCTCAGTGGTGATGGACATAGGCAGCCCAGAGTTAGGCGGCTGCTAATTAGTTGATTTGGGTTGAGCCTCAACACACAGCACGGCAGCGTGATCGCCGACGAAACCGATTCGTTCAGCATGGCTACAGCCTGCGGGGCCATCAGCAGGGGATCGCCCCGGGGAGTGGGGCGTTGAGCCTGGGGCATTCGCTGGAGGTGCACCTCCGCGGTTACCCGTTGGTCTCGGGCCAGGGGGCAGCGGCGACGCTCGCAAGTGCGTTGGGGCAATCCAAAGCTTGCCTCCCGTCTTTTGAACAGCACCGCCACGAAGAAATCAAACTTTAAGGACACAGCCTGCATCAGAGAACACGTCACAATCCAATTCAATCAATCCTCTGTTAGCTTCGGGTGGGCATGAGTCATATACATGGTTCAGTTGGCGGAATTCATTGATCAGAAGCGATGATGAGCGTCGTCGGCCTTCTCACGCCCCCTCCTTCTCCCAACCATTCCTTTTACACAGTATCCCATGGCACAAGAGTATAAGTTCACAGCCTGGAATATCGAGTGGCTCGACGATCTGATTCGTGATTTAAATAGTCCTGACAAAACTCCATCCCAAATTCAGCGACTGAGTCAAAGACTTGAAGGAATCTATCAAGTAATCAAGCAGATTTCGCCTGATGTATTATGCATCACGGAAGGGCCAAAGAGTGAGGCTGGCATCGACCGCTTTGTTGCCGGTCTTCCCGGCTATACAGCCATCAAAAGGTCGAATGGAGATTCCTACCATCAACAAGGCAGGCAGTGGATATGGTTCATCGCTAAGGAAGCAATCGCCTCTGGCGCATCCCTGCTGCCGATTCGTGTCTGGCAAGAATACACCAAAATGGCTTCTCCTGCTGGCGAACATGCGGATCGCTGGCCTGTTTATTGGTGGGGAAAGGCAACATCCGATTTCCACTCTCATTACAGGCACCCCCAAGTCCTAGTACTCACGATCAACGGTGTTCGTCTTGAACTAATCGGCGGACATTTTAAGAGCAAGCTGACGCGGGAAGGCAATTTCTTCAGTGAAGATCCGGAGGTCCGACTCAAATATATTGAGGCAACACTGGTGAATCGGGTCAAGCTGGCAACTGAAGCCCAGAATCTTCGCTACTATATTGATCAGCGATTCCGTCAAGAGCCTTCACCAGCAATAATGGTTATGGGAGATCTTAATGACGGGCCTGGCAAAGAGGTATTCGAAAGGCAGTTTCTTTTCTTCGACCTACTGAACAATGTTCAGGGCGACGTATTTGAAGCTGCAAAATTCTTAAATCATGCACTTTTCGACTATCCCGATAATCTGCGTTGGACAGCAAGCTTTAAAGATAAAATTGACCCATCACGTGACCCACACATTCTGCTGGATCACATCATGTTCAGTCAACCACTTGTCAACGGCAGCTTACCCCTGCGAGTAAAGGCTCATGCTGGCAAGGTTGAACATGAAGTGTACGACAGGACTTCCGCACTCATGGACCGCAATCTGCGCATCAGTGACCATAAACCACTCAGCTGCATTGTTTCCGAAGCCTGATGATTGACGACTCAAATAGAAATCAGGGCCATGGCAACTTACCTTGATGTTCAAATAAGATTATTGAGATAGTTACGAAATTCTTCATTGGGATTATTCCGGCAACAGAAAGCCATCCAGGCGGGTCCGGACGCCCTGCCCCTTGCGACGTACTGCCGTGGGGTCGTCATAGGCCACCCACGCCAGCAGACGGCTCCCATGGGGTTGCACCTCCAGGCCTTCCGGCTTGTCGCTGCCTTCATTGGGACGCCCCGGGCGGCCGTCACGGATCCAGAGCAGGGGTTCCGTTTCCTCCAACGTGACTTTCGTGTCGGGACCGTTTTGCTCTGCGCCGAAGGCGTTGCGCCAGCGGTAGAGGTAGCAAGGACCGGCAAGGGTCATCGACGGTCCGGCCAGCACGAGCACGTCATCGCTGCCGGGCACCACGGCCAGGTCACGCACCGCCAGGCCGGCGAGCTGGAGGAAGCGGAAGCGTCGGCGCGCAAGGCTGAGGGTGGGGCCATCGCCATTGAGCCCGCCCAGGCGCAGATCGAGCGCCAGGGCGATGCCCCGCAACACCGGACTCCGCATCCCCACCAGCACCCGCTCGCCGCGGGCGGCGATGCCTTCGATGTCGAGACCGTTTTCCTTGCTGGGGATCGAAAGAAAGGGTGCGATCCGGGGGTTGCCCGCCAGGTCCTTGGTGAGGGCATCACCAGGAGATGCCGCGTCGAACGCCAGGTGCTGTCCAGCCACCGGAAGGCCCGCGCCATCCAGCCGCAGACAGCCGAGGACATGGGCGTTGCGACTTTGGTCGTCATGCATGACCAGGTGAGGGCCCTCACGGTCGTTGTGTTTGCGGCGCCGCAGGCTGTGGGAGCCGACCAGCCACAGCCGATCACCGTCGAGTGCCAATCCTTCGATATCCGATTCGCCGTCGCCTTTCCCTCCCGCCAGAGCGAAGTCCTTGAGCTTCACTCGTTGGAAGTCGCCGTAGTGGTGCTCACCGAGGCGTTGCAGCCGGTACAGGTTGTTGTCCTCATCACCCCCCAGCTAGAGCACTCCGTCGCGGGCGGCCAGGGCGGAGAGGTTCTGCTGCAGATCCTCCGCCTCCTTGTCGCCTGCATTGCCCAACTCAAGGATGCGCTGGTGGCAGCACCTGGCCAAGGGCAGGTCAGCTTCTGGATGGTGCATGGGAGGAAGGCGGTCAGGCCCGATCCCCATTGGTAGATGGGTTGAGTGAAGTGTCAACGGCAACGCTGAAGCACTCCGGCTGGCAGCTCGATAGGAATCGAACACGCAAAGCGCGGCGCAGGTTCAGCCATGGGATTCACAGCCACAGCTGGCGTGGCAGGGCTCACCGTTGGGATGCCCCTTGGCGCAGACGTCGCTGCAGAACAGCAGGGCGCCGTTGCGGAACGGGCTGTCCGCTTGCACCGTGCAGTGGCAGCCCGGACAGGCGCACTTCAGTGCGGTTGGTTTTCCCATGGTCGTGGTCATGGCCTCTCCTTGCTCCGTCCAGATGGGTCCAGTCTGGTGCCGCCAGCACCGGGCAGGAACGGCTTGCCGTACTGACAAGCCGGGCTGCTGGACCTATTAATGAATCAGAGGCCACGACCAGGGCAGCGCGAGCCCAGACCCTGCAACCGGCCCAAGGGCGCTCGATACGGGGCGCCCTTCTCATTGGTGGCGTGGCCAGCCTTTCTGCAGCTGTGCTCAGAAACAGAACATTGGCTCTTCGCGGTAAACGTGTCCGGCTTCCTCGGCAGCGCCACGGTTGCTCAGGTAGCCAGACCTAGCGTTGTGGCCATACCGCCGGGTGGGCCATGGCCGTGGTGAACCGCTGCGCGGTGGGGATCTACCCCAGCGAGAAACTGCTTGCGTGGGCTCGGCAGCACGACCTGGATGTCGATGCGGCTGAAGCCAGGGAGCCCTGCCTGTATCTGATTCCCGACTACGAGACGGAAGAGGAGGCTGAGGAGATCCTCAAGGAGGTCTTCGAGGCGATCTTCGAAGCCGAGCTCGACTACTGGCATGGCGACACCGGCACCTGGCCGGCGGAGCGCACCTATCCGGTGTTCCGCAAGTGGTTCGAGGGGCGCTTCTACCCCCTGATCCAGGACCTGGTGGGCGAGGAACTCACCGCCACCGAGGTGGATGAGGAGTTCATCGTTGGGCTGGGGGCTGCGCTGGAGGTACCGGAGACGCCCCCTTGAAGAGGCCAGAAGGTAGGCAGTCGGACCAAATCTCAGACGGAATGGATCCCCTGCACCCGCCAGCACTCGCCGCTCTGCTGCTGGCGGTGTTGATGACGATGGCGGCGACATCCTCGAGGGCATAGGACAAACCCAAGGTAAGCGCCACGCTGCTTTCGATCTGCGATGGCGACAGCTTCCGCGTGCTTCAAGGCCAGCAGTGACTCAAGATCCGGCTGACCTCCTTCGACGGACCCGAGATGACGCAAGCCCCCGGTAACAACAACGCCCAAGCTTTGCCAGAAGTGCTTGCCGCTCTGCTCCAGTTGGACCATCAGGCACCAAGGCAGAGCAGCGGTTCACCACTCGGTCTCGGAAGTGGTCAGCGACGTGACTAGCAGCCAGGAGCTCATGGAAGACCCCTGGATCAAGACGATCAACATCACGCAGAACCAAGGTCCAATCAGCAGCTGGAACGCCATGATCAAGCCGTCTCCACTGGCTCAGATGCGACGCGCCCCACTGCTCAGTTTCATAATCCTCACCCTGATCACGCCTCTGGCCGCCGCTGCCGCGACGGTGATCTCAGTCGGTGACGGCGACACCATCAGAGTTGATGACAGCGGGAAGAAAATCACGATTCGTGTAGCCTGCATCGATGCACCGGAGATGGCGCAGTCGCCCTACGGCCAGAAGGCAAGGGAAGCTCTCCAGGCTTTGCTGCCGATCGGCTCTACAGTCTCCCTCAAGGTTCAAACCAAGGACCGGTATGGGCGTAGCGTCGCTGAGGTCTTCACCCAGAACGGCGCGAACGCAGGACTGACTCTTGTGCAGCAGGGGCATGCCTTCGCCTACCGGCAGTACCTGAAGCAATGCGACGCGTGGGCCTACCTCGATCGGGAGAAACTGGCCGAGCGTTACCGGCTCGGTGTCTGGCGATCTGCTGGCGGCATCGAGCGCCCCTGGGACTGGAGGGCGACCCGGCGGGGAGGAGAGAGCAAGCCGAAGCAGCGACCTCAGCGGCCAGTGAACATCACGATCATCAATGGCGGAGCCAGCCCGCCCTCAGGCAGGCGTTGGTACTGCAGGACTGTGGGGTCTTGGGAGCATGCCCAGCAGTTGCTGAGAGAAGGACACACTTATCTGGATGGAGACAGTGATGGCGAAGCCTGCGAGGCGCTGCGCTGAAGGGTCGGGCAACCGCACTTTGCTGCTCTGGCCGACATCGGCAGGTTCGTTATTGTCCAGCTAATCGATGCTGCATCAACATGCCTCTCACTGGATCTGAACTGCTGACCAAAGTCAAGGAACAAGGCGATGCCTCCAAGTCCGACCTGGTGCGGGCTGCCGGCTACGTCAGCACCAAGAAAGATGGCAGCGAACGGCTGAACTTCACCGCCTTCTACGAGGCCCTGCTGGAGGCCAAAGGCGTCAGCCTTGGGGAAGGCAACGGCAACGGCAAAGGCAAGGCAGGCCGCAGCCTCAGTTATGTGGCCACTGTGCAGGGCAACGGCAACCTCTTGGTGGGTAAGGCCTACACCGCCATGCTGGATCTCAGGCCCGGCGATGAGTTCGAGATCAAGCTGGGTCGCAAGCAGATCCGCCTGGTGCCCGTGGGTGGGGCCGACGACGAGGAGTGAACGGCCGCTGGGCTGATCGTTCTCGCCTGGGGCGGTGCCCTTGAGGCGATCGGATTGAGGCCGGCGGTTCCGCGAGGTTCGACCCATGAACCCTGACCTTCCACCCGCTCCCCAGCTGATTGAAGGTCCCGACAGTGCGCCAGCCACCGTGTTGTTGGCCCATGGCGCTGGCGCACCGATGGACAGCACGTTCATGGCGACCATCGCTGGCGGACTGGCTGAGTCGGACTGGCGGGTGGTGCGCTTTGAGTTTCCCTACATGGCTCGGATGCGCGAAACGGCTCGCCGCCAGGGGGCCGACCGGATGCTTGTGCAGCAGGAGGCGTTCCGCCAGCAGGTGCGGATCGAGAAGACAGAGTGGCCTCAGCGACGGCTGTTCATCGGCGGCAAGTCGATGGGCGGCCCCCGCCTATCTGTCGCGTTTCATTCGCCCAGCACCAGCAATCCGCCGCGCCGTCGAGAACATCCTCAGCAGGAGCAAGTTCCCCCTCAGGAATCTCCGCAAGGCGCACCGGCCCGGTCCGTATGCACAGAGATCGATCCGGGCCTGACGCCCCATTATCCCATCACGGTCCATCAGATCCACGCCACCCTGCGGGGCCTGCCGAAACCAGCACTGGAGAGATTCACCAAGGCCTTCCGTATGCGCTTTCAGGTGCCGGCTGATGTCCCATCCATCGCGAATCGGATCTGCCAGCGTCGCCCTCACGACTGGATCGAAGCCTTCCTCATCCAGCATCAAGGCACAGCGGAGCTGCGGCGGGGTCGCTTGTTGTCCGAGGCATGAACTCTGCTGATCGTTCCAAGGCTCAGACGGCATGCCCTCCTTCTGAGCGACGCAGCACTGGCTCGAATCCCCGGGATTATCGCCGCGTCGTTCCTGTCGGCCGCTGTGCATCCCGGCGTTCAAGTCGCTCACAGGTTCCGACCGTTCGGCCCCCGATAGGAGCGTCACCTGACGGACATACGGATCCTACGGAGAACAAATGGCGAGCGCCCTCGACCGGATGGGACGGGGCAGCCATCGGCTTGTCCTGCGCTCAGTTTGGCCACGCCTGCGGCATGGCCCTGATTCGCGCGTCCTGCGCCTCAATGGCCGTGCCCCGCTCCCACTCCCCGGCAGAGCTTCTGTTCCACCAGTTCCACCCTCTCGCTGATTCCATCGCCCGCAGTTTTCACTACCGCGGCCATCGGGTGATCGAACTCGACGATTGCCGCCAGGTGGCCGCCATGGCCCTGTGGCTCGCGTGAAACCGAATCAAAGATCCCGTCTCTGGCCCCTCTATCTCTCCCGGTGCATCCGCGGCGCCCTGCTCCATCACGCCCGCGACCTTGGCCGCACTATCCGTGTGTCCCGACGGGAGCAGGAAAAGCCCGGCGCCAACTATCCCTGGGTGCTGACCTCTCTCGACCAGCTTCTCCCTGGCGGTGATGGCACGCTGCTTGATCTAGTCATCGATCAGGCTTCAGAGACCAGCCAAGGCAGCCATGCTTCCTCGGAGCTAATGGCCCTGCTGGATCAGCTTCCGGCCAGGCAGGCCGCAGTGTTGAGGCTGGGGCACCTGAATGGTCTCGGCTGCCGCGAAGCGTCACTGCAACTCGGCACTAGCCGCTCGAGCGTCAGCCGCGATGAGCAGCTGGCCCTGAACAAGTTGCGGCAGGTGCTCATGGGCTGAGCCCCTCCGCCATCAGGCCGCTTATCACCAGGGCAGTCTGATGGCCATGGTGTTCGGAGACGCGTGGGAGTGTCCAGCCATCGGCTGTCGGTCTTCTGACACCCTCCAGCATCAGAGTTCCTGCCCACCAACCGCGCGAATTTCTCCCCGAGGAGTCGGTAGTGGATGATGGCGGCTTGGTCAATCAGCCTGTTCAAGCAGGATGTCTTCAAATCCCAAATCAACTAGAGACATCTTGGTTTGCACTTTGACCCGTCTTCACCAGGTCACGAAAACATGGACCACCAGGACCTGCGAAACATTGGACACCAGGCCCGTACCTGATTCAATTATCTTTTGCTGCGATCAATGCAATACTTTGAGAATACATACAGAATATCTCGGGTTCGCCAATTTTCATAGTTATAAGCTTCGTGCTCTGTTAGCAAGCCGTAGGCTCCTCCAGCATGTCTGAACTTTCCAGCTTGGGCGCTCTGATTTAGAATGTGACTCTTGCTGTCCGATATTGGCATAAAGCCGACATTCCCATTGTTTCTAGCTTTGCAGAATTGTGCTGCATGGATCATTTCATGTGCGAATGTCTCGCTGAGGCCGACAACCCCTCTACTTAGCGCCGCGGTGCAGATAGTCATCAACCCAGAAGGAGATGGTTGGGTACTAAATTGCCCTAGAAGACCAGTCTTGCAACTCGTTATCCTTACGGGAATACGAGCCTTACCAAGAAACTCTGACATTAACTGGATATCCCCCATGTGATCAGGCAGTGTGCAGCCCCTTGCACTGCAGACGGTTGCCGAAAGTGCAGGGAGCTGCGCCATCTGCAGCGCCAGGATTGACGCAAGGAAATGCATAAGAAGCACGACTTCTAATGAAGTATAGGCCGCTTCTTCAATTCGGCCATCCCGAAGAATCCATAAGTTTTCAAACTCATATCCGGAAGCTCCCCCCAGTATTCATCCACACTATTACTTAGCCCGCAGGTTCAATGGAGATCGATGCAGTACGTCAGCAGCAGGCTGGTCTGTAGCCAGATGGAAGGCCACACCAAGGGCGCGTCACAGGTTGCCCTTGGCTTGCGGTTCGGCAAGGGCTGCGCAATGCCTCTGCGCGTCCCCTTGCCTTCACCAGCCACTCCAGGGCGGCCTGTAGCATCCCTCGCCAGTCCTCCGATGGCAGCACCACAAGGGCCCAGCGGCGAAATCCGCTGCGTCATTGAGCGTCGCTATGCCGATAGCGCCAAGGGCGGGTCACATCCCGGTGAAGTCAGCTTCCTCGGCAAGCGAGGTAAGCCCGTTAGGAAGCTGCGCTTCGTACCGGGCGCCAAGGCGTACGAGATCGCCCGTAAGTTGCAGGGCGCCAAGAGCAGCACCATCTCGGAGCTTTAAGCCTCCCCGGGGAGGGTGGGGGTCAGGCTTCCTTTTCTTGATGCTGTCACCGCCGTGGAATGGAGGCAGGTAATCCGCCCGATCCAGGCACACCATGAGCTGTCTGGGCTTGAGCACCGCAAAGATCTCAACCCAGGTGCTGAACCGCAGACCAGCTGGGGGCTGCAGCACCCAACATTGTGTAGCAAAACGCACAAGTGGTTCTCGGGTCCGAGAACCATGGTGATTTCTGTTGAGTTGGAGCTAATGTCCATCGGGACATCGCTTTAGTCTCATCGTGGCACCTTGGCTTCAGTCATGGCTCTCGGACACTGGGGGCAATCGTCAGTGGTCAATGGAAACCGCCGAAGAACAAGTTAGGAGCTACTTGTAATCTACAAGGAAATTTCCCCGTGACTGCCTCTTCGTACGACGAAGTACATTTTCTAAGAGAAGGCGTTGTCGATATAAATGCTGCAGTAGTCGGGATTGGCAAGACGCGGTGGCGATGTATTGAAGAGAGTAATGCTACCGAGGAACAGGCAAAAGCTATTATGCTCAAGCAGCGCTTCGATATCCTCCCAATTAGCACTGGCGAAGAGGTAAAGAAGTATTTTTGTACGGATACGTGGAATGACTACTCGACCATCTCTTCCAGAGCCTTAACTCACAAAGACGTAATTCCCTTCCAAACACATATCCGAGATGTCATTAAAGGGTTTGCGCTAGAGTCACGCAATTTTTATTTCTTGCAGAGTGAGCGCCGCATCGTTGGATTAATTTCAGTGGCTAACTTGAACTGTCGACAGGTAAAAGTTTACCTTTTTAGCTTGCTAAGCGAGCTTGAGGTCGGCCTTGGTATATTCATAACCGAGAATGTCTCCAAAGAAAGACTACTTGAAATAAGCTTTTCAGATAACACAAAAGAAAAACACATGGGCACATTGGAGCGATATGAAAAAGACAAGTCATCGGGAGTTGATGTACCGTTAGTTGAATACTTATATCTCTCTGACTTGATTAGCATTATTACCACGGAACATTTATATGAGCGGCTTGGGTATAAGGGCAGATGCCATTTTGGTAAAAGCCTGGGCTCCCTCAATGAGCTACGGCATGCAGTTGCACATCCAGCTCGTTCAATTATTAACGAAAAGAATACAGTAGAGAGGCTATGGAAGAGAATTGATCGGATTGAAGAGGCACTGTTCCTGTTGAATTAACGGAACAGCGGCATACATTCTTTGGGCGGTTAGCTATACCTAACCAGTCGATTCAATTACACCGTCCCGAAAGGGCGTTGCAGATGAGCTTATTGGCCGCGCTATTCAGGAGGTGGCGGATGTCCTAATGCGGATCGGGTAGTCCAGCTCATTAGTCACCTCCGCTCCGCCCTAGATCAGCGCGGCATAGGTGAAGTGGTTCGCTCAGTGCTGTAAGCCCCCGGAGGGGGAGGGGTGGCGATGCTGCCCCTGCTGGTTTCATGGATCCTGGCGGCGGAGCTCCTTAATCACCAAGACGATCGGAGCCCGACATCATCCTGATGATCAGGCATCTTCCCCGTCGAGGGTTGGGTCCCACACGATCGTCACGCCGGTGACTGGGTCCAGTGGCACCCCAGGTATGGCGCTGTCGATACGGACCTTCACCTGGCCGGGGGGAACATCTTCGAACTGGGCTTGGTAGCGGCCTTCACCCAGGTTGCGCATCAAGCTGCTGTCGATCTCGCTGCCGTCTTCGCCGAAGACATCCGCGCACAGGGGCAGCGAGGCGTCACCGCTCGCGCTTGTCACTGTGATGGCCAGCGGCTCGCCGGCCTGCACAACTTCAGGCAGATCGAGACCTAGCAGCTTCTCACCGTCGGCATAGGTTTCGACTTCGCTTGCTGTCAGGATCGAGAACAGCTGTCGGTGGAGGTTGCCGTCACTCTGCAGCGTGGAGTGCTGCTGGCCGAAGACGGCGGCAGTCGCATCGTCTCCCCATTCGGGCATGTGCGAGGAGATGCGAGGCACGGTGCCATCTCCCGCCCAGTCCTCCCCGCCCAGGGTATTGAGCGGCTCCAGACGTCCGTTGCTGAACCGCGCGCTGGTGGTGGTGGGCTGAGCGATGCCTTTGAGCGCAAACTTCCCGTACTCATTCGGCCCCTGAGTTTGCGCATGTGCGCGGATGCTGGCGTGAAAGGCGAGTGCATCATTCAGCATGATTTCCTCGACATCGGGAATTGCCACTTCGCCGATACGCTTGAGGCCCTCGGCTGTGTCAACACAGCGGTAGGTGGGCAGTAGCTGGTGGGCAGCTGGCAGCGAGCGGAGGATCTCGGTAAGCGAAAACCCCACTCGGCCAAACCTCAGATCGAACCCATTCGAGAGGTTCAGGAGGGCCGTTGCCGCGCCGCGATGGGGGGTGCCGATCGTGATGACCTGCCGGGTGAGTTCCCGCCCACCGAGCACCTCGGTGAACCATCGAGCCACCAACCCGCCCATGGAGTGGCAGATGAATCGGAATTTCGCCTCAGGGTTGTTGCTTTCCTTGCGCCACTGCTCGAGGAGCGGCACGAGTTCCGTTTCAATCCGCTTGGCCGTGAAGCGGTTGGAGAGTCGCCAGTCATAGGGAAAGGGAATCAGGTTCCCTGCGCGACCGGCTTTGGGCTGCCGGACGGCGAAGGTCTTCTCCAGCCAGGCGATCAAGTGGCCGTATCCGTCGGAGCCAAGGAGCTTACCGATCACATGCGGAATCGGGATGAGCTTCCCTACCCGTACACCATCAGGGGCGGGACAGTCACCGATCCCAGGCGGCAGTCGGAGCTTCTCGAAGTTGCTGCCGAGCCACCTTATGGAGCGGAGCAAAGTACCTGGCTGCACGCCCCAAAGTTCATTGCCATCCGCCGCATGAAGGGTAGAACCCATGATGCCAGGGATGACGACAATCATATCGGTCATTTTACTGGCCATTTGTACTTTCTCTCAGTGCGGAAACTCAAGCATAAGTAGACCACGTGTGGTAGCAATGGCGAGCTGACCAAGTGAGCCAAGGGTCAAAGCCAGCACCTCTAGGGGAAGGCGAGGGATGGTCTGGATCGTTGAGGTTGTCAAATCCCAGAGCCGCAAGGAACCACCCAAGCCGCCCGAGACAGCTACAACCCGGCCGTTGATCTCACCAAGGGCGATAAGGCTGACGCCGAGATCGTGGCAGCTGAGAGGCGAGACGATTGTCGTGCCATCTTTCGCATCCCAAAGCATCACGGTCATGTCTTCGCTTCCCGAGACGATCACAGTTCGGCCGTCCACCTCACCAAGCGCGACGGAAGTGACTTCTTCTTTGTGCCCAGTGAATACCGTGCCGAACGACTTGCCCTCCCTCGCATCCCACAGCCGCACGGTCTTGTCGCGGCTTCCCGAGACGATCAGCGGCCGGCCGTCGACATCCCCAAGTGCGACGGAGGTGACAAAGCTCTCGTGGCCGGTGAGCGGCGCACCGATCGACGTGCCCTCCTTCGCGTCCCACAACCGCACGGTCATGTCTTCGCTTCCCGAGACGATCACCGCTCGGCCGTTGACCTCACCCAGCGCGATGGAGGTCACTTCTGCTTCGTGACCGGTGAACGGCGCGCCGATTGGCGTACCATCCTTCGCGTCCCATAAACGCACGGTATTATCGCAGCTGCCCGATACGATTACCGCTCGGCCATCTACACAACCCAGCGCGACGGAAGTGACAAAGCTCTCGTGGCCGGTGAGCGGCGCGCCGATTGGCGTACCGTTCTTAGCGTCCCACAGCCGCACGGTATTGTCGCAGCTGCCCGAGACCATGACCGCTCGGCCATCGACATCACCCAGCGCGAGGGAGGTGACAAAGCTCTCGTGATCTGTAAGCGGAGCACCGCTCAACTTGACCTTCTTCGGATCCCACAGACGGACGGTCTTTTCATAGCTGCCCGAGACAATTAGCGCCAAGCCATCCACCTCACCCAGCGCGACAGTATTGACCGACCAATCGTGGCCGGTGAGCGGCGCGCCGATGGAAATGCGCTCCTTCGCGTCCCACAGCCGCACGGTCTTGTCGCGGCTTCCCGAGACGATCACCACCCGGCCGTCGAACTCACCCAGCGCGACGGTATTGACACAGTCTTCGTGGCCGGTTAACGGTGCGCCGATCGACGTGCCCTCCTTCGCGTCCCACAGACGCACTGTCTTGTCACTGCTGCCAGAGACGATGACCGCTCGACCGTCGAACTCACCCAGCGCAACGGTGGTGATAAAGCCTGCATGACCGGTGAGCGGCACGCCGATCGGCGTGCCCTCCTTCGCGTCCCACAACCGCACGGTCATGTCACGGCTGCCCGAGACAATCACCGCTCGGCCGTTCACATCACCCAGGGCGACGGAGGTGACAAAGCTCTCGTGGCCGGTGAGCGGCGCGCCGATCGACGTGCCCTCCTTCTTGTCCCACAGCCGCACGGTCATGTCTTCGCTTCCGGAGACGATCACCGCTCGGCCGTCGACATCACCCAACGCGATGGACGTCACTGCAGCTTCGTGACCGGTGAACGGCGCGCCGATCGGCGTACCGTCCCTCGCGTCCCACATCCTCACGCTCCCGTCGTCGCTGCCTGAGACGATCACCGCTCGGCCATCGACTTCACCCAGTGCGACGGAGGTGACAAAGCTCTCGTGGCCGGTGAGCGGGGCTCCTACTGGCGTACCGTCCCTCGCGTCCCACATCCTCACGCTCCCATCGTCGCTACCCGAGACGATCACCGGTCGGCCGTCGACCTGACCCACCATGACGGAATTCACGGCGCTCCCATGACCCATCAGAGTCAGGTGGGGTGTTACGGGAATGGTTCTCGCCCAAGAACATCGCCAGGGTGACGATCTAGGCGACTGCAAGAGTCGAGAAAAAGCTGCGTCTCCTTGCATCAGCGCAGTGGAATGCAGGAGCGCCCAGCGTTCGGCACAAGAAAGTCCAGGCATATCTGTAGCTGCCAGCATGTAGACACCTAAGATTCGTTTAGCTTCCTCGGACA
The DNA here is from genome assembly GCA_943369315.1 of Synechococcus sp. UW140. Lineage (GTDB taxonomy): Bacteria > Cyanobacteriota > Cyanobacteriia > PCC-6307 > Cyanobiaceae > Cyanobium. The sequence continues at coordinate 18,548 of CALRMW020000002.1, forward strand.
TCAGTTGCTTACGAGTAGCAAGCACGGAAGCAGGCTTCGAGATTGCTAATACACCTGGAGTGGCGACCAGCCGGTCCAATTGGCTGGGTAGAGCCGGGGCTTCCGTGGTTGCTAAGCAGCGGCCTTCCTGGTCCGCGAGCATGGCATGGTCCAAGAGATGTCGCCGTAAGTAGGGGTCTGTGCCCAGCCAGGCTTCTCCCTGGAGGTCACGGCAGAGGGAATTGACTATCAGCGAGTGAGCCATGATGGCCCCACTCTGGAGATGGTCGGCAAGCGCTTGGTGGATCAGCCGGTAGACGGCCTGACCGATCCCATCGGTGACGACTGTTGTCTCAACGATGTAGGAGCCGACATTGCGCAGCATCCAGATGATGTCTTCGTCTCCGTAGGTGCCACCCGTTTCGGTGAGCGCAGTGGCCACTTCAGCCCAGACTGCACGGGATAGGCCCAGCCCCAGCGCGAAGGCCAGGGCACGCAGCATTTCGCTGACCCGTTTCTGACTGTCCGGGAAGCGGGCGGCGATGTCTTCCACGAAGGCAGCACTCGCATCGGCCGGCATCGAACCGAGCTGGACGTTTGGTGCAGCCTGGAGGCTGCGGGCGACAAGGCGGGCGTAGAGAAAGCTGCCGTCCGCGGCAGCAGCAACCTTCTCGGCAGCCACCTCAATCCATGCGTCGCTGCCACGTTGATCATCGGTCACCGCTCGCAGGCGTTTTGCCACGAACTCAGCGATATCGGTCTGGGTTTCCGGCTCGTTCTCGAGGTCGAGGATGTCCATGCCGATGCCGAATGTCTTCACAAGACGGCCGTGCTTCGCTTCACCTTCTGGGATGAGGCCGCCGTCAAGACTGCGTCGTGTGCCGACCAGCAGCCGGACATTCGGCAGATTGGCCAGGGGCCTGATGAGTTCGTTGGCAATTCGTTGGGCTTGCTCGCCCCCAGCTTCATCGAGTGCGTCGATAATGACGGTCCGTCGCTCTGAGGTTTGCTCGATCGCCGACACCACGTCTGTGATGCCTGGCTGGTCAACGATCTGGCGGTCAAGCCCAACTGAATGACCGAGGGCGGTGGCCACTTGGAACACGTTCTTCCCCTTGGCGTGGACCGCGACATCGACGGCGTTGTCCGGCGGCACGGGATCCTCCTTGCCAAGCCCTCCGGCCTTCTCCACCTCGGCCCGTACTTCCGGTACCGAGAGCGTGACAACGCGGCCGAGGAGGGCGGACTTGCCCGAGCCCGGTGGCCCGGTGACGACCATCAAGCTCTTGTGGCGTCCGTTCAGCCAGCTGATGATCTGCTCCTGGCTGCTCCTGCGGCCGGAAAAGAAGTAGCCGGCCTCCCCCGTCTCAATACCTCGAGACGCAAGGTTGAAGTGCGCCTCTTCTCCAAACAACCCCTCCAAGCGTCGGCTGGTTTCGATGTCGGCATTTCCGGCCTCCGGCTTGTAGATCGGGTTGGGGATAATGTCCTGCCCGATGCCCTCCTTGGAGAAGCGTGGGTGGACAGCCTTATTCGCATCGCCCAGCAGGCTTTTAACAGCTACCGCAAGTTTTTCCGGGTCGATGTACTGGTCAGCTTTGCTCCACTTGAGGTGCTGGTCGGGGTGTTCAAGCGCCTCGACCAGGCCTTGGGAGAACCTGCCAGCCACGGCCTTGTCGAGTGGGTGTGAGGACGCAATCACACAGACGACGCGTTCCCAGCCATCGCGATCCAGTTGCTTGGCAAGGTTGTCCCGATAGCGCTGTGCCAGGTTCCCGGCCCCCTCGCCAGAGAAGCAGGTGTCGAGCACCACGACGACTCGCTCGGCCCTGGAGTTGGCGAGGATCCGACCGAGTTCACCGGAAGCAACCGCCTCGAAGCCGTCAAGGAGGTTGGGCGGCGGGGAGTCCCGACAGATGAGGTAATGCTGGTCAGCGGCAGTGACGCCATGCCCGATCCAGTGGACGAACAGGGTCGCTCGTTCTGGAATGTGCTTGATTGCCTCCTTCAAGCTTCGCGGAGTCTCGTCCTTCCCGCCACCTCCGGGCAGTGGCAAGGGTTCTCCGCCAAGGGCTTTAGCTACCCGTGCAGCGGTTTGAGATACGCCTGGCAGAGTCTTCCAGGAGGAATCGTCGTACTCCTCGATCCCGATGACGATCGAATGGAAAGAGCGTTCCATGCCACCCAATACGTCCTCGAGATCAAGAATTCCTGTTCATGACTGGCGTCGCGAAGGGGGGTTGCAACGGTCTCCCCGGACAGAGAGATTCAGGTCGCAAGAGCAGGGCAGTTTGCGCCGGATACTACGGCCTTAACCGTCGTTGCGGCAGAGCACTTCGTCTTTGTGGCCGCCCCTGTGATGAACCGATAGCTTCCAGCAGGCCTAAGGCGCGATGGGCGGCCATGTGTCGGTGGTGTTCGCCGCTGGCCGGATCGAGGTGGTCTGGGAGCCGTTGGCTGCGTAGGCACCGGCGATGGCCCAGAACCAGCCGTTGCTACGAAGCCCGGCCTTTGCTGGAAGGGCTGTTCCAGCTGCAGCGCGAACACCCCGAAGATCTCTAGAACCTCGACGTCCTGGCCAGCGAGAATGACCAGCTGGAGAAAGCCCGTAGCCTTCTACGTAGGGCGATCAGCGCTCATCCCACCATGGCCAATGGGCATGCCTACCCCATCCAGTGCCGAAGCTCGATCATGATGAGACCATGTGCGGTGGCAATAGCGAGGCGACCGTCTGAACCCAAAGTCAATGATCTGACCTGTTGGGCCAGTGGAATGGTGGCTGGAGTCGCCGAGGATTTCAGATCCCACAACTGAACGATCCCGCCCCTGACGCCTGAGACGATCACCGCCCGGCCGTCGACTTCACCCAACGCGACGGATTCGACATCGCCGTAGCTGCCGGTGAGCGGCTCTCCGATAGATGTGCCGGTCTTCGCGTCCCACAACCGCACGGTCTTGTCCATGCCGCCCGAGACGATGACCACTCGGCCGTTGACCTCACCCAACGCAACGGAGTTGACATAGCCCTTATGGCCGGTGAGCGGCTTGCCGATCGGTGTACCTGTCTTCGCGTCGCACAGCCGTACGGTGCTGTCTCCGCCACCCGAGACGATCACCTGCCGGCCGTCGACCTTACCCAGCGCTACTGAGGTCACCCAGCTCTGGGGGTCAATGTCCGGGCTGTAGGGGATTAGTGACCCGCCGTTAGGATTCGCTCTAGGGGTTGTGCCGGTGAGTGGCTTGCCGATCGGTGTGCCAGCCGTCGCGTCCCACATCCGCACGGTCTTGTCCCTGCTGCCTGAGACGATCACCGCCCGGCCGTTGACCTCACCCAGCGCGACGGAGGTGACTTGGCCCCAGTGGCCGGTGAGCGGCTCACTGATCGGTGTGCCTGCCATCGCATCCCACAGCCGCACGGTCATGTCCCTGCCGCCTGAGACGATCACCGCCCAGCCGTTGACCTCACCCAGCGCGACGGAGGTGACCGAGCTCTTGTGGCCAGTAAGCGACTCGCCGATCGCTGTGCCGGTCATCGCGTCGAACAGCCGCACGGTGCTGTCTTCACCGCCCGAGACGATCACCGCCCGGCCGTTGACCTCACCCTGCGCCACGGAGGTGATTCGGCCCAAGTGGCCGGTGAGCTGCTCGCCGATCGGCGTGCCGGCCTTCAAGTCCCACAGCCGCACGGTCTTGTCCATGCCACCCGAGACGATCAACGTCCGGCAGTTCACCTCACCCAGCGCCACGGAGCTGACATTCGATTCGTGCCCGGTGAACGGCTCGCAGAAAGGTGTGCTTTCCGTCGCATCCCACAGCCGCACGGTCTTGTCCATGCCGCCCGAGACGATCAACGTCCGGCCGTCGACCTTACCCAGCGCGACGCAGGTGACATTGGATTCGTGGCGGGAGAGCGACTCGCCGATAGGTGTGCCGGCCTTCGCGTCCCACAGCCGCACGGTGCTGTCTTCGCCGCCCGAGACGATCACCGCCCGGCCGTCAAACTCACCCAGCGCTACGGAGTTGACATCGTCGTAGTGGCCGGTGATCGGCTCGCCGATCGGTGAGCCTGTCTTCGCATCCCACAGCCGCACGGTGCTGTCTCCACCGCCCGAGACGACTACCGCCCGGCCGCCGACCTCTCCCAGCGCGACGGAGTTGACCTCGAACTCGTGGCCGGTGATCGGCTCGCCGATCGGTGAGCCTGTCTTCGCATCCCACAGCCGCACGGTGCTGTCTTCGCCGCCCGAGACGATCACCGCCCGGCCGTCGACCTCACCCAGCGCCACGGAGGTGACATAGCCCACATGGCCAGCGAGCGGCTCGCCGATCGGTGTACCCGTCTTCGCGTCCCACAGCCGTACGGTGCTGTCTCCGCCGCCCGAGACGATCTCCGCTCGGCCGTCGACCTCACCCAGCGCCACGGAGGTGACCCAGCTCTGGTGGCCAGTGATCGGCTCGCCGATCGGTGTGCCTGCCGTCGCATCCCACAGCCGCACGGTCTTGTCCCAGCCGCCCGAGACGACCACTGTCAGGCCACTGACCTCACCCAGTGCGACTGAGGTGACAGGGGACCAATGTCCCTTCAGGGCCAGGTGGGGTGTCACGGGCCTGGTTCTTGCCCATGAACACCGCCACGGTGACGATTGCGGCGGCTGCCAGTTTTGTGAAAGAGATTCGGCAGCCTGCATCGAAGCCCTCAGATGTAAGAGCGCCCAGCGTTCAGCGGTCGGACGGCCTGGCAGATCGGCCGCAGCGAGCATGTAAACACCCATGATTCGCAGCGCCTCATCGGACACCAGATGCTCTCGAGCAGCAAGTACGGAAGCAGGCTCCGAGATCGCCAGCACGCCTGGTGTGGCGATCAGCTGTTCCAGAAGGGTGGATCGCAGCAGGTCTTCCTTGTCAGCCAAGCTGTGCCCTTCCTGGACCGCGACCACGGCATGCTCCACGAGGTGCCGCCGCAGATAGGGATCGGCTCCTAGCCAGGCCTCTCCCTCAATGCCGCGGCAAAGGACATCAACGATCCGTGCGTGGGCCTTGGTGACCCCACCCTGCAGATGGTCGGCAAGCGCCTGGTGGATCAGCCGGTAGACGGCCTGACCGATCCCGTCGGTGACCACCGTTGTCTCGACGATGTAGGAGCCGACATGGCTCAGCATCCAGATGATGTCGTCATCGTCGTAGGTGACACGCGACACGTCGAGCGCCGTTGCCACTTCGGCCCAGACGGCACGGGAAAGACCGAGCCCCAGTGAGAAGGCCAACGCGCGCAGCATGTCCCTGACGCGCTTCTGATCGTCCGGGAAACGGGCGGCGATGTCTTCCACGAAGGCAGCACTCGCATCGGCCGGCATCGCAACGAGGTGGACGTTTGGTGCAGCCTGGAGGCTGCGGGCGACAAGGCGGGCGTAGAGAAAGCTGCCATCTGCTGCTGCGGCCACCTTCGCGGCAGCCGCCTCAATCCATGGGTCACTGCCACGTTGATCATCGGGAACCGCTCGAAGGCGTTTTGCCACGAACTCAGCGATGTCGGCCTGAGTTTCCGCCTCGTTTTCTAGGTCGAGGATGACCGCGCCGGAGCCGAATGCCTTCACAAGACGGCCGTGCTTCGCTTCACCTTCTGGGATGAGGCCACCATCGAGGCTGCGGCGTGTGCCGACCAGCAGCCGTACGTTCGGCACATCGACCAGCGGGCGGATGATTTCGTTGGCGATGCGCTGGGCCTGCTCGCCCCCGGCCTCGTCAAGAGCGTCGATAACCAAGGTGAGACCCTGGAGTTCTCCCTTTTCGTCAAGTGGGGTGGATGCCTCCTTGATCGCTGAGAGAACGTCAGTAATGCCCGGCTGGTCGACAATCTCGCGATCGAGGCCAACACACTGCCCAAGGGCGGTAGCCACCTGGAACACGTTCTTCCCCTTGGCGTGAACCGCGACATCGACGGCGTTGTCCGGTGGCAAGGGATCCTCCTTGGCAAGCCCTCCGGCTTTCTCCACCTCGGCACGTACTTCCGGCACCGAGAGCGTGACGACGCGGCCGAGGAGGGCGGACTTGCCCGTGCCCGGTGGCCCGGTGACGACCATCAGGCTCGCTTGGCGATCCTTCAGCCAGCTGATGATCTGCTCCTGACTGCGCCTGCGGCCGGAAAAGAAGTAGCCGGCTTCACCCATCTCGATGCCACGAGCAGCGAGGTTGAAGTGCGCCTCCTCTCCGAACACCCCTTCCAGGTAGCGGCTGGTCTCGATGTCGGCGTTGCCAGCCGCGGGCTTGTAGAGCGGGTTGGGGATAATGGCCAGCACGTAACCCCGCCTGACGGGGTCAATGTTGATCTCCTTCCCTGCCTTTTCCAGCAGACCTTTAACGGCCATCGCTAGGTTCTCGGGAATGATGTATTCATCCCCTTTTGACCATACGAGGTGCTTGTCGGGATGTTCGATCGCATCCGCGAGGCAATCTGAAAACAGACCCGCCACGGCCTTGTCGAGAGGGTGTGAGGCTGGAATCACACAGACAACGCGCTCCCAGCCGGCGCGTGGCAGTTGCTGGGCAAGAATTCTCTGATACCGCTGGGCCAGATCATCGACACCCTTGCCCGAGTAGCAAGTGTCGAGCACCACGACGATTCGCTCAGCCCTCGAGTTGGCGAGGATCAAGCCGAGCTCCTCGGAAGCGACCGCCTCGCGGCCATCGAGGTTGCTGGGTGGCGGTGAGTCTCGACAGATGAGGTAATGCTGGTCAGAGGCGGTGACGCCATGACCGATCCAGTGGACGAACAGGGTCGCACGTTCTGGAACCTGCTTAATTGCCTCCTTCAAGCTTCGCGGAGTCTCGTCCTTGCCGCCTCCTTCAGGCAGTGGCAATGGCACTCCGCCCAAGACTTTGGCTACCCGTGCAGCGGTTTGAGTTACGCCTGGCAGAGTCTTCCAGGAGGGATCGTCGTACTCCTCGATCCCGATCACGATCAACTGGAAAGCGCGCTCTATGCCACCCACCACGTCCTCGAATTCAAGATTTCCTGTTCATGACTGGCGTCGCGAGAGGGTCGCAACGATTTCCCCTGGCAGAGATTAAGGTCGAAAGAGCAGGGCAGTTTGCGCCAGATCCTACGGCTGTAATCGTCGTCGCGGCAAAGCACTTCGTCTTTGTGGCGGCCGCTGTGGTGAACCGACAGCTTCCTGCAGGCCTATGGCGTGATGGACGGCTGGCGTGACCATGCCTGGGCGTTTGCTACGGCCAAGAGATAGGCCGCCACCACCTCCTGCTCCACCCACCCCGGCATCAGGTCTTGAAACTTGCTCAGTCTGTAGTTGGGGAGTGAATCGGCCACATCCTTCCAGAGCTTCTCATCGTCCCAGACCTCAGGAGTCGCCAGACGCTGGATGGCGTCCTGAAAGCGTTCGGGTGTGATGCCTTCGCCCTTCGCCTTAACGAGTAGGTTGTCGGTCGTGATCTTCCAGTCACCACCGACGGCTTCCAGCCCGTAGCGCAACGTGGCGTTGATCTTGCCGCCGGCGAAGGTCCACCAGCGCAGCTCTCCGTCTCTGGCTTCAATCCCGGCGCGACCGGACTGGAAGAGGGGCTGGATCGACTCCCGTTTCTCGGCGAGAACGGCCGCAGCTTGCTCGTCCAGGTAGGGGAAAGCTTCAAAGGAGAGCAGGATGTCGCGCATTTTCTGGCACACCTCCATGCCAAGGAACTGCGGGATGTAGCCACCCCAGCTCGGTTGCTTGCCGCGGGGTGCTGGTTCCACGAACACACGTCGATCATCGTGCTGGATCCGCATCACCACCCAGCCCCGGCCCCCAAGCAGGAAGCTGCTGACGCCATCCACCAGCCGATCAACGAACTCCTGGTTCAAGGAACCGAGGGGCTGCCCTGCTGTTGTGACCACGGTGTAGCTGGTGGGGCTGGTGAAGACGGCGAAGAGCTCCATGAAGTTCTTGCGGCCGAAGCGTTTCTCTGCCTTGGGGCCCAACACCAGCTGGCCAGAGGCCATCCGCAGCCCGCCATCGCTAAGCATCCATCTGATCAGCCGATCGAACTCCTCGCGGCTGATGCCTCGAAAGTCGGGCACCCGACTGAGATGGTCCCAGGCGTCTTCTGTGGTGATGCCTCCACCGGCCAGGGCCATGGTGAGCAGCTGGTGGATGAGCACCGGCCAGCAACGGTCTTGTATCGGCACTGATTCCACCCAGCCGGCTTTGGCTAGCTCAATGAGGGCGATGGCCTGCAGCACGGTTTCGGTGGACTCACAGAAGAAGGTGGTGTTGGCCGCCTGCCCTTCTCGGCGGCCAGTGCGGCCCATGCGTTGCAGGAAGGAACTCACGGTGTCGGGGGCATCGGTCTGGAGAACCCGGTCCAGATCACCCACATCGATACCGAGCTCGAGGGTGGAGGTGCAGACAATGCAGGCCCCGCCACCATCGGCTGGTCCCCTGTTGAAGGTTTCTTCCGCCAGAAGCCGTTCCTCGCGGGAGACGGCGCTGTGGTGCACAAACACAGTTGTGCCAGCGCGCCGCATGGTCTCCGCCACCTTCTCGGTGGTGGCGCGGGACTGGCAAAAGAACAGACTCTTCTGGCCCTCAGCCATCCGTGCTGCATCGCGGGCGAGCTGCTGCAGTTCTGGCCGGTGAACCACCAGCAGTTGCTTGCGGCTCGCCGGCTTGGTGGGATCGACGACTTGACCAGGGCGCTTCGAGCTGCCTTGCAGCCATTGGAGAATCGCCTCAGGGTTCCCCACCGTGGCGCTGAGTCCTACCCGTTGGATGTCGTGGCGGGAAACGCGGGCGATGCGCTCCAAGACGCTCATCAGATGGGCGCCCCGGTCGGAGCCGGCGATGGCATGCACTTCGTCGATCACCACGATGCGCAGATCCCCGAACAGCTTGGCTTCGTCCACCCGCTGGGAGACGAGCATCACCTCCAGCGATTCGGGGGTGGTCATCAGCAACTCAGCCGGTTCCTTCAGAAAGCGTTTGCGGGCTGCATCGTCGGTGTCGCCGTGCCAAACGAAGCGCCGGAGTCCCACCATCTCGGTGTAGAGGCCCAGGCGATCGGCCTGGTTGTTGAGAAGGGCCTTGATGGGAGCGATGTAGAGGGCACCAACGCCATCGGGGGCGTGCTCCACCATCTGCGAGAGGGTGGGAAACATGGAGGCTTCTGTCTTGCCTCCGGCGGTGGGCGCCAGCACCACGGCATTGGCGCCTGCGAGAAGGGCAACACCTGCTTGCTCCTGAACCGGGCGAAGACTGGACCAGCCCAGGCGGGCAACGATCGCTTCCTGGAGGCGCGGCGCAAAGCGTGAAAAGACGCTCACTGGCTGTCTCTCCTCACCACACGTCTTCGGTGGGGATCAGCTCGGCTTCGTCACCTTCTTCCTCCGTGCCATCGCCAGCGGCTGATCCCCCTAGGTACTGCTGCTCCTCGGGGGTCAGCTCGGCGCTACTGAGCCGCCCCGGGTCAAAGCCGTAGTTGTCCTTTGGGATGTAGTCCTCGTTCTCTTCCACCAGATCGAGCTGGGTCACGAACTCCCGCAGGAACTGACGGGGAACGACTCCCACGTCTCCTCGAAACCCTTTCGTGACCTCGACGACGAGACGATCAATGAAGGCGTCGCTGACCCGCTCCTCCACAAGCCCGCGGGTGGTACACGGATAGAGCTCGCGCAGCCGTAGGGCAACGGAGCGGAGGCGTTCGGCATCGAAGGGGACCAGCTCCAATTGAGCCTGTCGGATGCTGGCATAGGCCCCCTGCTTGAGGAAGCGGATACGGTCGTGAAGGGGCGTTAGCCCGGCCACGCCGTGGCGGGTGTCGAAGAACTCTGGGGTGCCGGTGAACAGCCAAAGCATGCCGGGGTAGGAGCCTGAGGCATCGGCAATCTGGCGAATGCCGTTGAGCGACTTGTGGCGCGAATCTGAACGCATGCGCAGGATCGTCTCCGCCTCGTCGATCACGATCAGCAGGCCCTTGTAGCCTGCAGCTTTCACGATCTCCAGTACGCCACGCAGGTAGTCGAGGGCGTCGCGGCTGCCGATGTCGCCCTTGATCCCGGCCGCCTTCTTGGAGGACGCGGCCACATTGCCGCTGCCACAGAGCCAGGAGATCAGGGCCCCTGCTTCTGCAGCTTCTCCCGCCTGCTTGAGACGGAAGATCGTCTGAATCACGCGGATGAAGTCCTGCGGGGCTTGGCCACCAGTGAGGCAGGCCAGGTCGGCCTCCAGCCGCTGTTGCACTTTCTCGTCGAAGTCAGTGGCCTCCTCGTCCTCCCCTGCAGCAATCAGGCCCTCCTCCACTCTCCCAATCCAGCGATCGAGGATGTCGCTCAGCGCCCCGCGGGGGCAGGACCCGGTGCCCAGCTCGGTCATCACCTTGCGGTAGACGTCGTCAAAGCGGTGAAATTTAAGGTCGTTGTCGGAGACGACCACGAAGCTGGTGGCGAAGCCCTGGGCCTGGGCGTCCAGAAGGGCCAGCCGGGCCATGAAGGTCTTGCCGCAGCCGTAGCCGCCTCGGAGGAACTTGATCGTGCCTTCGCCGGAGGTGGCCAACTCAAGCTGACGATGCAGCTCAGCACGCTGCTTCTCGATGCCCACGGCGAAGGTGTCGATGCCGCGTTCCGGCACCAGGCCTTTGCGAAGGGATTCGAAGACGTGCTCGATGTCTTTGGCGGTGAGGGTTCCCATCAGCCTTGCTCCCTCACATAGCGCTTCACGCCGCCCACAACATCGATCCTGATACTGAAGGGAGCCTTCTGGGCCAGGGCGTCAAATTGGCCGGCAAAGCGTCGAACGGCCCGTGGCCCGCCAAGCATGCCAGCCGCTTCCGTTTCGGTGATGGCGCCATGGGCGGCGAGATGGGCGAACAGCCTGCGGATGCCGTCGTTGTCGGAGAGGTCCGAGAGCCAGGGGAGATCGCTGCCGACGGTAGGCGACGGTCTTGTGGCAGTAACGGCTGCGGCTGCCACTGCGCTCACAGCAAAGCGCCCAATAGGAATGCAAGGGCTGACGTCGGCAATGGCGCTGGGGTGGAAGACCTCCACGCGAACACGCTCATCCACCACACCGGAGAGGCGGAAGAACACTTCACAGGATTCGCCAACGGTTGCTTGGATCGTCCCACCACTGTGGCTGGCAGCCCCGCGAACCTGGCAGATCTCCACCTGAAGATCAGGATGATCAGGGGCGTGGAACGCCAGCTCGAGCCGGCGGGTGCTGCTGAACTCAAGGGCCAGCTGGGCATCGGCGATGGCCTGGATCCTCAGACAGTGCATGTCGCCAACATCATCCAGAGCAGTGACCTGCAGGGTGAAGTGCTGTGTGCTGCTCCCCGCCAGGGCCTGGTGCACGAGGGTGAGCACCGGGATCACCCGCTCCTGCAGGCTGTTGCCGCCATGGACGAAACGCATCGATTTCTGCCCCGTGTCGAAAACTGCCGTCGTCTCTGGAAGCATTAACTGGGCATCGACGCCCTGATAGCCAAGGTCGACAAGCGGGACTCGCACCTCACCCTTGTGGTCTGCGGCGACCGAACTGAAGACATGGCGGCGATGCGGGTCGATCCTGCGGCCATGGCTCACCGCCGCCGGCCCCGGCCCTTCATTGAGCAGAAAGCCGTGATCGGCGGTGATCACGAAGCGCTTGATGCCGGCTTCGCGGAGCAGGTGCCAGGCGGCCCGAATGCTCTGCAACACCTGATCAAAGACATGGAGCCCCATCCCTTTTTCGCCGGCATCATCGATCTCCTGGCTGTGGACGATCACCAACTTGGCCTGGGCGATCGAGCGCTTCAGGGAGCTGCTGCTGCTGTTGGTCACCTCCGCCAGGGTCAGCTTGGGGCAGGTGGCGCCACCAACGCGTTCTTGCATAGCCCGCTGGCGGGTCTTGGGATCAAAGACGCGGTACTCACCTGTACCGAAGCCCTGGATGATGCCCCCATCCGGTGATGACAGAGCGGGACTGAGCTTCCCGTGACTGGACACTGGGGCCAACACGTTCATCCCAACTTCGGTGACGGTGGGTAACTCGGCCAGCCGCGCTTTGAGTTGCACCGTTGAGGCCGGCGTTGCCGCGAGCTCATCGAACAGTTGGGCGGCCATTTCGTATCGGAAGGCATCCACCATGAAAAGAGCCGTCGTACCTCGCTCGGTGGTGAACGGCCGTACCACCTCATCGAAAAGGTTGCGTTGCTGGAGACCTGGCCCCGGCAGAAAGCCGTGCGATCGGCAGAGGAGGTTGAAAGCGAGGGCCCATTCATCCGCCCACTGCCGCCAGAGCAACCGCAAGCCATCCAGCTGCCGGCGCAGACGATCGAATTGGGGCAGGGATGGGTACAGGAGGGCAAGGCGCCTCTGTTCGAGCTGGCGGTGGGCCTGATCCACCCGAGCCCCTCGCTCCTGATAGGCCACGGTTGCCTCCTCCAGGCTGTGGGCTGCCGATAGGGATCCAACGGCCTGCAGCGCTTGGCCGAGGTGAGCGGCAGCGGCGATCAGCTGCCAGGTGGATTCCCGGGAGGGATCGCGTTCCAGCCAGAAGGCGTTTCGGGCTGTTGCCGGCTTGCCGTTCCCGCGGGGCAATCGCTGCGCAGCCCACGTGGCGGCCTGATCGAACTGCTGCGCTCCCAGGGCCTCCAGGGCCGCCTGAAGAACCTTGTCCTCTTCGAACCGGAAGGTATCGATCTTGCCGAGGTCTTCCGCCCGGGCGGCTTGCACCTCATCGCCCATCAGCGCTTCGGCGGAATCAGCAGTGCGTTCGTAAAAGGCGGTATGCCGCTCCCGCAGATGGGTGGCCAGCTGGCGGCAGGTTTCGATCACACCGGCTGGGAGGCCGGGAGCGTTCTGCAGCATCGGACTGACTGGTGGCCGTTTGAGGTCATGGACGTACTCAACACAAAGCACCCAGCTGGTGATCGTGAAGCTGAGGTCGTCGCTGCTCTGGCTTGGGGAAGATTGGTCAAGGGTCTGCTGCTGCCATCCGCCTGGTAGGCCGCAGGCGGCAGCCATCACGCCAAGGAGTTTGGCGACGCTGGTGGAGGTGGTGATCTGAGCAGTGATTGGTCCACCTGTGAGCAGATCGTCCAAGAGTGCCGCTGGTGTCATGGCGCCCAGGAGAGTCTCCAAATCGTCCTTGGTGCCTGAGAGCTGACGGCTCAGCCATTGATCCGCAGCGTCCAGGCTGAGATCGCCTTGCTCCAGGAATGCCTTGATCCGCTCCGGTGGCACATGGCCAGAAGAGGCTTCGGTGATGAGCGTGTCGAGCCCCTTCCGGAAACGAATGCCTGCCTTGTAGAACGAAAAGATGGGGGTGGATTTCACGGAGTCTTCGGTGAAACCAGGCAGATGAATCAGCAGCGGCGGAGCATCAGCACCGGCGGCCATCCCGTCCAGCTGCAGCAGCAGGGCAAGGTGACTGCCCCGAAAGCTGCGAATGTCGTAGGGGATCGCTCCTTCTTCTCGTGCCTTGAGCAGGGCATCTACGAAGGCGGTGTAGTGGCCGGCTCGGTCGAGCCAGATCACCAACCCGTGTTGGCGAATCTGCTGGCGAAGCTCCGATTCGAGAACCTTGGAAACAGGGTCGAGCTCCATCAGGCGTCGTTGTCCTCCCCTGCCTCATCGTCGTGATCTGGAAGTTCGTCTTCCTGGTCAACCGCCAATTCCCCTTGGGGAGCAAGGCCCTGCAGGAAGGCCCGTCGGTCGATGGCCAGCTGGGGGTGGGCCGCGAGCAGCTGCTCACGCGCCGCGGCTTCATCGGGAGCGATCAGGCGGAACTCAGAGCCCTGGCGCTCGGCCAGGCGGAGTTCCATGTTCCACACCTGCTTTGGCAGGGCGCTCCAGAGGCCAGGCTCCAGGATCGTCATCTCGGTCACCAGCTTGCGGTTGTTGCCACGCCCCATGCGGCGGGAGGCCTCCTTTTCCACAGCTGCTAGAGCTTCGTCTGGGTTATCAGCGAGCCAGGATGCACGATGAGGTCCATCGCCGGCATCACCTAGCTCACGTCCTCCAGGTCGATAGGGGGCCTCTTCGATTCGAAAATCGGGGCTGATCTCGTCCTGCAGGCGAAGCTCCCAGGCCCAAGCACGCGCCGGGTGGTAGCGCCAGAAGCAACCGTGGGCCACACCGAGAGAAGGGTCGTCCTGGCATTTCTGATCAACTCGGGCGGGCCAGTAGCGCATGGCGAGTTGAGCCCAGTCGTAGTCCTTCCGACCAGTAGCAGTGGACAGCTCCTTCCACCACTTCTTGGGATCTTTCCACTGGGGTTCAAGGAGCGGCCAGAGCGCCGCAGAGTTGACCATCACGCCGTCATCAAGCTCGGGGTCGTAGGCCGCATCTACATCGCGCTGCATGCAGCGGGCATCGGGGGGCAGGGGGCCCTGATCGGCGCATTGCTGTACTTGATCTATGAATGCGACAAGCTCTTCGCGCCATTGGATGAGCTTGCCAATCCGGACCTCGGCCTGGCGGGCTGCCTTTCTATCGGCACCATCACGAGCTGATCTCAAGTCTTTGAGTTCACCATCAATGCGCTTGAGACTTCCATCATTGAGGTAATCCGCGAGAAGCAAGGTCAGGGTCTTGCTATCCATGCGGTGGATGTTCACCCAGGCCACGAAGGTTTTGGAGGCTGATGACAACGGCCAATGGATGGGCCGGTTCTCATACATGCCCTTGTGCACATCCTTGAAGAAGTCGAGCCGCAACCAGTCGCGCAGGTTGCGGTTGGTGGAAATGGCGGGGCCGTAGCGGGCCCAAGCCTTGTGCAGCGGCTGCGAGGCCGGGTAGCCGAGGCCGTCGCGGTTGTCGGTCTCAGCAAGTGAGCCATCGAGGAAGAGGATGCCGGCAGGCAGGGCGTGGGAAAGATCAGCGCTGGCGGGATCGAGGATGCCGGCGGGGTTGCAGGTGATGGTTATGCCCTGTTTGTCCACCGGTGCGAAGCGGCCGAGGGCGATGCCAAGAGCAAAGCTTACGTGATCAGTGGGAGGCTCGGCATCGAGTTCTTCGATGTAATCGGGAAGGGGGGATTCTCCCGCGCGATCGACGGCATTTTGCGCCCAACGCTGAGCTTGCGACCAAGAAGAACTCCCAGGCTTCCTAAACTCCAAGGAAGGCTCACGGTGTGATTCGTGTCTCGCA
Organism: Synechococcus sp. UW140; assembly: GCA_943369315.1. Taxonomy (GTDB): domain Bacteria; phylum Cyanobacteriota; class Cyanobacteriia; order PCC-6307; family Cyanobiaceae; genus Cyanobium. The sequence goes on from CALRMW020000002.1 coordinate 33,645, forward strand.
AAACTGGTGGCTACTTTCTGAAATATCTGATCCGACTTGCTTATCGTGAAAAGTGGAAGTCGGTTTACGTCCCCGGCTTGAAAGTTAACAGTAGGATTTAGTGAAGCAAGAATTTCTCTGCTCATCATGCTATTCATGGCGCAAACAGCATTTTCCAGGTTAGTTGGAAAGACTGAGCTGCCTGCCGACTCGAATACACTTTTAATTCGGTGTACTCTTGCGGAAAAGGTTGAGCCAATGGCATTGAATGCTATGCCAATCTTCGCAAGGTAATAGTCCTCGTTGGCGAGCCCGCATGTGTCAACTCCTGATTGATTACATTTATAGGCTTTAATAGGCAATCCGTGAGGGCCCCAACGCACGACGTAGGTAACTGGGTCTATCCATTCGGCTCCGGCTGCGCCCTTTACCAATGGACACCACTTGCTTTTAGAATGAGAATTGAGAATTGATTTCTGGCCAGGAATCTCCCAAATGTAACGCGTGAATCTTGTGTTATCTCCAGTGGACTGGGCAGCCTTGCAAGGCGCAATTTCCCCAAACACAGAAGCACTCTGATATGCAGCCAAAAGCCTATTGTCCCACCAATAAACTATCGGCCACTCTGGCACCACCCTCAGGTCAACTGCGTTAAAGTTATAAAAGCCTTCTTGGGCGAGGGTGGCTGCTCGCTTACGATGTGTTTCTCCAATTGTTGTTACAGTTTCGTCGTCGAAGACTTTGAGGGCAGTCGCAGGCGACAGTATATCTGCTAAGCGAATAAATATGCTCGCTGCGACAGAGACAATCACCTGGGCGGCGGAGATCTCTTCAAAAGCTCCCGAGGACAAATCAAGAATCGTATTTAGAGCAAAGCTGTTCAGCAAATTCTCTCTCAACTCGGCATACTGCCTGAGAAACATCCAGCTTCTCATCGTCAACATTGTAGACACCCCGCTCGGCTTCGCCAGTTCAAGTCCGCGCAGTAGAAACGCTGCATAAAGGTTGGCCTTGCCAAGGAGGTAGTTGCGCTCAACATAACTGGTTTAAGTTATTTTGCCGCTATCCTGGTAGGGTGGATTTGCGACTATTAAGTCGTATTCTCCCTCCTTCAACATTCGCACGAAACGAACGCCAGACGCCAGCTGCTCGCCATGAAGCCGTAGGCCAAGGTCGTTGGCGCTGGAGTGTCGGGTCAGGAATTGCTCCAGCAACTCCTGCAGGTCAGCGCGTGCATTGACTGCGGAGAAATCCGTCTCCTGCAGCACCGGTGGAGCACCGCCAAAGATTTCTGGTTGGATCTGCTGCGCCTTTGTTCTGAGTTCGTTGAGTCGCCGCTCCTGCTGCGCGATGGCGCCCTCCACCGCGGTGTCGATTTTCAGCAAGCTGCCGAGGTAATCCGCTCCGCGCAAGGCCTGTAGGATCTGCCTAGTGAAGTCTTTAGAAATTCCCGTCTCTGCTTGAATGTCGTCCTGGAGTTCTACTAGTGCAGGGTCATCTTGCGGCAGGTCAGCCAGCCGAAGGTTTGGGGCCACCAGATTAAGCTGTGCCGGTTGTACTTCGGGCGAGATTGTTTTGGCCTTCAACCACAGCGAGGCGGCTGCTATCTGTACTGCCCGAGAATCAATATCGATGCCGTGGAGAGTGTGGGCGAGGATGTGCTCCACGATCGCTTGATCGCTCCACTTGGGATCGTGTTGCTCGCCACGCTGTCTGGCCTCCTCCTGAAACAACGCCAGCAAAAGTCCCAAAGCCACCACCAGGAAGTGACCGGAGCCCACGGCCGGATCCAAGATCTTCCACTCCCGGATCGAACCGGGGGCTAGGTCCACGGCCTCCTCCGGGATCACCTGATCCGGGAGGAAGTACGCCCAGCGTTTTTCCTCTTCCGTTTCCAGCGGCATCAACGCCGTGAGGTTCACTTCTCCAGAGGCACGTTTGTCGCGCCACTCCACCCTGCGTTCCTCCAGCCGTTGCAGAGTGCCATTGGCCTGCACCTCCGGTACCCAGCCCTGCTTCTTGCAGAGCGTGAACCACATCAGGCCCAGGCTGTTCTGCAGCATCCAGTCCACCATGTAGCGCTCGGTGAACATCTGCGTCTTGCTGGCAATCTCGTGTGGTTCGATCTTGCCGCCGTCATTGATTTTGTCGTCGAGTCGTTCGCGCTCTGGATCATTCCAGTACTGATACACCCAGCCCAGGGTCATGTCGTCGCCCCAGCAGCTCTCCAGCTCAGGCTTGGCGAGTGCCTCGATCGCATAGCGCAGCGTCGCGGGCGGAATCGGGATCAGGTCGGCAATGCCGGCGGACCCGAACAGGCCCGGCAAATCAGTCGCCAGCTCTTCGAAGACCAATTGCAGCAAGAAGCCATAGCCTTCTGTGGCATCGCCCCTCACCAGAGCCGGTGCCAGTTCGCGCAGATCCTTGTAAGCCCGGCTCTCCCAGGCGCTGCTCACCAGTTCGGTCGGCCGGATCGGTGTTCCTTGATCCCCTGATGCTTCCATCAGGCGCAGAATCACCAGTCGGTTCAGCAACGTGTAGGCCGCCTGTTGCTCGGCTTCCCACCGGAAGTCCTCCTTGCTGCGTCTTCCAGGTTCACCTCCTTCAGCGCGCCACTGCTCATCGATCCAGGCCTCCAGACGCTTGCGCTTGCGCAGGCCCGCCTCATCCAGCCCTGAATCCTGGGTGCGCCGCACGGACAGGCGGTAGGTCGATTCGGTGGCGTCGTGCAGATCAGCCAACAGTCGCTGCCGTAGGCCCTGGTTCTCAGTGCCTGAAGGAGTGCCTTTCGGCCCGCGGATGGTCTTCGAGAGGGCCTGCTTGGCCTCGGGCGTCATTGGCATGGCAGTTGATCCTCCTAGATCAGCCGGATCTGAGCGCCGTCATCGATCTGCTGCAGCAGCCGCTGCTCGATCTCAGCCACTAGGGCCTGCACGTCTTCCCTGGTGCGCAGCTCGCGGTTCTGGAGTTTGAGATCCACCTGGCGGATCACCGGGCCGCCCTGCTCACTCAGGATTCCATCAAGGGCATCAATGGCCTGTTTCTCGGCCCGTTGCAGTTGGATCACGAAGGGATCCTTCAGATCCACCAGGGTCGGGGCCACCGCATCTTGATCTGTTGCGGTCGCGCAGTTCGTCAGGGGCTTCAACACCTTGTGGGCCTGATCGTTCGTGAGGGTGCTGTACCCAGAGCACCCCCTCACTTTCTGCCGGCAGGCTTCTACCTGCAGCTCCTGTGCCTCGATCAGCCGCTGGCGCTCAATGCGGTAGGCGTTGCTGATCTCCGTCAGGTCCTCGTCGAGGGTGGAGAGCGCCTGCCATGGCTCCTGCCCAGCGAGATGCTCCCGCACTCGAGTCGCCGCTGCTTCCACATTCGACGCCGATACGCCCAGTGCCTCGACCTGCGCCGCCTGGTAGGTAACCACCTCATGGGCATGGCGCAGTGCGGCGATGGTGGTGTCCTGCAGGTCGGAGTGGTAACGCTGCATCAACAGCACCCCATCCCGCAGAACATCCAGTTGCCGTTTCACTGCCAGCACCGTGGGTTTGGTCCGGCGGGTGTTCGCGGTGCAGCGCTCCAGGGCCTCCCCCAGTCTGGACAGGGTCTCAGGCTCCTTATAGTCGATCGGCAGCCGATCAAGGCTGGTTTGCACCTCCCGAAGCGTTTTTGCCACCTTGGGGAACAGGTCGGCTACGGCGTCAGCGATCGCGCCATCTTCCCGTTCCAGGGGCTTGCGCAACACGTCCTCGAAGAACTTGCAGATGCGTGCCCTGGCCTGAGGGCCCACATCATCCCCATCCGCCTTCAGGAGCCGGGCACGCTTAAAGGCCCGTACGAGCTCGAACAGGTCCTGGACACCGGCATCACGGACAGCGGTGATCTCACCGCCAGTTTCCGGTTGGATGCGCACCTTTCCGCCACGCAGCAGACCTGCTACGCAGGCCATCACCAGATCGGGCGCATAGCCGTAGGGCGGAGACCCCAACAGCCGGAGCAGCTCAGCACCCGACAAGCCACTGTCGTTCTCGATGGCGCTGAGCACCCGTTGCGGGATCAGGCCGGAGCAGGCCGGCACATACCTACTGCCATCGAGTTCAAGGATGCCGATCCCATCCCCATTCGCCATGAACTTCGGGGAGGGACCGCTCAGCTCAGGCTGCAGGAGTTGCTTCAGCTCGGCGGGTTGCACCCGGGAGGGATCGAAATGCTGATATAGCTGCGGCAGGGCCAAGGTGCCTGCCGCGAGAAGGGCGGCTGTGAACGTCGTGCCCTGGTCACGCGGCTTGAGCGGTCGCCCTTGAAAGAACAGGCTGCCGTCTAGCCAGGCCTCGGCAATCGCGGAACGGAGGCTTCGCTGCAGCTCATCCACTCGGCCTTGCTCATCGAGCAGCAATCGCTGGCGGGCGGCATTGAGCGATTCACGGCGCGGCGTGTACTTGCCGACCATCACCTCCGAGTGATGCAAATTGCGAGCCACTTCCTTAAGGGATTCATTATTTCCGGCGATCCAGATCAGCCGCTGCTGCAAAGCCTGGTCGTTGCCGCTGCGTCGCACCCAAACGGCCTCCACCCGCTCTTCTTGGGTGAGGAATCGGAAGTCGATCGTGATCGAGGCATCTTCCCGAGGATCAAGCAAGGAAGCGTCATCAACCTGGCGTCCATCGGAGAAGCGGGCAGCCCAACGGAAGTCCCGCCCTTTGAGCCGGGGGAGCTTCGCCTCGGCCATCAGAGCCTTGAGTCCTTCTTGAATTTGCCGGCTGATCTCGGAGCTGGGGGTGTGGATCTCGTCCCGTTCGCGGCTCCACTCCTCTCCAGCGGTCGACTGGATCTTGTACCCCTGCTTCTCCGAATAGCCCAGCAAGTTGCTGCGCCGCAAGGTCTCCAATGCCTCACTCACCGCAGGCAGTTGATTGCCTGCATCGATGCGGTTGGCCAGGCATCGCGCCACCAAGGTGTCATCGGTGGGGATCGTGTCCTGGATCAGCTCCAGCAGAGCCACCGCCTTGGCTGCCCGCAGCATCAGGGCACTGTTCTCGCCAGTGCAATGGGCCAGGATCCGGGCCATCGACTGTTGGGTGTCTGCATCGAGGGCTGTGTTCTGCACCTCGTAGATCATGTCCAGGCTCACCAGGCTGCCGATCGGTTGCTCGGCCAGGTTCTGGCTGCGGAACAGTTCCCCCAGCAGTTGCAGAAGGCCTCGAATCGCCTGGTCATCACCCTGTGCGCGACTGGAGCGGGTTCGAAGCACCGTGGTGATCTGCAAGATCAGTTCGATCTGGCCTGGGAGCAAGGGATAGACATCCACGAACTCTTCTTCCGTGGTTTCCTCGCAGCCGTAGGCATAGAGCTTGATGTCGGCGCGGTAGCGGGCGAACAGCTCACGCAGCTGGGCGGCGCCATCGGGCGTCTTTTCCAGAAGCCGCCGGTGCACCACATCGCGGATGTTGGTGGGGGCGAGGTGAACGCGTAGCTGGGGAGGGAAGCGATCCTTCGCCCACGAGAGAAAGGTGTCGCCCGCCGCCTCATCGAGCTTCTGCTGCCCCAAGGCAAGCAGCCAGGCCTTGCCACGCAACGACGCCCCCAAGGCGGATGCAAAGGCACGCAGCCGGTCGGTTCGGTCGCGATTGTTCAGCACATACTGCGAGACCTCGTCCACCACCAGGAACAGGGTGGCGTTCGGTTGGCGGTGCTTGATCATGTCGCCCATCGCCTTGACCGCCTCTTCAGGTGATTCGGCGCGTTGATGGGTTCCAGCCCGGCTGGTGATCCAGGCCATCGGGTCGTTGTAGTGCTCGGGGAACAGCCCTGAGAGCACCAGGGAAAAATCTTCTTCGGCGAACTGTCGGTCCTTGAGCTGTTTCCAGGGTTTGCCGAGCAGTTCCTCGGCCTTCTGCTCGAACGCCTTCCACATCCCATCGCGTTCGAGCTTCAGTTCGAAGTCGGCCACCAGGGGCTCAGAGGAGCAGTAGCCAAGACGCTTCTGAACCTCCCGCAGGGCCGTTGCATGCAGATGCTCGTTGTCGCGAGCCACACTGCCAATGTCGAAGACCACCGCGATGGGCTCGATCTTCTGTCTCAGTGCCGCCCAAGCCACCTTCAGCTCTTGAGCCTTGGGTGAGCTGTCGCGGCTCAGCCAGGCCTCAGCCAGGGACTTCCCGCTTGGGAGCTCAAGGCCATCCAACGCCAACCCGAGCAACTTGGCAAAGCTGGATTTGCCCGATCCATAGAAGCCTGAAATCCAGCTGGTCGGGAGTTCGGGACCTTCTTTCTTCTCCAGCTCACGCAGAATGCCCTGCAGCAGGTGAACGTATTGCTCGTGAATGCCGTTGGGCACCCGTTGATGCCTCGGATCGTTATCTGGCCATCCACCGGTGACGATGTACTCGGAGACCTCCTTCTCCACCTTCTCCGGGCTCTGCTCGTGGAAATAAACCACCGGGGAGATATCCCGGGTGACAACGGAGCGGAATAGGCTTTGGAGGGTTGCGTCGCTCATGGGTAGATCCTCGGGCGGTAATCGCTGTCGGAGTTCAGAACGCCCATGAACGACAGCGATGTACTGCCCTGTCTGGAGCCTGGGTACAGCAGAACCACAGGGACATTGCCAGTCTGGCCATCGAGGTGTCTCAGCAAAGCGGAGGAGCGGAAGAAGGGATAGAGCCCCCCAGCCCTGCCGATCAGCACCAGGGTCCTGTCCGCCTGGTCGGGATTCTTTTCGGTGAAGTCCTTGATCAGGCGGCGGCAGTCAGATGCAAGACCTGTTGGACCTTCAACGAGCGGCAGCAGCTTGTCAGTGAGGTAGTTCAGGCCACGGTCGAGCTGGATATGGCCCATACGCTCTTCCATCTGGATTACGCGCTCCACCCACTCCGCTCCCTGGGCCTTGATCCGATCGATCAACAGTTTCTGGAGATCGATCGTGAGCACCACCCATCCGTTTGCCGTCAATTCGGCCACCAAGCTCTGAGCCTTGGCTCGCATTTCGAACTCATCGCTCGGGTCGTACTGAACGATGGCAAAGCGGTAATTGCGCATCGTGCTGATGCGCGGGCCATCCTTGTGGTCGATCAGGTCGTGACGCAGAGCATCGATTGCTGTGTTGACCTTGCTAAACAGGGGCAGCGTGCTGGTCATGAGGCCACCGCCTCCTTGACCGGCGACAGACACACCTCATTCTTGTCTGCCCAGGTGGTGAGATCGCTATGGCGCCATCCCATATCCACCAGTTCACCCTGACGGCCGAAGGCGAGCCCGGGTAATCCCCGCAACCGGTCGTCGAGGAACTCTCCAACCAATCCCACTGAGGCCAGATATGGGTTATCGAGCAGGGTGTCGTTGATTTCCACCTCACGCAGGAGGTACAGCAGGTAGCTCAGGGCTTCCTCAGGCACCCGTGGGAAGGTGATTGGCCTCGGATCGCGGCGTGAGCCGATCAAGCCCGCGGCCAAGGCGGAAGACAGGAGTTTGCTGGCGATCTGCAGGCGAGTGCTCATCGCCCAGCGCTCGGCTGTCTGTTCCCCGAGCCAGCGCACCACCTGCTGCTTGGAGAGGATCTGGTGGCCGTGGCTGAGCAGATCAGGCAGGTAGGCACCGGTGAAGTGGCGGTAGAGGGGATCCGCCAGCTGGAGGTGCCAGTGGCAGATCAACCGCTGGGTGTCGGGAGCCATCTCCTGCCAACCATGCAGCACCTGCAGGGCGCTGGGGAAGGCATCAAAACGGGCGCGCAGATCACCCAGCAACTCCTGTAGGCGGTTCAGGCTGCGATGCCCGAACCAGCCCTCCTCGAAGGCCTGCTCCGCTGTCAGGGCACCTCCACTCCTCGCCAGCCCCCAGTAGATCCTGGAGTTCTCAAGCTCCAGCGTGCACTTGAGCAGCCGGGTATGGAGACGTACCTCTTCGTGGGGTCGGCTCATGGTTCCACCCGGAAGTGCGGCAAGGGATAGCCCTCCCCCAAGGGAGTCAACGCCGCCACAAGCCGGTGGACCTGTTGATCAAGGCTGCCGGGCAGTGGTCCCTTGATCAGCCGTCCGGATGGGGTGGTGGTCACCTCTGCAGTGCCATGGCCTTCAAGCCACTGGAGGAAAGCCTCCTGGCTCCAATGCCCCCCCTGCTCCCCGCCCATGCCATGGAAAAGATCAGGCAGGGCCTCATGGGGTTTGCGACCGCTGCGCTTATGCGCCTGCAGCCGCTCCTCGATCCGCTCGTCCAACTCGAAACCGAAGCGGTAGAGGGAGATCAGACGGTCGGCATCACTGGATTGCCGGCGCAGTTCCTCGTCCTTTCGGCGCGCTGCCTCGCGCACGGCCTGCAACAGGGCCCACTCCCAGGTCTGCGGCAGGAGACGACGAAACAGGTCCTCCCCACCGAACTCGGAAATCAGATCGGTGCGCCACCAGGCCAGCCGGGGCTCCTCTCCACCCTCTCCAGCCCAGGCCACCACGATCTGGGCCGTCAGAGCCAGATCCAGGGCTGAGCTAGGGATCGGGGACGTGGCTGTGCCACGCAGGGCTTGTTGATCAACCGGGTTGTCCAGCTCTAGGAAGCTCACTACGGACGGGCTGGGCTGGCGAGCTGGCGCTGATTCTGCTGCCTCGGCACCGAGAACGTTGTTTCTTGTCATGCCACGGTGCTGGTTTGTCGAGGAAACAGGGCTTGGTAGGTCCGCCACGGACTGCGCCAGGCTCCTCGACTCCCCCATGAGGTGGAGCGGCAGGCCTCCTCAGCGTGCACGGCGGGGCAAGGGCTGCGCCAGCGGCATCGCTGCGCTGTGCCGCCGGGCGCATCACTCTCCGATCGCCCCCTTGGCCGCCGCTGCTGTAGGTCATCGCCTCAAAACCGGCCCATGAGCCTGGTGAGTCCCGCTCTAGGACGCCAATTTCGGGGATTTTGCCTACTGCTGACCGCTTTTGGCCCCCTTTTGTACGCTTTTGCAGCTTCAGAGGACTCCATCCCAACTAACATCAAACCCCCTGCCATTAGGGCCGTTCAGATTGCTATTTTTTTTTTTCAGTTGACGTCTTCAACACCCCGTTAGGCCGCGACACCCGACTACAAAAAAAGAACTGCGGTACCCGTAGTCCTTGAGGGTGGAGCGTACCCGAGGTACACGCCGTGTTCGGCGGGCGCAGCCCGCACATTCAGCCGTCGAGGCACACTTCACTCGCCTTTGCTATACTCAGTCACTTCATTCGCCGAGCTTCAGCGCACGCATTTTTAGTGTCTCAAGCTAGTCTCACGCTGCATTCGCTGAAGCTCGAGCCCTGCGCACGCTATTGCTATTGGGAATCGCTCTCAATACTCATTTCTACACTAATTCCGTGCAACATAGGTCTGCGCGTGTGTTCATAGGCGAGCGGCAATGGCTGTCGGAAGCTGCATCAGCTGCACGCCTGCCTGCGCTCCCGCCTCTTCTTCTGCCGCTTTTGCGCCCTTGCACTTCAAGTGCTTATGCGCCCTTATTGATACCTCCCACCTCCGCACACCGTCCCACCTCGCCAATGTCTATTCGGCGGTGCCCAGTGAGTGCATGAACGCCCCTGTCACCACCGATGAAGGCTGGGCTCCCCAGTCATTGGGTATCAGCGTTGCTCACTGAGTGTCAGTGAAGCGGAGCTCGCTACGCTCGCGTTTCATGCTCGTGCGCTGGTGCGCACTCCGATCTGGCGCCCATGTTGGGCCAGTGAGTGCGAGAGCCTCCCACGCGAGCCCAAGAGGGGCATTAGCGCACAGGGTGGTCGGTTGTAGTTACTTCCCGTGCATATTCGGGATCTCGATCATGGCATCAGTTCTTCTGGTTCAACGTTCACGACAGCGCCATCGACCTCGGCTACAGCCCCGAGATGGTGTTTCTGGCCTGGGTGACAGGTGACTACGGACAGGACAGCCTCCTTCCCGTCTTGCACGGCCCGCAAGAGCCGCCGTTTCAGGGCACCTCTGAGTGCCCGCTCTGACCCCAACCCCCTCCTGGCACTCCTCGGAGGAGGTTTATTTCATGTCCATTCCTCCCGTGAAGTTTCGGGGTTACTGACCATGGCGATTACGATTGTGCAGGAGCGAGTGATGCTGGTAAGCCCCTGCCGGGAGGCCCAAGTGGTCTTCCACTGGCCCGACAGGAGCGAGCTTGTGAGAGTCACGAGCCGGATCAAGTGCGAGGAGTATTCCGTCGAGGAGGCACACGAACAATTCGACGCTTTCCTCGCCGCCGGCTGGTATTGAACTTTGCACTCCAACCCCCTCCTGGCACTGCTGGGAGGGGGTTCTTTCTTGTCAATTCTTCCCGTGCATATTCACGGGTTACCGACTATGGGCGAGAGCGCTCTTTACCTGTTGAGCCAGCGGTTGCGGCTGCTCGCACGCCGTGACGTGATGATTACGGCCAGCGGTGACTTCCTGGGCGGACAGCTCAGGATCGGGTTCGAGCGCGCTTTCCAGCGTGCTTCAAGTCTCCTTGACCTGGTAGTCGACGGCGACCAGCTACAGGAGTCGGACCTGCGCTGGATCCGCCGGGCGCAGGCCCGGGTTGAGGCCCTTCGGCCTCACGTTCGTGAGCTGGAGCACTCAGTCGTCTGAGCTCCGGCTTCGCCCCTTCCCCCCCTCTGGCCACTGGTCGGAGGGGGTTCTTTCGTGTCCTTCTTGCCCCATGCAGTTTCGGAGTTACCGACATGGCTAACACCTTCCTGGCTGTTGCTGAGTTGGCCGGGCGTCGCCCCGGACTATACCTGGGCGGCTGCTTCGTTTTTGGCAGCATGCTCCGCCTGTGGATGGCGCACGGAGATCTCGGGTTGTTCATCAACCCGCTATTCCCTGTGTTCATCCGCTGAACGCGTCCCCCTCCTGGCACTGCTGGGAGGGGGTTTCTGCGTGTCCCTTTACGACATCATTGATGCAGCGCGCCTTTTTCTCCTTCGTAGAGGACCATTTCGCTTTCTACATCGCAGGCTGCTGCCTGCTGGGGCTGGCCATCAGGTTGGCGATGGTCCACGGGGATCTCGGGCTGTTCCTCAACCCGCTGTTCCCGCTGATCACCCGCTGATTACTCCCCCTCCTGGCACTGCCGTGAGGGGGTCTTTGCGTGTCCTCCTTGTCCCGTGCATTTCACGGGCTACCGACGTGACCATCACTGTCATCAACCGGCGCAAGCAGGTCGGCCTCGGGCCCCGCGTCTACGTGGGCCGAGGCAGCCCGCTGGGCAATCCGTTCCGGATGACCAGCGAGGCCGACCGGGACGCGGCCTGCGAGTGTTACGCCAACTGGCTGCGCAAGCAGTACACGCTCCCGGGCTCACCCCAGCGCAAGGCGCTGGACGCACTCGCGGCGCGACACCAAGCCGGCGAGGACCTGCGGCTGGAGTGCTTCTGCGCTCCCAAGCGGTGCCACGCCGACTTCGTCAAACACGTGATCGAGCGACTGAGCGACCTCTTCTGAGGGAGCCGGCCGTTCGCTCACCCCCATCTGGCACAGCCGGGTGGGGGTTTTCGCGTGTCCTTTTTCCCCGTGCATGTTCACGGTCTACCGCCATGGACGCCATCACTTCTTTCGAGGAAGCCCTGAAGCTGGCTCGCCAGCAGTCCAAAGTCTTTAAGGCCATGGGCTTTGAGGGCCTGCTCTGCCCTAAGCGGAGCCAGGGCCGCATCGAACTTCTGGCAGCCAAGCCAGGCACGCGCACCACGGTGCACCTCACGTTTCATCCCGCCGGGGTGGAGGTCGAGACCCTACCGACGGGCAGCCTGGCCAAGGCGCGCGCGATGGCGGAAGCCTGAGCAGCCGGGCTTGACGCGGGACACACGCCGCATTTGGGACCATGCGCCCGATGCATAGATCACGTCTTCCAGCCGACCGCACCAAGACGTTCCAGCCCTGACGGCTGAGTGTCGGGCCTGCTGGGCTGAGCGCTGCCTGCATCCAACCCGTCTCCCCCTCTGGCCACTGGCTGGAGGGGGAGGTTCGGCGTGTACGGCTGCGCGCCTCACGTTTCCTTTCCCCCTGTGAGAAACAGGGCTGATTTCCCATGACGAACGCCACCAAGACCACCGCCAACACCGCCACTCTGGAAGCTCGCATCACCGAGCTGGAGGCCGCCCTCAAGGAGGCCAACAAGTACGAGATAAAGAGCACGCTCTGGCTCAACGATCTGGTCACAACCGGTCGGAGTAAGTCCGACAAATTGGTCGTCAAGTTCTCCGCTCAGAAGGGCGTCAAGAACGCCGACGGTTCTCGCATTTATGGCGCCTCGTGGTTTTTCGTCGCCTATGGCGACACCGCCGAACGCTTCCAGGAGCTGACCGCCGCCGGCGAGAGGCTGGTGACCATCACCGCCTTCGAGAGCCCCTGGACCAACGGGGCGCGCAAGAGCGACTTCGTCGTACTCAGCATCACACCGTACAAGAGGCCCGAGCTTGGCGAGGCCACCGCTGCGGCCCCATTCTCCCTTGAGCCAACCCCCTTCTGATCCAAACCACGCCCGCGTGGGCATCAACCACCTGGGCCCTCCGGCACCTGCCCGTTACAAGAGCCGGAGCGCAACACCTTTACCCACTGAGACACACATGGTCTACAAATTTCCGTCTTTCGCGCCCCCCGCCGTTCAGCTGCCGAGCCGCGAACGGCTGCAGCAGTGGTGGGAGCGTTTCATCACCATCACCCTCTGGGCCGTGGCCCTCACCTACACCGCCGGGCGGCTCACCCGCATCGGCTTCGAGTGGGCCCGGCCTTACCTGGCCAAGGCGCTACATGCTCTGGCAATCGCGCTGGACGGCGGACTGCTGTACCCCGACCAGCCGGAGCCAAGTCCTGTGTTCGACAGCCTGACCGCGCTGCGCATGCTGCGCCCCGATCTCGCGCCACCGGCCGAGGAGGTGTCAGCCCCGGCTCCTGCTCCTGTCAAGCCCAGCCCGGCACGGCGCCGACCGCGCGGCACGGCTGCTGTTCAGCAAGCTCCGACCCGACGAGCCCCTGCCATGAGCCTCACCTCTGTGACTGATCAGCCCGGCTGATCCCTCCCTGCGGGCCCTGAACACCTTGGTTTCTCAGGATTCCTTAAGGGGCCCACCGGCGAAGCCGGGTCGAACCCCACACCCCAGTCCCCACGGCCCAGGCGCAGTCCCCAGTCCCCAGGGGCCGCGCCCGCGCCCGAGGGTCCTGTCCCCACGCCCGAGGCCGCAGTCCGCGGGGCCCAGGCCACGCCCCCCGTACCCCCACCTCCCGGACATGAAGACCTACTTGATCAGCCTGCGCGCCACCTGCCTGGTGGACGCCGATTCTCCCGAGGACGCCCGCGCCCGCTGGGAGGACGCCCAGGAGCGCGACTACGCGGCCGACGACGAGGCCGACAACGTCCGCGTCGACCACTACGACGACGGCGAACCCGTTCGGGGCGACAAGCGCTGGCCCCAGAGCTCAGCCCTGGACCTCATCGCCAACCTCATGTCCTGCAAGGACTGGAGTCCCGACACCCTCGACGCCATCGCCGAGATCGTCCGCTCCACCGGCCGCGAGATCAAGGACGTGGGAGAAAAGCTGTGAATCTCGACCCCGCTCACCACGCCCTGGTCTCACTCCTCTGGTCCGAGGAGCCCGACGACGAGTCCTACGAACTCGAGGACGTCTCCCCCGAACTGCACCAACAGCTCAGCACCGAGTGGAACCAGTTCCGCGAACTGCTCGAGTCCCTCGGCTTTGATCCCGAACGGGACCGGGCCACCTGCTACGACTCCTCCCAGGGCGACGCTTGGTGCTACGCCGCCCACGACTTGATATTGACCCGCAATCGCCACGGCGCCGGGTTCTGGGACGGCGACTGGCACCAGCCCTGGGCCTGTGACCTCACGTTCTTCTGCCACCAGCGATTCCCGGAGATCCATGTCTACCGGTGCGATGACGGCCTTCTGTACTGCGGCTGACCCCATGACCACGAACGCGGCCCTCCTGGCCGACGCCACCGCCGACATCAAGACGGCCATCGGCCTGCTCAAGCTCCACGGCGCGAGCAAGGACGCCAACACCCTGGCCATGGACCTCGCCCGAGCCGGCACCGACCTGCGCGAGGTGCTCATGGTCCGGGAGGACGCCGACCGCCTGGCCTGTGCGGCCACGTTCGACGAACTCGACGACGCACTCTGATCAGCCCATCCGCTGCGGTGAGCGCTGGCCCTGCCGTGGACGTCACCCTCTACCTGGCCGACGCCCGCCACTTCACCCAGGAACACGCTGCCGCCTGGGCCCTGCCCAACGAAATGCCCTGCCCGATCTGGGTCCTGCTGGCCGGCTTTCCGCTTTGAGGCAAGCCCCTGTCTCCGGCGGAGAAGGGGTCCATTTGTGGGAAGGCTTGCTGTGCATGTTCCTTCCCTTTCATCCCATCGCTTCCATTCCCATGACTGACTGCTTCTTCAAGCAACTCGACCTCGGCCCCTTCTCCGCCCGCATCGGCGGCGGACAGGGCTGGTCCCAGCTCGATCTGGCCTTCTGGACGAATCGCAACGCCGGCATGGCCGCCCGTGAGACGGCGGTCCGACTCGGCTTCAAGTCCGACCACCTGCTGGAGCTCACGGGTCAGAACAACCCGCACGACACCTACATCACCCCCGCCGGCGACACCGTCTACGGCAAGGTCGCCATCACCGCCGGCGGCGCCGTCCACGTCCTGACTGCCCAGCAGGTCTACGCCGAGCAGGTCCGCAAGGACGCCACCAAGGCAGGCCTCACCGCTGCATCCGGCGCGGCGGCTGCCATCACCGGCTGACGCCCGGGCCCGGTACCCACTGCGTTTTGCATCCTGCGCGGTCGACATACACGGCGACCGCGCTTCCTGGCGCGCCATACATGATCCATGGCTCAGGTACGAGCGCCGGTTCCAGTCCATCTAAACCAGCAACCTGCAGACACCTCAGCCTGAGTTAATTCCCCGCTTGGCATGGGACAGCACAAGGGTTGCCTATTTCGGTACATGAGCTGGTCAACAGCTTCGAATCCCGATCTTCACCCACTGGAGAGAACACTTTCTCCTGCTGAGAAGCCCTCATGCCAACGTCCTGCCCAAGGTTCAAGACTGCTTGCGCAAGCTTCCTTACTTCTACGTCTTCCCGTCAGAAACTTATGCCTGCCATTACGTCCATCAGCTCCGTGCTGGCTGCACCGACCGCTGCACCAACCGCCTCTCTGACGCCACGGCCGACAAGCGCTGAGGCCATCCGGCGGATCTACGCCGCCGGCATCCAGCTCTCCGTCGTCGAGTCCGAGATCGGCAGCCTTGCCGAGATGCTCGCCGACGGGGACCCCGAAGTGGTGGCTCACGCCACCGCCGAACTAGAAGCCAAGCTTGCCGCCGAGGAAGGCGGCCGTCTCGCCCTCGTCGAGCGCTGCGACGCCGCCCTGGCCCTGGCCGACATGCTCATCGGCCAGTCCGCTCTCCGTCGGGCCCAGGCCAAGCGCCTGCAGACCCTGGCTCAAACCGACGAAGCCCAGATCGAGCGGCTCCAGGAGATCGCCATCAAGGTGTTGCGCCTGGCCCACCCCAGCGACACCCGGATCACGCTGCCCATGCACGAGCTCAAGTCCCGCAAGTCCGAGGTCGTCGCGATCGACGAGGACTTGGTCGCTCCCGAGAAGCTACCCGAAAAGCTACGGCGCACCAAGTACGAGTTCGACAAGACTGCTATCAAGGACTTCCTCAAAAAGGGCGGCACTTACGAGGGACTTTCCCTCGTTCAACGCCGCAACTGGTCCGTCGACTGTTAAACAATGCAATAGCTCATCGCGGTCGCCTGTGTAGGCGACACCGATAAGGGGTTGGGCCTGTGCAGCTTTTCGCTGTGCATTATCTCCTGCATCCAATGTCTCTGACGCCTCCCACTTCTCCTGTCGACGATTCCGCCCTGCTGATCGTCGAGCCCCGCGCTCGCTTCGGCCTCACCACCAAGACCGTCAAGCCCACAGTCCATCGCGTCGGCGTCAGCCAGGACGGCGACTGGTATCTCTACGGCGAGACCGCCAAGACCAAGAACCGCACCCCCGTCGAGGCCCTGGCCACCCCCCGCATCCTGGACGTCCAGGTCGTGGTGCGCGCCACGCGGACCAGCGACTTCGGCCCTCGTCCTTACCTGGACGTCACCATGCTCGGCGAGACGCAGGCCATTCGCTACATCCTCACCCTGCCTTGCGCTTACGCCGACCCGCGCACCGGGGCGCGTCACACGCCCTTCAGCGTCCGCAGCTTGCTTGGCTGCCTGGCCACCGTCGACCTGACGACCACACCCTTGAAGCTCGAGCCCAGTCGTGGTGCCAAGGCGACTTTCACGAACGTCTATCTCGACCCCGACGGCCTGCAGCAGGTGCGCGCTGACCGCATCGGCGACAGCGAAGCCGACCTGCAAGCCGCCGTCGATACCTGTCGCCGCTCCCTCGGCCTCCCCGCTCAGTTCGGCCTGCCCAGCGCAGCTGCTGAGCAGCTTGAGCTCCCTTCTGCAGACGAACAAGAGAGCTGAAGCTCTCCCTCCAATCACCCCATTACCAACGAGTTCCAATGCACGAGTTCACCAGCGGATCGTTTGCGCGCACCGCCGCCTGGCACGGCCTGGGCAACGTCGTCACCGACGAGGCGCAGATGAGCGCCGACTACTTCTTCAACGACGCCAACGCCCAGTTCCCAGTCGAGGAGATGGAGCTCTGGGCCGGCAGTCCCGACTTCCCCGAGGCCATGATCCCGATGCGCCAGCACCGCAAGGCGATCTGGCGGCCTGATCGCAAGCACATCCTCGGCAGCCCGACGGCCGGCTACCAGATCATTCCGAACTCCGTCCTCCTCGACTTCGCGAAACGGATTGAGAAGGAGGCGCAGATCGACGCTGTCGTTGTCCTGCGCGAAGGCGCCAAGGTTGCTTTTACCGCCCAGCTGCGCGACCTCACCGGTGTCGTCGTCCCCGGCGACGAGGTGAAGCGCAACATCGTGGGATTCCTGGGTCACGACGGTCATACCGGCTTCGGCGGAATGTTCACGTCAGTCCGTGTCGTCTGCGCCAACACTCTCGGCCTGGCCATGCATATCGATGGCCGCTCCGGATCCGGCCAGTTCAGCATTGCACACAACGCCTTCGAGATCAGCCAGATCGACTCAATCCTCGAGCGCATCGATTTCGCTCGTCAGTCCTTCCCTGAAACCATTTCCATCTACCAGGCGATGCGCGAAGTGGCCGTCGACGACGAGGAGTACCTCGCATTCCTCAACACTGTCTACGCACCGCCAGTTGTCTTCGCTGCCGACGGCAGCAGCCGCCCCGGCGACGTCCTCAAGGACATGCCCCGCAAGGCAGATCTACTGATGGCCGCCTGGCGCCACGGCATCGGAACCGACATCCCGGGAGTCGCGGGGACTGCCTGGGCAGCGTTCAATGCAATCACCGAAATCGAAGGGCGCCTACCCAGCGAGGCGAACAATCGCAGGCGCTTCCACTCGGCCCATTTTGGTACGGGCAAGAAGATCATCGCCCGGGCAGAAGCCGCCGCTCGCCAGCTCATCGGAATCTGAGTAACCGGCAGGCAACTTCTTGCTATCCGCATACATCCTCACTGCCCCGCGCATGCGGCGGGGCACTTTCCCCATGTACGCACCCTCCTGCCTTACGGCAGACGAGCGCGATCCCGACGGCAACGACCTTGCACAGAGCGCCTTAGAGGGGCTTACCGACGACGAGCTCGCCGAGCAGATCGAGCGTGCCCACTGGCACATGGAGATCAACTCTCAGGTCGCCCTTATGAACTACCACCTGAGCGGATGAACGTCTACACCCCCCGCCCCGTTCGTCACCGGTGAGCGACTTGCCGGCGTCCTCAAACGCTTCGGGATCGCGATCCGCTACGACGGGCCCCGCTGCCGGGATCCCCAGATCCACGGCACCCACCGCCACATCCAGGACCGCCACCGCGACTACGGCAAGGACCCCGCGATCACGTAGCAGGTCGACGCCCTGGTCCACGCCGTCGACCCCCTCGGCCTCACCAACGGCCTCGACTACATGGTCGTCATCGTCGCCGGCTGATTCATTCACTTCCTGGACTGACTGACCAGCCAACTCATTCCCCTTTTCACTGGAAAAACATGGCTAAATTCGCCCTGACTATTTCTGCAGACTACGTGAAAGACTGGACCCTCTACGAGGGTCTGCGTGAGATTTTGCAGAATGCCATCGATGGCTATCCGATGCAAATTGACTACAGTTCAGCCGACGGCGGCACACTGACAGTAACCAACGTCGGAGCCAAACTCAGCCGCTCCATCTGGCTGCTCGGCGAAACAACCAAGACCGCCGACTCCCACATTGGCTGCTATGGCGAAGGTGCTAAATTGGGCTCGCTCGCCATCATTCGAGCTGGCTATTCCATCGTCATGCGGAACGACGACGAGTCCTGGTTCCCTGCCCTGGAGCCTAGCGATGCGTTCCCTGACCGCACAGTTCTAACGGTACGCACCAGGGCTGCCGCCCCTACCGGGAACTTCTCGGTCGCCATCAAGGGTGTATCAAGTTCCGACTGGGAAACCACGCAACGCTGCTTCCTGCGCCTCAACCCCCATTACAAGCCCCCGACCGGCGACGCCAAGCCCACCGAGCGGCTCGATCACCCCTCCTTCAAGGGGCAGCTGTTCGTGCGGGGCATCCTGGTCAGCACCGATCTCAAGCTGTCCTACGGCTACAACTTCGCCAGCGGTGTCAACACGGATCGCGACCGCAAGATGGTCAGCCCCTACGTGGTCAAGAACGCCATGGGCCTCTACTGGTCCTGGCAAGCGCAGACCGCCGATCAACCCTTACTGATCGATCAGCTCAAGGCCGACGCGCCCGACATCGAGGAGGTCTACAGCTACCTCAATGTCAAGGAGTCCGACGCCCTCAAGGGCGCCTTCCTCACAGAGAACGGTGAGAAGGCCTGGCCCTGCCGCGACCTCCTCGAGGCCCAGCGCCTGGAGCACTACGGCCTTACGCCCGTCGTCGTCTCCCGGGCCTTCCATCGCGTCCTCACCCGTGCCGGCCTGGAGATGGAGACCGCCGCCAAGGCCCACAAGACCGAAATTACCGATTACATCTCCGCCGACTCCCTCAACCGCGTCGAGCTGGCCGTCTATTGCGAGGCACTGGAGCTGGTCGCCACCGCCAGCGCCCAGCACGGCCTACCCGATCCGCACAAGATCACCCAGATCGCGCGCTTCTCTGATCCCGACACCCAGGGCCTGCACGTCCGCAAGGACGGCGAGGAGACGATCGTGCTCAGCCGCGCCATCCTCACCTCCCTGCCCAAGACCCTGCAGGTCCTGGTGCACGAGGTGGCTCACCACGTCGGCAACGACGGCGACGTGACGCACGAGCGCATGGAAGGCCAGATCTTCGCGGACATGGTCTGCGGCGTCCTGCAGGCGGCGTGATCGTGAGCCAACCTCACACCCTATTTCTGTGCTGGCAGTCGCGGGCCCTGCTGGTCACCTGCCCCACCTGCAAACGCACTCGAGTGCAGGTCTGCTGTGATCCCCGCGGCAAAGACCTCTGGGGGAGGCCTCACCGCAGCCGCATCAAGGCTGCCTTCGCCCTGCCGCAGGGCGAGGGCCTGCGCCGCAACGACAAGGCCAACCCTTCTGCGGGTCTACCGCGCCAGGCAGGCCGCTGGCTGGCGCACGAACGCCCTCGGCTGGGTCGCCCATGACGGGCACCGGCGAGGACGACTGGGCCGCCTCCGGGCAGCCGTTCCCTGAAGAGAACTGGCCATGACTTCCGACAAGACCCTCATCACCATCAGCGAACAGATGTGATCCCATGACCCCGCTCTGCACGCCAGAGCGGGGTTTCTTCATGCCCCACGCACATCGACATGATCAATGCCACTCAGTCGCTGGACAGCCTGCTGCTCGCCCCGCCGGCTGACCAGCTGGTGCGATTTAGTCACGGCAATTCCAAATTGCCGAACTCGACGATGATCTTCAGTCTCCCGGCTGGCCACACTTGTCCAGGCGCCAAGGACTGCTTCACCCGCGTTTCCCGCAACGGCGGTTCGGCCTGGACCACGCCCGACCTCCGATTCTCTTGTTACGCATCTTCCCAAGAGCGCTACCGCGCCAATGTCCGCAGTCTCCGTTGGCGGAATCTGGACCTGCTGGCGCCCCTCGACTGTGACGCCATCGGGCACCACCTGGTCACTGCCTTCTTCCAGCAGCGCCGCAGCTACACCGAGCGCGTCCGCTTCTTCGAGAGCGGCGACGCCTTCAAGCAGGACATGGCCACCGGCATCGTCCACTTCGCCTGGACCGTGCAGCCGCTCATCGTCTACCTCTACTCCAAGGCCCTGCCGTTCTGGATCGGTCAGAACATCCCCGCCAACCTGCGCGTCGTCGCAAGCTGGGGAGGGCGCTACGACGACCTCATCACGGACCACTTCCCACGAAGCGCCCGCGTCGTTCAAACGGAGGCACAGGCGCGCAGTCTGGGTCTACACCTGGACTTCGACGACCACTACGCCTACCAAGACGAGCCCGTCCACTTCGCCCACCTGGTCCACGGCTGGCAGCCCGCCGGCTCCAGCGCCGCCAACGCCATCAACCAGCGCCGAGCCGCCGGGCAGTTCACAGGTTACGGAGCTTCCAAGCCTCATCGCAATCCCATCGCATGCTGAAAGCCGATCTCACCACCGACATTTCGATCGCTTTGGGCTCTGGTTCAGCCGCCGTCGCAAGCCGGGAGCTGCAGGGCGAGCAACAGTCACCTTTTCTAAGCGAGGCCGACTCCGCCGGAGGTCCTTGATCTTCCTTCCCATTCTGACGACCACAAGTCCTGTCTTCAGTCCAGCGGTAACCTCTTCTCGAAGGCAGAACGCACTGAATCGGCCGGCACTTTGAGCACCAAGGCGAAACCAGAGACCAGCGCATCGTCGATCACGCCCTCGTCGATCAGTGCTTGGAGTGCCTTACCGCTGATGCCGAGCTTCTCCAGGATTGCTTCGTCAAGCCCACATTTTTCCACCACCTCGGCCGGCCACTCGTAGGGCGTCAGCTTCGGGGCCTTGGGGTGACTGTTCTCGACCTCAAGCCAGCGGAGGCTCGCCTCCCTCATTGCCTCCAGTAGCTGCGTCAGGTTTTCCTGCCCAGCTTCAGAGCGGATCCAGGACTCAACTTGGTTGATGTCGACTCCCGACAGATAGGCACCAACCTCGTAGTAGGTCATCAGGGCATCAAGGGTGACCCCGAGTTGCTCGGCCAGTCTGGCCTGGATCCGGCTTCCCACCTTCCATGGATCCACCGTGCCCCGCAGGTACTTTGTGAAGGTGCCAGACTCAACCCCGATCGCCGTAGCCAGCCGCCGCTGGCTGAGGCCGGTTAGGACCATCGCCTGATTCAGGGCCTGGATGAAGCGCTCGATGCGCTGCCGCTCATCCGCAGAACGCGCCTTCCCGGGTGCCACCTCGACTTGGACTTCGCTGATGCGCGGGATGCGCAGCCGCTTATCAGTGGAAAGCCTCTTTCCAGGTGGCGGTTCATGGTCCATAGGTTTCTTGTGCAAGACCTGGCTTCTGCATCATGGCAAATGCAGATAAATCAAAACTCCCGATCCATAGCAATTTCAGCTTAAGCATCCTGTCTCATCTGTGAGCAAGGCGGCGACACCTGACGCAGCAAGCATCATGATTGCCATGGCACGAGTCTCAGGCTGACACGGGCGAGACTTTTCGTGACATAGTTGACCTGTCTTACGTTCTGCCCGAGACAGCTCTCATGACTGACCGACGAATCCTCTGGTCCGCCCACCCCGACATCAAGGACAAGCCTGACCTCTGGGAGCCGCGCTTCGGCTACGGCTGGCAGCGGCGCGACACCGACCTGCAAGGCCTGGTGGACCACATCACCGCCGGTGGTGCCTTCATCGCTGCAGCGATGACTTCCGAGCATCGCACCGCGGCCGCGTTCATGTCCGCCTCCCTGGTCGCCGTCGACATCGACCACGGCCTGACCCTCGAGGAGTTCGCCGAGCACCCCTTGGCGGGTTCAGCCTGCTTTGTGTACACCACCCCCTCGCACGACCCGGAGAACAGCAAGCACCGCTTCCGCGTTCTCTTCCGTTTGCCCGAGCTCATCACCAACGGCGAGCTCTACAAGGCGATCGCCACGATTCTCACCCACGCCCTGGGCGGCGACCGCAGCTGCACCGATCAAGCGAGATTGTTCTACGGCAACACCAACGCCGTGCACGTCAGCGTCGACCACGACGCGGTCCTCGACGACCAGATCATCACCGACGCTGAGGTTTTCTTAGAGCAACAGCGTCTCGCCTGTCACGACGTCACGTCAGAGGTGGACGAGGCCTCAATCCTGCGCGCCATCCACGTCCTCGAACAGGTGATCGATCCCACCAAGGACGGCGAGCGCGATCTGTTCCTACGCATCTCGGCCGCTGCTAAGGCCGGCGGTGACGCCGTGTTCCCCGCCTGGTCCGACTGGGCGAGCCGTGGCCACCACGGTTCCGGCTCCCGCCGGCGTCAGTCGTCGGAGAGATGGTTCGGCGGCCTGAGGGGAACCAGCCTGGGCACATTGTTCTATCTGGCCTCCGAGCAAGATCCGAACTGGCGCAACAACTTGCCTGACGAACTGCGCAGCAGCGAGGGCTTCGGCTTCAAGGGCCACACAGATACATGGGCTGGATACGATCATTGTGATTTTCTAGGCGATCCGGCGGTCTCGATCCCGTCCGCCCCACAGCCCTCGCTGTTCGACCCTGAAAGCCCTTGGGCTCAAAGGGCGATCCCCAAGGACTGTGGCTACGGCGACGAGGACTTCCAAGGCGATCCACTGAAAGCCCCGGCCGGACAGGTTCCAGAGAAACGCGGCCCCGGCCGCCCAAAGAAGGAGAAGGGCATCACGGTCAACGGGACCATGGGTGAGCTCCGCAATCTATACCCAGGTCTGCGCCGAAACTTGATCACCGACCAAGTTGAGTTTGGCCCCAGGGATCGACCCCAGCAGCTGCCCGATTCATCCACTACCTATATTCGCCTTAGTCGTTCTCGCGACGAGATCTACCCCAAAACGATGGTCAATGACCTCATCCAGGTCATTGCGTTCGAGAACTCGTACAACCCGGTCAAGGCTTACCTGGACAGTTGCCTATCAAGCCAAACGCCATGCCCATACTTCAATCAGCTGGCCACCAAGCTACTGGGCATCGAGACCGATGGCATCAACGACATTGACCCTGACGGCAACTACGTCGCCGACACGATCCTCAAGCGGTTCCTGATCGCTGCAGTGGCCCGGACCATGGAACCCGGCTGCGATGTCCCCTGGCTCCCCGTACTGGTTGGCCCGCAGTCTGTGGGTAAATCCGCCTTCTTCCGGTACCTGGTGCCGCCCCAGACCTCCGGACCCGCCTGGAGTGCGACCATCCAGCAAGGCCTGGGGATGCTCAAGGACCGTCCGCACATCCTCCATGCCGGTTGGATCGTGGTGCTGGACGAGTTCGAACGCTTCTTCAATCGTAAATATGTGGAAGAACTTAAGAACCTGGTCTCCACATCCTCAGACTATTCTGCAAAAAAATACCAGAACGAGGCCCATTACCCGAGGTCTTTCGTTATGGCTGGGGCTACCAATACGAAAGACTTCTTAATCGACCCTACAGGTAATCGTCGCTTCCTGCCCATCATCGTCAAGGGCAAGGTGCCCAGCCCCGAGGACGCCAGGGTCAAGATCATCGATCTCGATCGGCTGCAAGCGGACCGCGACTCCATCTGGGCCGCCGCCTACGCCGCCTACCTGGCCCAGGAGCCCTGGACTTTCAGCTCCTACGAGGTCAGCAGAGTCAGCGAATACATCGACGGGTTCTCCGTGGACACGGCCATGGGTCCGATGGTGTCACGCGTCCTAAGTGACTATACGACCGGCTACTACAAAGGCCGAAGATATGTGCTCCTCAATGAGGTCATGCAGCAGCTAGGGATCGATGTCGTCGCCTTCCGGAGCATGCAAATCCCGATCTCCGATGAGCTAAAGCGCCTGAATTGGCAGTCTCAGCGGATCACCATTCAGGGGAAAGTAACACGGGTCTGGCTTGAACCCAAGACGCAGCGGGACTGACCCATCGCTACTGACTATCTCGAACATCATTCACCGCAAACTATGTCCACACACATCTGGACCACCCGTCACCAACAGGTCGCTGAAGTCGCCGCCGCCTGCGGAGTCACTCCTCCACAGATCGGTCGAGACCTAGGAGTCAGTGGCGAGACAGTCCGGTACCACCTCGATGCCAGGAAGGCCGCTCTTAC
The DNA here is from genome assembly GCA_943369315.1 of Synechococcus sp. UW140. Taxonomy (GTDB): domain Bacteria; phylum Cyanobacteriota; class Cyanobacteriia; order PCC-6307; family Cyanobiaceae; genus Cyanobium. Next base: position 57,912 of record CALRMW020000002.1, read on the forward strand.
TCGTGAGCGGGCTCTTCGCCGGTTCCACTCCGACGGGGAAGCATGGCGCCGGACATCCCTTCAGTGGAGGAGGGCCAATCCCGAAAGGACACGCGATTACATTCGCCAATGGAGACAGGCCAACCCGGAGAGATACCACTACTACGGCATGTTGCAGCGCTGCACCAACCCGTCCAAAAAGAGCTACGCCGGCTATGGCGGCCGCGGGATCAAGGTCTGCGAGCGATGGCTCGACAGCTTCGACGCCTTCCTAGCCGACATGGGCCCCCGGACCAGTCCCGGTCACTCTCTTGACCGGATCGACAACGACGGCCCGTACTCCCCCGAGAACTGCCGATGGGCTACCAGGAAAGAGCAATGCCGGAACAGGCGAAGTAACCGCTTGGTCATCTACGACGGCACGGAGATGCCGTTGGTCGAGGCAGCGGAGAGGGCCGGCCTGAGTTACCAACTCGCCTACCAGCGGCTCCTCAGGGGCTGGACGCCTGAGGAAGCCCTCGAAGTCGTCCCCAGGCGGCGCCCCAGACCGTCTCAGGCGAGACTTGCCGAGACGGAGGTCTAGGCCCCCTTGGCCGAAACCAACTGCGCTGCATACCCCCTGCTGCTTCGTGGCCTCCAGTCTCAGTCTTATGGGGCCCAAAGTGTGCGTCAGGCTGAACCCCTGTCACCACCTGGGTCTCAAGCGATGACACACACACCGCACTCGTGCTTAAGGCTCTGTGGAAAAAGATATTCACCCGCGTACGCGCTTCCACTTGCTGCATTCCCTCTCTGGCGCATCGCAACCCCAGGCACCGCTAGGATCTACTCGTTCGAACAACTTGCTTCTCAGAACCAAGAGGAGGAGGAATATTCGACAAAAGCTTTAGAAAGAGTGCGACAAGTGCGTGCGGGGCCGAAACCCAAGTGGTGACAGGGCTTTCGGCGGATTCGCCGGGAGAGAGTGTGTCAGAGCACCTGTAGCAACATTCCGTTTCCACAATCACTGCAAGCCTTCTCGAACTTTTATGGACCTGTCTTTTCACGGACGCGAGTCAGTCCACCCGCTCGAGGGTCGCGAACAGCTGACAGCTGACTGCGTATGGCATGCAGCACAGCGGGCCAACTTCACGGACACCTAACGGCTGCCATCGCCCGCCGGCGGCTTTCCTCCGCACCGATCCACCGCTGATAGCGGCGCCGGTGCACCTCAATGTCGTGGCCCATGGCCCGGGCGACATCGTCGTCACGGACGTGACGCCAAGCCAGCTCGGTCGCTATCGTCACCGCCGACGTGCGACGAAGGTCATACGGCGTGATCGCCTTGAGCTTGTCCGGAGTCCGAGAGCTGTTGAACGTGGCCGGCAATCTGGCCATCCTCAACGTCTGAGACTTGTACGAACTGATCGCTTCATCAGCACAAGCTGCTATTCAGCCCACAGTTACTACTGAAGGGTTCCGAAGAGGTACTGCCAAAACGGAGTCGCTAAGCTCAAATAGGTTGGCAATCGATGGCAATCACTACCCCTTCTGCCAGGAAGACTACGGTTCTCTGCATCACAGAAGAGCAAGCTCATTTTTTTCTCCGCTAGACGTGAAGTTCACGGAAGTTATTGCACCGACACGGAGTGGTTAACCGATGCGGTTCGGCATGAAGCGCCCGGTTCCCGTCGTGTACGCCATCCGCCAGGTCACATCGATGAACGCCGCCGCTGCAAATCCAACCCGCCGCTTAACGCTGGAGGTTGGACTGACTCCAGAAAGGGAACGCACCCCCGCTGGAGAGCCGGGAGTGATCGTACGGGCCACGGTCCACAGCACCTGCCGGCCCTGCTGATGGCGCTCAAGCGGTAGCCACAGGCCTCATGCCCGCTCCGCCAGGCCGTGAAGCCCTGGCCCAGCAGAGCCGCCAGATCGGTGGTGGTGAGGACCAGGGCGGCATCGGCCGCCTCCGCCAGCCCCAGAGCCGGCAGGAGGGGGTCAGCAGCTGCATCCATTCCGTCCTCTGATCGCCGCCACCAGGGCCGCCAGGTCGCTTCCAGGGGCCTACACGATCTCCTTAGCGTCTGCTGGTGTCACTACCGTCGCGCTGCAATCCATGGCCGACATGCACAACCCAACTCCCCCCGAGAGGGGTACAACCATCGGATTTACGACAGAGGCCAAAAAGACCGCTTCCGTCGTACCACCGTCGTACGCGGTAATCGGCCAATCCCTGAGAAGTCAGTCGGGGCGACAGGATTCGAACCTGCGACCTAGTGCTCCCAAAGGGGATGAATCTGGCTAGTTTGGACAAGGTGAGACGCGAAAGCACCTGCTCCCACTAGGTCGGCATCCTCCAGGGTGTGCCAGGATGTCTGTCCTATTCCGTCCTTCTGTCCTACTTTTGTCCTGGCTCAGGGCTTCCCATGGCTGTTTCCACATCGGACTGGGAGGTCACCTTCCGCAACCTGATCCGTCAGTCAGTCGGGTCCGGATGGGGTGTCTTCCGCCAGGGCAAGCTCACCAGACTTCGAGTTCGCGGTGACTCCGGCGCCGAATCGATCACGCTCCCCTATCGCTGGGCCGAGACATCCGTGCCTGATGCTCTGACCAGGATTCGGGAGATCGCTGCGGTCTATCTGGAGGATGAGATCACCCTGGCGGCAGCGGCCAGTGATGTGGAGCACCGCAGCAGTCGCTCCGTGATGGACTGGCCCGGCGCTCTGGAGGCCTACAGACACCTCCGCTGTGTGTTCGAGGGACGAGTTAGCGAGCGGACCTGGCGTGTCAAGTACGCACCTGTCCTCCAGGATGCAGTGGCGGTTATGACCGGCCCAAAGCGGCCGGTTGACGCGGCTGGGCTGTGCGAACAGGTGCTGATCCGCTGGGCCGCCGGGACCAGGCAGCGCACGATCATGCGCCAGAGCCTGTACGGCTTCCTCCGCTTCTGCGTAGAGCGCCAGCGGTTCCGCGCCTGCTGGATGCCTCCACCGGTGCCGAAGGAGAGCCGGCAGCCAAAGCGGATCGGCTACCCCCTCGCCGACGCTCAGGTCCTGCGGCTCCTGGATGCCTTGCCCATCGATGAGGCGGGGGCCCGCTGGCGATTCGCGTTCCAGCTCATGGCGGTCTACGGCCTTCGTCCGGAGGAGCTGCGCTTTCTGGTGCCAGAGGAGAGGCCCGACGGACTGGGAGTTCGCTGCCTCTACCGCAAGGCAACCGGGCGCGGGGAGAGGACGCAGCCGCGGACGCTCCATCCCCTGCTCGTTCGAGACCTTGACGGAACGCCCCAGGATTGGCGCCTGGCGCCGCGGTTGGCGGCCGGTGAGGCATTGCCCTCCCTCGGGCGGGAGGGACACGGAGGTGAAGCAGTGTTGACCTACCTGCGGCGTCAGCCGATCTGGCACAAACTCAAGGCAGAGGCGGAGGCCTCAACACGGGGATCAGAAAGCCTCACCCCCTACGGGTTCAGGCACCGCTACGCGAAGGTCAGCCATGCGGCGAGAGTGTCGCCGAAGGACGTGGCCGATGCCATGGGCCACACCTTGGAGGTCCACCTGCAGGCCTACGCCCGCTTCGCCTCCACTGGTGTGGCTGATGCCTATGCCTTGGCCAACTCAGCCCGCCGGGCGGGGTGAGGGGGGCACCATGCAAGCCGTATCCACAGTCGCTAGAGGGTCCCCTGGAGATCTGGTCCCTTTGCCGCCAGCGTTGGTATCCGGCCGGGTCGGTGTCGGTCGAGCGAGCGGCGCTGCGTCGCCAGATAGGCCGCCCGGCTGGCGGCGTAGCTCATGCACCGCCCGGCTGCTCGTGACACCAGCAGGGCCTCGATCGCAGCGGCCACAGGTTGACCTGCATCTACGCGGCTACGCAGGCCTTGAATGCTGACGTCAAAGGTCTCAGCCCAGCCCCGGATCGTGTCGACCTCGCCGTCCAGGTGGCCGCCGACGGCCTGCTCCAGTGGGAGCCAGCGCGTCACCCGGCGGTGGTCGTGCTGCTCCTCGGGGAGCTGCCAGCTCACTCGGGGATGCCCAGCTTCGTTCAGGCCTGGGCCGTAGTCGCCGGAGTCACGCCATCGCCCCAGGCTGTGGCTCTCCGAAGGCGGGGGGCCGACGTCGCTGGCGAAGGTCTTGAAGCAGCTCCAAGCGGGGTCGACGCTGACCCCTTCGTACCGGCTCCACCCGCGGGCTCGACCGCTGCAGCGGGCCCGCATGTCCAGCCAGGCGCGGCGTGTCTTCTGCTGCAGGTGGCGGGGCGCTGCCTGGAAGGCGGCCCAGAGTTCGTCGCCGGGCTCGGTGTCGGGGCTCATCGCACGACCCGCTGCTGGAGCTGTTCGGCGGTCTCGTGGAGGACGTTCTCCAGGACCTCGCACACGTAGGCGGAGCGGCTGAGCCCCATGGCCTGGGCGGATTCTGTGAGCTGTTTCTCCAGCTCGGGGGTGGCGAAGAACGTCAGCGGTCGGCGGGTTCCCATCGGTTGATTGATCGGGGGCGCCAGAGGGTTCCGACTCCTCCCCCTCTCGCCGGTCGATCGGCACGAGAAAGCCCCCTGACCGGGAGGTCAGAGAGTTCTCAGGTCACCTCCACCAGGGCCTCAACGATGCTGGTGTCGGGGTCAGGCCGTCATGGCGGCCGACCTTCTGGCAGGTCAGTGACGGGCTTTCACAACCTCAAGCCCGATCAGGCTGAGGATGAGCAGAATCACCGCGGCCTGGGCCGATAGCTTTGCCGCCATGAAGCTGGTCAGGAAGTCGAATAGGGGCATGGCAGGTGGTTTTCGGGTACCCATAATTTGCCCCCGCCCAAAAGTCGAGAAGAATTGATTGAGCGGACTGAAGATGTAGTCGCTTTCTCCATGAGGATGTGGTGCACTACGTCAATGGTTGTTCGGACAAAAGCCACGACTGTTCTCCCGAAGCCCACCTCAATGCTCCAGCGGTAGATCAGGTTTTCTCTAGGAAGGCGACGTCGTAGAGGTCATGTCTCAGCCGTCACCCAACCAGCACTCCAGGTCAAGGGCGTCGGCGGCGGCGTCACCGTCGACGTGGAGGTGTCCGGCCAGGTGAACCGCCAGGGCCAGCAGCTCCTCTGCCTCCAGAGTGATCACGGCATCTACTCCTCGGCAGCGGTTCAGTCGGTCTCGATCAACTTCGGCATCGACGGGGCGTAGACCTCGTTGAACCAGGCAACAGCCTCCGCATCGGTCCAGTTGTCCCAGCCACCGGGGAAGGGAATCCGCGGCGGGGCGGTGCCGATCACCTCGGCCATCAGGGCGTCCCCCCAGGCGCGGTCGAGGGCGTCCGGGTGCTTGCCGGCGAGGTTGCGCTGGAAGGCGACGTCGAGGCCCTGGAGCCACTCGCGTAGGCCGGGGTCTTTGACGTGGTCCCATGCGAGAGAGGTCATTGCTGCATTGGCATCTTGTCGCCTTTCTGCATTGGCGCATTGTCGCACGATCGGCCTGGCGCATTGGCGCCAAGAGGATCAGCCTGGCCTCCGCTCCGCCTTGGCCAGCCAGGACTGGAGGGCCTCCTCGATCGCTTCGGACTGGTCCGCTGCGCCAGGGGCGCCGTCGAGCTTCCGCTCCAGCAGCACCCTCTCCAGTCGGGCCTTCGTCTCCGGGCGCAGGTAGAAGGTGCAGGCCTTCCACCCCTGCCGCTTGCTCTGCCTTGAGGGGGCCGGGCCGGGTTTGCGAGGTGTCGCCGCTGGCTCTGCCGCTGCTTCTTTTGTCTGTCGTTGCCGGAGGATCTTGTCGAGGTCCATCAGGTCATCAGCTCCTCGATCTCGATTGCCAGCTCGACGACCTGGCGCCAGGCTGTCGCCGCCCCAGGGTCTGGACGGCCTGAGTCGGTGCGGGCGTCTCTGACGGCGACGCCAGCGGCCACCGCCTTCGGCCACGCGGACAGCAGGGTGATCTGGCACCGCAGGACCGGCACCTCCAGCTTGCCCAGCACCTCCCTGGCCCTGGTGGCGTCCATGGCGCGGCGCTGGTCCACCATCGTCAGCACGATCCCGTAGCGGGCCTTGGCGGCGGTGAGTAGCTCGGCCAGGTCGAGCACCTGCTCGATCGAGCTGGCAGCCGGAGGGCACGGGCAGAGCACGAAGGTCGCCCCCTCCGCGTAGGTGGTTTGCTCGTCATGGCTCCCCCCGGCGGTGTCCATGACCACGACGTCCCATGGCCTCGACATCGCCATCGGGGCTCGCTGGAGAGGGACGCACTCCCCGCCCAGGGCGCCGTCGCCTCGCTGGTGCCACTTGCTGGCGCTGCCGTTGGGGTCCGCGTCGATCAGCAGGGCGGCTCGACTGGCGGCCCAGTGCGCGGCGAGGTTGACCGCCGTGGAGGTCTTGGCGGTTCCTCCCTTGAGGCCAGCGACGGTGAGCACCTTTTGAGCCATCGCCAGAGCATGGCGCGTGCTCGCATTGGTGGGAAGCTGCCCTGCTGCATTGGCGGAAATGCGCCAGGCCAGCGGGAAGCCCCAGTCGGGGCCGGGTTCAGCGGCCGATCAGGGCAAGGGCTGGGAGGAGATCTGTTCGGTTTTGAGTACTTGTACTTACCAGCTCTCCGGCAGTAATTGTGTGTTTAGAGAGGGGAGGAAGGGAGATGGCTACGAAATCACAAAAAGACAGGGCGCAAATGGTCATCCATGGCGCTTCAGTTTCTGCTGCTGCAGCTTCGGGTGTATTGGCCCAGGGAGCCGTCTTTGGTGCTGATACGGCTATTCTGACCGCTATTCACGTTGGAATGATCCACAACCTAGGTGAGATCTTCGGCCAAAGTATTGATAAACAAGCTGCCACGTCCTTGCTTGGTGTGGCGGCAGGCGCTGGCATAGGTCTTGCTGGAGCCAGGGCTGTACTTGGCTTAGTCCCATGGCTGGGGAACGCTGCTAACGCCGCTATCTCGGCCAGTTACACAGAAGCTCTCGGCTGGTGGTGCGTCAGTTACTTTGACGATGAGGCTCATGGCAAATCGCCTGCCTGATTGCGTTGGGTGGCTGGTGATGTGACTCTTGAGATCGGCGGCCATCACCCCACGATGGCCGCCAGCACCTCACTGTCGTCCGCTTCCAGGCAGTGGCCCAAAGATCCCAAGGACTTGTAGCTGGTGACCTTCTAAATCACATGCAACGGCACCCAAAGGCGCTCGGCAACAGTGGGCTACCCAAGAGAAAAGCCCCCCAGTCGGACCGGGAGGCTCTCGTGGGTAGACCTGAAGGGGTGCCCCGCGACAGGGTGCCGGGCTCAGCCGCCGATCAGGGCGAGGGCGGCCTTCTCGTCGGCGGGGCTGACGTCGATGTAGCCCTGGAGCTGGCCCAAGCTCCGGTGGCCGGTGAACTTGGCGATCGTCTTCAGGCTGGCGCCCCGCTGGCTCATCGTCGTGGCCATGCTCCGCCGGAAGCTGTGCAAGGCGCAGCCGGAGGGGATCGCATCGCCCAGGGCGGCGCAGGTGTTGCGCAAGGCCAGGTCGGCGGCGGCACGGCCGAGGGGCTGCTTCGGGCACTTCGGCGACGGGAAGACGTGGTCGCCAGCCTTGGGGGCGCGGCCGTACTTCTCCGTCCAGACGGCCTTGTAGACGGCCAGCTCCTGGCGCAGGGTGGGGCCCACCATCGGCTCGCGGGTGACGCCGGTCTTCGTGTCGGTGCCGACGAAGGTGATCCGGTCGCTGTGGATGGCGCCCCACTTGAGGGCCAGCGTCTCGCTCACCCGGCTGCCGCTGTAGCGCATGACGGCCCAGGCAGCCCGGTGGACCGGCGAAGGAGCGGCGGCCAGCAGGAGGTCCAACTCCTCGGGGGTCAAGGTGCGGGCTTGACCGAATCCGGCGGTCTTAGGCATGGTCTCGTCCGGCTCAACATGCGACAACCATAGGACGTTCCAACTGGGACGTCAAGTAGGGCTGAGATCCCTTGCGATCACTAGGGGCCACTCCCAGGGTTCCCGTTCAGGCCCTGTTTCGGGTGTGTACTGACCCCTTGTGGCTATAGCTGGAGCCCAAAAACAGTTCTTCTCAACGTGGCGAGCGATTGCGCGGATTGGCTATACATACTCGGGAGCTGGACGGCGAAGTCGTCGGTGTTGTCGCCCAAGGCGTCGAGGGCGTGGCCCAGCTCGGCGGGGATGGGATCCTGGAAGGACAGGACGGCCGGAGGCGCCGGGATGGTCAGGGCCGCGGCGGACGTCGACAAACAGATCAAGGCCAGGCGCACGGCGGCGGTCGTGGCCCGGTTCCGGCGGCTGGCATGGCGCAGCAAGGTGGTCGGCGACGATCTCGCCCCGTGGCTGGTCCGGCAGGCAGGGGACGATCCCCGCTGGGCGCGAGCGGTAACCCATCGGCACGTCTGGCTCCTCCAGAGAATCTGGACGGACGCGGCGGTCGGCGCCGCCATCGCCGGGACCGGCACCCTCACGTCCGAGGAGGAGGCCATGGACGACCTGGACTTCGCAGACCTCTGTGTCCAGCGCAGCCAGGACCGCTACAGGGCGGAGGTCGTAGAGGCGCAGGTCCGGCGGCACGGTGTCCGGCCCTCGGTGATCCAGGCGATCACGGGCGGCAGGGCCTAACGGGCAGGGCTCCTCGGATCGGCGAGGTCGATGGCATCGACGTCAGCACAGGACACGGGCGGGAGATCGGTAGCGCAGCACCAGCATTCCCGGCGGCCGAGGGAGAGCCGGAAGCCCTGATCTCCCCTGGAGCTGGACAGCTATCGCTCTTCTTTGAGGGCCCATTCCTCCTGGCTGGGATCCCGGCGCAAGCTGCGCCGCTCCACCGAAAGGACCGGCACCTCCTCCAGGGGCGTGACGAAGGCCACACCGCAGGTGAGGGCAAAGTAGCCCTCGGCGAGCCAGCGCAACTGGGCTTGCAGGCGCTGCAGCCCGAAGCCGGGATGGCTGCGCAGATCCATCAAGACCCATTGCCCCACCGCGAGGGACTGCTGCTCAGAGGCGACCAAGGCCAGCCCGCCCTTACCGACGTTGAGGATGTCGGCGAGGTGCCAGCGGCCGCTTGGTTTGCGCTCGTCATCCAATCGCTGAATAGCGATGGTGCGGCAGTTCTCGATCGAGTGACGGTCGTAGACCCGTTGGTCTCTTCCGCCACCCGTCCCACTCTGTATGTCACTCATCAGGCCAACCGAGGCGCGCAAGGGCCTGAAAGGCTGGGCCCAATCTTCTTGGTCAGCATCGGCCGCTGGTCAGCATCGACGCTGATCTTCTCACCTTCGCTCACCCAATGCCCTATCTGATGATACAGAAAATGCTTCTTATTATTAAGCTTACGCTAAGAATTCAGTAGCAAGGCCTCTGGGTTGCAAGCGGTCGGTTCCGCGAGGGTTTGTCGAGCCCGTCAGCCAGCCCGTTCCCGCCCAGCTCGGAGGCGATGGCCGCAAGCTTCTGCTCCTCCGACGGGACTGGCACCAGCAGCAGGCCCGGCAGGCCCCCAGTGCTTCGGCGGTGCCGGAATGTCACTTCACCCCCCTCATCGGTCAGACACCTACCCCCCCACTTGACCCGGCCAGGGCCAGCAGTTCAGACCAACCCGGTGCTGCTCAGCTCTCGGGCGATGGCGGCGAGCCGGTCGATTTCCGGCGGGGCTGGCACCTCAGGGGGCTCCAACAGGCCTACAGCGCGTCCGGAGTAGGGCGCAAAAAAGGTCGTGGGCGACGACGGGCTTCAGGCGCGGGCGAGGAATGGGGCAGACCCTAGACCAAGCTCCGTCTGCCGAACACCGTCGGTAGCCTCTGGGGGCAGTGTCGACACAGGGACGGCCGGCTCGGGGTACTCGGCCGATTCTGACCAGATCGCTTCAGGCCTCAAGCTCCTCAGCCAGGGCGAGCACCCCAGCCAGAACCTCCCCGAACTGCTCTGAGACGGCATCCCGCTCCGGTGACCCGACGGGCGCTGCGCTGACCATGCGGCCCAGCTCCTCCAGCCGTTGGCGCAGTTCAGCCAGACGGGCACGGCGCGGATCAGGCTCAGGCATGAAGAGCAGAGGGAGTCGAAATGAAGGGCCCGAAGTTCAATCCAGGCCCAATTGTTCCTTCAGTTCGGGAGGGATGTTGCTGGCGTACTCGAAGTCTTCCTTGTCAGGCCATTTCGTCTTTTCATCCCATTCGACCCCCGCGAGATTGGCCGCGCTGAGGTAGGCACCGCTGAGGTCGGCACCGGTGAGGTCGGCTCCGCTGAGCCTGGCCGCGCTGAGGTTGGCCCTGAAGAGGTCGGCACCGGTAAGGTTGGCACCGCTGAGCTTGGCATCGCTGAGGTTGGCATCGGTGAGGTTGGCACCGCAGAGATCGGCCTTGCTGAGGTTGGCTTGGATGAGGTTGGCTTGGATGAGGTTGGCTCCGCTGAGATCAGCACCGCTGAGATTGGCCTCGCTGAGGTTGGTTAGGTAGAGGACGGCACCGCAGAGATCGGCCTTACTGAGTTTGGCATCGCTGAGATTGGCCTCGCCGAGGAAGGCTCCGCAGAGATCAGCACCGCTGAGATTGGCCTCGCTGAGATCGGCCCTAACAAGGACGGCACCGCAGAGATCGGCCTTGCTGAGTTTGGTCTCGCTGAGATTGGCCTCGCCGAGGTAAACTCCGCAGAGATCAGCACCGCTGAGATTGGCCTCGCTGAAGTTGGTTAAGTAGAGGAAGGCTCCGCAGAGGTCGGCCTTACTGAGGTCGGCCTTACTGAGGTTGGCTTCGCTGAGGATGACTCTGCGGAAGTAGGCCTTACTGAGGTTGGCCTCGCTGAAGTCGGCCTTGCTGAGGTCGACTCCGCTGAAGTTGGGTCCGCTGAGGTCGGCCCCGCCGGTTTCTGGATCAGGTGAACCGGCCATCTCATCCCTGCTGTTTGCTGACATACACGATCGCCCGCCACCAGACCGACGCGCAATCTTTCCGGCGCTCCAGCTCGAAGCCGGGCCGGGGGCTGTGACCGCTGAGCCATCCGCTCAATGTGCTGTCCGCCCACCCCAGCAGCAGGGCTGGCTCTGGGGTGCTCAGCCAGGCCCCCAGCTCAGGGGCTTCAGAGCAGTCGCCGGGGCGTGCCAGGGCGGACATGCAGGGCGAAGATGGTGGATCGGATGGCAGGCAGGGCGAGGGCTCTCCACGGGGCTCCTGCGGGGGGAGGGGGCACAGCAGAGGCTCCCAGCGGTGCTGAGGGGCTTAGCTCGGAGGCGATGGCGACCACATTCTCCAGCCCGGAGGGAGGGGGTCAATGCGGAAGTCGCATCCAGGCGTCCTTAGCGAAGCTCCCGTATCCAGTAACTCCAAGTTCCAAGTAGGAAAGAACGGAGTTACTGGCTACCGATCGCCCGGCAGGACCCAGCGGTAAAGCTGCTGCTGGGCCCCCCTCGGCCCCAGCTTCTTCGCGTCACTGATCCCCCCCAGGCTGCGGACGACGGTTCCGATGGTCCGGGCAGGTTTGGTATCACCGCCCTTGAGATCCAGCGCCAGCCAGACGGCCTTGCGCAGGGTCGCAACAGCCTCCACAGTCTTCAGAGCCTGCGCGACCCCTACGACCAGCGGATCGTCTCCGGCCCGCCGCTTGCCATCACATAGCCGGCCGCGTCAGCCCTCCAGCTCCTCCGCCAAGGCCAGCACTCCCGACAACACCTCTCCGAACTGCTCAGCCAGGTTGTCGCGCTCCGGTGATCCGACCGGGGCAGCGTTGATCCTGAGGCCCAGGGCCTCCAGCCGCTTGCGCAGCTCGGCCAGACGGGCATGGCGCGGGTCAGGCTCAGGCATGGGCCAGGGAGAGAGGCTTCCAGTGTCTCCGGCGGGGTCAGACCAGCCGGCAGCGGACGCGGTGACGGGTGACGCCAAGACGGTCAGCGATTCGAGCTTGAGAGACGCCGGAGCGGTGCCAGCGGCGGGCCTTGGCGCGGTTGTCTTCGGTGATCCAGAGCAGGACGCCGACAACTACGGCGAGCAGCACCGCGAGGGCGCAGAGAAGGGGGTTCATGTTGTTGAAGTTCTGGGGGTCGATTCAGCGGCGCACAGGCCGGGCCGAATCGGTCTCCTCACTCTACAGCCTGGGGCAGCGAATCGGCCGCGGCGGTGAGGTCAACTGGAGCAGAAGCAGAGGCAATCCGACGTCGTTGTCGCGGGGGCAATTCGCAGAGGCAGAGGATCACACCAGCCCGGCGAGGTCGCCCAGCTCCTTGGCGATGGCGGGCTCCTGTTCGGGGAGTGGCGGCAACGGCATCTCCGGTGGGCTCCAGACCAGGGAGGTGCGGCAGCGTCGAGGGTGCTAGCGGATCAGCAAGCCACCGCCAGCAACGGGTCAGACTTGCTCAGCCTGTAGCGCATCACTTGCGCATCACTTGCGCATCAGCAGGTAAAACCGTATCGGAGCGAACTCCATGACCACTTCTCATCGCGCAAGGCTGACGAGTGCAAAATTAAATCCAACATGAAGCGTCAGGCACTTCTTGGATCTGGAGTAGTCGCCATCGGGCTGGCGAGCAGTGCGCTGCTGGCTCCACAGGCAGCACACGCGCTTGACTTCACATTCAAGCTGGGCGTGGGAAGTGCATCCGTCTCGGGTCTTATTGAAGGACTCTTCGACAACGCAGTGACCTTCCCGGACTTTATAACCCTCACCGATACAGGTAGCACTGGGGCCCCCACGGGAGTTTATTCATCGCTGTCTGCTCCCTATAACGGTTTCGCTGTACAAAACGGTCAAGTGTCATGCGTTGGCGTGAGCCTCTCGTACTCTTTGGAGGGCCCTTGCGATGATACGAACGCGAGACCACCAGATGCACCATGCTGCCTGCCCGTGCTGCCTGGTGCTACAACCTACTTCCAAGACACAGGGTCGGATCGCTATACATTGTACATGTTTAGTCCATTTGCCATTGGCCTTGATACTGACGACGGATTCAAGGGCGATTTCGATGACGGAAGAGAAATCCTGTTACCTCCTTCCTCTCCATTGGTTTTTCAGTCTGTCAGCACTTCTACTTCTGTCCCTGGCCCCCTGCCCGTCTTCGGTGCTGCCGCCGCCTTCGGCTACAGCCGCAAGCTGAGGAAGCGGATTAAGAGGTCTACGCCGGTCGCTTGAGCCTGAGGTCGGGTTAGTTCTCCTCGCTGATCTCGAAGTCGTCGATCACGTCGGCCAGGTGATCGGGGTAGACCGGACCGGCCGGGCGGGGCGCTGACGTCGTCGAGGAGGGCGAGGGCTCACGCGGCGGGCTCCCCCTGGGCCAGGTCGGCGGCGGCCTGCCGCTGGATGCGGTCCGCTTCGGCCTGGATCCGATCGTGCAGGGGGCCGGTCACCAGGCGATCCACGGCGACGGCGACGGCCTCGCAGCGGTCGGGGATGCTGCCCCGCTCGATGCGGGCGCGGACGCGAAGGAAGGTCCGGCGCCCCAGCAGGACCTGGGCGAGCTGGCCGAGGTAGCCGATCTCCCCGTTCGTCGTCGTCAGGGCGGCGGTGGGCTCGGGGATGGTGTTGATCAGGTCGGCGCGACGGCGCTTCGCCTTGCCCAGGCGGATGGCGACTTCGTAGGCCAGGCGCTCGATCTGCTGGCGGTCCAGGGCGAGGAGATCGTCGGCATCGTCGAGGGCAGGCAGGGCGACCCTGGAGGGGCGGTGCTTCCGCTTCGAGCTGGGACGGGACGGACGCGGCGGCCGGGCGGCTCCCAGGGGCAGCAGGCGCAGGCTCCGGGGCAGGCGTCGACGCTGCGGGGTCCTTCGGGGCGGGCCTGGCGGTCTTCACGGCGGTCTGGCGGTGGAGCTGGGGCCGAGCTGGCGGGGCCACAGCGGCAAGCTAGGGACCGTCTCCGGTGTGACCCGAACACGGGAGGGGCGGTCGGCCGCGGCGATCCAGCCGGCGGCGATGCCTAGGGTTGTATCGGGTGGTTGATCGCCCGTCTGGTCTCTGAAGGGGGTCTCGTCTGGCGGCGGGTCCCCCTTCGTGTGTCTGGAGCTGGAGCCCAGACCAGGCCGGTGATCGGCAGCAGCTCGGGCCGCTGAGGGTGACCGTCTGGAGGATGCGGGGCGAAGCGGCCACGGGTCCAGGTGCTGCGCAGCGATGGCCAGGGCGGACGCGGCGAAGGGGTGGTGAGGTCTCTCGTGTGAAAGTCTCCTATTTAGTGGGTTCCTGGGTTCTCCCCTTCCAGGAGAAGGGATCTACTGGGTTCCCGACTGGGTTCCCGACTGGGTTCCCGACTGGGTTCCCTGGGTTCCCTGTGTATCCGCACAAACAAGCGGGAACCCACCTGGAACCCACCTGGGAACCCACCTAAACCCTTGCAGCGACTGGGGAGAACCCAGGAACCCACCCTTTACCCCTCCTCAGCGCCACGAACGCGGTATCGCGTCGGCTGCGAATCGGGGACCCGCCGCAGGAAGCCCTGGATCACCAGGGAGTCGCACTGCTTCCGGGCCCCCACCGTCTGCGGCTTGGTCGGATCCGGCCCGTAGATCACCTCCGCGATCTCACGGACGGTTGACCCCTTCGGGTCGCTCAGCTCGCCGATGGTTTCCAGCACCTGGCTCTGCTTCTCACTGTTCGGTCCTTCTCCCTCCGCGGCTGCTGCCTTCTGCTGCTGCTGCCAGTCGGCGAAGGTGCAGACGCGGCGGTAGCGGCCTCCCTGGGAGTCGATCACGAGATCGAAGCCGGGCCCGCTGCGGGCCTCCCTGACCAGCCGACGCGGGGTGTCCTCCCCCTTCATCGGCTGACCCTTGGGCCCCGGCAGGTGGTGCATGGTCAGGATCGTGTTTGCAGCCCCGGCGATGGCGTTATGGCCGCTCAGGGCCTCGGTGCCGATCAGCCCTTCGGCCTTGTTGCAGTGATGGATCAGCAGCAGGGATCCCCCCGCGTCGATCACGGCCTGCTTCAGGTCGTAGAGCATGGACCCGATCTCGGGGTCGTTCTCCCCGTACCTCAGCGACCGTCCGATCGACCGGAGGCTGTCCATGACGACCACGGCGCCAGGGTTCTCCTTGACGCTCTCCAGCAGCCTGTCCAGGTCGTGCTCCGTCAGGCGGAAGGATCGGGACCAGTGCAGGCGCTCGTGGCTCCACAGGCCCAGGGCCTGCAGTTGCGTGGCGGTGTCGTGGTCGGCTTGGTCGTCGGTGATCAGCACAACCGGCCGGAGGGTCTCCGGGGTGGCTCCCAGGACCTCGGAGCCGGTCAGGAAGGCGGCAGCCATGGCGACAGCCAGGCGGGTCTTCCCGACCTTCGCCCGGCCTCCCAGGATCGTCATGTCGTTGGCTGGCAGCAGACCGGGCAACAGCCAATCCAGTCGGGGGGCCTCCATGGCCAGCCGATCGGCGGCGGAGAGGGCCCGGAAGGATCGCCCGTAGTGGAGGTCCTTCGCTTGCAGGACCCGCTGGGCAATCTCCTCCCGGTTCACCTCCGACCCCAGGCCCAGGGCTTTGGCGATGCGCAGCAGGCGGGCCCGACGGGTGAGGGTGTTCCGGCAGGCGTGGGCCAGGTTGGCGACGCTCCGATCGAAGCACTGCAGGGCCCGGGTGTGGGAGAGGCGGCGCGGCTGGTGACGGCGACGGGTTGAGGCCTTGCCTTTGCTGCTGGCTGCTCCCTCGTCCTGGCTCTCGCGGGCCAGGGAGGCTTGAACCTTGGCCAGCAAGGCGAGCACGTCGCCTTCCGGTCGCTTCTCCTTCAGCTCCCGCAGGATCCGCCCGGGGTCGTTGACTGAGCGGAACAGGTCGTAAGGCTCATCCTCGGGGAGGTATCCGGCCGCCTGGGCGAGCTGAAAAAGCAGCCGGTCCTCGGTTGCGTTGAATCGGGGCCTCACAGCAGCACCTCCACTGCGCCATCTGCTGCCTCAATCAGAACCGGGTGCAGATCGGGCAGTAACGGGCAACGGGGGATCGCATCGAGGATCAGCCAAGCGGCCTCGGCAAGGGTGTGGCCGTGCGGATCGCAGGGATTGATCGCCTGGACGAGCGCGAACATCAGCTTCGCCGCGCGGAAAGAAACCGGGCTCACTGCCCTGCCTCCCGCCCGGCGACCTGTTCAAGGCCGTCGAGCAGTAGCCGGCGTGCCAGCGCGCCGATGGGGGTCCGCAGCTGAGCAGCCAGCCGCGCCAGTTCGTCGTGGGCAGCGGTGGTGATCTTGACGTTGATCTGCGCCGGAAACCTCGGCCTTGGATCCGCCAGTTCGGACAGGTCAGGGCGTGGCATCGGGTAGCCCGCAACTACTCCACAGCTTTCCGAGATCGGTTCAGGGTTCAGCAGGTCAGCCAAAACCCCCTGCGGCCGAACGGATCCGCCAGGCGCCGGAGACCGGCGCTCGGTGTCGAGCGGCATGGCTCAAGCCCTCCGGCGGGCGTAGGTCTCAGGGGGCCGTGCGGCCTTTGCGCTCTGCTCAAGCAGCGCCGCACGAACCGCTTCGATGCTCCAGACCATCGGGCCGGAGGGACCGGGTCCTGCTGTGTAGAAGTGGGTACCTGCCTTGAGGACTCCAGCGGCCTTAAGTTGCCGCAGCATGGACGGGCTGACATGCAGCAGCTCCGCAGCCTGAGCCGTGGGGGCCCAGGTGGTTTGAGTTCCGTCCATCGCTCAAAGCTCTGTGACGAGCGAGTCGATCCGGGATTCGACGAGATCAGGGCTGATCCCTGCCCAATCGGAGCCCGTCCAGCGCGTCATAAGACCGTCAAACACGGCCTGTGCAGCAGCAGCCAGTGCGCTGGGGTTGCCCCTGTAGCGGCTGGGGAATGTCTTGACGATGCGCTGGCTGATCACCAGGCACAAAACGTCAGTGGGGCGGCCACGGAAACGCAGCCGCTGGATCTTCCCGTTCATGGGTAATCGTGCGGTTGGGATTCCTCGGCCAGCTCTGGGCAACCGGCGCCATCGAGGGGGGCAACCGGGCGACCACCAGATGGGAGACGGACATGGGGCCCGACTCCCTTGCTTCCCGCTGACACCAAGCAGAGGGGATGTCCCCAAGCTCCTGAGTCCGGGTCGCTTACTGAAGTACCCCACCCTACCGGCTTCTTCCAGGAAGTTACGTTCCCCTCCGATTGATGGCATCGTTCGCACTTTTGCGGCAAGGGGCTTGTGCCACATCCGCCTTGTCCCAAGGCGCGGAACAGGGTTTCTTGTCCTACTTCTGTCCTACCTCGAGTGGGACTTAGCGAGTCCCAAAGCTGGAAACCCTTGCTGTAACTAATCGGGGCGACAGGATTCGAACCTGCGACCTAGTGCTCCCAAAGCACCCGCGCTACCAAGCTGCGCCACGCCCCGTCCAGATAACCTTAGTCCATGATCTGGCGACCACCCATCCAGTGACAGGAGGTCGGGCCCTGAGAAGGGCCTGGGGCTGGCGCTGGTGGAGAGGCCTGAACGGCAGCCAGATGAGGTCGAGGTTGCAGGTGTACGAGGAAGGGCATGGATCACACAGGGTCAGGGACGGATCCGCTTCGCTGCGCTGTGGCACGTCAGGCATCCAGGGATCGGGGTGCTAACAGAGCTCTGTCAAAGTATTGATCCAGGATGGTTCCAGGCAGCAGCGGGCCCTCGGTGAAGGCAAGACCGACAAGAGTCTTGTGTTTCCAGATGTTCATCCACTGAACGCAGGCAGACAAATAGACATTTCCGAAAAGTCCGTAGTCGCTGATGTTGAGGAAGACCTGATCGCTGGGCTTCACCTCAAGTAATCCGCGTCGGACGATGCAGGCTCCGGCCCTGCTGATGTCAGCCAGCATCACGAAGCCCGTACCCCCTGAGGGCAGATGGATGCTGGCGGGAACGCCCGACGGCAAAACCTGGCTAAGCGAACTGCGTCGATCCTTGTGCCGCAGTTGAAATTCGGAAACCTCCGGCGACATGGATCCAGTGCCAGCCTTGTGAGATCAAGCCTAACTGGCAGCCACTGCATCGTCAACGCCATGCTGTCGGTACCAGCCCATCCTTACCGATTCAATAAACCCAGGGCAAGAAATGGTTAAGCCTCCGCATGGGAATCGCGGCAAAGAGAGAGCGCTCGGCATCGCGATTGGCCGCCGCTTCCCTGATCAGAACCAAGCCCAGTGAGAAGCGAATGGAGAATGATGTCATCAGCCTGACATTTCCGGAGGCCGACTTAGAACTAATACAGCGGAAAGACAGTCATGGAAAGCATTCTGAACAAAAGTCGGATGTGCGAGGCCAGGCCCCAGCGGCGCAGGTGTTCTCTCCAGCAGCTTGCGGCCAGTGCGCTCACGCTGGTGGTTTCAGGCCTTTTAAGCATGGGTCTGATGCAGCCAGCCAAAGCGCAAGCGGGTAGAAGAGCGGTGAAGGTGGCCGCCGTGGATTTCATCCCCGCATGGGGTGTTCTTGAGGGCAATATTCGTCGTCTCGCGCAGGCAGCTGAGCGCGTGGCAGCCTAGGTCGTGGATTATGCCGTGTTTCCCGAAACGGCGATCAGTGGTTACCACTTCACGGAACCGGCCCAACTGGCGCCCTATGTGGACACCATTCCAGGACGTGCCACAGCGGCCTTGCTGCCGGTGCTCAGGCGCACAGGGCTGACCATGAGCGTGGGCATCGCCGAGAGGGATGCGATCACGGGCATCTATTTCAACACCGCTGTCCTGATGGGTCCTGAGGGCATCATCGGCAAGTACCGCAAGAACGGACTGAATGGCCAGGACGTTCAGCTGTTCGGCCCAGGCGACACCGATGTCGGTGTCTTTGACACACCGATCGGGCACATTGCCCTGATCATTTGCTATGACGACACCTGCTGGCAATACGACCGCTTGGCAGCCCTGAGAGGGGCTCAGATCATTGCTTGGCACTCGGTTTCCGATCGTGTGATGCCCGGCACACCGCCGGCGATGGCTCGCCTCAATCACTCCACCGTGGCCAGTGTTCAACACATGAGTGCGCTCGATGGCGTCTTCGTGGTTGGTGCCACCCGCAGCGGCATTGAGCGCAACCCGATCACCGGCAGCCGGCTTTACTACAACGGTGGCTCCAGCATCTGGTCACCCCTCGGACACAAGCTTGTCCAGGCGCCCGTGGTGCCTCCCGAGACGCTTCCACCCGGGCTCAACGGATGGATCACGGCCACCATCATCCCCGCCGAGGCTGATGCGGTTCGACAGCGGCGATTGGAGGCCCGTCGCCCCTCCCTCTACAACCCGTTGCTGGCGCTACGGCGCGCGCCGGTCGATTCCAGCGCCACGATCGGGAAACGCCCTGTGCAGTTGGCCGCCGCCCAGTGGCTCGGAGGTTCCTCCCAACTGGGCCGCAGCCAGCCCCGCACCAATGAACACATGGTGCTGCCTGAGCTCTCGGGGCTGCCGTCAGGTCTTGGGGCCGAAGGGATCAGAGCCCGGGCGGAGCGTCGCGGCGGGGCCTTTGAGCAACTCCTGGCGGACCGAGCCAAAGCCGGAGAGGGCTACCTGGTGGGCAGTTACCCCGAACGGGAGGGCTCGAAGGTGTTCCATACCGTGGCCCTGGCCGGCCCCCGCGGCACGATCCTTGGCCGCTACCGCGCCACCCACCTCAGCGATTCAGAGATGGCCTGGGCCAGCCCCGGTGACGCCCCCCTTGTGGTTCCCACACCGCTGGGCCGCTTTGGGCTGGTCGGCCTCTACCAGACCCTGCGCGCTGACGTTCTCGCCGCTCCAGCGGGTGAACCATCCCCGCTCAAGGTGGAGATCGATCCACGCCTGTATGCGGTGAGTGATCCCCCGACGGGCCGAGCCGATCTGCATCCCTATCTGGCCGCCAAGCTGGGCCAGTTCTGGGTGATCAGCGGCGGCAGGCGGGTGGGCAGCGCCACCGCAGCAGGGATCTACGGGCCTGAGCCGGTGGTGTTCACACCCACGCTCACGGCGGCCGCGGGAGCTGATGCGGTGCGCCACCGCACCGTGGTGCCGGCGCCTGGCACCTGGATCAACCAACGGCTGCTGATCATTGGTCAGCGCAACGACCTCTACCGCCCTTTGGTCCTGGATCCCCAGAACAGCTGCTTCCAGAAGTGGAAGCAAGCCGGCCACGGAATCGTGAGCTGCCCATAAGGGCAGACACGTCCCACGATCTGGGAGCGTTGGCCAGCCCCTCACCCCCAGCGCCGCGTTCGGCTCACCGCCACGCTGCCATCGAAGCCGGGAACCGGCACCTGGCACTTGCTGAGCTCCACCGCCAGGGGGATCGGCCCGTAGCAGGCCTCCAGCGCATCGAGGATCTGTTCGCTGTAGTGCTCAAGCGTGAGGCAGCGGACGGTGCGGGCCTGCTGCTGCAGCGCCGCGATGCCGCGGCCGTAGTCGAAGCCCTGGCTGAGGTCGTCGCTGCGGGCCACGGCGCCCAGGTCGACCCCCAGGGAGAAGGCCAGCTCGAACCACTGGCCGTGGCGCCGTTCGTGCCCGTACACCCCCACGTGAGCCCAGAGCCGCAGGCCCCGCACGTGGATCGCCTCGGTCACAGGGGCAGGGGGCGGTGGATGAACCGCCGGGTGCCGTCGGCGTAGTCGGCAGCGATGTGGCCCTCGCCCCGCAGCCGGTAGCGGTAGGTGACAAGCCCCTCGAGCCCCACCGGCCCCCGCGGCGGCAGGGTCTGGGTGCTGATGCCCACTTCGGCGCCGAAGCCGTAGCGGTTGCCGTCGGCGAAGCGGGTGGAGCAGTTGAGGAACACGCCGGCGCTGTCCACCGCCCGCAGGAACCGGTCGGCGGCCACCGGATCGGTGGTGGCGATCGCATCGGTGTGGCGGGAGCCGTGGCGGCGCACATGCTCCAGGGCCGCCTCCAGATCCTCCACCACCTTCACGTTGAGGATCAGATCCGAGTACTCCGTGTCCCAGGCGCCGGGCCCGGCCGCCTGAGCCACCCCCAGGGCGCAGGCGCCGGCATCACCGCGCAGCTCCACGCCCGCCGCGGCGAAGGCCGGCAGCGCCTCACCCAGGAAGGCCGGGGCGATGGCCTGGTGGACCAGCAGGGTCTCGATGGCATTGCAGGCCGCCGGGTACTGGGTCTTGCTGTCGAGGGCGATGCGCAGGGCCAGGGCCGGATCAGCGGCCCGATCCACATACAGGTGGCAGATGCCGTCAGCGTGGCCCAGCACGGGGATGCGGGTGTTGTCCTGGATGAAGCGCACCAACGCATTCGACCCCCTGGGGATGATCAGGTCCACCAGGCCATCGAGCCGCAGCAGCCCCAGGCTCTCCTCGCGGCTGGTGAGCAGCTCCAGACAGCCCGGGGCGACAGTGCTGCCGGCCAGGCCCCGCCGCAGGGCCGCCACGATCGCCTGGCAGCTGCGGCTGGCCTCCCGTCCCCCCTTGAGCAGGGCGCCGTTGCCGGAGCGGATCGCCAGCGAGGCGATCTGCATCACCGCATCGGGCCGGGCCTCGAAGATCACCCCCAGCACCCCCAGGGGCACGCTCAGTCGCTCCAGCACCAGCCCCTCATCGAGTTCGGTGTGCAGCTGACGCCGGCCCACCGGATCGGCCAGGGCCGCCACCTGGCGCACCCCGGCGATGGCCCCCGCCAGCTTGGGGCCATCCAGCTTCAGGCGCTCCACCAGGGCCGGCGCCAGCCCCTCGGCCGCCGCGGCGGCCAGGTCGGCCCGGTTGGCCTCCAGGATCCCATCGCTCGCCGCTTCAAGGGCGTCGGCCATCGCCGCCACCGCGCCAGTGCGTTCGGCGTCGCTGGCCTGGCCCAGGGCCATGGCGGCCCGGCGCACTGCCGCGGCCCGCTGCAGCAGCTGGGGGTCGGGCTCCGGCACGGCGCTGGCAGGAGGGGTGATGGTCTGGCTCATGGCCCCCATCATCCCAACCGGTCCAGCGCCAACCGCACCGCCCCCAGCCGGCCGGCGCCGTTGCCCAGGGCGCAGCGGCGGATCGCCAGCCCCTCCCGGCTGACCGCCAGCACCCGCTCCTCCACCTCCCGCCAGACCGCCGGCAGGAAGTGGTGGCTGGAGGCGCTGAGGCCGCCGCCGATCAGCACCAGCTCGGGGGTGAGCACATAGAGCAGGGAGCTGAGCCCTACCCCGAGGGGGCGTCCGTAGGCCTCCCACACCGCCAGGGCCTCCGTGTCGCCGGCGTCGGCGCGGCGGCAGAGCTCGCGTGGATCGAGCGGGCTGAGGCGGGCCAGGCCGCCGATGCTGCAGAACTGCTCCAGGGAGCCCCGGTTGCCGCTGCGGCACGGCGGGCCATCGGGGTCGACACCGATCAGGCCCGGTTCGGCCGCCGCGCCGCCGTGGCCGGTGAACAGACGGCCCTCCAGCATCACCGCCCCGCCCACGCCGGTGCCGAGGGTGAGCAGCAGCACGTCGCCCACACCCCGGGCCGCCCCCAGCCAGGCCTCACCGAGCAGGGCGCCGTTGGCATCGTTGCCCAGGATCACCCGCCGCTCCAGCCGGGCTTCGAGCCAGGCCGCCAGGGGCACATCCCGCCACCCCGGCAGGTTGATGGAGATCCGGGCCACCCGGCCGGCCCCGTCGCAGGGCCCCGGCAGGCCGATGCCCACCCGGTCGGCGAGGCGTTCAGGGTCGATGGCCTCGACCGCCTCGGCCAGGGCCATGCACACCGCCCCCGGCACCGCGGGCTGGGGCGTGGGCACCTCGGCCTCGGCGAGCACGGTGCCCTGCTGGTCGCAGCGGGCCAGCTTGATGGCCGTGCCGCCCAGATCGATGCCGATCAGCTGGGCCTCACCGGGAGGTCGTTCGCGGGACGACGCCATCGGCGCACCCTACCCAGTGGGGCGGCCGCCGCCCTCAGAAGCGCAGGAACACCTGCAGCAGCGACTGCCAGGCCCCTTCGGTGTCGACGGAGGTCTGCAGGTTGAAGGTGTCGGAGGCCTTGTAGGTGAGGGTCACCTGGGGGGGCACATCGGAGCGGTTCGGGGCCGCCAGCACCGACATGCTGAAGCGGTTGCTGATGTCCACGCCGACCTCGGCGCCGAGCACCAGCTGGGGGGGCACCCGCCGCCGGGTGGTGCCTTCCTGCTGGGTGTCGATCGCCTGGTTCACGTAGGTGGGGTAGAGGGCCAGACTCACCCGCTGGCCGAAGGCGTCGCTGAGCGACGACAGCAGCGGCGACAGCAGGGTCTGGCCCACCACCGTGGCCAGGGCCGCTCCGGCCCCGCCACCGCTCAGGCCCGCCAGGGAGTTGCCGCCGATCAGGGCCACCAGCCGCTCCTGCGGCAGGGGCGGGCTGCTGCGCAGCTTGAGGTTCTCAGCGATGCGGTCGGCCGGACCGCTCACCGACACCACCACCAGGATCAGGTTGAGCTGGTTGAGGGCCGAGAGGCCGGCCTGGTTGGGGGCGTTCTGCACCGAGGGACCAACGTCCCCCACCCCGGACGGGGAAAGCACGCTGAGGCTGTCGGAGATGCGGGTGCGCAGGGCGATGTCGAGGTAGGGCACCAGCCCCAGGGAGGGGGTGAAGATCGCCACGTTGGGGGCATCGGGGTCGAGGCTGAAGCTGGTGGTGAACAGGTTCAGCCGTCCCCCCAGCAGCCGCACCACCCCGGAGGCCCGCAGGGAGGGGTCGAGGCGGCCGTTGATGCGCAGGCGGCCGGCCGTGGTGAAGTTGGCGATGTTGGGGATCACCACCCGCAGGTTCGGCCCCAGCCGCAGGGTCAGGTCCTCGAAGGCCAGGTAGGGGAAGCGGGGCACCGAGGAGCGCAGGGCTTCGGCGGTGGTGGACTCCACATCGGGGCCCAGCAGCACCAGGGGCTGCTGGAAGTTCCACTTCGATTCCAGCAGCTCGGGCATGGTGCGCGGCTGGACCGGCTGGTCGGACACCGGCGCGCTGGCCGCCAGCTGGCCCGGCTGGACATTGATCGTGCCGCGGCTGATCGCCACGTCGCCGCCGAGCACGGGGGCCAGCAGGCTGCCGCTCAGATGCAGCTGGCCGTCCCCCACCGCCTCCAGGCGCGGCACCTTGAAGGGCACCTGCTCCAGCTTCACCTGCAGGGTCCGCTCCTGGGCCAGGGGCCGGAACAGCCCCAGGCGGCCCTCGCCGCCCACCAGCCCCTGGGGCCCCACCCGGGCCCGGAACTCCTGCACCACCAGCTGCTCGAAGTCGAACAGGATCGTGGCGTCCACCTCCCGCACCTCCTGGCCGATGAAGCGGCAGCGGAGCTCCCGCAGCCGCAGGAAGCCGTTGGCGATCGGGTCGTCGAGGCTGCCGCGCACCAGCAGCTGCAGGTCGGCGCCGCCCTCCTGCCACTCGAAGGCCTGCCCCCCCAGGCGGGTGAGGAAGCGCAGGCCGTCGCCCCGGGTGGCCAGGCGCAGCTCCAGCCCCTGCTGGGAGGCCACCAGCGGGATGGTGCCCGCCAGGTCGACGCTGCGGGAGGCCCCCTCGGCCCGCAGGGCCAGATCCAGGCCGATCCCTTCGTCCTTCAGCTCCACCCGTCCGCGCTCCAGCTCCAGGGCCTGCTCCCCCAGGCGCCCCTCCACCAGCGCCAGGTCGAGACTGAGCTCGGGGCGGGGGCCGCCCAGCCGGTAACGGCCTCGGGCGGCCAGGCTGCCGCGCAGGTTGTCCGGCAGCGGGGTGAGCAGGGCCAGCAGGGAGAGGGGCAGGTCGGCGAGGCTGAAGCGGCCGCTGCCGCCGCTGAGCGGCCCCTCCAGCCGCACCTCGAACGGCCTGCCGGCGAGGGCCTGGGCCCGGTCGCCCTGGTTGATCCAGAGGTGGCCGGTGGCCTTGAGGTCGGCCCGGGTGCGGGCAAAGTCCGGGCCGCTGAGCAGCAGATCGGCATCGATCCTGGCCTGCAGCCGCTCCAGCCGTTCCGCCCGGCTGGCCCGGCTGGCCGCCTGCTCCCGGGCGGCGACGCGCTCCTCGGCCCGGGCCAGGGCCACCAGCTGGTCGGTGACCGTGCCGGCCATGGTGTCGATCACCAGGCTGCCCAGGTCACTGGCCCGCCCGCGGGCCGGGGCCGGCGCCCCGCGCCAGATGGGCCAGGCGTCGGTGAACTGGCGGAACAGCAGAGTGGAGAGCTGGCGCGCTTCGAGGCGGGCCCGGAAGGGACCCTGCCATCGCCCGGAGACCGTGGCGGCGATCGTGCCCTGGCCCAGGGGCTCGATCACGCCCTTGACCTGGTAGCGGCGGTCGTCGTACTGCACATCGGCCTGGATGCGCCGGCCCCCCACCCCCAGGAATTCGGGCGACAGCAGCTCCACCCGGCCGTCGAAACCGAGGGGCTGCAGCCCCAGCCGGCCGCTGCCGCTGAGGTCCCCCTGCAGGGGACGCAGGCGGCGTTGCGGGCCGGTGGCCACCGCCAGACCCCGCAGGGGGAAGGCACGGGCCAGCCAGCGGTAGTTCGCCGGCCGGCCCTCGAGGGACAGCACGCCGCCGTTCCGTTCGATGGCGGCCCGCACCGGCTGCCAGCGGCGGTCGAGCAGGGCCGTGAGGCGTCCGTCCGGCGTCGGCGCCACCGTGGTCAGATCCAGGGAGCGATCCCGCAGGCGGCCGCGCCAGGTTTCCCGCAGCAGCAGGGGGCCGGCGCCGGGTTGCTGCAGACGCAGCTGCAGGTCGGGACGCAGCTCCGCCAGGGGACCGGCGATCGTGCCCTGCGCATCCAGCTGGCCCTGGAGGGTGGTGCCCAGCAGCGGGTCGAGGCGGGCCAGGGGGTAGTTGCGCACATCCACCTGGGCCAGCAGCGGACCGGCCACCAGGCCCTTGCCCGGCTGGAAGGACAGGGGCAGCCGGGCCGTGGCCGCGAGGCGGTCAGCCTGAAAGCGCTCCAGCCGCAGCAGCCGGTCGCTCCACACCAGCACCGCCTGCCAGGGGCCGAACAGCCGCTGGGAGGCCTGGCCCGTCTCCAGCCGCAGGCGCGGCGTCGCCAGCCGGCCGTCCACCCGCAGGCTACCGGCCAGGGTCTGGCGCGCCCAGACCGGCAGGCGGGCGGCGGCGGGAACGTCGTCAGGATCGAGGAGCCAGCGGGCATCGAGGGCCAGGGAGCGGCCGACGCTGCCGCTGGCCCGCACGCTGGAGCCCCCCAGCCGGCCATCGAGCCGGGTGAGCCGCAGCAGGCCCTGCCCCCAGCTCCCCTGGAGATCGGCCTTGATGGGCTGGCGACCGATCGGGTGGCGGGGCGGCGGCTGGGCTTCCAGCTGCAGGGCCAGGCGGCGATCCGCGTCGGCCCTGGCCGTCAGGCGGCCGCCCCAGGGGCCGAACCGCCAGGCGCTGGCGGGCAGAATCAGGGCCCGGTCACGGCAGCTCAGGGGCAGCCGCTGGGCCGTCAGGGGCGTGGCACCGGTTCCCAGCTGCCAGCGCACGTCCCGCAGCGCCAGCCCCCCCTCGCAGCGGGCCAGGCCCCGCTGGATCCGCAGCGCCACCCGTCCATCGGCCTCCCCGGCGAGGCTGCCCCCGGCCCGATCCCCCGCCGGCAGCAACGGCCGCAGCAGGGCCAGCGGCAGGCGGCGGGCCGTCAACCGGCCCTGCCACAGCTGCTTCTGCCACTGGCCCTCACCGTCCAGCCGCAGGGAGCCGCCGCCCTGGCCGGCGGGGGGCGCCAGGCGCAGGCCCAGGTCGATCTCGCGACGGTGCAGGCGCAGGGCCACCTGGCCGGCGAGCTTCAGGTCGAGGGGCAGGGCCGTCGCTCCGGCGCCCCGCACCCGCAGGTCGGCGGGCTGGAGCAGGCCCAGGCGCAGGTCGATCCGCGGCGGCTCACGCCCCGGGGGGACGGAGCCCAGCACCCAGAACTGGCCGCTGGCGTTGCGGCGCAGCTCGGCCCGGGCCCGCTCGAGGCCCACATCCAGCACCAGCCCGCGCAGCCCCAGGCTGGCCAGCGGGTCGAGGCGCACCCGTACGCCCTCCACCGACACGGTGGAGGCGTCCCTGGGGCCGGGCAGGAAGCGGCTGGGGCCGATCCAGAGACCGTCGGGCTTCAGGCCCCGGTAGGGGCCCAGCACCAGGGGACGGCCCAGGGCCGTGCCGACCTGCCGCTCCAGGGTGGGCCGGAAACGGGCGTACAGGCCGGCGACGATGCGATCGAACCAGAAGACCCCGACCCCCAGGCCCGCCCCCAGGAAACCGACGACGAGAAGCCCCTTCCACACACGCCGGCGGGCAGGCCAGGGCCGACTGTCAGGCTTCCATCGCATCCACCGGGGTCGGTCGCCGTCCATGGGCGGCCGCAATATAGGGGGCTTGTCACGCCTTCCCCAGCCCCATGGCCGCTGATCCGATCCTGCTCGTGGCCGGTACCTGGCTGGGTGCCGCCAGCGGGGTGCTGGCGGTGCTCACCATCGCCGGATTCCTCGCCCGCTGGGGCATCCGCTTCCGCCTGGTGGGGATCACCAGCTTCACGGCCCTGCTGGCGCTCTCCTGCCTCGCCTTCTCGATCAGCTACAACCCCCGGGTGAGCGTGCCGGGGGCGATCCAGGTGCCGGTGGTGTTCGACAACGGCACCGATCTGGTCATCGCCGCCGCCCCGGCGAGCCTCGAGGCCGAGGCGGTGGCCCCCACCCTCGAGCAGGTGGCCCGCAACCTGCGTGGCGGCGGCCGCGGCAGCGGCGGCGAGGTGCGGGTGCGGCTGCGCCGGGTCGAGGCCGTCGAGCCTGGGCTGGCACGGCCGGTGGTGCTGGCGGAAACCACCCGGGATCTGGCGGCCCGCAGCCCCGGCGACGCCGCCTGAACCCCGGTGACCCACCCCTTCCGGCCTGCGCCCCACCTGCGGCGGGAAGAGCAGCGCCTGCGCCGGGAGGGCATCGACAGCTGGGACGAACTCGCCGGCCTGGATGACGCCCGCCTGCGCGATCTGGCCGCCTCCGGCGAGGCCAGCGAGGCCCGCCTGATCCGCCTGCGCGGCCAGGCCCGGCTGGTAAGCGCGGTGGGGCTCGCGCCGGAGGAGGCGGCCCTGCTGCTCCACGGGGGCATCGCCAGCCCCGCCGGGCTCGCTGCCGCCGATCCCCAGCAGCTGCTGGTGCAGCTGGGCCGGCTGCAGCGGCGGCTCACCGGCTCGGCCGTCCCCCCGGTCGACCTGCCCCTGGTCCTGGCCTGGATCCGCCGGGCCCGGCAGGCCTCCGGTCGCTCCCCGAACTGACCCTCCGCTCCTGCGGTGCCCAGGCACGGGTGACTGGAATGGAGGAAACGGACGGAGGCAGTGATGCCCCGAACAACCCGCCTTTCTCCCCCCAGAGCCACGAAACACCCCCTTCGCGACGACCGCCGCCACCTCCAGATCACCCGCCTTCGCCCCTGGCTGACCGCCCTCGCCTGCGCCGCCTGCCTGGGCGCCGTGGCGGTGCCCACCGCGCGGGCCCAGTCCGCGCTGCTGGAATCGGTGAAGCAGAACCCGGCCCTGGCCCAGAGCCTCTGCCAGCAGTTCCGCCAGCTGAACGCCCAGGGCGTCTCGGCCACCTCCAAGGCGTCGATCGCCAGCCTGGCCAGCAGCCGCGGCCTGAGCCCCATGGATGCGGAGGTGCTGGCCACCTACGTGATCGGCCTGCACTGCTCCACGGTGTTCTGATCCCCGTGGTCCGGGCCCGGGACGCCACCCTGCTGCTGGCGGATGGGGTCCGGCTGGTGAGCCGCGTCTGGCATCCCGACGGGGAGGGCCCCTGGCCGGTTCTGGTGATGCGACAGCCCTACGGGCGGGCGATCGCCTCCACCGTCACCTACGCCCACCCCAGCTGGTACGCCGGCCATGGGTTTCTGGTGGTGGTGCAGGACGTGCGGGGCCGCGGTGCATCGGAGGGCGACTTCAGCGGCTTCGCCCAGGAGGCGGCCGATGGGGCCGCCACGATCCGCTGGGCCCGAACCCTTGAGGGCAGCAACGGCCGGGTGGGCACCTACGGCTTCTCCTACCAGGGCCTGACCCAGCTGCTCAACACGGCCAGCGGGGACGGCGAAGAGGCGGGCGGCGTGGCGCACGACGACCCGGCCCTGCCGGACTGCCTGGCCCCGGCCATGTGCGGCCTCGACGAGCGCCTGCACTGGGCCAGTGAAGGGGGAGCCCACTGGTGGGCCCTGGGCCTGGGCTGGGCCCTGCAGCTGGCGGCGGAGGGCTGCCGGCGACGCGGCGACGCGGCCGGCTGGCGCGAGATCCGCCGCAGCCTTCAGCACGGCGACTTCACCGAGGAGGGGCTGGCGCTCCTGGAACGCCACGATCCCGGCGGCATGGGCCTGGCCTGGCTGCAGCGCGACCCCGCCACGACGGAGGGTTGGACGGTGCATCCCGTGGCGGCGTCGCTGCTGCGGCGCCCCCTGCTGCTGATCGGCGGCTGGCACGATCCGCATCTGAGGGGGGTGCTCGACCTCTGGCAGCGGGCCCGCGGCGCCGGAGGCGACCCCCGGCTGGTCATCGGCGCCTGGAGCCATCTCGACTGGCGCGGAGGGCTCGACCGCGAGCTGCTGGCCTTCTTCCGCCGCCATCTGCAGGATCCGCTGCCCCGCCAGGGCCTGGAGGAGCCCGCCGCTCCCGGGGCAGACGCGCCGACCCCGATCCGCCTGCAATGTGCCGCCTCGGCCACCTGGCACAGCCTGAGTCCCGCGACGGCCGCCAGCCCCGCGGCGGTGGCGGCCGCCGGCTGGTCGCTCCACTCCACAGGCCTGGCGGCCATCCGCTGCGATGAGGGGGAGCTGCGGCCCCTGGCTCCCGCGGGGGGGGTGGCGACGGGGGCCACGGTGGTGATCGTCCACGACCCCTGGCGGCCGGTGCCGGGCCGGGGCGGCCACCTGGGCACCGACCCGGGGCCGGTGGAGCGGGCCGATCTCGACCGCCGCGGCGACGTGGCCTGCTTCAGCACCGCCCCGCTGGAGGAGGCCCTCTGGCTGCTGGGCACCTTCCGCCTGCGGCTGCGGGTGAGCGCCGACCAGCCCAGCTTCGATCTCTGCGCCGCCCTCTCGGAGGTGTCTCCGGACGGGAGCTCCGTGCGCCAGCTGAGCACCGGCCTGGCCCGCTTCGGGCCCACGGCGGCGGCCGACGACGCGCCCCGCACCCTGGCCCTGCAGCCCCTGGCGACGCTGGTGGCCGCCGGCGAGCGGCTGCGGCTGTCCCTGGCGGCGGCGGCCTGGCCCCAGATCGCCGTCAACCCCGGCGACGGCAGCCTGCCGGCGGGGGGCAGCGGCAGCGGGCACCGGGTGATCAGCCTGACGCTGGAGCTGGAAGGCGCCCACCTGGGCCTGGAGCCCCTGATTCGGGCAAACTGAGCCGACCCGAACCCCGCCGCCCATGCCGCGCCCCCAACTGCGCCGAGCCCTGATCGGCCTGATGCTGCTGCTGGGCAGCCAGGCCCTGCTGGCACCGGGCGGGGCGTGGGCCCAGGCCGACCCGGCGCCGACCACCAGCGGCCAGCCCAGCGCGGCCCTGAGCGAGGCCCAGGCACGGGCGGCGGCCGAGCGGATCCTGACCACGATCCGCAACGGCGACGCCCAGGCGCGCTTCAACCAGTTCTCCCCGGCCCTGCAGAGCGTCAGCAGCCCCAGCATGGTGGCCGCCACCATGAAGACCCAGCCGAAGCTGCTGCGCTGGGCCATCCGCAGCATCCAGCCCGGCTTCGACTCGAGCACTGTGGAGGCCACGCTGTTCACCAGCGCCGGCGAGCGCGACCTGCTGATGGTGATCGACGGCCAGGGCCGGATCGATGGCTATCACTTCAACGTCACCGACCAGCCGGCCGAGAAGGTGGTGCGGGACTTCATCACGGCCCTCGCCAGCGGCCACTTCATCTCCGCCAGCAGCTTCCTCTCGCCGCAGATGCAGGAGCAGATTCCCCAGGCCCAGCTGCAGCAGAAATGGCTCAACCTGCAGCGCATCACCGGCAATTTCGTCCGGGTGAAGCGCATCAACCGGGCTGAGAGTACGCCGGAGATGCGCCTGGTGATCGTCAACACCGAGTTCAACCGCCTCACCGACAACCTCTTCGTCACCCTGGATTCCGAGAACCGGATCATCGGCGTGGATTTCCCCACCGATCCGGCTCCTCCGTCGCCGCCGCGCTGAGCCGGCCCTCCCACCGACGTAAGCTCCCGGCGCATGCACGCCTCCTCTTCCATGGCCCTGCCCAGCCTCGAATGGATGGTTGAGGATGCCCGCCGGCTGGCGGAATGCCGCCACGACCACCCCTTCTCCGTGCTCGGGCCCCAGCCCCTTGATGACAGCGGCTGGGTGGTGCGGGTGTGGATGCCGGACGCCCACACGGTGGAGCTGCTCCATGGCGGCGAACGGCTGGCCATGGCCAACCCCCACCACCCCTGGATCTTCGAGACCCCCCTCGAGGCCGATCCCGGCTGCGGGTATCGGGTCCATGTGAGCCGCGGCGGCATCGAGCACGAGCAGCACGATCCCTGGGCGTTCCGCCACGAGTGGATGGGGGAACTGGACCGTCACCTGTTCGCCGAGGGCAATCACCACCACATCTGGCGGCGCATGGGCGCCCATGTCATCGAGCGCGACGGCGTCACCGGGGTGCAGTTCTGCCTGTGGGCCCCCAACGCCCGCAGCGTCGCCCTGCTGGGTGATTTCAACGGCTGGGATGGCCGCCATCACCCCATGCAGCAGCGCATCGGGGGGATCTGGGAGCTGTTCATCCCCGGTCTGGGCGCCGGCCAGATCTACAAGTACGAGGTGCGGGCCCAGAACGGTCACTGCTATCAGAAGGCCGACCCCTACGGCTTCCGCCACGAGATCCGGCCGAACACCGGTTCGGTGGTGGCCGAACTGGGCCGCTACGAGTGGAACGACGGCGCCTGGATCGAGGAGCGGGATGGCCGCGATCCCCTGCCCCAGCCCATCGCGGTGTACGAGATGCACCTGGGCAGCTGGATGCATGCCGCCGCCGACCAGCCCTTCATCGAAGCCGACGGCCGCCCCCGGCCCCCGGTGCCCGCCGCCGATCTGAAGCCGGGCGCCCGGCTGATGACCTATCCGGAACTGGCCGACAAGGTCATTCCCTACGTGAAGGCCCGCGGCTTCACCCACATCGAGCTGATGCCGGTCTCCGAGCATCCCTTCGACGGCTCCTGGGGGTATCAGGTCACCGGCTGGTACGCCCCCACCAGCCGCTTCGGCAGCCCGGACGAGTTCCGGGCCTTCGTCGACCGCTGCCACGCCGAAGGCATCGGCGTGATCCTCGACTGGGTGCCCGGCCACTTCCCCAAGGACGGCCACGGTCTGGCCTTCTTCGATGGCGCCCACCTCTACGAGCATGCCGATCCCCGCATCGGCGAGCACAAGGAATGGGGAACGCTGATCTTCAACTACAGCCGCAACGAGGTGCGCAACTTCCTCGTCGCCAACCTCATCTACTGGTTCGAGGAGTTCCACATCGACGGCATCCGCGTCGATGCCGTGGCCTCGATGCTCTACCGCGACTACCTGCGTCCGGACGGGGAATGGCTGCCCAACGAGCACGGCGGCCGGGAGAACCTGGAGGCGGTGCGCTTCCTGCAGCAGGCCAACCACGTGCTGTTCCAGCACTTTCCCGGCGCCCTCTCGATCGCCGAGGAATCCACCACCTGGCCGATGGTGACCCAGCCCACCGACATGGGCGGCCTGGGGTTCAACCTCAAGTGGAACATGGGCTGGATGCACGACATGCTCGATTACTTCGAGCTGGATCCCTGGTTCCGCCAGTTCCACCAGAACCACGTCACCTTCTCGATCTGGTATGCCTTCACCGAGAACTTCATGCTGGCCCTGAGCCACGATGAGGTGGTGCACGGCAAGAGCAACCTGCTCCACAAGATGCCGGGCGACGACTGGCAGAAGTTCGCCAACGTGCGCGCCCTGCTGGCCTACATGTGGACCCACCCGGGCAAGAAGACGATTTTCATGGGGATGGAGTTCGGCCAGCGGGCTGAATGGAACGTCTGGGGCGATCTGCAATGGGAGCTGCTCCAGTACGAGGCCCACAAGGGACTGCTCGACCTGGTGGACGACCTCAACGTCTTCTACAAAGCGGAGCCGGCCCTCTGGGGGGACGACTTCGATCAGTACGGCTTCCAGTGGATCGACTGCAACGACAACCGCCACTCGGTGATCAGCTTCATGCGCCGCGACAGCGGCAGCGGGCGGTGGGTGGTGGTGGTGGCCAACTTCACCCCCCAGAGCCATTCCCACTACCGGGTGGGCGTCCCCCTCGAGGGCTTCTACGCGGAGGTCTTCAACACCGACAGCAGCCGCTACGGCGGCAGCAACCTCGGCAACCTGGGCGGCCGCTTCACCGATGCCTGGGCCATCCACGACTACGAGAACTCCCTGGAGCTCTGCCTGCCGCCCCTGAGCGTGGTGGTGTTCCGGCTGGACGAGTCCCGCAGCCTGCAGCGGCCGGCCATCGGCGAGGGCTGAGCGCTCCGGGGGCGCCCATGCCACGACTGGTGACAGGAGCGGCCGCAGGCCGGGGGTGCTCGGTTAGGTTTCGCCGTTGACCTTCTGACCGGCGCCATGACCGAATCCGCCCCCCTGCTGCTGCGCGCCGCCCGAGGTGAGCAGGTGGAGCGGCCTCCGGTCTGGATGATGCGCCAGGCGGGCCGGTACATGAAGGTGTACCGCGACCTGCGTGACCGCCATCCCGGATTCCGCGAGCGCTCCGAGAACCCCGATCTCTCCTACGAGATCTCGATGCAGCCCTTCCACGCCTTCCGTCCCGACGGCGTGATCCTCTTCTCCGACATCCTCACGCCCCTGCCGGGCATGGGCATCGACTTCGACATCATCGAGAGCCGGGGGCCGATCATCGAGCCCGCCATCCGCAGCCAGGCCCAGGTGGATGCGCTGCGGCCCCTCGATCCGGCTGAAGCCCTGCCCTTCGTGGGCGAGGTGCTGGGCCGGCTGCGGGCCGACGTGGGCAACGCGGCTGCGGTGCTCGGCTTCGTCGGTGCGCCCTGGACCCTGGCCGCCTACGCGGTGGAGGGCAAGAGCTCCAAGACCTATTCGGTGATCAAGGCGATGGCCTTCCAGGAGCCCGCCCTGCTGCACCGGCTGCTGGGCCACCTGGCCGATTCGATCGCCACCTATGTCCGTTACCAGATCGACAGCGGCGCCCAGGTGGTGCAGCTGTTCGATTCCTGGGCGGGGCAGCTGAGCCCGATCGACTACGACGTGTTCGCGGCCCCCTACCAGAAGCGGGTGATCGACCAGGTCAAGGCCACCCACCCCGACACCCCCCTGATCCTGTACATCTCCGGCAGCGCCGGCGTGCTGGAGCGCATGGCCGCCACCGGGGTGGACTTCATCTCCCTGGACTGGACCGTGGACATGGCCGATGGCTGCGCCCGCCTGCCCCAGCACCTGGGCGTGCAGGGCAACGTGGATCCCGGCCTG
The DNA here is from genome assembly GCA_943369315.1 of Synechococcus sp. UW140. Lineage (GTDB taxonomy): Bacteria > Cyanobacteriota > Cyanobacteriia > PCC-6307 > Cyanobiaceae > Cyanobium. Next base: position 92,022 of record CALRMW020000002.1, read on the forward strand.
CTGTTCGGCACCCCGGAGGCCATCCGCGAGCGGATCCTCGACACGGTGCGCAAGGCCCGCGGCCGTCGCCACATCCTCAACCTGGGCCACGGCATCCTGCCCGGCACCCCTGAGGACAACGCCCGCGTCTTCTTCGAGACCGGCAAGGCCGTCAACGAGCTGCTGGGGGCCGCTGTTTGAGCGCCCCCACCTCCGGGCCCCAGCGGATCCTGATCACCGGCGCCAGCGGCTGCGTCGGCCAGTACATCGCTGAAAACCTGCTGGCCAACAGCGACGCCCACCTGTTGCTGCTGCTGCGGGATCCCGCCAAGCTCAGCGCCGTCCCCGCCGACCACCCGCGCATCACCCTGCTGGTGGGCGACCTGCGGGAGCTGGGTACCCACGCCGCCGCCATCGCCAGCGCCGACCGGATCATCCACACCGCCACCGCCTGGGGGGATCCCGAGCGGGCCCAGGCGGTGAACGTGGTGGCCGTGAAGGAGCTGCTGCGGCTCACCGACCCGGATCGCCTGCAGCAGGTGATCTACTTCTCCACCGCCAGCATCCTCGACCGCCGGCTGCAGCTGCTGCCGGAGGCGATGGCCTACGGCACCGAGTACATCCAGACCAAGGCCACCTGCCTGCAGGACCTGGAGCGCCACCCCCTGGCTCCGAGGATCGTGGCCGTGTTCCCCACTCTGGTGTTCGGCGGCTCGGTGGCGGGCGCCGATCCCCACCCCACCAGCTACCTGACCGCCGGGCTCAAGGAGGCCTTCGGCTGGCTGTGGCTGGCCCGCTGGCTGCGCACCGACGCCAGCTTCCATTTCATCCACGCCGCCGACATCGCCACCGTCTGCGCCCACCTGGCCACCACCCCCCACGGCCCCAACCCCGAGCCCGACCAGGGTCCGGTGCGGCGGCTGGTGCTGGGCCAGGCTCCGATCACGATCAACGGCGCCGTGGCCTCCCTGTGCCGCTGGCGACGGGTGTGGGTGCCGCCGCTGGGGATCGATCTGCGCGGCTGGCTGATCGAGGGGCTGATCAAGCTGCTGCGCATCGAAGTGAATGCCTGGGACCGTTTCTCGATCCGGCAGCGCCACTTCGTGCACCAGCCCGTCAGCCCGCCCGAGCGCTTCGGCCTGGTGAGCCTCGCCCCGAGCCTCGAGGCGGTGCTGGAGACGGCGGGGGTGCCGCACCGGGGCCGGATCGGGGAGAAGGGCCGCCCCTGAGCCGACCCTGCCCTCGCGGCCGAACCGGGCGGGCCTCAATTGTTGCGAATGTGTCAGAGGCCCCCACCGGGGGGCGGCCATTGCCTAATTTGTGCCCGTTGCAAGTGCCTTCAGGCACCTTCCGTTGCACCCTCCCATGCGTCGTCTTCTTTCCCTCTTCGCTCTCTGCCTGGCGCTGGTGCTGGGTGCCGCCCCGAGCTTCGCCGCCGATGCGGCCCACGGCGGCCAGATCTTCTCCGCCAACTGCGCCGCCTGCCACATGGGCGGCGGCAACGTGGTCAATGCCGAGCGCACCCTCAAGGCCGATGCCCTGGCCTCCTACCTGGCCAACTACGACGCCGGCCACGAGGCCGCCATCGCCTACCAGGTGACCAACGGCAAGAACGCCATGCCCGCCTTCGGCGGCAAGCTCAGCGAGGGTGACATCGCTGATGTGGCGGCCTACGTCGAGGACATGGCCTCCAAGGGCTGGGCCTGATTCCCGCCGGATCCTTCCGATCCAGCGACGGCCTTTCCAGCCGTCCTTAGCCCCGGCCCTGCCGGGGCTTTTTCATGGCTCAGGTCAGAGCACGGCGGGCGGCCAGCACCGCCAGGTAGAGCTCCTCGGGCACCTCGCGGATGTCGTACTCGCTCGGCAGCATCCCGTGGACATGGCGGTGCACCACCCGCCAGCAGTCCCGCTCCGGCTCCGCCGCCCCACCCAGGGTGAGGGACGCTCTGGCCAGGTCGGCCACAAGGGCCTGGTCGTCGGCGGGAGAGGGCATCGGAGACGGGAGGGCTGAAGAGGCGAGAATGGGGCGCAGCCGAGGCCCCATCATGGCGATCCCCACTTCTACCGGGCTGCGGCCGGGCCTGCTCGGGGGCCTGCTCTCGGCAGGGATGCCCCTGGCCCTGATGGCCGCCGCCCAAACGCCCGCCCTGGCCCAGGGGCTGACCCCCAACCAGCCCCTGGCCATCGAAGCCAGGCCAGGGCTGTCGCCTCCCCCCTGCCGGCTGGTGGTGCCCAGAAGCGAGGCTGTGCTCCAGCCGCTGCGGATCCATCCGTCCCAGGTGGCCCAGAAGAACGGCCTGGGCTGCCTCTCGGCGGCAGATGCGCTCTACGGCCCGGACGGCTGCCCCAGCCAGCTCTGCGGAAAGCAACGCGGCTATCAGGTGCCCATGCCCGAGTTCGTGGGCCCCTAGCGCCTGGGCTCCCCGCCGGGCGGTTGACCACCCCCGTCGTTACGGCCTGCCCACCCCCGGGGAGGAGGGCCGAACGCCGCGGTTCGGTCCTCCCACTCGGCCGATCCCGGCGGCATTCATACGTTGGCTTCAGCCACCGTCAGCAGGGAGAACTCCACCCATGCATCCCACCGCCGAACTGTTCACCGAAAAGGCCTGGGGCGCCGTGGTCGCCTCCCAGCAGCTGGCCCAGCAGAAGCGCCAGCAGCAGATGGACAGCGAGCACCTGTTCGCCGCCCTGCTGGCCCAGCAGGACCTGGCCAGCCGGATCCTGGAGAAGGCCGGTGTGGATCTGGGCGTTCTGGGCCAGAAGCTGGAGGCCTTCATCGCCGCCCAGCCCAGCCTGGCCACCGCCCCCGACAACGTCTACCTGGGCAAGGGGCTGAACGCGGTGCTGGACCGGGCCGACGCCCTCAGGAAGGAATTCGAGGACAGCTACATCGCCGTGGAGCACCTGGTGCTGGCCCTGGCCGGCGATGACCGCTGCGGCCGCCAGCTGCTGTCCCAGTCGGGCGCCGATGGGGCCAGAATCAAGGAAGCCGTTCTGGCGGTGCGGGGCAGCCAACGTGTGACCGACCAGAACCCGGAAGGCACCTACGAATCCCTCGAGAAGTACGGCCGTGATCTCACCGCCGCCGCACGGGAAGGCAAGCTCGATCCGGTGATCGGCCGCGACGAGGAGATCCGCCGCACCGTGCAGATCCTTTCCCGCCGCACCAAGAACAACCCGGTGCTGATCGGCGAACCCGGCGTCGGCAAGACCGCCATCGTCGAGGGGCTGGCCCAGCGGATCGTCAACGGTGACGTGCCCACGGCCCTGCAGAACCGCCAGCTGATCGCCCTCGACATGGGGGCCCTGATCGCCGGCGCCAAGTACCGCGGTGAATTCGAGGAGCGCCTCAAGGCCGTGCTCAAGGAGGTCACCTCCAGCGAAGGCCAGATCGTCCTGTTCATCGACGAGATCCACACCGTCGTGGGGGCCGGTGCCACCGGCGGCGCCATGGATGCCAGCAACCTGCTGAAACCGATGCTGGCCCGCGGCGAACTGCGCTGCATCGGCGCCACCACCCTCGACGAGCACCGCCAGCACATCGAGAAGGACCCCGCCCTGGAGCGCCGCTTCCAGCAGGTGTTCGTCGACCAGCCCACCGTGGAGGATACGATCTCGATCCTGCGGGGCCTCAAGGAGCGCTATGAGGTGCACCACGGCGTCCGCATCGCCGACAACGCCCTGGTGGCGGCGGCCGTGCTGAGCAGCCGCTACATCGCCGATCGCTTCCTGCCCGACAAGGCCATCGACCTGATGGACGAATCGGCGGCCCGCCTGAAGATGGAGATCACCTCCAAGCCGGAGGAGATCGACGAGCTCGATCGCCGCATCCTGCAGCTGGAGATGGAGAAGCTCTCCCTGGGGAGGGAATCGGACCCCGCCAGCCGCGACCGGCTCGAGAAGCTCGAGAAGGAGCTGGCCGACCTGGGCGAGCAGCAGAGCAGCCTCAACGCCCAGTGGCAGAAGGAGAAGGGCTCGATCGACGAACTCTCCGCCATCAAGGAGGAGATCGAGCAGGTGCAGCTGCAGGTGGAGCAGGCCAAGCGCAACTACGACCTCAACAAGGCCGCCGAACTGGAGTACGGCACCCTGGCCGAGCTCAACAAGAAGCTGGCCGCCAAGGAAAGCGAGCTGAGTGCCCATGCCGGCGAGAAGAACCTGCTGCGCGAGGAGGTCACCGAGGACGACATCGCCGAGGTGATCGCCAAGTGGACGGGGATTCCGGTCAGCAAGCTGGTGCAGTCGGAGATGGAGAAACTGCTCCATCTCGAGGACGAACTGCACACGCGGGTGATCGGCCAGGAGCAGGCCGTGACGGCGGTGGCCGATGCCATCCAGCGGTCGCGGGCCGGCCTGTCCGACCCCAACCGTCCGATCGCCAGCTTCCTGTTCCTCGGCCCCACCGGCGTGGGCAAGACCGAGCTCTCCAAGGCGCTGGCGTCCCAGCTGTTCGACAGCGAGGAGGCGATGGTGCGCATCGACATGAGCGAATACATGGAGAAGCACGCCGTCAGCCGCCTGATCGGAGCCCCTCCCGGCTACGTGGGCTACGAGGAGGGCGGCCAGCTCACCGAAGCGGTGCGGCGCCGTCCCTACGCCGTGATCCTCTTCGACGAGGTGGAGAAAGCCCACCCCGATGTGTTCAACGTGATGCTGCAGATCCTCGATGACGGCCGCGTCACCGATGGCCAGGGCCGCACGGTGGACTTCACCAACACGGTGCTGATCCTCACCAGCAACATCGGCAGCGCCTCGATCCTCGATCTGGCCGGCGATCCGGCCCGCCACGGCGAAATGGAGAAGCGGGTGAACGAGGCCCTGCGGGGCCATTTCCGCCCCGAGTTCCTCAACCGGCTGGATGAATCGATCATCTTCCACAGCCTCAAGGCCGAGGAACTGCGCCAGATCGTGGAGCTGCAGGTGCAGCGCCTGGCCCGGCGTCTCGAAGACAGGAAGCTGGGCCTGGAGCTCGACGGGCCCGCCCTCGACTGGCTGGCCGCGGTGGGCTACGACCCGGTCTACGGCGCCCGACCCCTCAAGCGGGCCATCCAGCGCGAACTGGAGACGCCGATCGCCAAGGCGATCCTGGCCGGCACCTACCTGAGCGGCTCCACGATCGTGGTGGAGGTGGATGCTGGGGCGGAACCGCCGCGGCTGCACTTCAGGGCGGCCGAACCCTCCCGGCTGCCCGCCCTCGTCTGAGGCCTCAGGCGGCCAGCGCCGCCACCAGGGAGGGGTTGGCGTACCAGCTGAAGGTCCCCTCCTTCACCGCCGTGACACCCAGCTCGGCCCGCAGTTCCTCCAGGTCCTGGCCCATCCGCTCCTCCCAGATCACCGGGAACAGCGGCTGGGCCTCGGCGCCGATGTGCAGCCCTTTGCTGATCATGCCGAAGGCGTAGCTGGCGGTGCGGGCCTGCTCCGCCGGAGTTTCGTGTTCGTCGATCGGCTTGTCGTTGCGGAACCAGTTGAGCAGCAGGGCCATCAGATCGGTGAAGGCCAGGCCCGGATGGGAGAACTGGGCCACGCTCATGCTGATGACGCCGAGTTCGCCGAAATTGTCGAGGCTGAAGCCGCTCACGATGTGATGGATGTCGTGGGTGGCATAGACCCGGTAGTTGATGTAATCGGCGTCGCTTTCCAGGTTGGCGTAGAACTCGGGCATGGGGAAGAAATTGATGTCGTACCCCATCGTCTCCAGAACCGTGGCATAGGTGTGGCCCAGGGTCCCCTTCGGCAGCGCCCGCAGGGCGGCCGCGTCATAGGGGCCGCTGAGCCGCCGCTGCTCGATCAGGGCCGCGGCGGCCGGGTCCCGCCCCAGCAACGCCCGGCAGACCTGCATCGGACGGGACTGGCGCAGCCGATGGGAGAGCAGGAAGACGTTGTTGGCCGAAGCACCGGCTCCGGCGGCCAGATCGGCGAGTTCGAGAAACGCGTGGATGTTCTCCTCGGTGGCGATCCGATCGAGGTAGCGGAATCCCATGGGGCGCTGCAGGGCGGGGGAGCACCCAGGGAAGCTAGACGCAGGCATCGATGCGGCGGGCCAGTTCCACGTCAAGGTCCGACAGCCCGCCGGTGTCGTGGGTGGTGAGGTTGATCGTCACCCGGTTCCAGACGTTGCACCATTCCGGATGGTGGCCCATCGCTTCGGCCGCCAGGGCCACCCGGGCCATGAAGCCGAAGGCGGCGGAAAAATCGGCGAAGCGCAGTTCGCGATGGAGCTTGCCCTCCCGCAGCGTCCATTGCGGCAGATCGGCGGGCAGGGCGGCGATCTGGGCGGGGGTCAGGGGCTGGGCGGCCATGGTGGTGGGGGGCAGGGGGAAGGGGTCAGTGTTATTCGCCGAGCAGATGCAGGCTGAGGCTGCGGCGGTGGGGTCGGGCCCGGTGCTCCCACAGATACACCGCCTGCCAGGTGCCGAGCAGCAGGCGGCCTGACTGGAAAGGGAGCACCAGGCTGGTGCAGGTCAGGGCGGTGCGGATGTGGGCGGGCATGTCATCGGGGCCCTCGTCATCGTGGGCCCAGGGGCGCCGCTCCCCCTGGCCGCTCAGGGGACGCACCCCTTCCGGGGGCACCAGGGCCCGCAGAAAGGCGGCGAGGTCCACCAGCACCCTGGGGTCGGCGTTCTCGTTGATCGTCAGGGAGCAGGAGGTGTGCAGGCTGGCGATGGTGGCGGTGCCGAGCACCAGGCCACTGGCGGCGATCAGGCCGTTGAGGGCCCCAGTGATGTCATCGAAACCATCCCCATGGGTGGACACCTCCAACCGGCTCAGGCTCTGGCGCAGCATCGGTTCCTCCTGGCGCCCTTCAGCTGGCGACGGGGACGGGAGCGGCGGAACGCAGCGCGTCGATGGTGGTCAGGCGGCAGGCCTGGGGGTCCCAGAGGATGTAGCTGAAACATCCCGGGATGTCGGCCAGGGAGAGCCGGCGCACGCCCGTGAGCAGGTGGGCATTGCGCTCGTGGCAGGCCCGCAGCCGGTAGTTGGGGATCTTGGATGACAGGTGATGGATGGCGTGGCAGCCGATGTCGGCGGAGAACCAGTTGAACAGCGGCGGCAGCTCCAGATCGCTGGTGCCTTCCAAAACCCCCGTCATCTCGCTCCAGCCGGCGGTGGCGTGGGCATAGGAACCGGGGAAGTTGTGCTGCACGAAGAAGATGCAGATGAAAATCGCCGCCGCGCAGGCCATCACCGGGGCGTAGATCGACCAGAACACGCCGGCGCCGAGCCAGTGGGCCATCAACCACCAGGAGCCGATCACGGCAATGTTGTTGGCCAGCAGATGGCGGAATTCCCCCTGGGTGTACCAGTGTTTGGAGCGATAGCTGGCCAGGATCTGGTCCGGGCCCATCCGCTGCGGGCTGCGCAGGCAGGCCAGCAGGTGGGGCAAGAAGCCCGCCAGCCCCAGCAGCAGGGCCACCCTGGGCTTGATCACCAGATAGAAGAAGCCCCCGGGGAACAGCATCGCCGGATGGCGCAACACGCCGTAGAACCGCTGCTGGCCGGGGCTGAGTGCGGCGAAGGCCCCCGTGGTGACCAGGGCCGAAGGTCCCTGGTACTTCTCCCAGTCCCCGTTGTGGCGGTGGTGGTAGGCGTGGCCACGGGACCAGGGGTACTGGGGAATGGCACTCAGCACACCGAGCAGGAAGCCGAACACCTGGTTGGCCCGCCGGCTGCGGAACAGGGAGTCGTGGCCGCAGTCGTGCATCAGGGAGAAGCAGCGGGCCAGCAGCAGCACCATGACGACCATGGTGGGGATGAGCAGCAGGGGAGCGTGCTGGAGGCTCCAGTCGGCCAGCCACCACAGGGCCGCGTAGGGGATGACGGTGTTGGCGATCTGCCAGGCCCCCCGCAGATTGGAGCTGTCCATGAAGGACTTGAGCTCAAAATCGCCTCGCTTGGGCTGACGCATCGATGCCGTGGAGCCCGCCTCCGCATCAGGGGGAACGGGCGGCGTGCTATCGGACAGGGTGGCGGAAGGGAAGCCCTGCGACAATGCAAAACCTTTGCTATATCAAACGATCCTAGTCAGCGAGGGGGCAATCCGTTTGCCTTCGATGCGAAGGGATTCTGAATAAGATCTGCAGCGGAACTGCTGCACCCAAGGTGAGCGACCTGATCGTGGTGGGCAGTGGCCTGGGCGGCCTGTGCGCCGGCGCCATCGCCGCCCGCCATGGGCTGGAGGTGCTGGTGCTCGAGGCCCACACCACCCCCGGCGGCGCGGCCCATGGATTCCGGCGCGGTCCCTTTCACTTCGAATCCGGCCCGTCGCTCTGGAGCGGCCTGGGCCGGTGGCCCAGCACCAACCCCCTGGCCCAGGTGCTGCGGGCCGTGGGGGAAACCCTGCCCGTGGCCAGCTACCGCGACTGGGGTCTGCTGCTGCCCGAGGGGTCCCTGCGGGTGGGGGTGGGGCAGGCCCCCTTCCTGGCCCTGCTGCGCGATCTCCGCGGCGCGGCGGTGGCGGACGAATGGGACCGCTTCCTCAAGGCCCTGAGGCCCAGCTGCGAGGCGGCCCGCTCCCTGCCGCTGCTGGCCCTGCGGCCCGGGGCGGGTCTGGCCACCACCCTCGGCGGCGGCAACGCCCTGCGCCTGCTGGGCCAGGCCGGCCGGCTGGCGGCCCTGGGGGGCGCCTTCGGGCCGATCGCCCGCCGGCACCTGAGCGATCCGTTCCTGCTCCACTGGGTCGACCTGCTCTGCTTCCTGATCTCCGGGTTGCCCATGGACCAGACCAGTGCCGCCGCCATGGCGACCCTGTTCGGGGAGTGGTTCGAGCCCGAGGCCTGCCTCGACTACCCCATCGGCGGCAGCGCGGCCGTGGCGGCGGCGCTGGTGCGGGGGATGGAGCGCCATGGCGGCCGGCTGCGCACGGGCGCGGCGGTGGCAGAGATCCTGGTGGAGCAGGGCCGGGCGGTGGGCGTCCGCCTCGCGAACGGGGAGCGCCTCGAGGCCGGCCGCGGGGTGATCGCCAACACCAGCCCCTGGGACCTGCTTGCCCTGCTGCCGGAGACGGCGGTGCCGTCCCGCTGGCGGCGGCGCCAGGCAGCCACCCCGGCCTGCGCCGGCTTCCTGCACTGGCACCTGGCCCTGCGGGGGGACGACCTCGATCACCTGCCCATCCATCACGTCTGGGTGGGGGACTGGCAGCGGGGCATCGGCGCCGAACGCAACATGGTGGTGCTCTCGATGCCCTCCCTTCTCGACCCGTCCTGCGCGCCGACGGGCCACCAGGTGCTGCACGGCTACACCCCGGCCAACGAACCCTGGGAGCTGTGGCAGGGGCTGGAGCGGGGCAGCGCCGCCTACGACGCCCTCAAGCGGGAACGCTGCGCCGTCTTCGGCGAGGCGCTCTCCCGGGTGCTGCCCGACTGGCGCGAGCGGGTGGTGCTCGAACTGCAGGGCACCCCTCTCACCCACCGCCACTACCTGCGGATGCACCAGGGCAGCTACGGGCCGGCCTGGCCCGCCAACGCCGGCCCCTTTCCCGGCGGGTCCACCCCGGTCGAGGGGCTGGTGCTCTGCGGGGCCGGCGTGTTCCCGGGTATCGGCGTGCCGCCCGTGGCGGTGAGCGGTGCCATGGCCGCCCACCGTTTCGTGGACGCGCGCCGGCAGAGGCAACTGCTGGAGGAGATCGGCCTGACGGCGGCCTAGAAACGTCGCAGGGCCAGGCTGCCAAGCTGCACCTCGCGCAGCAGCAGCACCACCGCCGCCATCAGCGAGCCCATCGCCAGCACGAACAGCACGGCGACCAGGGGCGTCACATCGATCGTCGCCAGAGTGGTCACGAACAGGACCACCACCACGGTGGCCACCAGCAGGAAGCTGGTGGTGGCACAGGCGAAGGCCCGGGAAGCCATGAACATCCGCCGGCGGTGCAGCATCAGCTCCTCCTGCAGCTCCCGTTCCTGGGCCATCGTGGCGGCCCCGGTCCGCTCCTTGAGCAGCCGGGCCCGATCGACGATGCGGGCCAGACGGGTGGTGATCACCCCGAGCAGACCGCTGATGCCCGCCAGCAGAAACACCGGCGTGACCGCCAGGCGGATCGTCTCCGGCAATCCTTCGGCCGGATGGGAGGCCACCAGCAGGATCAGGGCCAAGGAGGCGGGGATCGCAGTCCCGAATCTAGGGCGACGGCCCCTGCCAGCCTGGGGGGACGTTCGCCGTCCCGCGCCCGCCATGACCACGATGACCTGCCGCTACGAGGGAGCCCTGCGCTGCGCGGCGGAGCACGCCCCGTCGGGGTCGCGGCTGATCACCGATGCCCCCGTGGACAACCAGGGCAAGGGGGAGGCGTTCTCGCCCACCGACCTGGTGGCGACGGCCCTGGCCACCTGCCTGCTCACGGTGATGGGGATCGTGGCCGAACGCGAGGGGATGGCGCTGGAGGGCGCCCGGGTGCGGGTGGAGAAGGGCATGACCAGCAGCGGCGAGCGCCGCATCGCCCTGCTGGAGGCCTGGATCGACCTGCCGGCCGGCCTCGATGACGGGCAGAGGGAGGTGCTGATCCGCGCCGGCGAGCGCTGCCCGGTGAAGGTCAGTCTGGAAGGCTGCGTGCCGATGCGGCTCCACTGGGCTCCGGCGGCGGCGGCCGCAGAGTGACCCCCACCTCCAGCTGCTCGAGGGGGGCGGCGGGATCCTCCGGGACCAGCAGCACCATGGTGCTGGCGGAGGGCCGGGTGCCGGGCTGCTCCTGAAGGATGTCCAGGGCCACCATGGTCTTGCGCCACTGCAGGATCTTGCCCTCCAGCAGGGCCACGAAGTCGTCGCAGCTCCAGCGGGCCGCCTCGCCGCGGCAGGGGTAGCGCTCGAGCACGTCGAGGATCTCCATCTCCCGCAGCGGCGGGGTTTCGGTCGGATCCCACACCAGCAGATCGTTGCCGTCGAGGGCATTGGCCTCCAGCAGGCTGGCCTCACTGGCCAGCAGGCTGTCGAGCGCCATCTCGTCGTCGTCGCGCTCGATGGCGGTGAGCAGGGCCTCCAGCACCAGCTGGGTGTCGTCATCGAGCCGGTCGCAGTGGACCGTGAGCAGGCCCGTCACCGCCAGTTCGATCTCCTCCAGCGGCAGCACCCTGGCCAGGGCGTTCAGGATCGCGCTCAGCACGTCGCCGGAGTCGACGTTGGCGGGCTGGCCCTGCAGGGCGAGGTCGGGGTCGGCCATGAACCGTTCGATGGCCGCGAGCACCAGGGCCTGCTCCGGGGAGGGGGGATGCATCGATCCGGCGCCGGAAAGGTCTTCCTCCACCATGGCGCCGCCGGCGGCCGGCCGGGACGGCCGTTGTCCGATCCGCATCAGGGCCGCATCGGGAGCAGCATGGCGGCACCGGCTCCACCGATCCCATGCCTGCAGCGGCTCCGGCCCTCGACCAGCTCCAGCGGCACCTGCACACCACCCGCCTGCTGGGCTCGATCAGCAGCACCCTCTACTACGACCAGAACACGGTGATGCCCGCCGCCGGTGCCCCCTGGCGCGGCGAACAGCTGGCCCTGCTGGCCGCCCAGCTGCACGAGCGCCAGAGCAGTGACGCCTACGCCGATCTGGTGGCCGCGGCGGAGGCCGAGCTCGAAGGGGACGCCCCGCCCCAGCGGCGCCGCAACCTGCAGCTGCTGCGTCTGGAGCTGAACCGCCAGCGCTGCCTCGATCCGGCCCTGGTCACCGCCCTGGCCCGGGCCCAGTCCCACGGCAACGCCGTCTGGCAGGAGGCCCGGGCGGCCAGCACGTTCGCCACCTTCGCCCCGGCGCTGCGGGAGCTGATCCGGCTGCGCCGCGAGCAGGCCGGCCAGCTGGCGGACGCCGAATCGGTGGTCCGCAGCCCCTGGGAGATCCTGGCCCAGCCCTTCGAGCCCGATAGCAGCAAGGCCCGGCTGACGGAGCTGTTCGCCCCCCTGGCGGCGGAACTGCCGGGGCTGCTGGACACGGTGGCGGCCGCCCCGCCCGCGGGCCAGCAGGAGCCCTTCGAGCTGGCGGAGGGTCTGCAGGAGCGACTCTGCGGTGAGCTGCTCGACAACTGGGGCTACGACGCGGCCCGCTGCCAGCGGTCCCGATCCGCCCACCCCTTCTCCTGCACCGTGGGCCCGCAGGATTTCCGCATCACCACCCGGGTGGTGGCGGGCCAGCCGTTCTCGGCCTTCCTGGCCACCGCCCATGAGTGGGGCCACTCCCTCTACGAGCAGGGCCTGCCCCGCAGCGACGACCACTACTTCCCCTGGCCCCTGGGGGAGGCCACCTCGATGGGAGTGCATGAGTCCCAGTCGCTGTTCTGGGAATGCCGCGTGGCCCGCAGCCGGGCCTTCGCCGAGCGCTGGCATCCCCGCTTCCAAGGGGGCCTGGGGTCCGACCCCTGGGGCGGCGCCTTCGGTTTCTGGCGGGCCCTCAACCCCCTGCGGCCGGGCCTGATCCGGGTGGAGGCCGATGAGCTGAGCTACAGCCTCCACATCGTCATGCGCTTCGAGCTGGAGCTGGCCCTGCTGGAGCAGGGGATGCCGGTGGAGGAGCTTCCCGCCGCCTGGAACCGGCGGATGAAGGAGCTGCTGGGGCTGCAGCCGGCCACGGACGCCGAGGGCTGCCTCCAGGACATCCACTGGGCCGAGGGGTTGTTCGGCTACTTCCCCTCCTACGCCCTCGGCCACCTGATCAGCGCCCAGATCTCGGAGGCCCTCGAGCAGGAGATCGGCTCGATCGAGGCTCTGGTGGCGGCGGGGGAGACGGCCGCGCTGCAGGACTGGCTCGCCAGCAACATCTGGCCCCATGGCCGTTCCGTGAACGCCGAGGAACTCGTCGAGCGGGTCACCCGCCGCCCCCTGGACGCCCGGCCCTTCCTCACCTACCTGCGCGCCAAGGTCGGCCAGCTGACCGGGGCGGGGTGACTGCGGCGGGCTGAGCGCGGCGGGGTGACTGCGGCGGCCAGGACATCGGCTCCGGGACCCGATGCCTAAGATGCCGCCGCAGAAAAGCCCCCACCATGGCGAACATCGACCACGCTCCCAGCCGCACCATGCTGAACCTGCTGCATGTGCTGCCGGCCTTCGCCGATGAGGCCGAGCTGCGGCTCAACGCCATCGTGGAGCTCAACTCCAACACGATCAACAAGTACGAGCTGATCACCGAAACCGGCCATCTGAAGCTGGATCGGGTGGGGTATTCCTCCCTCGCCTACCCCTTCGCCTACGGCTGCATTCCCCGCACCTGGGACGAGGACGGCGATCCCCTCGACATCGAGATCGTCGGCGTCACCGAGCCCCTGGTGCCCGGCAGCCTGGTGGAGGCCCGCATCATCGGCATCATGTGCTTCGACGACGGCGGCGAGGTGGACGACAAGGTGATCGCCGTCCTGGCCGACGACAAGCGCATGGACCACATCACCAGCTATACCCAGCTGGGTGAGCACTGGCTCAAGGAAACCCAGTACTACTGGGAGCACTACAAGGATCTGAAGAAGCCCGGCACCTGCAAGGTGAATGGATTCCATGACACCGGCGAGGCCGTTCGCATCATCAAGGAATGCGAAGATCGCTATCTTTCCGTCGTCGATCCCCGTCTGGTCGACTGACGTCCGTCCTCCGGCACCGCCGCCGCGGTCCCTCCGATCCCGTTCCGCCCATGTCGCGCTCCCTGGCCCTGTCCGTGCTCCTGACCACCGGCTGGGGGGCCGCCATGGCGGGGGCCGCGGGGGCCGTCGAAGCGCCCGTGCCGGCGCCGGCGCCCACGAGCGCTCCCACCAGCGTGGCTCCGGCCGCGCCCACCAGCGTGGCCCCGGTCGCCCCCGGTGTGGTCACCCCCGCCGTGGCCGTGCCCGCCACCGCCGCGCCTGCTCCGGCCAAGGCCGCCGTGACCAGCACCCGTGAAATCGTGCTGGAGCTGGGCAAGCGCACCATCAGCCTGCGGGACAACGGCAGGGTGCTGGGTAGCTGGCCCGTGGCCATCGGCGATTCCCGCACCCCCACCCCCAAAGGACGCTTCCTGGTGGAGGTCAAGGTGGTCAATCCCCAGTACCAGAGCACGGCGAGCGGCAAGATCAACCCCACCAAGGGCCCCAATGGCCCCCTTGGTGACCGCTGGATCGGCTTCAAGCGCAGCGGCCCCAACCAGTACGGCATCCACGGCACCCCCAGCGCCTGGGCCTGGACCGTCACCTCCCGCTCCGCCGTCACCAACGGCTGTGTCCGGATGCTCACCCCCCATGTCCGCGCCCTGTTCGACCAGGTGGAGGTGGGAACACCGGTGGTTGTCAAACCCTGAACACCGAAGGGCGATTGCGGCGAATCGGGTAGCGACCGAAGAGATTCTGGAGATTGCTCAGGAAGGGTTTGATGTCTGGGTGCAAACACCTAATGTCTTGAAACTCGATCAACAGCGGCACCCTCCAGAACCGCCGATTTTCCTCCCATGTTCGATTCCACTCACGAACCCACCACCGACCAGCTGAACAGCACATCGCTGAAGTGGGGCAATGACGGTGAGCTCTCCGAACTGGACCTGCAGCGGATTCTGGGCCTGCTCTCTCAGGCTGATCCCGTCGCCGAGGCCCTGATGGAGGGCCGTTCCGAAGCGGCCTGAAAGCGTCGCGCCTGGGCCCTGGCCATGCCGTCGCGGCTGGCCATCCCCCTCAGCCGGTCCACGGCCAGTCCCCCGGGGGGAAGTCCATGGGGCAGATGGTCCCCCGACCCCCCCTCCAGCTCGAAGACCGGCAGCTGCCGCAGGCCATTGGGCCTCAGCTGATCTTCGAGACGATCCAGATGCACCCCGGTCGGCAACCAGACCAGGTCGGTGCGCAGGCAATCCTCGAGGCGCAGCGGTTCCTGGCGACGGAGATCGGAGCCGAGGCCACGCTGCAGGTCGCCGATCGTCACCAGCCCCAGGGCCAGCCCGGCCCGCTCCACCAGCAGGCAATGGCCATGGCTGTCGATCAGCCGGGCCAGGGCCGCTGAGGCCGTCAGGGAGGCCGGCAGCACCAGGGGCGCCTCCGGCTCGAAGGCCTCCTCCACCGGGATGGCCGCCAGCTGGCTGCGGCGACGTTCCTCCAGGGGATCGGGCCCCATCAGGCCGGGATCCTGGATGCCCTGCCAACGCTCCACCAGGGCGGCGCTGAGGCCGGCCGCCGCCATCAGGGGCAGCACGATGCGGATGTCGCGGGTGAGCTCGAACAGCAGCAGCAGGGCGGTGAGCGGAGCCCGGGCGCTGCCGGCCAGCACCGCCGCCATGCCCACCATGGCGTAGGCGGGGGGTTCGGCCACCGGCAGATTCAGGCCGCCGCTGCCCAGCGCCTGGCCGTAGCAGCTGCCCAGCACGGCCCCCAGGAACAGGGAGGGGGCGAAGCCGCCGCCCACGAAGCCGGTGGCGTTGCTGACGGTGGTGGCCACCAGCTTCACGCCGATCAGGGCCACCAGGGTGAGCAGGGGGATGCCGCCGTCGCGGCCCAGCAGGGCTTCGATCGTGTCGTAGCCGACCCCGAGCACCTGGGGGAACACCAGGGCCATGCCCCCGAGGGCCGCCCCTCCCAGGGCCGTGGGCAGGCCGGGCGGCAGCCGCCGCACCACCGCCTGGACCCGCTCGTCGCGGCCGGCGGCCAGCAGCCGGATCAGCAGCCAGGACATCAGGCTGGCCAGCAGGCCCAGCCCCAGATACAGGGGCAGCTCCAGCGGTGAGCGCACCTCGTAGGCGGGCAGGCGCAGGATCGGCATGTCGCCCAGGCAAAGCTGGGTGACGAGCGCCGAGGCCACCGCCGCCACCAGCACCGCCCGCAGGCTGGGACGTCCGGGGATGGCGCTGTAGCTGCCCTCGAAGGCGAAGAACACCCCGGCGATGGGGGCCTTGAATCCTGCCGCCAGGCCCGCCGCCACCCCGGCCCCCACCAGCGCCTTCTGGGCCTGGGGGGGAGAGGCGGCCCCGCAGGGCCACCCAGAGGCCGATGTTGCCGCCGCCCTCCACGCTCGGACCCTCCGGGCCGAGGGAGGCGCCACTGCCCAGGCTGAGGGACGCGGCCACCAGCCGCAGCAGGGGCAGGCGCGGCTCACCCCCCTGGCGTCCGTCGGCGATCGCCATCAGGCTCGACAGACCCGGACCGATGCTGCCGGCGACATGGCGCAGCAGGCCCACCGCCAGACCGCCGAGGGTCGGCACCACCACCACGGGCCAGAGGGCGAGCCAGTCGGGCGGGGTGGGCAGGCTGATCGGCGGGGGTTCGGGGGGCGGGGGCGGTGCCGCCGCCAGCAGGCCGATGCCATCGAGCCCGAGCTGCAGCAGGGCCCGCAGGGGGGTGCCGCTGTCGGGCGCCAGCGGTGGCAGGTCGATCGGCGGCAGGTCGGCGGGGGTGGCGGGCGAGGAGCGCCCGATCACCAGCAGGCCCTCGACGAAGGGGCCGAAGAGGAAGTTGTTGATGAAGCCCAGCAGCTCGTGGAACGCCACAACCGCCAGGCCGGTCAGGGTGCCGACCAGGGCCGCCCAGGCCAGCAGGTTCCACTGGAAGGGGAGACCGCGCAGGTCGGCCTCGGGCCCGGAGGCCCGGGGGCCCGGGGCCTCAGCTTTCGGGGCGGACGCTGGCAAAGATCTCCTCCAGGATCTCCCCGGCCCCCTGGGACCGGAGGGTGCCCGCCAGGGCCACCCCGATCGCCTCGGGATCGGTGGCAGGTCCGCGGCAGCTCTCGCGCAGCAGGCGCTGGCCGTCGATGCTGGCCACCATGCCGGTGAGCACGAGCTCGTCGCCCTCGACGTGGGTGTTGACGCCGATGGGCACCTGGCAGCCGCCCTCCAGGCTGCGCAGGAAGGCCCGCTCGGCCAGGCAGC
This sequence comes from Synechococcus sp. UW140, assembly GCA_943369315.1. Classification (GTDB taxonomy): domain Bacteria; phylum Cyanobacteriota; class Cyanobacteriia; order PCC-6307; family Cyanobiaceae; genus Cyanobium. The sequence continues at coordinate 108,772 of CALRMW020000002.1, forward strand.
GACGGGCGGTGGGCTGGTGTTCCAGCACGGCGATCGTCTCGAGCACGGCCGTGTCGCCGGCGCGGCATTCAATGCCGAGCGCCCCCTGGCCCACGGCATGGAGCGAAATCGAGGGATCGATCAGCTCATGGATGCGGTCCCCCAGGCCGAGGCGGGTGAGGCCCGCGGCCGCCAGGATCAGGCAGTCGTAGACGCCGGCGTCGAGCTTCTCCAGGCGGGTGATCACGTTGCCCCGCACGTCCTTGAACACCAGGTGGGGGTAGTGGTGACGCAGCTGGGCCAGGCGCCGCAGGGAGCTGGTGCCCACAACGCTGCCCTCGGGCAGGGTGGCCAGGGTGCGGTCCCGGTGTCGCTCGTGCACCACCAGGGCATCGGCCGGGTCCTCCCGCTCGGTGATGCAGCCCAGGATCAGGCCCTCCGGCAGGTTGGTGGGCAGGTCCTTGAGACTGTGGACGGCGATGTCGGCCCGGTCGACCAGCATCTGGGCCTCCAGTTCCTTGGTGAACAGGCCCTTGTCGCCGATCTTGGCCAGGGCCACATCGAGAATCTTGTCCCCCTGGGTGGCCATCGCCTCGATCGTGATCGCCAGCTCGGGATGGGCCCTGGAGAGCTCGTCACGCACCCAGTGGGTCTGGACCATGGCCAGCTGGCTGCGGCGGGAGGCGATGCGCAGGGTGGAGCTGGTCATCGGAGGCTTCGGGCGGCAGCGACCGCTGCCAGGCAACAGCCGCCCAGCCTAGGCATCGGTCCGTCCCGGTCCCGGCCCAGGGGACGGAACGTGATCAGCTGATGGGATCAGGCGAACAGATCGAGCGGCAGGGGCCCCCAGGTGTCCTCGGCGTCCGGATCGGAGGCCCCATGGCCGGTGATCAGGATCCCCTCGCCGAGGCCCTCCTCGCGGCGCAGATGGAACAGTCCCGTGCGCTGGTTGCCCTTCAGGAACACCGGACCTGGTTCCCCCTCGCCGGGGTCCCCCGGCTGCAGGCCCGACCAGCCCTGGGCCGCCTCCAGCTGCCGCAGGGCCGTCAGGGCCGCCGCCGCCGAAGGAGCCATGATCCCGATCGTGAACCAGTCACAGGCCCCCAGCCTTGGGGCGAGCTCCCGGCGCAGCAGGGAGGCCGTCTCCCCGTCGAGGTCCGGGGCGGTGCGCAGGCCCCGCAGACCGGCCAGGCAGGAGGTGGGCAGGTCGGTCGTCACGGAGATCGCAGCGGTCGGGCCGTCCCACTCTGGAGGTCGGCGGGGGGCGGATCGCGCCAGAAGGCCAGGCACACCGTCAGCCAGGCCAGCCCGACGGCGGCGCCTGCCAGCAGATCCGTGGGCCAGTGGGCCCGCACGTAGAGGGTGCTGAGCCAGACCAGACCCACCAGTCCGCAGGCCAGCAGCACCAGGGTGCGCCGCAGGCGGGGATGGTGGGAGCCCAGGATCACCACCATGGCGAAGTAAAAGGCCACGGCTCCGGCGGCATGGCCGCTGGGGAAGCTGTGGCCATCCAGCGGCAGTAGGCTACCCGGCGGGCGCTGGCGGCTGAACAGCGGCTTGAACACCAGATCCACCAGGATCAGGATGCCGCCGGTGGCCATCACCAGCAGGCGCAGGTCCTTCCACCAGCGCCGCCGCAGCAGGTGGATCAGGGCCATCGCCACCAGGACGGCGGTGAAGCCGACGCCGGTCGCCCGGTACACCTGGGTCAGCACCCCGCCCACCAGGCCGTGGAAATGGTTGCCCAGCCAGTCCAGGACGGCCGCGTCCAGCAGGGCCAGGGGCCGGCCCGGGGCCACGGCCACGAACAGCCCCACCAGCACGATCAGGCAGCCGGGCAGCAGGATCCTGTCCCGGGGCAGCAGATGGAACCCCATCACGGCACCAGATGGTGTCGGGGCACCCGCCAGAGGGCCAGCTCCCCGTCGCGGGCCAGCCGCTCGATCCCCTGCGGGGGCAGGGCCAGGGCCTCGAGATCGCGGCGATCGCCCACCAGGCGCACGGAGAGGCTGTCCGGCGACAGGGCAAGGGCGTCGGGGCCCTGCAGGGCGAGCTGGGTGATGTGGAGGCGATCGGAAACGAAGACGGCCTCCGGCTCGCCGTAAAACAGCAGGCTGTAGCGCTTGGTGCCGACGATCAGCAACGGTTCACCTGGCCTGGCGGCGGCCTGGGCGGCGCGGGCCATCTGGCGCAGGGGCACCTGACGCTCCCGGTCCAGCAGGGGTGCGAGCGGGGCGATCACCAGGCCGAGCACCGCCAGGAACCCGGCCAGGCTGGGCAGCCACAGCCAGTCGGTGGCCTGCGGCCGCAGCAGCAGCACCAGCAGGGCCAGGGCCGTCAGCCCCAGACACAGCGAGAGCGCCAGGGGCAGGCCCGAGCGGGACAGGGCGGCGCCGAACTCCGGATAGGCGGGATCCCCCGCCACCCAGCCCGGGGCCAGGGCGGCCCCCACCGCCATGGCGCCCAGCAGCAGCACCTCGAGGCCGGCGGCGATCCGCACCCGGGTCCGCCCCGGGGCCGACGCCTCGGGGGTGGTCGTCTCCGGCAGGGGGCGCCACAGCAGCGCCACCAGCAGGCTCGCCGCCGGCAGCGCCGGCAGGATGTAGCCGGGCAGCTTGGTGGCGGCGGCGGAGAAGAAGGCCACCACCAGCACCAGCCAGAGCAGCAGGAACAGCCCCAGTTCCGCCGGGGCGCCGTCGGCTTCGGAAGCGCCGGCTGCTGCGGTCCGCCAGCGGGAGGGCCGCCAGAAGCCCTGGGCCGCGATCGCCAGGGGCAGGAACAGCGACCAGGGCAGCACCAGCAGCACCAGCCAGGGCAGGTAGAACCAGGGGGGGCCGGGGTGGTCGTAGAGCACCGTCGTGAAGCGCTGCAGGTTGCTGAACCCCAGGAAGCCGCCGAGGAAGTCACCACCGTTGACGGCCGCCGCCGCCGCGTACCAGGGGGCGCTCACCCCGAGGAACAGGGCCACCATGGCCAGCAGGGGTCGCCAGCGCAGCCAGGGGCGCCACTGGCCGGTGAGCAGCAGGAAGACCACCACCACCAGGCCCGGCAGCAGCAGACCCACCGGGCCCTTGGCCAGCACGGCGATGCCCGCGAACAGCGCCATGGCCGCCCGGCCGAGGGGCGCCCGCCAGGGGTCGGCCCGGTGGCGATGGGCCAGCAGAAAGCCGAACAGCGCCAGGCTGATGGCGCTGGAAAGGAACATGTCGGTGGTGGAGGTGCGTCCCCAGCCGATCCAGCCCGGGGTCGTGGCGATCACCCCGGCCGCCACGGCGGCCCTGAGCAGCCTGGGCCGGCCGGCCTCGCCCGCCGGGGAGCAGGCCAGCATCAGCCCGAAGGCCCCCACCACCACGGCACTGGCGGCGAGGGCCACCGGCAGCCGGGCAGCCCATTCGCTGACCCCGAACAGCCGGAAGCTCAGCCCCACCATCCAGTAGCCCCAGACGGGGTAGTCGAAGAAGCGTTCGCCGTTCCACCAGGGGGTGACCCAGTCACCCCGCTCCAGCATCTGGTGGCCCACCTCCACGAACAGGGCCTCGGTCTTGTCCATCAGGCCGACGCTGCCCAGGCCCTGGAAGAAGGCCAGCCAGCAGATCAGGAGCAGCCAGAGGCCACTGAGCACCCAGACCAGTTGCCGGTGGCTTCGGGCGCGAACACCCTCCGGCTGGGCCCCCCGGGCAGCAGACACCATGCTGGGTCGATGAGGAGATCAAGGGGAAGTTAAGGCCAGGGCCCGCCGACCTGTCCCCCGGCCCGGGGCTGAGGAGCCCTACGGCGTGTTCCAGACGAAGCGGGAGGACGCCGCGTACTTCCAGACGAAGTCGACGGCGATGCCGGCCAGCAAGGCCAGCAGCGGCTGGGGGGTGACCTGCCGGTAGAACGCCGAGGACACCCCGACGTTGGCCGCCATGCCCAGGGAGGTGACCAGCAGGAAGCGGATCAGGCCGAACACCAGGGCGATGCCGCTGAGCTGCTGGGAGCGGAAGGTCAGCACGTTGTTGATCAGGTAGTTGGAGCAGCCGGCGCTGACCACCGCCACCACCTGGGCCTGCTCGAAACTGAGGCCGAGAAGGTCCTGGCTGAAGGCGAACACCAGCAGGTGGATGCCGATGCCCGTGCCCCCCACCAGGGCAAAGCTGACGGCCCGCCGCGGCACCATGCGCAGCAGCAGGGTGTGGAGGATCGAGACACCCAGATCCCAGATCACCGCGAGATTCAGCTTCGATTCCCCGGCGCTGCGGGGCTGGAAGCTCAGGGGCACCTCAGCCACCGCCAGATGGCCGTGGCTGAGGGCCAGCAGTTCATAGAGAAACTTGAAGCCGTTGACGTCCACCTGCCGCACATAGGGGAGGCAACGCTCGGGTCGCAGGGCGAAGAAACCGCTCATGTAGTCGGTCAGATGGCGGTAGCGGGGCAAGCTGAAGCGGGCCACCGTGTTCGCCCAGGTGGAGTTCCGTTCCCTCTGCTCGCTCAGCCCCATGATGCTGGCGTCGGGATGGAAGCGGCTGCCGACCATGAGATCGCCGCCACTCTCGATCAGGGCGGAGACGGCATGGGCCACCGAGGCAGGTTCATGCTGGCCGTCGCTGTCCATGACCACCACCACATCGCCGGTGGCGTCCAGGATCCCCTCCTTGATGGCGCTGGAGAGGCCGAAGCGCCCGACGCGACGGATCAGCCGGACGCAACCATGGCGGTGGGCCAGCATCCGCACCTTTTCCGATGTTCCATCACTGGAATCATCATCAACGAACAGCAATTCGAGGTCGAAGCTGTCTCTCAGGGGCAGCAGTTGCTCGACGATGGGCTCCACATTGGAGCACTCGTTGAAGGTGGGCAGAACAACCGTCAGACGCAGGAGCTGATCCCGTACCGTCATCGGGGTTCAGGCCAGCTGCTGAAGAAGATGACCATGCACTCGCCAGACTGTCTGTGGATTCCCCGGCAGTGGAAGGACGTTACTTGATGTACTCCTTCAGGACACCATTGCGATTGGGGTGGCGCAGCTTGCGCAGGGCCTTGGCTTCGATCTGCCGGATGCGCTCGCGGGTCACGTCGAAGATCTGGCCGATCTCTTCGAGGGTCTTCATGCGGCCGTCATCGAGACCGTAGCGCAGGCGCAGCACGTCCCGCTCGCGGGGGCTGAGGGTGGCCAGCACACCCTCGAGATCCTCACGCAGCAGATTCTTGGCGACATCCTGCTCCGGATTCTCGATATCGGCCTCGATGAAGTCGCCGAGCCTGGAGTCTTCCTCCTTTCCGATGGGCGTTTCGAGGGAGATCGGCAGCTGGGCGGATTTGGCGATGAAGCGCAGCTTCTCGATCGTCATCTCCATGCTCTCGGCGATCTCCTCCTCGGTGGGCTTCCGACCGAACTCCTGGGAGAGGGTCTTGGTGGTCTTCTTGATCCGGGAAATCGTCTCGTAGAGGTGAACGGGAAGGCGGATGGTGCGGCTCTGATCGGCGATCGCACGGGTGATCGCCTGACGGATCCACCAGGTGGCATAGGTGGAGAACTTGTAACCCTTCTCGTGGTCGAACTTCTCGGCGGCGCGGATCAGGCCGAGGCTGCCTTCCTGGATCAGATCCTGGAAGGACAGGCCCCGGTTCATGTACTTCTTGGCGATCGAGACGACCAGCCGCAGGTTCGACTGGACCATCTTCTCCTTGGCCCGCCGACCCAGCATCAGCCGACGGCGGAACTTGATCAGCGGCATGTCGAAGATCGCCGCCCATTCCTTGGTGTCGGGGAAATGGCCCTTGTCGGCCTCGAACTCGGCCGCCTTCTCCTCCAGCTCAAGCAGATCGGCGATCTTGCGGGCCAGCTCGATCTCCTCATCGGGCCGCAGCAGGCGGATACGGCCGATCTCCTGGAGATAGACGCGAATCGAATCCTCGGTGTAGACGCCCTTCGGGCCCACCTTGATGCTGGCCAGGGCCTTGGCGCCCTTGGCGTCCTTGCGGAGGTCGCCGCCGGTCTCCGGAAGATCCTCATCCCCGTCGAGGCCGTCGTCGAGGACCACCGCCGGGGGCTTCTCGGCTGCGGGTTTGGCGGCCGCTGGCTTGGTCGTCTTGGAGCCGGCCTTGGCGGCCCCAGCCTTGGGGGCGGCCGTTCGGGCACGGGCCGCGGTCTTCCTGGCCGTCGCCGCCGAGGGGTCGATGGGCAGCACCTCGCCGTTGGCGGAGACGGTGGCCAGGATCTCAGGAACGGCGACTTTGGCCTTGGCGGCGACTGGGCTCATGGAAACGACGCGAAAGGGAGTGGGGTGCGGGGGAATGAAGCGGGCGAGGGAAAGGCGGGCGGGGCGAACGGCCCGGAAAGGGTCAGGAGCGAAGTGCCTTCAGGCGGATCCGGTGCTCCGGGTCGCTGACTCAGGCCCCCATCCTCCACGGTGCCGGTGCGGAGCCGGCCGGGAGGGCAAGGAGAGCATCAGGACGTCGCGGGATGGGATAGCCCCCCTCACGGAGCCCCTGCCGATGGATGGTGGATGGATCGCTCCAGGAGCGTGATTGGGATGGTGGAAGTCGGCCAGAGCCGTTGCAGGGCTGTCACGGGTGGTCTCAGACCGGAGGAATGAACAGGGAGTGAACCCTGGATCCTCAGCGGGTCTTCCCTGTGGACGGAACTCTGCGCGGTTCCGACGGCAGCCTTTCGGGCCGCCCAACCCCGTCATCCTAGGAATGGGATGAGATCTTTGCAAGATTGCCAGCCACCTCCTCACCCTCCCCACCCGGCCCCGCCCCTCCAGGCTGGCTGGAGGTCTGGCTGGAGGCCGGCCGGGAGGGGCGGGCCTTCACCTATGCCAACCCCTCAGGCCTGGCCATCGGGGTGGGTGACCTGGTGCGGGTCCGTCTGCAGGGGCGGCCCCACACGGGCCTGGTGGTGGCGACGGCCGCGGCCTGTCCCGCCGCCATGGAGGGACGGGCGATCCTGCCGGTGGACGCGGTGCTGGAGAGCGCCGCGATCGACCCGCTCTGGCAGGCCCTGCTGGAGGGCGTGGCCCGGCAGTGCCACACTGGCCTGTTCCGCACCCTCAAGAGCGCGCTGCCGCCGGGCTGGCTGGGGCAGGCCCGCCGCCCCCCCGGCCAGGGGCGGGTCCTCTGGACGGTGACGGTCTCACCGACCGCGGCCGGTGAGACCGTCACCCCCCGCCAGCAGGCGCTGCTGGACCACCTGGCCAGCCATGGGGGAGCGCGGCTGCTGCGCGATCTGGTGCAGGAGGCCGGCTTCGGCCGCTCCCTGATCGGGACCATGGAGCGCCGGGGCCTGCTCCTGAGGGAGGCCGGCCGGGGCACACCGGGGACCGGTGGGGTCAGGGGCCTGGCCGGCGGGCGGGGCGCTGGGCCGGCCCCGCTGGAGAGCGCCCAGCCCCCCAGTCCGGCCCAGGCCTCGGCGATGGCGGCCATCGCCGAGGCGCCGCCGGGCCAGAGCCTGCTGCTCTGGGGTGTGACCGGCTCCGGCAAGACCGAGGTCTACCTGCAGGCCGCGGCCCGGGAGCTGGCGGCGGGGCGGAGCGTGCTGATCCTGGCGCCGGAGATCGGCCTCATCCCCCAGCTGCTGGACCGCTGCCGGCGCCGCTTCGGCTCCGCGGTGATCGAGTACCACAGCGGCCTGGGCGACGGGGAGCGGGTCGTGGCCTGGCGGCGCTGCCTTGAGGCCGCCCGGCACCGCGAGCCCTGCCTGGCCGTGGGCACCCGCTCCGCCGTCTTCCTGCCGCTGGGCCAGCTGGGCCTGATCGTGCTCGACGAGGAACACGATGCCTCCTACAAGCAGGAGAGCCCGATGCCCTGTTATCAAGCCCGGGAGGTGGCCCGGCTGCGGGCCCGCCAGTCGGGGGCCCGGCTGGTGCTCGGCAGTGCCACCCCCTCCCTCGAGACCTGGTGGCGCTGCCAGCCGGGGCCAGGGGGCCGGCCCGCCGACACCCGCCTGCTGCCGCTGCCGGAGCGGATCGGCCAGCGCCCGCTGCCACCGGTGCGGCTGGTGGACATGCGCCAGGAGCTGGTGGACGGCCACCGGCGCCTGATCAGCCGCCCCCTGATGGCCCGGCTGGAGACCCTGCAGGAGCGGGGCGAGCAGGCCGTCGTGCTGGTGCCCCGGCGCGGCTACCGCTCCTTCCTGAGCTGCCGCAGCTGCGGCGAGGTGGTGCTCTGCCCCCACTGCGACGTCGCCCTCACCGTCCACCGCGGCCCCCGCGCCGGCGACAGGGAGGGGCGGGAGTGGCTGCGCTGCCACTGGTGCGACCACCGCCAGGAGATGGGGGATCGCTGCGGCCACTGCGGTTCCACCGCCTTCAAGCCCTTCGGCGCCGGCACCCAGCGGGTGATGGAGCAGCTGGCGACGGAACTGGAGGGCCTGCGCCTGATCCGCTTCGACCGGGACACCACCCGGGGCCGGGATGGCCACCGCCGCCTGCTGGAGCGCTTCGCGGCCGGCGAGGCGGACGTGCTGGTGGGGACCCAGATGCTCGCCAAGGGCATGGACCTGCCCCGGGTGACGCTGGCGGCGGTGCTGGCGGCCGACGGACTGCTGCACCGGCCGGACCTGCGGGCCGCCGAGCAGTGCCTGCAGCTGCTGCTCCAGCTCGCCGGCCGCGCCGGTCGGGGCGAGCGCCCCGGCGAGGTGCTGGTGCAGACCTACAGCCCCGACCACCCCGTGATCCGTCACCTGGTGGACGGGCGCTACGCCGCCTTCCTGGCCGAGGAACTGGAGCTGCGGCGCCAGGGGGGCATGGTGCCCTTCGGCCGGGCCTGCCTGCTGCGGCTGGCCGGTCCCACCGCCAGCGGCACGGCCACGGCCGCCGCCGCCCTGGCCGAACGGATCCGCCCCGCCGTGGAGACAGCCGGCTGGGTGGTGATCGGCCCGGCCCCAGCCCCGGTGGCCCGGGTGGCGGGCCGGAGCCGCTGGCAACTGCTGCTGCACGGCAGCCAGAGGGCGGTCGATGGAGCGGTGCACGGAACGCCGGATGGGCAAACCGATGGGGAGACGGCGCTGCCCCTTCCCCCCGAAGCCGACCTACGCCGGGCCCTGCCCCCGGGGGTGAGCCTGACGATCGATCCCGACCCCCTGGAGCTCTGAGCTGGGGGCCCGGCGACCACGGCCGGAGCTCAGGCCGGAGGGTTCAGGCCGGCAGTTCCGGCAGGCCGAAGCCCAGCCGCCGGCGGATCGTCTGCAGGCCGAGCACCAGCGGCAGGGCCAGGCCCACCGCCGCCGCCCCCAGCCCCAGGCCGCTCCAGCGCCAGCAGCGCAGTTCCAGGACGTTGACCTGCCCGGGCTGGAGGGGCCAGAGCAGGCGGCGGCCGCCGCCGTCCCCGGGAGGGGCCGCGGCGATGGCGGTGGGGCTCGCCCGCAGGACCGCCGCCGGCCGCACCGGGGCGAGCACGACCGCCAGATCCAGCCCCGGGATCGCCTCCAGGGCCTGGAGATCGAGCTCCAGCAGCAGGTGCTGGCGGACCCCCAGCAGCCAGTTGCGTTCCTCCCAGACCACCACCGGCGCCGCCAGGGGGACGCCGCTGAGCCGGCCCGCCACCTCCAGGCTTCCCGCCAGGGCTCCGAGGGCCTCGAGGGCGGGCAGAACGGGGGTGGAGACCAGCTGGTCGCCGCTCCCCCCCGAGGGGCGGAACGGCCCGGGGGCGGGGATCCCCTTGGCCTGCCCCTCCAGCGCCGCGACGAAGCGCCGCTGCCAGGGGGTCCCGGTGCCGGTGTCGCTGCTCAGCTGGTGGCTGACCTGGAGCCTGCCGGGGCCCTCGAAGCGCAGCTCGGTCCGCACCTCCATGCAGCCCCCCAGCAGCCCGGCCAGCAGCAGCAGCACCACCGCCACCACCACCGCAAAGCCCACCGGGGCGCGGGTGGGCCCCACCGGCGGTGGCGGCGGCGCCTCGGGGCGGCGGCGGGAGCGGCGGCTGACCCCGGCGCCGACCCCTTCGAGGGGGGTGGTGCCGGCGAGATCCGGCAGGGTCAGCGACCAGTTGCTGGGACGGCGCAGCTCCGGGGCCTCGAGCACCAGCAGCAGGGCCTTGGCCTGGGCCCGCAGGGTCGCGTCGCGGCAGCGCACCAGGCCGCGGCAGCAGGCGGCCGCCTCGTCGGTGCGCCCCTGGCCCATCAGGGCGGTGGCCATCAGCAGCCGCAGCTCGGCGCCGGCGGCCGTGAGGGGGGAGCGCTCCTCCTGGAGGGGCTCCAGCAGCCGCAGCACCTGACCGTACTCACCGCGATCGAGCGCCCGGCGGGCCTCGGCGAGCGGATCCTCAGCCATCGAGCAGGCCGGGGCTGCCCACCACCATGGTGCCGATGCCGGCGTTGGTGAACACCTCCAGCAGCAGGGAATGGGCCACCCGACCATCGATGATGTGGGCCGCCTTCACCCCCTGGGCCAGGGCCCTGATGCAGCATTCGGTCTTGGGGGTCATCCCCCCCTCCACCACCCCGTCGGCGATCAGCCCGCGGGCCTCCGAGAGGCTGAGCTGGCGGATCAGGCTGGCGGGGGCGTGGCGGTCGCGGAGGATGCCGGGGGTGTCGGTCAGCAGGATCAGCTTCTCGGCCTGAAGGGCCGCGGCCAGCTCGCCGGCCACGGTGTCGGCGTTGATGTTGTGGGCCAGGCCCTCGGCGTTGGGGGCGACGCTGGAAATCACCGGGATGTAGCCGGCCGCGAGCAGGGGGGCGAGCACCGAGGGATCCACCCGGGCCACATCGCCCACCAACCCGAGGGTGCCGTCCCCCATGGTGCGGGCCTGCACCAGGCCGCCATCGCTGCCGGAGAGGCCCACGGCCCGGCCGCCCACCCGGTTGAGGCCGTTGACGATCTGCTTGTTGACGCGCCCGACCAGGACCATCTCCACCACGTCCATGGTGTCGGGGCAGGTGACCCGCAGGCCGTCCTGGAAGCGGGGCTCGATCGCCAGCTTCTCCAGCCACTGGTTGATCTCCGGGCCGCCGCCGTGCACCACCACGGGCTGGACGCCGACGCAGGCCAGCAGGGCCACGTCGCGGAAGACGGCATCGCGCAGGTCCTCGCGCACCATGGCCGCCCCGCCGTACTTGATCACGATGCGGCGGCCGGCGAAGCGCTGGATGTAGGGCAGGGCTTCGCTGAGCACGGACACCCGCAGGGTGTCTTCCGCGCTGATGTGCCGATCGGGACTCAAGGGACTGGGGCGGCGAGGGACGGGTCGGAGGGGGCGGGGCCAGGGGGGGTGGCCGGCAGCAGGCTCAGCTGCAGGCGGCCGGGGCCGGCCTGCTGGAGGTCAGCCGTGAGGCCGGGACCGAAGAAACGGCCCAGGCGCTCCCGCCGATCCTGCCAGCGCTCGTAGGCCACCCCGTGGCACTCGATGGTCAGCCGCAGCCCGTAGCCGCCGCCGGCCTCCAGCTCCTCGACGGCCACCAACTGGGGTGGGGCGTCCTCGTCCCAGAGCTTGAGGGCCTCCAGGGAACTCTCCAGGTGGGCCTTCTGGCCGTAGCGCCAGCGGGTGACGTCGGCGAGCAGCTTGCGCAGGGGTTCGTTGCCGGGCTGCTGGCGCAGGTCGCGCAGCCGTGCCGCGGGCGTGAGCCGCTCGGCGGGCGGCAGCTCGGAGGACTTGAGCGCCAGGCCCCCCAGCAGGATCGGCACGCCGTAGAAGACACCGGCCAGACTGATGTTGGGGCTGTCGGTGGCGTAGGCGATCGATCCGATCACGGTGAGAACGGCACCGGCCACGGTCACCAGGCTGCCGGGGGAGAGAAACGCTTGCATCGCCCCATTCTCCGTCAGCGGGGGCCAGGATGGCGGCCCAAGGCTCCGCCCCGCCGCCCCATGGCCAGCCCCCAAGACGGCTTCACCGCCAGCCCCGTTGGGGCATCCGCCGACGTGGACACCCCATGGAGCGTGCCTGAGGCACCCTCCACCGCCGAGCTGCTCACCCAGCTGGGGGAAGACAGGCTCTGGCTGCTGCGCCAGCTGGACAGCGGCCGCTGGAGCGAATGGCGGCTGGATCTGGCGGCCCTGGAGCGGGAACTGGGTCAGCTGATCGACCAGGCCGGCGAACGGCTCTGATCAGAAGGGGATCTCGTCTCAGAAGGGGATCTCGTCATCGTCACCCAGGGGGACCAGCGGAGAGGTGTCCCAGACGGGGGCGGCGGGCTCGGCGGCCGCTGCACCCGCCGACCGGGAGGGGTTCGGTGCGGGGGCCCGCCTTGGGGCGGGGGTGGCGACGCCACCGGCGGGGCGCGGGGTCGGCAGGGGAGCCGGGCTGCGGGACGGCGCCGAGGCAGGGACTGGGGCGACGCCGGATCCGGTGCCGGGGCTGAGGGGATGGAGACGTGCCAGGGTGAACTCGGCCCGCTTCTCCTTGACCCCGTCCTGGCGGGTGACGGTGTTCATGCGCAGCCGTCCCTCAAGCACGAAGCGCTGGCCCACCTGCACCCTGTTCTGCAGATCCTGGGCCAGGTTGCCCCAGCCCACCACCTTGAGCTGACCCGGGGGATCATCGGGCCGCAGACCCTCGATCTGGACGGCCATTTCGGCCACCGGCGTCTGGTTGTCCTGGGTGTAACGCACCTGGGGCGCCTCCAGGACCTCCACCTCCAGCAAGCAGTGATTCACGCCCGGACCAACGGATGGGAGGACCCATCCTGATGCATCCGCCCCACCGGATCCAGGCCGATCCGCCCGGTCGTGGCGGCGGCTGTGGTGGCGGCAGGATCTGGCTGGTGGCCGGAACGGGGGAGGGGCCGCCCCTGGCCCGGGAGCTCCTGGCCAGGGGCTGGCGCCTGAAGGTCTCGCTGGTGAGCCGGGCCGCCGCCCTGGCCTATGGCGCCCATCCCTGGCAGGAGCTGGCCGTGGGGGCGATCGGGGGGGCCGACGGGCCGGAGGCCGGGGTCGCCGCCGAACTGGCCGACGCCGGGCTCCGGGGCGCCCCCTACGCCTGGGTGATCGATGCGACCCACCCCTTCGCCACGCGCATCAGCGCCGCCCTGGCCGACGGCTGCGCGGCCCGCACCCAGCCCCTGCTGCGGCTGCTGCGGCCCGACCTGAACACCGCCGGCGCCCATCCCCTGGACGATCTGGCCAGCCTCGGGCGGCTGTGCCGGCCGGGGGAACGGCTGCTGCTGGCCATCGGCGCCCGCCGCCTGGCCGAGGCTGTGGCGGCCTCGCCGGGGGTTCTGCATCACGCCCGCCTGCTGCCCCAGGGCGGGGCCCTGGCGACGGCCCTGGCCGCCGGACTGCCGCCGCAGCGGCTGGCCCCCCTGCGGCCCGGCGGCGACGGCCGCATCGAGCGCGCCCTCTGCCGCCACTGGCAGATCGACACCGTGCTCTGCCGCCGCTCCGGGGGCGCCAACGAAGCCCGCTGGCACCGGATCTGCGCCGCCCTGGGTCTGCGCCTGCTGCTCATGGAGCGGCCCGGGGAACCCGCCCGGGTCGAGGCCCAGCCGCTGGAGCAGCTGCTGCAGCGGCTGGGCCACAGTGGGCCGGACGGCTGAAGCCGGCCCCTGCTCCCGCCCATGCCTGAACCCGCGCCCACACCCCTCAGCCTGGTGCTCACCACCGAAGCCGACGGGGAGCGGGCCGAGGCCCTGGCCCGGGAGCTGCTGGAGCGGGGCCTGGTGGCCTGCGCCAGCCTCCACCCGGTGGTATCGCTCTATCGCTGGCAGGGACGGCTGGAACGGAGCGAGGAGGTGCAGCTGCTGCTCAAGACGACCCCCGGGCAGCTGGAGGCGCTGCGCCGCGCCCTGGGGGAGCTGCACAGCTACGACACCCCCGAATGGATCCACTGGACGGCCGCCAGCGACGGCCCCTACGTCCGCTGGCTGCTGGAGCAGCTGCCGCTCAGCCCAGGTGGCGGGCCACCAGCTCCGGCAGGGAGGCCTGGGGCCGGGGACCCAGCTGGGTGACCACCTGGCCGGCACAGAGCGAACCGAGCCGTCCGCAGCGCTCCAGGCTCTCACCCCGGGTGTGGCCGAAGAGGAAGCCGGCGGCGTAGAGGTCGCCGGCACCGGTGGTGTCCACCAGGGGGCCGAGGTGGAAGGGCTCGATCGTCAGGGTCGTGTCGCTGCTGAGCAGCACCGAGCCCTGCTCGCTGCGGGTGAGGGCCGCCACCCTGCAGCGGCCGCGGACCTGGTCGGCCGCCGCCTCGAAGCTGTCGGCGCCGTAGAGGGCGGTGATCTCCATCTCGTTGGCGAAGAGCACATCGACATGGCCTTCGACCAGCTCCAGGAAACTCTCCCGGTGGCGCTCGACGCAGAAGGCATCCGAGAGGGAGAGGGCCACCTCGCCGCCGCTGGCGCGCATCACCTCGGCGGCGGCGATGAAGGCGCGCTTGGCCTCCTCGCTGTCCCAGAGGTAGCCCTCCAGATACAGCACCTTCGCCTGGCGCACCATCTCCAGGTCGAGGTCGGCAGGGTCCAGCCCCACCGACGCCCCCAGGTAGGTGCACATGGTGCGCTGGGCATCGGGGGTGACCAGGATCAGGCAGCGGGCGGTGGAGGGGCCGCCGGCGGCCGGGGGGGTCTCGAAGCTGGCCCCCACGGCCCGGATGTCGTGGGCGAAGATCGCCCCGAGCTGGTCGTCCCGGACCCGGCCGATGAAGCCCGCCTGGCCGCCCAGCTGGGCAATGCCCGCCAGGGTGTTGGCGGCCGAGCCTCCGGAGGTCTCCAGGCCGGCGCCGACGCTGGCGTAGAGCCGTTCGGCCTGCGCCTCATCCACCAGGGCCATGGTGCCCTTGGTGAGGCCGTGGGCCTCGAGGAAGGCGTCGTCGGCCTGGACGAGGACGTCAACGATGGCATTGCCGATGCCGACCACGTCGAAGCGCTTGGCGGTGCTGGTCAAGGGGATCCGGGAGGGGGGTGAGGAGAGCCGGGGAGCGGAGGCGAGGGCGGGGGGGGACGCCGGCTCAGACGCTGAGCAGGGCGCGCTTGGGGCCGTGGATCGGATCCTCGACGACGATCGTCTGGTCGCGCTGGGCGCCCAGGGAGACGATGGCGATCGGCACCTCCATCAACTCGGCCAGGAAGCGCAGGTAGGCCATGGCGGTGGGGGGCAGATCCTCCAGGCTGCGGCAGTCGGCGGTGGAGCACTGCCAGCCGGGCAGGCTGCGGAAGACGGGCCGGCAGCGGGCGAATTCGTCGGAGCTGCTGGGGAAGTAGTCGATGCGGCGGCCGTCGAGCTCGTAGGCCACGCAGACCTGGATCTCGTCCAGCTCATCGAGGACATCGAGCTTGGTGATCGCCAGGCAGTCGAGGCCGTTCACCTGGACCGCATAGCGGCCGATCACCCCATCGAACCAGCCGCAGCGACGCCGCCGGCCAGTGGTGGTGCCGAACTCGCCGCCCCGGTCGCAGAGGTGGTCATTGAGGCTGCCCTCCAGCTCGGTGGGGAAGGGGCCTTCGCCGACCCGGGTGGTGTAGGCCTTGGCCACGCCGATCACCCGGTCGATCAGGGTGGGCCCGACGCCGGCGCCGATGCAGGCGCCGCCCGACACCGGATTGGAGGAGGTGACGTAGGGGTAGGTGCCGTGGTCGAGGTCGAGCAGGGTGCCCTGGGCACCCTCGAAGAGGATGTTCTTGCGGGCCCGGGCCGCCTCGTGGATGGTGCGGGTGCAGTCCACCACATGGGGGGCCAGGCGGCGGCCGTAGGCGGCGTACTCCTCGATCACCGCCTCCGGATCCAGGGCGGGGATCCCGTAGACCTTCTCGAGCAGGTCGTTCTTCTCGGCCAGGGGCCCCAGCAGGCGATCGCGCAGGCAGTCGGCATCGAGCAGGTCGATCACCCGGATGCCGTTGCGCTCGGACTTGTCGGCATAGGTGGGCCCGATGCCGCGGCCGGTGGTGCCGATGCGGCGGTCGCCGCGACGCTGCTCCATCGCCAGATCGAGCAGGCGGTGGTAGGGCATCGTCACGTGGGCCGTGGAGGCCAGCTTCAGCCCGGAGACATCGATCTCCAGCTCCAGCAGGGTGTCAATCTCGCCGAGCATGACCTTGGGATCCACCACCGTGCCCGACCCGATCAGGCAGATGGTGTCCGGGTAGAGGATCCCGGAGGGGATCAGATGCAGCTTGAGGACCCGGTCCTCGACGACGATGGTGTGCCCGGCGTTGACCCCGCCCTGGTAGCGGACCACGACATCGGCGGAGCGACTCAGCAGATCGGTGATCTTGCCTTTCCCTTCGTCACCCCATTGCGCACCGATGACGACAACATTGGCCAAGGAAACAGCGGCCCGGAGCCGCTTCTAAGCACAAGGGGAGAGCTTCTCAGATCGAGGCCCCCTACGTCAAAGAATCAGGCGCCGCGCACCGCCGACGCTTCAGCTTTCTTGAGCTCCTTCTCCAGGCGGCTGCGCAGGGGATCGGGCAGGGGGCGGTTGGCGTAACCGGCGTAGTGGGCCGCCAGCGCGTTGACGGCGGTCTGCATGGTGGTGAAGGAGGCCAGGCCGTGGATGTCCTGGCGGGGCCGGTAGAGGGCGGTGTAGCCGTTGATCAGCTGGCGGGCCTGCACCTCCGCCTCCTGGCGGGCGGGGTCGTCCTGGGGCAGGGCGATGGTGGTCAGCAGGGTCTGGGCCACGCTGACGGTGTCATCGACGTAGTTGCCGCTGAGGCCGCCGGGGGCCTGGCTGCAGCCGCTCAGTCCGAGGCAGAGACACAGGCCGAGGGCCAGAAGGGGACGGAGCAGGCTGCGGCGCAGGAAGGCGACCAAGGGAGGAACGGCGTCTGGCGAAATCCTACGGGGATGTACCCGGGAGCCCGACCCGCTCCACCAGATGCCGCACGAGCTCCTCGAGGGCGGCATCTGCCGTCAGGTCCCGCTTGCCGGTGTCGCCGCTGCGGTCCACCAGTTCCACCGTCCGCTCCCCGGCGCCCCGGCCCACCACCAGCCGCCAGGGGATGCCGATCAGATCGGCGTCCTTGAACTTCACACCGGCCCGCTCGGGCCGGTCGTCCAGCAGGACATCGATCCCGGCGCCAAGCAGGCGGCCGTAGAGCTCCTCGGCCAGGGCCACCTGCACCGGATCCTGGCTGCTGGCGATGACGATGATCACCGAGTAAGGGGCGATCGCCACGGGCCAGCGGATGCCGTCGGCATCGTGGTTCTGCTCCACAGCGGCCTGGGCCAGGCGCGAGACGCCGATGCCGTAGCAGCCCATCCACAGGGCTTCGTCCTCGCCGGCTTCGTTGGTGAAGCGGGCCTCCAGGGCCTCGGAATACTTCCGCCCCAGCTGGAAGATGTGGCCCACCTCGATGCCCCTGGCCGCCTCCAGCCGCTGGGAGGGGTCGTGCAGGCAGCGCTCGCCCGGCTGGGCGGCGCGCAGATCCACCACCTCGGGGAGCGGGCAGAGCTGGCCCCAGCGGGCCCCCACCAGGTGCTCGTCGACGCGGTTGGCGCCGCAGACGAAGGCCTCCAGCTCGGCGGCGGAGGGGTCGGCCAGACGCAGCAGGGGGACGGCCGCCGCCCGAGGATCCGCCTGGCGCAGCAGGGGTTCCGGCAGATGGGGGCCCAGGAAGCCGAAGGGCATGGGCGTCTCGAGGTGATCGGCCAGCAGCGGCACGATCTCCAGCAGGGCGCCGGCGTCCGGGCAGCGGGCCGTCACCGCGTTGGCCAGCTTGACCTCGTTGAGCTGCTGGTCGCCCCGCAGGCACACCAGCACCCCGCGCGCGGGCGCGGCGGCGAAGCGGGCCAGCAGCAGCAGCACCTTCACCGTCTGGGTGGAATCGAAGCCATGGGCCGTGCAGAGGTCCTCGATGCTCGTCTGGTCCGGGGTGGCCAGGGTCAGGCAGGGGCCGGCCGGCAGGGGAACGGCGGGCGCCGGCAGGGAGACCGCCCGCTCCTGGTTGGCGGCGTAGCGGCCGTCGGGACTGGCGAGGATCAGGTCCTCGCCGGCCTCGGCGGTGACCATGAACTCCTGACTGGCGGAACCGCCGATGGCACCGCTGTCGGCCTCGACCGCCACGGCCCGCAGGCCGCAGCGCTCGAAGATGCGCCGGTAGGCCCCGTCCATGGCGGCGTAGGTGCGCCTCAGGCAGGCCTCGTCGGCATGGAAGGAATAGGCGTCCTTCATGATGAATTCGCGCCCCCGCATCAGGCCGAACCGGGGCCGGATCTCATCGCGGAACTTGGTCTGGATCTGGTAAAGGCAGACCGGCAACTGGCGGTAGGAGCGCAGCAGGTCGGCCGCCAGTTCGGTGACCACCTCCTCATGGGTGGGGCCGAGCCCGAGGGACCGCTCCTGGCGATCGATCAGGTGGAACATGATCCCCTCCCCGGCGGTGTAGCCGTCCCAGCGGCCGCTGCGGCGCCAGAGATCGGCGGGCTGTAGCTGGGGGAGCAGGGTTTCGAGCGCGTCCACGGCGGCCATCTCCTCGCGGACGATGGCGGAGACCTTCTGGAGCACCCTCCAGAGCAGGGGCAGGTAGGCGAAGATCCCGGGAGCCAGCCGACGCATGTAGCCGGCGCGGAGCAGCAGTTTGTGGGAGGTGATCTCGGCCTCGGCCGGGTCGTCGCGAAGCGTCACCAGCATCAGGCGGGAGACGCGCATGGAGAAAGTCCGGTTCGGCGCTGGACGCTATCACCGCCGGCCCGATGAAACGGATGCCTGGCCCGGGGAGCAAGTTGCCGCAACGACACTGCCCCTGACGGCGGCGGGCGGGCGACGGAAAACTCTGCTAAGGTCGGCCGTTAGTCCAGTGCGTCCAACGACAGTCTCATGCTTGCTCACCCTGCACAGGTCGGCTCACCAGCGGGCGGTTCCACCGCTTCGCCGGCCGCGCCGCTGGCCCTGCAGGGTGAATCCCGCACCGAGACCGAAACCCTGATCGGCATCGATGAGGTTCAGCGTTCCCTGAACCGCTCCCGCGCCTCGGTGTACCGCTACACCAACACCGATCCCCGCAATCTCAACCCTCCGTTCAATCCCCGCAAGCTCAATCCCGAATACCGCAGCGACCAGAAGGAGCCCCTGGTCTTCCACCCCCACGAAGTGGCCCGCTTCGCCCGCGACGTGCTGCGCATCAAGGAGGTGACGGTCGAGGTGCTCAACTCGCCCTCCACCGCCACCCAGCAGCTGCTGGCGTCGATCCTGGAGGAGCTGCGGGCGATCCGCGCCCGGCTTGACGGGGCCGAGGTCCCTCCCACCGACCTGCATCTGCACAGGCACTCCCAGTCACGACCGGCCGCCTGAGTCCCGGCAGTCTGCGTGCAGGCCCGCCCGCGTCACGTCACCCTGTCGTTCTGTCGGAGCAGGGGGCCGATCGAGCCGATCGGTGGCACAATCAATCCAAATCACCTTTGTTCTCCGTCCAGTGCACCGGGCCACTCCGCTGCACGAACGCATGGATCACGTCCGACCCGACCGTCCCCAGTCCCGTTCCGGTTCCCATCGCGGAACCAGCGCCGCCCTCGCTTCCCCGGCCAGCCTCCAGGCCATCAGCACGCCGGGGGCCATCCCCGCCGGTCTCTGCCCCATCACCGATGCCGGTGAGGCTGAGTCCAGCGGAGACCCTGACAGTCCGGGCCCCACAACGCCCCTCCCCCGTCCCTCCGCTTCCGGAGGCCCCACCCGCAGCGGCAGAAGCCCCGGGACCGGCCCTGAGGATTCGGCGGCCCTCTTCTTCGATCAGCCCTTCGGTGCCCTCGGCGGCGTCGTGCTGGGTCTGATGACGTTGCTGGTGCCCCTGGCCGGTGTGGTCATGGACCGCCCGCTGCTTCCCGACCAGCAGCAATCGGGGGAACCTCGCTTCAGGCCCGTCGCTGTAGCAGGAAGCCCTGGAAGTCCAGGGCCTGGAAAAACGGCGCCGGATCGCTGAGGCCGGCGGCCTCCGCCAGGGCCGTGAGCCGGGCGATGCCGATGGGATGGAACCCCTGGATCTGGGCGGTGAGATCCACCGCCTCGCCATCCACCCCGCTGGCCCGCTGGAAGCAGCGCCAGGCCTCCGCCACCTGGGCCGAGAGGGGGGAGCGCTCCGGGCGCATCAGGTCGACCAGCACCAACTGGCCCTGGGGCCGGAGGCTGCGGGCCAGGGCGGAGAGGAAGGCCAGCTTGGTGCCGTCGTCGGGGAGGGACTGCAGCACCAGCACCGACAACGCACCGTCAAAGCGGGCCTCGGCCCCCAGCTGCTCCACCGTGGCGTGATGCCACTCGATCCGGCCCCGGTTCTGCAGCCGCTGCCGAGCCACCGCCAGCATCTCCGCCGAGGGATCGATGGCCGTGAGCTGCCAGTCCGGCCGCTGGGCGTCGGCCTCCAACAGTTCGGCCCCCGTGCCGCATCCAGCCACCAGCACGGCGGCGTCCTGGCGCGAGGCCAGGGGGGAGGAGGAGAGCAGCGCCACCGAGAGGCGGGCGAGGCTGGCGTAGCCGGGGATCAGCTGCTGCACCACCAGGTCGTAGGTGCCTTGCCGGGCCGGGGAGGGGTCGGAGGAGAGCAAGGTCTGCGGGCAACCCAGCCATCGTAGGCAGCCCCTCCCGAGCCTCCCGATCCTTTCTCAAGGCAACGAAACCGGGATCGAAAGGACGTGGTGTGACCTAAGTTGGGCGGCGCCCCTCACCCCCGATCGACCGTGCCCACCATCCGTTTCGAAAAGGAAGGCCAGCAGGTTGGTTGCATCGAAGGGGCCAATCTCCGCAAGGCGGCCCTCGACGCCGGCGTCAATCCCTACACCGGCCTCAACAACCTCAACAACTGCGGTGGCCTCGGCCAGTGCGGCACCTGCGTCGTTGAGGTGGTGGAGGGCGCCCGCAACCTCTCCCCCCGCAGCGACGTGGAGGAGGTCTACCTGGCGGATCGGCCCGCGAGCTACCGCCTCAGCTGCCGCACCACGGTCAACGGCGATGTGACCATCCGCACCAAGCCGGACGCCGGGGTGGGCAAGGGCTCCAACAGCCTGGTCGGGGCCCTCAAGGCGCTGGTCGGCCGCAAGTAGGCACCATGGCCGACGACCAGGCCGCGCTCCTCATCTATCAGTACGCCGGCTGCGGCACCTGCCGCAAGGCGCAGGCCTGGCTGAGGGAACGCCGGATTCCCTTTGACGCCATCGACATCACCACCAACCCCCCGTCCCTGGATCTGCTGGCTGCGGCCCACGACCAGCTCGGAGGTTTCGGCCGGCTGTTCAACACCAGTGGCCAGAGCTACAGGGCCCTGGGGGCCGCCACCGTCAAGGCGATGGACCGGGCCACGGCCCTGGCTGCCCTGGCGGCTGACGGGCGCCTGATCAAGCGCCCCTTCCTGGTCACCACCGCCGGGCGCATCCTCACCGGGTTCCGTCCCGAGGAATGGGAGGAGCTGCTGGGCTAGGTCGCGTCGTTCGGATCCTGGGGCCCCTGGGTCCCCTTCACCATCAGCTGATCGAGTTCCTCGATCAGCCCCTCGATACCGGCCCGGCTGATCTGACTCAGGTAGTTGCCCTTGAACTCCTCGAGGAAGGTGCACAGCAGCTGCTGGGAGCGCTCCAGGGCCGGGCCGCTCTCCAGGGCCTCGGCGAGCTCCTCCCAGAACCGGTCGATGCAGCGCTGCAGCAGCTCCAGCTGCTGGTCGTCGCGGCGGCTGAGGCGCTCCCCGGTGGTGCGGGTGAGGTCGAGCAGGCTCTCCACCATCCCAACGGCCAGCTGGCGGCTGAGCCCCTTCTCCACCTGCAGCAGGGGCTGGAGCTGGCGCAGGGCCGGCGGCACGATGGCGTTCTGGAGGCTCTGCTGGAGGGCATGGCCGAGCACCCCCTGGAGCTCGGGGGCCAGCCGCGGAGCCACCCGCACCAGCAGCAGGGGGCCCCAGATCCGCACCAGTTCCACCAGCTCCCGCTCGTCGTTGCTGACCACCGTCTGATGGCTCCGCAGGGCCCGGATCCGCATCGGCCAGCGGCGCGAGCGGATCAGCTGCTGAAGGCCGTCGATCAGCTGCAGGGCCAGCACCTCGAACAGCTCCACCGCCAGCAGGGCCACCACCGCCCGGCTGATCACCGCCCGCAGCGGTTCGATGCTGATCAGGCCGCTGGTGTGGAGCCGCTCCAGAACCGGCACCACCCGCAGCCAGCGCCAGAAGGGCAGCAGCAGGGGCAGGTCGATCCAGCGCCGCAACAGGGCCCGGTTCCAGCTCAGGCCCGGCAGGCGGCGGCGCAGCCGGTAGGCCCGCAGCAGGATGTCGAGGGCGAAGACGCTCTGGAACAGGATCAGGTCGTAGCGCCAGAAGTGGTCGGTGGGGCGGCCGTTCTCATCGATCGAGCGCCAGTAGGTGGTGGCCACCAGGGGCAGCACCTGCTGGCGCCAGAACAGTCGCTCCCGCTGCCAGGGATGGGCGTCGATCCAGGCGGGGCTCAGCAGCACCGCCGCCGCCTGCTTGGCCGAGTCCCGGTCGGCCCGCTGGCGCAGGCGGTTCTTGATCTTCTCCAGGGTGCCGGAGGTGCCCGAGGCCAGCATCGGGTTGGAATCGATCATCTCGACGGTGAGCCGCACCTGTTCCGCCAGCAGCTGGCGCTGGATCGGCGTGGTCGCCCCCGGGGGGCCCTGGCTCAGGGCCGCATCCATCCGGTCGAACTGGCGCAGGTAGGCCTGGGTCTCCCGGTGCGGCTCAATCCCCTTGATCGGATCCACCCAGGGGGTGATGTCGGGGATGAAGGTGAGCGGCACCGCCAGAGGCACCGACGGCAGCGGGTAGAGGTTGCGCTGCAACCAGAAGGTGCGCAGGGGGATGTAGCTGATGTCGAAGGCCACCCAGAGGAGGTTCAGGGCGGCCCAGAGCGCCACGAAGCGATCCCAGCGCCGCCCCAGCCGGCTGGAGGGCGCGGCCAGGCTCTGGTGCCAGCGTGGGCGTGCCATCGGGGACGCGGCGGGCGGGTGCGTGCCTAATCTGCCTCCCGACCATGGAACCTGCCGCACGAACCCCTTGAGCCCCTCGGATCCACCGGCCGACCACGGCGCCCACGACGAGCCGACGCCCCCCCCGGGGCCGCAGCGTCGCCAGGAGGAGCGGGAGGAGAGCCCCTGGGCTTTCTGGCGCAGCGTCCTGATCACCCTGGCGGTGGCCCTGGGCATCCGCCAGTTCCTGCTGGAGGCCCGCTACATCCCCTCCGGCTCCATGCTGCCGGGGCTGCAGCTCCAGGACCGACTGCTTGTGGAGAAGCTGTCCTTCCGCCAGCGCCCCCCGAGGCGCGGCGAGGTGGTGGTGTTCCGCTCCCCCTACCACTTCGATCCGATCCTCACCGGCCCGACCAAGCCGGGGGCTCTGCGCTGCCTGCTGGTCAACCTTCCCCTGATCGGTTCCCTGCCCGGGATCCAGCAGCCGGCCTGCGATGCCTACATCAAGCGGGTGATCGGCCTGCCCGGCGAGCGGGTGGTGGCCGACCCCCGCGGCCGGGTCAGCATCAACGGCCGTCCCCTCGACGAGCCCTACGTCAGGAACTACTGCCCGGTGGATCGCCAGGGGGTCGGCCCCTGCCGCACCATCGACGTGGTGGTGCCCCCCGGCCATCTGGTGGTGATGGGCGACAACCGGGCCAACAGCTGGGATGCCCGCTTCTGGCCGGGCGGGCCGCTGCTGCCCGAGAGCGAGCTGATCGGCCGGGCCTTCTGGCGCTTCTTCCCGTTCAGCTCGGCCGGTCCGCTGCCAGAGCCCAGCGCGCCGGATCGCTGAGTCCGCTGGCCAGGATCCGTCCCTGCAACGGCCGCCCCCGGCAGGGCCGGTTGGCCGCCAGGGAACCGTCGAGGGCATCCTCCCAGCGCCAGGAGCGGCGGGGATCGAACAGCAGCCACTGGCCCGTGCCGGCCGCCAGGGCCGGCTCCGGCAGGCCCAGGAAGCGGGCGGGGCCCCAGCAGAGCACCTGCCAGAGCTGCTCCGGCCGCCAGCCGTGGCGTCCCACCAGTTCCTCCCACAGCAGCGGCAGCACCAGGCCGTGACCCGCCACGCCGGGGCGGCGCTGGTCGAGGGGCAGCAGCTCCTCCTCCGCATCCAGGGCGATGTGGTGCACCGCGATGGCGGTGATGACCCCGTCGGCCAGGCCATCGATCAGGGCCCGCCGGTCGGCCGGCCCTCCCAGGGACGGCTCCACCAGCCAGCCCTCGTCGGCGGGATCGAGACCGCCGCTGTCGGCGACCAGATGCCACCAGCCCACCGAAGCCAGCGGCGGACGGCCATGGCGCCGCAGCCGGGCCACCGCTTCAGCGGTGGAGACATTCATCAGCCGCAGGCCCGCGGCGGGCAGGTCGTCGGCCAGGGAGAGCAGGGTCTCGAGGGGAAGGGTCTCGCTGCCGGGGGGGTCGAGGGGCCAGCCCGCCCGCAGGGCCTCCACCCGCTCCCGCACGAACCCCCGCCGGGCCAGGGAACCGTCCCGTGGCGGCAGCAGCACCGGCCGGTCCCCCATCTCCCCGAGCCGCAGGCCGCGCTCCAGCAGATCGAGCGGCGGCAGGGCCGCCCCGGCCGCCAGGCCGCAGGCACCGGCGGCCAGCTGGTCGCCGTGGGGGGCCAGGTCCCGGTCGAGGCCATCGACGCTGAAGCTGCCCCAGCTGAGCAGCCGCATCGGTTCCGGCCAGCTCCAGGCCAGCCGTTCGGGCCGGTCGCGCCAGCTGGAGGCCCAGGGGAGCAGGGCCACGCTGCCGTACCCGCCCGAGGCGGCGGCCTCCCCGAGGCTGGCCAGGGTTTCGGCCCGCCCCTGGAGCGGGTCCTCCAGCACGCTGTGGGGATCCACCAGCGCCGGCCCCAGCCAGCAGCCCTCGGCGTCGAAGCTGGCGGCGTCCCCCCCGGAGACGGCGCCCGGCTCCGGACCGATCGCCCGCAGCACCCCGTCCTCCAGGAGCACGTCAGCCTGCCGCGGCGGCCGCCCCGGGGCCTCCAGCAGAGTCACCCCACGGATCAGCAGCTGACGGACCATGGCAGGGGGCTCGGAGGGGTGGGCGGGCTAGAGGGCGCCAGCGGCCGTGCGGTCGATCACGCCCCCCAGGTGGGCGGTGAGGTTCAGGGCGCTGACCACCGGCGGCGCCATCGCCCCCCGGGGATAGTCAATCGCGGTCACCCCCCCGTTCCCCTGCTTGATGGCCCAGATGTCGGCGGGGGAGAGGCCGAGCAGGGCGCAGAGGATGGTCTTGTTGACCGCATCATGGGCGACCACCAGGGCCGTTTCCTGCGGATCCAGTCCGGCGACGATCCGGTTCCAGGCGTCCAGCGACCGGTCCCGGACCTCACCGATGGTCTCCCCTTCGGGCATCTGCACGGTCTCGGGGGTGCGCTTCCAGGCGGCGAGCAGATCGGGCCAGCCGGCGGCAATCTCGCTTTCCAGCCGGCCCTCCCAGAGACCGTGTCCGATCTCCCGCAGCCCCCGGGTGGTGGTGAGGGGCACCCCGGGGTGGGAGCCCAGGATCACCTCGGCGGTGCGCAGGGGACGGGCCATGTCGCTGCTGTAGGCGCGCTGCAGCGGGATTGGGGCCAGGAAGGCCCGCGCCGCCTCCGCCTGGGCCAGGCCGTGGCCATTGAGGGGGATGTCGATCTGGCCCTGGAAACGCCCCTCCCGGTTCCAGTCGGTCTCGCCATGGCGCACCAGCAGCAACCGACACCCTGGCCCGGCAGGCGGCAGGGCCGTGCCCAGGTGGGCGGTGCCGTTGAGGGATTCCAGCTGCACCGAAGGCCGCCCGCCCTCGCCGCGGACCAGGTTGAGCACCGAGATGGAGGCGTTGTCGAGCCTGAGGCGCAGGAAGCCGCTCGCCGGCAGGCCGAGCAGGTGCAGCACCAGGCAGCGCAGGATGGCGTTGTGGGCCACCACCAGCACGGTGTCGTCATCACCGTGGCGGGCCAGCAGCCTATCGGCGAAACGACCCGCCTGCTCCAGCAGCTCGGGCACCGGCAGAAAACGGCTGCCATCGGCGCGCTGCAGCACCATGGTCTCGGGGGCCTCGCGCCAGCGGCGCTCCTGCTCCGGATCCACGGCCCGCACCTCGCTGCGCAGCAGTCCGCTCCAGGGCGCCAGATCGATCTCCAGCAGATCGTCGTCGTAGACGGGGGTCAGCGGCGAGCCGTGGCTGGCCAGCAGGGCGGCCGTGGTGGCGCTGGCCCGCTGCAGCGGCGAGCTGTAGACGGCGCTGAACCCGAGCTCCGCCAGGGCCTCCCCCGTGCGACGGGCCTGGAGCTGCCCCTCCTCGGTGAGGTTGGAGAGGTCGTCACGGCCCTGGATGCGGTGCTCCAGGTTGAAGCTGCTCAGCCCATGGCGGACCAGCACGATGCGAAGGGGCAAGGTGCTTGTGGCGCAGGCGAAGCCATCGTATGGGACGGGCCGTGGCCGGGCGCAGGGGAGAATCAGCTCCCATCGCCGCCGAGGTGGTCCGGTTGAACGGAACCCCTTCCCGATCCGGACCGCCCGCCTCCCCCCCGGGCTGGAAGAGCCTGCTGGCCCTGCTCAGCCTGGCGCTGTGCGCCCTGCTCTGGGTGGGCGGGCTGATCGACAGCCTCGAGAGGCCGTCGGTGGTCGATTCCCTCAGCCTGCGGCAGCTCGAGCTGGCGGCCCTGGCGGCCGAGGCCGTTCCGGAGGGGCTGCGGCCGCTGCTCAGCGGGGAGGACCCGCGCCGGGAGCTGGGTGATGAGCTCCGGCGCCAGATGGAGGCCGCCGAGGAGCCGCCGCTGGCGGTGCGCCGCCTCGAACGTGCCCTGCTGGAGCGCGACGCCGGCACCGTGGCGTCCCTGGACGACGACACCGAACTGAGGCAGCTGGTGACCCAGGTGGACGCCGTGCGGCGTCCCCTGATCGAGGCGCTGCTCGACGGACGGCCCGTGGCGGCGGAGCAACGGCAGCAGCTCCTCGCCCCCTGGTCGGCCCCCCTGATGGTGCAGCAGCTGGTCTGCGAACAGCTGCCGGGGGACCCGGGCGCCTGTCCGGCCGAGGAGCGGTCCCTGAGGCTGCTGCTGATGCTCCTGGCGGTGACCACCCTGCCGGCCCTGTTCCTGCTGGTGGGAGCCGCCCTGCTGCTCCGTCAGAGCTGGCTGGCCTGGCGGCAGCGGCTTCCGGCGGCGCCGCCGCTGGTGGGCCCGCCCCTGAGCCCCGTCGATGTGACCCTGCTGATCGCCGGCGGTTTCGTGGTGCTCGGCGAAGTCGTCGTGCCGATGGTGGTGCAGCCGCCGCTGCAGATCGCCCTGCAACGCCTGGACGCCCCGAGGGCCCTCAGCCAGGGCATCGAGGTGCTGGTGCTCTACGCCGCCCTGATGGCCGCCCCGCTGCTGCTGCTGGCCCTGATGCTGCCGCGTCGGGGGGCTCCTCCGGCGGGGGGCTGGCTGCAGTGGAGGTGGCGGCCGGCCGGGTCCGCCCTCGGCGGGGCGCTGGCCAGCCTGCTGATGGTGCTGCCGGTGGTGACCGCCTCCAGCTGGGCGATCGACAGGATCTGGGCCGACCCGGGCGGCACCAATCCGCTGCTCGACCTGGTCCTGACCAGCGCCGACCCCCTGGCCCTGGCCTGTTTCGCCCTCACCGCCCTGGTGGTGGCCCCCCTGTTCGAGGAGGTCCTCTTCCGGGGCGTGCTGCTGCCGGTGGCGGGCCAGCGGCTCGGCGGAGCCGGTGCGGTGGTGCTGAGTGCGGCCGTGTTCGCGATCGCCCATCTGAGCCTGGCGGAACTGGCCCCGCTGTTCGTGCTCGGCCTGGGCCTCGGCTGGCTGCGCTGGCGCAGCGGCCGACTGGGAAGCGCCGTGCTGATGCACGCCCTCTGGAACGGGATGACCTTCATGAATCTCCTCTTTCTCGCCGACTGACACCGCTTGCTGCGGTCCCTGATGGGTGGTTCACTTGCGCAGTGCCTTCCAGGTCCCTTGGCCGCCTCCCCCGCCCCACGCAGCCAGAATCCGCTGCCGAAACCGAGGCCCCTGCAGAGGCCCCTGCAGCTGATCGAGGGGTCCCTCTCGGCGCGCAGGATCGAACGCCAGGCCCCCTGGCTGGCCGGCCTGCATCGGATCAGCAGCGGCGCCCTGGTGGGACTGGGTTTCTCGATGCTCGGCCTGAGCGCCCTCACCCTGCACTGGCAGAACCAGTGGGCCTACAGCTTCGCCAAGCTGGAAGCCTCCAAGACCCTCGAGCACCGCATGCAGGAGTCGTCCGCCCTGCTCGAGCAGCATCACCTCAACCTGGTGCGGCGCCCCGGCCTGCTGGAGCCCACCAGCAGCGCCAAGCTCATCCATCTGCCTGAGCCCCGCACCATCCGTCCCCGCGCCCCCCTGCCGCTGCTGGCCGGCTTCCAGCTGCGGGCCATCCCGGCCGGCTACTGATGCCCCCCGCCTCCCGTTCCGGGCCTGGCGAGGGCCGCCCCCCAGCCACCGCCGCCGGGGGCGGACGCCGCCCCAGGGGAGCGGCGACCCGTCGGGTGGTGGAGATCCAGCCGATCCCCACCGGCCGCATGCTCACGGTCTATCTCCTGCTCTGCGCGGCCCTGGTGGGGCTGGCGGGACGGCTGGCCTGGCTGCAGGTGGTGCAGGCCCCCGAGCTCCAGGCCCGGGCCAAGGCCATCCAGACCCATGCGATCACCCCCATCGGCAAACGGCGCACCATCGTCGACCGGATGGGGCGGCTGGTGGCCCTCGACGAGGAGCGCTACACCCTCTGGGCCCACCCGCGCTACTTCAACCTTCCCGGCGACGAGCCCCAGCAGATCCGTCCCCCCGCCGATGTGGTCAGGGAGATCTCCAAGGTGCTGGCCAAGCCGCCCGCCGACCTGCTTCAGACCATCGGCAGCCGCCGCAGCGGCGTCAAGCTCGCCACCGGCCTCGATCCGGAAACGGCGAACCGGGTGAAGGAGCTCGGAATCAGCGGCCTCGATCTGGAGGCCTACCCCCAGCGCGTCTACCCCCAGGGGTCCCTGTTCGCCAACGTGGTGGGTTTCCTCAACCTGGAGAGGGTCGCCCAGGCGGGGCTGGAGCAGAGCCGGGACCGGGACCTGCGCCGCCAGGAGGTGACCCTGAGCATGCGCCGCGGCGCCGACGGCACCCCCCTGCCCGACGGCCTCCAGGCCGGGGCGCTCTACGGCGACGACCTGCGGCTGCAGCTCACCCTCGATGCCCGTCTGCAGCAGGTGGCCCAGCAGGCGCTGGCCAAGCAGGTGAAGCAGTGGCGCGCCAGGCAGGGCGCCGCCCTGGTGATGAATGCCCGCAACGGCGAAATCCTGGCCCTGGCCTCCACCCCCACCTACGACCCCAACCGTTTCTGGAGCTACAGCCCCGGCCTGTTCCGGGAGTGGTCGGTGCAGGATCTCTACGAACCCGGCTCCACCTTCAAGCCCATCAACCTGGCCCTGGCCCTGCAGGAGAAGGCGATCCGCCCCGGCGACAAGGTGAACGACGTGGGCCAGCTGACGATCGGTGGCTGGCCGATCTTCAACCATGACCGCCGTGCCAACGGCGTGATCGACTTCCCCACGGTGCTGCAGGTGTCCAGCAACGTGGCGATGGTGAAGGCCATGGCCCAGGTGAAGCGCGATCGCTTCTGGCACTGGCTGCGGGCTTTCGGCATCGACGAGATGCCCGACACGGACCTGCCCGGGGCCGTGGCCGGCCAGCTCAAGAGCCGCAGCGAGTTCACCTCGGCGCCGATCGAGCCGGCGGTCGCCGCCTTCGGCCAGGGTTTCTCCCTGACCCCCCTCAAGCTGCTGCAGCTGCACGGGATGCTCGCCAACGGCGGCCGGCTGGTGAGCCCCCACATCACCCGCGGTCTCCGCTCCGGCGATGCCCTGGCCAGCGCCACCGCACCCACGGGCGTCCAGCTGCTCGATCCCGCCGTCACCCGCACCGTCGTCAAGTGGATGGAATCGGTGGTGGAGAACGGCAAGGGGATGAAGATCCCCGGCTACCGGATCGCCGGCAAGACGGGCACGGCCCAGAAGGCCCGCAACGGGGTGTACATCCCCGGGGCCCGGATCTGCAGCTTCGTGGCGATCCTGCCGTCGAATGATCCCAGCTACGTGGTGCTGGTGGTGGTCGACGAGCCCCAGGGGGGCAATGCCTACGGCTCCACCGTGGCCCTGCCGGTGGCCCGTCAGATCGCCGAGGCCCTGCTGGTGATCGAGAAGGTGCCCCCCAGCCAGCCCACCGCCGGGGTCACCGCCAAGGCCACCCGCTCCTGATCCAGCCTGTCCTCATTCCCACAACCTCCTTGCATCCCCGAAGGAGGCCATGGCTAGCGTCGGAGCCAGCAGACATCGCGCCCGACACCGTTCCACGATGGCCAACCTTCTCGAACAACTGGCCGCCATGACCGTGGTCGTGGCCGACACCGGCGACATCGACGCGATCCGTCAGTTCACGCCGCGGGATGCCACCACCAACCCGTCCCTGATCCTGGCGGCCGCCCAGATCCCCACCTACCAGGAGCTGATCGACCGCTCCCTGCGGGAATCACGGGAGGTGATCGGTGCCGAGGCCCCAGCCGAGGATGTGGTGCGCGAGGCCCTCGACGAGATCAGCGTCACCTTCGGCAAGGAGATCCTCAGGATCGTCCCGGGCCGGGTCTCCACGGAGGTGGATGCGCGCCTGAGCTACGACACCGAGGCCACCATCACCAAGGCCCGCAAGCTGATCGGCCTCTACGCCCAGGCGGGCATCGGCACCGACCGGGTGCTGATCAAGATCGCCTCCACATGGGAGGGGATCAAGGCGGCGGAGGTGCTCGAGCGCGAGGGGATCCACTGCAACCTCACCCTGCTGTTCGGCTTTGCCCAGGCCGTGGCCTGCGCCGAGGCGGGCATCACCCTGATCTCGCCGTTCGTGGGGCGCATCCTCGACTGGTACAAGAAATCAACCGGTCGCGAGAGCTATCCCGGTGCGGAAGACCCCGGCGTGCTCTCGGTGACACGGATCTTCAACTACTTCAAGACCCACGGCTACGGCACCGAAGTGATGGGGGCCAGCTTCCGCAACATCGACGAGATCGTCGAACTGGCCGGCTGCGACCTGCTGACCATCTCCCCGGCCCTGATGGACCAGCTGCGCCAGAGCGACGCCCTGCTGGAACGGCGCCTCGATGCCACCCGTCCGGGCGCCAGCGAAGAGCGGATCCACGTCGATGAGGCCGCCTTCCGCACGATGATGGCGGCGGATGCCATGGCCAGCGAGAAGCTCGATGAGGGCATCCGCGGGTTCTCCAAGGCGATCGAGACCCTCGAAGGCCAGCTGGCCCATCGCCTGGCCGTGATCGAGGGCGGAGCCGCCTTCACCCATGCGGTGCACGAGATCTTCCTGCTCAACGATCTCGACGGTGACGGCTGCATCACCCGGGAGGAATGGCTCGGCAGCGATGCCGTCTTCGATGCCCTCGACACCGACAACGACGGGCGTCTCGCTCCCGAGGATGTGCGCGGCGGCCTGGGAGCGCCGCTGGCGATCAGCCGCTGAAGGCCGGGCCGCCCGGGAGCGGCCCCTTCCTTGATCGGTTGTTCACCTTGATCGGCAAAGATGGATCGCCTCCCAGCACACGCATGGCCCACACCGTCCACGCCCTCGACACCATGCGCGCCCTCGCCGACAAGGGCGAGGTGAGGGACGTCGAGGCCGGCTCCGTCATCTTCCGGGCCGGGGAGCCCGGCGACTGTATGTTCGGCCTGCTGGAAGGGACGGTGCGGCTGAGCTGGAACGCCGATGCCGGCCACGAGGACATTCAGGCCGGCGACGTCTTCGGGGCCGGGGCCCTGGTCACCCAGGACCACCGCCGCTATGGCCATGCCACCGCCCTCACCCCCTGCCGGCTGCTGGTGATGAACCGCGAGAAATTCCTGTTCGCCGTCCAGGAGGCGCCCATGTTCGCCATCGAGCTGCTGGGCTCCATCGACCAGCGCCTGCGGGACCTCAAGGGCGCCAGCCGGTCCTGAGCCCGCTCGCTCAGCCCCGCTGGAACAGCAGCCGGCGAATGACCCGCTGGGCGATCTCGCCGTAGCCCATCTCCCCGGAAAGGATCTGGGCGATGCGCTGGGGCGCGGTGGGCCGCTTGATGCCGAGCTGGTAGCCCACCCGCGGCACCCGGTAGAAGACCTGGGCAATGCGTTTGCCCCAGGCCATCGAATCGCCCCAGGCCTCGCGCATGCGCAGGCTGTAGTGCTCCAGGGCAGGGCCGTCGCCGTCGAGCCAGCGGTCGAGGGCTGCGGCCGCTTCACAACCGCTCAGCAGCGACGGGCGCAGGCCCTCGGCCAGGAACGGATCACACAGCGAGGCGGCGTCACCGACGGCCACCAGGCCAGGGCCATGGAGGGGGTGATGGCCGTTCCAGAGGCGCAGCTGACCGTGGCGCCTCTCTCCGGCCGCCTCCGGCAGCCCCAGGCTGGGCAGCAGGGCGGAGAGCACCGCCCCACTGTCCGCCTCCTGCTGGCCGACGAAGGTGCCCACCCCGATGCTGTAGCCGCCCCGGCGCGGAAACACCCAGCAGAAGCCGTGGTGCACCAGGCCGAACTCGAAGCGGGCCATGTCGGCGGGGTCGGGATCCGCCGCCACCTCCACCGACACGGTGGCCGCAAAGCGAGGCCGGGGCGGGCCCAGGCCCAGGGGAGCCGCGAAGCGGGAGCCGGAGCCGTCGGCGATCACCACGGCCCTGGCCCGCAGCGGCCCCATGCCTGGCACCGACACCTCCCAGAGCCCATCGGCGCCGCGCTCGATCCGCTCGGCCCGGCAGCCATGGCGCAGGTCGCAGCCCGCCTGCACGGCCTGCTCCGCCAGAAAGCCATCGAGCACGCTGCGGCGCACGATCCAGAAGGGTGCCTCCCCCGGCAGCTCCGCCGTCACCGGATCCTCCAGGCACCAGGTGAACCGCACCCGGCGGATCACCTGGTCCACGGCGGGGGCCAGATCGAAGGGGAACCAGCGCTGCACCGAGGCGGCCATGCCACCCCCGCAGGGCTTGGACCGTCCCGGCGCCTGGGCCTCCAGCAGGATCACCCGGCGCCCCCGGTTGGCCAGGTGGAAGGCCGCGGCGCCGCCGGCGGGGCCGGCCCCGACGACGATCACGTCGGCATCGGCAGGGCTGCTCACACCTTGAGGATGTCGGCTTCCTTGTCCGCCAGGTGCTTCTCCAGCTCGGCGATGTAGCGGTCGGTCAGCTTCTGGACCTTCTCCTGCTCGTCATGGCTCTGGTCCTCGGAGAATTCGCCGTCCTTCTCCTGCTTCTTGATCCGCTCGATCCCTTCGCGCCGCAGGTTGCGCAGGCCCACCTTGCCCTCCTCGGCGTACTTGGCCGCGAGCTTGCAGAGCTCCTTGCGGCGGTCCTCGGTGAGGGGCGGGATGTTGATGCGGATCACCCGGCCGTCGTTGTTGGGGGTGAGGCCAAGATCGCTCATGGCGATGGCCTTCTCAATCAGGGCCATCGAGCCCTTGTCGAAGGGCTGGATCTGGATCGTCTGGGCGTCGGGGGTGGAGATCGTCGCCAGCGACTTGAGGGGCGTTTCGGAGCCGTAGTACTCGACGGTCAGCTTGTCGAGCAGGGAGGGGTTGGCCCGACCGGTGCGGATGGTGTTGAAGGTGCGCTGGGTGGCTTCCACCGACTTGCGCATGCTGGCTTCGAGATCCATGGCAGGGGAAGGGTGGTGGGGAGGGGACGTCAGCGGCGGGGCGCCGGCACGATGCTGGTGCCGATGGGCTCACCGGCGACCGCCCGCCCGATGTTGCCCGAGCCGAACAGATTGAAGACCACGATCGGAATCGCATTGTCCTTGCACAGGGCGATGGCGGTGCTGTCCATCACCTCCAGCTCGCCGCTCAGCACGTCGAGGAAGGTGAGCGTCTCGTAGCGGACCGCATCGCTGTGCTTGGCGGGATCCTTGTCGTAAACCCCGTCCACCTTGGTGGCCTTGAAGATCACGTCGGCGTTGATCTCCGCCGCCCGCAGGGCGGCCGTGGTGTCGGTGGTGAAGAAGGGGTTGCCGCAGCCGGCACCGAAGATCACCACCCGACCCTTTTCGAGATGACGGATGGCCCGGCGGCGGATGTAGGGCTCCGCCACCTCCTGCATGGAGATGGCGCTCTGGACGCGGGTGGGTACCCCGGCCCGCTCGAGGCCGTCCTGCAGGGTGATGGCATTCATCACCGTGGCCAGCATGCCGACGTAGTCGGCGGTGGCCCGGTCCATGCCCGCCGCCGAGCCCTTGAGACCCCGGAAGATGTTGCCGCCGCCGACGACAATCGCCAGCTGGGTGCCACCGGAGACCACCTCGACCACATCCTTGGCGATCGATTGAACGATGGCGGGATCGATCCCATAGCCCTGGTCACCCATCAGCGCTTCACCGCTGATTTTGAGGAGAACGCGCCTGTAGGCCATCGACTCGTGCGATCGGCCGAACAGTAGCAACCCCTCCCGCGGAGCCACCAGGTTGCGGGCACCGGTGACACCCGCTTCACTGCCCCAAAGGAGCTCCGCCATGGCCTTCGACCCGCCCGGATGTCCTGTCCCCCGCGGCCCCCGAGGCCCCCGCGGCAGTGACGTGATGGCCCGGCTCACGCTCTCGGCCCTGGACCGGGCCAGCGGCAGCCCGGGGTTCTGGGGCGAGCCGGAGGTGCACCGGGCCCTGCTGGTCAGCGGGCTGTCGGTGCTGGTCTGCAGCCTGGCCCGATTGCAGGACGATCTCAGTACTCAATGCCCGCCTGGGCCTTCACCCCCTGCTCCCGGAAGGGGTGACGCACCACCTTCATCTCCGTGACCAGATCGGCCCGCTCCAGCAGGGCCGGCGGGGCGCCGCGGCCGGTGAGGGCCACATGGGTGAAGGGCGGGCGCAGGGCCAGACCCTCCAGCACCCGCTCGGGCTCGAGATAGCCCAACTTGAGGGCCACGTTGATCTCGTCGAGCACCACCAGCTTGCGTTCGCCATCGGCGAGATAGGCGCAGGAGCGCTCCCAGGCGCTGCGCACCAGCTGGCGGTCCCGCTCCCGGTCCTGGGTCTCCCAGGTGAAGCCCTCACCCAGGGCATGCCAGTGGAGGTCGTCGCCGAAACGCTCCAGGGCCCGGGCCTCCCCCGGCTGCCAGCCGCCCTTGATGAACTGCACCACCGCCACCTTGCCGCCGTGGCCCAGGGTGCGCAGCACCAGGCCCAGGGCCGCCGTGGTCTTGCCCTTGCCCTCGCCGGTGAAGACGAGCACCAGCCCCTTCTCCAGGTTCCGCTCCCCCACCCGCTGCTGCTGCACCTCGCGGCGGCGCTGCATGCGGCGGCGGTAGGCCTCCTGGTCCACCTCGGGGGCCAGGTCGCCCCCCGGGCCCAGCTCCTCGGCCTGGCGATCCAGCGCCATGGCATCGTCCGCCGTTGCGGCAGGGGTCGGGGAGGCGTTCGCCGTCATGGGGAGCGGTGTCCGTTTGGGGCACTCTGGCGGAGCCGCGCCAGGGCCGTGTCGACCGCCTGCTGCTGGTCCCGCCGGGTGATCCAGTGGTGGTAGGTGCGGGTGTGGATCGCCACCGAGTGGCCCATCATCCGGGCCGCCACCGTGTCCGGCAGGCCGATGTGGATCGTGCGCACGGCCCAGGCATGGCGCAGGTCGTAGGGGGTGATCGGCAGCCCGTAACGGCGGAACTGCTCCGCCACCCGCCGGCCCACCTGCTGCAGGGTGGTGCGGCGCAGGTCGGTGCACACCCGGGGCAGCTCGGCGCCGCCCTCCCCCAGGCCCTCCAGGCCGAAGCGCTCCACCCAGTCGGGCTGGAACGGCCACACCTGGTGCTCCCCGGTCTTGCTGGTGGGCAGCACCCGCAGCACCCGGTCCCCCCCCGGCGCCAGGGCGGAGAGGTCGCAGAAGAACACCTCGTGGTTGCGCAGGCCGTAGGTGGCCATCAGGCCGTAGGCCAGGCGCCAGCGGGGGTTGGGGATGGCCGCCACCAGCTCCAGGATGCGCGCGTCGCTGGGCAGGCCCCGGAAGCGGGCCACATGCAGGCCGTAGCCGCCGCTGCGCTC
This sequence comes from Synechococcus sp. UW140, assembly GCA_943369315.1. Taxonomy (GTDB): domain Bacteria; phylum Cyanobacteriota; class Cyanobacteriia; order PCC-6307; family Cyanobiaceae; genus Cyanobium. Next base: position 144,568 of record CALRMW020000002.1, read on the forward strand.
GCTCCAGTCGGCCGGCAGGGGCAGCTGCAGGTGGCGGGCCAGGGCCCCCAGGGCGAGGCCGCACTGCTGGCGGCTGCGGCTGGCCAGGGGGTAGGTCTCCAGCACCTGCTCCAGCAGGGGCACGTCGACGGTCGCCGGCGTGGCGCCTGACGCGGCGGCCACGGCCGCCAGGCGCCGCAGGTAGGGCCGGTAGGCGCCGCTCCAGGTGCTGCGGCTGCCGGCGGGCCGGCGGCGGCGGCGGGGATCGGCGAAGAAGGCGGCCTCGAAGCCCGCCAGCAGCGGCGTGAACCCCGCGGCCTCGGCGGGGGAGATCGCCGCCGAAGGCGCCGGAGGGGGGGACGGCGCCCCAGCGGCCACGGCGGCTGGGGTGGGCGCTGGCGCGGCCGGCCGACGGCGCCAGTGCTCCCAGGAGAAGCGGCCCCGCTCGACGGCCTCCCGCACCCGGGCCAGCTGGTCGAGGGCGGCGGCCACCCCCTCCGCCGTGGCCGGCAGCCCCAGGCTGATCCGCTGCACCGGCCGCGCCGCCGTGCCCTTCGGACAGGGCAGGGGCCCGCGCAGACCGAGCCGATGCTGGCGGATCTCCAGCCGCAACCCGGTGCCCGAGGCCGCCAGCTGCCGGTTCTGCTGCCGCACCCGTTCTGTCAGTTCAGCTGCCGCCGGATCGGCTGCAGCTGAATCGGGCGCGGCGGGGGATGGCGGGGCGGCCGGTGGGATGGCGGGGCGATCGGGGAGCTGAGCCGGAAGCTACCCCTGCCCTCCCGGAGCCGCCAGGGCGGGGGACGGTGCCCCGCCGGGCAGCCGCCGGTGGGGAGGCGGGGTTACGCTCTGCCTTTCTGATCGAAGGCATGGCCAGGGTCGGCGTGCTGCTGCTGAACCTCGGCGGTCCGGAGCGGATCGAGGACGTCGGGCCTTTCCTTTACAACCTGTTCTCCGATCCGGAGATCATTCGCCTGCCCACGCCGGCGCTGCAGAAACCCCTGGCCTGGCTGATCAGCACCCTGCGCAGCGGCAAGTCGAAGGAGGCCTACCGCTCCATCGGCGGCGGCTCTCCCCTGCGGCGCATCACCGAGCAGCAGGCAAGGGAGCTGCAGAGCCGCCTGCGCCAGGAGGGTGTCGACGCCACCAGCTACGTGGCGATGCGCTACTGGCACCCCTTCACCGAATCGGCGGTGGGCGACATCAAGGCCGACGGGGTGGAGGAGGTGGTGGTGCTGCCGCTCTATCCGCACTTCTCGATCAGCACCAGCGGCTCCAGCTTCCGGGAACTGCAGCGCCTCCGCCAGGCCGACCCGGCCTTCCGCCGGCTGCCGATCCGCTGCATCCGCAGCTGGTACGACCATCCCGGCTACATCAATGCCATGGCCGGGCTGATCGCCCGGGAGATCAGCAACTGCGAGGCACCGGAATCGGCCCACATCTTCTTCAGTGCCCACGGGGTGCCCAAGAGCTATGTGGAAGAGGCCGGCGACCCCTATCAGAAGGAGATCGAGGCCTGCGCCGCCCTGGTGATGGAGCGCCTCGAACAGCTGCTGGGCCATCCCAACCCCTCCACCCTCGCCTACCAGAGCCGGGTGGGGCCGGTGGAATGGCTCAAGCCCTACACCGAGGATGCCCTGCGGGAACTGGGGGAGCAGGGCGTCCAGGAGCTGGTGGTGGTGCCGATCAGCTTCGTCAGCGAACACATCGAGACCCTCGAGGAGATCGACATCGAGTACCGGGAGATCGCCACCGAGGCCGGCGTCAGCCACTTCCGCCGGGTTCCGGCCCTCGACACCGACCCCACCTTCATCCAGGGCCTCGCCGACCTGGTGCACGAAGCCATGGCAGGCCCGGAGGTGAACCTCGACATGGCGGCCCAGCTGCCCAAGAAGGTGAAGCTCTATCCCCAGGACAAGTGGGCCTGGGGGTGGAACAACAGCTCCGAGGTCTGGAATGGCCGGCTGGCGATGGTCGGATTCTCCGCTTTTCTGCTGGAATTGCTCACCGGACACGGCCCGCTGCATGCCCTTGGACTGCTCTGATCGCCCAAGGCGCACCGGCCTGCGGAGCCGTTCGCTGGTGATCGCCGCCACCCTGGGGCTGAGCAGCCAGTCCCTGCCCGCCGAGGCCCGCACGGCCAGCCTCTGGGGTCGGGGGGTGTTTCCGGTGGCGAGCTTCGCCGGCTACACCAGCGGTTTCGGCATGCGTTCCCATCCCCTCAGCGGCGACGTCCGTCCCCACTACGGCATCGACATCGCGGCGCCCCTGGGATCGCCGATCCGCAGCTGGTGGGCCGGAACGGTGAGCGAGGTGATCGTCGATGGGGGCTGCGGCAACGGACTGGTGATCCGCTCGGGCAGCTACGAACACATCTACTGCCACCTCGGGGGCCAGGCCGGCAACGGTGTCTACCGCAGCGGCGGCGTCCTGCTCCGGGAGGGGCAGCGGGTGGCCACCGGCCAGGTGATCGGCCATGTCGGCCTCACGGGCAGCACCACCGGCCCCCACCTCCACTGGGGCATGCGTTACCGGGGCGCCTGGATGGATCCGGCCCGAGTGTTGCGGGCCATGGCGGAGAGCCGCCGACAGCGCAACCCAAACCCCCTCCAGCGACCTAACCTTGGTGTCTTCCGCTGATGGTTCCGAGACCCCTGCCCGGACGCCTGGCTCCCGGGCCGACCGCTCTCCCATCCTGACGACTCCCTCCCCTCGCCCGACCCCAGCCGCCGCCGTGACGCTCACGCCCCTTCCCTCCGCCATCGCCGCCGCCGGGACCAGCACCCCCAGTGCTCCCACCCCTGAGGCGTCGCAGCCGACGTCGGCGCCGATGCGGGTGAGCGGGGGATACGCCCTGATGGATGCCCTGCACCGCCACGGCGTTCGCCACATCTTCGGCTACCCGGGCGGCGCGATCCTCCCCATCTACGACGAGCTCCACAAGGCGGAGGCCCGGGGCTGGCTGAAGCACATCCTGGTGCGCCATGAGCAGGGCGGCACCCACGCCGCCGATGCCTACGCCCGCGCCACCGGCCGGGTGGGCGTCTGCTTCGGCACCTCCGGCCCCGGCGCCACCAACCTGGTCACGGGGATCGCCACCGCCCAGATGGATTCGGTGCCGATGGTGGTCATCACCGGCCAGGTGCCCCGGGCCGCCATCGGCACCGACGCCTTCCAGGAAACCGACATCTTCGGCATCACCCTGCCGATCGTGAAGCACTCCTGGGTGGTGCGCGACCCCGCCGACATCGGCCGCATCGTGGCGGAGGCCTTCCTGATCGCCGCCAGCGGCCGCCCGGGCCCGGTGCTGATCGACGTGCCCAAGGATGTGGGGGCCGAGGAATTCGACTACACCCCCGTGGCCCCGGGATCGGCGATCCCCTCCGGCTTCAAGCGTCCGCCGGCCCCCAGACCGGAGGCCATCCAGGCCGCCCTGGCCCTGATCCGCCAGGCCCGCCGTCCCCTGCTCTACGTCGGTGGCGGCGCCATCGCCTCCGACGCCCACGCCGAGGTGCACCAGCTGGCGGAACGGTTCCGGCTGCCGGTCACCACCACCCTGATGGGCAAGGGGGCCTTCGACGAGAACCATCCCCTGGCTGTCGGCATGCTCGGCATGCACGGCACCGCCTACGCCAACTTCGCCGTCACCGAGTGCGACCTGCTGATCGCCGTCGGGGCCCGCTTCGATGACCGGGTCACCGGCCGCCTCGACAGCTTCGCCCCCCGGGCCCAGGTGATCCACATCGACATCGATGCGGCCGAGGTGGGCAAGAACCGCGTGCCCGAGGTGCCGGTCGTCTCCGATGTCAAGCAGGCCCTGGGGGCCCTGCTGCAGGCCTCGGTCGGCGAGGGCTCCAACCGCCGCACCGACGCCTGGCTCGAGCGCATCGACACCTGGAAGCACCACTACCCCCTGGTGATCCCCCAGCCCACCGGCGAGATCGCGCCGCAGGAGGTCGTGATCGCCCTGCGGGAGCTGGCCTCCGAGGCCTTCTTCACCACCGATGTGGGCCAGCACCAGATGTGGGCGGCCCAGTTCCTGCGTAACGGACCCCGGCGCTGGATCAGCAGTGCCGGCCTGGGCACCATGGGCTTCGGCATGCCCGCCGCCATGGGCGTCCAGACGGCCTTCCCCGACGAGACGGTGATCTGCGTGGCCGGGGACGCCAGCATCCTGATGAACATCCAGGAGCTGGGCACCCTCAGCCAGTACCAGCTGCCGGTGAAGGTGGTGGTGCTCAACAACGGCTGGCAGGGGATGGTGCGCCAGTGGCAGGAGAGCTTCTACGAGGAGCGCTACTCCAGTTCCGAGATGACCGGCGGCATGCCCGATTTCCCCGCCCTCGCCGAAGCCTTCGGTGTCAAGGGCATCGGCATCACCGACCGGGCCAAGCTGCGCTCCGGCCTCGCCGAGGCCCTGGCCCATCCGGGTCCGGTGTTCGTGGACGTGCGCGTGCGCCGCAACGAGAACTGCTACCCGATGGTGCCTCCGGGCGCCAGCAACGCCCAGATGGTGGGCCTGCCCAGCCATCCCGAACTGGCCATCGACACCATCCGCCAATGCAATGCCTGCGGCAGCACCACCGCCAGTGCCCACCTGTTCTGCCCCAGTTGCGGCGCCAAACTCTGACCCTGCTCTCGGTCCTGCTGGCCCTGGTGATCGCCTGGCCCGGCGCGGCCACGGCGGCGGAGGTGTACCAGGTGCGGAGCGGGACCCTGCTCCAGGTGGGTGATGGCAACCGCAGCTACCCCGTGGAACTGGCCTGCATGGAACTGGCGCCAGGCCAGGAGAGCGAGGCGATCAGCTGGCTGCGGCAGGCCCTGCCCCGTCGCACCAGGGTGAATCTGCGCCCCATGGGCCAGCGGGACGGGACCCTTCTGGCCCAGGTGAGCCTGCTGTCCAGCGGAGCCGACGTCGCCAGCGGCCTGATCGGTGCCGGCCTGGCCCGGGCGGAGGCCTGCCCATGAGCCTCAACCGCACCGCCAAGGGCATCGTGCTGGTGCCCACCCTGCTGCTGGGCGGGGCCTTCCTGGCTGCCGGCACCTGGGTCGACGGCCCCGCAGCCGCCAACCGGGGCCTGGCGCTCACCCTCGGCGCCGTCCTGATGGGAGCCGGTCTGCTGGCCCAGCTGCTGCCCGAATCCGGCACGCCCCCCACCGACTCCAGCGCGGACTCCAACGCCGAACCCTGAGCGACGACCAAAGATCACAGCCCGGTGCCGGCAGGGGGTGGGCGGGCCCAGAGTTGGCTCAGTCAGGGCGAAGGGGATGCGGGACTCCGATCGGCTCGTCGTGCCCCTGGCCAAGGTCGGCCTCGACGCCATCGCCGAGGTGGGCGGCAAGAACGCCTCCCTGGGGGAGATGATCCAGCGGCTGGAACCCGCCGGCGTCCGGGTGCCGGGGGGCTTCGCCACCACGGCCGCCGCCTACCGCCTGTTCATCGCCGCCAACGGGCTCAGGCCGGTCCTGGCGGCACTGCTCGACGGGCTGGATGCCGACGATCTGGCGGCCCTGCAGGCGGCCGGCCAGGGGGCCCGGGAGCGGCTGGGCCGGGCGGAACTGCCACCGCCGCTGACGCAGGCGATCGTGGCCGCCTATCGGGAGCTCAGCGATGAACTGGCCTCCGGCGGCGGCCCGGCCGTGGTGGCGGTGCGCTCCAGCGCCACGGCCGAGGATCTGCCGGAGGCCAGCTTCGCCGGGCAGCAGGAGACCTTTCTGCATGTCGAGGGGGAGGCGGCGCTGCTGGAGGCCTGCCGGCGCTGCTACGCGTCGCTGTTCACCGATCGGGCCATCGTCTACCGGCAGCAGCACGGCTTCGATCACCTGGAGGTGGCCCTCTCGATCGGGGTGCAGCGCATGGTGCGCTCCGATCTGGCCAGTTCCGGGGTGATGTTCAGCATCGACACCGAAACGGGCTTCCGCGACGCCGTGCTGCTGACCGCCGCCTACGGGCTGGGGGAGAACGTCGTTCAGGGCGCCGTGAATCCCGATGAGTGGCTGATCTTCAAACCCACCCTGGAGCAGGGGTTCGCCCCGATCCTGAGCCGGCGGCTGGGGAGCAAGGCCCTGCGGATGGTCTATGCCGACCCCGGCGGCGGCGATGGCCGCGCGGTGCGCAACGAGGCCGTGTCCCCGGAGGACAGCCGGCGCTTTGCCCTCAGCGACACGGAGGCGCTGACGCTGGCGCGCTGGGCCTGCGTGATCGAACGCCACTACGGCGAACGCCGCGGCGTGCCCACCCCGATGGACATCGAATGGGCCAAGGACGGCCTCAGCGGCGAGCTGTTCATCCTCCAGGCCCGGCCGGAAACGGTGGAATCCCGCCGTGGCGCGGCCGTACTGCGCAGCTGGCACCTGGAGCCGCACACGGCCGAAGAGATCACCAGCGGCCGGGCCATCGGCGCCTCGGTGAGCAGCGGCCGGGCGCGGGTGATCAGCGATCCCGGCGAGATCGCCCGGTTCATGGACGGCGACCTGCTGGTGACCCGCCGCACGGACCCCGACTGGGAGCCGATCCTGCGCAAGGCCAGCGGCGTGGTCACCGACCAGGGGGGCCGCACCTGCCACGCGGCGATCATCGCCCGGGAGATGGGCCTGACGGCGATCGTCGGCACGGGCGACGGCACCGGCCGGATCGCCGACGGCGACAGCATCACCCTGAGCTGCTGCGAAGGGGACGTGGGCCACGTCTACCGGGGGGCGGTGCCCTTCCGGGTGGAGGAGCAGGCCATCGGCGACCTGCCGGCCACACGCACCCGGATCCTGATGAACGTGGGCAACCCCGAGGAGGCCTTCCACCTGGCCTCGATCCCCTGCGACGGCGTGGGCCTGGCCCGGCTGGAGTTCATCATCGCCAACCACATCCGGGTGCACCCGATGGCCCTGCTCGAGCCGGAGCGGGTGACGGCAGCGGCCGACCGGGCGGCCATCGCTGAACTGGTGGCGGGGTACGACGCGCCGGCCGACTACTACGTGGACCTGCTCAGCCAGGGCATGGCCCGGATCGCCGCCGCCTTCCATCCCCGGCCGGTGATCCTGCGCTTCTCCGACTTCAAGAGCAACGAGTACGCCCGCCTGCTGGGCGGGGCGGCCTTCGAGCCGGCGGAGGAGAACCCGATGATCGGCTGGCGCGGGGCCTCGCGCTACTACGCCCCTGCCTTCCGCGCCGCCTTCGCGCTGGAGTGCCGGGCCCTGCGCCGGGTGCGGGAGTCGATGGGGCTGGCCAACGTGATCCCGATGGTCCCCTTCTGCCGCACCCCCGAGGAGGGGGACCGGGTGCTGGAGGTCATGGCCGGCGAGGGGCTGGTGCGGGGGAGGGACGGCCTGGAGGTGTACGTGATGTGTGAACTGCCGAGCAACGTGATCGGCGCCGAGGCCTTCGCCAAGCGCTTCGACGGCTTCTCGATCGGCTCCAACGACCTCACCCAGCTCACCCTGGGGCTCGACCGGGATTCGGCCTTGGTGGCGGACCTGTTCGACGAGCGGCATCCCACCGTCAAGGACATGATCCGGCTGGCGATCCGCACGGCCCGCCGCTGCGGCCGCAAGATCGGCATCTGCGGCCAGGCCCCCAGCGACTACCCCGACTTCGCCCGCTTCCTGGTGGAGGAGGGAATCGACTCGATCAGCCTCAACCCCGATGCGGTGGTGCCCACCCGCATCGCCATCGCCGCCCTGGAGGCCGAGCTGAACACTGCCAGCCCGCTGGGCAGGGCCTGACGGGGCGAGGTCCGGTTCGCCTCAGCAAGCGGCCTGGCGGAGCCGCACCGGCGCTGGGCCCGCCGGCGTCCCGAGCCTCTCGAACCAGAGACGCCAGAGCAGCAGGGCATGGGCACCGCAGCGCACCACGCAGAGCGCCGCCAGACCCATGCAGAGGGGGCAGTGAGCCAGACCCATCCGAAATCCAGCCCCAGGCGCGATCAGGTTCCACCATGGCACCTTCCGCGGCGGATCGGCCGGGGATGCCACAAGCGTTGGCGCCGATCCCGCCGTGCCCTAGAACGCCAGCAGCCCTCCACCTGCCACGGCCGTGCTGCGCCTCAGCGAGCTGAAACTGCCGCTCGACCACAGCGCCGCCGACCTGGAGGCGGCCATCACCCGCCGGCTGCGGCTCGTCCCCGGTGAGCTGCGCGGCCATCATCTGGTGAAGCGCAGCGTCGATGCCCGGCGGCGCGGCGCCATCGCCCTGGTGTACTGCCTCGACCTGGAGCTTGAGGCCGGCGCCAGGCGCCGCCTGCTGCGCCGCTACGCCGGTGACCCCCACCTGCGTCCGACCCCGGACAGCCGCTACCGCCCCGTGGCCCGGGCCGAAGGAGCCGCTGCGGAGCTGCGCCCGGTGGTGGTGGGTGCCGGCCCCTGCGGCTACTTCGCCGCCCTGCTGCTGGCCCAGATGGGCTGGCGGCCGCTGCTGCTGGAGCGCGGCAAGGCGGTGAAGGAGCGCACCGCGGACACCTTCGGCTTCTGGCAGGGCCGCCGCCGCTTCGATCCCGGCTCCAATGCCCAGTTCGGCGAAGGGGGAGCGGGCACCTTCTCCGACGGCAAGCTCTACAGCCAGGTGAGCGAGAACCCCGCCTACATCCGCAAGGTGCTGGAGGAGCTGGTGGCGGCCGGGGCCGATCCGGAGATCCTCACCCTGCACCACCCCCACATCGGCACCTTCAAGCTGGCCACGGTGGTGCGCGGGCTGCGGGCCCGGATCGAGGCCCTGGGGGGCGAGGTCCGTTTCGGTCAGCACGTGGTCGAGCTGCTGCTGGGGGACGGACCCGAGCGGCGCCTGGCGGGCGTGCGGCTGGCCGACGGCACGGCCATCGCCTGTGACCATCTGGTGCTGGCCCCGGGCCACAGCGCCCGCGACACCTTCGCGATGCTGCACCGCCTCGGTGTGGCCATGGAACCGAAGCCCTTTGCGGTCGGGGTGCGGATCGAGCATCCCCAGGCCCTGGTCGACCGGGCCCGCTGGGGGGAGGCGGCCGGCCATCCGCGGCTGGGCCCCGCCGAGTACAAGCTGGTGCACCACTGCAACGGCGAGGGGGAGGCAGGCGCCGGCCGCAGCGTCTACAGCTTCTGCATGTGTCCCGGCGGCCTGGTGGTGGGGGCCACCTCGGAGGAGGGCTGCGTCGTCACCAACGGCATGAGCCAGCACTCCCGCCGGGAGCGCAATGCCAACAGCGGCCTGGTGGTGCCGATCACCCCGGAGGATCTGGCGCCCTACGCCCAGGAGGGGGAGGAGGCCCTGGCCGGGATCGCCTTCCAGCGCCACTGGGAGCGGCAGGCCTTCGAGGCCGGCGGCGGCGACTACCGGGCACCGGCCCAGTGGCTGGAGGATTTCCTGGAGCGCAGGCCCAGCCGGGAGCCCCCCCCGGAGGCGGTGGTGGGTTCCTACCAGCCCGGCCTGCGCTTCGGCAGCCTGGACGGCTGCCTGCCCGATTACGTGCTTGACGCGATCCGGGAGGCCCTGCCGGTGTTCGCCCGCCGCATCCCGGGCTACGCCATGGCGGGGGCCCTGCTGACCGGCGTCGAGACCCGCACCTCCTCTCCCCTGCGGCTGCAGCGCCACCCCACCGGGCTCGAGAGCCTCGGCACCCCGGGACTCTTCCCGGCCGGGGAGGGGGCCGGCCATGCCGGCGGCATCCTCTCGGCGGCGATCGACGGCATCAAGGTGGCCGAAGCGGTGGCGCTCAGCCTTGCGATACCACGCCACTCCACTGCACCGCCCTGACCCCGTCGCGGCGCCAGGAATGGAACAGGGCCGGTTCGGCCATGGTGCAGAGCGGGCAGAGGGCGATCCGCTCCGGCCCGATCCCCTGCCGTTCCAGCTGCAGCGCCGTGGCCCGCCGGATGTCCAGCCGATCCCGGCCGGGGGCGGGATCCGGCAGCAGGGCGCCGCAGCGCTCCAGATCGGCCAGGGCCCGATCCGGCGGCGGCCCGCTGCCCTCGGCCGCCATGGCGGCGGCCACCTGCAGGGTCACGGAGCGTTCCACCTGGTAGCGGAAGCCGGCCACGGCCGGGCCAAGCGCCACCACAAGCCGGTCCCGGCTGGCGCCATCGGCGACCAGGGCCTCGATCGCCGCCGGCACGATCCTGGACGCGACCCCGCGCCAGCCCGCATGGCAGGCCGCCACCCGGCCGCTGGCGGGGTCGGCGATCAGCACGGGGGTGCAGTCGGCCCCGCACACCCAGAGGCTCTGGCCGCCCCGGTCGCTGCGCAGTCCGTCCGCATCCGGCCAGGGGTCCCGGTCGGCGGCGGAGGCGGCCAGCACCGTGCCGCCATGCACCTGGCGCGTGCGGTGGACACTGACGCCGGCACTGAGGGCACCGGCCAGCTCCTCCGGCGGCCGGCCCTGCCACTGGCGGGTGAAGAAGCCGTGTTCGAACCCCGCCAGCAGGTCGCACTGGAGATAGTGGCCGCCATAGGTGCCCACCCAGGTCCAGCCGGGAAGGTCGTTGAAGCCGGCATCGGGCCGATCGAAGGGGGGCTCGAGCGCCTCAGCCATCCGCCTCAGCCATCGGGCAGGTCCCGCAGCAGCCAGAAGCCCTCGAGGGTCGAGGCCTCCTCGCTGGCCTGGATGGCGATGAACTGGAGGCCGCCGGCCCGCTCCCGGGCCTCCGCCAGGGCCTGCTGGGCCAGCCGTGCCTCCTCCTCCGGCAGTCGCGCCAGGATCCAGCGATCCTCGAGGCCGGCCTCCAGCACCAGCTGGCCGGCGCTGACCTCCAGCCGGGTCGGCTCCAGGCCGGACAGCCAGCCGGCGATGGCCAGGGCACGCCGGCGGCTGAACAGCCGGATCCCGGGCACCGGTGTGGCGGGAACGATGTCGGACGGCAGGGCCACCAGGCCCGGGAAGGCGATCTCCCAGCCGCCGGCCTCGGCCAGGGTGGCGGCCGGGAGGGTGGCCCAGCTCCAGCTGTCACCGCGGGCCGCCTCCGGCAGGGGCAGGGCCACGGGGGGGATCGGCTGGGGTGGCGGAGCGAGGGGCCCGGCCATATAGCCGGGCTCCAGGGGGTAGACGCTGGCCTGCCGCTCCCGCAGCCACTCGACCAGGCCGTAGCAGCGCCGGCTCGGCACCAGCTCCAGGCCCAGCCCTTCGGCCGCCCGCTGCACCATGGCCCGCATCGAGCCGCGCCAGCAGCGCAGCCGCCGCGGCGGGCCGTAGCCCTGCTCGGCGGCCGCCGCCAGGGCCGCCTCGATCGCCCCGCGCAGCCACTGGGAGTTGACGCTGGCGGCCGGACAGGCCATCGACCAGCGGAACGGGTCCGGCGCCGGCTGCAGACCCTCCGTCGAGCAGATCAGCAGCTCCCAGCGCTTCTTGCCATCGGCCTCCAGGATCGGCCTGGAGTAGTAGTCGAGCTCCCAGTCAGGGCCGGGTGCCTGCACGGCTGGGCTCATCCTGCGTCCTGTTCCTGCTGGCGCAGCAGCGAGCGGGCCCGGTGGGCCCGGTCCTCGGCCTCGGCCATCACGGTGTCCTTGGCGATCAGCAGCTCGCCGGGGGGACCTTCGAGCAGGGCGGTGTTGAGGGCGATGCGGCCCCGGGCGGGGTCGACGGCGGTGATCAGGGCCTTGAGGTGCTCACCCTGCTGGAACGCCTCGCGCAGATCCCTCAGGGCACCGCCGGTGATCGAGGACTGGTGCAGCAGGCCGCTGACACCGCCCAGGTCGACGAAGAAGCCGTAGGGCTTGATCGACACCACCTGGCCTTCCACGAGCTGCCCCACCTCCAGGGTGGCGAAACGGGCGGCTGTGGCGGCCCGCTTCTCGGAGAGCACCAGCTTGCGGGTCTCGGCGTTGACCTCCAGGAAGGCGACGCCCAGGGTCTGGCCGACGAGGGCCTCGTGGTTCTCGCCCTCGTTGAGCTGGGAGCGGGGGATGAAGCCGCGCAGGCCCTCCAGGTCGCAGGTGACACCGCCGCGGTTGAAGCCGTTCACCCTGACCTGCACCACCTTGCCCTCCTTCTCCAGCTGGCGCACCTTCTCCCAGCTCTGGCGCAGGGCCAGGGCACGGGCGCTGATCGTCACCATCCCGTCGGCGTTCTGCTCCCGGGTGACGAGCACCTCGATCGGCAGCCCCTTCGGGAAGCGCTCCTTGAGGTTGGTGATCACCCCCAGGCCGCACTCGCTCTTGGGCATGAAACCGGGGGCCTTGCCGCCGATGTCGACATAGACACCGTCGCTCTCCATGCCGATCACCACCCCCTGGACCACCTCGCCGGTGGTGCCGACCGGGGCGTTCTCATCGAGGGCGGCGAGGAAGGCCTCCTCGTCGAAGTCGAAATCGTCGACGGTGCGGGCCTGGCGGGAGGACTCCCCAGGGGAGCCCTCGGCGGCAGCGGCGGGGGCCCGGCCGGCCGACCGCGCTGAACCGCCACGCCGATCGGGGGCCGGTCCGAGCAGATCGGCCATCGTCAGGCCCTCGATGCCCTCCAGATCGAAGCGGTCGTCATCGTCTGCGGCGGGCGAGGGGGGCCGCACCGGTGCGGCGACCGGAGCGGCAGCGACCGGGCCGGAGGCCGCCGGAGGGGCGCCGGCCGGAGCGGAGGCGGTGGGGGCGAGGGGAGGTTCGGGCGCCGCCTCGTCCTCCTTCTTGATCATCAACACCTGGGGGGGCTTGCGCAGCGGCGCCGGGGCCGACCCGGAAGGCCTCGCCGGCGGCGTGGGGCGCTGGGCGGGGTTCCGGGGCTGACGCGGCGCGGGGTTGCCGGTTCCTGCCATGGAGGTCCTCAGCGAAGCACGGGGCCCCACACTGTACGAATCACCCTTCGGAGGCCGGTCCTCCCCCTGCCGATGCCCCCCAGCACCGAGCGACGCCTCGCCAGCCTCAGCTGGACGGCGGTGCGTGAACAGGCGGCCCGTCCGGGCAGCACGGTGCTCTGGCCCCTGGGCGCCGTCGAGCAGCACGGTCCTCTGCTGCCCCTCGGCACCGATGCCCTGTTCGCCGAACGGGTGGCCGCAGCGGTGCTGGACCGGCTCGATGCCGACCTGCCGATCTGGCGCCTGCCGCTGCAGAGCCTCGGCTTCTCACCGGAGCACCTGGGTTTCCCGGGAACCCTGAGCCTGCCGGCCGAGCTGCTGATCGACCTGGTGCGCGCCGTCGGCCAGGGGATCGCGGCGGCGGGCTTCCGGCGGCTGGTGCTCTTCAACGCCCATGGCGGCCAGATCGGCCTGCTGGAGGCGGCGGCACGGGAACTGCGGGTGCTGGAACCCGCCCTGGCGGTGCTGCCCTGCTTCCTGTGGCGCGGCGCCGATGGACTGGCGGCGCTGATTCCCGAGCCGGAACGCAGCAACGGGCTCCACGCCGGCCTGGCCGAGACCAGCCTGATGCTGTTTCTCGAACCGGGAACCGCCGGGCCCCTCCCCGCCGCCGACGGCCCCGGCGAGGGCCAGGCGCCTCCCGCCGGCTGGAGCCTGGAAGGGGCCTGCCCCAGCTCCTGGCGCACGCAGGAGATCAGTGCCAGCGGCGTGATCGGCGATCCGTCCGGCGCCAGCGAGGAGCTGGGCCGCCAGCTGTTCGGGCGGCTGGTGGAGAGCTGGGAGCAGCGGCTGGAGGCCCTGCTGCACAGCGACTGGCCGCCGACATCCGGCGGAGCGTGACTAAAGTCGTGGGATTGCTTATCCCCGTGGTTCCCATGCCCACCCTCGCAACCACCACGTCCGTCGATTCCTCCCTGGATCCGGTGGGCCCGATCGAGGGGAGCGACCTGCCCGATTTCAGCACCGACGCCTACAAGGACGCCTACAGCCGCATCAACGCGATCGTCATCGAAGGTGAGCAGGAAGCTCACGACAACTACATGTCCCTCGGCACCCTGCTTCCCGACCAAGCCGAGGAACTGGCCCGCCTGGCCCGCATGGAGCTGAAGCACATGAAGGGCTTCACCGCCTGCGGCAACAACCTCGGCGTCACCGCCGACATGCCCTTCGCCCAGGAGTTCTTCTCCCCCCTCCGTAACAACTTCCAGGCGGCCCTCAAGGAGGGCAAGGTGGTCACCTGCCTGCTGATCCAGGCCCTGCTGATCGAAGCCTTCGCCATCTCGGCCTACCACATCTATATCCCTGTCGCCGATCCGTTCGCCCGCAAGATCACCGAAGGAGTCGTCAAGGACGAGTACACCCACCTCAACTACGGCCAGGAGTGGCTCAAGGCCCATCTCGAGGAGTCCCGCGCCGAACTGGAGCAGGCCAACCGCGACAACCTCCCCCACGTGCGCCGCATGCTCGAGCGGGTGGCCGCCGACGCCGCCGTGCTCCACATGGAGAAGGAGGACCTGATCGAGGATTTCCTGATCGCCTATCAGGACGCCCTCACCGACATCGGCTTCACCCCCAGGGAGATCGCCCGGATGGCCGCCGCGGCCCTGTTGGGCTGAGCCGCCCCCTTCCCCACCCTTGGGGAGGATGTAGCGTCGGCGACATCCGGCCCCGCCCCTGCCGCCGCTTTCTCCTTCCTGCATGTTCGGCCTGATCGGTCATTCCACCAGCTTCGAGTCGGCCCGGAACCTGGCGCGAAGCCTGGGTTTCGAGGAGTACGCGGAGGGGGATCTGGACATGTGGTGCAGCGCTCCGCCCCAGCTGGTGGAGCGGATCAGTGTCACCAGCCCCACGGGCAAGCGCATCGAAGGGGCCTACATCGATTCGGTGTTCGTGCCCGAAATGCTGAGCCGCTTCAAGACGGCCAAGCGCAAGGTGCTCAACGCCATGGAGCTGGCCCAGAAGAGCGGCATCGACATCACCGCCCTGGGGGGCTTCACCTCGATCATCTTCGAGGACTTCAAGCTGCTGCGGGAGCAGCAGGTGCGGGCCACCACCCTCGACTGGACGCGGTTCACCACCGGCAACACCCACACCGCCTGGGTCCTCTGCCGTCAGGTGGAGGAGAATGCCCCGAAGCTTGGCATCGACCTGCGCCGGGCGAAGGTGGCGGTGGTGGGTGCCACCGGTGACATCGGCAGCGCCGTCTGCCGCTGGCTCTCCCAGCGCACCGGCGTGCAGGAGCTGCTGCTGGTGGCCCGCCGGCCCCAGCCCCTGGCCGATCTCCAGCAGGAGCTCGGCGGTGGTCGCATCCTGCCCCTGGAAGAGGCCCTGGCCGAAGCCGACGTGGTGGTCTGGGTCGCCAGCCTGGCCCAGGCCAGCATCATCGACCCCAGCCGGCTGCCCCGTCCCTGCCTGATGGTCGACGGCGGCTACCCCAAGAACCTGGACACCCGGGCCGCCGGCGACGGCATCCACGTGCTCAAGGGCGGCATCGTCGAATTCGGCTCCGACATCGGCTGGCAGATGATGGAGGCCGCCGAGATGGCCAAACCGCAGCGCCAGATGTTCGCCTGCTTCGCCGAAGCGATGCTGCTGGAGTTCGAAGGGCTGCACACCAACTTCAGCTGGGGCCGCAACAACATCACCCTCGAGAAGATGGACCTGATCGGCGCCGCCTCCCTTCGCCACGGTTTCCAGGCCCTGGGCCTGGAAGTCCAAGCAGCGATCCCCAGCCTCTCCATCACCTGATCCCCTCGCCTGAGCGCCCATGGCCCGCCGCGTCCTGCTGGAGTTCGAGAAACCGCTGGTGGAGCTCGAGGAGCAGATTGAGCAGATCCGCCAGCTGGCCCGTGATTCCGAGGTGGACGTGAGCCAGCAGCTGCTGCAGCTCGAAACCCTCGCCACCCGGCGACGGGAGGAGATCTTCAGCTCCCTCTCCCCGGCCCAGAAGATCCAGGTGGCCCGCCACCCCCAGCGGCCCAGCACCCTCGATTACATCCAGGTCATCACCGACGAGTGGATCGAGCTGCACGGCGACCGCCGCGGCAACGACGATCGCGCCCTGGTGGGCGGTGTGGGTCGCATCGGCGACCAGCCCGTGGTGCTGCTCGGCCACCAGAAGGGCCGCGACATGAAGGAGAACGTGGCGCGCAACTTCGGCATGGCCTCGCCCGGTGGCTACCGCAAGGCGCTGCGGCTGATGGAGCACGCCGATCGCTTCCGCCTGCCGATCCTCAGCTTCATCGACACCCCCGGGGCCTACGCCGGCGTCAAGGCCGAGGAGGAGGGCCAGGGGGAGGCGATCGCCGTGAACCTGCGCGAGATGTTCCGGCTGCGGGTGCCGATCATCGCCGTGGTGATCGGGGAAGGGGGCTCCGGCGGGGCCCTGGGGATCGGCGTGGCCGACCGCCTGCTGATGTTCGAGCACAGCGTCTACACCGTGGCCAGCCCCGAGGCCTGCGCCTCGATCCTCTGGCGTGATGCGGGCAAGGCCCCCGCCGCCGCCGAGGCCCTGCGCATCACCGGCGCCGATCTTCTGCAGCTCGGGCTGGTGGATGCCCTGCTGAAGGAGCCCTCCGGGGGCAACCACTGGGCGCCGATCCAGGCCGCCGAAACGCTGCGCCAGGCCCTGCTCAGCCACCTCGCTGAGCTGCAGACTTACAGCGAATCCGCCCTGCTGGAGGCCCGCTACGCCAAGTTCCGGCGCATGGGCCAGGTCCTGGAGGGGGCGGCGCCGGATCCCGCCCACGCACCGTAGGGTTTTCCTCCCTGCCGCTCCGCCCTTTGCCCGTCGCCCTGATCACCGGTGCCTCCCGCGGCATCGGCGCTGCCACCGCGCGGCGTTTCGCCGTCGAGGGCTACGACCTGCTGCTGGTGGCCCGCGGCCAGGCCGACCTCGACGGGCTCGCCGCCGAGCTGCGGGCCCTGGGCCGCCGCGTTGAGACCCTGGCCCTCGACCTGACCCAGCCGGAGGCCATTGCGCCCGCCCTGACCGAACTGCTCGGGCGCGGTCTGGTTCCTTCGGTGGTGATCAACAACGCCGGTGCCGCCTGGACCGGCCCCCTGGCGAAGATGCCGATCGAGCGCTGGCAGTGGCTGCTGCAGCTCAACCTCACCAGCGTCTTCCAGGTCTGCCAGGCGGTGCTGCCGGCCCTGCGCCAGGCGGGTGGCGGGCGGATCATCAACGTCAGCAGCCATGCCGCCCGCAACGCCTTTCCCGAGTGGGGGGCCTACTGCGTCAGCAAGGCCGCCCTGGCCTCATTCAGCCGCTGCCTCGAGGCGGAGGAGCGCTCCGCCGGCATCGCCGTGAGCACCCTCACCCTGGGGGCGGTGAATACACCCCTCTGGGACAGTGAAACCGTCCACAGTTCCTTCGACCGACGTGCCATGCTTTCAGCCGAGCAGGTCGCCGAATCCCTGCTCTACCTTGCGCGGCAACCCCACAGCCAGACGGTTGAGGACCTCACCCTGATGCCGGCCGCCGGAGCCTTCTAACACCCCTTATGACATCCACCCTCCCCACTGGCCTAAGCGCCCGTCAGGCCGCTCCCGTCACGACCCCCATCCCCGTCAGCCTGCGGATCCGCGAACGGCTGCAGAAGGAAGGGATCCCGTTTCTGGCCAACGACAACATCTCCGACCACCTGCGCGAGGGTGAGCTCGACCAGCTGGAGATTGAGGTGGCCGGCAAGGTCCGCGACCTGCTGCGCAGCCTGGTGATCGATATCGAGAACGACCACAACACCGAGGAGACGGCCGAGCGGGTCGCCAAGATGTACCTCCACGAGGTGTTCAAGGGTCGCTACCACGAGCAGCCGAAGATCGCCAGCTTCCCCAACGTGAAGCAGCTCGATGAGATCTACACCGTCGGGCCCATCTCCATCCGTTCCGCCTGTTCCCACCACCTGGTGCCGATCCTCGGCAACTGCTGGATCGGCATCAAACCCGGTGAGCGGGTGATCGGCCTGTCGAAGTTCTCCCGCGTCGCCGACTGGGTCTTCTCCCGGCCCCACATCCAGGAGGAGGCGGTGATCATCCTCGCCAACGAGATCGAGCGGCTCTGCCAGCCCCTCGGACTGGCGATCCTGGTCAAGGCCCAGCACTACTGCATGAAATGGCGCGGGGTGAAAGAGCCCCAGACCAGCATGGTCAACTCGGTCGTGCGCGGTGATTTCCGCCACGACCCGAGCCTCAAGCAGGAGTTCTTCGAGCTCGTGCGTCAGCAGGAGGCCCTGCTCAGCACCTGAGCCGGCTCAGTTGCCCGGACGGGGCGCAACCGGCCCGACCACCTGGGAGACGCTGCGCTGGCTGCCCCCAGGGGTGGGTACCGCCACCACCACCATCACCTGGGAGGCAACATCGGCTGTGGTGAGGGCATAGGTGGGGCCATTGGCCCCCTGGATCAGCTGCCACTGGACCTGTCCGGGGGACAGCCGGTACCAGTGGAAGGCACTCGGGGGCAGGGAGGCCAGCCCTTCGGCGGCCGCCGTGGCCTGGAGCAGGGCCCCCTGCATGGCCTCGCCCTGGAGCAGGAGCTGATCGAGCCCGGCGATCCGCTGCTCCACCGCCCCCTCGATCCGCTGGTCGCCGGCGATCTGCTGGCGCAGCAGCTGGATCTGCTGCTGGGGATCGGCCGTCACCCCAGGGACGCACTGGAGCGTGCCGTCCACCAGCTGGCAGCCCACCAGGTCCTGGGCCCGGAGCCCGGCAGCGCCCGGCAGTGCGGCCAGCAGCAGGGCCAGGGGGAGGACGACACGGGCTCGGGAAGGGCGGCGGAGGAAGGCCAAGTGGGGGTCAGGCATCGGGCTGCACCGATCCTGCACCCGGCAGGGCCAAACGCCAATCAACCGCCGCCGGATCCACGCACCGCCGCCACCAGGGCCGCGACCCGCGCCAGGTCCTTGACGCCGGGGCGCACCTCCAGGGCACTGGAGGCATCCAGGCCATCGGGCTGCAGCCGGGCCAGAAGCTCGGCCGCCGTGCCGGGGCCGACCCCCCCGGCCAGCCACCAGGGCATGGGCGGGCGGAACGCCTCCAGCCATTCGATCGGAATCCGGTGCCCGGTCCCTCCCAGCTGGCCGGGGCACCAGGCGTCGAGCAGCAGGGCCTCCACCACGCCCGCGTAGGCGGCCGCCCGCTCCAGGTCCTCGGGCGTCCGCACCCGCAGGGCCTTCCAGAGGCGCACCCCCAGCCGCCCGCCCAGCTCACGGCAGCGCTCGACACTCTCCTCGCCATGGAGCTGCACCACCGCATGGCCCCGTCCCGCCGCCAGCTCCTCCAGCTGGTCGTCGGCGGGATCGGCCACCACCAGCACGCCGAAGCAGGCTGGGTGGCCGGCCGCCATGGCGGCGAACATCCCGGGCCGCTGCTCCGGCGGCACGTAGCGGGGCGAGCCGGGCACGGCAATCACGCCGATCGCATCGGCCCCCATGGCCGCGATGGCGGTGGCCTGGGCCGGCTCCAGGAGCCCGCAGATCTTGAGCAGCGGAGTGGTGACCGGAGTCGGGGCGGCAGGCCTGTCTTTCTAGGATGGGGCGAACAACTCCGGCCGCGGCCGGATCTCCGAGCGGACGGTGCCCGTGGGTGAAGGCTGGCAACTGCTGACGATCCGCGGCATCCCCCTGCGCATCCACCCGAGCTGGTTCGTCATCCTGGTGCTCGCCACCCTGGCCTTCCAGCAGCAGTACGCCCTCAGCCTGGGCAGCCAGCTCGCCCCGGCGGCGCTCTGGGCCGTGGCCCTGGTCACGGCCCTGGCCCTGTTCGTCTCCGTGCTGCTGCACGAGCTGGGCCATTCCCTGGTGGCCCTGCGCCAGGGGGTCAAGGTGAAGAGCATCACCCTGTTCCTGCTGGGCGGCGTGGCCAGCGTCGAGCGGGAATGCTCCACCGCCCGCGGCGCCCTGATGGTGGCGGCGGCGGGACCGGCGGTGAGCCTGGTGCTGGGGTTCGGCCTGCTGGCCTCCACCCATGCCGCCAGCCATGTGGCCCCGGTGCTGGGCCAGATGGTGGAACGACTTGGTGCCCTCAACCTGATCCTGGGCCTGTTCAACCTGCTGCCCGGCCTGCCCCTGGATGGGGGACTGATCGTCAAGGCGCTGGTCTGGCAGTTTTCCGGCAGCCAGCGGCGCGGCGTGGAGGTGGCCAATGCCTGCGGCCGGTTCCTGTCCCTGTTCGCCGTCGGCATGGGCACGGTGCTGCTGCTGCGGGGGGGCGGCATCGCCGGCGCCTGGCTGATCCTGCTCGGCTGGTTCGGCCTCGGGGCGGCCCGCAACCAGACGCAGATGCTGGTCGTCCAGCAGGCCCTCAAGGATCTCAAGGTCCGCGATGTGGCCCAGCGCCGCTTCCGGGTGCTGGAGGCCGACACCACCCTGCGGGAGTTGAGCCGGATGCGCCTGGGCACGGCGCCGCCGATCGCCGAAGCCGGCGAAGGCGCTCCTCCCCCCGCCGACCGGGAGGCCAACGGCCCAGCGGAGTGGCTCCTGGTCTGCGACCGGGGTCGCTGGCAGGGGGTCATCGATGACGAGCCCCTGCAGTCCCTGCCGGTCCAGTGCTGGGACCGAGAGCGGGTGGGGGACCACCTCCGGCCCCTCTCCAGCCTGCCGGCCATCCCCGAATCCGCCCCGCTCTGGCAGGCCGCCCTCCAGCTGGACGACGGCAACCACCAGCGGCTGCTGGTGCTCAGTCCGGCGGGGCTGCCCTGCGGCACCGTCGAGCGCCCCGAACTGGGGGACGCGGTGCTCAAGAAACTGGGACTGCGGCTCCCCGCCAATCTCCTGACCGTCGCCCGCCGGGAGAACGGCTACCCCCTCGGCATGGCCCTCGGTCAGGTGGCCCGCGGCATGGTCAGCTCCGGGGACGTCTCGCCGCTGACGGATTCGGTCAGCCGCTGAAGGGCTCGGTCAGCCGATAACGGGCGAGCAGGGGCGCGATCGAGGCCAGCTCCTCCCCACCCAGGGGGGCCAGCGGCGGCAGGCCAGACGGCCCGCCCTCACCGCCTGGATCGGGACTGGCGGGCCACGGCAGCCAGCGCGCCGCCGAACGGAGCAGGTGCTCCTCCAGCTCGATCCCGGCCAGTGGCAGGGGATCGAGGTCGGGGGGAGCGCCGCCGAAGACCTCCCGCCAGAGGACAGGGCAGGGGTCCAGCTGGATCGAACCGTGCTGCAGCAGATGGCCGCCCCGCCAGAGCTGGGCGCTGCCCACCCGCTTGGCACCGTTGGCATGGACCAGGTCGGCGACGGTGCTGGTGGCGAAGCAGCTGCTGCGCTGCAGGCTGGCCGCCTGACGGCCGCACTGCAGAGGCAGGTCCATGGCGGCGAAGGCCTCCACCAGCCAGGTGAGGGCCCGGCCATAGGCCTCGGATCGGGTTCCCTGGGGCCGGGGCCACACCAGGGCGTAGGTGAGGTCGGCGCCATGGAGAACGGCCCGGCCACCGCTGGGGCGGCGCACCAGATCGATGCGCCCCTGGCGCCACAGGTCCCACCAGTGGGGCTCCAGCCGCCGCTGGTGCCAGCCCAGCGAAAGGGTGGGCCGCGACCAGCGGTAGAGACGGAAGGCCGGCGCAGGGCCGTCCAGCAGCCAGGCGTCGATGGCCATCTGCCAGTCCCCGCCCAGGCACGTGGATCCGATCCAGCGCATCGGCGGCTCCAGCGGCATGGATGGGGCAGGCGGCGCTGTCATGCTGAATTCCCGCGCAGCCGCAGGCCCCGACCCCGATCTGGAGTCTGCTGCCCCTGGGACTGGTGGCCGGCCTGCCCTCCGGACGGCCGGGCATCGGCGGTGGGCTGGTGATGGTGGGGGTGCTTCGCGCCTTCACCGTGGTGCTGGCGGCGTACAGCGGCCGCCGCGCCCGGGGTCTCTGATTCAAGACTCAGGGGATCACGATCCAGAAGCCGGGATCGAGCTCGTAGCCGAGCACGGCGGCCATCTGGCCCAGGTTGGCGCGGCACTCGATCCCCCCCGACGCAGCCCAGTGGTCGAGCAGGAAAAGGCGCTGGGTGATCCAGAGCTCCAGGCTCTCGGGCGCGAAACGGATCCCCTCGGTGGGGCTGAAGCCATGGGGAAGCAGCATGGCCACGTGGCGGGTGAGCTGGCCGCCGCTGCGCTCCAGCACCAGGGGCAGCCAGGGATGGAGCGCATCGGCCCTCAGGCTCCAGAGCCGCAGTTCCGGGATCTCCGACAGTTCACGCGGATCCTCCGCTTCCCGGGGCCAGTCGAAATCAAGGGCCAGACCGCTGGCAGCGGTCAGCAGCGCGGCCGGCGCCAGCGACGCCAGGCCCGCCAGGGGGGAGAGATCGAGCCCTCGCACCTGGGCGGCGGACACCTTCAGGGGCTCGGGGCAGGGTTGGGGCGCCATCAAGAGCTGTGACAGGGCAGGGCCGGAGGCTGGACCGTAGCTCGCGATGGCCGAAGAATGGGTCGGTCAAACTCCATTCACCGTCAAGGATATGGTCACTCCGATCAACCAGGCCGAAGTGCTGATCGCCCTCATCGTGGCGGCCCATGCCGGGGTGCTGGCCGTCCGTCTCTGCTTCAGCCTCTACAAAGCCTGAAGCTGCAGCGCCGCTCCCTTGGCAAGGCCCGGGCAGGCTGCTACAAGCGGAGGGCTCGCAGCCTTCCCTCAGGTGCGCCAGACCCAGCCCCAGCCTTCCCGGCGTCAGCCCCCCGCTGCACGAAGCTCCACGGGCCGTCCACGGCGTTCCCGGTCCCTGCAGGTGGCCGGGGATGGCGCGGTCGGCCCGTTTTCGCTGCACCCGATTCCCAGCCTCCAGGGCCAGTCGGCGGCGGCCGCCTCCGACATCGAGCCGGTCCGTGCCGGCGGCGAAGCCGGCGGATACAGCCGTGAAAGCCAGCTGCTCTCCCTGTCCGCCGAGCGGCAGGAGCTGGTCTGCAGCCTGATCGGCCTGGCCGTCAAGCTGGGGCTGGTCGCCCTCACCGGCGTCAGCCTGTTCCGCCTCGCCGGTGCCTACCAGCAGCGCATGGAGAGCCAGGGCGAGATCGCCGCCGTGCTGGAGCTGGAGAACGCCAAGCTGGTCAAGGCCCGGGAACGCTTCGACGCCCTGTTCATGGTGGAGGGGGAGCAGCGCCTGATCCGGGAGCAGAGCCAGTGGATCGCCCCGAATCGCCTGCGGGTGATCTGGCAGTCGAACCGTCCGTTTCCAACTGTTGAATCCGCCGCGTCCGGATCCGGAAACCAGGGCCCCCGTCCGTAGGTTGGGGCCCCCTACGCCCCCGGACCATCCCCGCCATGGTGACCTCCTCCGGTGACACCGCCCTCACCCCCGCCCGCAGCGGCGTTCCCGGAACGGCCCTGATCACCGGCGCCTCCTCCGGTGTCGGCCTGTTCGCCGCCAAGGCCCTGGTGGATCGGGGCTGGCATGTGGTGATGGCCTGCAGGGACACCGACAAGGCCAGGCGGGCCCAGGCGGCCCTGGGCATCGCCGATGCCGCCGTGACCCACCTGAAGGTGGACCTGGCGGATCTCGACAGCGTGCGCGCCCTGGTCGACGCCTTCCATGCCACCGGCCGCTCCCTTGATGCCCTGGTCTGCAATGCGGCGGTCTACCTGCCGCGGCTGAAGCATCCGGAGCGCTCTCCCCAGGGCTACGAGATCTCGATGGCCACCAACCACTTCGGCCATTTCCTGCTGATCCACCTGCTGATGGAGGACCTCAAGCGTTCCTCCCACCCGTCGCGGCGCCTGGTGATCCTGGGCACCGTCACCGCCAACTCCAAGGAGCTGGGGGGCAAGATCCCCATCCCCGCGCCCGCCGATCTCGGCGACCTCTCGGGCTTCGCCGCCGGCTTCAAGGCCCCGATCGCCATGGCCAGCGGCAAGAGCTTCAAGCCGGGCAAGGCCTACAAGGACAGCAAGCTCTGCAACATGATCACCACCCAGGAGCTGCACCGCCGGCTGCACGGCAGCACCGGCATCGTGTTCACCTCCCTCTATCCGGGCTGCGTGGCCGACACCCCCCTGTTCCGCCACACCCCGCGGGCCTTCCAGACGATCTTCCCCTGGTTCCAGAAGAACATCACCGGCGGCTACGTGAGCCAGGCCCTGGCGGGCGAGCGGGTGGCCCAGGTGGTGGCCGATCCGGAGTTCGCCGTCTCCGGCGTGCACTGGAGCTGGGGGAACCGCCAGACCAAGGGGGGCAAGCAGTTCAGCCAGGAGCTCTCGGAGAAGGCCAGCAACCCGGTGACGGCCCAGCGGATGTGGGACCTGTCCATGCAGCTGGTGGGGCTGGCCTGAGGCGATCGCCGGGCCGGCCATTGCGTCGGAATCTGCCGATTCAGGCGCAAGGCCGGAAGAAGCCGCTAAGAGTCATCCAGTACCACCCTCTGGAGTCGATGGCCCGCACGCTGCGCTGGGGAGTGGGACTGCTGCTGGTCGTCAGCCTGTCCATCGGTGCCTTCCTGTTCCTGCCCTTCCGCTCCTGGCTGCCGGGCGGGACGGTGGCCGATGTGCCACTGAGCCAGGTGGTGAATGGTGCCGCCTTCAACCGACTGTTTCCCGAGCCGGACGGCGGGGACCAGCTGGTGTTCACCCAGGAGAAGCGGGGCTTCAGCGAGGCCCGGCTCAAGCATGGCGGCCAGGTGAAGGCCCTGCTGGCCATCTCCGATGTCACCACCGCTCCGGAGGCCCGCAGCAAGTTCGCAGCCAGCCAGAGCCGCCTGCAGGGCTGGCCGCTGGTGGAGCAGGGGCCGCAGGCCACCGCCCTGCTGGTGGCCGACCGCTTCCAGGTCAAGGTGATCGGCCAGGGTGAGGGGCTGGATCCTGAGCAGCGTCAGGACCTGCTCGGGCGCTTCAACCTCAGGGGCCTGGCGGCTCTGCAGGGGGCGGCATGAGCTCCGTTCTCGAGCGCCTCGAGCGTCTGCCCCGCCGCAACCTGACGGTGCTGGCCATCAAGGGCCTCAGCACCCTGGTGCCCGGCGGCTGGCACAACATCACCCGGGCCGACGCGCTGATCGCCGACGTGCTGGGCAGCACCGATCCGGAGCTGATCCGCCAGGTGCGGGCCCGGGCCGACCTGCTGAGCCGGGCGCGCCACGAGGGCTATGGCCGTGCCCTGAGCCTGTACGACGCCGTCAACCGCTCCCAGAAGGCCGCCGGTGGCCTGCGGCTGCTGGCCAACATCGGCGGCGCCCTGCCGCTGGTGAAGCGGGTCGCCGATCTCACCCCCACGAGCGACACCCTGCAGGCGGCGGATCTGAGTCTGAAGGTGGCCGCTGAGATGCTGGCCTTCACCCAGGTGAACGGCCTGCCCGGTGACAGCTTCGGCGACTTCGCCGCCGCCCTGGGCGACTACGCCGGCGAGGCCCGGGTGCGGATGGCGGCCCTGATCTGCTTCGATGCCCTGCTGCCCCTGGGCGACCAGGCCCTGCAGCGGCTGGATGGCCTGCTGGGGAGTCTCGACAAGCGGGACCTGCACCAGCTGCCCGCCTACGCCGGCATGGCCCGACTGCTGCCGGGTCGTGGGGATGGGGCCCATCTGACCTTCCTGCGCCGGAGCGTCGAACCGTGGCTGGGCTGGGCCGGCGGCTTCAGCAGCCAGCTGGGTCTCACCGGCCAGAAGGCGGTTCAGGCCTTGGAGGGAACCCTGGGCCCCTGGCAGGGGAGCTTCAAGCAGATGGCCACCTTCCTCGACGTCTTCACCGACACCTACCAGCACACGGGCGTGCAGGCGGTAGCACGCCGGCTGGTGGAGCGGGCGGCCGCGGAGATCTGAGGGGCTGCCAGGGACAAAGGTTGCCGAATGTCGGGTCCGCCTGTTCCCGGGCAAGGAGTCAGGCACTCTTTGCCCAGCAGGTGGCGCCTTGCAGCTTGCTGAAAATCAATACCCCATCAACGACAGTGCGTCATGACGTTGAGCTAGTGGTGCTCAGTGAATCGAGCTTGCACCGGGCAGCTTGCGGATGCTCAGGCGCTTCCTGAGTTTCCGGCTGAATCCGAAGGCGGCACCAACACCTAGAAGGGGCAGGGGGCCGGGAACCGACGGGGAGCGAAGCGAGAATTCAACATGGCGATAATCACGCAGGGTAGGATCATCATCAGGCTGATACAAAGCAGCACCCAAGAAGAAAAAGTCAAGAACAAAAGTATTGTCCGCGCTGAGTCCTCTCCAGTTATACGCAACAACAGCACCGCTGGAAACGATGAAAGCATTGGAGGCGATGAGGCAATTCGTCACATTGAAGCAGGAGTCCAAGTTTTCTCGGCCATACTCTCCCAGCGGAGCTTGAGTACTGCCAGCGCTTTGGAGCACAACCCTAGTGGGCTGAGAGTATGCCAGGCCAGAGGACTCAGAGAGACCCTGAATGTACCCGGATACACCAAGATCCCTGATCAGGAAATCAAAGTCAAGAGCGGAAACGGGAGCCGGGATCAGTACCGAGGCGGCAGCACAAAGCCCACCAACCGCGATAACCGCCGCACGTTGTGGACAGAATCCAACATTAGATGTTGACATGAATACAGCTGGATGTTCCTGAAACGCTATCTCAGCTCAACGAGCCCCACGGAGAAATTAACAATTTAGCATGTCGCTGTCGATACAACACAAATGCCCTACTTTCTCCCACCCACGGGCAGCGGCCCTGGGCCCTACGGCGCACCAAGTCCAGGCCGGCTGACTGGCGGTGCTCGGCGACAATGACTCGCCAGGGTGATCTTCTGTGCTTTCGTGAGAGCAGAAAAAGCGCGATGTCTGTTCTGAGATCTGTCAGATCGACAGCATCTTGATCCCCAGCGCGATCAGCACAGCTCCGGCGAGCATCTCCACCTTGCTGCCCAGGGCCCCGGAGAGCCTGCGGGCCAGGAACAGGCCGAGGTAGGTGGAAATGAAGGCCCCCACACCGATGGCGGTGGAGTAGAGCCCGATCGGCTTGTTCAGAAGGCCGAGGGAGACGCCGACCCCCAGAGAATCGATGCTGGTGATGGCGGAAACGAACAGGATGCGCAGGGGTCCATGCACCCTCAGCTCCTCCTCCGGCCCCTTGCCATCACGGTGCTCCAGGTAGGCCGACCAGCACATGTGGCCGCCCACCGCCACCAGCAGCGCGAAGGCCACCCAGTGGTCATAGTCCATGATCAGCTTGCGGGCGATGCGGCCCAGCAGAAAGCCGATGGCCGTGGCCAGGCCTTCCGAGAGGCCCGAGCTGAGGGCGAAGAACAGGGCCCTTCGCCAGGAGAAATGGCGAAACCCCAGGGCAATCGCCGCCGAGAAGGAGTCCACACTCAGCACCGCCGTGAACAGCAGCAGCTCCAGGATCATGCCGCTGGCCCGTCGGCCCTGACCCCAGGCCCCAAGCCGAAAGGGGCCCGAGGCAGCGAAGCGTCGACCTCAGTCAAAGCCGAGCAGGTCGAAGATCTCCCGATCCTTGAGCGATTCGGCCTCCAGGGGTTCCACGTCGGTGAGCATCTTGCGGGCCAGGCTCAGGTACTCCTCCTGAACGGCCTCCACTTCAGGAGTGCTTTCCATCTCGAAGATGGTGCACTTCTTGAGCCGTGACTTGCGGATGGCGTCAACGGTGCGGAAGTGGGCCATGGTGCGCAGGCCGGTGCGCTCGTTGAACTTGTCGATCTCGTCGGTCTGCTCGGAGCGGTTGGCGATCACCCCGCCGAGGCGCACCTTGTAGTTCTTGGCCTTGGCATTGATCGCCTGCATGATCCGATTCATGGCGAAGATCGAATCGAAATCGTTGGCGGTGACGATCAGGCAGTAGTGGGCGTGCTGGAGGGGGGCCGCGAAGCCGCCACAGACCACGTCACCGAGCACATCGAAGATCACCACGTCGGTGTCCTCGAGCAGGTGGTGCTCCTTGAGCAGCTTGACCGTCTGTCCGGTCACATAGCCGCCGCAGCCGGTGCCGGCCGGGGGGCCACCGGATTCGACGCACATCACGCCGTTGTAGCCCTCGAAGACGAAGTCCTCGGGTCGCAGCTCCTCGGTGTGGAAATCGACGGTCTCGAGGATGTCGATCACCGTCGGCACCATCTTCTTGGTGAGGGTGAAGGTGGAGTCGTGCTTCGGATCACAACCGATCTGCAGCACCCGCTTGCCCAGCTTGGAGAAGGCGGCCGAGAGATTGGACGAGGTGGTGGATTTGCCGATGCCGCCCTTGCCGTAGACGGCGATCACCAGGGCCCCCTCCTCGATGTTCATCGACGCGTCCTGATGCACCTGCAGGCTGCCCTCGCCATCTTCGCGGGGGTTGGTGCTCGGGGGAGACGTGAGTGTGGTGGTCATAGGAAAAACAAGGGGAAGCCGGAGAACCGGCGGATCACGCGTCAGAAACAGCCTGCTCAGATCGGATCCCGGCTGTCAGGGGATCACGCAAACCGAAACATCACCAGAGAGACCTCACCGGCTGAAGTGGGCCTTGGCGTCGTAGAGGGCCTCGGCATCGATCCTCTCCAGGCCCCGTTCGCGGGCGAAGGCTTCGGTGTTCTTGCGCACCTTGCCCCGCACGAAGAAGGGAATCTTGGCGAGCTCGGCCTCACCATCGGCGGTCCAGAGGCTTTCGAGGGCCTCCCGGACCGCCGCGCCGGCGGTGGTGGTGCCAGGTGCCGGCCCGGTGGCGGCGGTGGCGCCGACGGAAGCCGGGGTGGCGGCCGGGGCTGGCGTCTGGACCGTTGCCGCTGCCGTGGGGCCCTCGTGGTCGGCGCCCGAGGCCGCCGCCGGGGCGCCGTCGCCCAGGTGGCTGCGGTGGCCGTCGACAAACTCGAAGTCGTGGCGGAACATCCCGATCAGGTGCTCCTCCAGGCCCATCATCAGCGGGTGCACCCAGGAGTCGAAGATCACATTGGCCCCCTCCCAGCCCATCTGGGGGGAGTAGCGGGCCGGCACGTCCTGGACATGCAGAGGGGCGCTGATCACGGCACAGGGCAGCCCCAGCCGCTTGGCGCTGTGGCGCTCCATCTGGGTGCCGAGCACCAGCTCGGCCGCCGCCTCGGCCATGGCCTTCTCCACCACCAGGTAGTCGTCGGTGATCAGGGCCTCCAGGCCCAGCTCGGCGGCGGCGGCCCGCACCTCCCGGGCCTGCTCACGGCTGTAGCTGCCCAGACCCACCACCTGGAAGCCCAGCTCCCTGGAGGCGATCCGGGCGGCGGCGATGGCGTGGGTGGCGTCGGCGAAGATGAACACCCGCTTGCCGGTGAGGTAGGTGGAGTCCACCGACTTGGAGTACCAGGGCAGCCGGGAGCGGCGCTCGGCCTCGCTCGGCTGACCCTCCACCTCCTGCAGCTCGGCCGGGAGGGCCAGCTCGAGCACGCCGTGCAGCTCCCGCAGGAAGGCGGCGGTGGCGCCGATGCCGATCGGTACCGTGCGCACCACCGGTTGCCCGAAGCTGCGCTCCAGCCAGCTGCACACCGGGCCCGCCACCTCCGGGTAGAGGCAGACGTTGGCGTCGGCCCTGGGGATGCGCAGCAGATCGGCGGGCCGGGCCCCCAGGGGCGCCACCACCGAAACATCGATGCCGTGCTCCGCCAGCAGCCGGGTGATCTCCAGCACGTCGTCCCGGCAGCGGAAACCCAGCAGGCTGGGGCCCAGCAGGTTGACCCGGGGCCGGCGGCCCTGATCGCGCCAGCGGGACGGAGAGGGCTTGGGGGTGCCCGGCGCCGGCAGCTGGGGCTTGAGCAGGGTGCGCACCAGCTGGTAGAAGGTTTCGGCCGCGCCCCAGTTCTCCTTCTTGGAGTAGGCGGGCAGCTCCAGGTTCACCAGCGGCACCCCCAGGTTCATGCCGGCGGCCAGGGCGCCGGGCTGGTCCTGGATGAGCTCGGCGGTGCAGCTTTCTCCCACCAGCAGCGCTTCGGGCTGGAAGCGCTCGACGGCCTGGCGGATCGAGCGCTGCACCAGCTCGGCGGTGTCACCGCCCAGATCCCTGGCCTGGAAGGTGGTGTAGGTGACGGGGGGCCGCAGCCCCCGCCGCTCGATCATCGTGAACAGCAGGTCGGCGTAGGTGTCGCCCTGGGGGGCATGGAGCACGTAGTGCACCCCCTCCATGGAGGTGGCGATGCGCATGGCCCCGACGTGGGGGGGGCCTTCGTAGGTCCAGAGGGTCAGTTCCATGGGGGTCTCAGGAGAGCTGCAGCAGGGCCCGGCGCCGCAGGGGGCGGGCGAAGAGTTCGGCCAGTTCACCGGCCTGGTCGCAGCCGTGGATCGGGCTGAACACCAGCTCGATCGACCACTTGGTGGCGATGCCCTCGGCCTCGAGCGGATTGGCCAGCCCCAGGCCGCAGAGCACCAGGTCGGGGCGGGCGGCCCGCACCCGCTCCAGCTGCAGGTCCACGTCCTGGCCCTCGCTGAGCTGGGTGGCGGGGGGCAGCAGGGCCAGGTCGGCCGCCATCAGCTGGCGATCGAGGTAGGGGGTGCCCACCTCCACCAGCTCCATGCCGCATTCGCGGGAGAGAAAGCGGGCCAGGGGGATCTCCATCTGGGAGTCCGGCAGCAGGAACAGCCGCTTGCCGGAGAGCACCTCCCGGTGGGGCTCCAGGGCGCGGCGCCCCCGCTCCACCAGGGGGTCGAGCACCGCGTTGAAGCGGTCGGCGGGCACGCCGAAGGCGTTGGCGGCGGCGGCCATCCAGTCGCGGCTGCCCTCCACGCCGAAGGGATAGGGGGCGCTGAGCAGGGTGGCCCCCCGGTGCTGCAGCGCCCGCGCGGTGGCACTCAGGAAGGGCTGGGCGAGCAGCACCCGCGTTCCCTTGCCGACGGGGGGCAGATCGGTGGAGCGCCGCGGCGGCAGGCTGCGGACCGTGGTGATGCCCAGCCGCTCGAAGATCAGCCGGAAGCGATCCTCCACCGCATCGGCCAGGGTGCCCACGATCAGCAGCTGCTCCTCATCGGAGGAGGGCAGCAGGGGGAGCATGGCCAGCAGGGCGTTGTCCTCGCCCTGGGTGAAGGTGGTCTCGATGCCGCTGCCGGAGTAGTTCAGGACCCGCACCCGTCCGAGGAGCTGGGTGTTGAGGCGTTCGGCCGCCTTGGCCAGGTCGAGCTTGATCACCTCGCTGGGGCAGGAGCCCACCAGGAAGAGGGTGCGGATCTCGGGCCGGCGCTCGAGCAGATCCTTCACCAGACGGTCGAGTTCCTCGTTGGCATCCGCCAGACCCGCCAGGTCCCGTTCGCCCAGAATCGCCGTGCCGAAGCGGGGTTCGGCGAAGATCATCACGCCGGCCGCCGACTGGATCAGGTGGGCGCAGGTGCGGGAGCCCACCACCAGGAAGAAGGCGTCGGGCATGCGGCGGTGCAGCCAGACGATGGAGGTGAGGCCGCAGAACACTTCCCGTTGGCCGCTCTCCTTGAGGATGTCGCTGAGGTTGTCGCTGGGGGTGGTCCCGGGGATGTCGCCGGTGGGAGGCTGAACCGGTGGAGCGGATACACCCATGGAGGGGATCGCCAGGTATGGAGCCTCCATGGGTTAGCGGGGACGGTGGGGTCCGCGCCCGACTGCGTTACATCTTTTCGGGATCGTGTGCGGATTCCCGCGCTCACAGGCGGCGCCGGAATCCCTCGCTGAAGCCGATGCTGCGCTCCTCCCGCTCGCCATCGGCGCTGCGGCTCAGCTTCCACACGTTGCGCCCCAGGCGGCGGGCCGTGAGTCCCCCCCGCTCCACCAGCGGGGCCCCTGGCCGGGCCCCCATCAGCTGGGTGACCTCGGCGGTGCTCAGGGGAGCGCCGGTGCGGATGGCCAGCTCGGTGATCTCGAGCCGCTGGCGCAGGGCCGCCAGGTCGACCGGGTGATCCGCCTCGGCGGCATCCTTCCAGTCGGCGAAACCATCCCCGATGCCGCCGCCCATGCGCCGCATCAGGCCGAGGCCGATGAAGGCGAGGGCCTGCTCCGGCCGCACCCCCTCATCGAGCGCCCGGGTGATCCATTCGGACACCGTGTCCTGGTCGAGGGTATGGCGCAGGGGCTGGGTCTCACTGGCCACCCCTGAATCCGAGGAGGCGCCGGGGGCGGGAGGCGTGGTGGTGGCGGTGCGCCGGGTGGCCATGGTCGCGCCTGGAAAGGTTGAACTCGAAGGTATCGGTTGGCTTCGGAGTCGCAAGGGTTCGGACGTACTGAATCACGATGGAAAGAAGGCATCCATTCGTGTCTCCATCCGTGCGCGGCGCGGCGCTTCCTTTCCGTCCCCATGGACCGTTCATCGGCCCTGCGACCAGGCCTCCACCCACTCGGTCGACACGGCGGCCCCCCGGGAGGATCCCCTCGAGATCGCCCCAGGTGTGTGGTGGCTGGGGGTGCGGCCGGCCCACGACCATTTCCAGGACCACACCAATTTGATTGCCAACGGTTCGGAAGGGGTTCTGATCGATCCGGGTTCACCGCTCACCATCGAGGGAACCCTGGCCAAGCTGCGCGCCATCACCGATCTCGACGCGATCCGCTGGCTCGTCTGTCACCATTCCGACCCCGACATCCGCGCCGCCCTGCCCCGGCTCGGGGAAGTGCTGACGCGGCCTGACGTGCAGGTGGTCACCGAGTGGCGCGCCAACGCCCTGATCCGCCACTTCGGCCACGGGTTCTCCACCTATCTGGTGGAGCAGCAAGGCTGGTGCCTGCCCCTGGCGGGGGATCGGCGGCTGGAATTCCAGCTGACGCCCTACCTCCACTTCCCGGGGGCGATGGTGTCCCATGACAGCGCCACCGGCACCCTGTTCTCCTCCGATCTCTTCGGGGGCTTCGTCCCCCGACAGCAGCGGGCTCGAGTCGGACGATGCCGCCTACATCATCGAGAACGCCCGGCCCTTCCACCAGCACGACTTGCCCAGCCGTGAGCTGCTCAGTGCCGGCCTGGCCCGCATCCGCTCCCGCTGGAGCCGCATCGAGCGGATCGCCCCCCAGCACGGCCACATCGTCCCCGCCGCCATCGTCGATCAGGTGTTCAGAGCGCTGGGGGCGATGGAGTGCGGCGTCGACTGCCTCGCCGACGCCGACCTCGACCTCAAGCGCCTGCTGCGCATCGCCGAGACCCGGCGGCGTCTCCAGGAGGCCCTGATCCACCAGGGCACGCCCCTGGGGATGGTCCGCGCCATCGGCCACATCCTCGACACCACCGGCCAGGCCAGCAGCTGCGAACTGGCCGTGCTGATCCCCTGCGACGGCTGGACCACCTGGTCCACCGAGGCGGACCACCCCGAACGGCGGGAGCCGACCCCCGGCTGGCACCACATCTGCCTGATCGGCGAGCTCGCCATGGTGCTGGCCATCCGCAGTCGCGGCGCCGCTGCCCGCCAGCTACGCCCTGATCGAGCTGGATCTGGACCATTTCAAGCAGGTCAACGACGGCTTCGGCCACGACGCCGGCGACCGGGTGCTGCGGCAGGTGGCGCGGGTCCTGAGGGAGTCGGTGCGGGAGCAGGACCAGACCTTCCGCCTCGGCGGCGAGGAGTTTCCGGTGCTGCTGCCGGAGGCCGACCGGGCCACGGCCCTGCGGGTGGCCGAGAGGATCCGGATCTCGATGCACCAGCTCGATCTGCAGGGGGAGGCCCCCGGCGGGCGCCTCACGGTCAGCCTGGGGGTGAGCACGACGGCGGCCGAGCCGACGGCCGACTTCCCCCGGATGATGGAGCTGGCCGACCGGGCGCTCTATGCCGCGAAGGCCGCCGGCCGCGATCGGGTCTGGATCGCCGACGGCCTCGTCCTCAGCAGCCGCTAGCGCGGAGCCGGCCGCCAGCGCCCCGCCCGGGAGTACCCTCCCCTTCTGGACTGCCCCTGGCGGCGGCCAGGGATCCCGGCGCTTCAACCACCCCGGGGATCGCAATGACCGTTTGTTCCGGGGGTTGGCGCCTCGCGCCGTGATGGATTCGCAGAGTGCCCGTTCCTTCCTTCGCGACGACCGGTCGGACGCCCGCAGGAAGGCGGCGAGCCTGCGGATCACGGGAACCGATGTGAGCGGCGAGGCCTCCGGGGCCAGTTGCGTGATCACCACCGACAGTGAAGGACGGCGGCTGGCGCGCCAGTCCAGCCACGTTCAGTCGATCGAACTGCGCACCTACGTCTTCCTGGATTCCCTCCAGCCCCAGCTGGCGTCGTACATGGGCACGGTGTCCCATGGCTTCCTGCCGATCCCCGGCGATGCCTGCCTATGGCTGGAGGTCTCCCCGGGGATGGCCGTGCACCGGGTCACCGACATCGCCCTCAAGGCCAGCACGGTGCGGCTCGGCCAGATGGTGGTGGAGCGGGCCTTCGGCTCCCTGGCCCTCTACCACCGGGACCAGAGCAATGTGCTCCACTCCGGCGACGTGGTCCTGGAGGCCATCGGCAGCCGGGTGGAGCTGCGCAGCCGCTGCGAGGTCACCTGGACCGAGATCATCCGGGCGATCACCCCCGACCATGCCGTGCTGATCAACCGCCAGAACCGCCGCGGCTCGATGATCCAGGCCGGGATGAGCATGTTCATCCTCGAGACCGAACCGGCGGGCTACGTGCTGATCGCCGCCAACGAAGCCGAGAAGAGCTCCAACATCACCGTGGTGGACGTCAAGGCGGTGGGTGCCTTCGGCCGCCTCACCCTGGCGGGCAAGGAGGGCGACGTGGAGGAGGCCGCCGCCGCCGCCATGCGTGCCGTGGCCCAGATCAACGCTGGCGCCCGCGGCTGAGGAGGGTCAGCGGCCCGCCGCCCGGCCGGCTCAGGCCAGACCCAGCAGCCGCTTGAGTCCCGGGGCCATCGCCCTCGCCGCCTTGCCGCGGCTGCCGAGCCGGCTCTTGAGGTGCTCGCCCATCGCGGCATAGCTGCAGCCCGCCTCCCGCACATGGAAGATCGGGTCGTAGCCGCCGCCATGGCCGGACGGCTCCCGCAGGATCAGGCCCCGGCAGACCCCCTCCGACTCCAGCACCACCGCACCGCTGGGATCGGCCAGGGCCATGGCGCTGACGAAGGTGCCGCCCCGGTAGAGGGAATCGCCCAGTTCGTGCAGCAGCCGGTGGATCTTCTCGTGATCCGTGGGGGCGTAGCGCGCCGAAAACAGGCCGGGGCGTCCATCGAGGGCATCCACCTCCAGGCCGGAATCGTCAGCCAGCGACCAGCAGCCCGTGAGCGAAGCCACCGTGGAGGCCTTCAGGCGCGCATTCTCCGCGTAGGTGAGCCCCGTCTCCTCGATCTCAAGGTCCCGGGGCTGCTGCCGAACTTCCAGCCCCACCTCGGGACCTACCCCCTCGAGCATGGCCGTGATCTCGGCCACCTTGTGGGGGTTGCCGCTGGCGATCACCAGGACCGGGGGAGAAGGGGGAAAGGACAAGCCGGGCCCACGGGGGGCCCCATTGTGGTGCAGAGGGGTGGGGGAAGGGGTGGGGCAGGACGGGTTGAACATTCCACCCCCGGAGAACTCCAGGGTTCCTGCCCCGGGCGGACGATAGGGAATTCGCTCGCGATCGGACGGACGGGCGGAGCAACATTGCGCGACCGGTGACGGTTGGCGGCCGGATTCGCCCTTAGGTTGCCTCCACCCTTTGGGCGCCGGAGGGCGATGCAGTCGAGCCTGGTCCTACAAAACCTTCTCTCCGCGCCGGTTCTCTTCTTCTTTCTGGGAATCCTGGGGGTGCTGGTGGGCTCCGACCTGGAGATCCCCTCGCCGCTGCCGAAGCTCTTTTCCCTCTATCTGCTGCTGGCGATCGGCTTCAAGGGGGGCATGGAGCTGGCCCACAGCGGTCTGGGTCCCCAGGTGCTGCTGACGGTCGGGGCGGCGGTGGCGATGTCGCTGCTGGTGCCGCTGACCAGCTTCCTGTTCCTGCGGCTGCGCCTCGACGGCTACAACGCCGCCGCCATCGCCGCCTCCTACGGCTCGATCAGCGCCGTCACCTTCATCACCGCCGAGAGCTTCCTCAACGTCGTCGAGGTCAACTTCGACGGCTTCATGGTGGCGGCCCTGGCCCTGATGGAATCGCCGGCGATCGTGGTGGGGGTGATCCTGGCCAGGCTCTCGGCCCCCGCCGAGGATGCGGAAATGGCCGGAGAGCAGCAGAACGGCAGCGGCAGTCTGCGCTGGCGGGAGATTCTCCAGGAGGCCTTTCTGAACGGCTCGGTGTACCTGCTGATCGGCAGCCTGGTGATCGGTTATGTGGTGGCGGCCTTCAGTCCGGCGGGTCTGGCGAAGATGGATCCCTTCACCGAGAAACTCTTCTACGGAGCCCTCTGTTTCTTCCTGCTCGACATGGGCATCGTGGCGGCCCAGCGGCTGCGGGACCTGAAGCAGGCGGGGGCCTTCCTGATCGGTTTCTCCTTGCTGGCCCCTCCCCTGCACGCCCTGCTGGGGCTGCTGGTGAGCGTTCTGCTGGGGCTGGGGCAGGGCAACACCCTGCTGTTCATGGTGCTCTGCGCCAGCGCCTCCTACATCGCCGTGCCGGCGGCGATGCGCATGACCGTGCCGCAGGCGAACCCCAGCCTCTACATCTCCACCGCCCTGGGACTCACCTTCCCCTTCAATGTGGTGATCGGGATTCCTCTGTACATGGCGCTGACCCGCCAATTCATTCCTGTCGGCTGAACCCGGCCCGCCCACGCCGGCCCCGTTCCGAACCGTCGCCCCCTGCCGACCCATCGCCCCATCCCCATGAAGCGCATCGATCTCTTTCTCAGTGAACGGGAACTGAACCGTGTCTGCCGCACCATCACCGCGGCCGGGGCGAAGGGCTATTCCGTGATGAAGCACGTGACGGGCATGGGCCCCTCGGGTGAGATCTCCGAAGCGATGGACTTCAGCGGCCTGGGGGCCAATGCCCACGTGATCGTGTTCGTGGAGGACGAGCTGCTCGGGGCCGTGGGCACCGCCCTGCGGCCCCTGCTGAAGCGCTACGGCGGGGTCGGGTTCGTCTCCAGCGCCGAGCCGCTCTGAGCCGCCGGGACGGGCTGGGGCCCGCAGGGGCGGCGCGCGGCGGGACAGCGATCAAGCGATGCTTGCTTTTTGTGTTGCACTGATCAGCTGCCCTTATCAGCCGATCCGAAAACCTTGATGGCCTCCCGGCTCCCAATCGCTTGACGGAGGGTTTGACGGAGGAGCAAGGTTGCACACGAACATTCCACCCCCCTCCTCCAGGAGCAGGTAATGGCAAACGAAACCATGGGCATCGCCCTCGGCATGATCGAGACACGCGGTCTGGTGCCCGCCATCGAAGCGGCGGACGCCATGACCAAAGCCGCCGAGGTGCGCCTCATCGGTCGCGAATTCGTCGGAGGCGGCTACGTGACCGTCCTGGTGCGGGGTGAAACCGGTGCCGTGAACGCCGCTGTCCGTGCCGGCGCCGATGCCTGCGAGCGGGTGGGCGACGGCCTGGTGGCCGCCCACATCATCGCCCGTCCCCACCGTGAGGTGGAGCCGGCGCTGAACAGCAGCTTCGGCCTGGGATCGAAGGACTGAGCGGTCGACTGACCCTCTGAGTTTTCCATCCGAACCCATCCGAACAATCCCATGAGCAAGAAGTACGACGCCGGGGTCAAGGAGTACCGCGACACTTACTGGACTCCCGATTACGTCCCCCTCGACACCGACCTGCTGGCCTGCTTCAAGTGCACCGGCCAGGAAGGTGTGCCCAAGGAAGAGGTGGCTGCCGCCGTGGCCGCCGAGTCCTCCACCGGCACCTGGTCCACCGTGTGGTCCGAGCTCCTAACCGATCTCGACTTCTACAAGGGCCGCTGCTACCGCATCGAAGACGTCCCTGGTGACAAGGAGTCCTTCTACGCGTTCATCGCCTACCCCCTCGACCTGTTCGAGGAAGGCTCCGTGACCAACGTGCTCACCTCCCTGGTGGGCAACGTGTTCGGCTTCAAGGCCCTGCGCCACCTGCGCCTGGAAGACATCCGCTTCCCGATGGCCTTCATCAAGACCTGCCCCGGCCCGCCGAACGGCATCCACGTCGAACGCGACCGGATGAACAAGTACGGCCGTCCCCTGCTGGGCTGCACCATCAAGCCGAAGCTCGGCCTCTCCGGCAAGAACTACGGCCGGGTGGTCTACGAATGCCTCCGCGGTGGCCTCGACTTCACCAAGGACGACGAGAACATCAACTCCCAGCCCTTCCAGCGCTGGCAGAACCGTTTCGAGTTCGTGGCCGAAGCCGTCCAGCTCGCCCAGGAAGAGACCGGCGAGAAGAAGGGGCACTACCTCAACTGCACCGCCGCCACTCCCGAGGAGATGTATGAGCGGGCCGAGTTCGCCAAGGAACTCGGGCAGCCGATCATCATGCACGACTACATCACCGGTGGCTTCACCGCCAACACCGGTCTCTCGAAGTGGTGCCGCAAGAACGGCATGCTGCTCCACATCCACCGCGCCATGCACGCGGTGATCGACCGCCATCCCAAGCACGGCATCCACTTCCGGGTGCTGGCCAAGTGCCTGCGCCTCTCCGGTGGCGACCAGCTGCACACCGGCACCGTGGTGGGCAAGCTCGAGGGTGACCGTCAGACCACCCTGGGCTTCATCGACCAGCTGCGCGAATCCTTCATCCCCGAAGACCGCACCCGCGGCAACTTCTTCGATCAGGACTGGGGTTCGATGCCCGGCGTCTTCGCCGTGGCCTCCGGCGGCATCCACGTGTGGCACATGCCCGCCCTGGTCGCCATCTTCGGTGACGACTCCGTGCTCCAGTTCGGTGGTGGCACCCACGGTCACCCCTGGGGTTCGGCCGCCGGCGCCGCTGCCAACCGGGTGGCCCTCGAAGCCTGCGTCAAGGCCCGCAACGCCGGCCGCGAGATCGAGAAGGAAGGCCGCGACATCCTCACGGAAGCCGCCAAGCACAGCCCCGAGCTGGCCATCGCCCTCGAGACCTGGAAGGAAATCAAGTTCGAGTTCGACACCGTCGACAAGCTCGACGTCGGCTGATCCGACACAACGGCCCCATTCCCTGCCACCGCTGACCGAAGGTGCTCCCACCCAAGGTCGGCGGGGCCGGGTTCCCCAACCCATTTCCCACAAGGATCCCCATGCCCTTCAAGAGCACCGTGGGTGACTATCAAACAGTCGCCACCCTGGAGACCTTCGGCTTCCTCCCGCCGATGACCCAGGACGAGATCTACGACCAGATCGCCTACATCATTGCCCAGGGCTGGAGCCCCCTGGTCGAGCACGTCCACCCCAGCCGCTCCATGGCGACCTACTGGTCGTACTGGAAGCTGCCCTTCTTCGGTGAGAAGGATCTCGGTGTGATCGTCAACGAACTGGAGTCCTGCCACCGGGCCTACCCCGACCATCACGTGCGCCTCGTCGGTTACGACGCCTACACCCAGAGCCAGGGCGCCTGCTTCGTCGTGTTCGAAGGCCGCTGATCCAGCGACCACAGCGGATCCCGGCCGGCGGTCGGGATCCATCACTTTTGATCATCCATTCACGGGGCGGACATGGCCAGAACCACCAGTCGGGAAGCAGCTCTGGAGCGCCGCAAGGCCCTCACCAACGGCGGCAAGAAAGCCTCCGCCCAGTTCATGTCCTCCCCGGGCAGGGTGCGCACGGCCGCTGACGCCCAGCGCAGCCGCACCGAAGCGGTGAGTGCCGCTCCGGCAGCCCCGGCCCCGGCCCCGACCGCTGCCCCCTCCCGCGGCGGCGTCACCCCGCGCCGGGGTGGTTCGACCTCACTGTCGTCCGCCTCGGTCTCCGGCCATCGCAGCAACGCCAAGCCGTTGGCGAACCCCAGCCGGAACCTGGTGCTGGAGCGCCGTGAGGCCCTCTCCCGCCGCGGCAAGCGTGCCGACACCTCCAGCGACCGCACCCGCCAGGAGGTGATGCGCGCTACCAAGGCCAGCGCCCCCGCCACCCCCGCCGTGGCCGCCAGCCCGGCCGCCGCCACCACCAATGCTTCCTCCGGCCTGGGCGCGTCCCTGGCCAACCGCAGCGCCCGTGACGGAGAGCGCCGCAACGGCGCCAAGCGCACCGCGCAGCACAACCCCAGCCGGGCCATCGTCATGGCCCGCCGCGAAGCCCTCTCCAAACGGGGCAAGTCCGCCAACGCCCCCACCAGCTCCGTCGCCGCCTCGGTGGCCCGCCAGGCCAACCCCGACATGAGCAGCCGCGAGCTGGCCCAGAAGGTGCGTGAGCTGAAGTGCAAGGTCGGCTCCGCCGGCAGCTCCCGCAGCGGCGGCTCCCGCCCCACCGGCCCCCGCCGCGGTCAGGCCAAGATCGATGCCGCCGCCGATGCCCACTGGAAGGTGGGGGTGAGCGAGACAGTCCGGGGCCAGGTGGTCACCGGCACCCAGGCCAACCGCTCCCTCAAGACCACCGGCAACGAGGCCAGCACCTGCCGGCCCGTCACCGGCACCGAGTACCTGGGTGCCGAGATCTTCCGCACCTTCTGCCAGAGCGATCCCACCCCCCTGCAGCCCGCCAAGGTGCGGGTCAGCGCCACCACCCACGGCAACCGGGTGACAGGCAATGAGGTGGGCCGCTCCGAGAAGGTCACCGGCGACGAACCCGGCACCTGCAAGAACGTCACCGGCACCGAGTACATCTCCGCCAACCAGAGCGCCGCCTGGTGCGGCATCGCCACCCCCTCCCCCCGCAAGGTGGGCCTGACCCGCACCGCCGCGGGCCGGCCGGTCTCCGGCGTGATCGTGGAACGCTCCGAGCGGGTCACCGGCAACGAGCCCGGCGCCAATCGCCAGCTCACCGGCACCCAGTACGTGGGCGACCAGTCCCAGGTGCCCGGCCGCGCCCCGGCCAAGGTCAGCAGCCTGCACACCCTGCGGGGCACCGGCATCACCGGCACCCATGTGGGCCGCAGCGAGCACGTCACCGGCGACGAACCGGGCTCCTGCCGCCTGGTCACCGGCGACGAATACATCGGCACCCAGCAGTACGAACAGTTCTGCGGCACCAAACCGGCTCCGGAAGCCGCCAAGGTGGGCTTCAGCGTCACCAACAAGGCGATGGTGGTGAGCGGCACCCGCACCGGCCGCTCCGAGAAGGTCACCGGCGATGAGCCCGGCACCTGCAAGGCGGTCACCGGCACCCCCTACGCCGGCATGGAGCAGGCCGGCGCCTGGTGCTCCTCCGACCGCCTGAGCGAGATCCGTCAGCGCACCCCCGTTCGCATGGGCACCGTGATGACCGGGATTCAGCCCGGCATCGGCGGCGTCATGACCGGCGCCGAGCGCGGCGCCTGCGAGGACATCACCGGCACCCCCTACATCGGCGGTGACCAGCTGAACGAGGCCTGCGGCGCCGCCACCAGCCAGGACGCCGATTTTCCCCAGCCCCTCACCGCCCAGCCCTGGCAGCAGTTCAGCGTCCAGTCCCCGGCCCGGGCCGCCCAGAGCGCCCGCCAGCGCCCCGGTGGCGTCACCGGCAACAGCTACGAGCAGGGCAACCGCATCACCGGCCCCTTCGACATGGCCGCCGACAAGGTGACCGGCACCGAGCAGTTCCGCTTCGATCGTCCCGGCCAGGAGCGGGTGCGCCTGCGCCAGCCGGCGGCGGCAGCTCCGGTGACGGTGGATGAGGATGCCCGTCCCACCTCCCGGGTCACCGGCGAGGGCATCTCCGCCGGCCTCAACATCACCGGCGACGACTGGGATCGGGGCAAGCACGTCACCGGCACGGAAGGGGCCTCGGCCCGCCGCCGCAACCCCAGCCGCGTCGGCCCGATGTCGGCCATGCCCGGCTTCCAGAACAAGCGCAACGAGACCCTGCCCGAGCCCACCAACAAGATCACCGGATCCAGCGGCAGCACCAGCGCCGGCTCCCTGATCACGGTCTCCGGCGGAGCCCGCGGCTGAACCCCTGATGCCCCGCCGCCCGGCCCCCACGATCCGTCCCCTCGCTCCGAGAGCCCCCCGGCGCCGTCCCGATGCCCCCTCCGGCGCCGATCTCTCCCGGCGCCTGGAGGCGGTTCGGCTCGGCCAAGGGGCCACAGGCAGCGCCCATCCGCTCACCGACCACGCGGCCAACGCCGCCCTCGAGAGCTACGACCGCGGCGTCAAGGACGCCTTCGACCGGATCGTGCCGGTGCTCAAGCGGCTCTCCGCCCTGCAGCACGAGGATGACTTCGTCGAGCGGGCCCAGGCCCTGGCCCAGGCGGAGCTGGGTTTCAGCCTGCCCCTGCCGATCCTGGAGAAGGCCTGGGTCAGCCAGCTCGACATGCGCAGCCTGTTCGCCTGGTGCGTCTTCGAGACCTACGAACAGACCAGCGACGGCTTCTTCCGCGACGATCCGCTGCACGGCCAGCCCGGCAGCGCCGCCGCCGAGGACTTCGACGGCTTCCTGCTCTCCTGCGGCTTCCACCTGCTGGATGTGACCCCCTGCGCCGATGGTCGCCTGGCCCATGCCATCGCCTTCGCCCTGCGGCTGCCCTTCAGCTCGGTGCGGCGCCGTCCCCACGCCGGGGCCCTGTTCGATGTGGAGAACACGGTCAACCGCTGGGTCAAGACCGAGCACCGCCGCTACCGGGAGGGTGTCCCCAACCCCGCCCACGAGGACACCCGTTACCTGAAAGTGGTGCTGTACCACTTCAGCTCCCTCGACCCGAGCCACGAGGGCTGCGCCGCCCACGGCAGTGACGACGCCCTGGCGGCCAGCTGCGGCCGCCAGCGGCTGATGGACTTCCAGCAGGCCGTGGAGAACAGCTTCTGCTGCGGCGCCTCCGTCGACCTGCTGCTTCTGGGCATCGACACCGACACCGACGCGATCCGGGTGCACGTGCCGGGCATGGACGGCAGCACCCGCCTGGATCAGTGGCTCGATGCCGCCACGGTGTACGAG
The DNA here is from genome assembly GCA_943369315.1 of Synechococcus sp. UW140. Classification (GTDB taxonomy): domain Bacteria; phylum Cyanobacteriota; class Cyanobacteriia; order PCC-6307; family Cyanobiaceae; genus Cyanobium. The sequence continues at coordinate 186,963 of CALRMW020000002.1, forward strand.
GTCACCCGCCACCTGCATCCCGAGGAGGCCCGTCGCCGGATCGCCGAACTGGCCGAGGCCGCGGCGGCCTCCGCCCCCGATCCCGGCATGGTGCGCCTGATCGCCCGGCTGCTGGAGCACAACATCTCCCAGATCGACTACGTGCGCCAGTACCACGACGGTCACTACGCCGATGCGGGCCATGCCGAGCGGTTCATCGGCGTGGGCATCGGCTTCAAGGAGATCCACCTGCGCAACCTCACCTACTTCGCCTACATGGACACGGTCGAGGAGGGCGCCCCCGACATGGACGTGGGCGTGAAGATCTTCAAGGGCCTCAACGTCTCCCGGGGCCTGCCGGTGCCCGTGGTGGTGCGCTTCGACTACAACGGCAAGGTGCCTGGCGCCCGCGAACGGGCCGTGCGCCATGCCCAGCGGGTGCAGGAGGCGATCGAGAACCGTTATCCCGACCTCTTCGCCCAGGGCCTGCTCCATGCCCTGCTCACCGTGCGCGATCAGGAGCGCCACACGCCCGCCGAAGCGGTAGGTTCCACCATCAGCCTCACCACCGCAGGAGGGCACTGACCATGTTGATCTGCAAGGTGGTCAAACCCCTGGTCTCGACCAACCGCATCCCCGATTTCGAGCACAAGCACCTGCAGGTGGTGCAGGACGGCAGCACCCAGAAGGTGGCCGTCGACGCGGTGGGCTGCATTCCTGGCGACTGGGTGATCTGCGTGGGCAGCTCCGCCGCCCGGGAAGCGGCGGGCAGCAAGTCCTATCCCAGCGACCTCACGATCGTGGGGATCATCGACCACTGGGATCCCGACGCCGGCAAGGCCACACCGCCCCCGTCTGCCGGGCCGGCACCCCAGGGAGGACAAGCCTGATGGAGATCATGCAGGTCACCGGCTCCCTGGTCTGCACCCAACGGGTGCCAGGCCTCGAGCACTGGAACCTGCGGGTGCTGCGCAACCCCAAGGGCAAGCTCAGCGTCGCCGTCGATCCGGTCGGGGCCTCTCCCGGCAACTGGGTCTTCACCGCCAGCGGTTCGGCTGCCCGCTTCGCCTGCGGCAACCCCGAAACGCACACCGATCTCACCATCGGCGGCATCATCGACTTCTGGGAGCCGGACGGGTAGGCGCCCCTCCCATCGCCTCCACGACCGTTCCCCCTCGCCCCGCCCGTCCCATGGCCAGCCGCACCCCCCGCTCCGGTCCCGACGCCACCCCCGCGCCGGCACCGGCCCCCCCACCGGCGGCACCGTCGGCCACGCCAGCAGCGGCAGGCGGGGCGGCGGCCGCTGGCGGCAGCCCTCCGGCCCTGCCGCCGGCGGCGGTGACCAAGCCGGCGGACCCCAAGCCGGCGGCGGCCGCCACCCGGGCCCCACGGGCGGCCCGCTCCACCCCGGCGACCCGGCAGCCGCGCCGGACCACCGCCAAGGCCGCCGCTCCGGCCAGCCAGCGCTCCAGCGCCTCCAGCCCCAGCCGCCGCGAGAGCGGCGGCGCCGGCACCCCCCCCAAGACCCCCACTCCCCGTACCCCCTCCATGGCCCCCACCATCCACGGCATCGCCCTCGGACTGATCGAAACCCGGGGCCTGGTGCCGGCGATCGAGGCGGCGGACGCCATGACCAAGGCGGCGGAAGTCACCCTGATCGCGCGGGAGTTCGTCGGCGGCGGCTACGTCACCGTGATGGTGCGCGGTGAGACCGGCGCCGTGAACGCCGCCGTGCGGGCCGGCGCCGACGCCTGCGAGCGGGTCGGGGACGGCCTGGTGGCGGCCCACATCATCGCCCGTCCCCACAGCGAGGTGGAGCCGGCCCTGGCAGCCTCCGGCGTCGGCCGCAGGGGCTGATCCCCATGGACGCCGCCCATCCGCGCGTCCTCGGCTACCTGGGCCGCGCGTTGAGTCTGGAGCTGTCCGCCGTGCAGCAGTACATGACCCAGGCCTCCCTCGTGGAGCTCTGGGGCGAGACCAGTGCCGCCGAACGGTTCCGCCAGGAGACCGTCGAGGAGATGCGGCACGCCGAACGGCTGGTGCAGCGCATGCTGCAGCTGGGGGTGGCCCCCGCCGCCTCCCAGCTTCGGCCGGTCGCCCACGCCGCCGACCTGGAGGGTCTGCTGCGGCTGAATGCGGTGCTCGAGGAGGACCTGATCCAGCACTACGGCGAAGCGATGCGCTTCTGCCTGCTGATCGGCGATGGCAACAATGCGTCCTTCTTCCGTGCCCTGCGGGACGAAGAACAGCAGCATGGGGAGGATCTGGCGGCCTGGATCGGCAGCCTTGCCGCCGTCCCGTCCAGGGCCCTGCAACGGGCCACCTTCTGAGGTCCCTCCCCCCCCTTGCCGGACACCCTTCCCCTGTCGATCCAGCTCAGCTGGCTGATTCCCCTCTACGGGTTCAGCGGCATGCTGCTGTCGCTGCCCTGGGCGGCGGGCTGGGTCCGACGGAACGGCCCCCGTCCGGCCGCCTACCTGAATCTCCTGGTCACCCTGCTGGCGGTGCTCCACGGCAGCCTGGTGCTGCGCGCCGTGCTGGCCATCGGCCCCCAGCACCTCGACATCGCCTGGTTCTCGGCCGCCGATCTGGATCTGCGCATCGGCTTCGACCTGTCCCTCACCAACCTGGCGGCCCTGGAGCTGGTGACCGGCCTGAGCCTGGTGGGCCAGGTGTTCGCCCTCGGCTACCTCGACAAGGAGTGGTCCCTGGCCCGCTTCTACGCACTGGTGGGCTTCTTCGAGGGGGCCATGGCCGGGGTGGTGCTGAGCAGCAACCTGTTCATGAGCTATTTCCTGCTGGAGATGCTCACCCTCTCCACCTACCTGCTGGTGGGCTTCTGGTACGCCCAGCCCCTGGTGGTGACCGCCGCCCGCGATGCCTTCCTGACCAAGCGGGTGGGCGATGTGCTGCTGTTGATGGGGGTGGTGACCCTGTCGGCCTGGGCCGGATCCCTGGAGTTCAACGACCTCTACGCCTGGTCGGCCAACGAGACCCTGCCGGCCCTGGGGGCCACCCTGCTGGGCCTGGCCCTGATCGCCGGCCCGATGGGCAAGTGCGCCCAGTTCCCGATGCACCTCTGGCTGGATGAGGCGATGGAGGGTCCGAATCCGGCCTCGATCCTGCGTAATTCGGTGGTGGTCACCTGCGGCGCCGTGGTGCTTCTCAAGGTGATGCCGCTGCTGCTGATCTCGCCGGTGGCCATCGACGTGCTGCTGGTGGTGGGCACCATCAGTGCCCTGGGCGGCGCCCTGGTGGCCATCTCCCAGGTCGACCTCAAGCGGGCCTGCTCCTACTCCACCACCTCCTATCTGGGCCTGGTGTTCATCGCCATCGCCCTGCAGCAGCCCTTCATCGCCCTGCTGCTGCTCTTCTCCCACGCCCTGGCCAAGGCCGTGCTGTTCATGAGCGTCGGCAGCGTTATCGCCACCACCAACTGCCAGGACCTCACCGAACTGGGCGGCCTCGGCTCCCGCATGCCCGCCACCACCACCGGCTTCCTCGTAGGGGCCGCGGGCCTCACCGGCCTGCTCCCCCTCGGCTGCTTCTGGAGCTTCGGCCTGATGGTGGAGGGTCTGGGCTCGAGGGCCCCGTTCTTCGCCGCCGTGGTGCTGCTCACCAACGCCCTGACGGCCCTCAACCTCACCCGGGTCTACCGCCAGGTGTTCGTGGGTGCCCCCCACCCCAAGACCCGGCGGACGCCGGAGGTCAACTGGCTGATGGCCCTGCCCATGGTCACCGTCGCGGTGCTGGTGCTGGTCACGCCCCTGGTCATGGCCCGGATCGACCGGGTTCCCGGCATCGGCGCCTTCTCGAGCGGTACCGCCCTGGCCCTGGTGGGCAGCGGCCTGGCCGGGCTTCTGGTCGGCAGCCTGCTCCCCCTGGACACCTTCTGGTCCCGCTCGGTGCTGCGGCCCCTGCGGGTCCTGCAGGACCTGCTCGCCTTCGACTTCTACACCGACCGGATCTACCGGGCCACGATCGTGGCCTTCGTGGCCGGCCTGGCCCGGATCACCAACGGCTTCGACCAGCTGGTGGTCAACGGGATGGTCAACCGCATCGCCGCCGTCTCGATGGGCTCGGCCGAGAGCCTCAAGCTGGGGGTGAGCGGCCGACTGCAGACGTACGTCTTCACCGTGGTGGCCGCGATCGTGCTGCTGGTCGGCAGCCTCTCCTGGCTAGGGGGCTGATCGGACTATGCTGAGCGCCCTGCTGCTGATTCCCTTCTTCGGCGCCCTCGGCCTGCTCTGCTGGCCGGGGGAACTGGCCACCGAGCGCATCCGCCGCGCCGCCCTGGCCCTGCTGGGCCTGCAGCTGCTCTGGAGCCTGCGGGTGCTGCTGGCCTTCGACCCCGGCCAGGCGGGTCTGCAGCTGCAGGAGTCCTTCGCCTGGGTCGACAGCATCGGCCTCGACTACCGCCTGGGCGTCGACGGCCTGGCCATGCCCCTGGTGCTGGTCAACGCCGCCCTCACCCTGGTGTCGGGGATCTGCACCCGCGACCTCAGCCAGCGCCCCCGCCTCTACTTCGCCCTGCTGCTGGTGATCAGCGGGGCCGTGAACGGGGCGTTCCTGTCCGAGAACCTGCTGCTGTTCTTCCTCTTCTATGAGCTGGAGCTGATTCCCCTCTGGCTGCTGATCTCCATCTGGGGCGGCACCAACCGCAGCTACGCCGCCACCAAGTTCCTGATCTTCACGGCCGTCTCCGGTGTGCTGATCCTGGGCGCCTTCCTCGGCCTCTCCCTGTTCACCGGCCAGGCCGATTTCAGCATCAATCCCGTCACGACCGCCCAGCTGGGCATGGGCACCCAGCTGGCGCTGCTGGGGGCACTGCTGATCGGCTTCGCCATCAAGATCCCTCTGGTGCCGTTCCACACCTGGTTGCCCGACGCCCACACCGAGGCCTCCACGCCCGTGTCGGTGCTGCTGGCGGGGGTGCTGCTGAAACTGGGCACCTACGGCCTGCTGCGCTTCTGCCTGGGCATGTTCCCCGAGGCCTGGGCCCTGCTCGCGCCCTGGCTGGCGGGCTGGGCGGCGGTGTCGGTGCTGTACGGCTCCCTGGCGGCCATCGCCCAGCGGGACATGAAGCGGATGGTGGCCTACAGCTCGGTGGGCCACATGGGCTACATCCTGCTGGCGGCGGCGGCCGCCACCCCGGTCAGCATGCTGGGGGCCGTCTTCCAGATGGTCAGCCACGGGCTGATCTCCGCCCTGCTGTTCCTGCTGGTGGGCGTGGTCTACCGCAAGACCCGCACCCGGGATCTGGAGGTGCTGCGCGGCCTGCTCAACCCCGAGCGGGGCCTGCCCTTCACCGGAACCCTGATGATCCTGGGGGTGATGGCCAGTGCGGGCATGCCCGGCATGGCGGGCTTCATCTCCGAATTCCTGGTGTTCCGCGGCAGCCTGGCCGCCTTCCCGGTGGCCACCCTCCTTTGCATGGTGGGCTCCGGTCTCACGGCGGTGTACTTCCTGCTACTGGTGAACCGGGCCTTCTTCGGCCGCCTGGCGGTGACGCCGCCCAGCGGCGATCCGGTGGCGGACTCCCGCCTGGAGGTGCGGCTGCCGGCGGTGGCCCTGCGGGAAACCCTGCCCGCCCTGGCCCTCGCCAGCGGCGTCGTGGCCCTGGGGGTGCTGCCCTTCGGCCTGGGACGGCTCAGCGAGCAGGCCACCACCGCCATGGCCCAGCTGCCGGCCATGGTGGCGGCCCTCCAGGGCGGAGGGCTGGTGTCATGAGACCGATCCCCCGCTCCCCCAAACCGCCCCTCACCTACGCCGGGGGCCGCCCCACCAGCAACGATCTGGTGGAGACCCTGCTGGCCGGACACACCCTGCTGGCCGAGTCCCCCGATCACCTGGCCCAGGTGGTGGATGTGCTTGAGAGCTACGGCGAGGTGCTGGATGCCTACAGCATCAATCTCGTCTACCAGGCCGAGAAGCAGTTCCTGAACCCCTTCCCGGTGTTCCGCTTCCTCGACGGCGACCTCAGCCCGGCGAAGATCTGGCGCCACCTGCTGCACGACCGGATCAACTTCGAGTACGCGGAGTACTGCCAGAAGGCAATGCTCTGGCACGGCACCGGCGGCCTCGATGCCTATCTCGACAGCGAGGCGTTCGCCGCCAGCTGCTCCGCCATCGTCGCCCGCAAGACCCGGCGCGACCCCCTGCTGGCGGCGCTCAACCCTCTCTTCCCGCAGTTCCTGTGCGAACTGATCCGCTCGGCCGCCACCACCCATGCCCTCGGCCAGTTCTGGCGGGTGATGAGCGATCTGTTCCTCGATCTGGCCCGGGCCGAGCGGGACGGGCGCGTCGATTCGATCGCCGCGGTGGTGACGTTCATCAAGGAGGGGCTGGTGGCGGCGGCGGGGGCGCCGATCACCTACGCGGTGGAGATCGGCGGCAGCTCCTTCTGGGTGCTTCCCCCCGAGGCCGGTCTGACCTTCCTGGGGGATGTGGCGGTGCCCTACGTGGAGGCGGTGTTCCTGCGCGGCACCCCGTTCCTGGGCACGGTGTCCTTCAACGCCCAGGCCCAGCAGATCTCCCCCGACCAGGCCCAGTTCATGTACGGCGCCCTGTACGCCGACCCGCTGCCCACCATGGGATCGGGCATCCCGCCCAGCCTGCTGATGCAGGACATGTACCGCCACCTCCCCGAACGGCTGCGCAACCGCTACCTGGCCGGCATCCGCGGTGACGGGGACATGCGGGTGAAGATCTGCATGAGTTTCCAGAAGGCGATGTTCTGCGTCACCAACGCGGCCATCGCCGGCACCTTCCCCCACCCGCTCTCGACCCAGGCGCCGGCGGAACAGGCGGCCAACCGGGCCCATGCCGCCGCCTGGGCCGCCCGCCTCTGTGTGGCCCGCACCGACTGCCTCGACGATCCGGGCTGATCTAGGGTCGGACCCATGGATCAGCCCTGGACCCGACGGCCCCGACCCGATCGGCTCGAGCGCCGCATCGAGTTCGACGACTACGAAAGCACCCGCGTCTTCCTCGAGCGCCTGAACGGCCTCTCGGAGCAGGAGGGCCGCTTCCCCGACATCAGTTTCGGGCGCACCTACGTGAACCTCACCGTGCGCGCCGAGGCCGACGAGGACCCCATCGGCGAACCGGAGGAAACCTTCGCGCGGGCCATCGATGGTCTCCTCTGAGGGCGCCGGTTCCGTCGAGGGGGACGGGGCCCCGCCGCCGGAGAAGAGGCTGGTGGATCTGCGGGCGGCTTACGACGCCGCCGGTATCAAGGAGGTGCTCGACCAGCTCGACCGGGAACTGATCGGTCTGCGGCCGGTGAAGGCCAGGATCCGGGAGATCGCCGCCCTGCTGGTGATCAACCGGGCCCGCACCCAGGTGGGCCTCGACACGGCGCCCCCCAGCCTGCACATGTCGTTCACCGGCCGGCCCGGCACCGGCAAGACGACCGTGGCGGAGCGGATGTCGAAGATCCTCCACGGCCTCGGCTATGTCCGCAAGGGCCATGTGGTGACGGCCACCCGGGACGATCTGGTGGGCCAGTACATCGGCCACACCGCCCCCAAGACCCGGGAGATGCTCAAGAAGGCGATGGGCGGCGTGCTGTTCATCGACGAGGCCTACTACCTCTACCGGCCGGAGAACGAGCGGGACTACGGCGCCGAAGCGATCGAGATCCTGCTGCAGGTGATGGAGAACAACCGCAACGACCTGGTGGTGATCTTCGCCGGCTACAAGGAGCGGATGGACGTCTTCTATCAGAGCAATCCGGGCCTCTCCTCGCGGGTGGCCAACCACATCGACTTCCCCGATTACTCCGCCAGCGAACTTCTGGCGATCGCCCAGCTGATCCTGGCGGCGGAGAACTACCGATTCAGCCCCGAGGCCGCCGCCGCCTTCGCCGAATACATCCAGCGCCGCATGCAGCTGCCCTTCTTCGCCAATGCCCGCTCGATCCGCAACGCCATCGACCGGGCCCGGATGCGCCAGGCCAACCGCCTGTTCAGCGGCATGGGACGGGCCCTCTCCAAGACCGACCTGATGACGATCGAGGCCGAGGACATCACCGCCAGCCGGGTGTTCCACGGGGAAGTGGAGGGGCTCGATCCGGCCCGGCCCCTCACCGGCGCGGGCTGAGCCTCAGCGGCGCTGGTGGCAGAAGGCGTCTCGCTCGATCGGAAGCGTTGCTCAGCCATGCGCAACGCTTTTCTTAAGGCATTGCGGAAGGGCAGGTGGCTGAACGCATTGGGAAGTTAAGTGGAGGCGTGAATGCCTGAGCGCGGCAACGATGGCCTCTGCGGAACGGTTGGCGTGTGTGGATCAGGGGATCTTGCGGATGCGAGAAATTCTCACCCTGTTGGTTCCCCAAAGCCGCCCTCTGGCAAAACTGATCCGAGATCTGGAAGAGCTCAGCGGGAAAGTCCTGGGCGTGCCCCAGGAACCACTCTCCCCCAGTCCCACCTACCAGCTGCTGCCGGAACCGTCCTCCGGCTTGTCCCTCGTTCGTGTGGAACGGCAACCGGTGGGCCTGGGTCATCAGGTGGGCGGCCATGGCAGCGGGCCCACAGCCCTGGTTCCCATGCTGGGCGATCGTCTGCAGGCCGTTGTTCGCTTCGAGGTGTGGGGGGCAACGAACCGGGATGTGGATCTGGCCATCGATGACCTGCATCGCGTGCTGCTGGTGCTGAAGGAATGCATGCGGGCCCTGGGGTTCCTCTCGCTTGATGTGGCCGACACAACGGTGGCCAGGTACATCCCGGAGGTTGGCGCCTGGTGCAAGAGCACGTCTTATGGAGTGGTGTATGAGTTTCTCTATCCGGATCCCGATGCGGCTGGCGGGCTCATCGCCAGGATCGAGACGGAGATCATCGGGCCGGTACGGGAGTCAATGGCTGTCAGCCACGGCACGGTTCTCTGGAGCGAACACTCGGTTCCTCCCCTGGAGGTTCGTGGCGGAGAACCTTGCTGCCTTCGTGATCTGGTTCTGGTGTACCACTGGCCTGATGGCAGCGCTTCTGGCCCCGTCGTGGTTGAAGCCCGGTTCCAGGGGGAAGGCGGCTCGGCTTCCAGCTATAGCAAGGAGTATGTGAATTTCGATGAATTTCGTGGAGCCTTCGCCTCACCCGTGGACAGCCTGAAGTTGAGCCTTGCAGGCGAGGACTTCACGGTGGTTCAACTCTCCGCGAATCAAGCCCTTGATGGGATCCCGTTCCCACTGACGTTGAGGGGTAAGGAACAATTCCTGCGGATCCGCCATGGCGATCAGAATGCCCAGCCTTTTCCTGCGGGTGCCCTTGCCTATCTGAGCGTGCTGAGCTAGGGCCTGGCCTCCTCATCTCGCCGCTTCAGGCGCTTCACATTCGTTCATGGAGGATGGATGATGCCGGAAATGATCCTGCCAGGCACGTACATTGAGGTGCGGGCTGAGGGATTGATCAGGCCAGGGCCTGTATCGATCAGCAATCTTGGGATCGTCGGCACCGCCAGCCGCGGGGAGATCAACACGGTCTACATGCCAGCGAACATCGGAGAAGCCAGAGATATCTTCGGCGATCCCGATCCGTTTAACGACCCATTTGACGACCCAGAAGACACGACGAGCAAACGAGAGCTGACCCTGGTAAGAGCCCTTGAGTTGGCCTATGCCAACGGTGCGCAGCGGGTGTTTGCGGTCAGGGTTGCCAATGCCTCAAAGGATAGTCCCCGCAGCAGCTCTGCAGCGAGCAGCGCGGAGTTGGCTCTAACACTTGACAATAGCGATGACGCACTTACTTTGTGCGCAAAAGCAGCAGGGTCTGGCTACAATGACTTAAAAATAAAAATCGGACAATACGCTAAAGATCAGATACCAGAACAAAAAAATATCTCCATGGTAACCGTAACACTGAAAGCCGGTGAAATTGCGGAGGTATGGCGCGACGTACCGGCGGACGTCGCTGGCTTTACAAAGGTGATCACAGGAAAGCACTCAAGCTATAATTATCAGAAGAATTCCAGCGCGTCTGGTGAATCTTCTTTGGTTGGCGTCAAGAGCGAAAACAGTATCGACGGAATCTCGACAAAGTTAATTGCGGAAAATCAGGAAGATATCAAAGTTTCACCTGACGCACGTGGCACCAATGGCGCTTGCGTGCAAGATTCTGATGTCAAGGATGGACTCGATGCCCTCGCAGAGCAGGATGTCCACATCATAGTCATTGCTGGTGAGGGTGTCGAGAACGGAAAGCGGGACATGACGCAGACCCTCAAGGACCATCTGGAAAACTCATCCACTGACATCATCCGACGCGAGCGGATCGGTGTGATCGGGGGTTCATCAGACGAGCTGTCTTCTCTTACCGCTCCCGCTCAGGAGGAGGGGCGGCTGCTCTACGTCGCCCCTGGAATCAAAGCCATCGATACCGCGAGTGGGAAGCTTGTGTCCTTGCCCGCCAGGTACACAGCGGCAGCGGTTGCCGGCCGGCTCTCGTCGCTCGATCCGCAACAAAGCCTCACCAACAAGCCGATCAATGTGATGGGTCTGAGCACCAACTACAACGGCACCGAGTTGGAGCAGCTTCTGCTCGGGCGTGTGCTGGCCCTGGAAAGCCGCAATGGTGCCACGCGGGTGGTGCGGGGCATCACCACATCCACCGATACCGCATGGTCTCAGATCACTACCCGCCGCATCGTCGACTACGCCAGGTTCGGGGTGCGTGCATCGGCCAATCCGTTCATCGGCAAGCTCAACAATGCGCGGGTGCGCCAGGCCATGAAAGGCAGTGTCAACAGCTTTTTCGCAGACATGGTGGACCGTGAGATGCTGATCAGCTATGACCTGGATGTGACAGCAAGCCGAGACCAGGAGATCCGGGGAATTGCCCAGATCACCTTGGTGCTGCGGCCTGTCTTCAGCATCGACTACATCCGCGTCGTGATGTACCTGGAATGATCGGAGGCATGCACCATGGCAAATAGCAACGTGTTTCGAGGCTCGGATGCAACCCTCACCCTTGCCCCCATCAATCCCGACGAGATCGAGGGTCAGCAGGGTAGCGCTCTGATCGAGTTCTACGGTCTCAGCACCATCGGCAGGGCCACCGGCGTGGTGGTGCAGGTACAGACGGAGCTTCAGGAATATCACGAGGTGGGCCGCCGCGAAGCCACCCAGCTCCGGCCTGGAAACATTCACATCAGCGGCACCATCGACCGTGCCTACATCAATGGCGCCCTGCTCAAACTCTTGCTGGGGCAGGGTGCATCCCCAGAGCGGAGCCTCAACTACCCCCAGCCCTCCTTCAACCTTCAGCTCCGCATCGAGGATCCCGCCAGCCCGGGGAGCAGCAGCACCATCACGGTCTACGGGGTGAAGTTCGAGAACTGGTCGTACCATCTGCCCGAAGACGACTTCGTGATGGAGTCCGCCACCTTCAAGGGGCTCTTCCTTACGGTCGAAGACAAGGAAGCGGGAGGCTAGATCGTGCCTCTGCTGAATGCCGAGGATCTGCTGGCCGGCAGCGCCCTCACCCATGAACTGGAGATTCCCCCGACCCTGCTGGGCTCCGACGGTCCTGCTGGGGAGCAGGGACGCATTGTCCTCAGACCTCTCACCGTGCTGGACCTGCAGAACATCGGTCGTGCCGCCCGCGACGACGATGCCCTCACCGCCACGCTGATGATCCAGCGGGCGATGGTGGAGCCTGCCATGAAGGCGGAGCAGGTGTCCCAGTTGCCTGCCGGTCTGGCGCGATATCTGGTGGAGCAGATCAATGCGATCAGCGGGATCGACACCCCCCGCCATGCGTTGGAGGCGATGGTGCAGGCTCCTTTGGCGAGGGCGTGTTTTGTGCTTGCCAGGGAATTCGGTTGGTCGCCGGAAGAGGTGAGCGGGATGACCATCGGCCAGATTCTCCTCTACCTGGAGATGGCCCAGGGAGGAGGTGCGCCCAATGACGGCAAGTAGCCCCCTGGCCAGGTCGGTTCAGCCGCTGCGCCATGCCCTGGTTGCTGCCGGCTCGCCCCATCACTGGCACTGTCAGCTCCGTGATGCCCTGCGCCAGTGGAAGCTGCACTCCCACCCGGCTGAGTGGTTCGCTGTGTTGACGGCTCCGGATCTGGAGATCGGTGGTCAGCCGCTGTACGGGGAGAACCTCGCGCAGCTGATGGCTCCCGAGGCCATGGCCGGCGATGTGGTGGCGGCATCCCGTGCCGGGGGGCGACGCCCACCCGCGAGATCACGTTCGGCCGGGCAACAGCATGGCGTTCCTGGCACCGGAGCCGCGCCTGACACTGCCGGAGAGAGAAGCCGGGCCATGGTTCCGCTCGGTTCCGGAGCGCAAAGGTACGCGGCCGCCACCAGGGCGGAAGAGGGCAATTTGCGCCAGACGCAGTTCCCTTCGCCACTGCAGCCGCACGCATCGCTACAGCACCTGCAACGGCGCGCCGGCCCTGCTCTCCTGAAGCGGTTGTGCTCGTCCCAGGAACTCCAGCCAGCCCCCACCCAGGCGATCCCAGGCCCGCCAAGCCGCTTGATGCTCTCCCCTGCGCCCGCTTCTCGGCGTGCCCAAGCCGCGCCATCGGTACCTACCGCTGAGGCGGGAATGTGGAGCAGCCGGCTGGCCGGCCGCACGAGCCGCTCGCTTCCTTGGCTGGTCGGTGCCCTGCGGGGTTCTCCAGCCCTTTCGGAGAATTGGAACTGGTCTGGGCCCGCGCTTGCTTCGCAGTGGAGCGTCCCCCTGGCTGGGATCACGGCACCCCACGTGCTTCTGAGTCGCTGGCAGCAGGTGCTCCCTGAGGCCAGGGAAGCACCACCTGCTTCGCCATCCGTCGCCGTCTCCGCCGCATCGAAGCCCGTGCGCACTGATTCGGGCCGCCTGTCAGGCGCACAGGACCGTTCCCCTCGAAGGGAGCAGCCGGCTGGGGCCGCGGCAGTGCCTGCCCTGGAGGCCCAGCCGCTGGGAAGGCAACCGGCCGGCCTTGCCCCCTTGGTGTCCTACCTGGTGCGGCCGGAGGAGCCACGCCTGCCGGCTCCCCTGACCGGGGCCGGAACGGACCCCTTGCTGGCGATCGATGCCGAGGGGGAGCTGGAGGAACTGGCGAGCAAGATCAAGCGCATCCTGGATGAGGAAGCGCGGGGGCATGGCATCGATGTCTAGGAGGTTTAGCGATGCGGCCGATGCTGGCTGAACTGGAGCTGCCGCAGGTGCAGGTGATCGATACCCGCGAGAAACGTTCCTGGGTGGAGCACCAGCCCCCGGGGATGGAGGGAAGCTGGTTCCAGAACATGGGCCGGAACCCCACGGATTTCCTGCTCCACGGGATCGCCACCGGAGCGGAGGCGTTCGGCTTCGTGGAGAAGCTCGACCGGCTGTTCCGTGCCGGTGAACCGGTGGATTACGTGGCGGATATCGCCACAGCCACACAGATCGATCAGGTGGTGATCGATTCCCTGGCCATCCGTGAGCTGGCGGGCAAGCCGGAACGCTACGAGTATGCCCTCAGTCTGCGGGAGTTTCATGCCCTGCCGGCGCCGGACACGGAACCACCACCCGAACCGGAGGTGCCGGACCTTCCCGTGGAACCGATCATGAAGACGGAGGGATCCCTGGAGGTGGAGGTGACCATGACAGGGCAGCCTGACTTCGACTACAGCCGTGTGCTGGTGACGGCCGAGGGCTTCCGAGCGGATGGCACGCCCTTCTCCCAGCTTCTCACTGAGCGTGTGGAGAACCGCTGGATTGCCAGGGATCTGCCGGCAGGGGATTACACCGTGACCGCCATTGTGATGGAGCCGGAGGGTGAAGTATGAGCAGTTCGGTGGGGTCAACGCAAGCCACCGTGCGCCCGGGAGAAACCGCCCAGGCAACGATTCAGTTGCAGGGCGGCCCGGTGATCGCCAAGGCTTTCGTGATTCATTTCGCGCGCGACAGCGCGTTCATCGAGCCTCCCATGCGGCCGGTGCTGCGCCAGGTGGCCGACTACGCTGCCGCCCACCCGAAGGAGAAGCTGCTGATCGTGGGCCATACCGATCTGACGGGTTCGTCCGAGTACAACCAATCCCTTTCGGAGCGAAGGGCGAGGAGTGCCTATGCATTTCTGACTTGTGGGGAGGAAGACACGGCCGCCTTAAACGCCATCGATGATTGGGATCTGCTTCGCCAAAAACGCCAAATGGGAGATATCGCTTCTTGGAACGATGGATGGGATGTACAGGAGTATCAGTGGATTCTGCAGGATGCCGGCTATTACATTGGGCCTATCGATAACGTACATGGGCAACAAACGACTAAGTCTGTCAAGTGCTTTCAACAAGATTATGGATTGCAGGGAAGCGGAATTGTCAATGATGATACATGGAGAACGTTGCTAGGCGTGTACCTCTCAAAGGAAGAAGGATGGCCTCGGTTGCCTCTTAGCCAATTTGTCCGAGCTTGGGGTAGCGGCATCGAATTGAAATGGCTGGGCTGTGGCGAGCAAGACCCGATTAAGAATATACAAGGCGCCTGGCGACCTAACAGACGGGTCGAATGCCTTTTCGTTCCATATGATGCAATGCCATGTGCTGTTCCAAAGCCTATGAATAGGGACACTGATTTGGACAATATTACATCTTGGAGCGCGGATGAGACCCGCGCGTGCTTTGCAATCCGTTCTCCTGAGGCTCTACTGCGGCAACCAACAAAGTGGCTTATACAATACGAGCTTATGGTTCAACGCGGTGTCTCAGGGAGGCTTGTATGTTTTGCAGATGGTGCGTTAAAATCGCTGCCGTCTACAAAGTTTGCACTTATTGCGCCGGATGGGGAGTATTTGCATGTAGATGTCAAGGGCCAAGCAGATATTGGAGAAAGGTCTCAGGGAGCAAGGTCCAGTGATTCAATATGGACCAAGACTGATGGCGATGGGTTCTACTTCTTTCCACATGAAAAGCAGACAGGTGTCTATCAGCTAATTATTGCTAATATAGACTATCCGCAAATTGTAAGATTCTCGAGTTCAGTTTTATCACTAACAAGAGGAGTAGGTGGTATCGTCTATGCCGATTTTGGAGCGAGGATCACAGACTTATCGGTTACCCCTTCTAACCATAATGACGACAGGGAGCCAACCGAGTATGATGCCTGACAGAACAGCCAGCGAAATGTCCGCTTGTGTAGTGCCATACCTTGGGAATCCTTGCATTTGGTTCAACGGCCCAAATGTCATACGAGCCGAGAAAAGCTTCGCTCCTAGGGAAATAAATTTAACTATTCTAGATGCTCCAAATGAATCTGACGCTTTATCCATCGAGCCCTCGGCCATCATAGTTGGAATTCTCAATATCTCTCAAAAGAATGATTACATTAGGCTGTATCGCGATGCCAATGGGCATGAGCCAGTTGACTATGCAGGCAGCACTATCCAGTACAGCTATGAGGAGCTTCTCAAAGGGGTGAAGCTCTTTGCAGAATCTACCCATATCAAAAACACTCCCTATAGACTTACACTAACACTAACCTTGATGTTAGGCGGTCAGTTCCCTGTTTCGAAGTCAGCCACCAAGCATCTTGATGCAGTGACCTCAATACCTAGGGATTTTCTTGAAACAGCTAGGAGCAGGATGGGTATCCCAGAAAAAGGGAAGGCTTGCCATCATTATTCTAGACTGATTGCGGGCTACTTATGTGGTGCTACAGACTACACTCTCTTTGATGCCAAACAAGCTATCAGGCCCGAGTTTTCACAACAGGTGTGCAAGAGGGGGTTGAGCCTGCCTGAATTCATTAACACAGCAACCGAAGACCTGCCTGATTGGAAGGACATGAATATCTGTCAAAAGCACTGGCATTCTCTTGGGGCCATGGATAATGAGGATGCATTATGCATGTTCAATGGCCATACTCGCCGCAGCGTGAATAAACGTTTAAACCGGCATCATGTCGAGGAAGTTGAATTCCATACCTCTGAATACGCCAGTGGCCTTTCTCTTGATCCTAACATCGCGCGCCACCCGTTTGATGCCTACAACCTCTTGCAGGATTCCAACGCCTTGGAGGATTTCAACGTAGCCTTGTATGTATACAATGCTCCGGTAATCGTGGGATTATGGTGGGGGCAGCGCTTCGGCCCATTTCGGAATGCACATTACAATGTACTGGTCAGAGATCGTGACTCTGATAAAGTATGGATGCTTGCCTCAAACCACAATTCCGTTCCTAGCAGGGGCGCGAACGTTGAAATATACACCAGCCCTCAAGGACGTGCTAAGCACGGATCTTTGTGCACCCTGTTTGGCTACTATCGATCTTCTTTAGGATTCCCTCTTGAAATCAAGTGGTGAAAGACGTGATTGCCGCACTCCCTAATAAAGGACGCATGACCAATTCCAGCGCAGCATATCCAGGCGGTTCTGGCTGATGAAATCATGTCCCATCCCACTCTTGGCATCACCTTTGAAGCATCATCTTATCACTTACGTCAAGACTTGGTATCCTCATTAACTGCTGGGATGTTTGACGTCAGCGCTGGGGATAGATTTTCAAGTTTTGTTAGAATCGGCTATCTCGATGACGGACATGCCGCCTTTCCGTGCGGGGAAGCTTTTGCTTGTACATTACGCCATGGCTCACCCGGCACTCCTGTCAAGGTATTTACTGGTTCTATTGCCACCATCGCACCCGGGCTGACCACCACCCGCATCACGGCCCACGGCACAGCTGACAAGCTCCTCCACACTTTCCTCAACCACACCTACGAATGCATGAGCGCCGGTGACATCGCTCGCGACCTGGCCCAAAAGGCCGGCCTGGAGGTGGCCAGCGCAGAAGAGGGAATCACCTTTCCTGCCTACGTGATCGATGATCGCCGCAGCGCCTTTCACCATCTGCATGACATCGCTGCGCTCTGTGGTTTCGACTGCTACTGCAATGCCTTAGGCCAGCTGGTGTTCCAGGCCTTCAAGGGCGGCAACACGGTGCACGTTCTCGAATACGGCACCCACATCCTGCAGCTCGATATCCTGCAGAGCTCCCCTTCGGCCAGTCGTTTCGAAGCCTGGGGAGAAAGCCCCGGCGGCAGTCGCGGCGACAAGGCCTGGTCATGGCTGACCAAGGACTTTACTCCCTCCCGAGGCGTGGCGGGCGATGGAACGCCCAGGCGGCTTCTGGAGCGATCCGTGCTGCGCACCGCCGACGCCGCGCGTCTTGCCGCACAGGCCGCCCAGGCCGCCAGCGTCCGCCGCAGCCTGCGGGGGCGGGTGCTGCTTCCCGGCAGACCCGAGATCCAGCTCGGCGATGCCATCCGCCTGGCCCAACTGCCCAACTCGGCCCTCAACGCTACCTTTCAGGTACGGGGCATCACCCACCGCCTCAGCCGTCGTCACGGCTTCACCACAGCGGTCGACTTCCAGCGCATCCCCTAGCGATCGGGCTTCCCCCCATGTCCACCATCCTCAGCACGATCCAGGAGGTGATCCGCCATGAGCTGCGCTCCCTGCGCATCGCCGAACTGGGCCTGGTGGAAGCCGTCTACCCCCATCGCCAGCAGGACGATGCCGAGAACTACGCCTGCGACGTCCGCCTGAAGAACAGCGACCTGCTGCTGCGGGAAGTGCCGGTCGCCACCGGGCAGATCGGCCTGGCCACGATCCCCAATGTGGGCGATCTTGTGGTGCTCACCTTCGACAGGGGCGACATCAACCAACCCCTCCTGATCGGGCGCCTCTACAACGACGTGGATCGCCCGCCCCTCAGCCAACCGAACCAGATCCATTTTCGGCTTCCCCTGGCGGCATCCGACGACAAGACCATCACGGCCGACATCCACAACTTCCCGGATCAGAAGCCATCCCGTGAAATCTTGATCGCGTTGCCCCCAGCGATCAAAATCAGCATCGATGATGGCAACGTGCGGGCCCGTGCCGGCAACGCTGTGATCCACCTGGACGGTGGCAAGCAGCAGGTGACCATCTCGGCCGGACGCACCACCATCACCCTCGAAGAGGACGGCAACCTCACCCTGGAAGCCGGCGGCGCGATGACCCTCAGGGCAAAAGGAGACCTGAAACTTGAAGCCGGTGGCGATCTCAGCCTCAGTGGCGCCAATCTCACCCTGGAGAGCAGCCGTAAAACGGAGATCAACGCCGGAACGCAGGCGGAGGTCATCGCCAGGCTGGGGGCCACGATTGATGGGGGCCTCGCCGCCACCCTGCAGGGAACCACAACGACAATCAAGGGAACCACCTCCTTCTCCCCCTGAAGCCCAGCCCCCCATGCCTGGCCCACCCGTCACCCTCGGCGCCGCTGTTCTCCTCACTCCCGGCGCTTCCGGGGCTCCCGACAGCGGCACCATCATCGCCATCCTTCCCCCCTGCATCACCGCCAATGGCCTGCCTCTGGCCACCACCGGGTCGATCTGCCAGATGACCAATTCCGTCTCCGGTGCGCCCTACACCCTCCCCATCGGCCCCCTCGCCAGCAGTGGGGTGCAGGTGGGCGGCAGGGCCCTGGTGCGCATGGGCGATCGCATCCCCACACCACCCGGAATCCTCACCATCCTGGGGCCACCGGCGGCTGCTTTCATCACCGATCGCTGGGCTCCCTGATCCATGGGGGCTCATGTAACAAGACCTGTAGGGCCGCGAACATTCCTTACGCTCGATCGGCTATGAGGTCTGCGCTCTTACGATTGAATATATGAATCTGAGGAGGAAATGCATTCTCCGTTTTCGACTATTCATCATTCAACGCTTGGTCGTTCGCCGCATGGAGCGCGATGGTGAATTCAATCGCAGACGAGTCCCTCGGGCAAGACCTGCTGGTGTTCGACAACCTCGAGGCCCAGGCGGATCGGCATCGCCCCCATGACCTCGCCACCCAGGAGAGGCCCGCCCCTGCTGCCCCCTCCCAGGCCACTTCCGCGCCCAGGGATCTCGCCACCGTCGCCGGTGTTGCGAATCTGCAGCAGGCCCTGCTGCTGCGCTTCCTCACGCCTGCCGGAGAACTGGCTGATCTCGGCCACCCCTGCTACGGCTCCCGCCTGTTCGAGCTCCTCGGGGAGCCGAACAACGAGCGCACCCGCAATCGTGCCAAGCTCCACGTGCTGCAGGCCCTTGCTGAGGAACACCGGATTCAGTCCGTGCACCACGTGAAAGTCACCCCGAATCCGGCACGCCCCTCCCAGATCGACATCGCCCTATCCCTCACGCCCATCGGCGAGTCCGGCCCACTCAACCTCGTGTTCCCCTTCTTTCTTCAGTGAGGTGAGGTCGGATGGAGCCCGCCACACGTCATCTCCTTGATCGTCCCTATCAGGACATCGTGGATGATCTGCTCACGGCCGTCGTGGGTGGAGTCGTCAATGAACCGATCACCTACGACCCGGCGGAAGACCTCTACCTGCTGGCGGAGCCAGCGAAGGCGATCCGTACGGTGGTGGGAACGAAGGAGCAAACTGTCCACGCCTTTCAACCGGGGGTGGATTTCGATTTCCTCCCCGCCCAGAATGCGATCGTCTGGCTCGACGACAGTCAGGCCCGGCCGGATGCCGATACCGACTTCTACGTTGACTACTACCGCAGTTCCGAACGCCTCTCTCACCTCACCGATATCAACGTTGGCAGCGTCACCCGCACGCTCTGTGAAGCCGTGGGCCGCGAGCTGTCCGTGCTCTACCGGCAGATCGATCAGGTCTACCAATCCGGCTTCATCGATACCGCCAGCGGCAAGGCGCTCGATCTGGTGGTTTCCATCCTCGGCGTCACACGTCTTTCCAAGGACCATGCCGCAGGCCTCGTGACCTTCTTTCGGGATCCCCAGGTGAAGGGAAACATCACCATTCCGGAAGGAACCGAACTGATCGCCAAAGAAGGCGGTGTCACCTTCCATACATCGGAGCGGCGCACGTTGCAGCTCGGGCAGGTGCGCATCGACATCCCCATCCGCGCCACCGATTCCTTCCGCGGCCCCCCCGGCATGGTGCCCCCGGGCACGATCACCACCCTCTCCCACCCCATCGCTGGGATCGGCCGGGTCGACAATCGCGACGCCACGGCGCTGGGAGCCAACGACGAGAGTGATGAGGAGCTCCGGGCGCGAGCCAGGACCGTGCTCCTGGCCTCCGGGAAGGGCACGATCGCGGCACTGGCGCAGGTTGTTGCCGAGCAGCGCGCCACCCTCACCGGCGTGCAGGACCCCAACAAAATCTCGCTTGAAACGAGCCTTCCGTCCGCCCCTGCCGGCACACTCTCCCTCTACGTGGCAGCCGAACCCGAGCAGTTTCCCGGCCTGCGTGAGGCCATCGAAGAAACCAGGGCGGCCGGGATCCATGTGAATCTGGTGGGCCGGTTCATCTACCTCAAGTTCCGCCTTGTGGTGGAGTTGGCTTCCGCCACCCTCACGGCCGCGCAGAAGGCCAATGTGGTCGACTCCGTGATCGGACTTCTGCAGGGTTACCTGCGGCAACCTGCGATCGGCACCGACGAGAGAAAACGAAGCATCGAAGGGAAAGACATGCTCAACTGCCTTGGAAATCCTCCCAAGCCTCTAAGCCATGTGAAGACAATCCGCCTGATCGAGATCCGGGCTTGGTACGCCGATTACGGCCACTCCGCCGTCGACACTCTGGTCGACGTTCTGGAGGGCTCGATCCATCTGGCTGAGCAGGCTTCGAGCAGACCCCTCACAGATCAGGTTCTGCGGGATACATTGCGACAAGCAGTGGAGTCGGCCGCAGCCTCTCCACCGGGCAATGGCTGCCGCACGCCGATCTCCCTGGCCCGATTCTCCTCCGGGGAGACCGGTGAAGAGACCGGAACTCCCAGGTTGGCCAGCCCTGAGGAGATCGAGCTGGGTCAGTTCACGATTGATCCCGCAGACGCAAAGCTCCCCACGGGAGATGGTGCCGGCGGCGATTGGCGCTTCGTGCTGGAGATGGAGCCGGCCGACGTGTTGCTGCAGGCGCCGGGAGGCTGACATGCCGACACCCACGGATCGCATCATCAGCCATCTTCCCCGCATCTACCGGAATCTCGGGCGGGATTCCATCCTCTACACCCTGCTGGATGTCTTCGGGGGCGATCTTGCCAAAGCGACGAACGTTCTCACCCGTGTGCTGCGATCCCACTGGGTGGACCATGCCGATCGCGAGGTGCTGGAGCCCGAGGATCTCCCCAGCATGGCTGCCCTTTTCGGTCTCTTGCCCCATCCGCAGGAGACGGCGGAATCCTTCCGGCACCATCTCAAGCACTCGATTCAGGTGTTGCTCGGCAGCACCGTCACCGTGCAGGGAATCCTCCGTGTGGCCGCGGAGGTGCTGGATCTTTCGATTGCCTATTCCGAACTGGATTGCTGGTGGATCTGGCCCACCCCGGAATCGATCACCCTCTATCCCGCCAGAGATGACGCTGCAGAACTCCTCTTCGGCGTGAAGAGTGCCGAGGTGCACGGCACAGGGCCCCAGCCCGCTAATGGGCTGACGATGGATCAGGGCGCCTCGCCCCTCCCCGCTGTGCTCACCGGCACCCCCGATCTTTCGGCTGGCCTGGACCTGAGCGAGCCCATGGGCCGCTACCTGCGCCTCGCCATCGATGGCACCCGGCTCGTGGAGGTGGACCTGGCCTCCCAGGTGCAGGATCCTGAGGCGCTGAAGGCGGTTCCACTGGATCAGCTGGTGGCGGCCATCAACGGGGCGGCGGGCCTCGATTCCCCGGTCGCTTCTCACGACGGCCGCTTCCTCACCCTCACCTCACCCACTTCCGGGCCGGAGGGGCGCATCGAACTGCTGCCGCCCGCCGCCCAGGACGCCACCCAGCGGCTGCTGGGCGCTGTGCCCCGAGTCGCCACGGGTTCCCCTCCGCGGGCGGCGCAGCTGGTGGGCAGCCGGGATCTGAGCGCAGGGGTCGACCTGCGCAGCGGCAGCAGGCTCTGGCTGCGCATCGATGGGCCGGAGCCCGGCGATGCCGAACCGGCTTCCCAGCTGGTTCCCATCGATGCCGGCAGGGAAGCGGCGGATCGCGCCAGCGTGCGCCATTTCGAGGTGGTCACCGCCATCAACACAACTCTCACGGAGATGTTCGGTGAGGCTTATGCCCAGGTCGCCCGCCAGGATGGCCGTGTGGTGTCGCTGATTTCCCCCCATCCCGGGCCCCAGAGCTTCCTCAGCCTCGAGAGCCCCATCGGCGAATACGGGGAGCCCGAGCCCGCCGAGGCGATCTTCGGCTTCCCGCCCTGCCGCTCCCAGGAAACCCCCGCCACGGCCGCCCTGCTTCTGGCCCCGGTCACGCTCACGGGCAAGGAGGATCTGGCCGACGGGCTCACCCTTCCCGTGCCCTGCTCTCTGGTGCTGGGCATCGATGACTCACCGCTGCGGGAGATCCGGCTGGATCCCCGGGGGAGTGCACCACCCAGCGGCTCCGCCAACGGCCGCTTCCGGATTCTGCTGGAGGAGATCGCGGAGAAGATCAACAACGCCTTTCACGCAGACTTCGGCGGAGCCCAGGTCGCCGCCACGGACGGTCGTGTGCTCAGCCTGGCTTCCCCTTCCCGTTCCCTGGCCAGCGCCATCTGGTTCGCCGCGCCGTCGGTGCAATCCGACGCCTCGGATCCTTCGGGCCCATCCAAAGCCTTCGTAGAGGCGCACCTTGCCCTGGTGGAGGCTCTCTTCGGCATTCAGCTGCTGGCCGTCCCGGATCCCGGCGATGGTCCCTACCAGAGCCAGAGCTTTCGCCTTGCGGTGGGAGTGGATCAGAAGCCTCCCGTAACGGTCGAGGTGCCGATCAGGCTGCCAACACATCCGGAGCTGCCAGCGGATCCGCTCAACCTCGCCGAGATCCGCGACGCCATCAACATCGGGTGCAACCAGGCGGCAGGGGGTGTAGAGATCGCCCGCCTCGTCCCTGCCGAGGATTGGGTTCCGGACATCGCCGGCGAATGGCCACACCCCGCCGGTGTGGAGACGCACCTCCTCTGGACTCCTCTCTGCGTGACGCGCCGACTGGCGCTTCTTTCCCCCACGGCCGGCACGGACAGCTCGATCCGCGTCGTTCCCCTGCGGAGGGAAGAGCGCCGCCACTACGTGACCCGGGCGATGGTGACCCATGAAGCGGCCCAGAGCGTCCTGGGCTTCGTTCGCAGGAAAGCTTCCGGGGAGCCTGCGACAGCCGCCTGCGTGACGGGCAGCCTCGATCTGCGGCGAGGGATCGATCTGCGCACCGCCCGCCACCTCCGCCTTCGCCTCGATGACGGCGAGTTTCTGGATGTGGATTGCGGTGCCAGCAGCAACCGCCTCCACGCCGCCACGCTTGCGGAGGTGATCGATTCCCTCAACCAGGTGATTGCCCCCAGTGGGGCCATCGGCACGGGCATGCCCTCTGCAGCGGCCCGGGACCATCACCTGGAGATCCGCTCCGGCACCACCGGCCTTGAGAGCCGCATCACCTTCGAGACACCGCGCCCCGAAGATGCCTTGCCCGATCTGCTGGGTGTTCCCCCCGGCACCCACCGCGGCACGCCCGCCACCGGGATCGTGTTCACTGGCGTGGCGGACCTCACCGCTGGGGCGGCTCTGCCGCCGGAAGCCGCCATCCGGATCGCCATCCATCCCGATCAGGAACCCGTTGCCATCGTGTTCCCCGCCAGGGACACCCCGTACACCGCCCAGGAGCTGGCCGCCACGATTAATGCCGCCCTGGGGCAGCCGGTGGCCGCCGTGGTGGCCGATGCCTTCGGTGTGCATCTGCAGCTGATGCCCCCCGGCCAGGGGAGTGGTTGCCTGCTGGAGCTGGCGCCCCCCACCGGCGTGGATGTGACGGAACGGCTCGTCGGGGTTCCGGCGGGCCGCACCTACCGGGGATCGGAGGGCACTCCTGCGGTGGTGACAGGCCTTGTGCGCCTACCCGCAGGGGCTGACCTGAGCACGAAGCGCCGTCTTCGCCTTTCTATCAACGGGCAACCCGCCGTGGTGATCGACTGTGCCGGCACCGCCGACGATCCCACCAGCACCCCACCGGACCAGATCGTCGAGGCGATCAACATGACCGCGGGCGCGCCGCTCGCGTCCCTGGGTGTTGTTGACGACGAGCAGGTGCTGGTGCTCACCAGCCCGGAGGCTGGCGGCGGGAGCGAGATCAGCCTGGAGTCGATCCACGCCCCTGATGCCAGTGCCCTGCTGTTCGGTGAGGTGCCCGAGGAGGTCCTCGGGGCTCCGGCCATACCGGCGCGCCTTGTGGGTGAGGTGGATCTGCTGCGCCCGGTGGACCTGAGTGAGCGGAAGGTGCTCCGGCTCGTGCTCTCCGAGGGGGGTGATCCGCTCGACATCGATGTGGCGGGGGCCGACCCCGCCAGGACCGACCTCAGCGAGATCATCACCGCCATCAATACTGCCGTACCCGGGCTGGCCAGTGCCACGCCGGACGATCGCCTGCTGCTCACGGCTCCCCCGGCGGCGGCGGGTGAGAGCTACCTCGCGGTGCGGCCCCTGCGCTACCTGGAGCTGATCGAGTATCCGCTCCAGCCCCAGAGCGCCTCCTCTCCCGATCTGGGCCACGGCCATGGCTTCGCACTGGTGAACCCCAGCCTGCCCAGTGCAACTCATGCCAGCGCCAGCATCGAGCTGCAGGCCCTGCAGCCCATCGTGGGCCCCGCCCTGGTGAACCACCAGGGCGACCAGGTGCGGCTGTTCACCACCGTGCAGCGGGGTGAAACGGTGCTCCTGCAGGCGGATGCGGCCCAGGGACTTCGGGCGGAGATCGTGCCGCCTTCGGGCGACAAGAGGGCAGTTCCGCCCCACAGGATTCTGGTGGGCCCGATCGGCACCCAGGTGTGGCTGCCCTGCATCCTTCCCTGGCGTGTGCACCCCGATTCCCCCCTTTCCGCCCAGCTGCAGCTCAACAACCCAGCCGCTCCCCATCTGGTGCTGCTTCGAGCACGCCGGTTTTCGGCGACTGCCTACGCCATCCAGGTGGCGATCACACCCACCGGCAGCGGATCCACGGGGAATTCGCCGCCTCGCTTCCACGTGCGGCTCCAGGCGGTGATCGATGGGAAGGAGCTCGAGGACTTCTACCCGAACGTGAGCATCGGTGATCCCGATCTGGCTCCCGGCTCGCTCGTGTACGAGATGGTGGCGGGGGCGGCGCCCTCCCGCCTCGCGCTGGCGGAATCGGTGCACAAGGGCGACGTGCTGCGATTGCCCCAAGGGCGAAGCACCTGGCGGTTCCTTGAACATGCCACCAGCCGCCTCGATCAGGACCATGCCGATCAGTCCGATGCCCGCTATGCCACCATCCCCTGTGGTGGGCTGCTGCCTGCCGATCCGAGCAGCGAATTCTGCGAGCACCGGGGTACCTACGATCTGAGCCGGCTTGATGCCGCGTTCTTCACGTCTGCCGATCCGCTGGACTCCTGCTACCGGGAGCAGGGGGTGTTCGGGGTGAGCCGCTTCGCTGCCGTGGCCGGCGACCCCGTGGTGCCCGTGTTCGCTCCCGCGCAGCCTTCTCCGTTCCGGCTGGCCCAGCTCACCATGAGATGGCAGTGCCACCAGGCCGGTTCCTTCGTTCTGAATCTGCCGGCGGAGCTCTCCTCGCGCTTCATGACACCGGAGAAACTCCCGTTGCATCTGGAGGCCAAGGGAGCGGTGCTGCAACCGGAGGAAGATGCCACATTCCTGGAGAAGCGCTGGTGCTCGCAGCAGGTACCTGATCCGGGGCCATGGCCGCTTCGGGCCAAATTGGTTGTCCGGGTACCTATTGGTTGGCGGGCCATTCCGGTTCCCGTCCGAACGCCCCACCGCCTCAGCCTGGGCCATCCCCGCCAGGCGGCACGGCTCTACCTGCAGGAACCTGGTTCGGAGCGGTTCCTCGAACTCAAGGCATCAGAGCCCGGAGCCTGGGGCAACGACATTGCCGTGACGGTTCGGCGGTCTCGTGACGGGCCGGCTCATTATGACGTCAATGTTGTCTATCCGCTCGTCCCCCCGGAGGACGCCCAGAATGTGGTCAAGGGAGAGCCATCCCCCAGGGGCCCCATTTCACCAGCGGCCATCAGTCTGCTGGTGACCCAGGCCGCTGGAGTCGGATGTGCGGTGATCCACAACTCCGTAGACCCACTGAACTGATCATTTTCAGGAGATGCACCATGGCGGATGACGTAAATCTGAATCTCAACAAGCCGTTTGATGGGCTTGAGCGCGTTCCAGGCGATCTGATCACTGCACTCGACTGGAATAATATCCAGATCGCGACAAAGAACTTTCTCTGGAACAATGTGGGAGTGATCAAGGAGAAAAGCACGCTCGCCTTGGGAAACGAGGATGCTTCGGGTAACCTGTACCTGTTCCTGAAAGGGTCAACTTCAGCCGAAGGCCATAAGAAGGCGACAATCTGCTTAGATGGCTCAGCAGCGGAGGTACATATAGGCAGTCCTAGCTCTGGACTTAGTGGCAATCTGTTAATTCACGCAGAGAAGGAAACTTATCCAAGGACGATTCAAGCAGCAATTAGACTGTATGGGGAGCAAGCAAACATGCACCTTGGTGGAAAGGAATGCGGAAGTGGAGGTGATATTTACCTGCATTCAACCTCCCCCGCAGATTCCCCATCTTATGAGAATGCATCCATTCATCTTGGTGGAGAGAAGGGCCAACTGAGGCTTGGCGGCAGTTCCTCTGGCACGAATGGTCTTCTTTCTGTGTTGAGTGCCAACTCAGCGAACCCTTGCATTAGCCTGAATGGCGCCAATGGTGATATTTATCTAGGCGGGAATGGCACAAATCATGAAGGGGCCATTTTTCTTTTCCCAAACAGTAACACTTCTGCAGTATATCAGCAGTCCTCAATTTCATTATCAGCCAACGGAGGCAAGCTTCGGCTGGGCGGGCGTCCTGCCGAAAACGATCAATTGTCGAATAATACTCAGGCAGCCGGAACATCCAGCAATATTCTCCTGTATTCGCAAACCGGCACCCATGATACAGCATTAAATGCTTCGGTTGTTATAAGCGGAGAATTTGGAGATCTTATTCTTGGTGGTAAGAATACCAAGATAGATCCAGTCAACCCTGGCAAAGGAAACGGAGGAACCCTTTGTCTTTTCTCGGAATCCACAGATACTTTCCAAACCGTCAGCAAGCGGGTCGCCATTGATCAGATTGAGGCCGTGAAAGATAGGTCTAGCCAACATGCTGCCATTTATCTTGAAGGAAGTTCGGGCTCCATCTACGCAGGAGGAAAGCAAACTAATGAATCTGGGCACATCTACTTATATTCTGTTAAAGATGAGAATTGTGAACTCAAGCCCCTTGAAGATGCAGTGCCATCTCCACCCCAAAAATGGAAGCGCACGCCTAACCAGGAATCTATTCACTTGGATGGGCTAAATGCCAAACTTCAACTTGGTGGTCCCAGCACATCAGGAGTTCTAGAGCTTTTCAGAAAACCTGCAGCAGACTCTCTTTCAGGTCTTGATGCCAAAAAACCCTCTATCAAGCTGGAGGGTGAGACTGGGGACATCACAGTTGCTGGTAACATCACCATTGCGGGTGACAACAGCGTGGAGGGCACTATCAGAGGCACTATTGAAGTGCCAAATTATGTTTATACACAAATTCCACCTATAGGCCGCCCAATCATTCCAACAAGGGAAAGACCACCCATCATAACCCCCATTACTCCAGGAGCAACAACTCTGGTACAAGACGGATACAAGGAGCTAAGAGTTATCGACAATGTGCTACAAGTCCCCTGTATCAAAGGAGGAACTGAGAACCAAGCCGATATCGCAGAAGAATTCGATTTTATTTCAGAATTATTGCTAGATCCTGGATCTGTGATGGTGATCACCCAAGCCTGCAAGCTCACTGAATGCACCAAGGCTTACGATAAAAGAGTCGCTGGTGTATTTTCTGGAGCCGGTCATCTCCAGCCATCTCTAGTTCTGAATCGCCAGCCTTCTAGTGTAAATCGAGTTCCCCTTGCCTTGATCGGAGTGGTCTGCTGCAAGGCCGATGCAAGTGAAGCCGCGATTGAGGTAGGTGATCTACTCACCACCTCGAGCAATCCCGGACATGCGATGAAAGCAGCTGATCCTTCCAGGGCCTTTGGTGCGGTTCTTGGCAAGGCGCTGGAACCCCTGGCCCAAGACGAGACGGGGCTCATCGCCATTCTGGTAACTCTGCAGTAGAAAAAAGAGTCAGTATTACGCCAACATCTTGTTATGCCACCATTGCAATATCTAACACCTGGAACTGCTGGTGGGATCGAACTCACCTCTGGCGAAACCACGTTGTCCTACCTACTTCCCGTGACGGATGTAACGCCGCAGGCCAATAAACGAATCCTTGTTAAAGCTGCCAAGCTTACACTGCTTCCATTTCTTGATTCTACAAAGGTAGTGTTTGCTGATGTTGCAACGGATGGTGCACCCATGCCTGATTGCGGGATTGTCTTGCACCCCGCCGCTTCAGAGGCGACTTATTGGTCTTCTGTTGACTTTGGCAGCCCGCGTACCATCACAGCTGTTAAGTTTACTTGTTTCGAGCCTGCCAGTGCCACTGTACAGATTGATCTCGGGGGCACGTTCATGACCATCGCTCCAGATGGCACCCTCTGCGTACCATCTGGCGAAGAGGGGACAGCCCCCCAGCTCACTCTCAACACAGGAGGCGGTGCGCTCCCTCTTTTGACCTCTTCAAAGATCAAACTCACGGCAGTTGATCCATCGGATCACAAGCTCACGCTTACGGATCACAAGCTCACGCTCACCAGCGTCTCCTTTCGGCCTCTTCCCACAAATCTCAGCGTCAGGCTTGCAGGGCAGCCTCCCTTCTGGACCCATCCCGGGCCGCTAACAGCGGGCATCACAACCCCGGACTTTGCCGGACTCCTGACCCAGTTCCTCGCTGGATCACAAAGTAGCAGCAACCAAGACGCCCACTCCATCCCCATCACCGTTCATTCGGATGTCATCGCCCTGCTGTCCTCGGCCACCCTGGAGATCGACTACGAGATCGCGCACTCCCTGTTGCCCAATGGCGTGCCCGCGCTGAAGCTCACCTATGGCTTCTATGGCTGTGCGCAGGAGCAAGGCAGCGCCTATTCACTCTCCACTACTCTCCCCGCCAATTCAACACCGCTCAAGGCAAGGGCCACGATCCGCGGGGAATTCGAGCCTTCTCGTCTCGTCGGCTGTGAGGGCTCCCCATGGGCCACACCTGCGGAACTCCCATTCCACTCCCCGATCGTTGTGGAACTCCTACCGGGCCAAGCCCTGGCTCAGCCCTTCTGCCTCGCCCAGCCGTCTCCTTCTGAAAGGCCAGGACGAGTGCGCATCACTGCCATCGATCTATCCGCAGCCAGCAAGGTGTTGCCAGCTTCGATCCTCAACCTCGCCCTGCAGTCCGATGCAGATGGCAGACCCTCGGGTGAGGTGCTCCTGTCCACTTCGGTGACACTCGATCCTGCAGATCTGCTGGACGACATTGCCGCTCTGATGAAGGCTTCAGCGGCAACGGAGCCGGCGTTGCTCCCTTGGATCAGTGTCCCTTTGCCTCAGCCATTCGTACTGGAGGGCACGCAACGGTATTGGGTGGTCTTGCAGGTGCAGGAAGGTGAAGCCATCTGGCACTGCAGGGCTGATTCATCCAGTCAGGAGAAGATTAGATCCCTTCACATCACTAAAGACAACGGATTTACCTGGCGTATCGCTAAGGCGCAACAACACGAAGCATTGACCGCTGCCATGCGTCTTCGCCACTGCCCGAAGACGTATAGGGTTCCTTTATACTTGCGTATCGGGACTGGCGAAACTGCGCAACATTTTTCATTGGACCAGTTCTCACCGCTGGGGAAAGTCGATTTCAGTTTTGACTTCCTTGGCAATGGGACACCTGGACTCATGGCTTATTGGGGGGCTGCAGGGGGTGGCTCAGCTCGTTCAGGTCCTGAGGAAATCATGATTCCATTTTCGTTTTTGTCGGAAGCCCCTGGGAAACTCACTATCGAGGAGTTGAGCATCACCTATGGAACGCTTCTTGGGGACTCATTCAGTATCACGCTCAATCCCTAATGATAAATGTGTGGCACTGCCTGTTATCCAGGTGCCGCTGCCATCGCAAGCTCTGACCGTCTGATCACGAATAACTCAAGCAGGTTGTGGCCGGTGGCCATCACTTACAACACGCAGTTCACCTTGTCCAGGCCCCCAGCAGGATCAGCTAACGGCCGCTGGGGTTCCTCCCTAGCCCAAGGGTGGGAGGAACTGATCGACTCGATTAGGGTCAGCCTGGCTCCAGTTCAAGCGTCCAGCTCTTGAGCACCCCTACGTCACGCGGGGCTCTGTCCGCCGCGGTGAGACGCCACAGTCCAGTGACCGTCTCGCCAAGCAGCGTTGTCAAGACTCCTGGCGAAGCCGAGTCGTAGGTCTCGATGATGTCATCCTGGTCTCTCCCCAGTCGTGGGTGTAGCACCGTGCTTCTGCCCGATGGAGCAGTCAGCATCACCTCCAGATCGCCGATGTAGGGATGGCGGATCTCCACCTTAACGACGATTCGCGTGACAACGCCGACGGCATCAACGCGGATGGTGCTCGCTACGCCACCTTTGTTGTTGTCAGGAATCTGTAGGGCCGGTGTCACGGTATGGCTGATGTGGTCTCTGCCACCGCCGCCTTGCAGCGGGCCCACCCGGAAGCCCAGTCGGTCAGAGGGGGGGGCCACAGCTGAGATGGTCAGGCCAGAGTCCCGACCATTCCATTCGCGCGAATTGGGGCTGGTGGCGTCGGAGAGGGCAACCCCAGCCAGGCTCGCGAACAGATCAGCGGCATCCCCCTGGTTGCGGTTGGATTCAAGGTCGCGTCTCCCGTCGGCCTGGAGCAGCCCGCATTGGTAGTGGCGACTCGGCGTGCCCTCCTCCCACTCGTTAGAGCCAAGGATGTCGCAGTGATACACCGCCAGCCCGCTGCTCAATCCGGCACGATCGAGATCCATGCGCGAGCGATTCTCGATGAGGAAATACTCGTTCGGGTTGCTGGTTCGATACTTCAGCACGGTTCCATAGTCGCCATGGAGGGCCTCAATGGCACCTGGCTGGCTGAGGTCAATCTCGTTGTCGCACCAGCCCACTAGATCACGCAGATAGGCACAGACCGGCGCTGGGCTTCGGCCAAAATCGAGATGGTTTCCGGCCCCCATCAAGCAGAAGTAGCCCATGCCGGCACTGGCCTTGACATTGCCATCACGTTCGCCGTAGTCATAGAGATCCGGGAACCGGCAGAGCATATGCCCGGTCTCATGACAGAACGTACCGATCGATAAGTCGGCCGAGGATCTGCCCAGACTGCTGAGCATATACTGATCAGTACGCATGCTGCCGATCCGGAGATTGATGCTCCAGTTGTGCGGCCAGAGCTCGCCAGCGTACTGGGTCTGGCCTGCATAGAGGACGCTGAGTGCATCGACAATGCCCTGATTCTGTGAATCGAACTGCTTCAGATCAAGACCGTCGGCCAAGGCCAGTTGCAGTGCCTCCTCGACGAGAAGGTTGCTGACGTAGTATTGGCGGTTGCGACTCAGTGTGTACGGTCCAACCACCACGTTGACGTAGTCAAGCATCCCAGCTGAGACACGGCTATAGAATTCGCGCACGGAGCAGATGTTTCCGTTGCTCGTGTAGCCGCGGCCGTTCAATAGGTTGTCGACGTCGTTGCGCGTCGTCGTCGTGCGAATGTCCTGAAAGTTGACGAGGATCGTGAGCCCCTTCACTGTTCCCTTCGACAGCACCCGTCCGGTGAGCAGTCCCTGCGCGGGGCCGAAGGTACGGTTGATCTCTCGAGAAAGCGGATTGGCCGCCATGGAGGTGCGCACGGAACGCTTTGCCTGCGCTTTCGCCGCGATCACCTGGGAGTCTTCGGTCAGGTGCCTCACAAGGCCAAAAGGGGGCTCCTCTTCCGCGGCCTGGCCGGTGGACTGATACCGCCCGGCTGAAAGCCGTGCATAGCAGTAACGGCTTAGCTCTGGGTCGAAGACAACACTGTAACCGTCGGTATTCTCATAGCGGGCATAATGCTCATCACCAAACACCCGCAGGCGGATGCTGGCGTGGCCCGGCTGGTCGAAGGTGAGCAGTTCACCGAAGATGGCACTCATGGCTCCTCATGTGCATTGGGGTCAAGGTGGGCTTGTCCAGAGCGTCGCTGGGCCTGTCGCTGGCTCTTCTGAGCACGTACATCACCGCTCTCCCGCAGGTGGGGCACGAGCCCCAGGGGAGGGGGGCTGGCGATGGGCACAGCGGTGGACACAAAGATGCCAGCTTGTAGATCTGCATAGCAGTACAGCCCTAAACAATCGTCATAAACTGCTGAATAACCCGACGGTGTTTCGTAGTTGGCATACAGTGGATTACCGGTGACGATCAGCTCGACGTCCGGCCCATTGGCTTGTCCGAGGAGCACCGGCTTGTTGCTAAGCTCAGCCAAGAGACTGTTTGCAGAGAATGAATAAATAGCAACGAGAACTGGGATGAAGTAACTGGATCTGGTTGTCGCAAAGAACCTTCAATGCTGTTGATGATGCCTCATATAAGTCCGGCTTTCCATTGTTACAGTGGGCAGCAGGGGTTTGCACAAAAAGGAGGAGACTTGACTTGCTTTTCTTTACGGGCTAGCGACCCTAGACCCTCCTCCCCATAGGGGCAGCGCCTATTTCAATCGTATCAACCGCTCCGATCGTTTGCAACGCGGCCGATTTGTGCGATTCAGTCCGCCGATGAGGTAATGGCCGTACGATACATATCAGAATTGCTTTACACTCGAGGGCTTGAGCAGAGCAACTTTAGGATCCGCCGGGGAAACTTTCATATCTATCGAATCATCTGCTCAACCCTCGCTTCAAGCTGATGTAATTGACAGATTGAGTGTCACATATGGCCTGCAACTGAAGCGCTTGGCTGGAACGCAGCCTGAGGAGCAATGTGAACGGGGCGTGCCTAATCAAGTGTCTCCATGCAATTTTAAATGGTGAACATCTTTGCAGCGAATGAACGACACTCTGGCATTAAAAAACACTCAACTGCGAGAGCTTGTTGATATTGCTTGAACCGCAACCCTTGAGGGTCCCCGAGATCTTCTTGCCACCATTGAAAGCGTCCCGAATCAATGTCAGTTTGACATCGGCACCAAGATCCGACATGTCAAACGCAAGGTTGTAAGCCCCATACTTCCCGGCGCAAGTTCCGTCCACCGTACCGCTCACAACAAGCAAAACCTGAGAGCCATTAAAAAATATCTCAGAAACTCGACCATTGAAAGTAGCACCAGGCACCGCAGCATCAACTGGGGCAAGAAACCCGAGACTCATCTGAAAAAAAGCGCCTGAACCAAGTAAACTGCGTAGCAATCTAGCCATCTTCCAGCCTCCTATGCAGAGTGTTTGGGCCAATCCCAATCTTGCAAGAACTTACCTGGGTCTTGCAATAGGTAGTTAACAACACACAACCTCCTTAAGGTCTGCTGAGAAAGCCAGCAGAGCATGCCAGCCCACTGACGCAAGCACTGCTTCCAGTTGTCGAGTGACGTGACCCTGTGATCACTGGGTTACGCCAGCAGCACAGGCCTGACTCGCGTGACCCCAAAAGTCTCAACACAATCCACTGATGGATCTGTCGTTCCGTGAAGCGGTTGGGGCCGACCAGCATGAACCAGCGAGACTTGATCAGGAGCCTGGCCCATAGACCCCACCACAGGTCTGTCCGACTGTTCCCGCTGATCGCTTATCCCACCACCATGAGCCAACAATGGCAACGGCAACCCTGGCACCGGTGGGGGCGCCAGCCGGAAATCCGCGAAGCAGGCATGACCTTGCCAGTCGGCATAGAAGCAGACCTGAAAGAAATAGCCTCGAAATTTCGAGCAAGCAGCGAGAGCCACCTCTTCAGCGGCGCTGGCGGCAGGCGATCTGCAGCAGGTCCCGCACCTGCTGCACCCGCCGCGCCAGGGCGGGATCGGTGCTGAGCTTCTTCTCCACCTGCTCCACCGCGTACATCACGGTGGAGTGATCCTTGCCGCCGAAGGCTTCGCCGATGCGCGGCAGCGACAGGTTCGTGTTCTGGCGCATCAGGTACATGCCCACCTGGCGCGACTGGCTGACGGCCCGCTTGCGGCTGGGGCTGAGCATCTCCTCGATGCGCACCTCGAACACCTCGGCCACCTTCTCCAGCACCTGCTGGGGGGTGACCGCCACGTCGTTACCCACCGGATCGAGCATCGGCGCCAGCGATTCCACGGTCATCGGCAGGCCCGTGATCGAGGCGAAGGCCACCGCCCGGGTGAGGGCGCCTTCGAGTTCGCGGATGTTGGAGGTGAAGCGCCCGGCGATGTACTGGATCAGCTCCCGGGGCAGGGCCACCTGCTCCGCCTCCGCCTTCTTGTGCAGGATCGCCATCCGGGTCTCCAGATCGGGGATCTGGATGTCGGCGATCAGCCCCATCGAGAAGCGGGAGATCAGCCGCTCCTGGAGCCTGGGGATCTGGCTGGGGGGCCGGTCGCTGGCGATCACGATCTGGCGGCCGGCCTCGTGCAGGGCGTTGAAGGTGTGGAAGAACTCCTCCTGGGTGTATTCCTTCCCCTCGATGAACTGGATGTCGTCCACCAGGATCAGGTCGGCGGCCCGGTAGCGATCCCGGAAGGCCTGCATGCCGTCCTTGCGGATGGCCTGGATCAGGTCATTGGTGAAGGTCTCGGTGCTCACGTAGAACACCCGCGCCTCCGGGTCGATCTCCAGCCGGTAGTGGCCGATGGCCTGCATCAAGTGGGTCTTGCCCAGGCCCACACCGCCGCAGATGAACAGGGGGTTGAACTCCCGGCCCGGGGCCTCGGCCACCGCCAGGGAGGCGGCATGGGCCATGCGGCTGTTGGCCCCCACCACGAAGCGGTTGAACACGTAGCGGGTGTTCAGGCCAGCCCCGGGGCGCAGGGGGCCAGGCAGCGGCCGGGCGGCGGCGGCGGCAGGACCGGTGGCCGCACCGGCGGCAGGAGAGGCCTGCGGCCGCTCGGGGGCCGCGGCCGGCGGCGGCGTGGCAGGGCCGGCGCCGTTCTCGCCCCCCAGCTCCTGGGGCCCGCCCAGGGGTTCGGCATCGGGGGCCACCTCCACCTCCACCCTCACCTGCCGACCGGCGTGCTCGCTGGCCACTGCGGCGATCATCACCAGGTAGTTCTTGCGCAGCCAGCCGCAGGCGAAGCTGTTGGGGGCCTCGAGGCGCAGCAGCCCGTCGGCGTAGTCACGGCAACGGGCCTGACGGATCCAGGTCTCGTAGGTGGGCTTGCTGAGCCTGCCCTGAAGATCCTGGCTCACCCGGTGCCACAGCTGATCACCCTGCTGCACCAGGAGCCCACGACGCGATGGCCGAATATAGGCATCCCAGGCCCGGAGGTTCGTCTTTAATGAATCCTTCAGCGCCGACCGCCCACCTCCGATGGTTCAGCCCCGTTTCCTGTCACGCCTCACCCTGCTGGCGGCCACGGCAGGCCTGCTGACCTCCTGCACCGGCACCCGTCTGGCCCTCCCGGGCGTGCGGCAGCCCGAGCAGCCCCCCATCAGCGACGCGTCGCCGGCCCCCTCCCTGCAGCCCAGCAGCTCGGTGATCGTCGATGCCGTCGAGAAGGCCGGTCCGGCGGTCGTGCGCATCGACACGGTCAAGCGCACCGTGAACCCCCTCGGGGGGATCTTCGGCCGCGGTCCGGCGATCCAGCAGCAGCAGGGCCAGGGATCGGGCTTCATCACCCGCTCCGACGGGGTGCTGCTCACCAACGCCCACGTGGTCG
This sequence comes from Synechococcus sp. UW140, assembly GCA_943369315.1. Classification (GTDB taxonomy): domain Bacteria; phylum Cyanobacteriota; class Cyanobacteriia; order PCC-6307; family Cyanobiaceae; genus Cyanobium. The sequence continues at coordinate 222,671 of CALRMW020000002.1, forward strand.
AGGGCGCCAGCGAGGTGAGCGTCACCCTCCCGGACGGCCGCAGCTTCACCGGCAAGGTGCTGGGGGCTGACCCCCTGACCGACGTGGCGGTGGTGAAGGTGGTGGCCTCCAAGCTGCCGGTCGCCACCCTGGGCGACTCCAACAAGGTGCGGCCGGGGGAATGGGCGATCGCCATCGGCAACCCCCTGGGTCTCGACAACACGGTGACGGCCGGGATCATCAGCGCCATCCAGCGCACCAACGCCGTGGGTGAGGGCCAGCGTGTGCCCTACATCCAGACCGACGCGGCCGTGAACCCCGGCAACAGCGGCGGCCCCCTGATCAACGACCGGGGCCAGGTGATCGGCATCAACACCGCCATCCGCCAGGCGCCGGGGGCCGGCCTGAGCTTCGCGATCCCGATCAACACGGCCCGCCAGATCGCCGCCCAGATCCTTGAGCGCGGCTACGCCAGCCACCCCTACATCGGGGTGCGCCTGCAGGCCCTGACCCCCCAGCTGGCCAAGGAGATCAACGCCACCACCAACGAGTGCCGCCTGCCGGAGGTGAACGGCGTGGTGGTGGTCGAGGTGATGGACAACAGCCCGGCGGCCCGGGGCGGCCTCAAGCCCTGCGACCTGATCGAGAAGGTCGGTGACAAGACCGTCCGCAACGCCTCGGAGGTGCAGCTGGCCGTCGACCGGGGCAAGGTGGGCGAGCCGCTGACGATCACCGTGCAGCGCAACGGCTCCCGCCAGAACCTCACCGTTCGTCCCGCCGAACTGCCACGCGAGGGTTGAGATCGCCGAAGGACCGGGGGACCGGGCCGCTCCAGCTGGTGATGCTGGCCCGCTGGCCGGCGCCGGGACGCTGCAAGAGCCGCCTCGTCCCCGGCGTGGGGGCGGGCCGGGCCGCCGCCATCCAGGCGCGCCTCACCCGGCACGGGCTGGCGGCCGCCGCCGAGGCCCGCCGGGCCATGGCCATGGCGGGCGGCGATGGGCGCCAAGGGGCCGAGCTGCGGCTGGTGCTGGCCACCAGCGGCCTGGGCCCCGGGGCCGCGGGCCGCTGGGGACGCCGGCTCGGTGTCGACCGGGTGGTGGACCAGGGGCCGGGCAGCCTCGGCCTGCGGATGCAGCGCCAGATGCGGCGCGGCTGGCGGGAGGGGGCCGCCGCGGTGGTGCTGATCGGCAGCGACCTGCCGGAGCTGGCGGCCGACGATCTGCTGGCCGCCTTCCGGGCGCTCGAGCACAGCGCCCTGGTGCTGGGTCCGGCCGGTGACGGGGGCTATTGGCTGATCGGCCGGCGACGGGCGACGCCCCAGGTGTTCGCCGGGATCGACTGGGGCAGCGACCGGGTGCTGGAGCAGACGCTCCAGCTGGCCCGACGGGCGGGCCTGAGCACGGCCCTGCTGGCGGAGCGCCACGATCTCGACCGCCCCGCGGACCTGGACCGCTGGCGATGAGCCCGCCCCTGAGCGTGGTGATCGCCGCCCGTGACGAGGCCCAGGGCCTGCCGGGGCTGCTCGCCGACCTGGCCACGGCGCCCACCCTGGTCCGGGAGGTGCTGGTGGTGGATGGGGGCAGCCGGGACGGCACCCCGCGGCTGGCCGCCCTGGCCGGCGCCATGGTGCTCCACCAGGGCGGTGGCCGCGGGGGGCAGCTGGCCGCCGGGGTGGCCCGCAGCACGGCCCCGTGGCTGCTGCTGCTGCACGCGGACGTGCGCCTGCCGCCGGGATGGGCCGAGGCCCTGGCCGCCGCGATCGGCAGCGGTGCTTCCACCGCCTGGGCCTTCCGGCTCCGCATCGCCGGCGACGATCCGGCCCTGCGCCTGGTGGAGCTGGCGGTGGAGCTGCGCAGCCGCTGGCGCCAGCTGCCCTACGGCGACCAGGGGCTGCTGCTGGCCCGGCGCCTGCACGATGCCGCCGGCGGGATCGCCCCGCTGCCCCTGATGGAGGACGTGGAGTTCGTTCAGCGGCTGCGGCCCCTGGCCAGGGTCGCCCTCCTGGCGCCGGCCGTGCGGGTCAACGGCCGGCGCTGGCGCCGGCTGGGGGTGTGGGAGACCATGCTGGCCAACGCCCGGCTGCGCCGCGACTGGCGCCGCGGCACCCCGGTGGAGCAGCTGGCCGCCCGCTACTACGGGCCCGCCCCTCAGGGGGCGTACCAGAAGGCGCAGCGGCGCTGCAACGGCTCCAGCTCCCAGCCCTGAGCGGCATAGAAGCCCACCACGTCGGGGTCGGCGAACAGGCTCACCCGGTCGATGCCCATGGCCCGCAGCTGCTCGAGCACGTAGTCCATCAGTTCCTTGCCCAGGCCGGCCCCCTGGTAGCGGGGATGGACCGCCACATCCCAGACGGTGGCCTCCACCACCCCGTCGCCGGTGCAGCGGGCGAAGCCCACCAGCCGCGGCAGGCGGGCGTCATGGCGCCACAGCCCCACCTGGAGCAGGCTGTGCTGGAGGGCTTTGCGCACGCGCCGCAGCGGGCGGCGGCTCCAGCCCACCGCGTCGCAGAGCGCCTCCAGCTCGATCAGGTCGATCGGCCGGGCCTGGCTGAGCACCAGTTCCAGGCTGGGGTTGGGGCAGGCGCAGAGGCGGTGGCCGGGCCCGTAGAGGTCGGTCATCAGCGGAAGGGTCCCGGGCACGGCGAGAGGGCTACGCGTTCTGAAGATCCTGACGGATGCCGGCCGGACTGCGGCAGGGTGGGGGATTGACGCGGCAACCGTCCTGAGCGTCCCTTCCACCGGCTCCGATCGGACCCAGGCCGCTCCGGTGACGCCTGGGTCCCCCCTGCTGGTGGGCGTGCACGGCTGGTTGCTGGCGGGGCGTCTGTGGCACCCGCTCCGGCGGGAACTGGCGCCCCGATGGACGCTGTGGTGCCCCGATCTGCCCGGATTCGGCGGCAGCGACCGGCCCCGGGGGCTGCAGGCCAGCCTGGCCAGCTACGGGCGCTGGCTGGCGGAGGCCGTCCAGCGGGAAGCCGACGGGCGACCGGTGGTGCTCCTGGGTCACTCGCTGGGGGGCAGCGTGGCGCTCCATGCGGCGCCCCTGCTGGGGGGACAGCTGCGGGGCCTCGTGCAGATCGCGGCGGGGGGCGGTGTGTTCCAGCCCCGCCCCTTCGCCCGGGTGCGTCGGGGCGGGGCCGCCTTCCTCCGCTGGCGGCCGTCCTGGCTGGCCCGTCTGCCCGGCACGGAGGCGATCCGCAGCCCACTGCTGGCCGACGGCCGCGCCGCCCGGGGGCTGCTGGCCTGCAGCACCAACCGGGGCGCCGTGCGCCAGCTGCCGAGGCTGGCCGCCGCGCTCACGGTGCCCAGCCTCTGGATCGCCGGCAGCCGCGACCAGGTGATGGAGCCACGCTATGTGCGCCATCTGGCCGGCTACAGCCCGGACCATCAGCTGGCGATCCTCCACGGGCTGGGCCACCTGCCCATGGTCGAGAACCCCCGCGAGCTGGCGGCCCTGATCGACGCCTGGCTCGCGGACGAGCTGGCCCTGACGGCCGAGCCGCCCGGGACTCAAAGGGTGGCCAGTCCCTTCTCCTGCAGCTCCGCCAGCTGGGCGTAGAGCCCGCCGACGGCCCGGAGCTCGCGATGGTTGCCCTCCTCGATCAGGCGGCCGCGGCGCAGCACCAGGATGCGGTCGGCGGCCTCGACGGTGGCCAGGCGGTGGGCGATGACGATGGCGGTGCGGCCGCTCAGCAGGGTGTCGAGATCCCGCTGCAGGGTGGCCTCCGTGGAGGGGTCCATGAAGGCCGTGGCCTCGTCCATCACCAGCACCGACGGGTCGCGGATCGCCACCCGCGCCACCGCCAGCAGCTGGCGCTCGCCGGAGGAGAGGTTGCCGCCCCGCTCGCGCAGCTCGGAGGCCAGCCCATCCCCCAGCCGGGCCAGCAGGGGGCCCAGGCCGAGGTCGCCGCAGAGGCGCTCCAGATCCGCCTCACTGATGTCGGCATCGAGCCGCAGATTGTCCGCCACGTTGCCGCTGAACAGGAACGTGTCCTGCAGGACCACCCCCAGGCGCCGGCGCAGGGTGGCGATCGGCAGCTCGCGGATGTCGACCCCGTCGAGGCGGATGGTCCCCTGCTGGGGTTCGTAGAGCCGGCAGAGGAGACGGATCACCGTGGTCTTGCCGGATCCGGTGGGGCCCACAATCGCCACGTGCTCGCCGGGGGCGATGCGGAAGGAGAGATCGGTGAGGATCGGGTCGTCGGGGCGGTAGGCGAAGGAGACGTTCTCGAACTCCACCTCCCCGGGGCTGAAGCGTTCCGCCCCCGAGACCATGGCGGCGGCGCTGCGCTCGCTGGTGGGCAGATCGGCGATCTCGATCGGCTGCTCGAGAAGCTCACCGATGCGCTCCACCGCCGTGAGCCCCCCCTGGATCTGGGTGAAGCGCTCCGCCAGCTGCCGCAGGGGGTCGAACACCCGCTGGGAGAAGAGGATGAAGGTGGTGAGGGTGCCCAGGCCCATGGCGCCGCCGGTGACCATGGCGCCGCCGAGGGCCAGCACAAGCGCCACCGCCGCCAGGGCCACCCACTCTATGAAGGCGGAGATGGCGCTGTCGTAGAAGATCGTGCCGGTCACCGCCCGGCGGTAGGCGTCGGTGGTGCGGGAGAAGCGCTCGCCGTTGACGGCCTCGCGGCGGAACATCTGCACCACCTCCAGGCCCTGGAGATTCTCCTGCAGGTCGGCGTTGAGCTGGCCCAGCTCCTCGCGCACCCGGTAGTTGGCCTTGCGGTAGCGGCCCTGCAGCCAAAGCACACCGAGGGTGACGGGCACCTGGCTGACGAGCAGCAACAGCCCCAGGCGCCACTCGATGGAGAGCATGGTGAGGCCGATCACCAGCAGGGTGACCAGATCGGAGAGCACCCCCACCGCGCCGCTGCCGAACACCTCGGCCAGGGCATCCACGTCGCTGGTGAGGCGGGTGAGCAGCTTGCCCACCGGCGTGCGGTCGTGGAAGCGCAGCGACAGGGCCATCGCATGGCGGAACAGATCGTCGCGGATGCGCGCGGTGAGGCGCTGGCCCACCACCTGCACGTTGTACGTCTGGGTGCCCTGGAGGGAGAGGCGCAGCAGCACCGCCGCCAGCAGCATCGCCACCAGCACCCGCAGGGCCGTCGGCACCGACAGGGGGGTCAGCCAGGGCATCACCTCCTCGCCCCGGAGCTTGGAGATCACCTGGCCCACCAGCAGCGGCTGCACCGAGGCCGCCAGGGCCAGGGGAATCAGCAGCAGCAGGGACAGCAGCAGCCGCTTGCGATCCCGGCCCAGGTAGGGCAGCAGGCGCCTGAGTCGCTGGCCGTCGAGACTGCTCATCGGGCGGGCACCGGGGCGGGCTTCTGGACGGTGGCGATGCGCTCCACCAGGCCCTGGAGGGTGCCGTCATCGAGCCGCAGGGCCAGGGGGTGGCCGATCAGCCGCGCCGTGCTGCTGAACAGATCCTCGATCGCCACCAGGCCGTTGTCCCGCAGGGTGCGGCCGGTGGCCACCAGGTCGACGATCGCCTCGGACATGCCGGTGATCGGCCCGAGCTCCACCGACCCGGTGAGGTGGATCAGCTCCACCGGCAGATCCAGCTGCTCGAAGAAGGCTTCGGCGCAGCGGGTGAACTTGCTCGCCACCCGGCAGTGGGCCGGCAGGTCCGCGGCCCGGCGGTAGCCGCTGCTCGCCTTCACCGCCACCGCCATGCGGCAGCCGCCGAACCCCAGATCCACCAGCTGGGCCACCGGCAGCTGGTGCTCCCGCAGCACGTCGTACCCCACCACCCCGAGCTGGGCCTGGCCGTAGGCCACATAGACCGGCACGTCGGCGTTGCGGACGAGCAGGGCCCGGGCCGTACCGCAGGCGCTGGGCACCATCAGCAGACGGTTGTCCTCCTCCAGCAGGGCGGAGAAATCGAGGCCGGCCGCCTGGAAGCGGCGCACGGAGTCCTTCAGCAGGGCGCCCTTGGCCAGGGCGACGGTGATCGGGGACCGCTGGTTCGCGGTGATCATGGAAGCCAGCACCAACCTGGACTGTAACGATGCCGGATCATGCCGAAGCCGTGCCCGCCATCACCCTGCAGGTGGTGCTGCTGCCGGTGCTGCGGGACAACTACCTGTTCGTGCTTCACGACGGCCGGCGGGCGGTGCTGGTGGACCCGGCGGTGGCGGAGCCGGCGATCGCCTGGCTGAAGCAGCGGCACCTGGAGCTGGTGGCCGTACTGCACACCCACCACCACAGCGATCACATCGGCGGCACCCCCGCCCTGCTGCGGGAATGGCCCCGGGCCGAGGTGGTGGCGGCCCGCGACGACCGGGAGCGGATCCCCTTCCAGACCAGGGGGGTGGCGGACGGCGATCGCTTCACCCTGCTGGGCCAGCCGGTGGAGGTGCTGGCGGTGCCGGGCCACACCCGCGCCCACATCGCCTTCCACCTGCCCCTGCAGGGGGAGCTGTTCTGTGGCGACACCCTGTTCGCCGCTGGCTGCGGCCGGCTGTTCGAAGGAACCCCCGGGCAGATGCATCGTTCCCTGCAGCGGCTGGCCGCCCTGCCCGAGACCACCCGGGTGTGGTGCGCCCATGAGTACACGGAGGCCAACCTGTGCTGGGCGGCGGCGCAGCGGCCGAATGACGGGGCCATCGCCGAGCGGCTGGCCGCGGTGCGGCTCACGCGCTCCGCCGGCGGACCCACGATCCCCAGCAGCATCGGCGAGGAGCGCCGCACCAACCTGTTCGTGCGGGCGGCAGATCCCCGGGAACTGGCCGATCTGCGCCGCAGCAAGAATGACTGGGTGGGATGAGCACGGCGGTGAGGGGATGGTGTTGCACAACACAACCCGATGTTTGTTGGGTCTGGTGATGGCACCAACCGGGTAATGTCACCGGGATCAATTCCGGCATGCAGGATGGAGACGGCTTCGATTCGATCGGACGATGTCCTCGAGGCCGATGGTGCAATCAGACTGCGCAGGGTTGTGCTCTCGGGTCGCCTCGACATGCTGGGAGTCGAAGAGATTGCCCTGAAGCTCACTTCGCTGACAGCGATCAAGCCGCTGCCGGTGATTCTTGATCTGCGCGACGTCAGTTTTCTGGCCTCCATCGGCATCCGCAGCATCATTTCCAGCGCCAGGGCCCTGGATCAGAAAGGGGGCCGCATGGTGATCCTGCTGGGCGAGAATGCGCTCGTGAAGGCCACCCTGGAGTCCACCGGCATCGACGACGTCATTCCGATGGTCAGCGATCCCGAGCAGGCCGAACGGGACGCTCTGGCCTGAGGTGGTCCCGATGGCGCCCCCCCGGCCCGACGTCCTCACCCTTTCGGTGCAGCCCAGCCCCCTTGGCCTGCGGCAGAGCTCCCTCTGGCTGAGCGAGCACTGCATCCGCGAGGAGGTGCCCCCCGGGCCCACCGGCAAGCTCGATCTCTGCCTCAACGAGGTGCTTGCCAACCTGCTCGAGCACGGCGGTGCCGCGGGTAGCGATCAGCCGGTGGAGCTGACCCTGGAACTGGTCGATGGCGGCGATCGAGGCCTGGCCCGGCTGACCATCAGCGATGCCGGACCGGCCTTCGATCCCCTGTCCGTCAGCCGCGGCCCCCTGCCCCGCAGCCTTGCGGAGGCGGAGCCCGGTGGCCTCGGGCTGCTGCTGGTGAAGCAGTTCATGGATGAACGCAGCTACGCCCGGGAGGGGGAGCGGAACGTGCTTAAGCTCGGCATCCACTGGCCCAAAGGCCCCTGAGCCCCTCGACCATCGCTTCCCTTCCCTTTGAGGAGATTCCCCTGTTCCGCCACGTCGAGGCGGACGCCCTGGCGGAAGCGCTGAGCCACTGCCAACTCCTGCCCCTGACGCCCGGCCAGGTGCTGCTCAGCCCCGGGCAGACGAACGAGGACATCTTCATCATCCTGGCGGGGACCGTCTCGGTGCACCTCGGCGCCGATGGTTACCGGGGCAAGGGGATGGCCATCCCCATCGGCCAGTGCATCGGGGAGTTCTCCGCCATCGACGGCCAGCCGACCTCGGCCCTCGTGCGGGCCGAGGATGACGCGAGCGTGCTGCGCATCCCCCAGCAGGTGTTCTGGGCGGAGATGGTGTCCCTGCCCGGGGTGGCGCGCAACATGATGATCTCCCTGGTGGAGCGCACCCGGCTCACCAACCAGCTGACCCTGGAGGCCCAGCGGGAAGCCCTCGAGCTCGCCCAGCTGCGCAAGGAACTGGACCTGGCCCGCGACCTGCAGCGGACCATGCTGCCCGCCCAGGGCTGCCTGTTTCCCGACCACCCGGCCCTCGAGCTCGCCTGCCTGATGGAGCCGGCCACCACCGTGGCCGGGGATTTCTTCGATGCCTTCTTCGTCGACCCCGACCGGCTGTTCGTCTGCATCGGCGACGTGTCCGGCCATGGTCTCGGGGCGGCGCTGTTCATGGCCCGCACGGTGGGGCTGCTCAGGGGGGTGGCCAACACCGAAGCCACCCCCGACGCGGTCCTGCGCCGTCTCAACGACAGCCTCAGCGAAGGTAACGAGGCCGCCCTGTTCGTCACGATGGTCTGCGGCTTCCTGGAGCTGAGCACAGGTCTGTTCACCTACTCCAACGGCGGCCACTGCCCGCCCCTGCTGCAGCGGGATGGGGAGATCCGGCCGATCCCGATGCCCCGGGGGGCCCTGCTGGGGGTGTTCCACGGCCGCCCCTACCAGAGCCTGACCCTCACGCTCGGGCCGGGCGACCTGCTGATGGTGTACACCGACGGGGTCACCGAAGCGGAGAACATCGCCGGAGAACCCTTCGGCGTTCAGGGATGCCAGCGCCTGCTGGATGGGGCCGGCCAGGCCCCGCTCGATGCCCTGATCGACGGCCTGCGCCAGAGCCTGCGGGGCTTCACCAGCAGCAACCACCTCGAGGACGATGCCACCCTGCTGCTGCTGCGGCGCCGGCCCGATCCCGGCGTCAGGGAGGGGAGCTGAGGCTTCCGGCGTTGCGACCCGGTGGCAGCGTCACCAGCGGCCGGCCACCGGGAAACAGCAGTGCCGACTCTCCGGCGCGGAACCGCAGCCGGCCCCGGCGGCCATGGGGGTGGTCGGCCTCCAGGGGCGCCCGCCAGCGCAGCCGCTGGTCACCGAGCTGCACCTGATAGAGCCACTCCCGGCCGAGGAACTCCCGGCCGGTGATCCAGGCCGATCCCTCCTCACCGGGCAGGAACTCCAGGGCCTGGGGGCGGACCATCACCTCGACGGTCTCGGATTCCCCGGAGCCGGCAGGCCCCCCGGAGAGCGGCTCCAGCTCGCCGAGGGCGGTCTGCAGCCGCCGGCCACGCCAGATGGCCGGCAACAGGTTGGACTGGAGCACGAACTGGCCGACGAAGGCGGTGGCGGGCCGATCGACCAGCTCCCGCGGCGGGGCGCACTGGTGCAGCACCCCATCGCGGAGCACCCCCACCCGGTCGCAGATCGCCAGTGCCTCCTCCGGATCGTGGGTCACCATCAGGCCGCTGGCACCGCAGCGGGCCAGCACGGCCGGCAGCTCGCTGCGCAGCCGCAGCCTCACCTCCACATCCAGGTTGGAGAAGGGCTCATCGAGCAGCACCACCGAGGGGGACGGCGCCAGGGCGCGGGCCATGGCCAGGCGCTGGCGCTGGCCGCCGGAGAGCTCGTGGGGGTAGCGGCGCTCCAGGCCGCCCAGCCCCAGCAGATCGAGCAGCCAGGCCACCCGGGCGGTGTCCTGGCCGCGGCGCAGGCCGAAACAGGCGTTGCGCCAGGCGTCGAGATGGGGGAAGAGGGCATCGTCCTGGAAGACCATGCCGACGCCCCGCCGCTCGGGGGGCAGCAAGCGATCCGGGCCCGCCACCGGGCGTCCGCCGATGCTGATGGTGCCGCGGCCGGGGCGCTCGAAGCCGGCGATCAGGCGCAGCAGGGTGGTCTTGCCGCAACCGGAGGGGCCCAGCAGCCCCACCAGCTCCCCTGCCCCGAGGACGAGGTCAATCCCCTGGAGGGTCCAGGCGGAGACATCGCGACCCGGGTAGCGGTACCAGAGGTCCTCGATGCGCACGTGGGCGCCGGGCCCGGCCACATCCCCGGGGGTGAAGGCCGTGGCGGCTGCGGTGGAGGGCGTGACGATGGTGTTGGAGTAGGCCATAAGATCCCAGTCCCGCATTTTTACCCGTCATGAGTTCCAGCGCTGGCGGAGGTGACCAAAGGCACAGCCCCTTGTCTCATCCGGTCAACACCCCGGCCGCCCCCGCCCCGGTGGGTCCCTACAACCAGGCCGTGCTCGCCGGCGGGGTCCTCTACTGCTCCGGCCAGATCGCCCTCGACCCGGTGAGCGGGGTGCTGGTGGGAGATGGCGACGTGGAGGCCGAGACCCGCCAGGTGCTGAGCAATCTCCAGGCGGTGCTGGCCGCCGCCGGCTGCCGCCCCGATCAGGTGGTGCGCACCACGGTGTATCTGGTCGACCTCGACGATTTCGCCCGGGTGAATGCTCTCTACGCCGGTCTCTTCAGCGAGGGCGTCGCTCCGGCCCGCGCCTGCGTGCAGGTGGCGGCCCTGCCCAGGGGCGCCCGGGTGGAGATCGACGCCATCGCCCTGGTCGCCTGAGCCGGTTCTCACCGGAGGCTCACGCCCTGCCGCTGGCTGGGGGGGGCGGGCTGCGGCAACCTGGAACGATGGAGACCCCGTTCGGCACCTGGTTTCACGAAGTGGTGGTGATGACACCGGGCCGCTTCGAAGAGGCCGTCGAGGCGGTACTGGCGGTGCAGCAGTTCAAGACCGTGGTGCTCCACCTCAGTGCCATGGCCCCGGAGGAGGCCCAGCGCACCATCGATTTCGTCTCCGGCGGCGTCTTCGCGCTGGACGGTCAGTCGGAGCGGCTTGGGGACACGGTGTTCCTGTTCGCACCGGCCCTGGTGACAATCAGCCGGGACGGGGACGAACGGGCCTGAGCCTTCGGGGACCGGCACCCCCACCCTTGTGGCACCCGTGCCGGGGCAGTAACACGGGCGCTGGTCCCGTGCTGTCCATGAAGCGTCTCTCCGGCCAGGCCCCGCTGGTCCTCGCCTGGGCCCTGGGCCTGGTCCTGGCCGGTCCCGCACCCTCGGCCCAGGCCACCCAGGCCGCCCAGGCGGTGGCGACCGGTGGCGGCCGCATGGTGCTGGTGCGTACCGACCGCCAGCTGCCCGTCACCGGCGATCCGATCTGGGAACTGCAGCTGCTGCTCCCGGGCCAGCCGGCGCGGGCCTACGAGGCCCTGGTGGGCCGGGTGCGGCGCCAGGAGGGCGACCGCCACCGGCTGGGCAGCAAGGCCCCGTTGCCGCGGGGCCGCTACGCCGTGACCGAGATCACACCCGTCGCGCCCACGGATGACGTGGAGCTGGGCCGTTTCCTCTGGATCGGCCTGGAGCCCGCTTTCCCCACCGCCCGCCGGGGCCTGGGGATCCACCACGACCCCAGCGCCGGCCGGGGGCGGAGCAGCGGCACCGACGGCTGCATCGGGCTGATCCACGGCAACGACCTGCTGGTGCTGGGCGATCTGCTGCGCCGCAGCGGCACCACGGAGCTGGTGGTGAATGACTGAGCCAGGTGGGGGCGGCAGCGGTGATGGTCAGCCGCGGCGCTCAGGCGCGACCCGCCAGGGCCTCCTTCAGCCGTGGCTCCAGGTCCCTGCGCTGGGCGGGATCCCCCACCAGCATCAGGGTGCCGGTGCCGGGCCACCAGTTGAGGCGCAGGTTCGATTCGCCGTCCTCGATGACGAGCATCTCGAAGGCCCCTTCGTGCACCCAGTGACCGGAACAGCCGAGCCTTCGACCATCGCCTGGAGTTCCTCCAGGGTTCCGTTGAAGGTCACAGGTCCGTTATCGGGCGATGGGAGTTTAGGGACAGCGGCGGGATTGGCCAGGCCACGGTTGCGCGCCTGCGGCTGCCCCCCCAGCGTCCGGCTGATCCGACGCACGATCGGCTGCCGGCCCAGAATTGAAGGGAGGCGATGACGGTACGGCCATGAAACGCATCGTTCTCATCGCCGGTTTCGAAGCCTTCAACACCGACCTCTACCGCCAGGCGGCGGATCAGGCCATGGCCCGCTGCCCCCAGCTGGCGATCGACGTGTTCAGCGACAGGGACCTCAGCGCACGGCCAGACGAGGTGGCCGCCGCCCTGGAGAGCGCCGATGCCTTCTTCGCCAGCCTGATCTTCGATTTCGACCAGGTGGAGTGGCTGCGCAGCCGCGCGGCGTCGGTCCCGATCCGGCTGGTGTTCGAATCGGCGATCGAGCTGATGGGGCTGACCTGTTTCGGGCGCTTCACGATCGGCGGCAGCAGCGCCGGCATGCCCCGGCCCATCCAGGCCCTGCTGGCCAAGTTCGGCAGCGGACGGGAGGAGGACAAGCTGGCCGGCTACATCGGCTTTCTCAAGGTGGGCCCGAAGCTGCTGCGCTTCCTTCCCTCCCGCAGGGCCCAGGACCTGCGCCACTGGCTGATCCTCTACGGCTACTGGAATGCCGGTGGCATCGAGAACGTCACCGCCCTGTTCCTCTACCTGGCCCGCCACGGCCTGGGCCTGAAGCCGGGAGTGATCCCGCCGCCGGTGACATCGCCGGATCTGGGCCTGCTCCATCCGGACCACCCCGGCTACTTCCTCACCCCCCGCGAATACCTGGCCTGGTTTCGGCAAAGCCGGCCGGCGAGCCAGCCGGAACGGGAAAACTGGCCGGTGGTGGGGCTGCTGCTGTACCGGAAGCATGTGATCACGGGCCAGCCTTACATCCCCCAGCTGATCCGCGCCTTCGAAGCAGACCGGCTGGTGCCCCTGCCGATCTTCATCAACGGCGTGGAAGGCCACATGGCTGTGCGCGACTGGATGACCGGCCCTGGCGAGAGCGCCGGTCGGGAGACGGTGGCCGTGGACGCGATCGTCTCCACGATCGGCTTCCCCCTGGTGGGCGGCCCGGCCGGGTCGATGGAGGCGGGCCGGCGCGAAGAGGTGGCCCAGCGCATCCTGCAAGCCCGGAACGTTCCCTACGTGGTGGCAGCCCCTCTGCTGATCCAGGACCTCCACTCCTGGACCCGCCAGGGCATCGGCGGTCTGCAGAGCGTCGTGCTCTTCGCCCTGCCCGAACTGGACGGGGCCATCGATCCCGTGCCCCTGGGCGGTCTGGTGGGGGATCGGATCCACCTGATTCCCGAGCGGTTGAAGCGCCTCACCGGCCGGCTGAACGCCTGGATCAGCCTGCGCCGCAAACCGCCCGCCGATCGGCGGCTGGCGATCGTGCTCTACGGCTTCCCCCCCGGCTACGGAGCCACCGGCACCGCCGCCCTGCTCAACGTGCCCGCCTCCCTGCTGCGCCTGCTGCAGGCCCTGGCCGCCGAGGGCTATGACGTCGGCCCCCTGCCCGAAAGCGGCGAGGACCTGATCACCCGGGTGAAGGAAGCCAATGAAGCCTGGATCTCCCGCCTGCCGCCCGGGGAGCGTTTCGAGGACACCGGCACCGCCACCGTGACGGTGAAGACCCTGCGGGAGTGGCTGGGACCGCTGCACACCGCCCGCATCGAGAAGCAGTGGGGGCCCCTGGCGAGCACCGGCATCCGCACCCTGGGGGACCGCTTCCTGCTGGGGGGCGTGCGGCTGGGGAACATCTGGATCGGTGTGCAGCCGCCGCTGGGGGTGGCGGGCGATCCAATGCGGCTGATGTACGAGCGCGACCTCACCCCCCATCCCCAGTACGCCGCCTTCTACGGCTGGCTGCGGCATGGCTTCCGGGCCGACGCGGTGCTGCACTTCGGCATGCACGGCACGATGGAGTGGCTGCCGGGCTCGCCCCTGGGCAACACCGGCTACTCCTGGCCCGACCTGCTCCTGGGCCACCTGCCGCATCTCTACGTGTACGCGGCCAACAACCCCTCCGAATCGATGCTCGCCAAGCGGCGTGGCTATGGCGTGATCGTCTCCCACAACGTGCCCCCCTACGGACGGGCCGGCCTCTACCGGGAACTGATCGCCCTGCGGGATCTGATCGCCGAGTACCGGGAGGATCCGGAGCGCAACGCCGCCCTGCGGGAGGGCATCCTCAAGCAGGTCACCGACAGCGGCCTCGACGCCGACTGCCCTGCCCCCGAGACCGCCGACGTGGATCCTGAGGTCTTCGGCGCCTGGCTGGAGAGGCTGGGAACGTACCTGCAGCTGCTGGAGAACCGCCTCTTCTCCAGCGGCCTCCACACCCTTGGCGAGCCTCCGGATGCGGAGCAACGGCTTGGCTACCTGCGGGCTTACTTCGGGGATGGCCTCGCCTCCGAACTGCTGGACGCCATCGCCGCGCTGCCACCCCCGGCCGACGAGCAGACCCTCCAGCAACGGGCCGGCGAACTGGAACGCCGCCATCCCTGCCCGCCCGGGCTCTGCGGCGTTGAAGCAGAGGATCGATCGCAACGCCTCCGCGAAGCCCTGCGGATCAGCCAGCTGCTGGCCCGAAACACCGAGGAGATCGACCAGTTGCTGCGCGGTCTGGGGGGTGAATACATCCCGCCTGCTCCCGGCGGGGACCTGCTGCGCGACGGCCCCGGGGTGCTTCCCACCGGCCGCAACATCCACGCCCTGGACCCCTACCGCATGCCCTCGCCGGGAGCCCTGGCCCGAGGGCGCGCCATCGCCCTGCGCATCCTCGAAAAGCACAGGGCAGAGAACGGCGGAGCCTGGCCGGAAACCGTGGCCGTGATGCTCTGGGGCCTCGATGCGATCAAGACCCGTGGCGAATCCCTGGCGATCCTGCTGGAGCTGGTGGGCGCCGAACCGGTGCAGGAAGGCACCGGCCGGATCGTGCGCTATGCCCTGAAGCCCCTGGAAACCCTGGAACACCCCCGCATCGATGCACTGGTGAACCTGTCGGGAATCTTCCGCGACAGCTTCGTGAACATCGTCGAGCTGCTCGACGACCTGTTCCGCCGCGCCGCGGCGGCTGATGAACCGGTCGAGCGCAACGCCATCCGGCGCCATGCTCTCGAGCTGGAAGCCCGGGGGATCGAGAATCCCACCGCCCGCCTGTTCTCCAATCCGGCCGGCGACTTCGGCTCCCTGGTGAACGACAGGATCACCGACGCCAACTGGGAGAGCAGCGAAGACCTGGCCGGCACCTGGCAGGACCGCAACGGCTTCAGTTACGGCCGTGGCGACAAGGGCCAGGCCAGGCCAGAGGTGCTGGCGACTCTGCTGCGCAGCACCGACCGGGTGGTGCAGCAGATCGATTCGGTGGAGTATGGCCTCACCGACATCCAGGAGTACTACGCCAATACCGGCGGCCTCAAACGGGCCGCCGAGGTGGCCCAGCAGTCCCGCCGACCGGGGGGCAGGGTGGCGGCCAGCTTCGTGGAGTCCTTCTCCCGGGACACCACCCCCCGCGACCTGGAGGAACTGCTGCGGCTGGAGTACCGCACCAAGCTGCTCAATCCCCGCTGGGCCGCCTCGATGGCGGCGATGGGATCGGGGGGGGCCTACGAGATCTCCCAGCGGATGACGGCCCTGATCGGCTGGGGCGGCACCACGGGCTTCCACGAGGCCTGGGTCTACGACCAGGCCGCCGACACCTACGCCCTCGACCCGGCGATGGCGGAGCGGCTGCGCCAGGCCAATCCGGAGGCCTTCCGCAACGTGGTGGGCCGGATGCTGGAGGCCAGCAGTCGCGGCCTCTGGAAGGCCCCCGCCGAGAAACTGGAGAAGCTGCGTCAGCTCCACGACCTCACCGACGCCGAACTGGAGGGCGTGGCCGTGGCAGCTGGTCCCTAGTGACGGCTTCCCCGCAGGCCGGTCTGATCACCACCTTCCCCCTCAACGCGGTGGTGGGCCAGCAGGCGATTCGCACCGCGCTGCTGCTGCTGGCGGTGGACCCCGACCTGGGTGGGGTGGTGATCGCCGGACGGCGAGGGACGGCCAAATCCGTCATGGCCCGCGCTTTGCATGCCCTGCTGCCACCGATCCGGGTGATCCGCCACTCCTGCTGCAACGCCGACCCCCGGGCGCCGGGAGACTGGGATGACGCCACCGTGGCCCACCGGGCCCGCCTCAGCCGCACCCCCGTGAGTGCCCTGGTACCCACCCCATTCGTGACGGTGCCCCTGGGGGTCAGTGAGGACCGCCTGCTGGGATCGGTCGACGTGGGCGCCTCGATCCGGCGGGGACGGCCAGTGTTTCAGCCGGGGTTGCTGGCGGAGGCCCACCGCGGCGTGCTCTACGTGGACGAGATCAACCTGCTGGAGCGGGGGCTCGCCGACCTGCTGTTCTCGGTGGTGGCCGCCGGCTTCAACCAGGTGGAGCGGGAAGGAATCAGCTTCCGCCATCCCTGCCGGCCCCTGCTGATCGCCACCTACAACCCCGCTGAGGGGGAGATGCGGCCGCACGTGATCGATCGCTTCGCGATGGTGCTCTCCGCCGATGCACCGCTCACCCTCGACGATCGGGTGGAGGCCGTGGGGCGGGTGCTGGAGCACGGTGACGACCCGGCTGGATTCTGGGGCCGCCACAGGGCAGGCCTGGAGGAGCTGGGGGCTCGGGTCGCCGCGGGTCGCCGCGCTCTGGGGCGGGTGCACCTGGCACCGGCGCAGGTGGGCTACCTGGTGGAGGAAGCGAACCGGGCAGGGACGGAAGGCCATCGCGCCGATCTGTTCGCCGTGAGGGTGGCCAGGGCGCATGCGGCCCTGGGGGGAAGGCGGACGGTGACCGCCGAGGATCTGCGCCGTGCGGTGGAGCTGGTGATCCTGCCACGCTCGGCCGTGTTGGCCGTTCTCCCCGAAGCGCCGCCGCCCACCCCCGAGGAGAGCGACCGGGAGTCCGCCGAAGGGGCGCCGGAGGAGGAAGCCCCACCGCCCGAGTCTGCCGCGGACGAGCCACCAGCCGGAGCGATCCCGGAGGAGTTCCTGTTCTCTCCCGAGGGGGTGCTGCTCGATCCGAAGCTGCTGGCGATGGCGGCCCGTGGCCACCGCCGCCATGGTAAGGCGGGCGGCAGGGGAATGGTGCGGTCCCAGGAGCGGGGTCGCTACGTGAAGCCCGTGCTGCCCCATGGGCCGATCCAGCACGTCGCCATCGACGCCACCCTGCGGGCGGCGGCCCCCCATCAGCGATCCCGCCGTCGCAGCGCGGGGCGGGAAGAGGCTCGCGAGAAGCACCACCGCCTGCTGCTGCGCGACGACGACCTGCGCGTCAAGCTGCTGGCCCGCAAGGCCGGGGCCCTGGTGATCTTCGTGGTGGATGCCTCCGGCTCGATGGCCCTCAACCGGATGCAGGCCGCCAAGGGTGCCGTGCTGCAACTGCTGAGCGAGGCCTACCGCTGCCGTGACCAGGTGGCCCTGATCACCTTCCGGGGCCGACGGGCCGAGGTGCAGTTGCCGCCCACCCGCTCAATCACCGCCGCCTCCCGGCGGCTTGAGCGACTGCCCTGCGGCGGCGGCTCACCCCTCGCCCATGGCCTGGCTCAGGCGGTACGGATGGGGCAGAACGCTCGCAACACCAAGGATGTCGGCGAGGTGATCCTGGTGCTGATCAGTGATGGCAAGGCCAATGTCTCGCTCACCCGTTCCTTGGCCTCCAGCGATGCCGATGACCCGGAGACCCTGGGGCTGGAGGGCATCCGCCTGGAAGTGATGGGTATGGCTGACGCCATCCGCAGGCTGGGGATGGAGCTGCTGGTGATCGACACCGGCCCGCTCCACGGGGCAACCGGGCTGGGGCAGGAGCTGGCCCGGCACGGGGGGGGGCGCTACGAACCGCTGCCGCGCGCCAGCCAGCGGGAGATCGCCGCCACCACCCGTGGGCTGCTGGGCCGGGGGGCCCCCGATCGCTGATGGAGCCGACGCCTCCTGAGGCGCGTCCTCCTGCGGCAGTCGCTGCCAGCCCGGCAGCCAGGCGGCGCGGTCACGCAGCTCGCCCGTGGGCACCAGCAGCCGGAAGCCGGGGTCCAGCACCGCCTGGAGCTCCACGGTGCGCTCCCGGCCCCGGCCCCGCTGGCCCAGCACGGCGAAGTGGCGGTAGCCGCCGCAGCCGGCGGCCCTGGCGGGCTGGCAGGTCCAGGCCTCGGAGAGCTTCATGGGACGGGACGGGGAAGCGGCCCTGAGCGGGCCTGCTCTGGGGTGGACTCCTCCAGCACCGGATTGCGCAGCACGCCGATGCCTTCAATCTCCACCTCGACCGTATCGCCGCGGCGCAGCCAGCGGGGCGGATCGGCCGCCATGCCGACGCCACTGGGGGTGCCGGTGAGAATCACGGTGCCGGCCGCCAGCGTGGTGCTGGCACTCAGGAATTCGATGATCTCCGCCACCGTGAAGATCATGTCGGCGGTGCTGGCCGCCTGCACCGTCTCGCCGTTGAGGCGGGTCTGCAGGCTGAGGGCCTGGGGATCGGGGATCGCCGCGGCGGTCACCAGGCAGGGGCCCAGGGGGGCGAAGGTGTCGAAGCTCTTGCCGCGGCACCACTGGCCGCCGCCGAGCTGGGGCTGCTTCTGCCAGTCGCGGGCGCTGACGTCGTTGGCGCAGGTGTAGCCCAGCACCACCCCCAGGGCCTCGGAGCGCGGCACGTTGCGGCAGGTGCGGCCGATCACCACCGCCAGCTCCCCCTCGTAGTCCACCTGGTGGCTGGCGAGAGTGGTGGGAAGGGTGATCGGCGCCTCCGGATGCTGCGCCGCCCCCGGCACCTTCATGAACAGCACCGGCCAGGCGGGGATCGCGGCGCCGGTCTCGGCGGCATGGCGGCGGTAGTTGAGGCCGATGCAGAGGATGGCCCGGGGTTCCAGGGGAGCCAGGATCCTCCGCGCCGCGCCCTTCTCGCCCGTGGGCTCCAGAGCGCCGAACAGGTCGCCGGCCAGGCGCTCCAGGCTGCCGTCGGGATGGCGGCAGGCGAGGTGGATGGCGCCCGCCGCATCCTGGTAGCGCACGATCTTCATGGGGGGCTGCACGGAGGACCTGCCGGGGGGCTGCCGAGGGACGGCAAGGCGCCCGCAGCGCCCACTCTCGCCCGTCAGCCCGTGGATGATGGGGACACCAGCGGAACCAGGAGCACGCCGTGGTCGCCGAACCCCGTCGCCAGCGGAGCACCACCCTCCGGGGCGCCGAGCTGCTCAATGATCCGCTGCTCAACAAGGGCACCGCCTTCAGCCGGGAGGAGCGGCGGGCGCTCGGGCTGGAGGCCCTGCTGCCCTGGCAGGTGGAGACGATCGAGGCCCAGGTGGAGCGCTGCCGGCTGGCCTTCGGCGCCATGGGCAGCGACCTGGAGCGCTACGCCTATCTCCAGACCCTGAGGGAGCGGAACGTCACCCTGTTTCACCGCTTCCTCGCCGACCACATCGAGCTGGCGATGCCGATCGTGTACACCCCCACGGTGGGGCAGGCGATCCAGCACTTCAGCCACACCTACCGCAGCCCCAGCCAGGGGATCTACCTGGCTGCACCGCAGCAGGAGCGGCTCGAGGAGCTGCTGGCCCAGGCCTGCGGCGGCCCCGCCGGCCCGGCTCCGGACCTGCTCCTGGTCACCGACGCCCAGGGGATCCTCGGCATCGGCGACCAGGGGGTGGGGGGCATCCAGATCTGCCAGGGGAAGCTGGCGGTGTACACCCTCTGCGCCGGGCTCGACCCGGCCCGGGGCCTGCCGGTGATGCTCGACGTGGGCACCGACCGGCCGGAACTGCTGGCCGACCCCTGCTACCCCGGCCTGCGCCGGCCCCGGCTGCAGGGGGAGGCCTACACCACCTTCCTCGACCGCTTCATCGCCGCGGTGCAGGCGGTCTGCCCCGGCGCCCTGGTGCACTGGGAAGACTTCGGGGCCGCCCACGCCCGCCCCGTGCTGGAGGCCTACCGGCACCGGGTTCCGAGCTTCAACGACGATATTCAGGGCACCAGCAGCGTGGCGGCGGCGGCGATCCTGGCCGGCCTGCGGGGCCTCGGGCGACGGCTGGCCGACCAGCAGATCGTCATCTTCGGGGCGGGCAGCGCCGGCTGCGGCATCGCCGAGCGGCTCTGGCGCCTGCTGCAGCGCCAGGGGCTCTCGGCCGCCGAGGCCGCCGACCGCCTCTGGCTGATCGACCGCGACGGGCTGATCCACACCGGCACCCCGGGCCTCTCCGGCGGTGCCCGGCCGTTCGCGAAGGGGCCGGAGGCGCTGGCGGAACGGTTCGGGGCGGCGGCCCCTGCCGATGGGCCGGGCCAGGGCCTGCTGGCGGTGATCAACGCGCTGCGGCCGGGGGTGCTGATCGGCACCTCCACCGCCGCCGGGGCCTTCGATCAGGCGGTGGTGGAGGCCCTCTGCGCCGACGGCGGGCGGCCGATCGTCCTGCCCCTCTCCAATCCCACCCCCCTGGCGGAGATCACCCCGGAGAACCTGCTGCGCTGGAGCCGGGGCCGGGCCCTGGTGGCCACCGGCAGCCCCTTTCCTCCTGTGGTCTGCGCCGGCAGCGCGGGCGAGCCGATCGAACGGGTGATCGGCCAGTGCAACAACTGCTTCGTGTTCCCGGGCCTGGGCTACGGCGCCGTGGCGGTGGGCGCCACGGAGGTGAGCGACGCCATGATCGATGCCAGCATCGAGGCCTTGGCCGGGGTGATCCCGGCAGCGACCGATCCCGACGCCCCCCTGATGCCCCCCCTGGCGGCCGTTCAGGCGGTGTCGCGGGCCGTGGCCGAAGCGGTGGCGATCCAGGCGGTGCGGGAGGGGCTGGCCCGCCGGGCCGCCACCCCCGAGGCCGCCATCGCGCGCCTGGATGCCTGCCGCTGGAGCCCCGAGTACGCCGAACTGCTGGGCTGAGACGGCCGCTGGGGCACAGGGATCAATAAGTCCTGTGTCACCCCCTCGCGCAGGCGCCGGCCCTCGCCCTAGCACCTTGGGCACCAACCCCCCGCGCGATGGGCTTCTTCGTCCAGCTCACCGACGCCATCGCCGCCCGTCAGTCGCTCCTGGTCACCGGCCTCGACCCCAACCCGGAGATGCTGCAGGCCTGGGCCCATCGCCGCGGCATGGGGGGCCGCTCGTTTCTCTCCCAGGCCCGCCACTGGATCAAGGCGGTGGTGGAAGCCACCGCCGACCACGTCTGCGCCTACAAGCCCAGCCTCGGGTTCTACCAGGCCCTCGGCCCGGTGGGGCTGGAACTGCTGCGGGAGGTGCGGGAACTGGTCCCCCTCGACATCCCCCTGATCATCGACACCAAGCACGGGGACCTGAACAGCTCCTCAGCGCTGGCCCATTACCTGTTCCGCGAACTCGGCGCCGATGGTGTCACCCTCTCCCCCCTGGCCGGCCAGGACATCGCCGCCCCGTTCCTGCTGTATCCCGACAAGGCGGTGGTGATCACCTGCCACAGCTCCAACGCGGCCGCCCGGGTGCTGCAGCACCACCCCGACGAGAACAATCCCCTCTACCTGCGCATCGTGCGGGAATGCCAGCTCTGGGCCACCCCCGACCAGCTGCTGTTGGAGGTGGGCACCAGTGACCCGGCGATCCTGGCCAGGGTGCGCCAGGAGGCCCCGGAGCGCTTCCTGATCCTGCGCAGCCTCTGGGGCGAGGAGGATCGCCTCGACGCCCTGCTGGAGGCCGGGCTGAGTCCGGCCGCCGACGGCCTGCTGATGCCCCTGCCTCAGAACCTGCTGGTGGAGGACGACATCGCTGTCCGCGCCGCCGCCCTCAAGCAGCGGATCAGCGAGCGCCGCGACCGCTGGCTGGAGAGGCGGGCGCCGGACCAGGGGGAGGCCTGCAGCCTGTGGCTGCCGGAGCGTCGTCCGGAGGGCAGCGCAGAGGCCGCTGCCGGCGCGGACGCCGATGGCTCCGGCGACCCCCTGGCCAGCCTGATCCTCGACCTGTTCGACATCGGCTGCCTGCTGTTCGGCGACTACGTGCAGGCCTCGGGGGCCGTCTTCAACTACTACGTGGATCTGCGCCAGATCATCTCCGATCCCAACCTCTTCCACCGGGTGCTGCATGCCTACGCCGGCCAGCTCGGCGAGCTGGTCTTCGACCGCATCGCCGGCATTCCCTACGGCTCCCTGCCCACCGCCACCGGGCTGTCGCTGCAGCTGCACAAACCCCTGCTCTACCCCCGCAAGGAGGTGAAGGCCCATGGGGCCCGCCGCCTGATCGAAGGGGATTTCGAGGAGGGCGACCGGGTGGTGGTGGTGGACGACATCCTGATCACCGGCAGCAGCGTGCTCGAGGGCATCGCCAAGCTGGAAAGCTCCGGTCTGGAGGTGGAGGACGTGGTGGTGTTCATCGACCACGGCGGCCGGGCCGACACCAGCGCCCGCGAGCGCCTCGCCCGGGCGGGCTACCGCTGCCACGCCGTGCTCGACATCGCCCGGATCACCGCCGTGCTGCATGCGGCCGGCCGGCTCAGCGATGACCAGGCCGCCACCCTCGGCCATGCCCCCCCGGCCCGGACCCCGGGCGTCGAGGGGATACTGGCCAGCTCGTAGAGTGGACCGGCACCCCTGCAAAACCCGGGTGCCCCCTTCCGCCATGCCCCAGGTCCAGGGTCAGCCCCCCACGATCGGAGAGCTTGAGGCGAAATACTCCCTTTACTGCAAGGCGATGCGGCTGCTGCTCAAGGAGGGCCGCACGATGGAGGCGATCCAGCGCACGGTCTGCTGGAGCCGGCTGGAGCAGCTGCACATCTGCCTGCCGAGCCGCTACAAATCTCCGGATTACCTCTACGCGGTACTGAAACGCGACCTGCGCTGATCGCGGGCCGGCGGCCGCCCCTGCCAGGATCGGGCGGCGATCAGGGTCGGTGCCCACCCAGGCGTTTCCGTGAAGTCGATCTCCGACCCCTTCCTGCGCCGACCGGTGCTGACGCTGGTGGTCAGCCTGCTCATCCTGCTGGGGGGGCTGGTGAGTCTGCCGGTGCTGCAGGTGGAGAACCTGCCACCGATCGCCCCAGGACGGGTCACCGTGCGGGCCAGCTACCCCGGGGCCGGACCGGAGGTGGTCGAGCAGGGCGTCACCGCCCTCCTGGAGAAGCAGTTCAACGGGCTCGAACGCCTCGACACGATCCGCTCCACCAGCTCCGCCAACGGCAGCACGATCACCCTGGGCTTCGAGGGCGGCAACCCCGAGCTCAACCAGATCAACACCCAGAACGAAGCCGCCGTGGTGGCGCGCCAGCTTCCGGCGCCGGTGGCCCGCTTCGGGGTGCAGGTGCGCCGCAGCTCCGATGATCTGCTGATGGTGCTGAGCTTCAGCGCCAGCCGCGGCACCTATGCCGACACCTTCCTGACCGGCTGGGTGGATCAGGTGGTGCGCGACCGGCTGCGCCGGGTGCCGGGCGTCGGTGACGTCAATCTCTTCGGCGGCAGCAGCCTGGCCTTCCGGCTGTGGCTGGATCCGGACCGGCTCCAGGCCCGCAACCTCACGATCGCCGAGGTGCGCCAGGCCCTCCAGCAGCAGAACGTTCTGGCGGCCCTGGGACAGACAGGAGAAGCCCCCGTCCCGGCGGACCAGATGACCACCCTGCCCCTGCGGATGGAGGGACGCCTGCGGACGCCCCAGGAGTTCGAGCAGCTGGTGGTGGCCCGCACCGGCGACGGCGGGGTCACCCTGCTCAAGGACGTGGGACGGGTGGAGCTCGGCAGCGAGACCTACGACACCATCGCCACCAACCTGGCCGGCGACAGCGCCGTGGCGATGGGCATCTTCCAGCGCGACGGCAGCAACGCCCTCGAGGTGCGGCAGGGCGTGGAGAAGGCCCTGGAGGCCCTGGCCCCCCGCTTCCCGCCAGGGGTGGCGATGGAGGTGATCGTCGATGAGGCAGAGAACGTGCGCGCCAGCATCGATGGCGCCGTGGAGGCCCTCAGGGACGCGGTGCTGCTGGTGTTCCTGGTGCTGCTGCTGGGCCTGGGCAACAGCCGTCTGGCCCTGATCACCGCCGGCGCCGTGCCGGTGGCCCTGATCGGCTCGTTCAGCGTGCTGAAGCTCACCGGCAGCTCGATCAACACCCTCACCCTGTTCGGCATGGTGCTGGCCTCCGGGCTGGTGGTCGATGACGCCATCGTGGTGAGCGAAGACATCGGCCGGCGGATCGAGAACGGCCGTCCCCCCCTGCAGGCGGCGCGGGAGGCGATGGCGGAGCTCGGCAGTGCGGTGGTCGCCACCTCGGTGGTGCTGGTGGTGGTGTTCCTGCCGGTGCTGACCATGGAAGGGAGCGTCGGCCGGCTGTACGCCCCGATCGCCATCGCCATCAGCAGCGCGGTGGTCTTCTCCACCATCAACGCCCTCAGCTTCACCCCGATGGCCGCCAGCCGCCTGCTCCACGCCGAGCGGCGGGAACCGGCCTGGCTGCGGCGCTGGATCGACCCTCCCCGGCGGGCCCTGGAATCCCTCGAGGCCCCCTACGGCCACCTGCTGGAGGGGGTCCTGGCCCGCCGCCGGCTCGTGGTGGCGCTGCTGCTGGCGGGGCTCCTGCTCACCGTCCTCACCCTGCGCCAGTTCCCCACCGCCTTCATCCCCCAGGAGGACACCGGCCAGTTGCGCGGCGTGGTGATCCTGCCGGAGGGCTCGGCCCTGCCCCAGACCCAGAAGGTGCTGGAGCAGGTGAGGCGCCTCGCCTCCGAGGAACCGGCGATCCGCAGCGCCAACTTCTATGCGGGCCGCTCCTTCGGCGACAGCAGCCCCAACAAGGGGCAGTTCTTCCTGCGGCTGCGCCCGATCCGGGAGAGGCCCGAGGCCGACCAGAGCAGCGTGGCCGTGGCGGAGCGGATGAACACCCTCCTGGGCAAAGGCATCAGCGATGCCGTGGTCCAGCTCAGCGAGGCCCCGAGCGTGCGCGGCTTCAGCAGCGAAGGGGGCCTGGAGCTCGAACTGCTCGACACCAGCGGCGGCCTGCTCAGCCTGGCCGCCTTTGAGCAGGAGGCCCGCTCCTTCATCGCCGACGCCCAGGCCCGCGAGATCCAGGGCCGGCCGGCCTTCCAGCGGGTGTCGACCCGCTTCAGCGCCGGAGCCCCCCAGCTGACCCTGGTGCCCGACCGGCTGCGCATGGCCTCCCTGGGGGTGGATCTGTCGGCCGTGGTCGACACCCTGGGGGCCAGCTTCGGCAGCGATTACGTCAACGACACCTTCGAGGGCGACCAGGTCCGCAAGGTGATCGTCCAGCTCGACGGCCGCTCCCGCTCCGGTCCGGAGGATGTGCTGGCCCTGCAGGTGCGCAGCCGGGAAGGACGGCTGATCCCCATGGCCGAGGTGGTGCAGGTGGAGCAGGGGGCCGGCCCGACCACGATCAACCACACCCGCCTGGTGCGCTCGATCAGCATCAGGGCCCTGCCGCAGCGTGGCGTCAGCAGCGGCCAGGCGATGGCCCTGCTCGAGCAGGTGCACCGCAGCCGCGCCTCCGACGCCGTGGATCTCGAATGGGCAGGGCTGGCCCGGGAGGAAGCCCGCGCCGGTGGCGGCAACGTGCGCGTCTTCGCCCTGGGGATCCTGGTGATGGGCCTGGTGCTGGCGGCCCTCTACGAGAACTTCATCGATCCGTTGATCATCCTGGTCACCGTGCCCCTGGCCATGCTGGGGGCGGTGCTGGGGCTGAGCCTGCGGGGCCTGCCCCTGGACGTCTACGGCCAGATGGGTCTGCTGGTGCTCTCCAGCCTGGCGGCCAAGAACGGCATCCTGATCGTGGAGTTCGCCAACCAGCGGCTCCGGGCCGGCCTGCCCCTGGAGGAGGCGATCCAGGGCGCCGCCGTCGCCCGTCTGCGGCCGATCCTGCTGACGACGATCTCGTCGCTGGCGGGCTGCATCCCGCTGCTGTTTCCCTTCGGGGCGGGAGCCGCCAGCCGTCTGAGCATCGGCACGGTGGTGTTCAGCGGCCAGCTGGTCTCCACCGTTCTCAGCCTGGCGGTGGTGCCCGCCGTCTACCGGATCGTCAAGGGCTGGGAGCTGCGCGGGCAGCTCGGCCGTCAGCGGCTGCAGACCGTGGGCGGCCTGCCCGACGCCCCGCCCCCGGAGACCTGAGTCGGGCCGCACGCGCCACCGGGGCGGTGCCTCTGGCCGTCAGGGATCCGGCCGCCAGGCACCCTCCACGAACCGCTCCGGCTTCAGCCCCTGCTGGCGCAGCAGGGCGATCAGCCCCTGATCGCCCAGAAGGTGCATCAGCCCCACCACCACCAGCGTGTCGTCGGGGCGCCGCAGGAAGCCCCGCACCGGAGCCACCCAGGCGGCATTGCGTCGGGCCACCAGGCGCTGGAAGAGATCAGGACGCTGGTGGTAGTCGGCGAGCAGCAGGGCCTCGAGCCGGGGCAGGTCGCCGGCCCTCCAGGCGTCCTCGAGGGCGTCCAGCCGGGGGCCGACCCCATCCAGTTCCTTCAGGGTGACCTCCAGCAGCTGCACCTGGTCGGTCCGGGGCAGCCCGTCGAACAGCTCGAACTGCTCGGCCGGTGTCTCCAGGCCGTCGATGGGCTTGCGGTCGGCGGCGGCCCTGGCCTGGAGCTGGCCCTCCACCCCGCTCTCGGGGGCATAGCCCCGTTGCAGGAACTCGGCGGAGGCGAGCAGCAGGGCCACGGCCCAGGGCTCGAAACGATCGATGGCCGCCTCGGGCAGCCCCAGGCCCGCCAAGCGCGGCTGGAGGGTCCGCCAGGTGGCCGCCGGCAGGCCATCGCGCAGGGAGCGGCCGTCGGGATCGAGGGCCCGCGCCACCAGCTCACCGGCCAGCACCGCCGGACTGATGGCATCCATGTCGAGCTCCATGGCCAGCCGCTCCGCCTCCCCGTAAGCCAGGCCATAGGACGGGGGCAGGCCGGCCCGGTGGCGTCGCAGCTGGTGCAGGGAGCCGGCGATGAACACGGTGCCGGCGCCGTCCCGCACCCGCCAGAGGGTACCGACCTCGGCCGCCGCTGGAACGGCTGCCACCGCTGGAACGGCCGCCAGGACGAGGGCCGCCACGGCCAGCGTGCAACGCCCCACCGACCGGAGCGTCGATGACGGCATCGACCGCGGCATGTGCGGCGGCATCTGCGGCGGCATCTGCGGCGGCATGGGCAGCGGCACCCACAGGCCGCTCGACGCTAGCGACGTCGCTTCGCCGGACCCCGGGCTGGCCATGCTGAACATGGCCTCCGCCGCCGATCCGTGCTGCTCGCCGCCTCCCAGCCGATCTGGTCGCTGCCACTGGAGGGCGTCCACCAGGCCCTGCAGACCACACCGGAGGGCCTCGACAGCGGGGAGGCCGAACGGCGGCTGGCGCGATTCGGCGCCAACCGTCTGCCGCCCCTGAAGCGCCGACCCCTGGCCCTCCGCTTCATGGACCAGATGGTCCACTTCATGGCCCTGCTGCTGTGGGTCGCCGGCGGTCTGGCCTTCGCCGCCGGGACCCCCCAGCTGGGCTGGGCCATCTGGACGGTGGTGCTGATCAACGGCGTCTTCTCCTTCTGGCAGGAGTTCCAGGCCGAGCGCACCCTGGCCGCCCTCACCCGCGCCCTGCCCCGGCAGGTGCAGGTGTGGCGCGACGGCCAGCTGGGCCTCCTGCCGGCGGAGCAGCTGGTGGCCGGCGACCGGCTTCGGCTCGAGGAGGGGGACAGGGTTCCGGCCGACTGCCGGCTGAGCGAGGCCCATGCGCTCTACCTGGACCTATCGGTGCTCACCGGCGAATCGCTGCCGGTGGCCCGCCGCAGTGAGGCCCTGGAGGGCAGCCAGCTGCAGGCGAAGGTCGGCACCGGCGAGCGGATCAACCTGGTGATGGCCGGCAGCACGGTGGCCTCCGGACGGGGGGAGGCCTTCGTCTATGCCACGGGCGCCGAGACCGAATTCGGGCAGGTGGCCCGGCTGGCGGCCGGCACCGCCCGCGCCGCCAGCACCCTGGAGGTGCAGGTGAGCCGGATCGTGCACACGATCTGCACCATCGCCGTCACCATGGGACTGCTGGCCTTCTGCCTGAGCGTCCTGCTGGTGGGGATGAACCCCCTGGAGAGCCTGGTGTTCGCCACGGGCATCATCGTGGCCAACGTGCCCGAGGGGCTCCTGCCCACCGTGACCATGGCCCTGGCCATGGCCGTGCAGCGCATGGCCCGTCGCAAGGCGCTGGTCCGCCGTCTCTCGGCGGTGGAAGCCCTCGGCTCGGTGAGCGTGATCTGCTGCGACAAGACCGGGACGCTCACCGGCAACCGCATGGCGGTGGAGAGCACCTGGCTGCCGGAGGCCGGCGAGGGCCTGGAGCGGCTGCTGCTGCGCTGCGCCGCCCTCTGCTCCAACGCCCGCCTGGAGCCGGCCACGGCCGGGGGCGACTTGGCCACCGAACCCTGGCGTGCGGTGGGGGATCCCACCGAAACGGCGATGCTGCTGGCCGCCGCCGCCGCCGGACTGGCGCCAGGGGAGCAGCCGGGGCGGCATCCGCGACGCCGCGAGATCCCCTTCGACTCCCATCGCCGCCGCATGACCGTGCTGGTGGACTGGAGCGACCGGGCCGATGACCTGCCGATCGCCAGCGGGGGCTCCCTGCTGATCACCAAGGGGGCGCCGCTGGATGTCCTCGACCACTGCACCACCTGGCTGTCCCCTGGGGGGGATGCCCCGCTGGACCCCACCGCGCGCCAGCGGGTGGTGGAGGCCAACGACGATCTCGCCTCCAGTGGCTTCCGCGTCATCGCCGTGGCGCTCCGCCGCGGCGACGGGGGGTGTGGCGACGCGCCTGCGGAGGCCCTGGAGAGCGCCCAGACGTTCCTCGGCCTGCTGGGGCTCTACGACCCTCCCCGCCCGGAGGTGCCCGACGCCATCCGCCAGTGCCGTGACGCCGGCATCAAGGTAACGATGGTCACCGGCGACTACGGCCTCACCGCCCAGGCGATCGCCCAGCAGATCGGCCTGCTCGACCCGCCCCGGCCCAGGGCCGGATCGACGGCGCGCCAACAGGCCAGCGCCGATCCGGTGCGGGTGATCGATGGGCCCACCCTGGCCCAGATCAGCGACGTGCACCTGCGCCAGCTGCTCAAGTACCGCCACCGGCTGGTGTTCGCCCGCATGGCGCCGGAGCAGAAGCTGCGCCTGGTGCAGGCGTACCGCGCCCTCGGCGATGTGGTGGCGGTCACCGGTGACGGCGTCAACGATGCGCCGGCCCTGCGCGCCGCCGATGTCGGCCTGGCGATGGGGATCAGCGGCACGGACGTGGCCCGCGAGGCCGCCGACATCGTGCTGCTCGACGACAACTTCGCCACGATCGTGCAGGCCGTGCGCTACGGCCGCTCGGTGGTGACCAACATCGGCCGCTTCATCACCTACGTGCTGGCGTCGAACGTGCCGGAGGTGCTGCCCTTCCTGGCGATGGTGGCCGCCGGGATTCCTGCCGCCCTCACGGTGCTGCAGATCCTCGCCGTCGACCTGGGCACGGACCTGCTGCCGGCCCTGGGCCTGGGGGCCGACCCCCCCGAACCCGGCGTGATGCGCCTGCCCCCGCGCCCACGGGACCTGCCGCTGCTCAACCGTTCGGTGATGGTGCGCGCCTACCTGGTGCTGGGGCTGGTGGAGGGCCTGGTGGCGATGGCGGGGTACCTGCTGGCCTGGCGGGCCAACGGCGTCGGCCTCGGGGAGCTGCGCCTGCTGGCCCCCGAGCTGCTGCATCGCACCGCCGGGGCCGGCGTCGAAGCGATCCAGCGGCAGGCGACCAGCGTCACCTTCTGCCTGATCGTGGCCGGCCAGATGGGCACCCTGCTGGCCTGCCGCAGCGAACGCCGCCCTGCCTGGGAGATGCTGGGAATTCCCAATCCGTGGCTCTGGCTGGGGCTGATCAGCGAACCGCTGCTCGCCAGTGCCCTGGTGCTGCTCCCTCCCCTGGCGGCCCTGTTCGGAATGGCTCCCTTCCCCCTGGCCTGGCTTGGTCCGATGGCCCTGGCTCCGGTGCTGGTGATCCTCGCCGATGCCCTCGACAAGCGCTGGCGAACGGCCCGTTGAGGACAGTGAAGATTTTCCAAAGACAGCTAACGGGCCATAGGCTGACTAGAGAACCTTCATACACTTGAATTGCCAGAAGAAAGCCAGGACTGCCTATCGCATTGACCATCTCATTGACTGCATCGGTTCACTTCAACGGTGAAAAGCTGCACATTCCGAGCAATGCGCACCAACCCCTCCCCGGAAAGGGCCAGGAGATCCCGTTGCGGAATTCCCATCTGGGATACCTATCTGGAATCCATCAAGGGCGCACGGTCGAAGCCAACGCATGTCCTCCCCGCTTTTCTTTCCTATTCAGGAGCCAGCACCATGGCCATCATTCCCTCGGAAACCCTCAAGGACGTCGAAGAACTCTTCGACCGCTACACCCGCACCCTGCCCTGGCCATTGGGCCGCAGCAGCAGCGCCGTCACGATGGCCGACTGGAATCCCCGGGTCGACATCGTCGAAACCGACGGTGCCTACGAGATCCAGGCCGACATCCCCGGGGTCCGCAAGGAGGACCTCAAGGTGACCATCGACCACGGGGTGCTGACCGTGCAGGGAGAGCGGCAGCAGGAGAAGAAGGAGGACAGCGCCCGCATGCACCGTGTGGAGCGCTTCTACGGCCAGTTCTCCCGCAGTTTCACCCTGCCGGAGGACGCTGACACCTCCGGCCTCAAGGCGACCGCCAGGGAGGGGCAGTTGACCGTGACGGTGCCCCGCAAGGGACCCGCCCCCAGCGCAGCGCCGACCCAGGTGCCGATTCAGTGACGTCCCCCCTCAGCAGATCCGCGGCAGCAGTTCGCCGCTGAGGGGCACCAGCACCCGCTCGCTGCCGTAGGGGGTGCGCAGCAGCACCCGGCCACGGGGGCGGCCGGCTCCGGGACCCGCTTCCATCACCCGGCCGATCCAGGCCCCGCCGTCCGGAGCCAGCACCTCCAGGGCCCGCTTCCGATCGGCCTCGGGCACCACCGCCAGGAAGCGGCCCTCGTTGGCCAGGTGCAGCGGGTCGAAGCCCAGCAGCTCGCAGGTGCGCCGCACGGGCTCGGCCACCGGGATGCGCTCCTCCTCCACCAGCAGCTCCAGCCCCCCGGGGGCCGCCAGTTCCTGCAGGGCGCTGGCCAGGCCGCCCCGGGTGAGGTCCCGCAGGCAGTGGAGCCGCACCCCCGCGGTCAGCAGGGCCTCCACCGCCGGCCACAGGGGCATGCAGTCCGTGGCCAGGGGGGGCTGCAGGTCAAGGCCATGGCGGGCGGCCAGGATCGCCACCCCGTGGCGGCCCAGATCGCCGCTCACCAGCAGCTGGTCGCCGGGGGCGATCGCCAGCGGATCGATCGGCTCGTCCACCTGGAGCAGGCCGATGCCGCTGGTGTTGAGGAAGGCCCCGTCCCCCTTGCCCCGCTCCACCACCTTGGTGTCGCCGGTGACGATGGTCACCCCGCAGCGCCGCGCCGCG
Organism: Synechococcus sp. UW140; assembly: GCA_943369315.1. Lineage (GTDB taxonomy): Bacteria > Cyanobacteriota > Cyanobacteriia > PCC-6307 > Cyanobiaceae > Cyanobium. The sequence continues at coordinate 253,911 of CALRMW020000002.1, forward strand.
GCCCCCAGCGACGCCACGATGCGGCGCAGCAGGGCCAGCTCCAGCCCCTCCTCCAGGATCAGGCCCAGGCTCAGCACCAGAGGCCTCGCGCCGGCCATCGCCAGGTCGTTGGCGGTGCCCGTCACCGCCAGGGTGCCGATGTCGCCCCCCTCGAACTCGAGCGGCTGCACCACGTAGCTGTCGGTGGTGAAGGCGAGCCGGCCGTGGGGCAGGGACAGGCGGGCGGCATCGTGCAGCACCTGGTCGGGGTCGGCGTAGAGGCGGCGAAGCTCGGCGTCGATCAGCTGCTGCATCAGGGTGCCGCCGCCGCCGTGGGCCAGCTGGATGCGGGGCGTGGCGGGCGGGGCCGGCTCAGCCACGGCGGCCGTAACGGTGGTAGGCGGCGCAGGCCCCCTCCGAGGACACCATCGGCGCCCCCAGCGGATGCTCGGGGGTGCAGGCGGTCCCGAAGGCCGGGCAGTCCCCGGGCCGGGCGCGCCCCTGCAGGATGCGGCCGCTGATGCAGACCCCTTCCGCCCCGGCCTCGACCCCCGGCTCCGCCCCGGCCTCGGGCCCACCGGGCAGGTCGCTGAAGCGGGCCCCGGCCTCCAGGCGGCGGAACGGCGCCCTCAGCCCCAGGCCGCCCCCCTGGATCACCCCGAAGCCCCGCCAGGGCCGGTCCACCGGCTCGAAGACCGATTCCAGCAGGCCCCGGGCCGCTGGGTTGCCCTGCTGGCGCACCACCCGGCCGTAGGCATTCACCACCCGGGCCTCGCCCCGCTCCAGCTGGCGCACGCAGGCCACCAGGCCCCGCATCAGATCCAGGGGCTCGAAGCCGCTGACCACCACCGGCACCCGGTGCCGATCCGCCAGGTCCTCCAGTTCCGTGGTGCCCATCACCGCGCAGACGTGCCCCGCCGCCAGGAAGCCCTGCACCTGGTTGCCCTCGGCCGTGAGGATCGCCGCCATGGCGGGGGGCACCCGCACGTGGGCCGCCAGCAGGGAGAGGTTGGCCACACCTGCGGCCATCGCCTGGCGCACCAGCAGGGCCGTGGCCGGGGCCGTGGTCTCGAAGCCCACCGCCAGGAACACCACCTGGCGCTCCGGATGGCGCCGGGCCAGGGCCAGGGCCTCCAGCGGGGAGGTGAGCAGGCGCACGTCGCCCCCCTCGGCCCGCACCCCCAGCAGGTCCCCCGGCCCGCCATCGGCGGCGCTGCCCGGCACCCGCAGCATGTCGCCGTAGGAGCAGAGGATCACCTCGGGCCGGCGGGCCAGGGCCCGGGCCGCATCAATCGTGGCGGCCGGCGTGACGCAGACCGGGCAGCCGGGGCCGTGAATCAGCCGCAGACCGGGGGGCAGCAGCTGGTCGAGCCCCCAGCGCACGATGGCGTGGGTCTGGCCGCCGCACACCTCCATCAGGGTCCAGGGGCGGGTGGTGATTGTGGCCAGCTCGGCGGCCAGCTCCCGCACGGCGGCCACCTCCGCCGTCAGCACCGCCGGAGCGCTCACCAGGGACCCGGCGCCGGCGTGGCCTCGGCGGGGAGGAAGGTCTGGACGGCGCGCATGTACTGGGAGCGCTCGTACTCGCTCGGATCTGGGCAGCGCTGCTGGCTCATGCAGCCGATCAGCTCCCGGGCGGTGGCGTGCTCGTGCTCCCGCAGCCACTGGCTGAGCTCCTCCTCCAGCCCCGTGAGGCGGCCGGGGCCGTGGCGCAGCAGGGCTGCCACCACCTGGGTGATGGCGGCGCCGGCCATCAGCAGGCGCACCACGTCGGTGCCGCGGTGCACGCCGCCGGTGGCCGCCAGGTCCACGGGGTGGCGGCCGTGCAGCAGGGCGATCCAGCGCAGGGGCAGCCGCAGGTCGTGGGGGGTGGACAGCAGCAGGTTGGGCCGCACCTCCAGTTCCTCGATGTCGATGTCGGGCTGGTAGAAGCGGTTGAACAGCACCAGGCCATCGGCCCCGACGGCGGCGAGCCGCTTGGCCATGGCGCCGAAGTTGGTGAAGAAGGGGCTGAGCTTCACCGCCAGCGGCAGCGACACCTCAGCGCGCACTTCGGCGACGATCTCCAGCACCTGGTTCTCGATCGCCGCGCTGGAGAGATCTGGATCGGTGGGGACGGAATAGATGTTCAGCTCCAGGGCGCTGGCGCCGGCCGACTCCATCCGCCGCGCCACCTGCACCCACTGGCCGGGGTGGGCGCCGTTGAGGCTGGCGATCACCGGTACCGCCAGGCGGGAGCGGGCCTGCTCCAGGTGGCGCAGGTAGAGGTCGTGGCCCACATGGAAGATGGAGGGCTCGGGGAAGTAGCTGAGCGCCTCGCCGTAGCTGTCGGCCCCCTGCAGGGTGACCCGGTGCAGCTCCAGCTGGTCGCGCTCGATCTGCTCCTCGAACAGGGAATGGAGCACCACGGCGGCGGCGCCGGCCTCCTCCAGCAGCAGCAGCTGGTCGATGTCTTCGCTGAGGGGCGCCGCGGCCCCCACCACCAGGGGGCTGCGCAGCTCCAGGCCCAGGTAGGTGACGGACAGATCGGGACGGGTCATGCCGTTGCCTCGCTTGGCGATGGGGCCGGGGTACCGGCGAGGGCCTGATAGATGGCCCAGCGGCGGGCCACCTCCAGCTCCGCCTGGCGGGCCAGGGCCCGGGCGCGCTCCGGCTGGCTGAAGGAGAGCATCCGGAAGCGGTTCTCTGTGGCCATCGCTTCGGCCAGAGGCCGGCGCTGGCCCCGGCTGTCGATCTGCAGCGGGTGCTCGCCCCGTTCGGTGCGGCGCGGGTCGTAGCGGTAGAGCAGCCAGCGGCCGGAGTCCACCGCCGCCTTCTGCTGCTCCATGCCCCGGGCCATGTCGATGCCGTGGGCGATGCAGTGGGAGTAGGCCAGGATCAGCGACGGCCCCGGGTAGCTCTCCGCCTCCAGGAACGCCCGCACCGTGTGCTCGTCGCGGGCCCCCATGGCCACGCTGGCCACGTAGACGCTGCCGTAGCTCATCATCATCAGCCCGAGATCCTTCTTGGGGGCCGCCTTGCCGCCGGCGGCGTACTTGGCCACCGCCGCCCGGGGCGTGGCCTTCGACATCTGGCCGCCGGTGTTGGAGTACACCTCGGTGTCGAGCACCAGGGCATTGACGTCCCGGCCGCTGGCCAGCACGTGGTCGAGGCCGCCGAAGCCGATGTCGTAGGCCCAGCCGTCGCCCCCCACCAGCCAGACGCTCTTCTTGACCAGGGCATCGGCCAGGTCCAGCAGGCGAGCCGCCTCGGCGGCCCCGGGGTCCTCCGGCGCCACGGCCCGCAGCAGGCGCTTGAGCTCCTCCACCCGCTGCCGCTGGGCGACGATGCCGGCCTCGTCGTGCTGGTCGGCGTCCCGGATCGCCGCCACCAGGGCGCCGGGGAGCAGGGGGTCGGCCCGCTCCGGCGCCGGCCCCAGCCGCTCCAGCAGCTCGAGGGCCATCTGGCGCTGCTGGTCGATGGCCACCCGCATGCCCAGGCCGAACTCGGCGTTGTCCTCGAACAGGGAATTGCTCCAGGCCGGGCCGCGCCCCTCCGCATTCATGCTCCAGGGGGTGGTGGGCAGGTTGCCGCCGTAGATGGAGGAGCAGCCCGTGGCGTTGGCCACCAGCATGCGGTCGCCGAACAGCTGGCTGGCCAGCTTGAGGTAGGGCGTCTCGCCGCAGCCACCGCAGGCGCCGGAGAACTCGAACAGGGGCTGCTGCAGCTGCTGCTGGCCGATCCTGTGCAGGTTGAGGTCACCGCGGGCCATCTCGGGCAGCCCCAGGAAGTAGTCCCAGTGGCCGCGGCCGGCCTCCCGCAGGGGGCGCTGGGGGGCCATGTTGATCGCCTTGCGCTTCGGCTCGGTGCGGTCCCGGGCCGGGCAGACCTCCACGCACAGGGCGCAGCCGGTGCAGTCCTCGACGGCCACCTGGATCGTGAAGCTGCGGCCCGCCAGGTCCGGATCACGGGCCGGGGCCTGACGGAAGCCCTCAGGGGCACCCGCCAGGGCCTCCGGCACCACCGCCTTGGCCCGGATCACCGCATGGGGGCACACCATGACGCACTTGCCGCACTGGACGCAGAGGTCGCTCTCCCACACCGGCACCGACTCGGCGATGTTGCGCTTCTCCCACTGGGCCGTGCACGTGGGCCAGGTGCCGTCGCAGGGCAGGGCACTGACGGGCAGGGCATCGCCGCGCCGCTCCAGCAGGGGGGCGATCACCTCCCGCACGAACAGCGGAGCGTCGGCGAGCCGGTCGGCCGCAGGGACCGGTGGCGGGAGGTCGTCCTCCGCCGGCAGCTGGCGCCAGTCGAGGGGCTGGAGGTGCTCGAGGGTGGCGTCGAGGGCGCGCAGGTTCATGGCCACCACCGCCTCCCCCTTGCGGCCGTAGGTCTTGCGCAGGGAGACCCGGATCTGCTCGATCGCCTCCTGGCGCGGCAGCACGCCGCTGACGGCGAAGAAGCAGGCCTGCATCACCGTGTTGATGTGCTGGCCCATGCCGGCTTCCCGGGCCACCCGGTAGGCGTTGATCAGCCACACCGACAGGCCCCGCTCGCGGATGCCGCAGCGCAGCGCGGCCGGCATCCGCCGCCAGCTCTCCTCGATCGGGAAGGGGCTGTTGAGCAGCAGCACACCACCGGCCTCCAGGCCGGCCAGCAGGTCGAAGCGGTCGACGAAATCCCACTGGTGGCAGGCCACCAGGGTGGGGCGCTCGATCAGGTAGGGGGCGCGGATCGGCCGGGTGCCAAAGCGCAGGTGCGACACCGTGACCGACCCGGATTTCTTGGAGTCGTAGACGAAGTAGGCCTGGGCGAAGAGGTCGGTCTGCTCCCCGATGATCTTGATGGTGGCCTTGTTGCCCCCGACGGTGCCATCCGAGCCGAGGCCGTAGAACACGGCCCGCACCTGGTCGGGCCCATCGACATGGAAGTCCGCAGCGACGGGCAGCGAGCGATGGGTGACGTCATCGTCGATGCCGACCGTGAAGTGGCTGCGGGGCTGCGGCAGCAGGAGGTTGTCGAACACCGCCTTGACCATCGCCGGGGTGAACTCCTTGGAGGAGAGGCCGTAGCGGCCGCCCACCACCAGCGGCAGGGGGCGTTCGCCGTGGCAGGGGCGCCACTCCTCGCTGAGGGCGGCCACCGCATCGAGGTAGAGGGGTTCACCGCCGGCCCCCGGCTCCTTGCAGCGATCAAGCACCGCCAGCCCCCGCACCGTCGGCGGCAGGGCGGCGGCGAACAGGGACGCCACGAAGGGCCGGAACAGGCGCACCTTGAGCACCCCCACCCGCTGGCCGGCGGCGTTCAGGGCCAGGGCGGTCTCCTCGGCGGTCTCGCAACCGGAGCCCATCAGCACCACCACCCGCTCGGCATCGGCGGCGCCCACGTACTCGTAGGGCCCGTAATGGCGGCCGGTGAGACCGGCGAAGCACTCCATCGCCTCCACCAGGTGGCCGGGGAGGGCGTCGTAGAAGCGGTTCACCGACTCCCGCGCCTGGAAGTAGACATCCGGGTTCTGGGCCGTGCCCCGCAGCACCGGATGGTCCGGGGACAGGGCCCGCTGGCGGTGGGCCGCCACCGCCTCCATCGGCATCAGGGCGTGGAGCACCGCGTCGGCGATGGGCTCGATCTTCTGGATCTCGTGGGAGGTGCGGAAGCCGTCGAACATGTGCAGGAACGGCAGCCGCCCCCTCAGGCTCGCCCGGGTGGCGATGGCGGCGAAGTCGCCGGCCTCCTGCACCGAAGCCGAGCAGAGGATGACGCAGCCCGTGCCGCGGCAGGCCATCACATCGCTGTGGTCGCCGAAGATCGAGAGCCCCTGGGCCGCCAGGGAGCGGGCCGCCACGTGCAGTACGGCGGGGGTGAGCTCGCCGGCCAGCTTGTAGAGGTTGGGCACCATCAACAGCAGCCCCTGGGAGGCCGTGAAGGTGGTGGTCAGCACCCCCGCCTGCAGCGCCCCGTGGACGGTGCCGGCGGCGCCGGCCTCGCTCTGCAGCTCCACCACCGCCGGCACGGTGCCCCAGAGGTTGGGGCGGCCTTCGGTGTTCCAGGCGTCGGCCCACTCCCCCATCGGCGAGGCGGGGGTGATCGGGTAGATGGCGATCGCCTCGTTGAGGCGATAAGCCACCAGGGCCACGGCCTCGTTGCCATCGACGGTGATGGTCATGGGGGGTCGTCCTCGACAAGGCTGAGGGCCAGGCCCACGTGCACCAGCACCCGATCGCCGACGATCGCCTCCGGCAGACAGGCCAGGCTCACCTGCTGGCGCACCCCCCCGAAATCCACCTCGGCCATGCGCCAGAGCCCGTCGTCGTGGTCGGCGGCGGCGGCCCCGGTGGCCTCAGGCGCTCCCGGCGGCGGCTGAATCCGGATCGAGAGGATGCGAGCCGGCACGGCCAGGCACATGGGCGGATCACGGCGCGTGGTCACTCCACCTGGTTGTAGGCCCGGCGGCCGGATCTGCCCACGGCCCCGCCGCCGCGCAGAGCTGGCCGAGGGCCAGCCCTCCGTCATTGCAGGGCACGAGCTCCGGCCAGAACGGCCGCAACCCCCGAGCCCGCAGGGCCCTGATCGCGCCCTCCAGCAGCAGCCGGTTCTGGAAGCAGCCCCCGGCCAGGGCCACGGGCGCGCCGTCGGCCGCCGCGGCGATGGCCGCCGTTCCGGCCAGGGCCGCCACCAGGGCGTGGTGGAAGCGGGCGGCGCAGACGGTCGCCGGCGTGCCGGCCTCGATCGCCGCCAGCAGCGCCAGCAACAGCGGTTCCCAGTCGAGCCAGCCCAGGGTCGGCCCATCGGCGCCGGCGTCCGCGACGGCCCCGGGCGGCACGAGGGGAAGGGACCAGTCGCCGGGGGCACCGGGGCCGAGGGAGACGGCCGCGGCGGTGGCGGTGGCGGCCCCCTGCAGCCGCAATCCCCCCTCGCCCTCGTGGCTGTGCACCTGCACCAGGTCCAGCAGGGAGGCGACCGCATCGAACAACCGGCCCACGCTGGTGGTCAGGGGGCTGTTGCATCCGCCAGCGATGGCCTGCAGCAGCAGGCGGCGGTCGGCGGCCTCGAAGGCGGCCAGGGTGTGGCAGGCGCCGGGGTGCCCCAGGGCCCCGGGCCCGGCGGCGGCCAGGAGCCCCAGGGCCGCCCGGCGGGGTTCCGCCATGGCTCGCTCACCGCCGGGCAGGGGGAAGGGCCGCAGGGCCACCCGTCGCTCGCAGGGGAGGCCCCCGGGTCCGCCCAGCAGCAGCAGCTCCCCGCCCCAGAGCCGGGCAGAGCCGCCAGCCGCCGACTCCCCAGTCGCCGATTCGGGCGCCGGGGCATACCCCAGCCCATCCCAGGTGAAGGCCAGCAGCGGAAGCGCCAGACCATGCTCCGCCAGCACCGCCAGGCCATGGGCCAGGTGGTGCTGCACCGGGCGCCGCGGCAAGGGCTGGGCGGCGGCGAGCTGGTGGCTGAGGTAGCCGGGATGGGCATCGCAGGCGATCGCCCCCACCCCGGCGCCCCAGCGCCGATCGATCGCCTCCAGCCCGGCGGCCAGGCGGGAGAGCAGGCGCCCTTCGGCCAGGTCCCCCAGGTGGGGGGACAGCCACACCCGTCCCTCCAGGGCCAGGGCGGGCGCGCTCTTGAGATCACCGCCCAGGGCCACCAGGCCGCCGGGCAACGGCCTGAGGGCCAGGGGCTCGGGGGCATAGCCGCGAGCCCGGCGCAGCAGGGCGGGCCGGCCGTCGATCACCTGCAGCACCGAGTCATCCAGGGGCCGGGCGATGGCACGGTCCTGCACCAGAAAGGCATCGGCGATCGGCTCGCCAGCTCCGGCCCCCAGCCGCCGCACCGCTTCAGCGGGATCGATGCAGAGCGGTTCACCGCTGGGGTTGCCGCTGGTGGCCACCAGGGGCCGGCCGAAGGCATGCGCCAGCAGGTGGTGCAGCGGCGACGCCGGCAGCATCGCCCCCAGGCACGGGCTGCCCGGGGCCACGCCCGGCAGGGCGTCGGGCGCCCCCAGGCGGCGGCGCAGCAGCACGATCGGGGCGGCGGGATCCGCCAGGGCCCGCCGCTCGGCGGCGTCGATGACGCAGAAGGGAGCGAGGGCCCCGGCTTCGGCCACCAGCAGGGCGAAGGGCTTGGCGGGCCGTCGCTTGCGCCGTCGCAACCGGGCCACCGCCTCCGCGTCGGTGGCATCCACCAGCAGCTGGAACCCGCCCACCCCCTGCAGGGCCAGAACCTGTCCGGCCGCCAGGAGGTCGCAGCAGGCCCGGATCAAGGCGGCGGGGCTGCCGTCGCCGGCAGCGGAGCACGCCAGGGGCGCCCCGGCCCCATCGAGGAGCGCCAGCCGCGGCCCACACACCGGGCAGGCGATGGTCTCAGCGTGGAAACGGCGATCGAAGGGATCCTCGAACTCTCGCCGGCAGGCCGGGCACAGGGCGAACGACGCCAGGGTCGTGTGGACCCGGGCCCAGGGCTCAGCTGTGGCGATGCTGAAGCGGGGACCGCAGTCGCAGCAGCTGATGAAGGGGTAGCCGAAGCGGCGATCGGCGGGATCGGCCAGTTCAGCCAGGCAAGCCCTGCAGGGGGCCCGGTCGGCCACCAGCGACGACGCGAACAGGTCGATGCCGAGCGGCTCGGCCTGGCGGGTCACGATCCGCACCCCCGCCTGGAACGGTGCCGCCGTCGGGGCGGCGGCCGCCGACCAGACGGGATCCAGGGGCTCGAGGCGGGCCCGGGGGGGCAGCTCCAGCGGCAGGCGCCGCAGGAACGCCTCCAGCGAAGGCCGGTCCCCCTCCAGCCGCAGGTGCACCGCCCCCGGGCCGTTCTGCACCTCGCCGCAGAGTCGGAGGTCCCGGGCGAGGCGGTGCACCAGGGGCCGGAAGCCCACCCCCTGCACCACCCCACGACACTCAAGCTGCAGCCGGGCCCGGCCGGCCCCAGGCGCCCGGCTCACCCGGCGACGGCCACCCGCTCCAGGCCGAGGGCCGCCAGCAGCGCGGCGATGCCCTCACCGGTGCGGGCGGAGACCTCAACGATCCGGGCCCGGGGGGCCACACGGGCGATATGGCGGCGGGCCAGGGGAGCATCAAAGCCGCAGGCCTCAGCCAGATCGCTCTTGCTGATCACCACCACGTCGGCGGAATGGAACGTGGCCGGGTACTTCAGGGGCTTGTCCTCCCCTTCGGTGACCGACAGCAGCACCACCCGCAGGCTTTCGCCCAGGTCGAAGGCGGCCGGGCAGACCAGATTGCCCACGTTCTCGATCACCAGCAGCTCCAGCCCGGCCAGGGGATGGCCGAGGTGGTCGAGGTCGTGGAGAGCCCGGTGCACCATCGCCGCCTCCAGGTGGCAGGCCTGGCCGGTGGTGATCTGCAGGGCCGGCACCCCGGCGGCCCGCAGGCGACGGGCGTCGTTGTCGGTGGCCAGATCCCCCACGATCACCGCCATCGGATGGCGCACCGCCGCCGAAGACGGGGCCAGCTCCAGGGCCAGCCGCTCCAGCAGGGCGGTCTTGCCGGAGCCTGGGGAGGAGAGCAGGTTGATCACCCGGACGCCGGCGGCGGCGAAATGCTCCCGGTTGGCCGCCGCCTGGGCATCGTTGTGCACCAGCAGGCGCTGGCCCAACTCCAGGTGCCGGGGGGCCTCAATGGCGGGGGCGACCGGTTGGCCGCAGTTGCAGTCGACACACATCGCAGGATCGACTCCAGACAGGAGAGCGGCACGGAAAAGCCCCGCCGGGGCCCGGCCTCGCCCGAAGGCTAGGCACGGAGTTCCGACGGGGCCGGGGCCCTGAGAGCCGCCGTGATCACCAGAGGCCGCGGATCGGCGCGGGGGCCGGTTCGGGCTGGAAGACCGGCGCAGGAGCCGGTGCGGGCTGCATGATCGGTTCCGGCTCCGGGGTGGGAGCCGGCGCGGCCGCCACAGGGCGGGCCCCGAAGCGGTAGCGGAAGCCGATCTTGCCGCCGAAGCTGTTGAAGGCGTCGAAGGTCAGGTTCTCGGAGGAATAACCGCCGGCACCCTGATAGACGCCCTCAAGGTAGACATCGGAGTTGTAGCTCATGGCGTAGCTGACACCGACCTTGGCCTGCCAGCCGAACAGCCCCTTGTTGACGCTGTTGGTGGGGAAGCCGTTGAGGCTGAAACTCGGGGTGCTCAGGTTGGTGTACCCGATGCCACCGCCGATGTAGGGCGTCCAGCGACTGTTGGTCTCGATGTCGTAGTAGAGGCTGGCCAGCACATCATTCTTATTGATGATGCCGGAGACGTTGTTGGTGAAAGGCACGATGCCGAAGGCACCGAAGCCGATCGGATTGGCGGCACCGACGGCGTTGAGGCTGGCCCGGCTGTAGCCGTAGGTGAGCTCGGCGCGCAGGGCGCCGAAGTCGTAACCAACGCCGACATCACCGGAGAAGCCCCCGCCGAGGTCAAGCTTGGTGGAGTTGTTGTTGCCGAAGTTGAACAGCAGCGGCGTGAAGAAGGGTGAGACGAGCGTGCCGTTGCTGTTGACCGTCTGGTCGCTGGGGGTCTGGGCGCCGGCACCGATGGTGAGGTACCACCCATTGGCGGAATAGACCTCCTTCACCTCGGGCTGGGGGTAGGTCTGGGCAATGAGGGTGGCCTCCGGCGCGACCTGGGGAGCCAGGCTTGCGCTGGGGGCTGCCACTGTCGGCGCGGATTCCAGGGCCGGAACCGCCGCGGCGGGACGATCACTGGGGGCGGTTTCAACAAGCCCGGGAAGACTTGCAGACGATTCCGAATTCACGGGATTCGTCACCGGCTCGGTGCGTTCGCCAGCAGGCCTGAGCTCCGCCATCGCGGGACCGCCAAGCAGGAGACCACCCGTTGCGGCGATTCCCACCCCGCGCAGAAAAGTCCGATGGAATGTCCTCGTGAAATGTCTCGTGGAATAAGTCATGGGGGTTGTGCTCCTCTCACTCATTTACAAATAAACCCACGCCATGGACGAATTGAAAAGCCATGGACAGCATCCGGCCTGGCACAGAGAGGCGAAGATAAGAAAACTTGCACAAGATTACGTTTCGTCCCTGAATCCAGTGCCCATTGGGCTTCAACATAAAATAGATAGAAAATTTTTCGGTCCTGAGCGGGATCACCGCCAACCTCGGGCGGTTCGGCCCCTGCACCGCCCAGTCCGGTACGCCGACGCCGGCTCAGTCGAGCTCCAGGGAGGCCAGCTGCAGTTCCCGGCCCCGCAGCAGCTCCCGGCTGATGCGGCCGCAGCGCGGGCAATCACAGCAGCCATCGCGCGCCGCGAAGGGCTGGCGGCAGGCGGCACAGAGGCATTCGGCGGGCACCGCCTCGATCTCCAGCCGGGAGCCGGCGGCGATGGTGCCCGCCATCACCACCGTGTGGGCCAGGCGGAGGGCCTCGATCTCCACTCCCGCCAGGCTGCCCACCCGCAGGGTGATGGCGCTGATGCGGCCGGCCCCGTGCAGGGCGGCCTGCTCCAGGACCTGCTCCCGCACCGCATCCATGAGGCTGAGTTCATGCATGGGGCGCCGCCCCCTCCCGCAACCAGCCCCGCAGCAGCCGGCGCGCCCGGGGCAGCTGGCGCCGCAGCTCCGGCGAGAAGCGCTCGCCCCAGGAGAAATCGAAGGCCGGCACCAGCAGCTCATGGGCCGGCACGCAGCGGTCGAACAGCTGCTCGGCCAGGGCCAGCAGCCGGGCGGGCGCCACCCGGTGCGTGTCCCGCTCCCAGCCGCCTGAGGCCACCAGGGGCCGCAGCAGGCAGTGGCTCCGCGGCGGCGCCAGCCAGGCATCGACGATCAGCAGCCGCTCGGCGGCCGCCACCGCCTCGGCCAGTTCGGGGGTGAGCTGGTGGCGCTGCAGGCCCAGGCCCTCCACCAGGTGCCAGCCCACCCCGTCATCGCCCCGCAGGGGGTTACCGATGCCGATGAGCAGCGCGCCTCCGGTGCCGACGCCGGCGCCGGTCATCCCCGCAGGCGCTCGGCCAGCACCGTGCCGTCGGCGGCCAGCAACTGCAGGCGCAGCGGCATCTGGCCGGCGGCGTGGGTGGAGCAGGACAGGCAGGGGTCAAAGCAGCGGATGCCCGCCTCCACCCGGTTGAGCATCGCCTCGGGGATCTCGGCGCCGGCGGGCACCGGGTCGGGGATGTACTCCCGGGCGATCTGGTGCACCGTTCGGTTCATGGCCAGGTTGTTCTGGCCGGTGGCGATGATCAGGTTGACGCTGGTGAGCAGGCCGTCGTCATCCACCTTGTAGTGGTGGAAGAGGGTGCCCCGGGGCGCCTCGCTCACCCCCACCGCCTCGTTGCGGTTGAGGGAGGCCCGCAGCCGGATGCGGCCGTGCATCAGCTCGGGATCGCGCACCAGCAGCTCGATCGCCTCCAGGCAGGCCACGATCTCCACCAGCCGCGCGTGGTGGTAGGCGAAGCTCGAGGTGGCGGGCTGGCCGCTGCGCTGGCGCAGCTCCGCCAGCTCCCGGTCGGCCCAGGGGGTGCCGACGCTGTCACAGACGTTGAGACGGGCCAGGGGACCCACCCGGTAGATGCCGTCCGGATAGCCGAGGGGTTTGTAGTAGGGGAACTTGAGGTAGCTCCAGGGTTCCACCGCCTCGCCAAGGAAATCGGCGTAGTCGTCCTCGCTGAGCTGGTCGGCCACGATCGTCCCGGTGGCGTCCCGGAAGCGGATGCGCCCCTCGATGTGCTCCCAGAGCCCGTTCGGCGTCACCAGGCCCATGAACAGGCTGGGGAAGTCGCCGAAGACCCGCTGCTCCTTCTGCAGGGGGCCATCGAGGAGCTTCTTGTAGAGCTCCAGCGCCAGGGTCACGGTGGCGCGGGCTTCCGGCAGGCGATCCAGGATCCAGTCCCTGGCCTCCTGGCTCAGGGGAGAGCGCACGCCGCCGGGCACCGCCCAGGCGGAGTGGATCTTGCGCCCGCCCAGCAGCTCCAGGATCTGCTGGCCGAACTGGCGCAGGCGGATGCCGGCCCGGGCCAGGTCGGGGTCGGCGGCCATCAGACCGAAGACATTGCGCCTGGCCGGATCGCTCTCCCAGCCCAGCAGGAAATCGGGGCTGCTGAGGTGGAAGAAGGAGAGGGCGTGGGACTGGGTGAGCTGGGCCAGGTTGAGCAGCCGCCGCAGCTTGTCGGCCGCCGGGGGGATCGAAAGGGCCAGCAGCTTGTCGCCGGTCTTGGCGGCCGCCAGCAGGTGGCTCACCGGGCAGATGCCGCAGATGCGGGCCGTGATGCCCGCCATCTCGGTGAAGGGCCGGCCCTCGCAGAACTTCTCGAAACCGCGGTACTCCACCACGTGGAAGCGGGTGTCGGTGAGGTGGCCGGCGTCGTCGAGGTGGAGGGTGATCTTGGCGTGGCCCTCGATGCGGGTCACCGGGTCGATGATGACGGTGCGGGTCATGGCGTTGTCCTCATCCGAACCGCAGCATGGCGGACCCCTCCATCACGGGACGCTCGCCGGCCAGCAACGGGGTGATCGCCTCGCGGATCCGCTCGGCGGACGGGGGGCAGCCCGGCAGGTAGAGGTCCACCGGAATCACCTCATGCAGGGGCAGCACCCGGGGGAGCAGTTCGGGCACGATGCCGGGGGCGAAGGGCAGCTGGCCGGTGGCATCAGCCAGCTCCAGGTAGCCCCGCTCCAGCACCGCTTTGGCGCCGTCGTGCCCGCCATCGAGCAGGTTGCGCAGGCCGGGCACGTTGGCGGTCACGGCGCAGTCGCCGAAGGAGATCACCAGGGCCGTGCGCTCGCGCACCTGCAGGGCCAGCTCGAGGTTGTCGACGTTCGCCACCGCCCCCTCCACCAGGGCGATGTCGACGTTCTCGGGGTAGGTCTTGACGTCGGTGCCGACCGGCGAGAAGACCACATCCACCTTCTCGGCCAGGTCGAAGAGGAACTCGTCGAGATCCAGGAACGACATGTGGCAGCCGGAGCAGCCCGCCAGCCAGACGGTAGCGAGGCGGAGCTTGGCGGCGGGCGGGATAGGGGTCATGGGGTGGGGGGTCACTGGTTGTGCCAGCGGTGCTGGTCGCGGGCGCTGCGCAGCAGGGCGGGCAGGCTGGCGTCGGGCTGCTTCTCGGCGGTGGTGTCGGTGTTGCGGAACAGGGCACCGGTGGGACACACCTCGACGCACTTGCCGCAGGAGGTGCAGGCCTGCACCTGCCCCCAGGGCTCATCCAGGCCAGCGACGATGTGGCACTGGCCGCCGCGACTGCCGATGTCCCACACATGGGCCCCCTCGATCTCATCGCACACCCGCACGCAGCGGGTGCAGAGGATGCAGCGGTTGTGGTCGAGGGTGAACTGGGGGTGGGAGGCATCCACCGACCGCTGGGGGTACTGGTAAGGGAAGCGGGAGTGGTCCATGCCCACGGTCACGGCCATGTCCTGCAGCTCGCAGTGGGTGTTGGCCACACAGACGGCACAGACGTGGTTGCCCTCGGCGAAGAACAGCTCCACTGCCATGCGCCGGTACTCCCTGAGCCGGGGGGTGTGGGTGTGCACCACCATCCCTTCGCTGGCGGCGGTGCTGCAGGCGGGCAGCAGCTTGCCGCATCCCTCCACCTCCACCAGGCACAGCCGGCAGGAGGAGACGGGGCTGAGGCCGTCGAGGTGGCAGAGGGTGGGGACATCGGCCGCGGCCGCCCGGGTGGCCTCCAGCAGGCTGGCCCCCGCCGGCACCGCCACGTCCTGGCCGTTGACGTTGAGGGTGACGACGGCCATCAGCGAACGCTCCCCGTGGCGACGCAGCCCGCGGGCTCCCGGCAGGCGGCCTCATATTCGTGGCGGAACCAGCGCAGGGTGCTGAGCACCGGATTGGGGGCCGACTGGCCCAGGCCGCAGAGGCTGGTGACCTTGACCATCTGGCAGAGGGCATCGAGACGTTTCATGTCCTCGGGGGTGGCCCGGCGTTCTACGAAGCGGTCGAGCAGCTGGGCCAGCTGCACGGTGCCGGCGCGGCAGGGCACGCACTTGCCGCAGCTCTCGTTGACGCTGAAGCCCATGAAGTGGCGCGCCACCTCGGGCATGGAGGTGCTCTCCCCCATCACCACCATGCCGCCGGAGCCCATCATCGAACCCAGCTCCACCAGGCTCTCGTAGTCGACGGGGGTGTCCAGCCGTTCCGCCGGGATGCAGCCCCCCGAAGGCCCCCCTGTCTGCACCGCCTTGATCGGCGAGCCATCGGGCACACCGCCCCCGATCACCTCCACGACGGTGCGCAGGGGGGTGCCCATCGGCACCTCCACCAGGCCGGTGTTGACCACCGCCCCGGAGAGGGCGAACACCTTGGTGCCCTTGCTGTGCTCGGTGCCCATGGCGGCGTACCAGTCGCCGCCCTGCCGCAGGATCGCCGGCACGGCGGTGAAGGTCTCGACGTTGTTGATCAGGGTGGGCGCCCCCCAGAGGCCCGACTGGGCCGGGAAAGGGGGCCGGGGCTGGGGCATGCCCCGCTGACCCTGGATCGAAAGCAGCAGGGCCGTCTCCTCGCCGCAGACGTAGGCGCCGGCCCCCACCCGCACCTCCAGCCGCAGGTTGAAGGTGGTGCCGTGGATCTGGTTGCCCAGCAGGTGCCGGCTGCGGGCCTGCTGCAGGGCCAGCCGCAGCCGCTCGATCGCCAGGGGATACTCCGCCCGCACGTAGACGAAGCCCCGCTCGGCGCCGACGGCGTAGGCGGCGATCGCCATCCCCTCGACCAGCCGGTGCGGATCGCTCTCCAGCACGCTGCGGTCCATGAAGGCGCCCGGGTCCCCCTCGTCGGCGTTGCAGACCACATAGCGGGGGCCGGGGGGCTGGAGGGCCACCGTGTCCCACTTGAGGCCCGTCGGATAGCCTGCGCCGCCGCGACCGCGCAGGCCGCTGCGGCGCACCTCGTCACGCACCTGCTCGGGGGTGAGCTCCTGCAGGACGCGCTGCAGCTGGGCGTAAGTGCCGAAGGCCAGGGCGTCGTCGATGGATTCGGGATTGACCTGGCCGCAGCCCTCGAGCACCACGGGCCGCTGCAGGGCGAAGAAGGGACCCTCCAGATCGAGCCGATGGGCCGCCAGGGGATCCGCCGTGGGCGCCGGAGCGGTGTCCCCGGCTCCGCCGGCGGCGAGGGCGTCAGCGATGGTTTCGGCGAGGGCGTCGGCGATCAGGGCCCCGGCCTGCTCCGGCGCCAGCCCCCCGTAGAGCCGGGTGCGGCCGGGCCGGTCGCAGGCGACCAGGGGGCCGCTGCCGCACTGACGCAGGCAACCCACCGGCTTGATCGTCAGCTGGGAGGGATCGAGGCCGGCGGCGTCACGGGCGCCCTCCAGCGCGGTGCGCAGGGCCTGGCTGCCGGCGGAACGGCAGCCGCTGGCATCGCAGCAGCGCACCTGCACAGGGAAGGGCATGGGGTTACCGGTAGCGCCTCCCCTTCTGCTAGCCAGGAAATGGCCGGGGCGCCGTTCAGCGGCCCTTGGCGAGGCCCCGGGCCATGGTGTCCACGGTGGACGGCAAGGGGGTGTTGGCCGGGATGACGCCAGTGGCATAGAGCACCTGGCGGATCTGCTCCGGCAGCGGGGGCAGGTTGTTCTCGAGTGGGTCGAGCCGCTCGTACTGCTCCTTGGCCCCGGGATAGCGGACCCGCTCCAGCACGGCGGTGCCGGCACCGGGATCGAGGCCGAGATAGTCGGCCACCTCATGGCGGACGGCGGCCGGACGTTGCCTCTCCTCCGCCCGCACCGCCTGCCAGCCCTGAACGAGGGCTCGGTCAGCTGTCCCAGCAGGCCCAGCCCCTGGTGGTGATCTGGATCGAACTGGACGGCATCAAGCGCATCGAGGAAAGCTTCGGCAAGGCGAAGGGAGATCAGCTGGTGCAGGTCGCCGTCGATCGGCTGGGAGGCTTCGTGGGACCCGCGGACGTCATGGCCCAGGTCGGCAGGAGCGAGTTCCTGATCGTGCATGTCCTGGAGCCGACCGACCCCACGGCCCTGGAGACGGCCCGCCGGAGAACGACCTCAAGGGCCGGATCATCCTGGCCGAGATCGCCTTCTGGCTCCTGGTGGGTCACCGATGGTGTGCTTCTTCTATGCCGTCGTGCTGCAGATCGATCCGGCGAACGTGGCCGTTGACCGCCTGCTTGGCGGTCAACGGCCTGGCCAACACGGCGGTGGCCTTCCTCCTGTTCGTGCTGCTGCAGGTGTGGCGCAACAGAAGGGGCCAGGGACTGCTCCCTCTGCGGGGCATCGTGGTCTCCGTGGTGCTCGCGTCCTTCACCTTGCCGTCGCTGGCCCTGAACCAGCCCAGGGATCTGGGGACCAATCAGGTGGTGGTGCGCTGAGGCAGGCCGGCGGCCTCCAGCCGTGCCTCCAGTTCCTCCGGCTGATCCACCGGCAGCCGGGTCACCAGCTCGCCGTCCACCACCAGCACCGGAGCCTGGCCACAGGCCCCCAGACAGCTGACGTGCTGGAGGGCCCAGACGCCGTCCCCCGCCGGATCATCGAGGCGCACCCCGAGCCGCTGCTCGATGCGCGCCGCCACCTGTCCCCCTCCCTTGACGTAGCAGGCGGTACCGAGGCAGATAGCGCAACGGTGGGCGGTGGGGGGCTCCAGCCGGAAGAGGTGGTAGAAGCTCGCAACGCCGTGGACCCTGCTCAGCGGCAGCCGCATGGCGACGGCCACCAGCCGCAGGGACTCCGGCGAGAGGTAGCCGTGGAGCTCCTGCACCTGGTGCAGCACCTCGATCAGGGCATCGGCGCGGGCCCCGTGGCGACGGACCACCTGGGCGATGCGCGGATCGTCAATGGCTGCTGATACTGCGGCGGCGGAGCTGGTCATGCCGTAGGTCTCCCACCTCTTCGTGCTAGCCACCGCCGGGGCAATGGTCAGCACGGCCTTGGGCAGCACCGCCGCGGGCAGAAGCCCGGCGGACACGGCCGGGAGCCATACCTATGATCATTCTTGATGTGGACGCCTGCCGATGACTCCCCTCCTGCGACAGGCCCAGCTTCAGGCGGCGATGTTGAGCATGGCCCTGCTGTTCGCATCGGCGACGCTGGCCTGTGAGAAGCATCTCAAGGGGCACCAGAACAGCGCCGAGACCCAGACGGAAGGCATGAGCCGCTGAAGCCATCCACCACCGACAGTCGGTGGGATCGGCGGCTCCGTGATGGTCAGTTTCCTTCGTCAGTCACCACGATTTGGTTTCTTTCCAACGTCGCTATCGATCACGATTGGTCATCCTGGCTGTTGCCTTGATCGGCCTGTTCCTCGTGGATCTGCTCCTGTCGAGGCGCCTGGGAATCACGCTGTTTCCCTATTACTGGATCCCCGTGGTCCTGGCCGCCTCGTTTGCCACGCCCCGCCAGGTGGGCTGGTTCACGAGCCTGGCGATCGTCCTGACCGTCGTCTGGTCGCTCCACTCTCCCCAGACCACCACCCTCAAGCTGCTGCTGCGGCTGGCCGGCCTGATCGGCATGGCCTGGGTCTCGATGCACCTGGCCCGGGAGCTGCAGGCCAAGGAACGCAGCAACCGGGAGCTCAAGGATCACTACCAGCTGCTGGCCGAAAACGCCCCTGATGTTGTGCTCAGCAGTGATCGGCAGGGGCGGATCTCCTGGGTGTCCCCCTCGGTGCGTCAGCTGCTGGGCCACGACGCCCGCGACCTCAGGGATCGGACCATTGCCGAGCTGGTGCTGGAGCCGGACCGCGTCCGCCTCGATCGGGCCATCGGCCAGGTCCTCCAGGGGGAGAACAGCGGCTGCGATCTGCGCTTCCGTGCCGCCGACGGCGGCGGACGCTGGATCTCGATGGCCCTGCGGCCGATGGCCGGCTCCGATGGCGAGGTGACGGGCATGGTGGGCAGCTGGCGTGACATCCAGGGCGAAGTGGAAGCCCGCCTGGCGGAGGAGCGCACCAAGGCGGCCCTGGCCGCATCGGAAGAACGGCTGCGGCTGACGATGGAGAACACCTCCACCGGCATCGCCCTGCTCGACAGCGAGGGCCATGTGCTCTTCATCAACCCCGCCGGTGGCGGGCTGCTCGATCGGGAGCCGACCGACCTGGAGGGGCTCACCTGGCCCTCGCTCTCACCGCAGGAGGACCGGGACAGCGAAGCCCCGCTGATGGCAGAGCTGCTGGACGGCCGGCGCCGTTGCTACCGGCTGCGCAAGCGGATCCTCCAGGGGGAGCGCGCTCCCCTCTGGGTGGACTGCAGCGTGTCCTGCTCCCGCCGTCCCGACGGCAGCCTGGCCTTCGTGATCGCCCAGTTCAACGACGTGACCGAGATGGTGCAGGCGGAAGCCGCCCTGGCCACCTCGGAGCAGCGCTACCGACTGCTGGCGGAGAACTCCAGCGATGTGGTGCTGCTGATCAAGGAGGGCCGGGTCAGCTGGATCTCCCCCTCGCTCACCTCCATGGTGGGCTGGCAGCCGGAGGACTGGATCGGCCATCCGCTCAGCCGCTTCATCCCCCCCGACGACCATCCGGTGCTGGAGCAGGACCTCCAGACCCTGGCGGAAGGTCGCACCGTGGTGCGCCGGCTGCAGGCCCTGGCCCACGACCGCAGCCACCGCTGGGTGGAACTGCATGCCAGTCCCCACCGGGATTCCCTCGGCCGGCTCGACGGCATCGTCGGCTCGTTCCGCACGGTGGACCAGGAGGTGGCTGCCGAGCGGGAACTGGCCCGCCGGGCCTGCACCGATGAACTGACCGGGCTGGTGAACCGGCATGAGGCCCTCGAGCGCATCACCGCCATCGCCGCCCGGGTGCTGCGCAAGGGCGACGCCACCGCCGTGCTGTTCTGCGATCTCGACAACTTCAAGGAGATCAACGACACCTTCGGCCATGTGCCCGGCGACGAACTGCTCCGGACGGTGGCCTCCCGGATCCGCACGGGCCTGCGCAGCGGCGACATGGCCGCCCGCATCGGCGGCGACGAGATGGTGGTGGTGCTGCAGGGGGTGCGGGGGCTGGGCGATGCGGTCACCATCGCCGAAAAGCTCCGCCGGGCCGTGGCCGAGCCGATCGTCACCAGTGCCGGCAGCCTGTCGATCACCCTCAGCATCGGGGTGACCATGGTCCGTCCGGGCGAAAACCCCGACGAGATCATCTCCAGGGCCGACCACGCCATGTACCGGGCCAAGCAGACCGGCCGCAACCAGGTGGTGCCCTTCAGCGAGCAGACCGACAGCGCCGATGGCCGCAGCGTCGCCTGGCAGCCCGCCCTCTGAGGGGTACCGGTGCGGGATGGCCATGCAACGGCCGGCGACACTGGGTGGCGAGCGAACGGAGGCCACCGCCATGGAGATCGCAGGGATCGACCATGTAGTGCTGCGCTGCAGGGATCTGGAGCGGATGGAGCGCTTCTACACCGAGGTGCTCGGCTGCGCTGTAGCGAGACGCAATGAAGCCCTGGGAATGATCCACCTGAGGGCCGGCAACGCCCTGATCGATCTGGCGGCGGTCAGCGGCGAGCTGGGTCGCCGGGGAGGGGCAGCACCGGCAAAGGACGGTCACAACCTGGATCACGTCTGCCTGCGGATCGAACCCTTCGACGAAGGCGCCCTGCGGGCCCATCTGCGCCGTCAGGGCATCGATGCCGGCCCGCTGCATCACACCTACGGGGCCGAAGGTGTAGGGCCGGCCCTCTACCTGGAGGATCCGGAAGGGAACAGCATTGAGTTGAAGGGCCCGCCGCCACTCTGAGCCCGGGGCCCGGAAGGAAGGGCCCCGGGCTGGTTCAACCGCGCCAAGTGGGCAGACCACCGTGGGCCAGATTGCCGCGTTGGCGCCAGAGCGCAGCCGCACTGACGTCGATGCCGTGACGTTGCGCCAGATCAGCCGCTTTCTGCGGCGAATCGGATGCACTCAGGGCGGCGGCGAACTCCGGATCGCGACGAGCCAGTTCCTTCACCCGGTGGAGGGCTTCGGTGGCGTTGGCATGGGATTGAACAGCAGCCTCGGTGCGTGGCATTTCGCAGGTGGATTCGTAGGTGGATTCGCGGGTGGATTCGCGGGTGGATTCGTAGGTGGACATGGGACCTCCTCCTCTCTTTCCTTGAGCCTAATCGATCGGAATCGTCAGCGAGATAAGTGGAAACACCCATCCCATCGCTTCATGATGTCCTGAAATAGGCCGATCCTTTGCCGCTACTGGCGGCGTCTCCATAAATCCTCAAAGCCGGGAAATACTCCGACTCCAGCTGTACTTTTGAGGCCACATCTTCCCCGGCAGTTTCTGCAATGAAATGCAGCATGAGATCGATGCCGGAGGAGATGCCGGCCGCGGTCCAGATGGCGCCGGATCGGGTGAAGCGCTCCTCCACCACCTCCACGTCGCCGAGGGCCCGCAGGCGATCGAGGGAGGCCCAGTGGGTGGTGGCCCGCCGGCCGCTGAGCAGGCCGGCGGCGTGCAGCAGGAAGGCGCCGGTGCAGACCGAGAGCACCGCCCGACAGCTGGCCGACTGGCGCCGGATGAAGGCGATCAGCTCTGGATTGGCCACCTCGGTGCGGGTGCCCTGGCCGCCCGGCACCAGCAGCACATCCAGCGGTGGAGCCGTGGCGAAGCTGGCGTGGGGCAGCAGCACCATCCCCTTGGCGCAGGTGATCGGGGCCTCGCCCTGGGCAATCAGCAGGCACTGCCCGGGGCCGCCGGGCTGGCGCGCCCACAGCGTGGCCATCTCCCAGGGACCGATGGCGTCGAGTTCCTCCACCCCGGGGAACAGCAGGATGCCGAAACAGCCGGCCCCGGCGCCGGAGGACAGGGCTGGATCCATCGTCAACCTTGCCCGCGGGCGCTTCTGGGAGAGAGATTTTCCCATTCCTGAGGACCTTCTCAGCGGATCCATGCCACCGCACCGCCGCCTGGTTCCCCCAGCATCCTGAACACCATCAGGATCGGGGCGGAGCCCGGGAGCGGTGGCGATGGGGACAGCGGCAAACTCGGCGGCGCGATGGCGCCAAGGGCTTCTGGCCATCGCCCTGGCGGCCCTGATAGCCCTGCTGCCGCCACGTGCAGCCGGCGGTGCGCTCGCCCTCGCCGCCGCACCGACCACCGGCAGGGAGCTGCAGATCTTCGTGCGCCAGGGCTGTCCCCACTGCGCGGCCGCCAAGGCGTTCCTGCCGGAGCTGCAGCGGCGGCACCCGGAAGTGCGGGTGCGCCTGCGCGACGTAGGCAGCGATCCGCAGGCACGCGCCGACCTGCTGCGCCTGTCGCAGCAGGCGGGGGTAGGGTCCCCGGGGGTGCCCACCTTCGCCTACGGCGGCACGTTGCTGGTGGGCTTCGACGGCCCCGAAAGCCGTGGCCGGGAGCTGCTCGCCCTGCTCGGGGCTCCAGAGATCCGGCGGGCCGCCGCTGGCGCTGCCGGTGCCGGAGAGCTCGACCTCGGACCCCTGGGCCGCTTCAGTGTCACCAGCATCGGGCTGCCCCTTTTCACCCTGGCGATGGGGCTGCTCGACGGCTTCAATCCCTGCGCGATGTGGGTGCTGCTGTTCCTGCTGTCGCTTCTGGTGCACTGGCGCAACCGCCGCCGCATGGCCCTGGTGGCGGGCACCTTCGTGCTGGTGAGCGGCGCAGTCTACTTCGCCTTCATGGCCGCCTGGCTCAACGTCTTCCTGCTGCTGGGGTGGTCCAGCGCGCTGCGGCTGGTGCTCGGGGGCCTGGCCCTCACGGTGGGGGCGGTGAACGTGCTGGACAGCCGGCGCCAGGGCAGTGGCTTCACCCTCTCGATCCCGTCCGAGGCCAAGCCCGGTCTGTACGCCCGGATGCGGACCGTGGTCCAGACCCGCTCCCTGCTGCCGGCAATGGCGGCCGTGGCGGTGCTCGCCGTGGTGGTGAACGCCGTGGAACTGCTCTGCACCGCCGGCCTGCCGGCGATCTACACGGCGGTGCTCAGCCAGCAGGACCTGCCCGCCTCGGCCCATTACGGATACCTTGGGCTCTACATCCTGGGCTACATCGCCGACGACAGCCTGATGGTGACCGCGGCCGTGCTGGCCTTGAGCAGCAACAAGCTCACCGAAGCCGGTGGCCGCTGGCTGAAGTTGATCAGTGGTGGGGTGATGCTGGCGCTGGGGGCGGCCTTGCTGCTGCGACCGGGCTGGCTCCTGTGAAACCAGGCCAGGCTGTTCATCGAGGACGTGTCGCTGTTTCCGCAGGCGCTGATCACCGGCCGCCCTGGATCTTCACCAGGAGGCGATGCTGAACAGCAACTGCAGCAGGGCGAAACCCGCCAGACAGGTGGCGGCCAGCAGGGGTGCGACATGTACCAACTTAGGGATCCCACGATGTCTCCGGTCTAGGCCGGGTGAGCTCACGGGGAAAGCCCGACCAACCGGCGGGTGTGGAGAGCCACAGACACAGTCGGAGATGAACTTTTGTCCTGGGTGGCGACGGGCCGGAAGCCCCGCAGGCGCCCTGGCACCTGGGCCGCGACCACCACCCCGGTCGGCGCGCTGGCCAGGCCCGCCTCCCGCAGCCGCTGCACGGTCCACCAGTTGCAGTTGCGGCTCCAGAGATAGGCGGCGTGGGCGGGGAGGAATCGCCCGCGATGGCCGGGACGGGGCGGCAGGGGAGGCAGACGTTTGCCGTCGCGGCCGCGCCGGGCGGAGCGCTCCAGGGCGCTCAGCAGGGCCCGCAGGGTGGGGGCCCCCACCTGCCGCTCCCGCACGGCGACCGTGCCCGCCAGCCGCGGCGGATCGGAATGGCCAGCCAGGAAGAGCACCGAGTCGGTGGGCAGGAACAGGGCGGCGACCACGGCCTGGGGGCTGCGCTCTCCCCCGTGGAAGTAGCGCCGGTCGCCCCAGGCGACCTCCAGGAACGGGGCCGCTTCGTCCCCGGGAGGCCCGAGCCGCCAGCCCGGGGGCTGCTGCACCACGATCGAGGTGTGGTGGCCCCAGTCCGCCACCAGCACCGTGTAGTGCCCCGCCGGGGGCTGGGGCAGCCGCACCAGGGGAGCGCGGGGCTCGGGCAGCACGACGGCGTGAAGCAGCGGCCGTCCCACCAGCTCCAGCAGGACCGGAAGAAACGGCATGGGGGCAGGGGGACTTGAACCCCCACAGCCTTGCGGCCTGCGGATTTTAAGTCCGCTGCGTCTACCAATTTCGCCATGCCCCCGCAGGGAGATCCTAGATTCGCCCCACTTCGCGACATCCCCGGTGGCCCTGAGCAGCCTGCCGCTCGACACCCTGCTGGTGATCGGCGCTTACCTGGCCCTGGCCGGCGCCTACCTGCTGGTCGTGCCCCTGGCGCTCTACTGGTGGATGCACAAGCGCTGGTACGTGATGGGCAAGATCGAGCGCACCGCCATCTACGGGATGGTGTTCCTGTTCTTCCCGGGGCTGATCCTGTTCGCCCCCTTCCTCAACCTGCGCATGGCGGGCCAGGGCGAGGCCTGATCGGTGACCCGAGCACAGGCGATCCTGCTGGGCCTGGTGGTCTTCGCCATCGGGGGTGGTGGCTACTGGGTGTTCCGCTCCAGCGGCCTGGAGGGCTTCTCCCCCGGCATCGCCGCCTCGGCGCTGCTGATGCTGGTGGTGCTCGGCTGGACTGCCAGCTACCTGCTGCGGGTGGTGGGCGGCAAGATGACCTACATGGAGCAGCGGCGCCGCTACCGCGCCGCCTACGACGCCATCACCGACGACGAGCTGCAGCGCAAGTTCGAGGCCCTCAGCCCCGAGGAGCAGGAAAAGCTGCTTGCCGAGGTGGGGCAGCTGCAGGCCGATGCCGAGATGTGAAGACGACCCCATAGGCTCAGGAACACCGACCCGCCTTCCGGCCCGATGAGCGTCGCCGCCACCGCCGGCCCCAGCACC
Organism: Synechococcus sp. UW140; assembly: GCA_943369315.1. Classification (GTDB taxonomy): domain Bacteria; phylum Cyanobacteriota; class Cyanobacteriia; order PCC-6307; family Cyanobiaceae; genus Cyanobium. The sequence continues at coordinate 278,606 of CALRMW020000002.1, forward strand.
GCCCCCACCCTGATCCAGGAACGCTTCACCGCCCTGCGGGCCTCCGGGCGCTGCGCCCTGATGCCCTTCCTGATGGCGGGGGATCCCGATCTCTCGGTCACCGCCGCCAGCCTGCTGGCCCTGCAGGCCGCCGGTGCCGACCTGATCGAGCTGGGCATCCCCTACAGCGATCCCCTGGCCGACGGCCCGGTGATCCAGGCCGCCGCCAGCCGCGCCCTGGCCGCCGGCACCACCCCCGGCCGGGTGCTGGACATGCTGGCCTCCCTGCGGGGCCGGCTCAGCGTGCCGGTGGTGCTGTTCACCTACAGCAACCCCCTGCTCAACCGGGGCATGGAGACCTTCTGCCGCGAGGCCGCCGCCGCCTCTGCCGCCGGCCTGGTGGTGCCCGATCTGCCGCTGGAGGAGGCCCAGAAGCTCTCCGCCATCGCCGCCGGCCACGGCCTGGATCTGGTGCTGCTGGTGGCGCCCAACACCCCGGCCGAGCGCATGGCCCGCATCCATACCGCCAGTCGCGGCTTCACCTACCTGGTGAGCGTCACCGGGGTGACGGGGGTGCGCACCAGCCTGGAGGACCGGGTGGGTCCGCTGGTGGGGCGGCTGCGGGAGCTGGGCCCCACACCGGTGGCGGTGGGCTTCGGCATCGCCACCGGTGAGCAGGCCCTCCAGGTACGCCGCTGGGGCGCCGACGGCGCCATCGTGGGCAGCGCCCTGGTCCGACGGATGGCTGAGGCCCACCAGCGCGGCGCCGATGTGGCCGCCGATGCCGGCGCCTTCGCCGCCGAGCTGCGCGCGGCCCTCGACCAGCCGCTCTGAACCAGCCTCAGAGGGCGGGAGCGCAGGCCCCCAGGGCCAGCGCCAGCAGCAGGACGGCGAGCAGGGAAGGAACAGGCATGGCCACGGGGCATCTGCCCCCATGATGGGCCGATGGACGTCGATGCCCTGCCGTTCTCGCCCGCCTGCCTGCGCAACCAGGAGCCGATCCTGACGCTGCTGCGCCGCTGGCTGGCCCCCGGCGCCCGGGTGCTGGAGGTGGGCTCGGGCAGCGGCCAGCACGCCATCCACATGGCCCGCCATCTGCCGGGGGTCCGCTGGCAGCCGAGCGAGCGTCAGGAGGCCCTGGCCGGCCTGGCCGCACGCATCAGCCTGGAGGGCGGGGACGGACTGGCCCCGGGGGCGCAGGTGGCGGCTCCACTGGTGCTGGATGTGACCCAGCCCCACTGGCCCCCCGGCCCCTTCGAGGCCCTGTTCACGGCCAACACGCTGCACATCATGCCGGCGGCGGCGGTACCCCACCTGCTGGGCGGCGGCGCCCGGGTGCTGGCAGCTGACGGCCTGCTGCTGATCTACGGCCCGTTCCGCTACGGCGAGCGCCACACCGCCGCCAGCAACGAGGCCTTCGACGCCCATCTGCGCCACCTGGATCCGGCCATGGGGGTGCGCGACGCCGAGGCGATCGAGCGCCAGGCCGCCGGCCTGGGGCTGCACCTGCAGGCCGATGCGGCGATGCCCGCCAACAACCGACTGCTGGTGTTTCGGACGAACGCCGAGGGGCGTGGGGGATGAAAGGCTGAGGGGCGTTCACCCTGACCCGGCGGCCACCGCCGTTCGCCCATGAAATTCGTCCTCTGGGGCACCTACTGCGCCGACGTTCTCGAGCGCCGCACCCCCTATCGGGAGGAACACCTGGCCGGACTGAAGGGCCAGAAGGAGGAGGGCGTGCTGATCACCCTGGGCCCCACGGCCGACACCCGCTTCGTGTTCGGGATCTACGAGGCCGACGACCAGGAGACGGTGGAGCGCCTCGTCAAGGGGGACATCTACTGGCGGCAGAGCATCTGGACCGCCGTGGAGATCCACCCCTGGATCCAGGCCTTCTGAACCGGCGGCGGCTCAGGCGCGGGGCCAGCCTTCGAGGGCCTGCTGCCACACCCAGGCCGCCACCGCCTCCGGTCCGCCCTCACCCAGGGACTGGGCATAACCGCCCATCTGGCCCACGCCGCCGGCGGCGATGGCGGCGATGGCTTCCGGGGAGGCGATGCCGTTGCGCTCCAGGGCCGTCAGCTTCAGCGTCTTGCCGCGGCGGATGATGTTGCCCCCCTGGAGGTGGCAGCCGGCACAGTGGGCCCCGAACAGGGAGCCGCCCGCGTCGAGAACGCTCAGCCTGAGAACGTTCCCTTGGATGGGATCAGCCTCAAGGCCGGCGGGATCAGCTTCAAGGCCGGCGGACTCGGGCGGCGACGGTGCCAGAGCCAGGGCGGCGCCGGGGAAGCCGAGGGCGGCCGGCGGCACGATCAGGCCCAGCAGCAGCAGGGCCACCAGGAACGACACCAGGCGACGCCAGGAAATCAATCCTCGTCGTCGGCGCTGCCGGCGGGGATCAGACGGATCTGCTTGCGGCCGAGCTTGATCTCGAACTCATCGCCGGGCTTGAGATCCAGCATGGCGGTGTAGGCCTTGCCGATCAGCAGATTGCCGTTGCCCTGCACCGTGGCCACGTAGCTGAGCTTGCGCCCACCCTTGCCCACCTTGCCGGCCGCACCGAACTCGACCCCTTTGGCCTCGAGCAGGGCCTCGTAGAAGGCGGTGAAGTTCAGGCGCTCGGCGCCATCCTTCTTGGTGGAAACATAGCCACAGGCGCGCACGATCTCGGACTTGCCGACATCGCCGAGCTCCTTGACCTTGGCCAGCAATTCCGATCCAGTCAGCATGGTATGTAGGTGGAGACAGGTGAGAGGTTAGAAGTAAAACATACACCAGCGCGATCAGCCTTCCGCCGATAGCGGCCACAATCAATGCACAACCACCTCCTCGATGCTGCCGATCCGTCCACTCCGGCCCGATGATTGCCAGCAGCTGATCGCCGTCTATCACGAAGCGGTCATCAGCCAGGCCGGGAACCTCTACAGCCCGTCGCAGATCGAAGCCTGGGCACAACAGGCCGGTCGCAATGATGACTTCCGGTCGTCATTGCTACGCGGCCATGGGTTGGTGAGCTGCGCCCACCACGACGACACGATCATCGAGGCGTTCGCCCTTCTCGATCCCGCCGACCGGCTCTCCCTGCTCTACTGCCGGGGCCGCTCCAGTCGCCAGGGCCGGGCCAGCGCCCTGCTGGAGGCCCTGGAACACCACGCCCGCTCCCGGGGGGTGCCACGCCTGCGCACCGAGGCCAGCCAGCTCTCGCGGCCGCTGCTGGAGCGGCGGGGCTGGGTGGTGGACGACGAGGAGATGGTGACGCTCGGCGGCGTCGCTTTCCTGCGCTGGCGGATGGGCAAGGATCTGCTCTGACGCCAGCCCACACGCCCCCATGGCCGAAGCCCAGCTGCAGCAATTCCTGGAGAAGGTGCGCCAGCTCAATGCCTTCGTGGCCCTGAGCGAGGCCGACCCCGGCCTGCGCCAGGCCCTGCGCGACTGCGGCGACCACCATCAGGTGGTGGCCCTGGCCCGCTCCCGCGGCTTCGAGATCGGCCGCCGCTGGGGGGAGCTGCCGCCGGGGGAGGGGCCCGCGGCCGACGCGGCGGATGGCGGCGCCTCCCTGGTGCGGGGCCCCTGCCCCGCCGATGGGGAGGAGTTCACCACCGTGCTCCTGCAGGCCCCGCAGCTGCGGCTGGAGCGGATCCACTCGTGCAACGCCCGCAGCCCCGAGGGCTTCTGGTACGACCAGTCGGAACATGAGTGGGTGCTGCTGCTGCAGGGGAGTGCCACATTGCAGTTCGCCGATGAGGCCGAACCCCGCGCCCTCGCCTGCGGTGAGGCCCTGCTGATCAGTGCGGGCCGCCGCCACCGGCTTCTGGCGAGTGACCCGCCGCCTGGAACGATCTGGCTTGCCCTCTTCTGGCCTCAGCCTCCTGCTCCTTGGCCTCCCGCTCATTGACCTGGCGCACCATCCAGAAGGCCACCGCCAGACACAGCACCGCCACCCCCAGGCCGACCACCAGCATCGGCTTGTTCTCGGCGTTCGGGGGCAGCACGATCACCTTCCGGGCCACGGCTGTGATCGCCGTGAGCAGCACCAGTTCGATCTGCACCACGTGGCGGCGCAGGTAGGAGGTGATGTTCTGCAGCACCTCGATGGCGATCAGCAGGTTGAGCAGATCTCCCAGCACGGCGATCAGCCCCTCCCCCTCCCAGCGCACGGCGGGATCGACCAGCTGGAAGAGCAGTTCGACGCAGAACTTGAGGGCGGCCACCACCAGCACCAGGAACAGCATGACGGCCAGGAGCTTGGCCACCAAGCGCTCGCCCCGGTCGATCAGGTGGAGGAAGGGCTTGTCCTGGAAAATCCGCTGCAGAGGTCGCATCAGTTCTTGAAGGGCTGGAAGTTCGGCTGGGCCGGGGTGTCGCTGGGGGGGTTCTCGATCACCGTGTCACAGGTGACGGAGCCATCCGCTCCGGTGACGCAGTTGGTGGGCTTGATCTGCGTTTCCGGGCCCACATTGCCACCCCGCTTGAGCATGAAGGACTCCACCTGGGCCTGGGCCGCACCGGTGAAGCTCAGGCCGGCCACAAGGGTGGCGGCGGCGGTCCGCAGGGACCAGGGAAGGGCGCGCTGGAGGACGGCGGAGGCGTTCATGGCGGTGGGCGTCGGCTGGGGCCGCGGGATCGTTCAGACCCCACTCTGGGGGCTGGTCGCCTGGCCCGCCAGGGCGGCTCGCCAGCTCGTTCAGCTGCCGCCGTCCGCCCGGATTTCCTGCAGCAGCAGGTCGAGCTGTCCCATCGAATCCTCAAGCAGGCCATCGTCTGCCGCGGGATCGCCATTGCCGCCGGGATCCTCGGAGAGCCAGCCGGCCTCGATGGCGCAGAGCCGTTCCGCCAGCCCGGCGGCTCCCTGGTGGATCCAGGTGCGGTGCAGCTCGGCGATCAGCACGGGCATGCGGATCGAGCCCGCCCGCAGGGCCCGGCGCAGATCGGACTGGGTGCGGCCGCTGAGGCGCAACCAGTCCTTGAGCAGGCTCTGGAGCTCGTCGAGCTGCTCCGGGCTGAGGGTGGGGGCGGAGGCGGGCATCGCCGGACGCTACCCCTGCCGGCGGGACAGGGGAAACCAGCGATCGAGCCGGCTCTGGGCCCGGGCGCGGATCGCCGGGGTGCGATGGGTGCTGCACAGCCCGAGCAGGGCGGTGATGGCCACCATGTCGTCACTGAAGCCGGCCGCCGGGATGAAATCGGGGATCACATCGAGGGGCAGCAGCAGGTAGGTGAGGGCCGCCAGGACGGTCAGCCGCACCTGGGGCGGCGTGGCGCCATCGAGCAGCAGCTCCAGGCACTCGAAGGCCGGGCGGGCGATGGTGCGGCCGGCCCGGCGCAGCAGGCGCACCAGCAGGGCCTCATCGACCACCGAACTCTCAAGCACCTCGGCATCGACGGGATCCTGGCCAGCGCCGCTCTGGGGAGAGGTGGCCTGGTCAGCGAAGGCAGTGGCCGAAGGGGCACCAGCCATGGCGATCTGCTCGGGGAGGGGAACACGCCACGGGAAGGGCGTCAGGCCATTCTGTGGGCGCTGGCGGCGGATGGACGAGGGGTGGATCCCCCACCCTTCACTCCTCCACCAGGCCGCTCTCGATGCCGGTCTTGCGGAGCTTGCGAAGGGCCCGCTGCACCACCTGGCGGCAGTACTCGCGGCTGCACTCCAGCTGCCGGGCCACCTCGGCCAGGGTGCGCCACTCGTGGCTGCCGTCGAGCCCGAAGCGCAGCATCACCACCGTGCGTTCCTTGGGGGTGAGGTTGGACTTCTCCAGCAGGGTCCAGACCGACGCGGTGCGCTCGGCCTGCTCGGCCCGCTCCATCGGCGCCGGCTCGTTGCTGGGCAGCACGTCAACCAGCTCGGAGGGATCGGCCTTGGAGCGCACGGCCCCCTGCAGGCTCACGGTGACGCTGCGCAGTTCGCAGCCCAGCAGATCTTCGACCTCGGCCACGGGCAGCCCCATGGCGGTGGCCAGCTCGGCGGCGTTGGGGGAGGAGCCGTGGGACTGGAGGTGGCGCGCCTTGGCGGCCCGCAGCCGGGTGAGCTTCTCGTTGACGTTGACAGGAATCCGGATCGTGCGGCTCTGGGTGGAGAGGGCCCGGTTGAGGCCCTGGCGAATCCACCAGTAGGCATAAGTGCTGAATCGGTGACCGCGGGTGGGGTCGAACTTCTCGACCGCGCGCGTCAGACCGATGGTTCCTTCCTGGATCAGGTCAAGCAGATCCAGACCCTTTCCCTGATAACGCTTGGCGAGGTTGACGACGAGCCGCAGATTGGCTGTCACCATTTGCTGTTTTGCGCGCTCCCCGGTGCGCAGCGTGCGCTTCTCGAGATCATCGAAATCGCAGGCAGGGCCGCTGCCACCGGCCTGGGCGCAACGTTCGTTGAGGCTCACCATCGCCTGCACTTTTCGCCCGAGCGTGAGCTCCTGCTCAGGGGTGAGCAGCTGATGGCGGCCAATCTCGCCGAGAAAGGCACTGAGGGAACTCGCCATAGAGCATCCGAATCGCTGTGTCGAACCTAGGGTTGTTTCCGGATGTTCCTGAAACGAACAGAAAGCCTTCAGTGTTCCGTTGCGGCTTCCACATACGGACCCTGATCTCGCCAGTTGTTTCCATAATTTCTGCTGATTTGCTCCTTCCAGTGCCGTCCCGGGTTCCCGGCGCCCGGGAGCCAGCCGCTACCGTCCGGGTCGATCACCTGACACCAGCCGATGGCCGGGCTTCTCTCCATCCCCTCCGAGGTGCTCTCCAGCGCCGGAGTGGCCTACGTCCACTACCTGAGCTTCATGGTCTGCTTCGGGGCCCTGGTGCTGGAGCGGCGCCTGATCCGGCCCGACCCTGACCGCAAGGACGCGATCCTGATGGTGATCACGGACGTGACCTACGGCCTGGCCGCCCTGGGGGTGCTGCTCAGCGGCATCCTGCGGGTGCTTTATTTCGGCCAGGGCTCCAGCTTCTACACCGAGAACCCCCTGTTCTGGTGGAAGGTGGGCACCTACCTGGCGGTGGGCGCCCTCTCCCTCTACCCCACCATCACCTACATCCTCTGGGCCATCCCCCTGCGCAAGGGGGAGCTGCCCAAAGTCAGCGAGGCCCTGGCCAACCGCCTGCGCTGGGTGCTCAACATCGAGCTGGCGGGCTTCGCCGCCATTCCCCTGATGGCCGCCCTGATGGCCCGCGGCGTCGGTCTGGCGGGCTGATGGTCCGGCGCTGGCCGCTCGGGCTGGTGCTGGGGGGTGCCCTGCCCGCCCTGCTGCTGCCGGCGCTGGCGGGTCCACCTCCGCAGGCAGGCCCCAGCTGTACCCCCAGCCGGGCCAGCCGGCCGGTGGGGGATGGGAGGCCGGTGGCTGCCGCGACGCCACCCGCCGCGCCTGTCGAGCCCGCCGCAGCCCCGGCCGGCGGAGATGACTACCGCCAGTGGCTGCGGCCGACGCCCTTCGGCTGGGCCCGGCTCGATCATTGGTGCGTCTGGGTGGAGCCGGCGGCCACTGAAGGGCCGGCCCAGATGTGGGATCAGCGCTGGCTCGAGGCGGTGGAGCGGGCCCTGGCGACCTGGGGACAGGAGCTGGCGATCACCCGGGTGGCGGACCCGGCGGCGGCCCAGGTGCGGATCCTGCGGCGCCGGCCGCCCCTGCGCCGGGAGGCCACCGGCCGCACGCGGGCCAGCCATGGGCGGGCCGAGCTGGCGGTGGTGGCGGTGGAACGGGATCGGGGCTGGATCCTGGAGCCCGAGGTGCGGGTGCTGATCAGCCCGGGGCAGCGGCCCGAGGCCACCGAAGCCACGGCCCTGCACGAGCTGGGCCATGCCTTCGGCCTGTGGGGCCACAGCGACGACCCGGCCGATGCGATGGCGGCCGTTCCGGGGCCCCAGCCGGTGCTGGCGCTGAGCCTGCGGGATCGGGCCACGCTGGGATGGCTCTACCGCCAGCCCACCGACTTCGGCCGGCCCCTGCCGGCGCCGAAGACCCCTGCGCCGGCGCCCAGCCGCTGAAGCCGATGGGGCGATAGCCGCCGCTCAGGGCGGCGAGGCGTCTTCGGGGGGCGAGGGCCGCTGGGACGGGTGCCGGTGGTGGTAAGGCACAAAGCCGAGGCCGTAGATCTGCTCGAGCCGGGAGGGGCTGAGGGCGTGGTCGGGCGTGCCGTGGCAGCGGAGGCTGCGGTTGAGGCAGAGCACACCGTCGCAGGTGCGGCGCACCATCTCCAGATCGTGGGAGACCTGCAGGATCGTCCAGCCCTCGCTGCGGCGCAGCTGGTAGAGGAGGGTGTGGAACTGCTCGGCGGCGCGGGCATCGAGGCCGGCCTGGGCCTCATCGAGCACCAGCAGGCGGCGGGGGCGCACCACGCAGGAGGCCAGAAGGACGCGCTTGAGCTGGCCGCCGGAGAGCTCCGACAGCAACCGATCGGCCAGATCGGCGCAGAGGGTCTTGCGCAGGGCCTCGCGGACGGCGCTGCGGCGGGCCTCGCGGCCCAGCCAGGGCAGGGCCAGGCCCGGGGGATCCCAGCCGAGGCCGACGAACTCGGCCACCGTGAGCGGGAAGCGGCCCCGGGGGATCAGGGTCTGGGGCAGGTAGGCGAGCCGGGCGCGCAGCTCGCGCGGCAGCTGGCCGCGGCTGCCGAGGCTGCAGCCGAGGAAGCGCACCTGGCCGGCCTGGCGGGGCAGGATGCCGAGGATGGCCTGCACCAGGGTGCTCTTGCCGGCCCCGTTGGGGCCCACCAGGGCCGTGTCCGATTCGGCCAGCAGCTGGAAGCTGACGTCATCGACGGCCGTGACTCCCTCGCGCCGCACGCTCAGGTGGCTGACTTCGAGAACCATTTCGGCCATCGCTTCACCCTACCCAGCCGGCCCCTGGCTGGCTGTCGCCATCCCAACCTGTGGGCCACGAGAATGGAGGTCAATGCTCTGGACCAAGACCGCCCATGACCTGCCTCGCCGTGACCGGAGCTTCAGGCAAGACGGGCTGGCGGGTGGTGGAAGAGGCCCTGGGCCGGGGCTGGCGGGTGAAGGCGATCCTGCGGCCCGGATCAGAAGTGCCGCCTGGGCTGGCCGGCGCGGAAGTTGTGCGGCTGGAGCTCGGTGATACGGAGGCCCTCGGGGCTGCGCTGGCGGGCTGCGATGCCCTGGTGATCGCCACCGGGGCGCGGCCGTCGGTGGATCTGGCCGGGCCGCTGAAGGTGGATGCCCTGGCGATGCGGCCCCAGATCGCCGCCTGCAAGGCCGCCGGTGTGAAGCGGGTGGTGCTGGTGAGTTCGCTGTGCAGCGGCCGCTGGCTGCATCCGCTCAACCTGTTTGGACTGATCCTGGTGTGGAAGGGGGTGGGGGAGCGCTGGCTGGCCGCCAGCGGCCTGGAGTGGACGGTGGTGCGCCCGGGGGGGCTGAAGGAAACAGAAGAGGGCATCGAGGCCGAAGGGATCCGCTTCAGCGGGCCCGACCAGCAGGAGAGCGACAGCATTCCGCGGCGGCTGGTGGCGCGGGTGTGCCTGGATGCGGTGGAGAGCCCGGGCGCCATCGGCCGCATCATCGAGATCACCAGCAGCCCGCAGCAACCGGCGGTGGGGCTGGGGGAGTGGCTGGCGAGCAGCGCCGCCTGACGGCGGCTGTAGGGTCGCCGCGGCGGTGGCGGCTGGATGCGTAAACCCACTCTCCTGCTGGTGTTGACGGTGCTGATGACGGCCGGAGCCAGCTTTGCGGCGGCCAACCTGCTGCTGCGCCACGCCACACCCGCCAGCCCGCGCGTGGCGGCCGCGCTACCGCCCCTGCCGGGGGGCGTGGCCCTGGGAGATCCGACACCGAAATTCATCGGGGAAACGCGGGTGCTGGCGATGGAGGCGATCGACGCCACCGCCTGGGCACCGATGAACCAGGCGCTGGTGCAACTGGCGCGCCGGTTCCTGGACTACCCGTTCAAGGGGTTCTCCCTTGATGGCGGCCCGAAGGAACAGCTGGTGCTGGATCTCACCAACTTCGACTGCTTCCTGTTCGTGGAGCAGCTGCTGGCACTGAGCAACAGCCGCAAGGTCGACACCCAGGACGAAGGGGTGGAGCGGTTCACGCAGCACGTGCGGCGGCTGCGCTACGTGGATGGCGAGGTGGACTACTGCCGGCGGCAGCACTACTTCAGCCGCTGGACCGAGGCGGCCGAGCGCAACGGCTACGTGGTGAACCTCACCCCGTTCCTGCCGGGGGCCAGCCAACGCACGGTGGCGCTCAACTTCATGAGCAACCACGTGGCCAGCTACAAGCCGATGCAGCTAGCCCGCAACAAACAGTGCATCACGGAGCTGGAGAAGAATCTGGTGCTGAACCAGCCCTACATCCCGCTGGCGGCCCTACCGGGGGTGCTGCCGTCGCTGCGCAATGGCGACATCTTCGCCCTGGTCACGAAGGTGCCGGGGCTGGATGTGACCCACGTGGGCTTCTTGGAGAAGCGCGACGGCGTGGTGAATGCAATCCACGCGGCGGAGGGGGCGGGGGTGATCCGCAGTGAGAACTTCGAGAAATACGCGGCCCGGGTGCAGGACGTGATCGGGGTTGCGATTTATCGGCCGAGGCCGAATGATGGGGATGCGGCGGAGGCCGCTAAGCCGGAGGGATGAGAGCAAGGACCTCCGCTGCGCCGAAGGTGACGCCGTTGGAGAAGCGAAACGCCTCAATCGCATAATCCTTGGACAGGAAATAGTTCGAAACAACCAGCTGATCCTTGGTGGTAAAGCTCATCTCAAGGTGAACACCCTGGCGACGAGTCGACAAAAGGTTCGTGGATCTCAGATTGGAGAAGGTCACAGTGTCCTTGTTGATGCCATTGGGTTCATAGTCAGTGATGGTTTTGATGGCACCACTCCTGACAATCACATAGGTGTCATCTCCCTCACCACCGACAAGCGTGTCACTACCGGTACCGGAGATCAGACGGTCGCGTCCGCGCCCTCCATGAAGTGCATCATGACCAGCTCCACCATCAAGGATGTCATCACCATCACCCCCATGAAGAGTGTCGTTGCCATTCCCTCCTGTCAGAGCATCGTTCAGGACACCCCCATGAAGAAGATCGTGGCCGTCAAGACCGTTGATTCGGTTCGCCATGTCATTGAAGCCACCAAGCGTGTCATTGCCTGCTGTTGCACCAGCTACCACGACGCGGTCGCGAAGATGGCCATCCTCCCAGACATCTCCGTTGGAGAACTGGAAAGCCTCCATTCGGTGAGCCTGCGACGTGAAATGATGCTCCACCCACAGACGGTCCGTACTTCCATAGTGCAGGTACAGCTGTGAACCATGGCGTTCCACAAGCCGCACATCTGATGGCTTCACATTCGTGAACAGCACCACATCACGGTTCCCACTCCTTAGGTCCGTGTCACTGATCTGCTTTCGGTCGCCTCCCTGGGCAATCACGTAGACATCATCACCAATCCCGCCATTCAGACTGTCGTTTCCGCTTCCGGCGATCAACCAGTCGCGGCCGGCTCCGCCTTGGAGCACATCATTGCCGGCTCCGCCATCGAGATGGTCATCACCATCATGTCCGATCAGAAGATCATTGCCGTTGCCAGCCTTCAGGACATCATTGAACCCACCTCCATACACCTGATCATCGCCATCCAGGGCATCGACCCTGTTCACCATGTCCCAGAAGCCGCCCAGGCTGTCCGAGCCAGCCGTCGCACCTCCCACCACCGCACGATCCCGCAGTTCAGAATCTCCCCAGCGGGTTCCATCCGCGAACTGAAACTCCTCAATCCGGTGAGCCTGCGACGTGAAATAATGCTCCACCCATAGGCGGTCCGTACTCCCATAGTGCAGGTACAGCTGCGAACCATGGCGTTCCACAAGCTGCACATCTGATGGCTTCACATTCGTGAACAGCACCACATCACGGTTCCCACTCCTTAGGTCCGTATCACTGATCTGCTTTCGCTCGCCTCCCTGGGCAATCACGTAGACATCATCACCAATCCCGCCATTCAGACTGTCGTTTCCGCTTCCGGCGATCAACCAGTCGCGGCCGGCTCCGCCTTGGAGCACATCATTGCCGGCTCCGCCGTCAAGCATATCCAGACCATCTGTACCAGAAAGATGGTTGGACTCTGCTGATCCTTGCTGAAGGTGATGTTCTGAAGAAAGCAGGTGGATAACGGCTTCTGTCACTCCATGCGAAGCTAAAGCCTCCTGCAGACTCGCCAGAATCAGACTTCCAGATTCTCCGATGGACTTAAATGATCGAGTTAGCTTGTACAGCCCGAGGAAGTCTGATGACTGGAGGAAGCCTGCATCAAGATAGCCGGCGATCCACGCAAGAGTCTGTCCCGATGGATGCGAATGAATAACACCATTTGGTGCTACAAGCCGTTGCAGGATAGGCAATGCATCGGTCTGGAGAATCAGTTGATTTTCCAGATGGAGTCGGAAGTCCATATAGGCAAGATGAAGCATCCTCACCGCCTGACCAAAGGGCCGTGGATCAGTCCAGCCTTGGCGAAAGCTTTGACCGAGAAGTCGCTGCATGACTGCGAGCCGTCCATCGATCGCATCCCAGCCCGTATTGAACTGATCAGGTGACACCCCGACCCAACGAAAGATCAATGGATCAATCAGTGCCTCGCGCTGTAAGGGGTTGCCCTGGATCCAGCTTTCCAGAAGCAAACGCAACTCTCCAGATGGATCCGCAGCCATGGCTTGATGCAGGTCAGGCACCATGCCCATGCCTTTCAGATCTGGGAGTGCAGAAAGACCGGCATCAATCGAGACAGGGTGGAGCCACCTGGATCGTGCCTGGTCGACCTGAAACCAGACATCATGCATGGATTGAATAGTTCCATCAGAGGCCTGAAACTCACCGATCTGAAGGTGTCGATTACCATGAAGATCCACGATAGTTGATGCCACGTAGTGAAGACCAAGCCGAAGCACACCTGCCTCACTGAGGCTCACGGTCTCGCCTTGATCGGCAACTGCATTGCTATTTCCGTCGATCCATACCTTCAGCGTCGACCATGCTGCATCACGTTGGTCAATCCAACGATCCCCGTTTCCATCCAGTGCCTTGAGAGCTTCGAATCCATTGGCCGCCTTCGTTCCATTCGGGAGCAAGGTGTTATTCCCGAATAGTTCACCACCATGGTCGATGAAACCATTGCCATCAAGATCTCGAACAAGAAGTCCGTCTGTAGGACTGATCCAGCCTGTCTGCTCGGCAAATCCATTACCGTCATGATCAAAATGAATGGCAGACCTATGAAGAGCTGATGTGATCACTCCATTGCGATCAAGATCCAGAACAAGTGGGCATGAGTAGGTTCTTTCCGCCGCCTGAAACTGGGTTCTCAATGCCTCCAGCCCCCGTTCCCAGAGATCGACGAGGTGCTCAGCCACAAACTCTGCGGCCTCGTCGGAATAGGCACTTCCAAGCATGGAGGCTGACAGGACCATGCCGCCCGCAGCCAACCAGCCCAGCGGGCCTGCAGCCAGCAGGGGTGCCACCGCCAGTGAGGCCAGGCGACCAGCAAGAATCGCCCCGGCATTTTCAAGTGCCCACTGGGTCATCATCCGCTGTGCAGCGTCCGAATCGCCCGCATCCATCGCCGCTTTAGCATCATGCGCCACGGCCGCAAGGCTGACGACGTCAGCAATGTGACCCAGTTGATCCAAGGCCTTGAGCCAACGCGATGGAGTCTGTGAAGGCTGATTCAGAAGATCCTGCTTGTAGTGAACAGCCAAGTTGTCCTGGGCTATTCGGATCTCTTTCAGCGCTTCACGATGGGCAGCCACCCTCTCCTGGGGAATGAAGTCCGCCATGGACCGCATCGAAGTATCGGGGGGAGGGGCATTCCCATTGATCGCATTAGAGTCTGCAAAGAAGTTTCGGGCGTCAACGATGTAATGCTGATTGATCTGCAGAGGGTTTCCATATTCGTCCACGGATATCATTAACCTTGACGCTCTGACTTCAGACGCTGCTGTAATAATTTCAAAGGCATCCTCTACAGCCATTCCATGGAAGACCTCTATTGGTATTCCATCAATACTGGTCACCCTTGGATTACTCAGAATAAGCGGGAGCTCAGTCTGAAAGAAGACTCGACTTACGGACGCCCCGCCAGTGAAAGTCACCACCTCTCCAACAGCATCTGCGACATACCGAGCTGAAACCCTGTCCCAAACCCCATTATTCACACGCATGCCATCAACAACTTCGCCATCCATAAAGCTTTGCAGCCCAACCTTGTCCTCCCCGAATATCTGCTTCAGTTTATCGACAAACTTTTTATTGTAGTTACTTGAGTTTCTTGTCATATTCATAAACTTCCCAACCTCAGACTGATCAATAGTGCGAACGTCGTTACCAGATTCATGCAGCGCCTCCGCCATGGCGCCAGAATGGACGATCTTCTCTCCGACAGAAGAATATCTTCCCGTAACTCCACTGTAGAGGACCGTAACAGATCCTTGGACCCGGTGATCGACTCTCTCAATTAGCTCTAGAAGCTGTTCCTTGGTTTCAATTCTGTCCAGCAGAAGATTGGCCTGCTCAGCAGTAAGTGTCATCATTCCAAGATGCGAATATGCAGCGAATAACGTCTAGAATCGAAACCTGACAGTTGACTCAAGAGGCGACCGACTCTCCTCGCCATCAAACCCATACACGGCCAAGGCACCACGTAGAACAGACAAGACCTCATGCATCTCCAAGCCGCCAAGATCACTGGGCTGGATATGAGACACTTCTTTCCACACTATCGTCGGAGCATCCACCAGAGATCCGGCACAGACGTTTTCTAAATTTAGAGATATGTCCAACAGCGTACCTCGAACAAACAACCAGAACCTTCCTTCAGGGATATAGTCTCTAGAATAGTTTTCAATGATCCCCCCCCACAGGTAACAATCCAGCTCCCTGTCCCTCGTCCAGTAACGACCATCGCCGGGCTTGAACGGCAGGTTGTATCGGGCAATGTCTTCATCCGAGACCACTTCGTTCACGAAGCCCATCTGGGTTGCCTCAAACACTGGGGGACAGAATGGTTGGAAGCCATGATCCGCGTTGGTGGAATTTCCATCACGCGACTTCCTGGAGATCAGGAGCTGCACGTTGAGAACCTAACGATGGACAGGGGGATCGGCCAGCGATGACGAAACGTCGAGCACATGCAGGTCCTGTTCCAGGTTTCCCGGGGGCGGTCACGGGGTCCACGGCTCCACGAGTCAGTGCATCGGGAGGCCGTCGTGGAAAAGCCAGAGCACTTCAGCGATGCCCGTCAAGCCAGGGCGGCACCTGGCGCACGAACTGAGTCGTCAGGCGTCAGGGCACATCGCTGACAGTGGGGCGCCAGAGCCTGGATCAGCGCTGCATGGCCATTCAGGACACGCCCTTGTCTCCAAGCTCCGTCGAGATCCAGGCCGTCATCGAAGCTGCGGCGGGTGACCTTCGTACCACCTTTGGTAGCCATACAGCTGCCATGCTGAACGTCAGGCCCACGAGAATCATTGCTGGGATCTCGGCGCCAGAGCCGGCTCGTGGCTGGGGCCCCAGATCCAAAGAGACGAACCTTCACCCGTCTTCAGCGGCCAAAGCCCCGCTGCCTAGCTTGAAATCAAGCCGCCGTGCTTGCCGTGGTCCGTCCGTGGTTCAGCCGAAGCCTGCCAGTGGTTGCCCTGCTGCTGGGGCATGCCATCGGGACACAGGCGCCCGCCATGGCCGTCGGCCAGCGGTTTCCCGCTGCTGCGGCGGACATCTGGAGCTCCCAGGCACGGCCGACGAAGGACAAGCAGCTGCCGCCGCAGGTGAGCGAGTGGATCCGCCAGGCCAGCGCACTGGAAGACAAGGGCGCCAACCGCGAGGCCCTGACCCTGCAGCGGAAGGCCGTGAACTGGCTACGGGCGAATCCCCAGCAAGGCGATGCCACCACGGCCGGAATCCTCCATGCCTTCGGGCGGCTGCTCTGGATGAACGACCTGCCCGTTGAGGCGCTTGGCCCCGTGGAGGAGGCCGTGACGCTGCGCCGAAGGCTCGTGGGAATCAGCAGCCATGCCGCAGCGGATCTGGCGGTATCGCTGAGACTGCAAGCCACTCTCTATGCAGCCCTGGGGCGTAGCCAGGATGTGCTTCCACCCATCCTGGAGGCCGTGGCGATCCATCGCCGGGTGGCCGAACGCGACTCCAGCCTGACCGTCCAGCTCGCCCATTCCCTGAACATCCAGGGACTCATCTACAGCGCGCTTGACCGCCCTGCAGAGGCGCTGCCACCCACCATCGAGGCGGTAAAGATCCGTCGATCACTGGCCATCAAGGATCCCGAGGAGATGGCCAACCTGGCCCATGCCCTGAATGATCTTGGAAATCGCTACGGCGAACTCGGCCGGCTTGAAGACGCTCTCGCTTCCTATCTGGAAACAGTGGACATCCTCAGAAGGTTGGCTCCCGTCAATCCTGCCACTCCCAGAGTTCTGGCAGGCACCCTTGACAACCTGGTCACGGTCTACCGCGAACTCGGGCGACCCTCCAAGGCCCTGCCCATAAGCCTGGAAACGATCCAGCTCCACCGCCGATTGGCAGGTGCCACCCCCCCCATGCAGAGCATGCTCGCTGATGCTCTTGATCAGCTGGGCCTCATCCACAGGGAGATGGGACAGCCTTCTGATGCACTGCCAGCCCAGATCGAAGCCATTTCGATCTACCGCAGACTATCGGCAGTCAGCTCCGAGCATGTTGGTGGTCTGGCCAGCACGTTGAACAACCATGGAGTCTGCCTGAGTGACCTTGGACGCCATGACGAGGCTCTCCCTCCAACCCTGGAAGCAGTGAAGATCTATCGTGGCCTCGCGGAGCGAGACTCGATCTTCCAAAACGATCTTGCCCTCTCGCTCACGAACTTGGGCCTTCGCTTCAGTGCCCTGGGACGCGACGCAGAATCCGTGTCGCCCAGCCTTGAAGCAGTGGCGCTGTACCGCAGCCTGGTGAAGGGAAATTCCTCTGTTCGGGAGGAGTTGGCTGGTGCCCTGGTCAACCTGGGCAGCTTCTACAGCCGGTTGGATCGAGAAGAAGAAGCGATCCCTCCCACCGTCGAAGCCGTGACAATCGTTCGCCAGCTTGCGGCAGAGACACCCCAGTCAAGGGGCAACCTGGCTCTTGCCCTCAACAACCTGGGTGCCTATTACGGCGACTCAGGAGATCCATCGAAAGCGCTCCCCTTCTTCCTGGAAGCGGTCACGATCTACCGCCAACTGGTGGTCACAGAGTCTGCCTACCTCGCATCGCTGGCCGGCTCTCTCATCAACCAAGGGATCTCCCTGAGTCAGCTCGGTCGCCATTCTGAGGCACTGCCACCTACCGCCGAAGCCGTGGAGATCTACCGCCAACTGGCGGCCAAAGATCCTGCCTTTCAGGAGAATCTCGACCGTGCTCTGAACAGGCTGAACCAAATCCACAGACAGTTGGGGCACCCAGAGGAAGCGTTACCGAGTGCCGAGCCGTCCCTGAGCCTTCGCGGTCCAGATCCCAGGCCCTCACCCTTCACCCCTCACCCATCCAACTCCAGCCACTTCCGCGCCTCCACCGCCGCCTTCTCCTGCCCCTGCCGGTGCCCGAAGGCAAAGGCCGCCACGCACAACAGCGTGATCGCCGCCGGGACCGTCCCGGACGGCAGCCGGTTGCGGCTGGCCAGGTCGTCCGGCAGGCCCCCCAGCGTCAGCACCAGGAAGCCCACCGCCGCCAGCGCGGTGAGGCCATAGAGAAACGGCGTGATCGTGCGGCGCGTCAGGGCATGCAGCAGGAGCACCGCCAGTCCCACCCAGGGCAGGCTCGAGCCCAGCGCCCACAGCCAGCGCTCGCCTGATCCATCGCTCAGCCGCCGCCGGCAGGCCAGTTCCCGCTGCAACCGGCTCATTCCCGCCTGGGCGCCCCGCGCCGCTCGGCCAGCACTTCCTGCACCCGGCGCCAGTCGACGCCGTGGTGGGCCAGGGCCACCTGCAGGTGAAAAATCAGATCAGCCGCTTCACCGGCGATCGCCGTCGGGTCGTCGTCCTTGCAGGCCATCACGAACTCGGCGCTCTCCTCGCCGATCTTCTTGAGGATCCGGTTGTCGCCCCCCTCCAGCAGCTTGTTGGTGTAGCTGCCGGGCTCCGGCCGCTCCCTGCGTCCGCTGATCACCCGCGCCAGTTCGGTGCACACATCCGCCGGCGGCGGCAGGGCGTCGGGTCCGCCGGGGGTGGCCGTGTCGCCTTCCTCGTAGAAGCAGCTGCGGGCACCGGTGTGGCAGGCCACCTGGCCCACCTGCTCGATCGTGAGCAGCAGCACGTCGGCGTCGCAGTCGTAACGCAAGCCGCGCAGCGTCTGGAAATGGCCGCTGGTGGCCCCCTTGTGCCACAGCTCCTGCCGCGAGCGGCTCCAGTAGTGCACCTCGCCCGTGGCCAGGCTGCGCTCGATCGCCTCCCGGTTCATCCAGGCCACCATCAGCACCGCCCCGTCCAGCCAGTCCTGGGCCACCGCCGGGATCAGCCCCGCCCCATCGAAGCGCAGCGTGGCGATCAGCTCCGGGCCCGCCAGCTCCAGCCCCCCGCCGGGCGACGGCGGATGACAGGATCCAGGGGAAGCGGCGGATGGAGCCCCCACGGGACGCGACGTCAGCTGCAGTGATCCTCCCCCATGTCCACCCCCGCGGCCCACACCTGCAGCAAGAGCTACGGCGGCTTCCCCTGCTGCCATCGCCAGTGGCGCCACCCGGGCCACTGCCGTTTCGTGCACGGCTACAGCCGCAGCTTCACCTTCTGGTTCGCCGCCCACCACCTCGACGTCCACGGCTTCGTGGTCGATTTCTCCAGCCTCCAGCCCCTGCGGGCCCGCCTCGAGCAGCAGTTCGACCACACCTTCCTGGTCAACCACGACGACCCCCTGCTGGCCCAATGGCAGACCCTGCATGAGCAGGGCGCCCTCGACCTGCGGGTGATGGCCAACGTGGGCATGGAGGCCAGCGCCGAGCTGGCCTGGGGCTGGGCCAACGAGCTGCTCGGCCCGCGCGACGGCGGCCGCAGCTGCTGCTGGCGCGTCGAGGCCCGCGAGAACGAGGCCAACGCCGCCTGCTTCCGCGCCATCCCCGAGTGGTTCGAAGCCGGCACCACCACCAGCCCGGAGCCCTGGCCGGCGCCGTGATCCTCACCCGTCTGGCCACCGCCTGGGCCCTGTTCCAGGGGCTGCTGATCGAGGCGCTGCCCTTCCTGCTGATCGGCGTGCTGATCTCCGCCGGCGCCCGCTGGTTCGCCCCCGGCGGCCGCTGGCTGCGGCGGCTGCCGTCCCACCCGCTGCTGGGTCCGCTCACCGGCGCCGCCCTCGGCTTCGCCCTGCCGGCCTGCGAATGCGGCAACGTGCCGGTGGCCCGCCGCATGCTCAGCGGTGGCGCGCCCCTCGGCGCCGGCCTCGGCTTCCTGTTCGCCGCCCCCGTGCTCAACCCGATCGTGATCGCCAGCACCTGGGCCGCCTTCCCCGACCAGCCCTGGCTGCTGCTGGCCCGTCCCCTGGGCGCCGTTGTCGTGGCCGTGGGCCTGGCCCTGCTGCTGGGCCTGGTGCCCGAACCCCAGCTGCTCCAGGCCGACCTGCTGGCCGAACGGCGCCTGCACCAGCCCCTGGCGGCGGTGGGGCTGCTGCAGCGCTCCAGCGGCCTGGTGGGGGCGCCGCCACCGTCGGCCCTCAGCGCCGAGGCCGCCCCGGTCCGGCCGCCCCTGGCCGAGCTGGTGAAGCACGCCAGCCAGGAGTTACTCTACCTGTCCCTGCTGCTGGTGATGGGCAGCGTCATCGCCGCCCTGGTGCAGTCCTTCGTGCCCCGCAGCTGGCTGCTGGCGGTGGGCGGCGCCCCCACCCTCTCGATCCTGGCCCTGATGCTGCTGGCTCTGGTGGTGTCGGTGTGCTCGAGCGTGGATGCGTTCCTGGCCCTCAGCTTCGCCGCCCAGGTCACCCCCGGGGCCCTGCTCGCCTTCCTGCTCCTGGGCCCGGTGATCGACCTCAAGCTGGTCAGCCTGCTCGGGCTGCTGTTCCGGCCCCGCGGCCTGGTGATCACCACCGCCGGGGCCGCCCTGATGGTGCTGCTGATCGGCCAGTGGGTGAACCTGTGGCGCCTGTGACTCCCCCCCTCCTGCAGCGGGCCGCCCTCTGGCGCGCCGCCAGCCTCGGCCTCTGGGCCCTGGTGATGCTGGTCAGCAGCGTCGACGGCCGCCTCGACCTGCTGCTACGGGCCGTGTTCCACCCCCTGGTGGCCCTGGCCGGCCTGCTGCTGCTGGCGGTAGCCCTGCTGCAGCTGCGCCTGGCCTTCGGGCCCGGCCGGGGCGAGCGGGGCGACCGGCGCCAGGCCCGCACCCTGCTGCTCACCGCCGCCATCGCCCTGCTGGTGCTGCTGCTGCCGCCGGCCCCCTCCTTTGCCGACCTGGCCGGCCAGCGCCCCCGCGACGAGACCGCCGAAAGCGAGCTCAGCTTCGTGCTGCCGCCCGCCCAGCGCAGCCTCACCGACTGGGTGCGGCTGCTGCGCAGCCAGCCCGATCCCAAGCTGTTCGCCGGCGATCCGGTGCGCATCAGCGGCTTCGTGCTGCCGATGGAGGGCGAACGGCCCCAGCTGGCCCGGCTGCTGGTGCGCTGCTGCCTGGCCGACGCCTCCCCGGTGGGCCTTCCCGTCCACTGGCCCGCCGGCCAGGCTCCCTTCCCCGCCGACCAGTGGCTGGCCATCGACGGGGTGATGGGCCTCAAGCCCGCCCCCGGCGGCGGCGAGCGGCTGGAGGTGGTTCCCAGCCGCATCCGGCCGATCCCCCGGCCGGCCCGGCCCCTGGAACCATGAGCCCGCTCTCCCGCCTCCCCTGGGCCGGCCCCCTGCCGCTCACCCTGGCCCTGGCCGCTCTGCTGGCCCTCGTCCAGCAGCAGCTGCTGCTGAACCACCCGCCCCGGCTCGAGCGGCTCACGCCGGTGGCCGCCAGCTCCGGTCCCGCCGCCCTGCAGGCCCGCTTCAGCCGGCCCATGGACCCGGCCAGCCTCCAGGCCGCCAGCACCCTCAGCCCGCCCCTGGCCCACCGCTGGCTCGGCGACGGCGACACCCTGCTGCTGAACCTCTCCCCCGACCAGCGGATCAGCTCCCCCCTGCAGCTGCAGCTGGCCGGCCGCGACCGCCGCGGGCTGGCCCTGCCCCCCCAGCGCTGGCAGTGGGATCCGCGCCCCCGGCTGCTGGCGGTGGTGCCGGCGGGCAGCGGCGAGCAGCTGCAGGTGCGGGAGCACGACGGCCGCTGGCGGCCGATCTCGCCGGTCTGGCCGCGCATCACCATGGTCGAACCGCTCGGCGGTGGCGAGGCCGTGGCGGTGGTGTCGCGCTCCGAGACCGGCCGCTTCCGGGTGTGGAGGGTGCCGCTGCGCCAGCAGCCCCTGCGCCCCCTGGGCCGCGGGCGCCCGGCGTCAGCGTCCCCCGTGCAGGCCGGTGCCCCCGAGGCCATCGGCGCCGGCGAGATGGTCTTCGCCCACATCAGCGGCAACCGCCGCGGCGACCTGCTGGTGCAGGCCGGCGGTGAACAGCCCGACCAGGTGAGCATCAGCCTCTGGCCGGCCCGGGGCGGCCCCAGGGTGCTGCCGCTGGAGGCCAGCGGGGCGGTGCGGCTGCTGCCCGAGGGGGGCGCCCTGGTGGTGCCCGAGATCGATGGTCTCAGCCTGCAGGACCTGCCGCCCCGGCCGCCCCGCCGCCAGACCCTGCCCGGCAGCCGCGACCTGAGCAGCTTCTGTCCCCGGGCGGGGCGGGCCCTGCTGGTGCGCCACTGGCCCGATTTCCGCCGTTCCCTGGAGCTGGTGGAGCCGGGCGTGGCCCCCCGCCAGCTCTGGGTCGGTCCCCAGGCCCTGGCGGCCACGGCCTGCAGCCGCGGCGGCGAGCGGATCTGGGCGCTGCTGATCGAAGGGGTGGGCCGCCCCGCCCTCACCCTGGTGACCCTCGACCGGCGCGGCAGCGTGCTGGCCTCGCGGCGCCTGGCCGGCTGGGAGCTCGAACCAGGCACCGGCCTCAGCTACGACCCCACCAGCGACCGGCTGGCCCTGGTGCTGCGCCCCCTGGGGGAGCTGCGCGGGGCACCGCCGGCGCCCCCCCGGGCGGTGCTGATCGAGGCCTCCAGCCTTACCCTCCAGCCCCTTCTCCAGGAAGCCCTCCAGGCCATCTGGCTGCCGGCAGGGTAGAAACGGAACCATGCAGGCCACCTCCGCCCCCGATCTGCCGCCGCGCCAGGCCTCCCTGCTGGCGGAGCTGCGCGACGCCGACGGCGAACTGAGCGGCCAGGACCTCCACGCCCGGCTGCGGGGTGGCCCCTCCGCCATGGGCCTGGCCACCGTCTACCGCCACCTGCGCCAGCTGCAGCAGCGGGGCCTGGTGCGCTGCCGCCACCTGCCCAGCGGCGAAGCCCTCTACGCCCCGACCGAGCGGGACGAGCACCACCTCACCTGCGTCGACTGCGGCACCACCATGGTGCTGCCCCACTGCCCGGTGCACGGCCTGCACCTGCCGGGGGAGGAGCTGGGCGACTTCCTGCCGATGTACCACACCCTCGAGTTCTTCGGGCTGTGCGGCCGCTGCCGGGGCAGCAGGTCCTGAGGTCGATCCTCAGGACTTCAGGCTGTCGCGGTGCAGCACCGCCATCACATCGAGGATCTGGCTGCAGCGCTCCGCCGGCACGCTGATCAGTTCCCCCAGCCGCTGCAGCATCGCCTGCTCCACCGGCTTGAGGCTGCGGTTGGCGTACACCAGCAGGGCCGCCATCGCATAGGCCGTCTCCTGCTGAGGTTCAGTCAGCTCCGGCGCGGCCTCCACCAGCAGCTGTTCCCAGCCGCCGCTGCGCAGCCGCCCCAGCAGGCCGTCGAACATCGCCCCCATCACCGCTTCGCCGAGGTTCCCGTAGGGCGAGCGCACCTCCAGCTGCTGGCGGAGCAGGGCGGCCTCGTCACCGTCGAGGGCGCCATCGCAGGCCACCGCGGCAAGGCCGATGGCGGCGAACGCTTCGCTGGAGTTCATGGACCAGGTTCGGAGATTGCCATTCCAGCAGCCGCGGCGGCACTGGTGGGGTGAGCGCGCCGGCAGAATCACCACAGCGGTTCCCCCCTCCGGCCATGACCAGCACGAAACTGGACGCCCCGACGCCGGAGGCGGCAACCGAGGCCCGGCCCATCGCCGTGCCGGTGACGATCCTCACGGGCTTCCTCGGGGCGGGAAAGACCACCCTGCTCAACCACATCCTCAGCAACCAGCAGGGCCTCAAGACCGCCGTCCTGGTCAATGAGTTCGGCGAGATCGGCATCGACAACGAGCTGATCGTGGCCACCGCCGACAACATGGTGGAACTGAGCAACGGCTGCATCTGCTGCTCGATCAACGGCGAGCTGCTGGAGGCCGTCTACCGGGTGCTGGAGCGCCCCGAACCCGTGGACTACCTGGTGGTCGAGACCACCGGCCTGGCCGATCCGCTGCCCGTGGCCATGACCTTCCTCGGCAGCGACCTGCGCGACCTCACCCGGCTCGATTCGATCATCACCCTGGTGGACGCGGAGAACTTCGGCGCCGAGACGCTGCAGGGGGAGGTGGGCCGCTCCCAGATCGTCTACGGCGACATGATCCTGCTCAACAAGTGCGACCTGGTCAGCGAGGAGCGGCTGGAGGCCCTCGAAAACCAGCTGCGGGCGATCAAGAGCGAGGCCCGCATCCTGCGCTCGGTGAAGGGCGAGGTGCCCCTGCCCCTGCTGCTGAGCGTGGGCCTGTTCGAGAGCGACAAGGTGGTGGCCCAGCAGCAGGCTCCCGCCGCCGGCGACCACCACGGCCATGACCATGGGGCCCACCACGACCACGGGGCCGAGGACCACAGCCACTGCGACCACGACCACGGCCACTGCGAGCACGAACCGGCCGCAGCCGGCCATGACCACGGCCACTCCCACGATCACGATCACGGCCATCACCATGGCCACGATCACGGCGGCCATGCCGACCACCAGGCCATCGAAGGGTTCACCTCCCTGTCCTTCAGCAGCGACGGCCCCCTCTCGCTGCGCAAGTTCCAGAACTTCCTCGACAACCAGATGCCGGCGGGGGTCTTCCGGGCCAAGGGCATCCTCTGGTTCAACGAAAGCGAACGCCGCCACGTGTTCCACCTGGCGGGCAAACGTTTCTCCATCGACGACAGCGACTGGCCGGGGGAGCGCAAGAACCAGCTCGTCCTGATCGGCAAGGATCTCGACCACAAGCGCCTGCGCCAGCAGCTGCAGGCCTGCGTGGCCGGCGAGGCGGGCAAGGGCTTCGCCTGATCGGCCGTCCTCCGGCCCGTTGTGCTGCATCCACTACGGAACCACCGGCTGGCGCCGCTAGGGTGACGGTCTACGTAGCGCTCCCATGACCGAGTTCCTCCTGATGACGGGCGTGCTCGCCCTTCTCGGTCTGGTGCTGTGGATGGCGATGGATTCCGACGACGACAACGGCGGCGGCGGCCTGATGCAGCCCGCCCTGATCCCCGTGCGCCGCTCCAGCTCCTACTGAGCGAACGCCTCAGGAGTGAGTGCCAGGCACGTAAGCATTGATACCTGGCTTCGCGTCGTTTGGTCCGACCACCCCTTCGGAGCCTTCATAGGGTCCGGGCAGACACCCGTTCTTCCCGATGCCCTCGTCCAGGTTCCTCCGTCGTCGCCTGCTGCTGCCTGTCGGCGGATCCGCGGCCCTGGCCGCCACCCTGATCTCTGTCTTCGGCGGCGCCTCGCAACCGGCCATCGGCCAGTCGCAGGCCCAGGCTCCCGCCGTCGCCCAGGCCGGCACCACCATCGGTGTCTACTCCGGTCGCCACTACAACACCGACAAGGAGCTGTACCGGCAGTTCACGGCCCGCACCGGCATCAAGGTGAACGTGCTGGAAGCCAAGGACGACGCCCTGCTGGAGCGCCTCAAGAGTGAGGGCAGGAACAGCCCCGCCGATGTGCTCGTCCTGGTCGATGCCGCCCGCCTCGATGCCGCCACCGACCAGGGCCTGTTCCGCCCCACCCGTTCGGCGGCCCTGCAGCGGGACGTGCCCGCCAACCTGCGCGATTCCCAGGGCCGCTGGTATGGCCTCACCCGCCGGGTGCGCGCCGTGGTGGTCAACCCGAAGCTGGTGAATCCCGCCACGATCCGCACCTATGCCGATCTGGCCAAGCCGGCCTTCAGGGGCAAGCTCTGCCTGCGGGATCGCAAGAGCCCCTACAACCAGTCCCTGGTGGCCAGCCGCATGATCCTCAACGGTGATGCCGCCACCCGCACCTGGATCCGCGGCATGGTGGCCAACGTCAGCCAGCCATTCTTCACCTCCGACACCCCCCTGGCCCGGGCCGTCGCCCGCGGCGAGTGCGGCGTCGGGGTGGTGAACACGTACTACATCGCCCGCATGCTCTCCGGGGAAGGCGGCGCCCAGGACAAGCAGCTGGCCGAGAGGCTGAGGGTGGTCTACCTCAATCCGTCCCACGTCAACATCACCGGCGCCGGCGTCACCCGCCACGCCAGGAATCCCCAGGCGGCGATCCGGCTGATCGAGTTCCTGGCCTCCCCCACCGGCGGCCGCGGCTACGCCGAAGCCAACAACGAGTACCCGCTCAAGGGCTTCGGTGACAACCCGATCCTGAAGCGCTTCGGCACCTTCAAGGCCGACGGCGTCTCGGTGGAGCAGATCGGATCCAGGAGCCGGGCGGCCACCCAGATGATGGAATCGAACGGCTGGAAGTAGGACACCGGATGGCGACAGCGGCAACGACGGAGCGGGCAGTCGCCACCCGAACGGTTGCGCCGATGCGGCGGGCCTCCCTCGCGGCGGCCGTTCTGGTGGTCTGCGTCCTGGCGGTGCTGCCGTTCCTGGCCCTGGCCGGCTTCGCGGTTCGCGATGCCGGCGCCAGCGGCCTCTGGCTGGGGGCCGAAGGCCTCGAGCAGCTGAGCAACACCCTGGTGCTGGTGGTGGGCGTCGGCCTGATCGGGGCCCTGGTCGGCACCGCCAACGGCTGGCTCACCGCCTGCTGCCGCTTCCCGGGACGCCGCTGGCTGCGCCTGGCCCAGGTGCTGCCCCTGGCGGCTCCGGCGTTCGTGCTGGCCGCCGTGCTGGTCGACCTCGGCAGCCGCTGGGGTTTTCGCGTGCACGGCATCGGCTGGGCCCTGCTGCTGCTCAGCCTCACCACCTACAGCTACGTCTTCCTGCTCTCCACCGAGAGCTTCTCGGGCAGTGGTCAGCGCCAGCTGGAGGCCTGCCGCAGCCTGGGGGTGGGCCCCTGGGGCAGCTTCCGGCGCGTCGCCCTGCCCCTGGCGCTGCCCTCCATCGGCGCCGGTGTCGCCCTCAGCGGCATGGAGGTGGTCAATGAGCTCGGCGCCGTGGAGCTGCTGGGGGTGCCCACCCTCTCAAGGGGGATCCTGCAGCGCTGGCAGGCCGAGGGCGACCTGCCGGGGGCCGTGGGGCTGGCCCTGATCGCCCTGGTTCTGGTCAGCCTGCTGGTAGGGGCCGAGCGGTGGATGCGCCAGCGCAGCCGCCGCTGGAACCTGGGGCAGGGGGACGCCGGCACGCTGCAGTGGCCCCTGCGGGGCTGGCGGTGCCTGCTGGCCCAGCTGCTCACCCTGCTGCCCCCGGTGGTCAGCCTGGGGCTGCCCCTCACCTGGCTGGTGGCGAGCCGGGACCACCTGCAGAGCGACCCGCTCGAGGATCTGCTGGCCCTGACGCTGCGCAGCCTGGGGCTGGCCCTGGTCGCCGCGGTGGTCACCGTCGCGGGGGCCCTGGTGCTGGCCATCAGCCGCCGCTGGCTGGCCAACCGGCTGCTGGGACGGCTCACCTTCTTCGCCGGCATGGGCTACGCCGTGCCAGGCACCGTGTTGGCCCTGGCCCTGATGCTGATCGGCGGGCCACTGCAGCTCAGCCCCCTGCTGCTGCTGCTCTGGGGCTACGCCGACCGCTTCATGGCCGTCTCGAAGCAGGGACTCGACGCCTCGTTCGAGCAGATTCCCCCCAGCCTGGACGAATCGGCCACCAGCCTGGGCTGCGGCTGGCTGGCGGTGCTGCGCCGCATCCACCTGCCGCTGCTGCGCGGTCCGCTGCTGGTGGGTGGCTTGCTCGTGTTCGTCGACGTGGTCAAGGAGCTGCCCCTCACCTTCTCCCTGCGCCCCTTCGACTTCGACACCCTCTCGGTGCGTGTCTACCAGTACGCCAGTGACGAGCGGGTGGGGGCGGCCCTGATTCCAGCCCTGCTGATCCTGGCGCTGGGGCTGGCCGCCTCGATCGCCCTGATGCCGAGCCTCGAACGCCAGGGCCGGAGCGACTGATGCTGCGCGACCTCAGTCGCGGCCGCAGCAGCACTTGCCGCCTTTCCATTTGGAGCATTTCTTCTGGCGGCAGCCCTTCTTCTTGGCCTGGGGCTGGGGACCGCGGACGCTGATCGGAGCGGGGACGTCGGGAAGGCTGCCGAGGGAGGGGGCCATGGGGGCGAAGGGAAGGGAAAGGAAGGAGAAAAGGAAAAAGGAGGGGGCGTCAGGCCGCCAGTGGAGCGCCGTCGACCAGGGCCGGTGCCAGGCGCAGGCTGGTCTCGCCGCTGGGGACCTGCAGCAGGTCGGCGGCCCGGATGCGGGAGATCAGCCGGGTGGTGGTGACGCGGGTGGTGCCGATCAGTTCACCGATGCGCTCATGGGTGAG
>CALRMW020000003.1:0-259530 GCA_943369315.1 Synechococcus sp. UW140
GCCAACACCTTCAAGGCGTTCGAGCCCACCCAGGAAGAGGAGACCTATTCGATGGTCACCGCCAACCGCTTCTGGAGTCAGATCTTCGGGATCGCCTTCTCCAACAAGCGCTGGCTGCACTTCTTCATGCTGTTCGTGCCGGTGATGGGTCTGTGGACCAGCAGCATCGGCATCATCGGCCTGGCCCTCAACCTGCGGGCCTACGACTTCGTGAGCCAGGAGATCCGCGCAGCGGAGGATCCTGAATTCGAGACGTTCTACACCAAGAACATCCTGCTCAACGAAGGTCTGCGCGCCTGGATGGCCCCCGCCGACCAGCCGCACGAAAACTTCATCTTCCCTGAAGAGGTTCTGCCCCGTGGAAACGCCCTTTAACTCCGGTCTCATCTCGGTCGGGGGCAAGGACCTCGACTCCACCGGCTATGCCTGGTGGGCGGGTAATGCCCGGCTGATCAACCTCTCCGGCCGTCTGCTGGGGGCCCACGTGGCCCACGCTGGTCTGATGGTCTTCTGGGCCGGCGCCATGATGCTGTTTGAGGTGAGCCACTTCACCTTCGACAAGCCCATGTACGAGCAGGGCCTGATCCTGTTCCCCCACGTCGCCACCCTCGGCTACGGCGTGGGCCCCGGCGGTGAGGTCACCGATCTCTATCCCTTCTTCGTTGTCGGTGTTCTGCACCTGATCAGTTCCGCCGTGCTCGGCCTCGGCGGCCTCTATCACGCCCTGCGCGGCCCCGAGATCCTGGAGAACTACTCCGCGTTCTTCTCCCAGGACTGGCGCGACAAGAACCAGATGACCAACATCATTGGCTATCACCTCATCCTTCTCGGTGTTGGTGCCCTGCTGCTGGTGTTCAAGGCCATGTTCTTCGGTGGCGTCTACGACACCTGGGCCCCGGGTGGTGGCGATGTGCGGCTGATCAGCAACCCCACCCTCAGTCCCGGGGTGATCTTCGGCTATCTCACCCGCGCCCCCTTCGGTGGCGAGGGTTGGATCATCGGTGTCGACTCGATGGAGGACATCATCGGTGGCCACATCTGGATCGGCCTGATCTGCATCTTCGGCGGCATCTGGCACGTGATCACCAAGCCCTTCGGCTGGGTTCGTCGCGCCTTCATCTGGAACGGAGAGGCCTATCTCAGCTATAGCCTCGGCGCGCTGAGCTTCATGAGCTTCATCGCTTCGTCCTACATCTGGTTCAACAACACCGCCTACCCCTCGGAGTTCTACGGCCCCACCAACGCCGAAGCCTCCCAGGCCCAGAGCTTCACCTTCCTGGTGCGGGACCAGCGCATGGGCGCCAACATCGGTTCCGCCATGGGCCCCACCGGCCTCGGCAAATACCTGATGCGCTCCCCCACCGGCGAGATCATCTTCGGTGGTGAAACAATGCGCTTCTGGGACTTCCGCGGTCCCTGGCTCGAGCCGCTGCGCGGCCCCAACGGTCTGAGCCTCGACAAGCTCCAGAACGACATCCAGCCCTGGCAGGTGCGTCGGGCCGCCGAGTACATGACCCACGCCCCCAACGCCTCCCTCAACTCCGTGGGCGGCATCATCACCGAGCCCAACTCGGTGAACTTTGTCAACATCCGTCAGTGGCTGGCCTCCACGCAGTTCGTGCTGGCCTTCTTCTTCCTGGTCGGTCACCTGTGGCATGCGGGCAGGGCCCGCGCCGCCGCCGCCGGTTTCGAGAAGGGCATCGACCGTCAGGCCGAGCCCACCCTGGCCATGCCTGATCTCGACTGACCTGAAGTTCGCCCGCCGATTCAGTTGTTTCAAAAAGCCCTCTCCACAGAGAGGGCTTTTTTTGTCTATCATTTCCAGGCATTCTCGCTGCCATCTTGCGGGATGGAGAAGCACCAAACATCACCGTAAAGCTTTGGGCCGGATTCCACCGGTTCGCATGAAGACCCAGCAGCATTCATTGCACACAGACGCTCTTCGCCGATATCCTCCTCATGATCGTCATTTACCTGGCAACCTATCCAAAGTGCGGCAACTCTGCCCTTGCCTTTCCCTTGATTCTTGCGGGCCAACTTGCTGATTCGACATATGAAGGATGGGACAGCCTGAGAAAGGCACGTCGTGCTCACCTGGAAGACCATTCCCTTCCATTCAAGGCTATCAGAGGGGCAGATTCAACAGTCATCAAGACCCACAAGATCTACAAGGGCTCCAAAGACCTGACGACTCCCCAAGGTAATGTCGGCAAAGTCATCAGAATTACCCGCAATCCGTTTGACTGCTTGCTGAGCGCTTTGAATTTTCTGCGCCTAGAAGCGAACAAGTCAAGAAGCTTGGCGATGATCAGGCCCACAGTTGAAGCCCTGTTCCCGGGTCATCGACTTATCCGCAGATGGACCTCCCCCAGCACATTCTTCAATCGGTTCACCATCGATAGCCTAGCCAAGGAGAACTTGCTTGATCTTGCTTTGGAGAGCTTCAGCAGGATCGGCCTCACACTCCCCATCTACTACTCCGTTTGCGGAGGATGGAGAACCAATTATGAGTCATGGGGAGCAGCGAATATCCCAGTGCTTGACCTCAGATACGAAGACCTGGTTCCAACCCCCTCGGCGGGTACCATTCAGCTGATTTCGAATTTCCTAGAGGTCGACGAAGATCAGCTCACCAAAGCCTTCCAGCTCCAGATGGAGAACGTACACCACCAGAGAAAGACAGGCAATCCATTTTTCAATCAGGCCGACAAAAGCTACTTTTACAAGTATTTCTCAAAGAAGGCGTTGCGTCACTTTGTTGACTACAATCAAGCAGCGCTTCAGGCGATGGGATATGCAGATCTCAGCCAAGAGATCAGCAACTAACAGGCCTGTCATCAGGCCGCAGAACTCGCTCCCACCAGCGCATCCAGAACATCATCCACTCAACACCCCTGATGGGAGAGCGGACGATCAGAGCAGGGGCCATAGCGTGTAACCCCGCCGATCGAACCGAAAGCAATCCTTTGGATGTTATGCTGTAAATCTATAATCGCTATTCATGGATCGTCAACCCGTTCTTGCTTTTCATTATCCTCACAAGACAGGATCCATGTTCGGATATGAGATCCTGAAGAAACTCTCCGCCACAACCGGTGCACCTCTCTATTCGCAAAACAATCATCCGGCCAACCATCAGAAGCTGGCGGATGCAGTCTCTCAAGGAACTTCAGGCCTTTTACTACGAGGGCCAGTCAGGGACTTTGAGCTGACAGACGAGCATTCACTGGACACAGCGAACCTGGCATTCGAAACGCCAGGTTCGCTTTTGGACGCTGTGGAGTACCACGCCGTATGTCAAGTACGCGATCCACTGGATCTGATCGTCTCGCAGTATTTCTCCCATGGCTGGATCCATGGCCTCAATTCATCCATTGACGCCACCATAAGGCAGGACATACAGGCCGGCAAAATCAGCATCTATGACTATGCACTCATGGAGTTCCGGGGAGAAAGCGGGTTTGGGGAAGCCTCAATCCTTCAGAAGTATCAACATCTGACCAGCCTGAAAGACCTTCTGGGAGCCCGATGCCTGATCGTCAGGTATGAAGACATGGTACTCGACTACTATGCATGGTCGCGCCAGATATCAGACTTTCTGCGCCCGCTGGCAGAGACCAAGGCTCTACTTGCAAGCCTCAAACCCGATTACAGAAAGTTCAGGCGCAATGGGGGATTCTGGATCTTTCGCAGGAAACAACGCTTCTGGTCCAACCCGTTGGACTATGTGGAACAAGAAATGAGAAAAGTCCATATTCGCTCACCGCTTCCCGGCGATCATCTGAACTTTCTGACGCCAGCAGAAATCTCCTCTCTCCGTTCCTATGAGCATCAGTTTTCCAGCAAGCCACAGACCAAGCCATAGACATCGATTGCCATCCTTCCAACCCCATGGTGTGGGGGGAAGCTGAGCTGGCCCCCGGCGCGCGATCAGGAAACGCCTGGCCAGGCCGCAAGCCGAGTTGCCCTGATCAGAGACCTGGCAACCACCGCCGCAGCAGGGGCAGGCTGAGGCCGATCACATTGCTGAAGCAGCCCTCCAGCCGCTCCACCACCAGCCCCCCGCGGCCCTCGAGAGCGAAGCCGCCGGCACAGGCCAGGGGCTCACCGCTGGCCACATAGGCCTGGATGGCCGTCTCGCCAAGGGCGGCGAAGTGCACCCGCGTGGTCACGACCGCCTGCAGGGGCACCTCCGGCTCCCCGGGGACGGGGCACTGCAACAGGCCATGGCCGGTGTGCAGATCCCCCCAGCCACCGGCCATGCGCCGCCAGCGGGCCACCGCCTCGGTGGTGTCCCGGGGCTTGCCCCACGCCTCCCCCTGCACCACCAGCAGGGAGTCACAGCCCAGCACCCCAAACGGCGGCCAGGCCGCTTCAGAAGCGAGCGTGGCGGCCACGGCCCTGGCCTTGGCCAGCGCCAGCTCCTGCACCAGCCGCCGGGGATCTGCCTCCCGGATCCCGTCCTCATCCACCCCACTCACCTGGATGCGGTGGGGGATGCCGGCCTGCTCCAGCAGGCGGCGGCGGGCCGGGGAAGCGGAAGCCAGCAGCAGCAAAGGGGGTCTCCAGCGAGGTCTCCAGCCTGCCCGTCGATTGGGGAGAATGGGAGGATGGCAAAGGTCGACACCGAGTCCCGTTCGCTGGCGCGGGCCGCCCTCTCCCTCCGCTGCCTCCCCTTCCGACGCCGCTTCTACGAGGCGGTGGGGGAGCAGCCCCTGAGCAGCACCGAACTCGCCGGCCGCACCGAGGTCCCTCCCCCGTTCACCTTCCTTCCCCTCAGCAGCGACCGGACGGAGGACCATTTCCTCTGGCTGATCCGGCTGGGGGTGCTGCGGCGGGAAGTCGATGGCCAGGGACTCACCGAGCGGGTGCGCCTGACGCCCATGGGCCGGCAGTTGCTGCGTCGCTGGCCCGGTGAGATTCCGCGGGCGAGCCGGCGGGAGCGGATCCTGGAGGCTCTGCGCCGGCACCGCCCCCGCCTTTGAACGGTCCCCACCCCGCTTCCCCCCAGCCGCTGATGGTGCTGGGCACCAGCAGCGGCGCCGGCAAATCGCTGATGACCGCCGCCCTCTGCCGCGTGCTGCGGCGCCGGGGGGAGCAGCCCCTGCCCTTCAAGGGGCAGAACATGAGCCTCAACGCCTGGGTCGACCCGCAGGGCGGGGAGATGGCCTACTCCCAGGCGCTGCAGGCCTGGGCCGCGGGCCTGGAACCGCGGGTGGCGATGAACCCGGTGCTGCTCAAGCCCCGGGGCGACAGCACCAGTGAGGTGATCCACCTGGGGCGCTCGGTGGGCACGGCCCGGGCGGAGCACTACTACCGCGACTGGTTCCGGCCCGGTTGGGTGGCGATCCGGACGGGCCTGGCGGAGCTGCAGGCCGCCCACCCCGGCGGCCGGCTGGTGCTGGAGGGGGCCGGCAGCCCGGTGGAGGTGAATCTGCAAGCCAGGGACCTCACCAACCTGCGGCTGGCCCAGTACCTGCGGGCCCGCTGCCTGCTGGTGGCGGACATCGAACGGGGCGGCGTCTTCGCCCAGATCGTCGGCACCCTGGCCCTGCTGCGGCCCGTGGAGCGGCCCCTGATCGGTGGGCTGCTGGTCAACCGCTTCCGCGGCCGCCGTTCCCTGTTCGATGCCGGCCGGGACTGGCTGGAGCAGCAGACCGGGGTGCCGGTGCTGGGGGTGATGCCCTGGCTCGACGAGCTGTTTCCCCCCGAGGACTCCCTCGACCTGCTCGAGAGGGGGAGTCGCAAGCCCCGCGCCGAGCTCAACCTTGTGGTGGTGCGCCTGCCCTCCCTGAGCAACTTCTCCGACCTCGACCCGCTCGAGGCAGAGCCCAGCGTGCGGCTGCGGTGGCAGCGGCCGGGGGAGCCCCTGGAGCAGCCCGATGCCGTGATCCTGCCCGGCAGCAAGCAGACCCTGCGGGACCTGGCGTCACTGCGCAGCAGCGGGATGGCCGAGCAGCTGCGGGCCTATGTGGCCCGGGGCGGGCAGGTGTTCGCCCTCTGCGGCGGCCTGCAGATGCTGGGCCAGGAGCTGCACGACCCCGAAGGCCTCGAAGGGGGCCAGGCCGGGGAGCGGGTGAGCGGGCTGGGCCTGCTGCCCCTGCGCACCGTCTTCCAGGGCGACAAGGCGCTGCGGCAACGGCAGAGCCGGGCCGTCTGGCCCCCCGGCCAGGGGGACCTCCCCCTGGTGGAGGGCTTCGAACTCCACCACGGCCGCAGCGAGCGGATCGACCCGGCGGGCTGCGCCCCCCTGGCGCAGGACGGGGCCCTGGGCTGGTGGGCGGAGTCCGGCAGCCAGGGTGGTCTGGTGGCCGGCACCTACCTGCACGGCATCTTCGAGAACGGCCCCTGGCGGCGCCGCTGGCTCAACCAGTTGCGGCGACGGCGCCAGCTGCCGCCCCTGGAGGAGAACCAGCCCCACCACGGCCGCCAGCGGGACGCCCTGCTCGATCGGCTGGCCGCCGCCTTCGAGGCCCACATCGACCTGGCGCCCCTGCTGGCCCCGGGTGCTCCCGCCCGGACGCGGCGCCCCTGAACGATGGCCACCACCTAGATTTCCGCCAGCCAGGCCCTCCCGCCATCGCCAACGCCCGCCCTGCCATCACCATCGCGTGGCCGGACGGACGCACCACCACGGCCCTCCCCGGCCAGGACTGGCTGGAGGCCGCCCGCCAGGCGGCGGTGCTGATCCCCACCGGCTGCCTGGGGGGCAGCTGCGGCGCCTGCGAGATCGAGGTCAACGGACGGGTGGTGCGGGCCTGTGTGGCCACCGTGCCCTCCAGTCCGAGCGGCCGGCTGACGGTCAGCCTGGCCAGTGATCCCCACTGGTAGATCGTGTGAGTTCCCCCGCCCGGTTCCACATCCTCTCGATCGATTTCCAGGATCTCGACGTGATCTGGAATGTGCGGTTGTTCTATCTGGCCGCCGGCTACGGGTTCGCCCGCGACGGCGTCGATCCGGATCTCGACCTGCTGGTGATCCTGCGCGGCGATCCGGGCCTCGCCCATCAGGACCACCGGGGGATCGTGCATGTGTACGACTACGTCAAGGAGCTCGAGGTGAACTGGCCCGAGCGCTTCCCCCGGGCCCGTGAGATCCGGCTGATCTCCCTGTTCCGGCCGGACCCGGTGCCCGAGGGTCTGCGCTGGGTGCCTGGGTACCTGCCGGTGATTCCCGAGTTCTGGCAGCAAAACCCCTTCCGCAAACGGGCCGGCAGGCCACTGCACATCGCCAATTTCAAGCCGATGGGCGACGACCCCTATCAGCAGGATCTGGCCCGGCTGGCGCGCCGGGGGCTGGTGCGTGTCTACGGCGGACGCTGGGACAGGCTGGGCCTGGCCACCCACGGCCTCAGCTATCTCGAAGCGAATCGACGGCTGGCGGGCGCCTGGTCCTGCTATGGCCTGATGTACCCCTACCAGCGGGGCGCCACCCTCTCCGGCCGCATGTGGCAGGCGCCCCTGCATGGCTGTCTGGTGATCAGCGAACAGGGCACCAACCCCCTGGGACTGCCGGGGATCCTCGAAGTGGAGCGCTTCTCTGCGGAGACGCTGCTGAGCGTGGGCTCGATCCGGGAGTGCTGGCAGATCAGACAGGAGGCCACCCGGTACTGGCGCGAAGCCACCGAGCGGCTGGCCCTGCAGCTGGACCTGCCGGCCTACCGGGATCCTTCGGCCGCCCAGCTGGCGAGCTGCGGCCGGGAGCGGATGGCCCAGCACCTGCGGGTGGTCTGGGGCCGACGCCTTGGACGAGCGGCACGGTGGCTGGCCCCGCCGCCGATCAGCTGCTGGTGGCGGCGGCGGCAGCGGACGCTGCAGGGAGTGGGGCGACGGCTGCAGGGGGCTTCCGACCGGGGCGTACAGACAACGAACCGCTGAGACGCCGCCTCAGCCAGAACGATGCGGCGTCATCGTCGAATCGAAACCACGGGACCTTCGATGTCAGCGGGCAGGGGCTACGATGCGGTGACGCATGACGTTTTTGTAGGAATCTAGATGGCGCTGCCAACAGTCCTGAAGCGTGCCGTTCCAAAGAACGTGCAATCGGCTGTCAAGCGTTTTCTGTGGCCTGAATACTCCCCTGTGCCCCCCGGTCAGAAAGTCATTGAATTCTGGGTGGATGTGGTGAGTGGCTGCAATCTCCGCTGCACGGCCTGTCCCGTCGGCATGCCCGAGTACACCAACAGCATCGGCCAGAA
Source organism: Synechococcus sp. UW140 (assembly GCA_943369315.1). Lineage (GTDB taxonomy): Bacteria > Cyanobacteriota > Cyanobacteriia > PCC-6307 > Cyanobiaceae > Cyanobium. Next base: position 8,198 of record CALRMW020000003.1, read on the forward strand.
GCTGACGGAGATGCCGATCGAGCTGTTCGAGAAGATCTGCCTGAAAGCCAAGGCCGACACCAATGGCAACTGCCGCTTCGGCCTGTACAACTGGACGGAACCCACGCTCCATTCCAAGCTCCATGAACTGATTGCCTGCGCCGAGAGCCACGGCGTCCCCTGCGGCATCTCCTCCAATCTCAATTACGACTACGACTGGTCCCTGCTCAAGCCCCTGCGCCTCTGGAACTTCACGATCACGGTGTCGGGCTTCACCCAGCGCACCTATCAGATCAACCATAAGGGCGGCCGGATCGAACCGGTGCTCGCCAACCTGATCCGCATCTCCGAAACCCTCGGCGACTGGGAATGCTTCAAGAACATCGACGTGCGCTATCTGGTTCACAAGCAGAACCTGCATGAAGTGCATCTGTTCAAGCACTTCTGCGACAAGCTGGGGATGAAATTCACCCCCTACCACGCCTATTACATGCCCATCGACAAGATGTTCGACGGGCTCGAAACGATTCCCCCTGAACTCGAGTACATCTATTACAGCCCCCAGCTGGTGCAGCAGGCCATCGGCGATCACCGGTCACAGAACTGCTTCATGCGCGAGTCCCAGGTGTGCCTCGACCATGAAGGCAACTTCTCTGTCTGCTGCGTGCAGTCCCCCTCCGCCCCATCAATCGCCAACTACCTGGACACCCCCTACCAGGTGATGCAGGCGAAGCGCTATGGCAGCGAACTTTGCAAGAAGTGCACCAGCACCGGCATCAACATCTTTGCCACCTATGGCATGCAGGAGCCCCCGGAGATCCAGCAATCGATCGAAAACCTTCTGCCCGTGGACCTGAAGGATTTTCGCTGATCAGTGACATCCAATGATGCAGCCTCGCGCAGCGAGACGGATGCCCCCAGCTACGACTATCTGATCGTCGGCTGCGGGCTGTTCGGTGCCACCTTTGCCCGGCTCGCCACCGATGCCGGCAAGCGTTGTCTGATCGTCGAGCGGCGCCCGCACATCGGTGGCAACTGCTATACGGAGAAGCTGGAAGGCATCAACGTCCATCGTTACGGCGCCCATATCTTTCACACCAGCAACAAGGCCGTCTGGGCCTTCGTCAACAGGTTCGCCGAATTCAATAACTACATCAACTCGCCCAAGGCGATCTCCGGAGACAAGCTCTATTCCCTGCCCTTCAACATGAATACCTTCTACGAGCTCTGGCAGACGCGAACACCGGAGCAAGCCCGGCAGAAGATCGCCTCCCAGCGCTTCACCGGCGAACCCACCAACCTGGAGGAGCAGGCCCTGTCGCTGGTGGGAAAGGACATCTACGAGACCCTGATCCGCGACTACACCCGCAAACAGTGGGGCAAGGATCCCCGTGAGCTGCCCGCCTTCATCATCAAGCGGCTGCCGCTGCGCTTCACCTACGACAACAACTATTTCTCCGACCGCTACCAGGGCATTCCGATCGGGGGGTACACGGCCCTGTTCGACGCCATGCTGGAGGGCATCGAGGTCCGCCTCAACGTCGACTACTTCGAGCACCGCTCATCGTTGGGGCGCCTGGCCCACAAGGTGATCTACTCCGGCTGCATCGACCAGTACTTCGACTACGCGCTGGGGCGGCTGGAGTACCGCTCCCTGGAGTTCGACAACGCCGTGGTGGAGACCGACAACTTCCAGGGCAATGCCGTGATCAACTACTGCGATACCCGCGAGCCCTTCACCCGCATCATCGAGCACAAGCACTTCGAAGGCTCCAGCTCCCCCGTCACCGTGATCACCCGGGAGTACCCCAGGCCCTGCAGCGGTGACGCCATCCCCTACTACCCGGTCAACGATGCCCACAACCAGGGGCTGTACCGGCGCTACCAGGAGCTCGCCCAGGGCACGGAGAACGTGATCTTCGGGGGCCGTCTCTCCGAATACAAGTACATGGACATGCACGTGGTGATCGAATCGGCGATGAACCGGTTCCGGAGCGAGAGCCGTCAGGCGTCGGCCTGAATCAGCCCGCCACCGAGGAGCACCTCGCCGCTGTAGGCCACCGCCGCCTGCCCAGGGGCCACCGAGAACTGGGGCTCGGCGAAGTCGAGCCGGGCCCGGTGGGGTCGTCCGGCAGCGTGGTCGGCGTCCGTTTCGGGCAGGGGCGTCAGCAGGGCCCGCTCCGGCAGGCTGCGGTACCGCACCTGCACCTCCACCTCGATCGGCCCGCTGGGGGGCGCGATCGACACCCAGTTGATGGCGCCCACCTCGCAGGACTGGCGGGTCGCCTCCCGCCGGGGCGCCACCACCACCCGGTTCATGGCCCCATCCAGCCGCACCACATGGAGGGGTTCACTCCAGGCCACCCCCAGCCCCTTGCGCTGGCCGATGGTGAAGTGCTCGATCCCGTCGTGGTGTCCGAGCACCGTGCCGTCCGCCAGCACGATCTCTCCCTGGCGGGGCGCCAGGTAGGCATCCAGAAACGCCCGCATCGACCCGTGGTGGTCGGCGAGGCAGAGGTCCTGGCTCTCGGGCTTGGCGGCGGTGCGCAGGCCGAGGCGTGCGGCCTCGGCGCGGGTGGCCTCCTTGGTGAGTTCACCGAGGGGGAAGACCAGCCGGCCCAGCACCGACTGGGGCAGGTCGTAGAGAAAGTAGCTCTGGTCCTTGTGGGAATCCAGGCCCCGCAGCAGCTGATGGCGACCGTCGTGCCGCAGCCGGGCGTAGTGGCCCGTGGCGAGGCGGCCGATGCCGCGCTCCGCCTCTGCCCACTCCAGCATCGGGCCGAACTTCACCGCCCGGTTGCAGCGGGAGCAGGGCAGGGGGGTGAGGCCATCGCCGTACCCCTCCACCAGGAAATCGACGATCTGCTCCTGGAACCGGGCCCGGGCATCGACCACATGGTGGGGGACCCCCAGCTGGTCGCAGATGCCGGCCGCATCCACCAGACCCTCGGCGCAGCAGGAGCCCTTGCCGCTCATCAGCCACAGGGTGAGGCCCTCGACCTTCCAGCCGGCCGCCACCAGCAGGGCCGCGGTCAGGGAACTGTCGACGCCGCCGGAGAGGCCCACCGCGACCCGCCGTTCACCAGGCCAGTTGCCAAGCCGTCCCAGCACCTCGGCCACCTCGGGGATGATCCCGGGGGACTGGGCGGTGGACTCAGGCGAAACGGAGACCGTGGCGGCGGTGGGGCTCAAGGATCCCGATGGGTGGAACGGGCGGACGCCTCCATCATGGGAGAGCACTGCTCGGGCCGCCGTGATCCACGGACCGATGCCCACCGCCTGGCCGCCGGCGGATGCCGAACACGTCCTGGTGAGCGGCGCCGCCATGGCCGCCATTGAGCAGGAGCTGTTCGCCAGCGGGCTGCCGGTGGAGGCCCTGATGGAGAAGGCCGCCCTGGCGGTGAGCCGCCGCCTGGCGGAACGGCCGGGCCGGGACCGGCACGATGGCCTGCTGGTGCTCGTGGGACCGGGCCACAACGGCGGCGATGGGCTGGTGGTGGCCAGGGAATGGCACCTGGCCGGGGGCCGGGTCCGGATCTGGTGCCCCTTCGAGCGCCGCCGCCCCCTCACCGAGGCCCACCTGCGCCATGCCCGCTGGCTCGGCATCCCTGTGCTGGAGGCCCAGCCCGACCCAGGCGATCCGGCCCTCTGGGTGGATGCCCTCTTCGGCATCGGCCAGCAGCGCCCTGCCGGCCCCCTGATCGAAGCCCTGCTGGAGGACCGGCAGCGGCGGCGGCCCGGCGCCCTGGTGGCCGTCGATGTCCCCACCGGCCTGGACGCCGATGACGGGGCGCTGCTCGGCGGTGTGGCCGCCACCGCCGCCACCACCTACAGCATCGGCCTGATCAAACGCGGTCTGGTCCAGGACACGGCCCTGCGCTGGGTGGGACGGCTGGAGCGGATCGGCCTGGGACTGCCGGCCGCGCTCCTGGGCCGGCCCGGCAGCGATCCGCTGCTGGGCCTGGGGGCCGCCGACCAGACCTCAGCCCCCTGGCCCCTCCCGGATCCGGCCGCCGGGAAGTACGCCCGCGGCCGCCTGCTGGTCGTCGCCGGCAGCCGCCGCTACCGTGGCGCCGCTCACCTGGCCCTGGCCGGCGCCACGGCGTCCGGGTGCGGCAGCCTGCGGGCCGCCCCACCCCTGGAGATCAGCCCCCACCTCTGGCAGATCCATCCCCACGTGGTGCTGGAGCCCGGCCTGGGGGCCACCCCGGCCGGGGGCCTGGCCCTGGCGGATCTGGCCGCGGGCTGGCTGGATCGGCTGGATGCGGTGCTGCTGGGTCCCGGCCTGGGCGGGGTCAGCTCCGCCGCTGAGCCGCCGGCGGGGGAGGTCGAAGGCCCGGAACAGCAGCGCTGGCAGGAACTGGCCGACTTCGACGGCCTGCTGGTGCTCGATGCCGATGGCCTCAACCGCCTGGCGACCATGGGCATCGAATGGCTCCGGACCCGCCGGGGCCCCACCTGGATCACCCCCCACGCGGAGGAGTTCCGGAGGCTCTTCCCCGACCTGGCCCCGCTCCCTGCGCCGGAGGCGGCGGCGGCGGCGGCCCGCCGCACCGGAGCCAGCGTGCTGCTCAAGGGGGCCCGCAGCGTCGTGGCGGCCCCCGACGGGCGCCGCTGGCAACTGCTGGAGGCCTGCCCGGAGGCGGCCAGGGCCGGACTCGGGGATGTGCTCGCCGGCTACGCGGCGGGCCGGGGGGCCCTGGCCCTGGCCACCACGGGGGGGGCCCATGCCGGGGCGCCGGCCGATGCCGCCTGGCTGGCGGCCGCCGCCCTCGACCACGCCCTGGCGGGAGTCCGGAGCCATCGCCGGCACGGGGCCGGCGGGGTCACCCCCCTGGTGGTGGCCGAGGCGCTGGCAGGGGGAGCGGCCGGGCGGGAGCAGGAGTCGCTGGGATGAAGAACCGGACCGCTCGACTGAGGGCGGGAAAGGCCACTTCCCCATCTGGCAAGTCTGGTGATTCTTCGTACCTGCCACAGAAGAATTAGCCTTCTGCTCATTCAATCGGAGCCAATCGCTAAAGAAATCCGATTGTGTGTGGGTTCACATGTAATTGCTTAAAAGTTGTTCCAGACACTTTCTGCCTAAGCCAGTGGGTGGATAATCCGTTGACACTTTCGATGGCGCCATTACGCCCCCTCCTATGACCATCTCCGCCGTTGCGACGAGAAGGGAGGGCTCCACCCGCAGAGGGAGTGATTCCATCACCTGGTACCTCACCTCCATCGGGAGAGAGCCTCTGTTGACACCAGCCGAGGAGATCGAGCTCGGCAACCAGGTCCAGGCAATGATGCACCTGGTCGAAGAATCGAAGGGCGGATACTCCGTCCAGGAGAACAAGACGATCAAGGTCGGCCGCCGCTCCAAGGAGCGGATGATGCGCGCCAATCTTCGTCTCGTGGTGAGCGTGGCCAAGAAGTATCAGGGCAAGGGCCTCGAGCTGCTCGATCTGATCCAGGAAGGTTCCCTCGGCCTCGAGCGCGCCGTCGAAAAGTTCGACCCCACCCGGGGCTACAAGTTCTCCACCTATGCCTTCTGGTGGATCCGCCAGAGCATGACGCGGGCGATCGCCTGCCAGTCCAGGGCCATCCGCCTGCCTGTTCACCTCAGCGAACGGCTGACGACGGTCCGCAAGGTGAGTCTGGAACTGGCCCACAAGCTCGGCGCCATGCCCAGCCGCCGCGAGATCTCCGAGGCCATGGCCATTCCCGTCGAGGAGCTCGATTCCCTGCTGCGCCAGGCGCTCACCATCTCCAGCCTGGATGCCCCCATCCATGCGGAGGACGGCCGCAGTTTCCTGGGGGACCTGATCGCCGATGGTTCCGCCGAGGAGCCGCTGGATCGCATCGAGCGGGGCATGCACCAGGAGCAGCTGGCCGAGCTCATGGGCCACCTCTCGGCCCAGGAGAAGGAGGTGCTGGCCCTTCGCTTTGGCCTCGACGGCATGGAGCGCCACACCCTGGCCGAGATCGGCCGGCAGCTGGATGTCTCGCGGGAGCGGGTGCGGCAGATCGAACTCAAGGCCCTGCGCAAGCTGCGCTCCCTCTCGACCCGTACCGCCGTTCCCCTGCCCTGATCGGCAGGGCCCTCAGCGGCGGCCCCGTCCGACCAGAACCCGTTTCAACCAGCCCTTGGCCTGGAGCCCGGCGATCTTCAGCCGGCTCTCCCCCCTGAGGCCCCTGTCGCGGCGGATCTGGATCGGAGCCTCGCCGACCCTCTCCCAGTCCGGCAGCCAGCAGTTGTCGGCCCGCGGAAACCAGAACTCGAACACCGATGTCGTCGAGATGGGCAGCAACTTGCCGAGGATCGAATAGATCGACTGATCATGGCGGTGCTCCTTGAACACCTCCAGATTGGGGGAACGGGACGGGCGGTCGTCGATCATCGAGAAATCCTCGCTGAACACCCTGATCCAGTGCCGCATGAAGTCCATGGCGGACGGGCACTTGCGCACGAAGAAGGTGGTCGCCCCCAGTTGCTGGGTGCCCGTGATCTCCGGCCGATCTCTCACGGCCAGGCGGTCAAGCAGGTCGCCCTTGGTCCATCTGGCCTCCAGCTGATCGGGGAACTGACGACCCTCGTAGACGAGGGATCCGTTGGGAGGCAGACATTCGAAACCCTGCAGCCCCGAAGGGGCCTCCGCGGCCATGGAGAAGAGCTCCAGCAGGCGTTCCCGTCCGGCCGGGTTGAGGTGGCAGCCGGAATCGAGCCAGTGCACCAGATCGCCATCCTGCAGGCGCTCAAGGGTCTGAAGAACGATCTGGGGCTTCCAGGCGTAGTACCCGAAACCCCGGTGCTCCGGTGTCAGATACTCCTTGAAACGCTGGCGGAACGAAGGATCGAGATCGGACTCCGAAGCCCCCACGATGTCCGTGTACACCCCCATCTCTCTCGCTTGGCGGCATAAGCGAAGGCGGGCCACTTTCATGCGGTGATCCGTGAACGTGACAAGTACACGCTTGGCCATCAGACCCGCTGCCGTCCAGGCAATTTCAGCGATTCTAACATCGACTGAACATAGGAAAAAGCCCAGTCTTCATGGCTGAAGGCTAGGGAAAAGACCGGTCAATGCAACAAGTTAAGACGACAGAAGCCTGCCCAATCCCAGCTGTTCCAGCAACAACTGAGCTGTACCGCCAACACCCCGGCTGTTCAGTCGTCGGCCCAGATGTAGCGGGTGAGTTCACTGCCATCGGGCTCGGGGGCCGCAAGGGCGAACTCGACGCAATCGGCCACAACGGCGTCGATCTCCCTGTCGATCTCCTTGAGCTCCTCGGCCGCGGCCAGTCCCTGCTCGATCAGGCGGCCCGCCAGTTGCTTGATGGGATCACGCTTGGCCCAGAACTCCTTCTCGGCCGCTTCGCGGAGTTCGTCGGGATCCGCCAGGGAATGGCCCCGGAAGCGGTAGGTGAGACATTCCAGAAGGGTGGGACCCTCTCCGGCCCGGGCCCGGGCGATCGCCCGCTGGGCCGCCGCCCGCACGGCCAGCACGTCCATGCCGTCGACCTCCTCGCCGACCATGCCGAAGCCGGCCGCCTTGCGCCAGATCTCCGGCTCGCTGGTGGCCCGGTTGTGGTCCATGCCGATGGCCCAGCGGTTGTTCTCGACCACGAACAGGATCGGCAGTTTCCACAGCGCTGCCATGTTCAGGCATTCGTAGAACTGGCCGATGTTGCAGGTGCCGTCGCCGAAGAACGCCGCCGTGACCGCATCACTGTCGGCCTGGCCGAGGGCGTCACGCTTGTAGCGACTGGTGAAGGCCGCCCCCAGGGCCACGGGGATGCCCTCCCCGATGAACGCATAGCCGCCGAGGAGATGGTGCTCCCGGGAGAACAGGTGCATCGAGCCGCCCCGCCCCTTGCTGCAGCCGGTGGCCTTGCCGAACAACTCGCTCATCACCTCTCGGGCCGGCACACCGCAGCTCAGGGCATGGACATGGTCGCGGTAGGTGCTGCAGAACCAGTCGTGCTGGAGACGCATCGCCCGGATCACCCCGGTGGAGACAGCCTCCTGACCGTTGTACAGATGCACGAAGCCGAACATCTTGCCGCGGTAGTACATCTCCGCGCACTTGTCCTCGAAGCGGCGCCCCAGGGTCATGTCCCGGTAGAGCATGAGGCCCTCCTCCCGGCTGACACTGGCCCGCTCGGCGGGGTACAGGCCCTCGAGCCGCACCGCATGGCTGCCGGCCTCCTCGGTCGAGGAGCTTGCCCCGACGATGCCGGGCTGCGCTGCCCGCGCCGCGGTCAGTTCCTGAGTCATGGCAGGAAGGCGATGCGATTCGTGGCCACGACTGTACGGGGTCCGTTCCCTGATGACAGTCAAAACCACTGCCTCTGACTACAGTCGCGCCCCAGCGGCCTCATCGGATTGGACCTGCCGATCGATCACTTCCGGTTGCTGGGCGTCTCTCCGTCCGCCGACGCCCAGGGGGTCCTGCGCACCCTCCAGTCGCGGCTGGACCGGGTGCCCCACGGGGGCTTCACCCCGGAAACCCTGCAGGCGCGGGCCGACCTGCTCCGCGCCAGCGCCGACCTGCTCTGTGACCACGATCGGCGCGCCGCCTACGAAGCGGAACTGACGAGCCTGGCCGACACCGCCGGCTCCCTGCAGCCCGCCCTGGAGATCGCCACCACCCGCCAGGTGGGGGGACTGCTGCTGCTGATGGAGGGGGGCCAGCCCCTGGACGCCTTCGAGCTGGCCAGCCGCTGCCTGCAACTGCCCCAGGCCCCCACCCTGGGCAGCGGCCGCGAAACCGATCTGACCCTCCTGGCGGGACTGTCCTGTCTCGAGGCCGCCAGGGAGCTGGAGGAGCAGCGGCGCTTCGAAGCCGCCGCCCGCACCCTGCGGCAGGGCCTGCAACTGCTGCAGCGACTCGGCAGGCAACCCGAGCTCAGGGAGACCATGAACGCCCGGCTGGATCGGCTCACCCCCTATCGCGTCCTCGATCTGCTCAGCCGTGATCTGGCCGCCGGCGCCGAACGGCGTGAAGGACTGGCGCTGCTGGAGCAGCTGGTGCAGCGGCGCGGGGGCCTCGAAGGGGACGGCGATCCCCATTTCCCCCGCCAGGACTTCCAGACCTTCTTCCACCAGATCCGCTCCTTCCTCACCGTTCAGGAACAGGTGGATCTGTTCAGCCGTTGGGCGGCCAGCGGATCCGAGGCGGCCGACTTCCTGGCCACCATCGCCCTCACCGCCTCCGGTTTCGCCCAGCGCAAGCCAGAACGCATCGCCGATGCCAGAAACCGCCTGCAGCGCAGCGGACGGGAGGGCGTCGAACCGCTGCTCGCCAACCTGCACCTGCTGCTGGGGGAGGCCGACACGGCGCGGACCTGCTTCGACAGCGGCGCCAGCCAGGAACTGAAGGCCTGGGCGGCCGCCAAGAGTGACGATCCGCTCGGCCAGCTCTGCGCCTACTGCAGCGACTGGCTGGTGCGGGACGTGCTGCCCGGCTACCGGGACCTGGAGGCGGAACCGGATCTGGTGGCCTACTTCAGCGACCGGGACGTGGTGGCCTATGTGGAGCGGGAGGACCAGCGCCGGGGCCGTGCCTACCTCTCGGCGCCGGCGGCGCCGGTCGCTGTGGCCCCTCCCCCTTTTCCGAGCTTCGAGACACCCGGTTTTCCCGTCGCGGAGCCCTTCTCTCCTGCCGCCTCGGCCCCTGAGGGCTTCGCCCCCCTTCCGCCAGCTGGCGCCGGGACGGATCCCGACGACGATCGGGATCTCGATGACGAGGTGCCCCTGCGCTGGCCCCTGCCCCCCCGGCCCTGGCTGCTGGCGGGCGGCGCCGCCCTGCTGCTGCTGCTGGCCGGCGCCTGGGTGCTGCGGCAGCGCCAGAGCGCGCCCCCGCCACCACCGCCGCCGGCTCCGCTGCCGGCTCCACCCGCCAAGCCCCCAGCGGCACCGGCGCCCACCCCCGGGCCGGCGGTCGGCCAGAGCCTCACGCCCCTCACCAGCCCCCGTCCGGATGCGGCCCAGGTCCGCCGGCTTCTGGAGAACTGGCTGACGGTCAAGGGCGACGTGCTGGCCGGTGAGCCCATGCCCAAGGGCCTGGATCGCATCGCCCGGGAAGGGCAGGTGGAGCTGCTCGCCAGGGAGCGCCGCACGGATGCCGCCCGGGGCCAGACCCAGCGGCTGGACGTGCGGATCACCGACCTGACCCTCTCCGAAAGCGGGCCGCGGCGGATCGTCGCCGTCGCCCGGCTCCGCTACAGCGACCGGCGCCTGGATGGGAACGGGAGGGTGGTGGAGACCACTCCGCCGATGGAGCTGCGCAATGGTTATGTATTCGGGCGCGACGGCGACAGCTGGCGCCTGGTGGCCACCCAATCCCTCAACTGATGTTCGACGAACTCTCCCAGCGCTTTGAAGACGCGGTCAAGGGGCTGCGGGGCCAGGCGGCCATCTCGGAGACGAACGTCGATGGCGCCCTCCGCGATGTGAGGCGGGCCCTGCTGGAGGCCGACGTCAGCCTGCCGGTGGTCAAGGAGTTCATCGAGGAGGTGCGGCGCAAGGCGGTGGGTGCCGAGGTGGTGCGAGGGGTGAGCCCGGACCAGCAGTTCATCCAGCTGGTGCACGCGCAGCTCGTCGAGACCATGGGCGGCGCCAATGCCCCCCTGGCCCGGGCCGCGGAAGGGCCCACCGTGATCCTGATGGCCGGCCTGCAGGGGGCCGGCAAAACCACTGCCACCGCCAAGCTGGGCCTGCACCTCAAGGAGCAGGGCCGCCGTCCCCTGCTGGTGGCCGCCGACGTCTACCGGCCGGCCGCCATCGACCAGCTCCAGACCCTGGGCCGCCAGATCGGTGTGGAGGTGTTCAGCCTCGGCAGCGACGCCGCCCCGGAGGCGATCGCCGCCGCCGGCGTGGCCAAGGGACGGGAGGAGGGCTTCGACACCGTTCTGGTGGACACCGCCGGCCGGCTCCAGATCGACACCTCGATGATGGAGGAGATGGTCCGGATCCGGGAGGCCACCAACCCGGACGACGTGCTGCTGGTGGTGGATTCGATGATCGGCCAGGAGGCGGCCGATCTGACCAGGGCCTTCCACGAGCAGGTGGGCATCACCGGCGCCGTGCTCACCAAGCTGGACGGCGATTCCCGCGGCGGGGCGGCACTGTCGATCCGCAAGGTGAGCGGCGCCCCGATCAAGTTCATCGGCACCGGCGAGAAGGTGGAGGCCCTGCAGCCGTTCCACCCGGAGAGGATGGCCAGCCGGATCCTGGGCATGGGCGATGTGCTCACCCTGGTGGAGAAGGCCACCAAGGAGGTGGAGCTGGCCGATGTGGAGAAGATGCAGCGCAAGCTGCAGGAAGCCAGCTTCGATTTCTCCGATTTCGTGCAGCAGATGCGCCTGATCAAGCGCATGGGCTCCCTCGGCGGGCTGATGAAGCTGATCCCCGGCATGAACAAGATCGATGACGGCATGCTCCGGCAGGGGGAGAGCCAGCTGAAGCGCATCGAGGCCATGATCGGCTCGATGACCGAGGCCGAACGTCGCCAGCCCGAACTGCTCGCCGCCCAGCCCTCACGCCGCCGCCGCATCGCCGCCGGCAGCGGCCACACTCCGGCGGATGTGGACAAGGTGCTCCAGGACTTCCAGAAGATGCGCGGCTTCATGCAGCAGATGACCCGCGGAGGAATGCCAGGAATGCCCGGGATGCCGGGCATGGGTGGTTTTCCCGGCATGGGCGGCATGCCGGGGATGCCGGGCATGGGTGGCATGCCGGGGATGGGCGGCCCCGGTGGCCGCGGCGGCGGCCAGCCCCGCAAACCCCCCAAGCCAGCCAAGAAGCGCAAGGGCTTTGGCCAGCTCTGAGCCGGCCTGTAGGATTGGGGGCTGCATTTCGACCACCCTTTTCCAGATGATCAAGCTCCGGCTGAAGCGGTTCGGCAAGAAACGGGAAGCGAGTTTCCGTCTGGTGGCCACCAACAGCACCTCCCGCCGCGATGGCCGTCCGCTCGAGGAACTGGGCTTCTACAACCCCCGCACCAAGGAAACCCGCCTCGACGCCGAGGCCATCCGTGTCCGCCTGGGCCAGGGAGCCCAGCCCACCGACACCGTTCGCAGCCTGCTCGAGAAGGGCGGCCTGATCGAGAAGACGACCCGCCCCGCCGAAACCGTCGGCAAGCTCCAGCAGGCCGCCGCCCGTGACGCCGCGGCTGCCGCCGCGATCAAGGAAGCGGCCGCCGCCGCCGAGGCCGCCAAGGAAGCCGCCGCCAAAGAGGCGGCTGAGGCTGCCGCCGCCGCCGAAGCGGCCGCTGCCACCGAACCTGCCACCGCCGAGGCCTGAGCGAACTCTCCTCCACGTTCGCCCTGCCCGACAGCGCCGCCGCCATCGCCCTGGCCGGCACGGACGGCACCTCCTTGCGGCGGCTTGAGGCCCTCACGGGTGCCCAGATCGTCCTGAGGGGCCTTGATCTTCAGATCCGGGGCCGCACCTCCCAGGTGGAGCGGCTGCAGGCCCTGATCCAGCTGCTGGAGCCGCTGTGGCAACGGGGCGAGCCCATCGGCCCGGTGGACATCCAGTCGGCCCTGACGGCCCTGGACACGGGGCGCTCCGACCAGCACCGCAGCATGGGGCTCCAGGTGCTGGCCACCAGCGTCACCGGCCGGCCCCTGCGTCCCCGCACCCTGCGGCAGAACAGCTATGTGGAGGCGATCGAACGCCACGACCTGACCCTGGCGATCGGCCCCGCCGGCACCGGCAAGACCTTCCTGGCCACGATCCTGGCCGTGCGGATGCTGCAGGAGCGCAAGGTGGAGCGGCTGGTGCTGACCCGACCCGCGGTGGAGGCCGGTGAGCGGCTGGGGTTTCTGCCCGGCGACCTGCAGCAGAAGGTGGATCCCTATCTGCGTCCCCTCTACGACGCCCTCCATGGGCTCCTGGGTCAGGAGCGCACCAGCCAGCTGCTCGAGAAGGGGGTGATCGAGGTGGCCCCCCTGGCCTTCATGCGCGGCCGCACCCTGGCCGATGCCTTCGTGATCCTGGATGAGGCCCAGAACACCACCTGCGCCCAGATGCGCATGGTGCTCACCCGGCTGGGGGAGAACTCCCGCATGGTGGTGACCGGTGACACCACCCAGATCGACCTGCCCCCGGGCCAGCTGAGCGGCCTGGTGGAGGCGGAGCAGGTGCTGGCCGGGGTCGAAGGGGTGGCGATCTGCCGCTTCTCCGACGCAGACGTGGTGCGCCATCCGCTGGTGCAGCGGCTGGTGCAGGCCTACGCCCGCCGCGATGCCCGCCCGCCGGCCCCCCCAGCCAGGAAGCGGACGGATGGCACCCCTCCTGCCCGTTCGGAACCATGAACCGCGCCGAACGGCTGCACATCCCGACCCAGATCGCGCTGGCCGCCCTGGTGGCCTACCTGCTGGGCTTCTGGTTCACGAGCCTGTTTCCTGGCTATCTGCCCAAGATCGGCGGGCTCTGGTCGGCGATCTCCGCCGTCGTCGTGACCCAGGTCAGCCGCAAGGATGCGACCTCCTCCGCCTCGTTGCGGATTCTGGGATCGGCGATCGGCGCCATCACCAGTGCGGTGTACCTGACGCTGCTGCCCTTTCACCCCCTTGGCATGGCGGCGGCGATCTTCGCCACGGTGGCGATCTGTGCGGCGATCAACGTGCCAAGCCACGGCCGTCTGGCGGCGATCACGGTGATCGTCGTGATGGTCACCGGCAGCCTGGATCCGGCCCTGAGTCCGGGGGTGAACGCCTTGCTGCGCTTCCTGGAATCCTGCATCGGCACGGGCGTGGCCCTGCTGGCGGTGTGGCTGTGGCCCGGATCGCGCCACCAGCCCCGGGGCGACGCCTGAAGCCTGGCTGCAGGACGGCGGGCCCGCATGGGGAGATCCGAACCGGCGCAACTGCCGCAACCCAGGGGCCGCTGGCAAGATGGATTGAGTTTGAAATGCCAGCGCCATGCCGGCCCGCAGCAACTTTCAGGAAGCGATCCGCGAAGCCCAGTCCAGCGCACTGATCGGACCCAACGTGGTCAACAAGGCCCTGCCCTATGTGGGCGGCGGCATGGTGCTCACCGCTGGTGGTGTCCTCGGTGGCATGTCCCTCATGGCCAGTGCGCCGGCCCTGTTCATGCCCCTGTTCTGGGTGGCCCTGATCGGCAACTTCATCCTCTTCTTCGTGGCTCAGAACGCCGCCACCAAGGGCAACGCCGCAACCGCCTTGCCGATCCTGACGGCCTACAGCCTGATCACCGGCTTCACACTCAGCGGCATCGTGAGCTACGCCGTGACTTCGGCTGGTGTTGGCGCTGTTGGCACCGCCGCCTTGGCCACGGGCATCACCTTCGTGATCGCCTCCTTCTTTGGCCGCCGCATGAGCGACAACGTCGGCCAGGCCCTCAGCGGAGTGGTTGGTCTGGGCATCATCGGCCTGTTGATCGCCATGGTGGTGCAATTGGTGGGCGGCCTGTTTGCCCCGGCCATCTTCACTGGCGGTAGCTTCGAGCTGATGATCGCCGGCTTCGGTACCGTGCTGTTCGTGGGGGCCGCTTTCGTCGACTTCTACACCATGCCCCGCACCTATAGCGACGACCAGTATCTGGCCGGCGCCTTGGGCATGTACCTCACCTACATCAACCTCTTCATCTTCATCCTGCGGCTGATCATTGCCCTCCAGGGTGGCGGCCGCCGCGACTGAGCGCCGATCGTCTTCCCCAGCCAAGCCTTCCCCTGGGCCTGTCCGTTCCGGATGGGTCCTTTTTTTGGTCGGACAACGGCGCCGGTCAGCCCGATCTCCCGGCCCCGCCTCCGCCATCGGTCCAGGCAGAGGCGCGGCGCCCCAGCGGCGGACGCTCCGCGAGCGCCCGGCTAAGCTCCATCCGACTCCAGTCGGCCCAGGCAGGCCTGGCACAACACCAGGGGCAACATGCACTCCTGCTCGGCAGGGGCGGCCCCTTCACTGTTTGAACACAACGGAAACCCCATGACCAAGACGGCTCTGATCACCGGGATCACCGGCCAGGACGGTTCCTACCTGGCGGAATTGCTCCTGGAGAAAGGGTATGTGGTGCATGGCATCAAGCGGCGGGCCAGCAGCTTCAACACCGACAGGATCGACCACCTCTACCAGGATCCCCACGAACAGAATCCCCGCCTTGTTCTGCACTACGGGGACCTGACCGACTCCACCAATCTGATCAGGATCATTCAACAGATCCAGCCGGACGAGATCTACAACCTCGGAGCCCAGAGCCACGTGGCCGTGAGTTTCGAAAGTCCCGAATACACCGCCAACTCCGATGCCCTCGGCACCCTGCGGATCCTGGAAGCCGTCCGCATCCTGGGACTGATCGACAAGACCCGCATCTACCAGGCCAGCACCAGCGAACTCTATGGGCTGGTGCAGGAGATTCCCCAGAAGGAAACCACCCCGTTCTATCCGCGCAGTCCCTACGGCGTGGCCAAGCTCTACGCCTACTGGATCACGGTCAACTACCGGGAGGCCTACGGGATGTATGCCTGCAACGGCATCCTGTTCAACCACGAAAGCCCTCGGCGGGGAGAGACCTTCGTCACCCGGAAGATCACCCGCGGCCTGGCCCGCATCGATGCCGGCCTCGATCAGGGCCTGTTCATGGGCAACCTGGACTCGCAGCGGGACTGGGGTCACGCCCGGGATTATGTGGAGATGCAGTGGCGGATGCTGCAGCAGGAGCAACCCGAGGACTTCGTGATCGCCACGGGGCGGCAGGAGTCGGTGCGCCGTTTCATCGAGCTCACCGCCGAGGAACTCGGCTGGGGAGGCATCGTCTGGAGCGGCAGCGGCGTTGAGGAGACGGGTGCCCGGCGCGACACCGGCGCCACGGTGGTGCGCATCGACCGGCGCTACTTCCGGCCGGCGGAGGTGGAGACCCTGCTGGGGGATCCCACCCGGGCCCGGGAGCGGCTGGGGTGGACGCCGACCACCACCCTGGAGGAACTGGTGGCGGAGATGGTCGCCACCGACAAGGAGGAGGCCGCCAAGGAGGCCACCCTGCGGCGGGAGGGTTTCACCGTCGTCGGCTCGATGGAGAATCCGCCCCAGGTCGGGGTGACGGCGGCCCCGTGAAACGGCCCGCGAAACGCCGCTATGGTCAGGGCTATAACCCGTTCTCGTCGAAGCGGACCTTCTCTGGAACGACCTCTGGAACGACGCTTTCTCCCATGGTCCGCAACCCCGCCCGGCAGCCCGGGGGCCTGAAGATTTCCCCATGCTGATCTCAACGAACGATCGGATCTTCATCGCCGGCCATCGCGGCATGGCCGGTTCGGCCATCGCCCGGCGCCTGGAGGCGGAAGGCCACCGGCACCTGCTCCTCGTCAGCCGCTCGGACCTCGACCTCATGGACGGCCCTGCCGTGGCGGCCTGGTTCGCCGACCAGCGGCCCGACGTGGTGGTGCTGGCGGCGGCGCGGGTGGGGGGCATCCTCGCCAACGCCACCTATCCGGCCGACTTCCTGCTCGACAACCTCAAGATCCAGCAGAACGTGATCGAGAGCGCCTGGCGGCAGGGCACCCGGCGCCTGCTGTTCCTGGGCAGCAGCTGCATCTACCCCAAGCGGGCCGAGCAGCCGATCCGGGAGGAGGCCCTGCTCGGCGGGCCCCTGGAGCCCACCAACGAGTGGTACGCCATCGCCAAGATCACCGGCATCCAGCTTTGTCGCGCCCTGCGGCTGCAGCACGGCTTCGACGCCTTCAGCCTGATGCCCACCAATCTCTACGGCCCCGGCGACAACTACCACCCCACCAACAGCCATGTTCTGCCTGGCCTGATCCGCCGCTTCCAGGAGGCCCGGGAGACCGGCGCCGAGGAGGTGGTCTGCTGGGGCAGCGGCAGCCCGCGGCGGGAGTTCCTCCATGTCGACGATCTGGCGGATGCGGCCCTGTTCTGCCTGCGCCACTGGCAGCCGGGCGCGGAGGAGCTCCAGCACATCAACGTGGGAACGGGAACGGACGTGAGCATCAAGGACCTGGCCACCATGGTGGCCGAGGCGGTCGGGTTCCGCGGACGGATCGCCTGGGACACCTCCAAGCCGGACGGCACACCCCGCAAGCTCCTGGATGTGGGCCGTCTGGCCGCCCTGGGCTGGCGGGCGACGATTCCCCTGCCGGACGGACTCCGACGCACCGTATCGGAGTTCGTCAGCGAGCGGGCCAGCGGCGCCGAGGTGCGGCTGTGAGGATCCTCGTCACCGGGGGCGCCGGCTACATCGGCAGCCATGCCGTCAGGGCCCTGACCAGGGCGGGGCACCAGCCCGTGGTGCTCGACAACCTGGTCTACGGCCATGCCGACATCGTCGAGAAGACCCTGAAGGTGCCGCTGGTGCTGGGGCAGGTGGGCGACCGTGAGGTGCTCGAACCCCTGCTGCGCGGCCGCCATCCCGCCCTTGACGGCACCTCCCTGGAGGGCAAGCCGATCGAGGCGGTGCTTCACTTCGCCGCCTACGCCTATGTGGGTGAGTCGGTGACCGATCCGGCCAAGTATTACCGAAACAACCTGGGCGACACCCTCACCCTGCTCGAGGCCCTGGTGGCCACCGAGCGGCCGTTGCCGATCGTGTTCTCCTCCACCTGCGCCACCTACGGCATTCCCCAGCAGGTGCCGATCACCGAGGACCACCCCCAGGCCCCGATCAATCCCTACGGCCGCAGCAAGTGGATGGTGGAGCAGTTGCTCACCGACTTCGCGGCGGCCTACGGCCTGCCCAGCGTGATCTTCCGCTACTTCAATGCCGCCGGTGCCGACCCCGACGGCGACCTGGGGGAGGATCACAATCCGGAGACCCATCTGATCCCGAGGGTGCTCGACACCATGAGCGGCCGGGAGCCCTACCTGCAGATCTTCGGCGACGACTACCCCACCCCGGACGGCACCTGCATCCGCGATTACATCCACGTGGCCGACCTGGCCGACGCCCACGTCCTGGGTCTGGAGCGGCTGCTGCGGCTGCGGGAACGGGAGGAGACCGAGCGCCGACCGCTGATCTACAACCTCGGCAACGGCACTGGCTACTCGGTCCAGCAGGTGATCGAGACGGCCAAGGCCGTCACCGGCCGTGGCCTGCTGGCCCATGTGGCCAAACGCCGGTACGGTGACCCTCCCCAGCTGGTGGCCGGGGCCACCCGGGCCCACCAGGAACTCGGCTGGCGACCCCGCTTCCCGGAGCTGGAAACGATCATCGAGCACGCCTGGGCCTGGCACCAGCGGCGTCACCAGGGCTGAGTCCCCCGTCCACCGGCCAGGGTCTGGCCAGGGGCTCGCCGATGAACACCCCCTGTCCGGGCATGGCCACGCTGCGCCAGTAGCTCTCGATCAGGGTGTCGCCACGGAGGTAGTAGGTGAGCAGCAGGCCGGGATCGGGAAACTTGGCCGTGAAGTTGCACGGTTCCACCACGGTGCCGTAACTGCCGGTGGCGCCGGCCTCGAGCCAGCGGAGCGCACTCATCTGCGGGCTGTCGGTCAGCTGACCTCCCAGGGAGGTCAGGTGATCGGCGACGGCACCGGGCCGAAAGCGGTTGGTGCGCAGGCCCACGGGGAAGGCCAGCCCCGTGATGTAGGCCATCACGTCCTGGGCTCCCACCAGGGTGTCGCTCTCGATGATCTGCACCCGCAGGCGGGAGCCGATGGCCGCCATGACCCGGTCGTAGCTGGCGGCCCGTCGGTTGCGCCTGGCATCGCTGGTGCTCAGCAGGTAGGCCGTCCCCGGCGGTGCGGTCCCGTCCGAGGCCACGCCCTGCTGGATCAGGCGCCTTGCCACCGCCGCGCTGGTGGCCGCCAGCATCATGCTGGGCCGGACCCGCAGCTGGTCCCAGGGCCGGCGCACGTCACCGCGGGCGAACAGGGGGCTCAGGGCGGTGGTGCGGCAACCGCGGGCGCAGAAGCGGGGATCCAGGCCGAGGCTGAAGGC
Source organism: Synechococcus sp. UW140 (assembly GCA_943369315.1). Classification (GTDB taxonomy): domain Bacteria; phylum Cyanobacteriota; class Cyanobacteriia; order PCC-6307; family Cyanobiaceae; genus Cyanobium. The sequence goes on from CALRMW020000003.1 coordinate 27,078, forward strand.
GCTGGTGATCGACTGGCAGCCGACCCGATACGGGGCCGCCCAGGCCAGGGCATAGACCTGGACATGGGCCGGGGTCTGCCGGTCGACGCTGGCCTTGATGCGGCGGAACAGGCCTGGGTCGAGCGACGCTTCCCCGGGCGGAAAGCGCACCCGGATCACGTGCGCCGGGGGGATCAGCCGGGCCGCCTGGTACAGCCGGCCGATGGTCTCGCTGAGGGGATCGGCGGCATTGATGACGATCGCCAGATGGCGATGGTCGAGGGGGCCGCGGGAGGGCGACCCGGCGCCGGTGGCGCGTCTGTCTCCCCATGGGCTGCCGCTGGCCGCGAGGGCCAGGGGCAGCAGCAGCGCCAGCGCTACGGCCAGCCGGCGGCACCATCCGCGCCGCCGGGATCCTCCGGAGGGTCGAGCCCCGACCGGCGGGCGGGGGAGCGGCGGCCGTGGCGGAGAGGAAGCCATGGCGGAAGCGGTGAGGCAGGGGGCTTGGCTGACAGGTGCGGCTGCGCAGCCTGATCAGTCCGGGGAACCAGGGGCGAAGAGCGTGGGCGAAGAGCGTGGGTGAAGCGAGCTCCAGGGCCGGTGGACAGCGACCCAAACGACGTGGAGACCTGCGCGAAGCTTGATCGTAGAACCAGCCCAACGTCGTGCAGGACTCCGTTGGCGGCCTAGATTTGAGCCATTGGCGTTCCAGATCGTTGCCATCCCGATCCCCTGGTCCGCCGGGCTGATGCAAGCCTCAGATCCGAGCGCCCGCCGTGTGACCCGGAGCAGATTCCCCGACCGGAATCGGCACACCGCCAAAGCCCTGATTCCCCAGCCTCCGATTCCAGCTCCCTTTCCGCCTCGCCGTTGATGCCGCTTCTCCATCGCATCGCCAGACGATTCCCCAGCCCCCTGCTTGCCCCTCTCACCGACCAGAGACCCGCGGCACGTCTGATCCGGCATTCGGCGAAGAAGTACTGGAAGCTTCTGGTCCTCAACTTCTCCACCGGCCTGGTCGCCAGCCTGAGTGAGGGCGCCACGCTCGGGATCATCTTTCTTTCGGTCAGTCTGATCAGTGCCCCCGAGAACAGTGACTGGAGCAAGATTGCCGTCCTCGGATCCCTGAAGCAGCTTCCCTGGCTGCATGAATGGCTGAACAGTGCCCTCAGCACCCGCGGCGGCCGCGACGGCATCTTCATGCTGCTCCTGGCCACCGCCGTGGCTCTGCAGGGTCTGATGGCCGCGACCAGTTACGTCAACAGCATCAGCACCGCCGTGATGGGGGCCCGGATGGGCACCGAGATCACCGGCAAACTGAACGATCGGGTCCTCTCCCTGACCTTCGGCTGTGCCAGCCGGTACCGGGTCGGCGACCTGCTGAACTATGTCAGCTCCGGCGGCGGCACCGTTCAAAAGGAGATAAACATGGCCAACGGGCTGTTGATGAACAGCCTGCAGCTGATCATCTATCTGGCCATCCTGGTGGCCCTCTCCCCATGGCTTCTGATGGTGGCCATCGCCATGGCCGCCGTGATGCAGATGGTCCAGAAGGTACTGCTGCCGCGAATCCGCAGAAATTCACGGCAGCAGCAGAAAGTGGCCGTTGAGCTGTCCAGCCATCAAAACGAACAGATCCAGGGCCTGCGACTGCTCCACAGCACAGGCCAGCTGGAAAGTTCCAGGATGAAACTGAAAGCCTTGCTCAGGGAAAGCAAACGGCTGGTGATCCGGCAGAGCAAGCTGTCAAACGTCGTGCAGCCGATTTCCAACATGCTGCCGATCATCTCGATCGCCCTGATCGCGGCGCTCAGTCTGCTGGTCTTCAAGGACCGCAGCAGCGGCGTCCTGCCGAGCCTGGTGACCTTCATCATCGCCCTCCAGAGACTCAACCAGCGTGTCGCCGCCCTGACGGCCCTGGCTACGAGCTATGCCTCCAACAGCGCCAATGTTGAGAGGCTCAACCAGATCCTGCGCGATGACGACAAGGAATTCATCCGCACCGGCGGCGTGCCGTTCACCACCCTGCGTGAGGGAATCCGGCTGGATGATGTCTCACTCCGCTACAGCCCCGATCTGCCCGAGGCGCTCTCCTCCATCCATCTCAGCATCGGCCGCGGCCAGACCGTGGCCCTGGTCGGCTCCAGCGGAGCCGGCAAGAGCTCCATCGCCGATCTGCTGGTGGGCCTCTACGAGCCGACCGGCGGCAGAATCCTCATCGACGGCACCGATCTCCGGACGATCAATCTGGCCAGCTGGCAGAAGCGGCTGGGGGTCGTCAGCCAGGACACCTTCCTTTTCAATGCCAGCATCGCCAGCAACATCGGCTTCGGCGTCGAGGACGCCACCATCGAAGACATCATGGCCGCGGCCGCCAAGGCCCAGGCCACTCGTTTCATCGCGGACCTCCCCGAGGGCTACGACACCAAGATCGGAGAACGGGGCTACCGGCTCAGTGGTGGGCAACGTCAGAGAATCTCCCTGGCCAGGGCGATTCTGCGCAGACCTGAGCTGCTCATCCTGGATGAGGCCACCAGCGCCCTCGACAGCCAGAGCGAACGGCTGGTGCAACAGGCGATCGAACAGTTCGAGCGCCAGCACACCGTTCTGGTGATCGCCCACCGTCTCAGTACGATCGTCAATGCCGACGTGATCTGTGTGCTTTCCGAAGGAAGAATCGTGGAGCGGGGCCGCCACCATGATCTGCTGGCCCAGGAGGGTCTCTACGCCAGACTCTGGAGTGACCAATCCAAACACCCCCATCAGACGCCCCTCTCGGCAGCCTCCGTCTGATCATTTCCCAAACCCCGGGCCGACCCTGCAGGACCACGAGACCTCACCATGATCATTGCCTGCAGGATCGACAAAAACCACGTCAGGCATCGTGCCGTGATGCTGAACATCCTTCAGCTCTCCCATCCAGTCCAAACCTCCAACGCCTCTTTTTTTTCTGTGGACATTGAAGCCACGGAGATCACCAGACGGCATGCCTCTGTTGGTGGGTTGATTCCTTCGGTCTCCCTGCTGGATCTCCATGAGCCAGCGGTAAAGGGATTCCCCCTCGTCGAGACCATCACCCCCACCCATCCCGAGCGGGTCAAGCCCTCGTACCAACGCCGCATCCACCCCTGGCACCAGTGGCATCTGGAAGACACCCCGGGCACCACCCTGGATGAACAGCGCGGACGACTGCACGTCCGGGTCAAACGGACTGGCAGGAAGGTGCTGGGCGGGCTGGTTCCGCGCCACCGATGACCATCCAGATCGGCGACCACCGGCTCACCTGCATCGGCTATGCCGACAGCACCGAGGGCGATCTTCTCGGACGCTTCCTGCGCCAGGGAAGCCGCGCCCTGGCCGAGACCCAGGGGGAGTATGCGCTGGTGATCGAGACCGACGCCGGGGACGTGACGGTGGTCACCTCGCCGGTGGGGGCCACCCATTACTACGTCCTTGAGCACGACGGCCGCCTCTTCCACGGCGACCGGGTGGCCGAGATCCTGCGCCGCAGCGGCCTGGCCTGGCGCTGGAACTGGCAGGCCCTCGGCGATCTCTGCCAGCTGGAGAACCTGACCGACAACCAGACCCTCCACCCGGCGATCCGCCGGGTGCCCCCCGGCAGCATCCTCCACTTCACCGAGGGAAGGGTCTCCCTCCACTCCGTCGCGGTCCTCGACAACATCCCACCGGCCCCCGCCGACCCCGACGCCGCCGTCGACGCTCTCAACGACGCGGTCCTGCGGCTGGCCGGGGACAACCCCTATCTGTCCCTGTCGGGGGGGTTCGATTCGCGGGTGATCCTGGCGTCGATGCTGCGCCAGGGCCTGCGTCCCCATCTGATCACGATGGGGCGGGAGGAGGCGACGGACGTCCAGGTGGCCCGCCGCATGGCCCAGCGCTTCGATCTGCCCCACCAGCTGATCAGCCTGGAGCTCGACGACGTCTTCACCCACGCGACCACCATCTCCAGCCTCACCAACGGCACCAAGACCGCCTGGCACTGGCACACCTTCCTCTATCCCCTGAAGGCGGCGATCCCCGCCGAGGCCACGTTCTTCGTCGGCACCCTGGGGGAATTCGCCCGTTCCTACTACTTCGACCGCGGCTGGCTGGGCCGCTTCGCCTCCCTGGCCCCCGACGTCGCCCTGGGCCGGTTCTGGAGGATGAAACTGAACCGGCACCCCAGTTTCTCCCCCGAGGAGCTGCACCAGCTGGCGCCGCCGCTGGCCGCCGAACTGGTGGCCGAGGGCCGCGACCGGCGGGCCGCTCGCCTGGCGGGCTTCTGCCGGGGTGGGTTCCTGAAAGGCCTCACCCGCTACTACTTCGAGCAGCGGGTGCCCAACTTCTACGCCAACGGCATCCGCATGTACCGGGCCTCCAGTGCCTGGCGCTCCCCGTTCCACGACCGCCGCTGGATCGAGGCGATCTGGAACCTGCCCGATGGCTGGAAGCTGGGCTCCAACTGGCACCGCCATGCCATCGCCCGCAACTGCCCCGAGCTGCTGACGTTTCCGGAGGAGAACGGCTTCGACCGGCGCCGCATGCTCCCCAAGGCCCCTCCCCTCTACTGGACGCCGCCCATGCGGCGGGCCCGCTACGTGAGCTACGACCTCAGCGCCGATTGGTACCGCGACCCGCGGATGCATGCCTTCCTGCTCGAACACGCCGGACGGATCGACGATCTGGTGGATCCCGAGCTGATCGGGCGGATCCTGGAGGCCCACCGCAACGGCAGCGACCGGACCAGGACCCTGGCCTTCCTGCTCACCCTGATCGTCTGGAAGCAGGTGATCGCCCCATGAGGGTGCTGTTCGTCTCCCACATGGCCACCCGCAGTGGTGCCCCGCTGCTGCTGCTCTGGCTGCTGCGCTGGCTGATGGCGCAGAAGCGCGGCATCGAGCCGGCGGTGGTGCTGCTCAGCGATGGTCCCCTGCGCCCCGATTTCGAGGCCCTGGCCCCCACCGAGGCCTGGAGCCGGCCACTCTTCCAGCCCCTGCGCGAGCGCGTTGCCGCCCGGCTGGGGCGGGGAAGGGCGGGCAGTCCCGCCGAGCTGCTGGAGGCGGCGGTGCAGCGCCACAGGCCCGATCTGATCTACCTCAACACCCTGGTGCTGGGCCAGCACCTCAGGGGTCTGGGCGCCGATCCGGCCCGGCCGGCCTGCCTCAGCCATGTCCATGAACTCGAGACCACCCTGGCCACCATGAGCAGCCCGGAGGCCGTGGCCCTCCAGCTGTCCATCTCCAGCGTCGTGGTGGCCTGCGCCGAGGGGGTGAGGCAATCCCTGCACACCCATCACGGACTGCCCCTGCAGCGCTGCACCGTGATTCCGGGCTTCCTGCCCTTCTCCGCCCCCGGGCAGGGCCAGCCCGCCCCGGAGCCGCTGCCGGGGGAGCCCGCTCTGGAGCCCCTGGAGGCGGCCCTGGCGGCGGGCACCTTCGTGTTCGGCTTCGCGGGCCAGGCGATCACCCGCAAGGGTTTCGACCTCTTCCCCCTGCTGGTGAAGGAATGTGAGCGGGTCTTCGCTGGCCAGCCCTTCCTGGCGGTCTGGCTCGGGGCCTCCCCCCGGCAGGAGGACGTGATTGTGGCCCGGCGCGATCTGCAGTTGCTGGGGCTCGAGCACCGGGTCCTGCTGCTGCCACCGATGCCCTCCGCCATCGGCGTCATCGGTCGCTTCGCCGTCCATGGCCTGCTGTCACGGGAGGACCCCTATCCCCTGGTGGCCCTCGAGGCCGCCGCCTCGGCCGTCCCCACCATCTGCTTCGAAGGCGGGGGCGGCATCGCCGACTTCGTGGCCGACGGCTGCGGGCTGGCCGTCCCCTACCTCGATCTGAAGGCCTTCGCCGTCGCCCTGCACCGGCTCAGCAACGACCCGGACAGCCGGCGCCGCCTGGGGGAACGCAGCCGGGCCAGGGTGTGGCGAGAGTCCGGCATCGACGACGTGGCGCCCCGTCTGCTGGCCTGCATGGAACGGGCCGTCGCGGCCGGACCCCACCATGGCTGAGGTGCCCCTGCCCGAAACCCGTCCGCTCTACGGCTGGTCCGGAGCCGCGGCGATTTCCGTGCCCGACCGCTTCCACAACGACCCGGAGCGGCCGCTCTTCTCCATCGTCATCCCCACCCTCAACCAGGGGGCCTTCATCGAAGACACCCTGCTCTCGATCCTCTGGCAGGGCTACGACAACGTCGAGATCATCGTCGTGGACGGCGGCAGCACCGACGACACCCCGACAGTGCTGGAGCGCTACCGCCCCTGGATCTCGGTGCTGATCAGCGAGCCCGACCGGGGCCAGTCGGACGCCATCAACAAGGGCTTCCGCCGGGCCAGCGGCACGATCCTGGCCTGGCTCAACTCCGACGACTTCTACCTGCCCGGTGCCTTCGACACCGTCCTGGCCTGCTTTGCCGCCCAGCCCGGCGGCCGCTGGGTGATCGGCAGCGGCGACATCATCAGCGCCGACCAGCACTTCCTGCGCCATGTGCCGGCCCGGGAGGGATCCGAGGAGACCATGCTGGCGATCGAGAACGGCTGCTTCCTGCTGCAGCAGAGCTGCTTCTGGAGCGCCTCCCTCTGGCAGGAGGCCGGAGGGCAGGTGGACGAGTCCCTCAGCCTGCTGATGGACTACGAGCTCTGGTGGCGCTTCTCGCTGCGCTGCTCCGGCATCATCACTCAGGAGAAACTGGGGGCCATGCGCTACTACCCCACCGTGAAGACCCGTCGCCAGATGGAACGCTTTCCGTCCGAACTGGCCACCATCTACGCCCGCTACGGGGCCAGCGCATCGCTGGAGCGGCTGGTGCAGCGCCTGCTGAAGGAGAAATCCGCCCTCGGCGAGCGGCTCTCGGCTCTGGAACGTCAGCTGCCGGTACGGCTGCTGCGGCGCCTGCGGCTCCTCCACCGACCATGACCGCACCAGAACTCTTCATCGGCATCACCAGCTGGAACAGCGAACTGTTCCTGCCCCACTGTCTGGAGGCGCTCCAGACCACCACCCGGGGCCTGGAGACGCACGTCTGCGTGCTGGACAACGGCTCCACCGACCGTTCGGTGGCGATCGCCAGCGAGAGGGGGGCCGAGGTGGTGCAGCGCCGCTGCAGCCAACCGGAGGCGCTCAATGCCCTGCTGAACCGATCGCGCTCCCCCTACACCCTGCTGCTGCATGCGGACGTGATCCTGCTGGCACCGGACTGGTTCGAGCTGTGCCGCTCCCGGCTGGTGGAAGGGGTGGCGCTGGTGTCACCGCAGGACATCGGCTGCGGACCGCTCACCCGCCCCTTCGGTACCGGCATGCCGGAGAGCTCCTTCCTGCTGATGCACACCCAGCGGTTCCGCCGCTGCCGGCGCCTCCACTGGCGGCGCAAGGGGCGGTTCCCACGGCCCCGCTACGAGGTCGACTTCCAGGGCCCCCACATCACCCACCACCTGCCCATGGAGCTGAAGCGGCGCCGGCTCACCTGGGTGCCCATGGACGTCTATGTGTCCAACCGGGCCAGCGAGCCGTTGTTCACACCGGCCTCCACACCGGCGATCTGGAGCGACGAGCTGGCCTACCTGCGCTACGGGCTCGGCAACTTCTACGGGCTCGGCGGCACAATCACCCACTACCACAACTGGTACGACCGCATCGCCGCCCGGGAGAAGAGCGAGACCGCGCCGAACCCCTCGCGCAAGGATTTCCCGGTGGACTTCATCCGCTCCTACACCCACCGGCTGCTGGAGGACTACAGCGCCGGCAGGCTGGAGCTGCCCACCGACCTCAGCACCACCCGCACCCCCAGAGCGCTCTAGCCCATCGTTTCCTGCATGACCGGTCCCTCGTCGCCACGGCCGATCGCCGCCCACTTCCTGCTGGTGCCGGAGCTGCTGCACTCGCCCCCCAACGAGGCGATCATCTCCGCCCTGCTGGAGAACGGCTACGACGTCCACGTCTTCGCCCCCGGGCCCTGCGGCAGCACCGCCCCCTACGGCGAACGGGTCAGCACCCATCCGGTGGCCTACTCGATGCGCTGGCTGCTCAGCCAGGCCTGGCGCCCCCGCTGGAGCCGCTACGCCTGCTTCTCGGGCACCACCGAGGATCCGATCGCCGTGGTGGGTGTGCTGGCCCGCCTGCACCGTCGTCCCTCCTTCGTCCTGGGGGACGAGATCCGCGCCGGCAGCTACCGGGGCCCCCGTTCGGAACGCTGGAAGCGGCTCTGCCTGCAGGCCTACCGGCGGGCGCGGTTCACCATCGTCAACGACACCCACCGGGTGGATCTGGTGCGCGACTACGCCGGCCTGCCGCCGGCCCAGCCGGTGCTGGTCTATCCGGGCTGCTTCCGCAACCCGCCGGAGCGGGATCCACTCCTGCGCCGGGAGCTGCGCCAGCGCTGGGGCCTGGCGCCGGACGCCCTCACCCTGGCCATCTCCGGGGGCTTCAACCTCACCGCCGGCGCTGACTGGCTGCTCGACGCCCTGCACGAGGATCCGGCTCTCTGCGCCGTGGTCCAGCCCCTGGGGGTGGATCCCCTGGCCCTCTACCTGCTGCGGCGCCTGAGCCTGGGGGGCCGGCTCCACATCGAGACCGGCCGGCTGTCCTGGCAGGAGGCCTGGCGATCGGCCGTGGGCTACGACATCGGCCTGGCCGTCTACACCAATCCGGCGCCCCAGTTCCAGGCCATGGGCGTCAGCTCGAACCGGCTGTGCATGTACCTGGCCATGGGGGTGCCGGTGATCTGCAGCCGACAGGCCAGCTTCCAGTTCGTCGAGGACTTCGGCTGCGGCGTGATGGTGGACGATGGCGCCGGTTTCCTGGCGGCGGCCCATCACCTGGGGGCCGACCTGGAGGCCCGGCGGGAGGACTGTGCCCGCTGCTTCCGCGACCACATCCGCCCCCGGGAGCGCTACCGCGCCCTGGTGGAGGCGATCGGCGCCCTGGGGCGCCCCTGAGGGACGACCCACAACCGCCGCCATGAACCGCTCCTCCCTCAACCTGCGCCTCTACCTTGCCGCCCGGGCCGTGGTACACGGCAGTCGCCGCCGCATCCCCAGGGTCCTGCTGCCGCCGCGGCGGCCCCTCGGGGATCGCTTCACCTTTGCGATCACCACCTTCGAGGCCCGTTACGAGACCTACTTCCGTCCCCTCTATCTCTCCCTGCGGCGCAGCTTTCCCGAGGTACCGATCCTGGTGGCCGTCAACGGCCACGGCGATGCGGCCTGCCAGAGCCGCTACCTGGAGCGGCTGTGCCGCGAGCTGGCCAGCGGGGAACCGCCCCATCGCCGCTTCCTGCTGCATGAGCGGGTGGTGGGGCTCTGCCAGATGTGGAACGAGCTGCTCCAGGCCAGCCCCACCGCCACCACCCTGGTGCTCAACGACGATCTGCGCATCGACCCCTACCTGCGGCGCTGGGCCGAGGCCATGGCCTGGGAGTCGGTGGACCTCAGCCTGCTGAACAACACCTGGTCCCACTTCGCCATCGCCCGCCGCTGCTGGGAGCGGATCGGCGCCTTCGACCAGAGCTTCAGCGGCATCGGCTTCGAGGACATGGACTACACCGCCCGGGCGTCCCTCGCGGGGGTGCGGATCGGGGGTGTGGCCTGTCCCTATCTGCACCATGCGAACGACCAGCCCGCCACCACCTCCTTCGACGGCCAGTCGGAGCGCGTCTGGGGCAAGTACACCTCCGCCAACCAGGAGGTGTTCGTCCGCAAGTGGGAACGCTGCCCGGAGCCGGAGGGGACCTACATCCGCCAGCTCGGCCACCACGTCCGGCCCGTCGCTCCCCTGCCGCACCTGCCCGTGCCTCCCCTGAACACGGCCGGCCCGGGGGTCGTGCACCTGGATCGGACGCCATGAGGGTGCTGGTGCTCGCCCCTTCCGCCTACCTGCTCGGCGGTGTCCAGGACTGGCTGGCGAACCTGGTGCCGGGCCTGCGGGAGGGAGGGCTGGAGGTGACCGTGGCGGTGCCCGACGGGGACCATCACCGCCATGGCCCCTACGCCCGGGCCTATCCGGCCCTGGCGGCCGAGCCGATCGCCAACCCCAGCGGCAGCGCCGAAGGCAGGATCCGCGCCATCGCCAGCCTGCTCGGACGGCTCGACCCGGACCTGGTGCTCGGCGTCAACCTGGTCGACCTCTACCCCGCGGCCCTGCGGGCCCGGCGCCAGGGTCGGTTCCACGGCCGAGTGGTGATGACCCTGCATGCGCTGCAGGCGGACTACTTCGGTGACCTGCGCGTTCACGGCGCCGGCATCGACGCGGTGATCGCCACCAACCGCCTGGCCTGCCGGTTGGCGAGCGGGCGGAGCGGGATGGATCCGAGTCGGGTGCTCTACGCCCCCTACGGCGTGCCGGTGCCGGCCTGGCGGCCCCCCGGCGGCGATCCGGCCGCCAGCCTGCGGCTGGCCTGGGTGGGGCGGCTGGAGCAGCCCCAGAAGCGGGTCCACGATCTGCCGCCGTTGCTGGAGGCGCTGCAGGCCCGGGGCCTCGACGTCCAGCTCAGCATCGCCGGTGACGGCAGGGAGCGTCCGGCCCTGGAGTCCTCCCTGGCCCCCTGGATCGAGCGCGGCCGCGTGCGGATGGTCGGCCATGTCGACCAGGGCCGGCTGGCGGCGGAGATCTACGGCCATCACCATGCCCTGGTGATCACCTCCTCCTGGGAGACGGGCCCGATCGTGGCCTGGCAGGCCATGGCCAGCGGCATGGCGGTGGTGAGCAGCCGCTACGTGGGAGCGGGCCTGGAGGGGGCCCTGGTGCATGACGCCACGGCCCTGCTGTTCCCCTGCGGGGATACGGAGGCCGCGGCCGGCGAACTGGCGCGGCTGCGGGACCCGGCCCTGCTGGAGCGGCTGTCCAGGGCCGGTCACGCCCTGGTGGCGGGGCGCTACAGCGAGGCGGCCTCCCTGGCCGCCTGGCGGCGGGCACTCGACCAGGTGATGGAACTGCCCCCCCTGCCGGAGGCCCTCTCCGAGCCGGCGCCGGCCCCCGCCGGACGGCTGGACCGCTGGCTGGGCCGCCGGCGGGGCGAGGGGCTGCGGCGGCGGCTGGGGCTGCGCTTCCGCCACGGCAGCGCCGGCAGCGAGTGGCCCCATTCGGGCGGCGAACGAGCCGGCGGTGCCGCAGGCGCCGGGGGAGCGGCCGAGGACCTGTTGGAGGACCTGCTGGAGGATCTGCTGACGGAGGCGGCCCGCCTCGACGACCCCGGTGCGTCCCATGGCTGAAGCGGAGGGGCCCACCCGGCGGGAACGGCTGGGGGTATGGCTGATGGACCGGCTCCGCTACGAGTGGCTGCTGCGCCGTCCGGCACCGGCCCAGCTCCGGATCGCCAACCGCCGCGAACGGCTGCAGGCCGCCCCCGATGGCCTCGGCCAGGCCTGCCTGTGGCGCTACACCTCCCGCCTGCACGCGCCGGCCATCCAGCCGGAGCTGGGCCGACGTCTGCTGCGCCGCTGCCTGGCGAAGGCGCCGATCCGGCGCCGCACCACCCCCGGCTGGGCCGATGGGCCGCTGGAGCTGAGCGTGCTGATCGGCCACCGGGGCACCGAGCGGCTGCCCCTGCTGCTGGCCACCCTCGAATCCCTCGCCGCCCAGGAGGACGTGCGGCTCGAATGCCTGGTGATCGAGCAGGACAGCGAGCCCCGCATCGCCGACCGACTGCCCCCCTGGGTGCGCCACATCCATGGGCCCCTGCCGGACCCCGCCGCCCCCTACAACCGCTCCCACACCTTCAACCTCGGCGCCCGCGAGGCCCGCGCCCCGGTGCTGCTGCTGCACGACAACGACATGCTCGTGCCCACCGGCTACGCCCGCCGCCTGCTGGAGCGGGTCGCCCGCGGCTACGCGGTGGTGAACCCGAAGCGGTTCGTCTTCTACCTCGATGAGGCCCACAGCGCGGCGGTGCTGGCCGGCTCCGGCGCCTACGACGCGCGGCCGGCGGAGGCGATCGTGCAGAACCTGGAGGCCGGCGGTTCGATGGCCATCACCGCCGAGGCCTATGCCGCCATCGGCGGCATGGATGAGGGCTTCGTCGGCTGGGGGGGCGAGGACAACGAGTTCTGGGACCGCTGCCTCACCCGGCCCACCTGGATCTGGGGCTACGAGCCGATCGTCCACCTCTGGCACCGCGGCCAGCCCCTCAAGCACCAGCGGGACAACCCCAACCTGGAGCGGGCCCGGGCCGTGATGCGGCGGCCCGCCCTCGAGCGGATCGCCGCCCTGCGGCCCGCCCCGGTGCCCGGCCTGGTCAGCACGATCATCCCGGTGCACAACCGCGCCGCCCTGCTGCGCGAAGCGGTGGCCAGCGTGCTGGAGCAGGACCACCGGCCGATCGAGATCGTCATCGTCGACGACGGCTCCAGCGACGACACCGCCGCCGTGGCCGACGGCCTGGCCGCCGCCCATCCACCGATCATCCGGGTGATCCACCAGCCCAACGGCGGTCCCGGCGCCGCCCGCCAGCGGGGCCTGGACCACAGCCGCGGCGAATTCGTCCAGTACCTCGACAGCGACGACCTGCTGCTGCCCGGCAAGTTCAGCGCCCAGGTGGGGGCCCTACAGCGCTCTCCAGGGGCCGGGATCGCCTACGGCCCCAGCCTGGAGGAGGACCATTCCCGGCGGCCCGTCGAACGGCGCGGCCCGATGCGGGCCACCGGCCAGACCCTGGAGCGGCTGTTCCCCCGGCTGCTGCTGGAGCGCTGGTGGACCACCAGCTGTCCCCTCTACCGGCGCGAGCTGCTCGACCGCATCGGCCCCTGGCAGCCCTGGATCAACGAGGAGGACTGGGAGTACGACGGCCGGGCCGGTGCGACCGGAACGCCCCTGGTGTGGGTGCCGGTGCCGGTGTCGGTGCGGCGGATCCACATGGGCGACGACCACCTCAGCGACCGGGGCCACCTCGACCCCCGCAAGCTGGCGGACCGGGCCCGGGCCCAGGACTCCCTGCTGCGCAGCGCCCTGGCCGCCGGCGTCGACCCCGACGGCCCCGAGATGGCCCGCTTCTGCCGCTCCGCCTTCCTGCTCAGCCGCCAGTGCGGCGCCGCCGGCGCCGAGCACGCCTCCCGCCGACTGTTCCAGCTGGCCCGGCGCCATGGAGCCCGGCGGCCGCGACGGCAGCTGGAGTTCCTGCTCTACGGGTGGCTGGCCCCGGCCCTGGGCTGGGGGCGGATGGCCCGGCTGAGCATGGGAGTCCGAACACGGCTGCAGCCAGGACCCCGCCCAGGGGGGAACATGACCTGAGGTGATGCACGAGCCTGTGGAGCACGAATCCGGCACGGCCCCGCTGGTGTCGGTGGTGATGGGGGTTCGCAACGGCGCGGCCAGCCTCGCCGCCGGCCTCGATTCCCTCGCCAGCCAGCAGGGGGTGAGCCTGGAGGTGGTGGTCGTCAACGACGGCTCCAGCGACGACACCGGCGCCCTCCTCGCGGCGCGGGCCGCCGCCGACCCGCGGCTGCGGGTGCTGGAGCGGCCGGGCCGGGGCCTGACCCGCTCGCTGATCGAAGGCTGCCAGGTGGCCCGCGGCCCCTTCATCGCCCGCCAGGACGCCGGCGACATCTCCCTGCCGGGGCGGCTGCTGCGGCAGGTGCGCTGCCTGGAGGAGAACCCGGAAGCCAGCCTCTGCTCCACCCATGTGCGGCTGGTGGTGCCGGAAGGGGCGACCGTGCGGGTGAACGCTCCGGAGCCCGGGGAGCTGGCCGATGGGCTGACCGGTCCGGCCATCCACGGCTCGGTGATGATGCGGCGCAGCGCCTACGAGCGTGCTGGAGGCTATCGGCCGATGTTCTATTTCGCCCAGGACATCGATCTCTGGAGCCGCATGGTGGAGCTCGGCAGCCACCTGGTGGTGCCGGAGGTGCTCTACGAGGCCACCCTCTCCCCCGGATCGATCAGCGGCTCCCGGCGCCGGGAGCAGGAGGCGTTCCATGCCCTGATCGTGGCGGCCACCCAGGCCCGCCGCGGCGGGCAGCCGGAGGCGCCCGTCCTGGAGGAGGCCGAGGCCCTGAGCGAGCGCTGCCGCGGCTTGCGGGCCCAACCCCGCCGGCAGGCTGATGGGGCCTACTTCATCGGCGCCTGCCTCAGCCGCGAGCGTCCGGACCTGGCCCGCCAGTACCTGCGCCAGGCCCTCACCCTCAACCCCTGGCACCTCAAGGCCCGGCTCAAGCTGGCCACCCTGCCATGACCCTCAGCGTCGCGATTCCCACCTACGGCCGCGATCAGGTGCTGATCGACAGCGTCGCCGCGCTGCTGGCGCTGGATCCACCCCCGTTCGAGCTGCTGGTGGTCGACCAGACGCCCCGCCACGACCCTGACAGCGAGGCCCGTCTGGGCGCCTGGCAGAAGGAGGGACGGATCCGGTGGCTGCGGCTGCCGACCCCCTCGATCACCGGCGCCATGAACGTGGCCCTGCAGGAGGCCCGCGGCGAGCGGGTGCTGTTCCTCGACGACGACATCCTGCCGGATGCGGAACTGCTCAACGCCCACGAACGGGCGGGCGGGGACGACCCCGACGCCATGCTGGCCGGGCGGGTGCTGCAGCCCTGGCACCGGGGCGAGAGCGACCCGGAGGAGGGGCCGTTCCTGTTCAACAGCCTGCGGCCCCGCTCCGTGGAGGAATTCATGGGGGGCAACGTGGCGATCCCGCGGCGGCTGGCCCTGGAGCTGGGGGGATTCGACCAGAACTTCGTGCGGGTGGCCTATCGCTTCGAGGCTGAATTCGCCTTTCGCTGGCGTCAGGCCGGCCATCCGATCCAGTACGTGCCCGGTGCCCTGATCCACCACCTCCGGGCCGAGCGGGGCGGCACCCGCAGCTATGGCAAGCACCTCACCACCGTCAAACCTGACCATGCCGTGGGGCGCTACTACTTCCAGCTGCGCACCCAGCCCCTGCCGGCGGCCCTGGCGGCCTGCCTGCGTGGATGGTTGGCGTCGGTGCGCAGCCGCCACCACCTGCGCCATCCCTGGTGGATCCCCCCCACCCTCATCGCCGAGGGGCGCGGCCTGCTCTGGGCGCTGCGCCTGCAGCGCAAGGGGCCGGCCCTGCTGCCCACCCGCCGGCGGCGGCTGCTGATCGCCGGCAGCCACCCGGTGCAGTACCAGACGCCCCTGTTCCAGACCCTCGCCGCCGCCCCCGGCGTGGCCACGGACGTGCTCTACCTCACCCTCCCGGACGCCCGCACCCAGGGGCTGGGATTCGGCGTCTCCTTCGAGTGGGACGTGCCGCTGCTGGAGGGCTACCCCTGGCACCGCGCCGCCAGTGGCCGGGGCCGCGGCATCACCTCCGGCTACCGGGGCGTCTGGCTGACCCGGCCCCTGGGGGAACTGGGGTTCGGCCCGAACCGCCAACGGCCCGATGCCCTGCTGCTGACCGGCTGGCACTTCCTGGGCATGGTGCAGCTGTTCATCGCCGCCCGGCTGCAGGGCCTGCCGGTGCTGCTGCGGATGGACTCCAATGCCTTCCGTCCCAGGCCCTGGCCCCTGAACCTCACCTATTGGATCCTGTTCCGGGGGGTGTCGGTGGGCCTTCCCGTAGGCACGGCCAATGCCCGCTGGTACCGCCAGTTCGGTGTCCCCCAGAGCCGGCTGGTGCCCTCGCCCCACTTCGTGGACAACGCCTACTTCGGCGAGCGGGCCGCGGCCCTGCGCCCCCGCCGGGACGCGCTGCGCCAGGACTGGGGCATCCCCCGGGAGGCCTTCTGCTTTCTGTTCGCCGGCAAGCTCCAGCCCAAGAAACGCCCCCTCGACCTGCTCGAAGCGCTGCGGCAGCTGGTGATGGAGCCCCTGGCCCCCCCGGTGCATCTGCTGATCGTGGGCACCGGCCCCCTGGAGGAGGACTGCAGGGCCCTGGCCAGCCGGCACGGCCTGCCGGTGAGTTTCGCCGGCTTCCTGAACCAGTCGGGCATGCCCTCGGCCTACGCGGTGGCCGATGCCCTGGTGCTGTCCTCCGACCACGGCGAGACCTGGGGGCTGGTGGTGAACGAGGCCATGGCCTGCGGTCTGCCGGCGATCGTGAGCGACCAGGTGGGCTGTGCCGAGGACCTGGTGCTCGAGGGCCGCACGGGCCTGGTGAGCCCCGTCGGCCAGCCGGCGGCCATGGCCGCGGCCATGGGGCGGATGGCCGCCGATCCGGCCGCCGCCGCCCGGATGGGTGAGACGGCGCGGGAGCTCGTCAACAGCCGCTTCAGTGTGCGGAACGCCGCCGAGGGGATCCTGGCGGGGCTGGCCCTGCTGGAGCGCCCCTGAGATGCCCAGGGCCCTGATCCTCTCCCTCCAGCCGCCAGGGGGCGGCGGCGTCCAGGCCCGCCGCTACGCCAAGCTCCTGCCCCATCTGCCGGCGGCCGGCTGGGAGTTCCATGTCGTCGGCCCCGACCCCCGGCTCGATGCGGTCACACCGGAGCCCTTTCCCGACCAGGAGCGCTTCTGCCACTACAGCCGGCGGGTGTCCCGCTCCCACCGCTGCGCCATCCGCAAGAACCGGCGCCGGCCGGGCACCCCGCTGCACCTCTGGTTCGGCCTGCGCCAGCTGATCCACCGGCGGCTGGAGCAGCTGGGCGACCACGACCCCCAGGCCCATGCCCTCGAGGGCCTCAGGGCCACCGCTCTGGAGACGGCGGCGCGGCTCCCCTGCGATGTGGTGGCGGGCATCTGCCCGGATTTCCGGGTCCTCGAGGTGGCCCAGGAGGTGGCCGGGCGGCTCGGCAGACCCTTCATCGCCATCTACGACGATCCCTTCGGCCACCGGGAGAAGGGCCACTTCCAACCGGCCCACCCCGAGCGCCAGCGGGCCGTGCTGGCCGCCGCCGCAGGGGCCGTGTTCGCCTCGCCCCTCACCCTGGAGCGCTACCGGGAGCAGGGGCTGCTGGGGGGCACGCCGGCCCGGTTCCTGCCGGACTGCTTCGAGCCCGGGGAAGCTCCACCCCCTCCCCCGCCCACTGCCGCGCCCGCCGGCGCGACCCTGACGCTGTTTCACCCCGGCAACCTGGGCCCCTGGCGGCCGATCGAGCCGCTGCTGGAGGCTGTGCGGCGCTGGCGGCCCGAGGAGCAGGGTGGGCTGCGGATCCTGCTCTACGGCTATCTCTATGAAGCGGCCCGGGCGGCCATCCGCAGCGACCCGCGCCTGCGCCACGGCGTGCAGGTCCATGCCGCCGTGAGCAACGAGCGCTCCCACCAGCTGGCGGAGGCGGCCGATGGCCTGCTGGTGCTGATCGGCCCCCGCCACACCGACAACCTGCCCTCGAAGTTCTTCGAATACCTGCCCCACCCCACGCCGGTGCTGGTGGCCGGGCCGGCGGGCAACCCGCTGCAGGCGATCGTCGAGGACCTGGAGAAGGGGATCTACTGCGACATCGAGAGCAGCGCGGCCATCTTCGATGCCCTGGTGCAGCTGCGGCGCCGGGCCGGCTGGTTCCGGGAGCGCCATCGCCACAACCGTGACGCCATCGCCGCCTATGCCGCCCCGGCGGTGGCCGGAGCCTGGGGGGCGGCCTTCGACGGCTTCCTGGCGGCTCGCCCGGCGCCATGAGGGTTCTGCATGTCATCCCCTCGATCAGCCCGCTGCGGGGCGGCCCCAGCCGGGCCGTGATCGACATGGTGGCGGCCCTGCGGCTCCGGGAGGTGGACGCGGCCATCCTCACCACCAACGACCATGGCCCCGGGCTGCACCCCGATCTGGTCACCGGCCGCTGGCAGCAGCACCAGGGGGTGCCGGTGCTGGCCTTTCCCCGCTGGAGTCCGCCCGTCGCCGCCCTGCGGGAGTTTGCCATCAGTCCCGGTCTCAGCCTGTGGCTGGCACGCCACCTGAAGGACTACGACCTGCTCCACATCCATGCCCTGTTCTCCTACCCCTCCACCAGTGCCATGGCCCAGGCCCGCTGGGCCGGCATTCCCTACATCCTGCGCAGCATCGGCCAGCTGAGCCCTTGGAGCCTGGCCCAGAGCCGCGGACGCAAGCGCCTGATGCTGCGCCTGATCGAACGGCGCAACCTGCAGCGGGCGGCCGCCCTGCACTTCACCACCGGCGCCGAGCGTGACGAAGCCGCCGCCCTCGGCCTGGCCCCACCGAGCCTGGTGCTGCCCCTGGGGGTGTGCGGCCCCGAACCATCGGCCGCGGCGGCGGGCGGCCGGGACGGCGCCGCACCGATCCGCTTCCTGTTCCTGTCGCGGCTGCACCCCAAGAAGCGTCTGGAGCATCTGCTGGACGCCCTGGCCCTGCTGCAGCGGCGCCGGCCCGACGCCTCGTGGGAGCTGGCCATCGCCGGCGACGGCGAGCCGCGGTACGTCGCCGACCTGCAGGAGCGCAGTCGTCGGCTGGGCCTGGAAGCCCGCTGCCACTGGCTGGGGTTCGTGGAGGGGGAGGCCAAGTGGCGGGCGCTGCAGGCGGCCGACTGGTACGTGCTGCCGTCGGCGGCGGAGAACTTCGGCATCGCCGCCGTGGAGGCGCTTGCCGCCGGCACCCCGGTGATCCTGTCCCCGGAGGTGGCCGTGGCCGCCGATGTGGACCGCTGCGGGGCCGGCCTGGTCACTGGCAGCGACCCCGAAGCCCTCGCCCAGGCCCTGGCCACCGCCCTGGTGCGGCCGTCCCTGTCAATGCGGGCGTCCGCCCTTAACCTGGCTCAGATGGAATTTTCCTGGAGCACGATCGCCCTTCAGCTGCGTGACGCTTACCGCCAGGTGCTGACCTCCTCCGCCGGCCGATGACCATCCTGCTGCTGATCGTGCTCTTCGGCGCCCTGGCCGCCGTGCTGCTCGACGGCGACTGGCGTGCTGGCCTGATGGTCACCCTGCTGATCGGCTTCGTGCAGGATCCCCTGCGCAAGATCACTCCGGACCAGCCCGGCTACATGGTCGGCCTCGTGCTGATCGGCTTTGCCCTGTGCGGCGTGGTGCTCCTTGAGCGGGCGGGCCGCTTCAATCTGCGGGCCATGTTCTGGACCGTGCCCCAGTTCGACGGCTGGGTGACCGTCTACTTCACCCTGATCGCCCTGCAGAGCCTCAACAGCTTCGCCCGCTTCTCCGACATCCGCCTCACCGCCATCGGGGCCGCCTTCTTCCTGGCCCCGGCCTTCGGTCTCTGGGTGGGCTTCCAGGTGGGCTGCTCTCTACCGTTCCTCAAGCGCCTGCTGACGCTCTATCTGATCGGTTCGACGGTGATGGCCTTCACCGTGTTCCTCAGCTTCCAGGGGGTCGACCATCCCACCCTCCAGGAGGTGGGCGAGGGCCTGCTGATCACCTTCCGCCACGGCTTCGCCGCCCAGGGGGCCTCCGGCTTCTGGCGCACCAGTGAGATCGCCTCCTGGCAACTGTCGGCGGCGGCCTGCATCGCCGCATCGATGGGCATCGCCAGCCAGAAACCCACCAACCAGTTCGCGCTGCTGCTCCTGGCGGCCACCTTCGCCTTCCTGACGATCCTCACCGGCCGGCGAAAGGCCCAGGTGCTCATCATGGCGTTCGTGGCGATCTATCTGCTGCTCTTCAGCCGCCGGGCCAGCCCCGCCTCCAAGGAGAGAGTGATCTCCAGCGTGCTCGGGGTGGCGGGGATCGCCTATCCCCTCTATGCCTTCATCCTCTCGGAGAATCTCGGCGAGAACTTCGGCGAGTACACCAACCGCTCCCTGACCATCCAGCAGGACCTGGTCGAGCGCTTCGATTCCCAGGGCATCGGCGCCACCCTCAGGGCCATCGAGATCTCCGACGGCATCGGCATGGGGGTGGGTGCCGGCGCCAGCACGGGCGGCCTGATCAGGAACGCGGCCCGCGATGCCATCCAGAGCGTGGCCTTCGTCTCCGAGGGGGGCGGCGGCCGCCTCATCCTGGAACTGGGCATCCCGGGCATGGTGGTGCTCGGGGTGATCCTCCTGCTGCTGGCCCTGGTGCTGCTGCGCAACTTCCGCCTGCTGAAGCAGCTGCCCCAGTCCACCTCCGCCCTCCTGATGGGGCTCATGTCCTTCGCCCTGGCCAACATCCCGGCGTTCTTCTCGGCGGCCCAGCTCTACGGCGACCCCTTCGTGCTGATCCTGATGAGTCTGTCCTTGGGCTCCTTCCTGGCCATTCCCACGCTCATAGCCCAGCAGCAGGAGGAATGGGCCCTGTGGCAGGAGCAGCAGCGCCAGCGGCAGATCTTCCTGGAGCAGCACTCCCAGCCCCAGGCATGAGTCTGACCGAGCCCCCTGCAGCGCTCCTCACCGCCCTGATCCTGACCCACAACGAAGAGGCCAACATCGGCCGCACCCTCGACCATCTGGGCTGGCTGGACTCCATCCTGGTGATCGACAGCGGCAGCAGCGACGGCACCCTCGCGATCCTCGCCGGCCATCCGTCGGTGCGGGTGCTGCATCGGCCGTTCGACAGCTTCGCCGACCAGTGCAACTTCGGCCTCGACCAGATCGCCTCCCCCTGGGTGCTGAGCCTGGATGCGGACTACCTGATCCCGCCGCCGCTGGCCGCCGAAATCCAGACGGTGATCAGGGATCCGGCCGCCACCGCGATGGCCGGCTTTGCCATCCCGTTCCGCTACTGCATCGGTGGTCGGCCCCTGCGCAGCGGCATGCTGCCCCCGCGCACCAGCCTCTATCGCCGTGGCCTGGGCCGTTACCGCAACGACGGCCATGGCCACAGGATCGTCCTGACGGGGCCCGTCGGACGCCTGCGGCAGCCGATCTTCCACGACGACCGCAAGCCCCTGCAGCGCTGGCTGGCCTCCCAGGGCTCCTACCTGGCGATCGAGGCGGCCAAACTGCGAACCACCCCCTCCAGCCAGCTGTCCCTGGCGGATCGGCTGCGGAAACACACCCCCCTGGCCCCCTACGCGGCTCTGCTGTTCTGCCTGGTCTGGAAGGGAGGGGTGCTGGAGGGCTGGCGCGGCTGGGCCTACGCCCAGCAACGCATGTATGCCGAACTGCTGCTCCATCTGATGCTCCTGGAGGACCGCTGCAGCCTCTCGACTCCCCCTTGAATGCCCACAGCACCCTGCAGGATCTGGAGGTTGCATTAAGGTCCGCCCTGACCGCCGGTCTGCCCGCTTCGAGTCACCCGTCGATTCCCCCGCCCCGCTCTTCTCGATGCCTTCGATCCTGATCACCGGCGGCGCCGGTTTCATCGGCGTCAACGCCGCCCAGCACTTCGCCTCCCTGGGGTGGGAGGTGGCGATCCTCGACAACCTCTCCCGCCGGGGCACCGAGGACAATCTCCGCTGGCTGCTTGATCAGCATCCGGCCATCGCCTTCCACCGGGTCGACATCCGCCAGGCCGAGGCCCTCGCCGAGGTGGTGGCCGCGATCCGTCCGTCGATGCTGCTGCATCTGGCCGCCCAGGTGGCGGTCACCACCTCCTACACCAACCCCCGGGAGGATTTCGAGATCAACGCCCTCGGGACGTTCAACGTGATGGAGGCTGTGCGGCTCCATTCGCCCGAGAGCTTCGTGCTCTATGCCTCCACCAACAAGGTCTACGGCGGCATGGAATCGGTGCCGGTCGAGTTGACCCCCCATGGCTATCGCTTCCGCGATCTCCCCTCCGGCGTGCCGGAGCGCCAGCCCCTCGACTTCCACTCCCCCTACGGCTGCTCCAAGGGGGTCGCCGACCAGTACACGATCGACTACGCCCGCATCTACGACCTGCACACCTGCGCGTTCCGCCAGTCCTGCATCTACGGCACCCGCCAGTTCGGCATTGAGGACCAGGGCTGGGTGGCCTGGTTCAGCATCGCCGCCCTGCTGGAGCGGCCGATCACCCTCTACGGCGACGGCTGGCAGACCCGGGACGTGCTCGACGTGCGCGACCTGGCCCGGGCCTACGAAGCGGCCTGGCACAGCCGCGACCGCATCAGCGGCCAGGCCTTCAACATCGGTGGCGGCCCCGTCAACACCCTGTGCCTGCGGGATCTGCTGCGCTTCCTGGAGGAGGAGCTGGCCATCACGCTCTCGCCCCTCAGCGGCCAGTCCCGACCCGGCGACCAGCCGGTGTTCATCTGCGACGTCACCAAGGCCGCCGAGCAGCTGGGTTGGGCACCGGAGATCAGCGTCGATGCCGGCGTGCGCCACCTGATCCGCTGGGTCCGCGACAACCGCGATCTGTTCGGCTGGCTCAGGCAATGAAGCGGCCCCGGGCCCTGGTCAGCACCATCGAACCGGTGGACGGCGGCGTGCCCGCCATGACCACCGCGGTCACCCGGATGCTCGAGGAGCTCGACATCGAGCCCGTCTTTGCCTGGTACGCCCCCTGGAGCACCCATCCGCGTCTGTCGGTGCCGCTGCATGCGGTCCCCAGCGGCCGAAAGCCGGGCCAGATGCAGCGCCGCGTCTACGGCGACCATGAGGGCCATGGCCTGGGGGCCTGGCTGCCGGAGCTGGAGTTCACCCACTACCTGCCGCGGCGGGCCTGGCGGGAGCTGGTGGCCAGCTGCGACCTGCACCTGTCGGTGACGGGCAATCCCCTCTGCGCCGTTCCCTTCGCCCGACTGGGGGTCCCCTTCCTGGCCTGGGTGGCCACCCCCTGGAAGGAGGATCGCGTCGACCGCGTCAGGGGCTTCTCCCGGCCCCGGCGGCTGCTCGACCGGATGCTCAACGGACCGGTGCTGCAGCGGCTGGAGCGCCAGGTGCTGCGGGCCCCCCGGGGGCGGATCCTGGCGTTGAGCGGCTACACGGCCAGGGCCCTGGAGGCGCTGGCGCGCCGCCCCATGGACGGCGTGATGCGGATGCCGGTGAATCCCGCCGTCTTCCGTCCCGCCCCGGAGCGGCTGGTGCCCTGGCGCGTCGGCTTCGCCGGGCGCTACGGCGATCCGCGCAAGCACATCACCCTGCTGCTGGAGGCCTTGGCCCGCCTCGTCGCCGCCGGGCACCCGGTCGAGCTCGTGCTGGCCGGCGAACAGGACGTCGATCGCCTGCGCGGCCCTCTGGTGGCGATGGGACTGGCCGACCGGGTGCGCTGCCTCCCCTGCCTGGGCCCCGCAGCCCTGGCGGAGGTGCTGCAGACGCTGGATCTGTTCGTGATCCCCTCCCACCAGGAAGGGCTGTGCATCGCGGCCCTGGAGGCGATGGCCTGCGGCGTTCCGGTCGTGAGCACCCGCTGCGGCGGCCCGGAGGACTACGTGATCGACGGCCTCAGCGGCCAGCTGGTGGCCAGCGATCCCGCCGCCATGGCGGCGGCGATCGCAACGATCAGCGCCGACCGGCACGGGCGCGAACGCCTCTCCGCCGGCGCGCGCTCGTGGGTGCGGGAGCAGGCGAGCCCCCAGGCGGCCCGGCGCACCTTCCTGGCCCACCTGGAGGCGATCGCCCCCCCCGGCAGGATTCCCTCCCTGCGGGAGGCCTAGGGCCGATGTGCGGCATCGCGGGCCAGCTGGGGAGGGACCCGGGCGACTTCGCCGCCAGGGTCGGCCCGCGCCTGGCCCACCGGGGCCCGGATGACGCCGGCGTCTGGCAGGACGACGGGGCCTGCCTGGTGCACCGGCGCCTGGCGATCCTGGAGCTCTCCCCCCTGGGCCACCAGCCGATGGCCTCCGCCTGCGGCCGCTGGCAGCTGGTGTTCAACGGTGAGATCTACAACCATGCCGAGCTGCGTCGCCGGCTCGAGGCGGAGGGGCAGCGCTTCCGCGGCAGCGGCGACACGGAGGTGCTGCTGGCCTGGCTGGTGAGCCGGGGCCTGGACGGGCTGGGGGCGCTGCGGGGCATGTTCGCCTTCTGCCTGTACGACACCCGGGAGCGCAGCGCCCTGCTCGCCCGTGATCCCCACGGCATCAAGCCCCTCTACCTGCGCAGCGGTCCGGGGGGCTGCCTCGCCTTCGCCTCGGAGCTGCGGGCCCTGCTGGCGGCCGACGGCGAGGCGCCCAGCCTGAACCGCCAGGCCCTGGGGCGCTACCTGGCCACCGGATCGGTGAGCGAGCCCGACACCCTGGTGGCGGGGGTGCGGCGCCTTCCCTGCGGCCACGCCGCCACCTGGTGCCAGGGTCGGCTGACGGTGCAGCCCTGGGGAGCCCTGCCCGAGAGCCTTGTGGGCACCACCGGCCCCGCCGCCATGACGGCGGCCGAGGCGGTGGCCCTCACCCGCTCGGCCCTCGAGGATTCGGTGGCGGCCCACATGGTGAGCGATGTGCCGGTGGGGCTGTTCCTCAGCGCCGGGCTCGATTCCGCCTCGCTGCTGGCGCTGGCGCCCCGGGGTCTGCACACCTTCACGATCGGCTTCGCGACGCCGGGTGCCGGCGGCTTCGATGAATCCGGGCCGG
Source organism: Synechococcus sp. UW140 (assembly GCA_943369315.1). Lineage (GTDB taxonomy): Bacteria > Cyanobacteriota > Cyanobacteriia > PCC-6307 > Cyanobiaceae > Cyanobium. The sequence goes on from CALRMW020000003.1 coordinate 51,240, forward strand.
CGGCCCGCATCGCCGCCCACTTCGGCGCCCATCACACGCCCCTGAACCTCAGCGCCGACCAGGCCCGCCAGTGGCTGCCGGCCTTCCTGGCCAGCCAGGACCAGCCCTCCATCGACGGCTACAACACCTGGTGCGTGGCCCGGCTGGCGACGGAGCACGGGCTGAAGGTGGCCCTCTCCGGGCTCGGCGGGGATGAGCTGTTCGGTGGCTACCCCAGCTTCCGGATGGTGCCGAGGCTGCGGCGCTGGCGGAGCCTGATCGGCCCCGCCGGTCCGCCGGCGGCGTGGCTGCTGCAGCGGCTGCCCCAGGGGCGTCGCGCCAGGCTGCAGCGGATCACCGGACTCCTGGAGGCACCAGCCTCCCTGGCCGAGGCCTACGGCTGCTTCCGGGGCCTATTCTCCCCCGCCGAGACCGGGCGGCTGCTGGCGCACTGGGGTCTCCACCCCGAGCCCGCTGCCGCGGTGCCGGCGGCGGGTCGCGGCGGGGTCGGGGGCGGCCATGGCGGCGGCGGTGCAGTGCCGGGGGGCCGCGAAGGGGTGGCCTGGCTGGAAGGCACCCGTTACCTGCGCAACCAGCTGCTGCCGGACAGTGACGTCATGGCGATGGCCGCCGGACTGGAGCTGCGCCTGCCCCTGGTGGATGCCCAGCTGCAACGCCGGCTGGCCCCGATCCCCGCCGCCCTGCGGCTGGCGGAGGGCAAGCAACTGCTGGCCCGCAGCGTGCCGGAGCTGCCCGACTGGTTCCTGAACCGCCCCAAGCAGGGGTTCCGCTTTCCGTTCCAGCTCTGGCTCGACGACCCTGCCTCGCCCCTGGCCCTGCGGCTGCCCTCGACCCCCCGGGGGATCGACCTGACCCCCTGGTACCGGCGCTGGAGCCTGATGGTGCTCCAGCACTGGCTGGAGGTGCACCTCGGCCTGAGCCTCTCGCCAGCACCCCGCCCGTGAACCGGTTCACGGCGTGGCCGTGGACGATGGCCGGGATGGCTCCGGAAAGGTCGCCTAGAATCCCGCCGCCGGCGGACGTCGTCTCCGCGGTGTCATCCGCTGCCCATCTCCATCCCTTGATCCGGTCCATCCCTTGATCCGGCCGTCCGACCGGGGATGTCGAGGCCGACCGGATGGTGGGGACCATCGGGACGGCCCCAGCGCCTCTGGCCCGGACAGGGTTCCGCCCACCCCCCGCCGAGGGACCGCTCCCGACCAGCCCGTCCTCCACCCGCCATCCGGTTCCGCAGCTCCATGACGCTCATCCTGGGCATCAATGCCTTCCACGCCGATGCGGCCGCCGCCCTGGTGCGGGACGGGGTGATCGTCGCCGCCGCCGAGGAGGAGCGCTTCCGCCGCATCAAACACTGGGCAGGGTTCCCATCGGAGGCCATCGCCTGGTGCCTGGCCGATGCCGGCGTCGGGCCGGCCGACCTCGACCACGTCGCCATCAATTCCCAACCGGGGGCCCACCGCTGGCGCAAGGTGGCCTACACCCTGGGGCACCGTCCCGATCCCCGCTTCCTGGTCGCCCGCTGGCGCAACAAGCGGGAACGGGCCGATCTGGGCCAGCAGCTGGCCCAGGCCTTCCCCGGGGCGGCGATCAGGGCCCAGCTGCATTTTGTGGAGCACCACCGGGCCCACCTGGCCTCGGCCTTCTTCGCCTCCCCCTTCGAGGAGGCGGCGGTGATCTCGGTGGACGGCTTCGGTGACTTCGCCAGCGGTGCCTGGGGGTATGGCCAGGGGAACCAGCTGAGCCTCGATGGCCAGATCTGGTTCCCCCATTCCCTCGGCGCCTTCTACACGGCCATCACCCAGTACCTGGGCTTCCCCAACTACGGCGACGAATACAAGGTGATGGGACTGGCGCCCTACGGCCAGCCCACCCGGATGGAGGCGATGCGCCGCATCGTCCGGCTGCAGGACGACGGCACCTACCGCCTGGATCTGCGCTATTTCCTGCATGCCACCCAGAAGCTGCCCCACCAGTGGAGCAATGGCGCTCCTGTGGTGGGCAGCCACTGGAGCCCGGAGCTGGAAGCCCTGCTCGGCCCCGCTCGCCGGGCGGATCAGCCGCTGGAGCAGCAGCACATGGACATCGCCCGCTCGGCCCAGGCGATGTACGAGGAGGCCTTCTTCCACCTGCTGCGGGCCCTGCACCGGAGCCACCCCAGCGACCAGCTCTGCATCGCCGGGGGCTGCGGCGCCAACTCGGTGGCCAACGGCAAGGTGACCCTGGCCACCCCTTTCCGGCGCGTCTACGTCCAGGCGGCCGCCGGCGATGCGGGGGGCGCCCTCGGCGCCGCCCTCGAGGTCTGGCACGGCCTGGGCAAGCCCCGTTCCACGCCGATGCGCCATGCCTACCTGGGCAGTCAGCCGGCCCCCGGGGAAGTGGAGGAGCTCCTGGCCAAAGCGGACACCCGCACGGCCCTGGAGGAGGCCGGATGCAGCCTGGAGCGGCCGGAGGAGCGGGTCCTGTGCGAGCAGGTGGCGGCGGCGATCGCCGAGGGGCTGGTGATCGGCTGGTTCGACGGCCGCATGGAATGGGGACCCAGGGCGCTGGGCCACCGCTCGATCCTCGGGGACCCGCGCCGCGCCGACATGAAGGACATCCTCAACCTGAAGATCAAGCGCCGGGAATCGTTCCGCCCCTTCGCCCCTTCGGTGCTGGCCGAGGCGGTCGGCGAGTGGTTCAGCCTCGACGGGGAGGTCCCCTTCATGATGCAGGTGTATCCGATCCGCGAGGAGCAACGCCCCCGCATCCCGGCCGTCACCCACGTGGACGGCAGCGGGCGGCTCCAAACCGTCAATGCCGCCGACAACGGCCGCTACTACCGCCTGATCCGGGCCTTCGCCGACCTCACCGGGGTGCCGATGGTGCTCAACACCTCGTTCAACGAGAACGAACCGATCGTCTGCACCCCCGCCCAGGCCCTCGACTGCTTCCTGCGCACCCGCATGGACCTGCTCGTGCTCGGCGACGTGCTGATCCGCCGGCAGGGGTGAGCGCCACACCGCCACCCGGCCCCGCCACCGGCGCCACGCCGCCCGACGGCGCCGCCACCGGGCTCAGCCTGATCGTTCCCACCCTCGATTCCCACCTGCTGCTGCCGCGGCTGGTGAACTCCCTGCAGCGCCAGAGCTGGCCCCACTGGAAGGTGCTGTTCATCGACGGGCCCAGCGGACCGGAGCACCGGGCCTGGCTGGAGGCTCTCTGCCACCGGGACCATCGCTTCCGCTGGCAACCCCAGGATCCGGCGCTCCCCGGCATCTTCGGGGCCATGAATCAGGGCTTCCGCGCCGCGCCAGCGGAGCACTGGCTGCTGTTCTGGGGCAGTGACGACTGGGCGCCCTCCCGCACCGTGCTTGAGGAGGCCATGGAGGCGACGCAGCGGGGCCCCCGCGGGGGCGAACCGCCGGATCTGGTGGTCTGCAGCGGTCGCTATGCGGGCAAGGGGCCGGACGGGGCCACTAGGCTGGGACGGCGCACCGCCTTCTCCAGCTGCAGGGCCTTCCGCCTCAGCCTGTTCCTGGGGTCCACCCCTCCCCACCAGGCCACCCTGATCGGCCCCGGGGCCCGGCGGCGTCTCGATCACTACGCCGAACCCTTCCGGCTCTCCGCCGACCTCGACTACTTCCTGCGCCTCAGCACCAGCCGGGACCTGACCGCCAAGGGACTGGATCTGGAACTGGTCCACATGGGCGAAGCGGGGGCCAGCGGCCAGCAGACCGGCCGGCGGCTGCAGGAGGTCGCCCTGGCCTATCGCCGGGCCTTCGGGTGGCTCTGGGGCGTCCCCTTCGGCCTTCGCTACGTCCGGCGGCTCTGGAGTCGCTGGCACGGGGCGGGGCAGGGGCGGAAGCCCTCCAGATGGGACCGATAAGCTTGCCCAGGCCTGCGCAGCGATTCCCTTGCCCGAGGAGGAGAGGCAACCTGGGGCCGACTCGGAACCGCGGCGGAAACGGGTCCGGAAGAAACGGCCCCGACAGAGGGGGGGCTCGCTGCTCCAACGCATCTGGTGGAACCGAAGGACCCGGCTGGGGATCCTGGCCCTGGGCGTCGCCGGCGGCCTCGCCTGGTTCCTCGCACCCGCCTGGCAAAGGACGCGGGGCGCCTCCCCACGGCCCTCACAGCGGGCCATCACGAGCGTCCCGAGGGGCACCGCCTCGGGCCCGGACGTCATCTCCGTCTTCATCGAGGATCCCTGGCGCAGCCAGTCCGCCGTACTGCTCTGGCGGGACCGGCCGGGTTCCTATCTGGTGCTGCAGGGCAACGCCGAGTACCAGGCCATCACCCACAACCATCTCAAGGACCGCCAGCTCTTGCCGCGGGACACCTCCAGGATCGTGCGGCTGCTGGCCGGCTGCGACACGGTGGGCCAGGTCACCCACCTGGCCAGACTGCTGGAGAAATGGCCCAAGCAGGGCCGCCTCACGATCGTGACAGCCCCGACCCACATCGATCGAACCTTGGCGATCGCCCGGATCGTGTATGCCGGCACCGGCTGGCAGGTGGATGGCTCCGACGCCGAGACCGGCGATCTGCGGCCCGAATCCCAGCTGCGCCTCTGGCGCGACCAGCTGCGTGCCTCCCTCTGGCGCCTCACCGGATGGGATGGCCGCCTCGACGGCAACGACTGCGTCTGATTCCCTTGGTCCCCCCCATGCCTGCGCCGATCACGCTCTTCGGGGCCTCCAGCCCGAGCGGCCAGGCCCTGATCGCTCTGGCCGGCGGGCGGGAGCTTTTGGTGGCGGGGCGACGGCCGCCGCTGCCGCAGACCGGCGGCGGTGAAGCACCGCCGTTCCTGCGCTGCGACCTGGAGGACACCGGCGCCGGGGCCGAGCTGCCGGCGGGGCTGCTGGTCAGCTTTGCCCCGATCTGGTCGTTCGCCCCCTGGCTGGAGCGCTTCGCCGGCCGCGACCCGGCCGGCTTCGGCCGGCTGCAGGGGGTGGTCGCCTGCTCCTCCTCCTCGGTGATCACCAAGCGCTTCGCCGCCAATCGCTTCGACCGGGATCTGGTGCAGCGGCTGCGGCAGGCGGAGGAGTCGCTGAGCCGGACGTGCGCCTCCCACGCCCACCCCCTGCGGATCCTGGCCCCCACCCTCATCTACGGCCAGGCCGGCCCCCTGGGTGATCGCAACCTCAGCCGGCTGCGCCAGCTGCTGCGCCGCCTGCCCCTGCTGCCCCTGCCCGGCGAGGGAGGGCTGCGCCAGCCCATCCACTGCCGCCAGCTGGCCGCCGTGGCCCTGCACCTGGCCGACCGCCTGGCCGAGGACGGCTTCGACCCGGCCCAGCCGGTGCACCTCCCCCTCGGCGGCGACGACACCCTGACCTACGCGGCCATGCTCCGGCGGCTGCAGGACGCCACCGATCCGGGGGATCGGGCCCGCCGCTGCCGCCTGCTGGCGCTGCCGCCGCGCCTGTTCCTGTCCCTCGCCTCGCCGCTGCTGCTGCTCTCCCCGAAGCGCTTCGAGGCGGTGCTGCGCATGGGCGCCGACCTGGCCGGCTTCACGCCGGCCCACCGCCTTCTGGGCGGATCCCCCGAACCCTTTCCCGTGCTGCCGCTGGTGCCATGACCGCTCTGCACGGGCCAGCCTTCCTGCTGCTGGGCGCCGGCCTCGGGGCGCTGCTGCTGCACCGGCTGCTGCCCCTGCTGCGGCGCCGGCTGGTGGATCAGCCCAACGCCCGCAGCTCCCATCAGCGGCCCACCCCCAGGGGCGGGGGGGTGGCCTTCGTGCTCGTCGGCAGCGGACTGGCTCCGTTCGCCGGGGAGGGCTGGCCGGCCTGGGTTCCCCTGATCTGCCTGCCGCTGGCCCTGGTGGGCCTGCTCGACGACCGTCTCGATCTGCCGGCCGCCTGGCGCTACGGCGCGCAGATCGCCACGGCCCTGGCCCTGGTGGCGATCTCACCCCTGGCCCTGCCCTGGTGGCTGGTGCCGGTGGCGGTGTTCGCGGCCACGGCAGTGATCAACTTCGTCAACTTCAGCGACGGGCTCGACGGCCTCGTCGCCGGCTGCGCCGCGGTGCTGCTGACCGTGGCCGTGCTGGCGCTGGCCCCCGAAGGCGGCCACGCCCTGCTGCCGCTGATCGGTGCCCTGCTGAGCTTCCTGGCCTGGAACTGGAGCCCGGCACGGGTGTTCATGGGGGATGTGGGCAGCACCTTCCTGGGGGCAGTCATCGCCGGGATGGTGCTGCAGCAGGCCACGCCGGCCCTGGCCCTGGGTCTGCTGCTGGCGGGCTTCCCGCTGCTGGGGGATGCCTGCCTCTGCGTCCTGCGCCGGCTGGCCGCGGGCCAACCCATCTTCCAGGCCCACCGTCTGCACCTCTATCAGCGCCTGCATCAGGCCGGCTGGCCCCATGCCCGGGTGGCCCTGCTGTACATCGGCGCCACCGCCCTGCTGGGGACGGCCCTGCTCCTCCAGGGCCTGCCCCTGGAGCTCGGCCTGCTGCTGCTGGAGCTGGCTCTGGGCCTGTGGCTCGATCGGCACCAGGCCGTCCCCTTCTCCCCCTGAATGGGAAGTAACGTCAATGGGTGCAGGCATTGCCAGGGCCATGATCCATTCCGACATCACACTATTGGTGTGTGCAAATGATGATCTCGAGGTTATGTCCTAGCCGTGGCCGGCCCGGGCCCCGAAGATCGATCTGTCCGTTTTTCCGCAGCCCCACACCCACTTGACCGGACATCATTTCCCGGTGTGGCATCGACTCCAATCACCTCCTGCACAAGACATCCAGCAGCAATCCTTTCAGACGCCATCCCTCCCCTGTGCGCCACTTGTCATTTTCCAGTTCCTTGACCTGATTCATCGATCACCTTCGAACTGAACGATTGATCCCCCAGCTCTCATTACTCCGATACGTGCAGAAGCAGCTGCTGGCCCGCCGGCTGCTGCTGGTGGTCTTCGATGGTCTCATGATCGTCACGGCCTATCTCGGGGCCTTCGTCCTCCGTCTTCCGGACGCCACCTCCCTGAGGGGGTTTCTGCCCTCCACGATTCTGCTGCTGCCCCTTGCCCTGATCACGGGCCTGCCCGTTCTGGTGGTCTCGGGCTGGTATCGGGGGCTCACCCGCTACGCCGGCAGCCATTCCCTCTATGGCCTGGTGCCCCGCTCCGGCGCGATGGTGCTGATCCTGCTGCTGATCAGCACCCTGATCGGTGGTCCCCAGCCACCACGCTCCTTCTGGATCCTCTACTGGCTTCTCTTCACCGGTGGGGCCATCGCCAGCCGGATCGTGCTTCGCGATGTCCTGGTCCACCACCTCGACCAACGCGAGAACCACTCCCCTGGGGGCTCCCAGGGGGACGGCACCCTGATCTACGGCGCAGGCGCTTCCGGGATGGGCCTGCTGCTGGCCCTCCGCAACGATCCCCGCTTCCGGATCGTCGGGTTCCTCGATGACGATGAAGGCGTGCAGGGCCGGACCCTCCAGAACATGCCCATCCACTCCCCACTGCGGCTGCCCCGTCTGATCGAACGCCACGGCGTGCGCAAGATCCTGCTCGCCATGCCGGCCATGTCGCGCCGGCGCAAACGGCTGCTGGTGGATCAGCTCACCCACCGGGGCCTGGAGGTGCTCTCGATCCCTTCCCTCGCCCAGATGGCCAGTGGCCAGAGGATCGTCTCCGACCTCCAGCCGGTGGCAATCGAGGATCTCCTCGGCCGCGAACCCTCCAACCCTGACCCGGTGCTGCTCAAGGCCGGCGTTAAGGGCAAGGTGGTCATGGTGACGGGCGCCGGGGGCTCCATCGGCAGCGAACTGTGTCGCCAGGTCGTGGCCCTGGGCGCCTCCAGGCTGCTGCTGGTCGAGCGCAACGAATTCGCTCTCTACGCCATCGAGCGGGAGCTGAGCTCGCAGCCCTGCGCCGTCGAACTCCATCCCGTGCTCGGCGATGCCTGTGACGCCGCCCGCCTCACCCTTCTCTGCCGACATCACGGGGTCGACACGATCTTCCATGCCGCCGCCTACAAGCACGTTCCCCTCGTGGAGGCCAACCTCTGCGCGGGCATCGCCAACAACATCGGCGCCACCGAGGCCGTGATCGCCGCCACCCGGGCCTCGGGGGTGAGCCGGCTCACCCTGATCTCCACCGACAAGGCCGTTCGCCCCACCAATGTGATGGGGGCCAGCAAACGCATCTGCGAACTGCTGATCCAGGCCGCCGCCGCAGAGATCGAACCAGGTGGCCCGATCCTCTCGATGGTGAGGTTCGGCAACGTGCTGGGCTCCTCCGGCTCGGTGATCCCTCTGTTCCACCAGCAGATCTCGAGGGGCGGGCCGGTCACTGTCACCCATCCGGCCATCACCCGCTACTTCATGACCATCCCGGAGGCCGTCCAGCTGGTTCTCCAGGCCACCGGCATGGCCATCGGCGGCGATCTGTTTCTGCTCGACATGGGCGAGCCGGTCAGGATCGCCGATCTGGCCCGCCAGATGATCGAGCTTTCCGGTCTGCGGGTGCGGGATGAGCACAACAGCGACGGAGACATCGCCATCCAATACACCGGTCTGAGGCCGGGGGAGAAGCTCTACGAGGAACTCCTGATCAGCGCCGCCGACCATCCAACCAAGCACCCGCTGATTCGCAGGGCCACCGAACCACATCGCGACAGCGATCAGCTGGAGCCCCTGATCCATGAGCTGCATGAGGCCCTCGCCCACTGGGACGAAGCCACCTCCGGGCATCTGCTGAGACGCCTGGTCCCGGAATACGATCCTGATGAGTCTCCCGCGACCTCCCCACTGGTCGACGCTCTGGCACGATGAGGAAACGCGTCGAGCAACTCTCCAACGTCATCCGGCAGCGGATTCCCCCAGCCTGGAGGGCCGCCATCCCGGCCGTTCCCCCGCCCACGCCCCGCAATCTCTGGCTGGCCCTGTCGGCGGCCGTGGCCATCCAGAACATCGCCGTCTTCCAAAGCAGCCAGAGCGAGCACATCACCGTCTTCGCCGTGCTGGTGTGGGGAGGGGCGGTGATCTGCATGGAGGACCAGTTCGAGGACCTCAGGCCCAGGCCGGCCCTCTGGGGACTGGTCATCGGCAGCCTGCTGCTGATCTGGGTCCTGGCCCGCTCGGCGCTGATCCTTCACTGGGACGGTCTGCTGTTCGCCTTGGCGCCGATCGGCGGCCTCAGCCTGGGGCTGATGGCCGAGAAACCCACCAGCCTGGGCCGTTTCCGGGATCCGCTGCTCTGTCTGATGCTGCTGCCCAGCTTCGCCTTGCTGATGCGGACCCTGCCGGAAGCCCCGATCAGCCTGCTCACGGCGCGCCTGTCCGGGCTCTGGCTGAGCGTGATGGGACTCGACGTGACAGTGAACGCCCGCAGCGTGCTGCTCCCAGGCGGCGGGGTACGGGTGCTGGGCCCCTGCAACGGGGTGGACCTGATGGCCCAGATCCTCTGCGTGGCCGTCATCTTCCTGCTGGCCTTTCCGATCCGCTCCTGGACCAGCCGCACCGTGGTGCTTGCGGTGGCCCCTGTGATCGGGCTCGTCTGCAACACCTTCCGCATCGCACTGCTGGCGGTGTTCGCGGGCAACGGCCACTCCAAGGGCAGCTGGCTGTTCGATTTCTTCCACGAGAGCACCGGATCTCTGGTGTTTTCCGGGGTGGCGGTGCTGATCTTCGGCATGGTCTACATGCGCCTGCTCGAGAGGGAACTTCCTCCCCTGCCCGCACCGCCGCAACCGGGGGAAGGAGCGTGATCACCCCTCCCTTTCTGGTCCGGTGGTACGGCACGCTCGCCATCGCCGCCGCCCTGCTGGCGACCCAGGCGATCCTGCTGCCGCGGTGGCCAGCGGCTCCGCGCCCCTTGCCGGCTGAGGAGCTGGAAGCGGCGCTGCGCGGAGCGCAGCTGCTGCCGGCGACGGCCCGCCCTACCCTCGCCCCCCCCTGGCCTGCGAAGCGCAGCTACGAACTGGCAACATCGGCACCGGTGGTCCTCCCCCTGCGCGAAGGGTTCGAGCTGACCCTGATGGGGGGCGCGGTGCGGCAGCGTTTCAACTTCCAGACCAGCCTCCTCGGGCGAGACCACGCCAGCCTGAAACTCCGCCAGCGCCGCCTGATCGGCACCCCGGTCCCAACGGCCAGGGGCCTGGCCCAGGACCGACCCACCCTCCAGACCTGCCTGGTGGCCGGCCCGGGGCTCGATAGGCCCTTTGGCGTGACCCGTGAACAGCTCACCACCATCGCCGATCGTCTGGCGATCAGCAGGGCGGCCACCATCGAGAAGGTGATCGGACTCCAGCCCAATCGGATCTATGACTGCACCCTGATCAGCCTGCGAGGGCCCAAGGGCCCCCCCCCCTCCGATCGCCTCTGGCAGCAGGTGCTGGCCCTGGTGAAACCGGTGCTGCAATCCCAGCCCTGAGCGGAGCCCCGGGCGCAGCCCGCCGGTGACCGGCCCCCTCCATTCCCTCTCCCTCTCGCCACGGCCGTTTCCGCCATCGCCCCCACGCCCCCCACCTGCCGGAAGGCCGACGTCCGCCACCAGGGGTGCAAAGCCTGATGGTGGGACTCCTACGGCGGTTCCTGCAGAGCCTTGGGCAGGCCGACCAGCCCCTGCCCCCGATGGTGGAGCGCGCCCTGCCCTGCAGCTGGGTGCTCACCGGTCAACTGGCGATCGGCCCCATGCCCCGCAGCGGCAGGCACTGGCAGCAGCTGGAGGAGGCCGGGTTCCGCAGCCGCTTCAGCTGCTGCTACCCGGAGGAGGAGAGCGCCCTCATCGTTCCTCCTGGCTGGAGAAGCGAACGGGTTTCCCTGCCCGACCACAGGCAACAGGAGCCGCTGCGGGAAGAAAGACTGGCCCTGGCTCTGGCGAGGGCCGAAGCACTCGTGAACTCCTCCGCCCCCGTCTATCTGCACTGCATGGCGGGGTACGAACGCTCACCTCTGCTGGCCGTTGGCCTCACGGCCCGACTGCGAGGTATCGACCCGCTGGCGGCATTGGCCTGGGTTCGTCGCTGCCACCCGATGGCCATGCCGATCTACGACCACCTGGTGATGCTCGACAGACTGCTCACCGCTCGGTAAGCCCCTGGCAAGAACAAGGAGGCGGCCTGTGAAGACGCCGCCTGAGCGGTGGCTCTAGCCCCAGAACCGGAGCCTCAGCCGCGGTTACCGAAACGCCGACGCAGCCAACCCATCGGGCCGCCCCCGCCTTCGCGGGACGAGCGATGGCGGCGGGAGGGAACGCTCTCAGCGGGAGGCAGGGAACTGGAGGAGACTGCACTCGGGCTGACGCCGCCGTTGGTAGCGACCGACGCGGAGGCCTGATCGTCGTCCTCCCGGAAGTAGGTCTTGACGTCCGATTCTCCCTCGTTGTAGCGGGCGCTGATGTAGGAATTGGACGGAGCACCCTTCATGTAGCTGTCGCGATAACGCTGGACGTAACTGCCGAATCCGCCCGTGGAAGGCTCATTGGCACTTTTGGCATAGCCCGAGGCGGAAGCGTAGGCATAGTGGTAGTAGTAGCCGTATTCGTAGCCGTAATCGTTGAGGCGGCTGGGGAAGTTGACCTGGTTGCAGATGATGCCCAGCACATCAACACCGGAAGCCTTGATCCGACGGCTGGCCTGGGGGGCAAGCTCACGACTCACCTTCCCGAGACCCACAAGGAAGAGAATGCCATCGAGCTTCTCCCCCAGCAGGATCGGATCGGCGAGCATCAGACAAGGAGGCGCATCCACGACGATGATGTCGTAGCCGGGAAGGGCACGGATCTCCTCCATGATTTCCTTGCAGCGGCTGGAGTTGAGCAGCTTCGCAGGATCGGGAGGCTTCGGGCCAGCCGGCAGTACATCCATGTTCTCGGCGATGGAGTGGATGAAATCGGTGGGTTTGCGTGTTGAATCCGACAGCAGCGTGGAGAGACCATCTCCCTGCTCGACACCCAGGTACCTGGCCTGCATCGGCAGACGCATGTCGGAATCGATGACGAGCACCTTGAGGCCGAGGTCGGCGAGGGTGCGGGAGAACACCGCGACAGCAGTGGATTTGCCCTCCCCCTGGGTGGAGGAAGTGATCCCCACCATGCGGATGTTGCTGTCGGCACGCAGCAGACGGAAGGTGGTGAAGAGGCTTCGCAGCGACTCCTTGATGGCGAAGCGCTCGCTCGAGGACATCTTGGAGATGCTGGTGGCGATGTCGACACCAGGCTCCAGGGGCAGGTAGGGGATCAGACCCAGGACAGGCAGCTGCAGGTCCTTCTCCACCTCCATGGGGGTGTGGAAGACGTTATCGGTCCGCTCCCGGAGGATGGCGGCGCCCAGACCGGCCAGCAGACCGATCAAGATCGCCCGCAGCAGGTTGCGCTGGATGTTGGGCTCCACCGGGCTGCCCCCAAAATCCGGTGGTCCGATCACTTCCCAAGGAGAGATGGAACGGGCCATCTCGAGCCGGTAACGCTCCCTGGCCTGGATGTAGGAGGAGTACTGCTCCCTGGCGATCGAGAGACGCTGGTTGATGTTCTCGAACTCCGACATCTTCTGAGGATTGTTCCGGAAGTTCTCGCTCAACAGAAGGATCTGGCGATTGATTTCATCCTGCTGGGCCACGTTGGCGAGGAGCCGCGCCTTGACGGCGTCGGCCGCCTGCCGCTGCACGACGGGAAGCAGCTGGTTGCGCCGGGCCAAGAGGGACTGCACGATCGGAGAGTTCTCCTTGAAGGTGCCCTTGGCGGTGGCCAGCTCCTGCTCAAACTGGTTGAGCAGATCGAGCGGGGTTTTGGTACCGCTGGCGGTCTCGGCACTGGAGGTGCCCCTGCCGGGCACCAGAACGGTGTTGCGGCCGAGCTGCTCGAGGGCGGTGGGGGCCCCGCTGGGGGTGAACTGGAGCTTGCCGGTCTGAATCGATTTCAGCTGGCTGTCCAGCTGCACCTGTTCGTTCTGAAGGGTGCGCAGCTGGTTGACGAGCCCCTCACGGGCCCCGAGGATCTGGCTGGCGGCCGCGGCCGGATCAACGAAATTGTTGCGCTCTCGGAACTTGAGCATCTCTTGGGAGAGCTTCCGAACCCGCTCCTCAATCGCGGGGGCCTGCTCATCCAGGAAGCGGACACCGGAGTTGACCGCAGCCTGACGCTGGGTGAGGGAAAATGTGGTGTAGTCCTTGGCAAGCTGACGGAGAATGGCCTTGCCTTTGGCAGGATCTGGCCATCGCAGGGTGACGTTGAGAACGTTGTCGACCCTGGCCGACTCCTGGTTGATGGTGAGGTTGCTCTCAAGGGCCCGGAGTGGAACACCCTGACGCTGGGCGACCGGCCCGAGCAGCAGAGGACTGCGCATCAGAACGATGAGGCTGGGCACATCGGTCTTGATCTCGCTGCGGGCGATGGCTTCAACCGAACCCCCACCGCCACCGCCGCCGCCGCCGCCGCCGCCGCCGCCGGGATTGTCGAAGGGGTTGCTGATCTGCATCTGGAATCCCCCTTGGTACACGGGAGAGAAGATCCGCTGGCGCAGGGTGTTGATCGCCAGGACGCCGGTCACCACGGCGAAGGTGATCAGAAAAATGGACTGGCGGCGCTTGACCGTCCGCACGAGTCCCCCCAGGCCGCCCCCGCCGGACTGGTTCTCGGCCACGGGGCTGAGGGGGCTCTGATGCGACGGATCAAACGCGTTAGGGCCGGGGCTACCCGTGGGGGGCATGGACAGCGGGCGCGCGGTTCCACCCGGAAAGGTCTCAGGAGGAACACCCGTCGTTGTCACGTTATGAACTGCAGGGAAAGTTGAGCTGATGATAATGGCAACCAGCTAAGAATGCCTCTTGACTCGGGCGTCTATGGTGGTAATCCGATTAATGTCCTACGGTGGCTTCACCCCCCAGAACATCTGTACGCCAGCGACCGGCACGCCAATCGGCTAGCCGACACACTGCTGCAGGTCAGGGATCTGTTCCATCCCAAGGGTCCTTTCGTTGGAAGGGCATCCGGCGTGGCCTTTCCGCTTTGGGTGCACTTGGCATCGCCGGCGTGATGGCCGTCCCTACCAGCCTGAAGGCCTCGGTGCCCCAGGGCGTGGCGCCCCATTCTCCCTGGCGGGGAGCGTCGGCTGTGAGCGCCGCGCCTCCTGCCGGTCCCGCCTCCTCGGCGCCTCTCCCCCTCACGGTCACGGAGGTCTACAACGATCTTTACGTCCTCGGCCCCGGGGACGGTCTGCAGCTCACCTTCACCGACCCCTCCGCCTCCGCCATCGGCGGCCCTGTGGTCATCCTTCCTGACGGCACTTCGACCCTGTCGCTGCTGGGATCGGTGCAACTCACGGGCCTCACGATCGGCCAGGCCACCCGCTGGCTCACCTCCCTCTATGCCAAGCAGCTGGTGAGGCCTGAGCTGATCCTCAGTCTCACCACCCCCCGCCCGGTCAAGGTCACCATCATCGGCGAGGTGGGCCGGCCCGGCCTGTATCCCCTGCCCTCCTATTCCACCCCGGTTTCCGCCATCCAGACCGCCGGCGGCGTCACCCTGAACGCAGACATCCGCAAGGTGCTGCTCCGGCGTCTGGCCGGACCTGACGGCAGCCAGAAACAGACCGTGCTGGACCTGGCCCAGGTCTTCCAGGTCGGCAACCAGCGGCAGAACCCGATCCTGTTTGACGGCGACACGATCGTCGTGGCCCGGACCGAGGATCTGATCCCCGAAGAAATCCTCCAGATCGGAGCCACCAACCTGGCCCCAGCCACCATCACCGTCTCCGTGATCGGCGAGGTCCGCAGCCCCGGCACCCTCAGCCTTCCCGCCAACACTCCCCTGGCCGAAGCCATCTTCCGGGCCGGCGGGGCGGAGAACTGGCGGGCCAATAAGAACGACATCGAGCTCGTCCGCCTCAACCGCAACGGCACCACCACCCGTGAGGTCTACAGCTACAGGGATGGCATCGGCGTCTCCAAGGGGCTGAATCCCCCGCTCAGGGACAGGGACACGATCATCGTCAATCGCACCTTCTACGCCGAAGCCATCGACGTCATCAATCAGGTCATCGTTCCCCTCAGTCAGGCCGCCAGCTCCTATTATTTCTTCCGAGATACATTCAACGGCAACAGAAACAACAACTTCCGCTGACAACCGCTTCTCCAGCCCTCCCATGTACCGCGAACCCACCATCAGCCCCAAAGCCATCGCCTGGGCCCTGCTGAGCCAGTCCATCTGGCTGCCGCTGCTGGCCATCGATGCCCACGACCGCTGGCAGTCGCAGGTCAAGGACATGGCCATCCCCCAGCCGGCTGATCCCAAGGGGACGGACGAAGCGATCGCCTCAGCGCCGGAAGCTCCCGCCAACATCCCGGCGCCCGACACCTCCTCGCCCCTCGACGACCTGGGCACCACCACCGGCCATGTGCTGAGTTCGGCCTCCGAAAAGATCGGTTCGCTGCTGGATGCCCCCCTCGCCCGCAGCCTCGATCTGAGCGGTCCCTCCAAGGCTTCGCGGGCCCGGCCCGATCCCGGTCGCCGTCCGGCGGTCGCCCTCCGGGGTACCCGCCCGGCCCAAGTGGCCAAAGCCCCTACCGCCGCGACCTCGTTCCGCATCGAGGGGCCTCCCCTCGGCACCACCGGCCTGGGCAGCGCCCAGACCCTGCTGCAGCGCAACTTCTCGAATTCCGAGCTCCTTGGTGGGGTGCTCACCATCCAGGACCTGGGCCTGCCCGCCATGCCGACGGTGGCCCGGGCGGAGCGGGCCCGCTGGGCCAGCAGCGGCGATCCGATGGCTCCCATTCCCCAAAACCTGAGGGAACCGATGCGCCAGGCGATCCGCACCCTGCCGGCCCCCACGCCCACCAAGACGGCCAAGCTCCAGCAGGCCCGGGTCATCCATGTGCCCTCGACCCGGGTCAGCAAGCCCACCCAGGTGCCCCTTGCGATCCAGGCGGACGGCAGCGTCGATGTGCTGAGCCAGCCGGATGATCCCGCCGTGATCGAGGACATCAAGGAGTGGTCCAGCCGCCAGCCGGCCCAGGCCCCCGGGACCGTCACCCCCACGGTCGTGAACCTGCAGCCGCTCCCGGCTGAGGTCAGGGCCACCCCCGCCCCTGTACGGGTCTCCCCGGTGGCCAGCAGCGCCCCGCCGCCGCCGGCCGCTGCCACAGTGGCCCCTGTGGCTGAAGCTCCCGTCCCCACCCCGGCCCCGGCCGGTCCCGCTGGCGTCGTGGTGGCCCCACAGTGAAGCGGATCCGGCTCCATCCTGGCGGTACCTCCCTGGTCGGTCTGGCCTGCCTGGCCCTGGCTGCTGATCCGGGTCAGGCCCAGTCGCTGCCGGCTCCTCCGGCCCCCTGGGTCCCCATCGCCCCGGAGCCCGCGGCGGCCGGCTGGGAACCCGTCACCGACGCGGCCACCCTTCCTGCCGACTACCTCCCTCCACCGGCCAACCGGGATCCGGCCGAGCTGGCGATCGTGCCGCGTCAGGGCAAACCGATCGAGAACGTCGGCCTCTACGGCATCGGCGGTGGCGTCAATTTCGGCAGCGATCTGCCCACCAGCGGGGTGTTCACGGGTCGGATCGGGTACAAGCTCAACGAAACCCTGGCGGTTTCCCTGCGTCCCAGTGTGATCTTCGGCAACCGGGATGTGCTGGGCCGCTACAACGGCCAGACCTCCTTCCAGTTGCCCCTCACGCTGGATCTGTTCCGCCGCTCCGTGGTCTCCCCCTACCTGGGGGGCGGCATCGCCACCAACACCTATTCCACCGGCCAGACGAACGCCATGGTCACCGGCGGCGTCGATCTGAACATCACCGAGAACGTGACCCTCGGGTTCAACGTCAACTACGTCTTCCTGCCCGATGGCGTCACTTTCGACGCCCTTCAGGCCATGACGCTGCTCTACCTGAAGTTCTGAGGCTCCCGGCCAGGAATTGGTTGGGGTAGTGGCTCATTCGGCCACGGCCTCGATGGCGGCGGCGATCGCCTGACGCTGTTCGGCGTCGTACCCCCAGCGGTCGAGGAAGGCCCTGTCCTCCGCCACCGCCGCCTCGGCTCCACCGTCCTCCGCCGCGGCCGCCAGCAGGGTCTCCAACCGCTGCTTCACGGCCACGGGCTCCAGCTGGCGCAGCAGCTCGGTGCTGCGCAGCTGCACCCGCTCCGAGCCGGCCTGGTGCTCCCGGTCCCCCGAACGCCGGTGCAGCAGCACCATCGCCGTGCTCATGGCCAGGTTGCGCGCGGTGAGGTCCACCACCCCCGGACCCGCCTGCCGCAGGGCGGCCACCAGGGGTTCCGGCAGACGGTCCAGCAGGGGCGCCTCGCCGGTGAGGCCGACCACGAAGAAACCGCGGGCCCCGTCCCGGCTCGCCACCAGCTCCCCCACCCGATCGGCCAGCACCTCATCGCTGAGCTCCCCGGCTTCCCAGAGGCCGATCCACTGGGCCGCGATCTCCATGGCCTGGGGGAAGCTCGGCGCCAGCGGGGTCCCGTTCAGGGGGATCTCGGTCAGGGGGGTCTCGGTCAGCGGGGCGTCATCGGTCATGGCGGCGGACGGGCGGCGGGGCCCGCGGACTGGCAGTGTTGAGGCTATGGACCCGAGCGCCCCGACCGCCAGCCCCGGCGATGCCCAGCCCGACGACGGCAGCAACCAAGAGGCGCCCTTCCGCTCCGGCTTCGTGGCCCTGATCGGACGGCCGAACGTGGGCAAATCCACCCTGCTCAACCAGCTGGTGGGCCAGAAGGTGGCGATCACCTCCCCCGTGGCCCAGACCACCCGCAACCGGCTGCGGGCCATCCTCACCACCCCCTCCGCCCAGCTGATCCTGCTGGACACGCCGGGGATCCACAAACCCCACCACCTGCTGGGGGAACGCCTCGTCCAGAGCGCCCGGGGCGCCATCGGCGAGGTGGATGTGGTGCTGCTGCTGGTGGATGCCAGCCAGCCGGCCGGTCGGGGGGACGGGTTCATCGTCGACCTGCTGCGCCACAGCCGGGTGCCGGTGCATGTGGCCCTCAACAAGAGCGACCGCGTCGGCGCCGACGCCGAGGATCTGGCCGCCACCTACCGGGAACTGCTGGCGGACGGTGGCGATCGCCCCGTGACCTGGCCCCTGCACCCCTGCAGCGCGCTCAACGGCGATGGCTGCCAGGCCCTGGTGGAGGCCCTGGCCGCCGACCTGCCGCCGGGTCCCCTGCTCTACCCGGCCGACACGGTCAGCGACCAGCCGGAGCAGCTCCTGCTGGCGGAGCTGATCCGGGAGCAGGTGCTGACCCTCACCCGGGAGGAGGTGCCCCACTCGGTGGCGGTGCGGATCGAGCGGATCGTCGAGGAGGAGGCCAAGGGCAAGGTGCGCACGGCCGTGCTCGCCACCGTGCTGGTGGAGCGCAGCAGCCAGAAGGGAATCCTGATCGGCAAGGGCGGCCAGATGCTCAAGGCGATCGGCCAGGGGGCGCGGCTGCAGATGCAGAAGGTGTTCGACGGTCCGGTGTACCTGGAGCTGTTCGTCAAGGTGGTGCCCAACTGGCGCAGCCATCCGGGCCGGCTGGCCGAGCTGGGCTACCGGGGCGACTGAGGCCGCCGCCGGGGGGTTTGCGAGGATCCCAACCGGGTCCACCGGCCCCGATCTCCCGCCGCCCCCGCCGTGACCAGCGCGACCGAGCCGCCCAGCGCCGCCCCCTTTCCGCCCGAGACGATCGCGGCCTTCCTGGCCTTCTGCGCCGGCGACTGGCTCTCCCTGCGCAGCTGCTTCAGCCTGGAAGAGGCGGCAGAGACGGGCCGGGAAGCCGAGGCGGACGGGGTCAGCTGGCACAGCTCCGAGCGGGGGGAACTGACAATCACCTACCTGACCCCTGAGCAGAGCGGCGAACCCGGGGGACTGGAGATCAGCCCGCCCGGCGGCGGCCGCCACCGGCTCCGGTTCGACCCCGACGGGGGGTTCCAGGGCAGCGCCCCGGACGGGGCCGCCAGCACGGGGCGCTGGCAGCTCTGGCCGGACGGCAGCCTGGAGCTGACCAGCGAGCGGGCCGGGGCGTCGGTACGGGAGAGGATCTGGTTCACCAAGGCCAACCTGCGCCTGCGCAGCAGCGTGGAGCACCACCCTGACGGCCGCCCGGGCCGGGCCAGCTTCAGCTCCGAGATCCGGCGGGTCACCCGACCCGCCGGCTGAGGCCGCCCGCCATGCGCTTCGACGTGGTGAGCCTGGTGCCGGACGCCTTCACGCCCCTGCTGGGGCTGGGGGTGATCGGCCGTGCCTTCGCCGCCGGCATCGCCGAGGTCCACACCCACAACCCCCGCGACCACGCCACGGATCGCTACCGCAAGGTGGACGACGTGCCCTACGGCGGCGGTGCCGGCATGGTGCTCAAGCCCGAGCCGGTCTACGCCGCCTTCGAGGCGATTCCGGTGCTGCCGCGCCGCCGCGTGCTGCTGATGAGCCCCCAGGGCCGGCCCCTGCACCAGCGCGACCTGCGCCGCTGGGCCACGGAGCACGACCAGCTGGTGCTGCTCTGCGGTCACTACGAGGGCTTCGACGAGCGCATCCGGCCCCTGGCGGATGAGGAGGTGTCCCTGGGCGATTTCGTGCTCACCGGCGGCGAGCTGCCCGCCCTGGTGGTGATCACCGGCGTGGTGCGGCTGCTGCCGGGCACCGTGGGCTCACCGGACTGCCTCGAGGCCGAGAGCCACAGCGGCCTGCTGCTGGAGCACCCCCACTACACCCGGCCGGCGGAGTTCCGCGGCATGGCGGTGCCGGAGGTGCTGCGCAGCGGCGACCACGGCGCCATCGCCCGCTGGCGCCAGGAGCAGCAGGTGGCCCGCACCCGCGAGCGCCGCGCCGACCTGCTGGCCCTGTGGCAGGCGGAGCAGGAGGCCTGAAGCACGCCAGTGAAGCGCGCCCCTGAGGCGCGCCATCGCCCCGCACCGGCGACACTGGATCCGCCCCCAACGCCCCCCATGCAGCTGCGCATCGGCAACGGCTACGACATCCACCGGCTCGTCCCCGGCCGTCCCCTGATCCTCGGCGGCATGCGCCTGGAGCACCCCGACGGCCTGGGGCTGGACGGCCACAGCGACGCCGACGTGCTCGTCCATGCCCTGATGGACGCCCTGCTGGGGGCCCTCAGCCTGGGGGACATCGGCACCCACTTCCCGCCGGAGGACGAGCGCTGGCGTGGCGCCGACAGCCTGGTGCTGCTGGAGCAGGTGGTGGCCCTGGTGGCGGAGCGGGACTGGCAGGTGCTGAACGTCGACACGGTGGTGGTGGCGGAGCGGCCCCGGCTCAAGCCCCACATCGCCGCCATGCGGGAGGCGATCGCCGGCCGCATGGGCCTGGCCCCCGACCAGGTGGGGGTCAAGGCCACCACCAACGAGGGACTCGGGCCCACGGGCCGCCAGGAGGGCATCGCCTGCCATGCGGTGGCGCTGCTGCACCGGGCGTGACCCGTCGACCGCCCCGGCGGCTGGCTACCTTGCTCGCCGCCCTCTGCCTGCTCGCTCTCGTGCTGGTCGGCCTTCCCGCCACGGCCCAGGCCACCACCGCCCAGCCCCAGCGGCCCGTGGTGGAACACCTGAGGGTGAAGGTGCCCGCCGACGCCCGGGGGGCCTGGCTGCAGGCGGAGGAGGAGAGCTGGGGACCCTGGCTGCAACGCCAGGACGGCTTCCTGGGCCGGGACCTGCTCTGGGACGCCGAACGGGAGGAAGGTCTGCTGCTGATCCGCTGGCGCAGCCGCCGCCAGTGGCTGGCCATCCCGGCCGGCGAGATCGAGGCGGTGCAGGGCCGGTTCGAGGCCGCGGCCCGGCGGGCCCTGTCCCGCGATCCTGCGGCCCCGGGGCTGGCCGGGGCCGCCAACCCCTTTCCCCTGGTCCACGCCGGCGAACTGGAGTGGGTGGCTCTGACGCCGCCGGTGGAGGGGGAGGGGCGTTGAGCGAGGACGCCCGGCTCGACCTGGGCCGCCGCGGGCGGCTCGGCATGGTGGAGGCGGTCTGGGGCGAGCACAAGAGCGTCGAACAGATCGCCGCCGTGATGCTGGAGATGCGCCGGGCCGGGGAACTGGCCCTGGTGACCAGGTTGTCGGCGGAGAAGGCCGCGGCGGTGGAGCAGCGGCTTGAGGAGCCCATCGGCGCCCTCGGGGGCGGGGAAGCCCCCGTCCACCACCCCCTGGCCCGCTGCCTCACCTGGCCCTCGCCGCCGCCACCGGATCCGGCCCTCGGGCGGGTGGCGGTGCTCGGCGGCGGCAGCAGCGACCTCACGGTGGCGTCCGAGGCGCGCCTGGCCCTGGCCTGCCACGGGGTGGCCAGCGACCTGGTGCTCGACGTGGGCGTGGCCGGGCTGCACCGGCTCCTGGGGCAACTGGAGGGCCTGCGCCTGGCCCGGGTGCTGATCGCCTGCGCTGGGATGGAGGGGGCCCTGCCCACGGTGCTGGCCGGCCTGCTGCCCCAGCCGGTGATCGGGGTGCCGGTGGCGGTGGGCTATGGGGTGAGCGCGGGCGGCCAGGCGGCCCTGATGGGCATGCTGGCCAGCTGCGCACCCGGACTCACGGTGGTGAACATCGACAACGGCTACGGGGCCGCCATGGCGGCCCTGCGGATCCTGCAGCTGGAACGGGCCGGCTGATCAGGCGCCGGGGAGCAGGGGACCCGCCGGAGGGGCCTCGATCTCCAGAACGGTCTGGAGCCAGAGGGCGAGGGGGCGCGGCAGCCGGCCCTGCTCATAGCGCTCGATGGCCTCGAGCAGGACCGGGGAGTTGATCCAGCTGATCCGATGGGGAGGCACCGGCGCCTGCGGCTTCTGAAGCGCAGTGTGGGGGACCGCAAGCCGGCCGGCAAGGCCGCTGGTTCAGAGATGCTGCAGGTTGGGGTAGGCCGTGATCACCTGCTCGGTGCTGAGCACCTCGCCGGCCCCTTCCGGCTGCCAGATCACCTCAATCGCCAGCAGATCGTCCGCTCCGACCGCGCCGAGCTTCTGGAGCGAATCGCGCAGGTCGTCGGCGGTGCCGGCCCCCTTGATCACCAGGTTGCGCCGGCTGGCCACCAGCAGGGTGACGACGATGAAATCACTGGCGGCGTCGCTGGCACCGGGGGCCACGGGGGCGGGCTCACTGAAGCGGCGGCCGGACACGTTGGCGGTGAGTTCGCGCTCCAGCTTGCTGCGCTCCTGCATGGAGAGCCGGTTGAAGGTGGATTCGGCGCTGGCGAAGGGCACCTGGCCCACCTCGCCGTTGGCGTACACCCAGAGATCGGGATGGCGCAGCAGCGAGAGGCTGGTTTCCTGCAGCACCCGCTGCAGGCCGCTGCTGCTGGAGGTGTCCGACGAACCGGCCAGTCGCCGCAGATCGGCCTGGAGGTCGCGTGCGGAGGCCAGCAGACCCACCTGGATCTGGGCGATCGAGACCGGCCCGTCCGGACGGGGCCTGTAGGCCAGGTCGGAGCCGGAACCCGCCAGGGCCGGACCGCCGCCGCCGCCGCCGCGCAGGGCGTTGACCACCACGCCGGCCACGGCCATCAGGATCAGGAAACCGAACAGGCCGCCGCCGCCGAAACCGAAGATCGGCACGATGAAGGGGAAGCCGATGCCGCCGCCCCGGTAGCCGCCGCCGCTGAAGCCGCCCCCGTAGCCACCGCCGCCGCCGTAGCTGCGGGGCATGGAGGGGGCCGAGCGGAAGCTGCCACCGCCGATGCGGCCGCCGCTGGCGGCCTGGGCCGGCGGCGGGGAGGCGATCACCAGGCCGGCCACCAGCACGGGCACGACCATCAGACCGGCCAGGCGCCGGAGCAAGCGGGAACCCATGGCGTATGACGTTGCGATGGCAGGAATCTAGGAACCGCCCCCCACGATGGTGACCACTTCCAGCACATCGGATTCCACCACAGCCTGAGCGGGCCAGCGATCCCTGGGCAGGATCTCACCGTTGAACTCCACCACCACCAGACGCGGCTGGTAGCCGAGGGCCACGAGCACGGCATCGAGGCACAGGCCCGCCGGGCAGCGGCGCGCTTCCCCGTTGACCCGCAGCAAGAGCTCCCTGGGCCCACCGGGGGCCTCCGGCACCGTCATGCCGTCCGTCATGCCACCTGTCATGCCTCAGCCTCCAGCCCCGCCAGCATGGCGGCGACCGCGGCGCCGGGGTCGTCGGCGGCCGTGATGGCCCGCACCACCGCCACCCGATCCGCCCCGGCACGGCGGACGGCGGCCAGGTTGCCCGGATCGATGCCGCCGATGGCGAAGAAGGGCAGGGGGCACTCCGCCGCCGCCTGGGTCACGTAGGCCAGGCCCACCGGCTCGCGGCCGGGCTTGGTGGGCGTGGCGTTGACGGGCCCCACCCCCACGTAGTCGCAGCCGTCGGCGACCGCCTGGCGCAGATCCTCGAGCCGGTGGGTGCTGCGGCCGATCAGCCGGTCGGGCCCCAGCAGGCGGCGGGCCACCGACGGCGGCAGATCGCCCTGGCCGAGGTGGACGCCGTCGGCCCCCACCGCCAGGGCCAGGTCGATGCGGTCGTTGATCAGGAACAGGGCGCCATGGCGGTGGCAGAGCTGGCGCAGGGCGCTGGCCTGCTCGAAGCGGCTCCGGTCATCCAGGGGGGCGTCGGGCTTGGCGCGGTACTGCACCAGCCGCAACCCCGCCGCCAGGGCGGCGGCCACCACGGCCTCCAGGCCGTCCACCGGACTGGTGACCAGATACAGATGGCAGCGGCGCAGCAGGGCCCGGCGCCCGTCGCCGTCACGGCCGGCCTGGAGCAGATCCACCTCAACGTCGTAGAGGGCGTAGCGGATCGACGCCGCCTCGGCCGCCAGCTGCGGGTCCTCGAGCCGGCCGAACTCCTCCAGCACCCGCAGGGCCTCCTGCACCCGCCCGGCGTTGGCGGCCAGGACGCTGGCGCCGTCCTGCCGTTCGGCCTGGGCCGGATGGGCCAGGCCCGCCGCCGGGTCGCTGGCGGTGTGCCGGGCCAGCTTGTAGGAGGTCCGGTGCAGCAGGCCCAGGCGCTGGCGCAGGTCCTTGGTGCGGGCCACCAGGTCAGGACGGTCGAGGGCGAAGCGGGCCCAGTCCTCCAGCACCCGCAGCCCCTCCCGGGCCCGGTCGAGGTTGGCATCGAGCAGCCGTTCGATGGCGGCCCGCTCACTGGCGGCACGCTGGGTGGCGGCACGTTCATCGCCGGACACCGGCGGCGACGGGACTGGAGGCTGGGGCGTCACCGGACCGGGGCGGGTGGGGAGTCCAGGGTATGGGAGGGCTTCTGCCGGCGGGAGGAGAGACAGCGGCGGGAGCTCGGGCCGAGGACGGCAGAGGCCAGGGCGGAGGATTCGGAGCCGGTGTCCTCCCCCTTAGGTCGAAGCCTCCCAGGGGATTCCGAGTGTCCGGCAGAGGTCCCCGGCCCGATCGGCATCCAGCCGGATCTGCCGGCTGAGGGCCTCGAGGCTGGCGAACGCCTGCTGATGGCGCAGCAACCGCAGCGGCTGCACGGTCAGCCGGGCCCCCGCCAGCTCCAGCCGGCGCTCCAGCAGGTGCACCTCCACCGCCGAAGGGGCCAGGGGATCCACGGTGGGCTGGGGCCCCAGGTTCATCACCGCCGCCATCGGCCCCTCGCCGCCGTCGCGCCAGGCCAGAGCCGCATAGACCCCTTCCAGCGGCAGGAACTTGCGGCCGTCCACCGCCAGGTTGGCGGTGGGCCAGCCCAGCTGGCGCCCCAGGCCCCGGCCGCTCACCACCTGGCCGCTGAAGCGGTAGGGACGCTCCAGCAGCCGCGCCGCCTCGTCGATGTCGCCGGCCGCCAGGGCCCGCCGGATGCGGCTGCTGCTCACCCGCTCGTCCCCATCCCACAGCATCGGCACCACCTGCACGTCGATGCCGAGGCCGGCGCCGATGCGGGCCAGGTCGTCCACGTCCCCGCGGCGATCGACGCCGAAGCGGAAGTTGGTGCCCACCGCGATCCGGCGGGCCTGGAGCCGTTCGGCCAGCACCTGCCGCACGAAGGGCTCCGGGGTCAGCGCCGCCAGCTCGCGGGTGAAGGGCACCAGCACCAGCTGCTCGATGCCGAGGGGTTCGAGCAGCTCCAGCTTCTCCTCCGGGAGATCGAGCCGCAGCCGCGTCTCGCCGTGGAGCACTTCGCGGGGATGGGGCCAGAAACTGACCACCGTGGGCACGACCCGTTCCTGGCCGGCGCCCATGGGGGCGGTGACGGCGGCGATCACGCGGCGGTGCCCCCGATGCAGGCCATCGAAGCTGCCAAGGGCAACGGCGGTGGGGCGCAGGGCGCTGGGGGGGTCGTGAAGCGGGATCAACGGCCTCGGCCCTCGCCGGCTGGATCCTCCCATGCCAAGTTTGGGATCACCGTTCCCGTCTCCATGGCCGACCAGCTGGACCTGCAGCGCATGGCCGATGCCCTTCGTCGCACGGGCTGGGTGCGCTTCTGGGTCCAGCTGGCCCTCGGGGTCGTGGTGGTGGTGGTGCTGCTGTTCAACAACATCGGCGGCCGACTGGCGGCCAACTCCTCCCGCGCCCTGGGGCTGGGCCCCGGCCTTTCCCTCACCACCCTCTCGTTCCTGGTTCTGCTCTGGAGTCTGTGGCAATCCTGGCTGGTGGTGCGCTGCGGCCGTGCCCTGGCCAGCCCGGTGCGTCCCAGCCGGGGGGAGACCTCCCGCCTGGTGAAGCGGGGCCTGGTGGCCGATGTGGCCGGTCTGACCCTGGCCTCCGTGGGCTACCAGGCCCTGGCCGGCAGCCTGTTCGTGCAGGCCTCCCAGCAAGTGCCCGGTTTCCTCGGGGCCCAGCTGCCGGCGACGCCGGGCAGCGGTGGCCGGGTGGTGGGGCTGCCGATCACCTCGATCGAGATGCTCTCGGTGCTCAGCAACACCCAGGTGCTGTTCGCCCACGTGCTTGCCCTGATCATCAGCCTGTGGCTGCTGCAACGGATCTACCGCAGGAGCTGATCACGGCGCCCCAGCGCCTCCACGGACGGCAGCGACGCCACCGGACCGCGCCAGAAGAGTTCGGGCTGCAGGGGCGTCAGGGACGGTCCGCCCTGCTGCACCCAGGCCACATCGGTGGGCCACTCGGCCGGACCGGCGCCGGTGCCCTCCAGATCGTCGACCACTTCGCCGGCCAGCCAGTAGTAGGTGCGGCCGCGGGGGTCGGTGCGTTTCTCGAACTGGTCGATGTAGCGCCGCACAGCCGTGCGGCACCAGCGCAGCGGGGCGAGGTCTGCGGCCGCACGGGGGGGGACGTTGAGGTTGAGCAGCAGCCCCTCCGGCCAGCCGGCGGCCAGCATCCGCTCGGCCACATCGAGGGCCAGGGCGGCGGCCGCCTCGAAGCGGCGCCAGTGGAAGTCGGCGCTGCTCACCGCCAGGGCCGGCAGACCCTCGATCGTGCCCTCCATGGCCGCCGACACAGTGCCCGAATAGAGCACGTCGGTGCCGAGGTTGGGGCCGTGGTTGATGCCGGAGAGCACGAGATCCGGCGGCTGCTCCAACAGCCGGAACAGGGCCAGCTTGACGCAGTCGGAGGGGGTGCCGCTGCAGGCCCAGGCGGTGACGCCTGCGGCGAAGAGCTCATCGGCCCGCTCCGCCCGCAGCGGGGTCTGGAGGGTGAGTCCGTGGCCGGTGGCGGAGCGTTCCCGGTCCGGGCAGACCACGGTGACCGCGTGGCCGCGGGAGACCGCCTCGGCCGCCAGGGCCTGGATGCCGTCGGCGAAGACCCCGTCGTCGTTGCTGATCAGGATCCGGAGCGGAGCCATCGGCCTCGACCGCGTGGACTGCCGGCAAGCTAGACGCTGCTGCCTACAGTCGCTTCCTTCCCCCGATCCGTGCCGTGAGCGCCACCGTCAGCCTGCAGCAGCTCACCGACCAGCTGGAGCGTCTGGAGGCGGAGGCCGCCGCCGCCATCGCCGCCGCCGAGGACGCCACGGCCCTCGAGGAGCTGCGGGTGGGCCTGCTGGGCAAGAAGGGGCGGCTTTCCGGGGTGCTCGGTGCCATGGGCCGGCTGCCCGGCGAGGAGCGCCCCCTGGTGGGCCAGCGGGCCAACCGCCTCAAGGACCAGGTGCAGGAACTGCTGGGGGCCAGGCTCGAGGTCGTCCGCAGCGCCGCCATGGCGGAGCGGCTGGAGCGGGAGCGGATCGACGTGACGGCGGGCTGCAGCTACGTGCCGCCGGGCCATCGCCATCCGCTGCAGAGCACGATCGAGGAGATCGTCGACATCTTCGCCGGCCTCGGCTACCGGGTCTCGGAGGGGCCGGAGATCGAGACCGACCACTACAACTTCACCGCCCTCAACATCCCGGAGCACCACCCGGCCCGGGACATGCAGGACACCTTCTATCTGGGGGGCGACCGTCTGCTGCGCACCCACACCTCCCCCGTGCAGATCCGCCACCTCGAAGCCAACCCCCCGCCGGTGCGGGTGATCGCCCCCGGCCGGGTGTACCGCCGCGATGCGGTGGATGCCACCCACTCGCCGGTGTTCCACCAGGTGGAGGTGCTCGCCCTCGACGAGGGGCTGGACTTCAGCCACCTGCGCGGCACCGTCACCACCTTCCTGCAGCAGTTCTTCGGTGACCTGCCGGTGCGGTTCCGGGCCAGCTACTTCCCCTTCACCGAGCCCTCCGCTGAGGTGGACGTGCAGTGGCGGGGCCGCTGGCTGGAGGTGATGGGCTGCGGCATGGTGGATCCTGCGGTGCTGGAGGGCCTGGGCATCGATCCGGAGCGCTGGAGCGGCTTCGCCGCCGGTCTGGGGGTGGAGCGCTTCTGCATGGTGCGCCACGGCATCGACGACATCCGCAGGCTGTTCAACAGCGATCTGCGCTTCCTGGAGCAGTTCTGATCCGCGATGTCTGACATCGGCCGTGCACCCTGGTCGATCGCCTCTGGAAGGGTGAAATCCCTGGTGTACGCCGAGGGTCAGCGGTGTCACTACGGCCTGAACAATCCCTGGGAGCAGCCGCTCGGCAGGATCGAGGACTATCTCCGCCCCTTCACGATCCCCCCCCAGCAGTACCTGGAGGCGACGCGAGCCCATCTCGTCTCCATGGTCGGCATCGTCAAGCCCTGCCGGATCCTCCACGAAACCACCCCGTTTCTTCGGCTGGGGGGGAGAAGGGCCTGGCGCCTTGCCGCCCAGTCCCACCTGCGGGCCACCGAGACCATCCCTGACACCGTGGTCCCCCTCGTGGACTTTCGGGGCTGGCATCGGGGCTACTTCCACTGGTTTCTGGACTTTCTTCCCCGCGTGCTGGTTGCCGAGCGCCATCACCAACAGACCGGTGCGGCCGTCCGGCTCCTCGTACCGGAACGACTGAGCGCCTGGCAGATGGAATCCCTGGCCCGGCTGGGACACCCTGTCAGCTCCCTCCTCCCGTACAGACCCCGCTCCGGCGGCACCAACATCCGCTGCCACACCCTCCTCGCCGCCGCTTCGCACCGCCATCAGCACGAATCGGAGGCTCCCTTTGATGCGATCTCCCCGATCCATCTCAAGCAACTGGCCGAGCGACTCGGATCCGCAGAACACTGTCAGGCGGCCGCCGATCTGCCACGCCGGGTGTTCGTCAGCCGCCGTGGGGCCCAATCCCGAAGAATCGCCAATGAGGCCGAAGTCTCCGGCCATCTTGAGGGCTACGGCTTTGCAACGATTCAGCTCGAAAAGCTCAGCCTCTCAGAGCAGATCAGGCTGTTCCGCGACGCCACCCATGTCATCGGCGTGCATGGTGCAGGCTTCACCAATCTGATGCACGCCAGCAACTGCACCGTACTGGAACTCTTCGCCTCGGCGCATGGCATTCGACCCGACTATTTCCAGATCGCCAACATCAAGAAGCTGGCTTACCATTTCCACTGCCTGCCCTCCTTGAACTCCTCCCACGACATCCACCTGCCCCGTCAACTGATCGACGACTTCCTCGCGATCACCCCCTCCTGATTCAGGCCCCTCAGATCGGTGAACCCTTGGGCAGGCCTGCGGCGAGCTGCTGGCCCATTTCATAGAAGCGGTGGTTGAGGCGCCTGGCGGAGCCGTTGATGAGATAGGCCAGAAGAATGGCATCGTCCGTGAACCAGCGCTGGTCGTAGCGGACGCGGCTCCGATTGCGCATCAGAAAGTCCTTGTTCCCCATGGCGATGTGCGATCTCGTGTTGGCGATGTCCAGGCTGGAGAGGGGGGCTTCGTCGACCATCGCCAGCAGCCCGTTGACCTGCCCAAGCGTATCGAGACAGAGATGTTCGTAGAGGTTGATGCGATGGGGGATCGAAGGATCGGCGGCCAGCACGTTCAACCAGGTGGTATTGGCATGGGTCCAGTAGTTCATCGAACGGAAAGCAGAAAGCAACCCCTTGCCACCACTCTTGCGCTTCATCGAAGCCGTGAAGCTTCGTACATCCTTGGTCACGAGAACGAGCCCGAAACGATCCTGGCTGGCAGCTTCCCTCCGGAGGGCACTCCGCAGGGCGCCCAAAGCTTCCACGGACTTGGAAGAATCCGTCACCAGCACGTCATCGCCAAGGTGGCGACGAATGAAACTGATTAGCTGGGCATATTTCTCGACCAGAGGAAGGTTTGAATTCAGACCATTGAGATGGGTGAGCTGTCCCCAGAAGGAACAATCCTCCCAGTCACTGCCACAGGAACAGCGACGCACGTCGTCATGATCTCCCCAGGCACGGAGATAGGCCTGCATGTGGGAGGGAGAGAAGAAGGAAGCGATCTCTCCCAGGCTGAGGCTGCGGGAATGACTGCTCAGCAACTGCTCGGTGAGGGTGGTTCCGCTGTGTTCGAGACCACCGATGTAAAGAAGCTTCACCGGCAGCAGCCGACGGGACGAAGTGCCCGGATGTTAACGCTGTCGCTTTGCCTTCAGCCATCTGGGCACTGGCGACTCGGGGTGCATGCCTTGTTCGTCGCTGGCGGCCCGGGATGCCGAAAGGCCATCTCCCCAACCTGGCTTCCGTCGTCCCCTGCGGCCGTGGCTGCCGTACCGCGTCCTCCTAGAGTCTGGGTGCCATTCAGCCTGCGATCGGTGCCCCGGGTCGGACTGATCGTCAACGACGGCAAGGATCTGGCGATCAGCACCGCCGACCTGATCGAGAACCGGCTGACCGCCGCCGGGCTGGAGGTGGCACGGGTGAGCAGCTCCGGTGGCGTGGTGGGTTTCGCGAATCCCGACCAGCACCTGCGCTCCAGGGGCTACGCCGCCTGCGTGCCCGCCAGCTTCAATGAGGAGATGGCCCTGGCGCTGGTGCTGGGGGGGGACGGCACCGTTCTTTCCGCCGCCCGCCAGACCGCCCCGATCGGGGTGCCGATCCTGACGATCAACACCGGTCACCTCGGTTTCCTGGCCGAGGCCTACCTCAAGGACCTGGACCAGGCCCTGGCCCAGGTGGTGGCCGGGGAATGGACCGTGGAGGAGCGCTCCATGCTCGTGGTGAGCGTGATGCGGGGCGAGCAGAGGCGCTGGGAGGTGCTCTGTCTCAACGAGATGGCCCTGCACCGGGAGCCGCTCACCAGCATGTGCCACTTCGAGATCGCCATCGGCCGCCACGCCCCCGTGGACATCGCCGCCGACGGGGTGATCCTCTCCTCCCCCACCGGCTCCACCGCCTACGCCCTCAGCGCCGGAGGGCCGGTGATCACCCCGGACTGTCCGGTGCTGCAGCTGACACCGATCGCCGCCCATTCCCTCGCCTCCCGGGCCCTGGTCTTCAGCGACCAGGAGCCGGTGACCGTGTTCCCCGCCACTCCCGAGCGGCTGATGATGGTGGTCGACGGCAGCGCCGGCTGTTACGTCTGGCCCGAGGACCGGGTTCTGGTGCGCCGCAGCGAGCATCCGGTGCGCTTCGTGCGGCTGGCCGACCACGAGTTCTTCCAGGTGCTGCGCAACAAGCTGGGCTGGGGCCTGCCCCATGTGGCCAAACCCTCCAGCAGCCACGCCGACGCCCCCCTGTGACCACGCCACCATCGACCACGTCCCCGCCACCGACCGTGGTGCTGCTGGTGGGCCCGGAGGCCGCCGGCCTCGCGCCGCGGCTGGAGGTCTCCGGTTACCGGCCGCAGCTGCAGGAGTCCGGAGAGGACCTGCCGGCGGCGGCGGTCCTGTCGCCCGGCAGCGAAGAGCGGATCCCGGAACTGCGCCGCCGGCTGGGGGCCCGCCCGCTGCTGCTCGGCATCACCAGTGACAGCGTCGAGAGCCGCAGCCGCTGCCTGGAGTGGGGCGCCGATGATTTCTGGCTGCCCAGCCTGGGCACGAGCGACCTGCTCACCCGGCTGCGGCTCCACCTGGGCTTCGCCCGGCGCCAGGCCCCCACGCCGGTGTCCACCCTGCTGAAGGTGGCGGATCTGCGCGTCGACCCGGTGGCCTGCCAGGGCTGGCGCGGCCAGCGCCAGCTCAGCCTGACGGCCAGGGAGTACCAGCTGCTGCTGCTGCTGCTGCGTCAGAAGGGAACGGTGGTGAGCCGGGAGCAGATCCTCGAGGAGATCTGGGCCGACCAGGGCGGGGGCGCCAGCAACGTGATCGAGGTCTACGTGCGCTACCTGCGCCAGAAACTGGAGCAGGACGGGGAACCGCGACTGATCCACACCGTGCGGGGCCGGGGCTACTGCCTCCGTGACGGGCGGCCCCCGGTGGGGCCCTTGCCATGAGCAGTTCCCTGCTGGGAAGCCTGACCATCGCCGGCGTCGTCGGGCTGATCGGCTGCGGGCCGGGCCTGAGCCAGAGCCCACCCCAGTTCCTGCCCATCACCGCCCAGTGGTGCCTGGAGGGGCCGCCACCGGCGCGCTGCATCCAGCTGGAAGTGCCCCGGGGGGAGCGCCAGTACGCCATGGGGCTGCAGTTGCGCCCCCCCCTGGCCCACCTGCGCGGCATGTGGTTCCCCTACGCGCCCCCCGCCGTGGCCCGGTTCTGGATGCACCGCACACCCGAACCCCTGGACATGCTGTTCATCCGCGACGGTCGGGTCATCGCCCTGCAGAGTCCCGCCCGCCCCTGCATGAACCTGCCCTGCCCCAGCTACGGCCCCGACACGCCGGTGGACGGGGTGCTGGAACTGGCCGCCGGCCAGGCCGCCGTGCTCGGCATCAGCGTGGGCACCCCGGTGCGGATCACCCCGCTGCAGGGAGCGACCCCTTCAGCACCAGCACCGGATTGAGGGGCGCCAGGCGGGTGCCCTCCGCCAGGGGGGCGCCGCGCCAGGCCTGGATCTGGCTGACCGTCACCCCCAGGCCGGCCTGCTCCAGCTGGGGCCTGAGCTGGGCGAGGGCTTCGACCGTGGCCAGGGGCAGAACCACCACCCCGCCGGGCCGCAGCCTGCCCAGCACTGCCTGCAGCACCGCAAGGCGGTCCCGGCCGCCGCCGCCGATCAGCACCCGGTCGGGATCGGGCAGGGGGCCCAGGGCGGCCGGAGCCGCCCCCTCCAGCACCGCCGCGGGCCGCACCCCCAGCCGGTCCGCGTTGGCGCCGATCAGGGCGGCGGCCCCGGGCCGGCGCTCCACCGCCCACAGCTCCAGGGCGGGGCGCAGGCGCAACGCCTCCAGCCCCACCGAACCCACCCCGGCGCCGATGTCCCAGAGCACCCCGCGCTCGGGGAGCTCCAGATCGGCCAGCAGCTGGATGCGCACCTCCCGTTTGGTCATCAGCCCAGGCTGATCGGGGTGCTGCAGCCAGAGTCCGTCGGCCAGGCCGAACAGGGGCAGAGCCTGCGGCGGAGGCACGGCAGGCTGGCGTGCGATCAGCAGCACCAGGTGCAGGGGATCGAGATCCGGCGGCAGGGGGTCGGCGGGGGCCAGCCGCTGCAGCCGCGCCGTCGGATGGCCCAGGCGCTCCCCCAGCCAGAGCTCATAGGCGGCCTCCAGCCCCGAGGCCCGCAGGATCCGGCGCACGGCGTCGGCGCCACCGCGGACCGGATCGGTCAGCACCGCCAGGGCGGCGGGCCGCTGCTGCAGCCGCGCCGCCAGCGGCTCGGGATCGCGCCCGTGGAGGCTGATCCAGGAGGCGTCCTGCCAGGGCCGGCCCAGGCGGGCGAAGGCGAGCTGCAGGGAGGTGGGGGCCGGATGGAAGCGGAGGCGGTCGGCGGGAAGGTGCTGGAGCAGCAGACGGCCGATGCCGAACCAGAGGGGGTCGCCGCTGGCGAGCAGCACCACCCGCTGGTCGGCGGCGAGGGCCCGCTCCAGCCGCGGCAGCAGGTCGGAGGGCCGGTCACTGGCCAGCAGCTCCGGTGCGGGGGCGTCGCCGCGCCAGGCCTCGAGGTCCGCCAGCAGCCGCCGGGGGGCCGCCACCAGATCGGCCTGCCGGATCCGGTCCTGCCAGTGGCGGGAGAGACCCGCCAGGCCGGCGGCATCGGTGCCCAGCACCTCCAGCAGCGAACCCTCCAGCCGTGCCCCTGCGCCACTTCTGGCCATGATGCTCCCGGACGTGCCGGCCCCACCCCCTGCCCATGAGCGATCGACGCCAGCGGATCCACAGCCTGGTGGTGGCCCTGCTGGCCCACCAGAGTGACCTCGAACTGCTCGATGACGAGCGGACCGGTGCCGGCGGCAGCCCCCTGGCGGGGGCCGGGGACGCCGGCAGCTGGCTGGAGCGCAATCGGCGGGTGGTGCAGCGCTACCAGTCCCTGGTGCGCAGCGCCGTGACCCTCGATGCCCTGATCGAGCAGGAACTGGGCAGCGATCAGCTGGGCGGGGGCGCCACCCCCGGCTGATCCTCGAGGAAGGCCATCAGGCGGGGATAGAGCAGCAGGGCGCCCGCATTGGTGAGGTGGGTCTCGTCGGTGTACAGGAGCGTCCCGGCCCGAACACTGGAGCAGACGTCCTGTGTCGGGGGGCAGATGCTGTCGAAGGGGCTGAACAGCCGCGTGCCGGCCAGGTCCCGGATGGTGCGCTCCTGCAGGCGCTGGGCCGGGGCGATCGCCGCCAGCTCCTTCCGGCGCGGCCGCAGCACCGGCTGGCACTGGGGACCCAGGGACCAGGCGGGACGGAACCATTCCGCCTGGCAGAGGGTGAGCGGACCGCCGATCTTCTCCTGGGGAAAGCTGGGCAGGGGGCCGAACAACACCAGTTCCGCCCCCCGGCGCCGCACCTCGGCATCAAGCCGGCGGATCGCGCCGGCATAGGAGGCCTCGGCGCTCCGGCGGGCCGGCCCCGGGACTCCATCCAGGTGGCCGGCCAGATTCGAGACCAGCACGACCCGGTCGCCTGGCCGCAGGCGGGCCATCACCCGCCGCTCCTCGTTGTCGGCGTAGGGACGGCAGCGGCGATAGCGGGCCGGTATCTGGGCGTCTTCCCCCCAGCGGGAGAAGAAGGGCACCGGGCAGCCGCCCCGGGCCATGAAGGACACGTTGAAGCGGCCGCTGGCCAGCAGCTTCTCTCCCAGAGGAATCAGCACATGGGTGAGGCTGTCCCCCAGGAAGAAGAGGGTGGGGAGGTTTTTCCCCTTCCGCGCCAGGGCCAGGCAGGGGTCGGGCCCATCGCCCCTGGCGACCGGATCGGTGGGTTCCTGGAAGCAGTGGACCGTGTCGACGGTCGTGCCGCCGATGCGCTTCATGTTGGCTGTCGTGCCGACGGTGTGGCTCCGCTTGCCGAGAAAGATCCGGCCCAGCAGGGGGCCCTGGAGGCCCAGGCTGAAGACGGCCACCAGCACAGTCATGGCCGGGTAGGCCAGGCCGGGGCGTCCCAGGTGGGTGAGCGCGGGGTGGCCGTAGCGGAACAGGCACTCGAGCCGGTAGGAGAGGGCCGTGCACAGGGTGATCAGCACCAGCACCGGCACCAGGGTGACGGCGTTGAACCCCACCGTCCAGCGGGCCAGCACGATCACGGGCCAGTGCCAGAGGTAGAGCGAGTAGGACACCATGCCGATGGCCAGGCTGACGGGGTGGCACAGCCAGCGGCCGATGCCCCGGGCGGGCCGGAGCAGGAGCAGCAGCACCGCCGTCAGCGCGGTGATCCCCAGGGTGGTGCCCAGCCGCCAGGCCTCCGGCAGCAGCAGCACGGCCAGCAAAGCCACCAGGGCCAGCAGGGCCAGCGGCTGGCGCCAACGGGGCAGCGCCAGCTTCTGGCCCAGGTCGCGGGCGCTGCCGCTGCCGCGATGCAGCAGATAGGCCCCGCAACCCGCCGTCAGTTCCCAGAACCGGGCGGTGGTGAGGAAGAAGGCCCGCTCGGTGTTGCCGCCCAGGCTCAGGCCCAGAAAGAGCGCCAGGGACAGGGCCAGCAGCAGCAGGCTGCCGACCTTGAGCCGCCGCAGGGCGCCGGGGCCGACCCCCGCCCCCGCCACCCCCAGTCCGCAGAGCAGCAGCACCGCCGGCCAGACCAGATAGAACTGCTCCTCCACCCCCAGCGACCAGGTGTGCATGAAGGCGTTGAAGTGGTTGTCGGTGGCGAAGTAGTTCGAACCCTGCTTGAGCAGGTAGAGATTGGAGACCCCGAACAGGGCGGCCAGGCCGGTCCGCATCACCGGCGCGAAGAAATCATCGAGCGGCGAGACCAGCATCGAGAACAGGGCCGAGACGACGGCGATGTTCACCACCAGCGCCGGCATGAGGCGTCGGATGCGACGTCCGTAGAACCGGCGCAGGAACTGCCAGCGGTTGCCGTCCCGCCGCGCCAGCAGCGACGAGGTGACCACGTAGCCCGAGATCACGAAGAAGATATCGACGCCGAGGAAGCCACCCGGCAGCCAGCGGGGATCAAGGTGGTTGATCAGCACCGCGAGGACGGCCACGGCCCGCAGGCCGTCGATCTCGGGCCGATAGGCCCTCGAGCGCTGCGGCGGCAGGATGCCCGCGCCGAAAAGCCCCACCAGAGATTTCACGTCGCCCCGACGATTGCAGGCAGGGTAATGGCGTTCTGCCCTGGCCATCGCTGAGCGACCAGCTCTGACAAGCTGGGCCCACCTCGTCTGGCCCCATGGCGCCCTTCGGCCTCTCCGCTCTCCACAACCTGCGGCGCGGCAGGAGTCCCTGGCAGCCCCCCGAGGCCAGCTGGTCGCGGCCGTTCGGCAAGGGCTGGAACCAGCCCTACACGGTGCGCTACGCCAGCAACCTCGACGACGGCCCCAACCACGGCATGCCCCTGGGGGGCTTCGGCGCCGGCTGCCTGGGGCGGGGCATCGACGGCGCCTTCAACCTCTGGCACCTCGACGGCGGGGAGCACTGGTTCGGCGTGCTTCCCGACTGCCAGTTCGCCCTCTTCGAGCAGGACGGCGACGGGCGGCGGGCCCATGCCCTGGCCACAGCGCCCCAGGGCGATGATTCCCGACCGGGGAGTGGCCAGCCCCTTTCCGCCTGGAGCTGGTACCCCGCCGCCACGCCGGAGCTGCCCAGCGGCACCGTGGCGGTGCGCTACCCGATCAGCTCCCACCACTACGCCGCGGTGTTCAACGCCGATGTGCGTTGCGAGGCCTTCAGCCCGATCCTCCCCGGTGACTACCGGCGCACCAGCTACCCGGTCGCCGTCTTCGCCTGGACCTTCAGCAACCCAACCAATCAGCCGCTGGATCTGTCGCTGCTGCTGAGCTGGCGCAACACCGTCGGCTGGTTCACCAACACCGACCCGGCGGCGGAGGTCCACTTCCGGGATGACGGGAGCCCGGAGCACAACTACGTGCCGGCGATCGGCCGCGGCAAGGGTCAGCGCAACCGCTGGGTCGATGCCCCCGGCCTCAAGGGCCTCCTGCTGGAGGGGGAGCGCTCCCAGCCCCTGGCCGAAGGGGAAGGCCAATGGTGTCTGGCGGTGCCCGACGAGGCGGCGCTGAACCACCCGGGGGTGGAGGTGTTCCGCTGCAGCCGCTGGGATCCCAGCGGCGACGGGGCGGAACTCTGGGAACCCTTCAGCCGTGACGGTTCCATCCCCGACAGCGACAACGACCGCCGCAGCACCGGCGATGATCCCCTCAGCGCCGCCCTGGCGGTGCGCTTCCGGCTGGAGCCCGGGGCCTCGCTCGAGATCCCGGTGGTGATCAGCTGGGACCTGCCGGTGACCGCCTTCGCCACCGGCACCCGGGCCCTGCGCCGCTACACCGACTTCTTCGGCACAGGCGGCGACAGCGCTGCCTCCATCGCCGGCGAAGCCCTGGCGGAGTGGCGCGACTGGCACGCCGCGATCGAGGCCTGGCAGGCGCCGGTGGTGCAACGCCACGACCTGGCGGAGCCCCTGCGCATGGCCCTGCTCAACGAGCTCTACGACCTGGCCAGTGGCGGGAGTCTCTGGACGGCCGCCAGCCCGAGCGATCCTGTGGGCCGCTTCGGGGTACTCGAGTGCCTCGACTACGCCTGGTACGAAAGCCTCGACGTGCGGCTGTACGGCTCCTTCGCCCTGCTGCAGCTCTGGCCCGAGCTCGACAAGGCCGTGCTGCGCAGCTTCGCCCGCGCCATCCCGGCCGCCGATCCGACGCCGCGGCCGATCGGCTGGTATTTCACCCAGGGACGGGGCCGGGTGGAGGCCGCCCGCAAGGTGGCCGGCGCCACCCCCCACGACCTCGGGGCCCCGAACGAGCGCCCCTTCGACGCCACCAACTACACCGCCTACCAGGACTGCAACCTCTGGAAGGACCTGGCCAGCGATTTCGTGCTGCAGGTCTGGCGCACCTACAGCCTGGCCCCCAGCGGCCCGGACATCGCCTTCCTGGCGGACTGCTGGCCGGCGGCGGTGACCGCCCTCGACCACCTCAAGCGGTTCGACGTCAACGACGACGGGCTGCCCGACAATGGCGGTGCTCCGGACCAGACCTTCGACGACTGGCCCCTGCAGGGGGTGAGCGCCTACTGCGGCGCCCTCTGGATCGCCGCCCTGGAGGCCGCCCTGGCCATCGGCCAGCGTCTCCAGCTGGAGCTGGGTCTGGACACCGCCGAGGAGCAGCGGCGCTTCGGCGGCTGGCTGGAGCAGTCCCGCCGCCATTTCGATGCCCTGCTCTGGAACGGCGAGTACTACGCCATCGATGCCGGCAGCGGCACCCCGGTGGTGATGGCCGACCAGCTCTGCGGCGACTTCTACGCCAGGCTGCTGGGGCTGCCGCCGGTGGTGGCCGAGGAGCGGGCCCGCTCCTCGCTGAAGGCCATCCGCGAAGCCTGCTTCGAGGGGTTCGAGGGCGGCCGGCTGGGGGTGGCCAACGGCCTGCGCCGCGACGGCACCCCCCTCGATCCGAACGGCACCCATCCGCTGGAGGTGTGGACCGGCATCAACTTCGGTCTGGCCGCCTACTACCGGCTGATGGGCCAGAGCGACACCGCCTTCGCCATCACCGGCGCCGTCGTGCGCCAGGTGTACGAGGGGGGCCTGCAGTTCCGCACCCCGGAGGCGATCACCGCAGCCGGCACCTTCCGCGCCTGCCACTACCTGCGGGCCATGGCGATCTGGGCCCTCTGGGCCACCCACACCGGCTGGCAGCCGATCCCCGGCGCCGAGCGCCAGCCATGAGCCAGCGGATCTGCGGGCGGATCGAGGTTCTGCTGCTGGCCCCCCTGCTGGCCCTGATCCTGGCCATCGCCCCGTCGCCGGCCCTGGCCCAGGTCCATGCCCACCCGGACGCCGAGGGCACACCGGTGGTGCGCAGCCTGGAGAGCCTGCGCGACCTCGACGACCAGAGCTGGCAGGTGGTCGCCTACCGGGAGGGGCCGCCGGGTGGGCCGCTGCGGCTGCGGATCGTGGGCTACCCCGGCAAGGTGCGCCTCGACCATCCCACCGCCCTGGAGGTGCACAGCGGCCGGCTGCGCTGGGACCTGAAGGACGTCACCCTGGCCAGTGCCGCCCTGGCCCGGGACAACCGCGCCGCCGCGGCCGAGTTCGACCTGGCGCCGCTGCTGGCCGATCTGGAGCGCAACCGGCCCCTGCGGCTGCGACTGCCGCGGGTGTTCAGTGAACTGGCGGTGCCGCCCTATGTGGTGGCGGAATGGCGTCGCCTGCCAGCCTGGCGGGATGAAGGCCATGGGGGAACGGAGGATGGGGCGGGAGCCTGAAGCGCTGGCCCGGTGGGCGCCCTGGATGGAACGGGCCCTGGCCCTGGCCGCCCTGGGCCAGGGAGGCACCAGCCCCAATCCCGTGGTGGGCGCCCTGGTGCTGGACCGTCAAGGGCAGCTGGTGGGGGAGGGTTTCCACGAGCGAGCCGGACGACCCCACGCCGAGGTGGGCGCCCTGGTCCAGGCCGGTGGGCGGGCCCGCGGCGCCACCCTTGTGGTGACGCTGGAGCCCTGCTGCCACCAGGGCCGCACGCCCCCCTGCTGCGATGCCGTGATCGCGGCGGGCATCCAGCGGGTGGTGGCGGCCATGGCGGACCCCGATCCTCGGGTGGCAGGGGCGGGTTTTGCCAGGCTGCGGAACGCGGGAATCGAGGTCATCGAGGGGGTGGGGCGGAAGGCCGCCGAGCGGCTCAACGCCGCCTTCGTCCATCGGGTGCAACGCGGAAGGCCGCTGGGGATCCTGAAGTGGGCGATGAGCCTTGATGGGCGCATCGCCCTTCCCAATGGCGCCAGCCAGTGGATCAGCGGCGGAACCGCCCGGGACTGGGTCCACCAGCTGCGGTCCGTCTGCGACGCAGTGATCGTGGGCGGCGGAACCGCCCGTGCCGACGACCCCCTGCTCACCAGCCGTGGACGGCGGCATCCCGAGCCGCTGCGGGTGGTTCTCAGCCGACGACTGGAGCTGCCGGAGAGGGCACGGCTGTGGGATCAGCAACGGGCCGCCACCCTGGTGGCCCATGGCCTGGACGCACCGGACGAGCCGAGGCAGAGGCTGGACCGGTTGGGGGTGGAGCGGCTGGAGTTGGATAGCTGCGAACCCCTTCCGCTTCTGGAGGCTCTGGCGGCAAGGGGCTGCAATCAGGTGCTGTGGGAGTGCGGACCGGAGCTGGCGGCCGCAGCACTGCGGCAAGGCTGTGTCCAGCGTCTGGCGGCCGTGATCGCGCCGAAACTGCTCGGGGGACGGGCCGCCTTCACCCCTGTCGGCAACCTGGAGCTCACGAGCCTGGATGAGGCACCTGGCTGTCCATTCACGATCACCCGGATGCTGGACGGCGATCTGCTCCTGCTGGGAAACGTCGAGGTGGCTTCCACTCCCTGAGAAGGGTGATGCGATCCTTACTGCGCCGCCAGCAATCGACGAACCCCGGCAATCGGATCATCCTGACCCTGACGTAGGCCGGATTCAGCATGGCTGGGTTCAGATGCTCGCTCAGGTACAGATCGCTGCAGTGGAAGCATTCCAGCTCCGTGGAGACGAGGGCGGCCGCCACAGC
Organism: Synechococcus sp. UW140; assembly: GCA_943369315.1. Lineage (GTDB taxonomy): Bacteria > Cyanobacteriota > Cyanobacteriia > PCC-6307 > Cyanobiaceae > Cyanobium. Next base: position 91,313 of record CALRMW020000003.1, read on the forward strand.
GAAGGTGCCGACCCCGGAGGTGGCCAGCTGACGGCAGCTTCGCAACAGCGTGAAATCATCCGCCATCGTTCCCGACGTCATCTGGACCGACCGGAACAGGGAACGGAGCTCCTCCAGCAGTGGATGAGGCCTGCCCGGCTCAGTGACGACAAGAACGTCATGATGCAGCAAGGCCAGCTGGCGGTAGTACCAGAGCGGATTCACAAGGTAAGTGGGATGGTCGAGGCCGGCGATGTCACCACTGCGAAGGTGCAGAACCAGCCGATCGCCCGCCTGTCGTTTTTGCTCAATGACGTTCAGATGAGGCCGTAGGTGATGACGCGCCACCCTGTGCAGGTTCCGTCGCACCCTTTCGGCGGAAAGAAGACTGTCACGCCGCACCAAGACACCAGGCCTGAAGCCTGCGCGACGCGGATTGCCGCTGCGGAATGAATGCTCCGTGAAGTGAAAGAAACGCCTGGTGACAGCCGGTGCTTCCGGACGCCCATGGGGACCGAAGTCGAGGGTAAACGGCAAGAAAAGCTCCGATATCTTTCCCTTTGCAAGATCCTCCTGAGTGACGCAGATGGATCCCGAAAAGGCCTCGGCATGGAAGGCAATGATCAGAAGTTGCTGAATGTTGTTTCCTGCCCTGCCATACCACCGGCTGATCACAAACCTTCTGGTTCTCCCAGAATCGAGACGGATCCGCATGGAGCGAAAAGCCAGATCGAGCTCCCGCAGCATGCGGGACCTCAACTGCACCAACGTCCAGCGGATGGGTTGACTCACCATAAACAGGCTCCTGCTGTTGGATGACGGGCCCTGGCTCTCATCGGAAGGAAGGTTTTCTCATGAGCTCATTCAAGCCAGCACGCAGGAATCGGTATGGCTTTCGAGAACCCTGGAGGCCTGTTCCCTCCAATCCTCCCGAAAGAGGCGGCAGCGGCATCGCCGTCGAGCGGACCCGCGGAGAAGGGCCCAGGCCATGCCCCCCAGCCTGCCGAGGGTCCGCTGCAGATCCGTCATCCAGCCAGGAGGAAGGGGAGGGAGGGGGATGCCAGGCTCACCCGTTCCTTTGGCCAGAGTGAAGCAACACCTGTTCATTCGCGGGAGGCCTTCGGCTTTGCGGCACCTGGATGGCGGACGCGCAGACGCCTTGCATTGCAGCTGCGCACACGGCCTGGGTCAGCATCGCGGAAGCCTCTGCCCCCTGATCCATCAGGCTCTCGCATCAGCATTCGACAATAAGCCCCGGGCGTGCCATTATCTGCCTCACAACATCATTTCTTCCATTGACAACCTTCCATGATTCCCAGAGCAGCCCCATCTAGAAGCCGCCATCTCATGCTAATGAAAAGTTTCTTCATGCCATGAGAAGAGATCGTTTTGAACGGCTTCTGTTTCGGGCTCAACTGCATACCAATCCTCCCATCGTCCAATGCAGCCCTCCCCGCACCGGCAGCACGCTCCTCTGGAACATGCTCAGAATCGGGTATCCCAAGAAGCGAGTGCTGAAGACGCATGGGCTGAACGATATGCCAAGACCGATGATTCGCTTCTGCCCAATCATCATGAGCGTTCGAAACCCACTTGACACGATCTCCTCTTCAATCCTTCGGTACCGAGCCAAGGCCTCCAGGGAAACCGTCTTCAAGCAAATCAAGGAAATAGACGCGCGAGGAATCTGGGACACCCTGGAGTTCAAAGACCAATCCAATGTACTGATCCTGAAATACGAAGATTTCTCTCATAATTTTGACCACGCCTTCCAGAAGATCGAGACATTCATGAAGGCCAAGATTCGGGGTGATCGCAGGGAAACCATCAGAAGAAAGCTTTCTCTGGAGGCAGTGGAGAGCAAGTCAGCGGCCCTGGGAGCATTTCACAATTTCGATGTCGAAGACCAGATCCACGGGAATCACGTTTCAGAGTTCAGGGGCGCCAGCAATTACTATCATCACGTGCTTGACAAATCAGAGATCGAACTCATCCGCTCTCACTACCACCCCATTTTCGAAGCTTTCAATTACGATTCATAAGGATCCGAGATACATCCTGCCACGAACTTTTTCTAAGCCTCTCTGCCTGGAACCACTGGCACGGATCAGCCCATACTTTCCCCATCTCGCTGATGCAGAGATACCTGGAGAACAGGATCCACGTCGCCTGATTCCAGCCTGAAAAGGTTCAGAGGCTGAGCCCAATCGTGCATGCCCTCAGTGAGCGGCAACGCCGGGGACATCGGCCCGCTCTCGGGGTATGCGATTCGCTCCGGAGGCTCAGACAAGCTCGGGGTGAAGAGGATCCCCTTTGAACGGGCCCTCCACCGCACTGGTGATCCAGCCGCCATAGAAGCCACCGGGCTGGGGTGTCACCCGTTCCCCATCCAGCCAGCAGCTGTCCATCAGCCCTGGGTAGCAGGCGAACCAGCCGGCCAGGGGAGCGAAGGGGGCGGTGGGGGAGGCGTAGCTCCACACGGCGCGCCGCCGCCGCTGGTCCACTCCAGATCCGATGGGCGCCACCAGATCGAAATAGCGGGCGAGGCCCTTCCACTCGCAAAAACTCTGACCCGCCACCGGCTCCATGAGGGTGGAATCCACCTCCTCTGGCGGGAAGTAGAGCACCGGTGGATGAAACGTCTCCAGCACCCGCAGGCTGCGGCTGGTCTCACACCACAGACGCCCGAAGACCTCGATCCGTACCGGACGGTCCCAAGGCACGAGGGCCGGAGGGCGCGGATAGTCGGCCACGCGTTCTGCCATGGGGCTCAACCGGGGATGAAATGGCGCAGCCGGCGGGCCTCCTCCCCGGCCCGCGACTGAAGCTCCTCGTCGGTCAAGGCGTCCTCGGCCCGCTGCTGGGCGGCGATGACGTCGGCCTCCTCGACAGCGAAACCAGCCTCTCGGGCCATCGCCAGGAACGTCTTGAGATCCGGCGGGTCGGCAACGTCGTGCAGCCGGCGGTCCAGGGCTTCCACCTGCCGCGCGTGAGCCAGGAAGGCATCCAGCTGGTCGAGGCTCATGCAGGAACTGATGAGGGTTTCCCTCTTTAGCGCCTGGGGAGGTCGCATGGGGGCCAAGGCAGCAGATCAAGCTGCTCCGCGGCGGCCTCTCCCCCTGCCATGGAGTGCGTTGCCGCAGGACCGCTCCGCTGAGGCTCCCCCGGCATCCCCGCCAGCTTCACCGCCTCCCACGGCGCCGGGTCCCAGGGGGCCATCAGGGGTTCCAGGGCCCGCAGGGCCGGGCCATCGACGGGCTCCAGCCAGGCCTCCTCGAGCCCGTCGGGGATCACCACCGGCATGCGGTCGTGCACCCGGGACAGCAGATCGTTGGGGGCGGTGGTGAGCACGACGCAGGTCTCGAGCTCCCCCCCGTCCGGCCCCAGCCAGCGGTCCCAGAGCCCGCCCAGCCAGAAGGGTCGCCGATCCCGCCGCCGGAACAGCCAGGGCTGCTTGACGGCACGGCCGTCCACCGTCTTCTCCTGCCATTCGAAGAAGCCATCGGCGGGGATCAGGGCCCGGCGGTGGCGCCAGGCACCGCGGAAGAAGGGTTTCTCCCCCACCGTCTCGCTGCGGGCGTTGATGGGGCGGCGGCGGGCGCCCGGGTCGGGGCACCAGTCCGGCACCAGCCCCCACAGGGCCAGGGCCACCTCCAGGCGGCCGTGCTCCTGGCGCTGCAGCAGCACGGGCTCCCCCGGCCGCACCTGGGTCCGGGGGGCGTAATGGTCATCCAGCCCCGGCGGCAGCGGGCCCTTCAGCCGGGGCAGCAGCCGGTCGAGGCTGGTGGCCAGGGAGTAGCGGCCGCACATGGGGGGTGGGAAGCCGAGGGGGCGGAGCGTTCGGTTCTCCCGACCGGGGGTGGGAACGGCGGGTGACGACCAGACCTAGCTTGGGCCCATTCGACGTCGCGCGCAGCATGGCCATCCGTCAGGACGACAACCGCCCCACCCGGCGTTTCGGACTCGTCAACCTGCTCCTGATCGGCTTCGGTGTGCTGCTGCTGTTCAGCAACTTCCTGCCCAACCCCGCCACCCAGGTGCCCCGGGTGCCCTATTCCCTGTTCATTGACCAGGTGAACGACGACAACGTCAAGCGGGCCTACATCACCCAGGACCAGATCCGCTACGAGCTCACCAAGGCCCCGGAGGAGGGCGCCCCCACGGTGCTCTCCACCACGCCGATCTTCGACATGGACCTGCCCCAGCGGCTGGAGCAGCACGGGGTCGAGTTCGCCGCGGCGCCGCCGAAGCGGCCCAGCTTCATCACCACGGCCCTGAGCTGGGTGGTGCCGCCGCTGATCTTCATCCTGGTGCTGCAGTTCTTCGCCCGCCGCAGCGGCATGGGCGGTGGCGCCCAGGGGGCCCTGAGCTTCACCAAGTCGAAGGCCAAGGTCTACGTGCCCGATGAGGAGTCGCGGGTCACCTTCGCCGATGTGGCCGGCGTCGACGAGGCCAAGACCGAGCTCACCGAGATCGTCGACTTCCTCAAGACGCCCCAGCGCTACATGGACATCGGCGCCCGCATCCCCAAGGGCGTGCTGCTGGTGGGCCCCCCCGGCACGGGCAAGACCCTGCTGTCCAAGGCCGTGGCCGGGGAAGCCAGCGTGCCCTTCTTCATCATCTCGGGCTCCGAATTCGTGGAGCTGTTCGTCGGGGCCGGCGCCGCCCGGGTGCGCGACCTGTTCGAGGAGGCCAAGAAGAAGGCGCCGTGCATCATCTTCATCGACGAACTCGATGCCATCGGCAAGAGCCGCTCGGGCTCCATGGGCGTGGTGGGGGGCAACGACGAGCGGGAGCAGACCCTCAACCAGCTGCTCACCGAGATGGACGGCTTCACCGCCCAGGACAAGCCGGTGATCGTGCTGGCGGCCACCAACCAGCCCGAAACCCTCGATGCCGCCCTGCTGCGTCCGGGCCGTTTCGACCGCCAGGTGCTGGTGGACCGCCCCGACCTCTCCGGCCGCAAGATGATCCTGGACATCTACGGCAAGAAGGTGAAGCTGGCCGAGGGCGTCGATCTCGACAAGATCGCCCAGGCCACCAGCGGGTTCGCCGGCGCCGACCTGGCCAACCTGGTGAATGAAGCGGCCCTGCTGGCCGCCCGGGCCTATCGCACCACCGTGGAGCAGGCCGATCTCAACGAAGCCATCGAACGGGTGGTGGCGGGCCTCGAGAAGAAGAGCCGGGTGCTGCAGCCCGACGAGAAGAAGGTGGTGGCCTACCACGAGGTGGGCCACGCGATCGTGGGCCACCTGATGCCCGGCGGCAGCAAGGTGGCGAAGATCTCGATCGTGCCCCGCGGCATGGCGGCCCTCGGCTACACCCTGCAGCTGCCCACCGAGGAGCGGTTCCTGAATTCCAAGGAGGATCTCGAAGGCCAGATCGCCACCCTGCTGGGCGGTCGTTCCGCCGAAGAGGTGGTCTTCGGTGAGGTCACCACCGGCGCCGCCAACGACCTGCAGCGGGCCACCGACATCGCCGAGCAGATGATCGGCACCTACGGCATGAGCGAGACCCTCGGCCCCCTCGCCTACGACAAGCAGGCCGGCAGCCGCTTCCTGGGGGGGAATTCCAACCCCCGCCGGGCCGTGAGCGACGCCACCGCCCTGGAGATCGACAAGGAGGTGCGCGGTCTGGTGGACCGGGCCCACGAACGTGCCCTGGCGATCCTGCACCACAACCGCGAGCTGCTGGAGACCATCTCCCACAAGATCCTCGAGAAGGAGGTGATCGAAGGCGAAGAGCTCAAGCAGCTGCTGGCCTCCAGCCAGCTGCCCGATGCGGCGGTGCTGGAGGGAGCCGCCGCCTGAGGGGCTCTGCTGTCCGGCGGGCCGGATACGGGGACGGACCGTAGATTCCCCTTGGAGTCCTGCGGCAGGCCCGGGTGAAGGACCACTCCGATCCATGGCCCCCCAGCGAACCCCACAGGACGCGGCCCCTTTTTGCGGCGGCCCTGACGGGGCTGCTGATCCTGTTCTGCCTCACGATGGCGGGCCAGGGTCTGACAACGGCCTACTCCTACTGGTCGGATGAGCTCTGGTCGGTGGCCGCCAGTCGGGCCGACTGGGGTGTGCTGATCCATGACTGGCTGATTCCCGACGTCCATCCCCCCCTGTATCAGCTCCTGCTGAAGCTCTGGATCGGGGTCTTCGGAGCCGGGGAGCCCGCCACCCGCAGCCTCAGCTTTCTGGTGGCCGCCCTGGGCCTGGTGGCGGCGGCCCTGTGCAGTTCAGGTCGAGGGGCAGGCCGACGCCTGTTCACGGTGGCCTTCCTGGGCACCAGCCCCGCCTTTCTCTTCTATGCCCAGGAGACGCGCAGTTACGCCCTCTCGATGACCCTGTCGACGCTGATGCTCGGCACGGCCCTGCTGCTGCGCCAGCGGACGGGACGCCACGAGGCCACCCTGCGCTGGGGGTTCGCGATCTCCTGTCTGCTCCTCTCCCTCACCCACTACTTCTCCCTGATCTTCGTGGTGGTGGTGCTGGCGGTGGTCACCGCGGAGGGAACGGTCTTCCGATCGCGGACCGATGCGATCCCCCTGCTGCTGCTCCTGATGCTGTGGCCGCTCAGCCACGCCCTGCTGAGCCCCCCTGCGGAGAATCTCACCCGCATCGACTGGATTGATATCACGCCCATCAGCGGCACGATCACCCAGTTCATCGCCGGAACGCTGCCCCTGCTCGATCCGCGTCAAGGTCCGCGAGGCCTGCTGATCCTGATCGGCCTCGTCGGCGGCATCGGAGCCACCACCTTCCCCCTGCTCACCCCCGGAGCCTCCAGCCGCAAGGCACCCGCCACGGGGGAAGCCCGCTTCCTGCTGACGGTGATCATCGCCTTCGTTGGGCTCATCCTGGCGATCGATCCGTTCCGGCCGATGTCGCAGAGCCGCTACTACATCGTGGTGCTGCCGGCCCTGGCCTACCTGGTGGGAATCGGCTGGGAATTCAGCGTCGGCCTGGGCCGGGTCCGCCGTGTGGCCCTGGCCAGCCTGCTCTGCGCTGCGCTGCTCCTGCAGCTGCGGATCGGCACCCAGCACCTGACCGTCAAGCAAGGACCCCTGGAGAACCCCAAGCTTCTGGCCAGCTTCGTGGCCGAAAGCGATCTCTGCCGGAAGGGCGAGGGATGCTGGTCCAGCGGATGGTTCCTGGAGGCGCTCACGGCCACCTATTTCAGCTCCCGCGAGCTGATGGCGTTCGATCCCGGTACGCCGCTGGCCCAGACGCAGCTCGATCGTCCGCTGCTCGGCTTCCGCAGCGCCTACCCGAAGCTGAAGGGCCTCATCGCCAACAACCCCGCCATGGCCTGCTGGGAGGCACCAGGGTCCTGGGCGAACACATCCTTCATCCTGCTGCCCCGCAGCAGCCCGGTGCAGCCGGCGCGCCACGGCCTGCGGCCCTGCCCTTGATGTGGGGGGCGTGAATCAGGCCTAATGTCCCGACACAGATCTCATGCAGCGGTGTGATAGTGGTCGGGACAGAGCCTTCGGGGCCCCCACCCGCCACCCGACCGCTCCAGCGCCCTCCCCGGCGGCTTCTGACCGCCGTCCTGATCCTGTGCTGCCTCATGTTCGCCGGGAAGGGGCTGACCACGGCCTATTCCTACTGGTCCGATGAGATCTGGTCGGTGGCCGCCAGCAGCGCCGACTGGGGTGTGCTGTTCCGGGACTGGCTGCTCCCCGACACCCATCCCCCCCTCTACCAGGTCCTGCTGAAGCTCTGGATCGGGGTCTTCGGCGGCGGGGAGACCGCCACCCGCAGCCTCAGCTTTCTGATCGCAGCCCTGGGCCTCGGGGCCGCGGCCCTGAGCAGTTCCGGCCGCGGCAGCGGTCGCCGTCTGGCCACGGTGGCCTTCCTGGGCACCAGCCCCTCCTTCCTCTTCTATGCCCAGGAGACGCGCAGTTACGCCCTTTCGATGACGCTGTCGACGCTGATGCTGGGCACGGCCCTGCTGCTGCGCAAGGGGGCGGGACGCCACGAGGCCGCCCTGCGCTGGGGGTTCGCTCTGGCCTGCGTGCTGCTGTCCCTGACGCACTACTTCTCGCTGCTGTTCGTGATGGTGGTGCTGGCGGTCAGCGCCGTCGATGGGAAGGTGCTGCGGCGACGGCGGGACGCCGCCGTCCTGGGGCTGCTGCTGCTGCTGCCCCCCCTCGGCCATGGGCTGGCCAGTTCGGTGAGCACCAAGCTGGAACGGATCGACTGGATCGAGGTGAAACCGATCACCGGCACCCTGATGCAGTTCAGCCGCGGCCTGCTTCCCCTGCTGGACCTCCACCAGGGACAGCTGGCCCAACTGGGACTGATCGGACTGGCGGTGGGGATCTGCTGCGCCTTCGGCTCCTGGAGGAACCTGCGCCGCTTCCTCGTGGAGCCGACCCACCAGCTGCCCCAGGCCCTGGGGGAGGCCCGCTACCTACTGCTGGTGATCGGCCTGTTCCTGGCGCTGATGCTGGTGATCGATCCGATCAAGCCCATGAGCCAGGCCCGTTACACCATCGTGGTGCTGCCGGCCGTGGCCTATCTCGTGGGGACGGGCTGGGAGCTCAGTGCCGGTCTGGGCCGCTTCCGCCGCACCTCCCTGGCCGTTCTGCTGGTCGCCGTGCTGCTGCTGCAGCTGCAGATCGGCCGGCGGATGCTGGCGGACAAGCGGGCACCACTGGAGAACTATCGGGCCATGGCGGCCTTCGTGAACAGCACCGGCGTCTGTGAGGGCGGCTGCTGGAGCACGGGCTGGCGCACCGATGCCCTGATGGGCACCTACTTCCGGCCCGGCCAGCTGCGGGATCTGGAGGAACGGGACCCAGCGGACCCCGGCCCCCTGCAGCAGCCGCTGCTGGCGTTCCACGGCACCCGGCAAGGGATGGAGGAGCTGAGCGTCGCCAACCCGCAGCTGGCCTGCTGGGAAGCGCCGGGAGCCTGGCAGGCCAAGTCGTTCATCCTGCTGCCCCGCACCAGCCCGGTGCAGCCGGCGCGCCATGGCCTGCGCCCCTGCCCTTGACGTGGGGGGGGTCGATCTCGCATAAGGGTTCTTTGGGACGTGGGCCATGGTGTCCCCCTCAGCCCCGCTCGCCGCTCTCAGGGGCCGCGATCTGCTCTCCTCGGCCGACCTCGACGGCCCCCAGACCCTCGCCCTGCTGGAGCTGGCCCGCCAGCTGAAGGGTGGCGAGCGACGCATCGACCTGGCCGGCCGGGTGCTGGGGCTGATCTTCTCCAAGGCCTCCACCCGCACCCGGGTGAGCTTCATCGTCGCCATGGCCCGGCTCGGCGGGCAGACGATCGACCTCAACCCGGCCGTCACCCAGGTGGGTCGGGGCGAGCCGATCGCCGACACCGCCCGGGTGCTGAGCCGCTACTGCGATGCCCTGGCGATCCGCACCTTCGCCCAGGATGACCTGGTCGACTACGCCCACTGGGCCTCGATACCGGTGATCAACGCCCTCACTGACCTGGAGCACCCCTGCCAGGCCCTGGCGGACGCCCTGACGATCCAGGAGCGCTTCGGCCACGGCCCCACCGACCTTCATGGCCTCACGCTGGCCTACGTGGGCGACGGCAACAACATGGCCCACTCGCTGATGCTCGTCGGGGCCCTGCTGGGGATGGACGTGCGCATCGGCAGCCCCGACGGCTTCGCCCCCAGCCCGGCGGTGGTGGAGCAGGCCCGGGCTCTCAGCGGCGGGCGGAGTGAGATCACGGTGCTGCAGGACCCGGTGGCGACGGCCCGGGGGGCCCATGTCCTCTACACCGATGTGTGGGCCTCCATGGGCCAGGAGGAGGAGCAGGCCCAGCGGGAGCAGGCCTTCGCCGGCTGGTGCCTCGACGAGGACCTGCTGGCCGAGGCCGATCCGCGGGCGATCGTGCTGCATTGTCTGCCCGCCCACCGGGGTGAGGAGATCAGCGCCGGCGTGATCGAGGGGGCCGCCAGCCGGGTGTTCGACCAGGCGGAGAACCGCCTGCACGTGCAGCAGGCCCTGCTCGCCACCCTCCTGGGGGGCGTCACTGACTGAACGCGCCCCGGGCGGCGGCCGGATCGGCCCTGGACAAACCGCCCGCGGGATGGCAGAAAGGGACTGGTTCATCCGTACTGCCCGTGGTCGCCACCCACCAGGAGCTCACCGAGGCCCAGCGGGAGCTGTACGACTGGCTCGCCGACTACATCGGCCATCACCGCCACAGCCCGTCGATCCGCCAGATGATGGAGGCCATGGGCCTGCGGTCGCCGGCGCCGATCCAGAGCCGCCTGCGCCACCTGCAGCAGAAGGGCTGGATCACCTGGCAGGAAGGCCAGGCGAGGACCCTCCAGTTGCTCGGCGAGAGCAGGCCGGGCATCCCGGTGCTCGGGGCCGTGGCGGCCGGTGGCCTGGTGGAAACCTTTGACGACGTGCAGGAGCACCTCGATCTGGCCCCGGTGCTGGACAACCGCGGCCTTTTCGCCCTCACCGTCAACGGCGACTCGATGGTGGACGCCCACATCGCCGATGGCGACGTGGTGCTGATGGAGCCCGTGGCCGACCCCTCCCGGCTGCGGGAGGGCACGATCGTGAGCGCCCTGGTGCCCGGCAGCGGCACCACCCTCAAGCACTTCCACCGCCAGGGGGCCCAGGTGCGGCTGGAGGCCGCCAACCCCGCCTATGCGCCGATCCTCCTGCCCGCCGACCAGGTGAGCGTGCAGGGTCGCCTGGTGGCGGTCTGGCGTCAGGTCTGAAGGGATCGGGCCCGCACCACCACGTTGTAAGCTCCTCAAGCACCGGGCAACCGGCGCACCAATGGGGCCATAGCTCAGCTGGTAGAGCACCTGCATGGCATGCAGGGGGTCAGCGGTTCGAATCCGCTTGGCTCCATTCAATTTTCCCAGTCCCCATCTGGGATCTCGCTCAAACGGCCCGGTGGCCGCTCCAGCGAGTACTTGCTTTCGACGGCGTTTTTGCAAACAATTTTGCAAACGCCCCCAGTCGATGGCAGCGGCAAGGCCCCGGCAGCCCAGGTGGATCACCACCCTCAGGCACGCCCTCCAGCAGAACAACGGACGCGGCTGGACGGTGTGGGAGGCAAGGGGCCACGTGCAGCTGTGCCATCGCGGTACCGACGGCACCCGGGAAACGCAGACACTCGCCATCCCATGGAACGGCGAGTGCATACCCGCCGTGCTCGGGACGGTTGCCCAGCTTCGCTCAGCGATGAAGGAGCAGGGGGTTGGGCTCAAGCGGGCCCATGCCCTGCTCCAGCGGAACGGCGTCGTGGCCCTTCCCGGGCCGGCCACGCAGCAGCGCATCGACTGGCAGCTGGTGGTGGAAGGCTTCCGGTCCTTCAAGCTCAGCAGCGGCGCCGTGAAGGCCAGCACCTTCGAGCGGATGTACGAGCCGGTGATGCAAGCCGTCATGGCGGAGCTGGCGGCCAGCCCTGCCCCGGCGGATGCCCCAGAGCTTTTCGAGCGGTTGGTGCAGACCTGCGGAGGTGAACCCGGCAGCAAGGGCCGGCAGCTCCGCGTCCTCTACACCGCCCAGCTGCTGCGCTTTGCCCTGAAACAAGGGGCACCCATTCGCTGGAAACCCCCAGAGGAGCTGGCGGACTTCATCGGCAGGCGCTCGGCCGATTCCCTTCGCAGGGACAGCACCCCGATCAAGGATCGGCAACTGGTGGCCCTGCTGGAGTCCATCAAAGATCCCCGCTGGCGATTGGCCATCGGACTGATCGGCTGCTTCGGGCTTCGGCCCGTAGAGCTGCGGTTCTGCCGAGCAGACGGAAACTGGCTCGTTGTGGATTACCGCAAACGCACCGCCCGAGGCAGCACCGCCCCTCGCCGGGTACGCGGGCTTGATCCGGAAGGAATGGAAGGCGAAAGCACCCGGCTGCTCAGCCTCCTGGAGTCCCAGGCACTCCCGCCGCTTGGCACCGACAACAAGGGGGCCGGAGCAGCTGTCCATCAATTCCTTGAAAGGTGCTCGGCATGGCAACGGCTGCGGGCCGAGGCCCGCTCCAGGGGCGAAATCCTCACGCCCTATGGCCTCCGCCATGGCTACGCGCTGAGGGCCCATCAGCGGGGGCTTGCCCCCAGGCTGACCGCCAGCCTGATGGGGCACAGCCTCCAGACCCATTGCCGGCACTACGGGAACTGGACCGATGCGGAAACCATCGACGCGGCCTTCGAGAAGATCGGGGCCGCGGCAGCCTGACCAACCCGGCTGGGCCCGACCCGCTTTTCGGAGTCACTACATACGTTGTTGTGCGTATGCATGCAGCAGCAGATCGATGGTCCGCCACCATGAGGAACTCTGGCTTCCCACCAGCCAGGCCGCCCGTGCTCTCGGCATCAGCCCCCACACGCTCAAGCGCTATGCCGATCGCGATGGGTTCCTGATCGAAGGCACCCATTGCCGCCGGGGCCCCTATCCAAACAGCCCACGGGTTTGGGAAGTGAATGGCTGCCGCCAAGCGATGACCTGGCGCCAGTGCCACGGGAAGGTGTCTACTTGATCACCCTGAGGGAGCCACACCAGCCCAGGCCTGGCACTCTCTGCAATCACAGATTACCCGCATCGCTGGGAAAACACTAACCAGTGAGAATGATTCCTGTACTGCAGCGATACCGTAGACCTGATATCCTGACACCAGACTGTTGAACTCACGTGATAGTGCAGCCATGGCCTGGACGATCTAATTCGGGACAGCGCCATAGGAAGAACGCCAGGAAAACATCAATTACCTCTTACTGAAGAGAGAGACACAACAATGACCCTCTGGTTAATTCGCTCCGGATCCCGCGGCGAACATGAACAGAAGTTCCTGGATGACAGCCGAGTCTATGTGGCGTGGGATGGCTTGAATGTAGACATTAGCTCCCTGGCTGATCGGCAGGCGTTGATCAAAGTATTGGAGCAACGCTTCCCCGATGAGAAGCCCAAGGCCCTGATCAACTGGTCGTCCCAGGTCTGGAGCTTTGCTCGTGAGATGGCACTTGGCGACTGGGTCGTAATGCCCTCGAAGCTCCAGTCGGGCCTCTACTTCGGGGAGCTGACAGGCGAATACCACTACGAAGCAAACGGACCGGATCCCTACTTCCACTGGCGCACCATCAACTGGTTCAGTGGTCTCATCCCGCGGAGCACCTTTCCTCAGGACCTTCTTTATTCCTTTGGAGCCTTTCTCACCATCTGTCGGGTTCAGCGCAACGATGCTGAAGAGAGGGTCAAAGCGATTGCTGCAAGCCACTGGCAGCCAGAGCCAGCTTCAGCAGTGATCCCCCCACCATCTGGTGGGACAGGAGCTTCCGAGGTCAGCGAGGCCAACAGCTACGTAAACCTAGAGGAGCTGGCTGCCGATCGTATCGAGCGCCTGATTGAAGCCCGCTTTAAAGGGCATGGCCTAACCCTGCTCGTGGAGGCGATTCTCCAGGCAGAGGGATACACCACGTATCGCAGCCCAGAAGGTGCTGATGGCGGTGCCGACATTCTTGCCGCAGGTGGTGAACTGGGCTTTGGCAAGCCGTCGATCTGCGTCGAGGTGAAATCCGGTGATGCACCAGTGGACGGACCCACTGTCCGCAAACTTGTTGGCGCCAAAGATAGATTCGGGGCTGAAACCTGCCTGTTTGTGAGTTGGGCAGGGTTCAGACAAAACCTACAGAAAGAAATGGCAGAACAGTTCTTTCGGGTTCGTTTGTGGGGACGCAAGGAGCTGCTGGAGAAGCTCTTTTCCCACTACGACCAGCTGCCGGAGGACATTCGGCTTGCTCTTCCGTTGAAGCGGGTGTGGATGGTTGCGGCTCAAGAAATGGACTGATCCCGCGCCGAGCGGGAGCCCATGCGTCTTGGCTCAAAAAGACTTAGCAAAACAATGATGCCGCGGTAACTGGCGCCACCTCAGCAATGCTGCAGTTGCCGTGTCCAGGAGGCAGACTGCCGCTACAACGCTGTTGGTCTGCATGCGCAGTCAACCTCGGTGCGGCCTCCACCAGGCCCCTCCCAGGCCGACCCGATCCCTTCTCCGCATGCCCTCCCGCCGCACAAGCCCCACGCCCCCGAAGGCGGCGGATACCAAGGGTGACCTAGCGGCTCTGGGTTTCCGGGTGGCCGACAGCGGCCCGCACACCAGCAAGACCCTGATGCTCCAGGAGCTGGAGGCCCTGCTTTTAGCAGTACCTGCCGATGCCCCGGCCAAGGTCTATCGAGCCGCGATCGTGGAGGAGAACGTGCTCGGGAAGCGCACTGTCTCCACCCGCAAGGAAACCGCTTCCCGGCTCACCGCCCTGTACGGCCTCAACCCCACCAAACCACTGTTCCGTGTGCTGCGCCGGCTCTGGGACGTGGACCCTGCGGCCCGGCCCCAGCTGGCTCTTCTCAATGGCCTGGCTCGCGACCCGCTGCTGATGGCTACCAGAGGACAGGTGATGGAGATGGCTGAGGGCCAGCAGTTGCTGCGCCCTGAGATGGTGGCGGCGATTCAGGGCTTCTGCCACGACCGGCTCAGCGACAAGGTGCTCGACGCCGTGGCCCGCAACACCGCCAGCAGCTGGACCCAGAGCGGACACCTCAAGGGCAAGGTCAAGAAGCTGCGCCAGCCGCTCCAGCCCCAACCCGTCGCTCTGGCCCTGGCGATGTGGCTGGGCTACGCCACAGGCAAGCGCGGCAAGGCCCTGCTGAGTACCCCCTGGGCAGCAGTTCTGGACAGCACCACTTCGGGGCTGCTGGAGCTGGCGGAGCAGGCCAAACGCCTCGGGCTGCTCAAGCTCTCCCACGGCGGTGGGGTAGTGACGATCGACCCCACGGGACTGGATCCTCAGCTCCGGAATGAGCAGCCATGAGCCGGATCGATGAGCTGGCCAAGCGCTATGCCGACCACATCGCCGTGCCCTGGCAGAAGGGGCTGCCAGGGGCAAACCGGGTGGTGATGCTCGTCTACGAGAAGGAGCTGGAGCGACACCTCCGGGCCAAGCTGCTGGAGTTCGAACAACCCACCAAGGTTGCCGGCCATGGCTGGCATCTGGTCGATCTCACCACCACCTTTGCGGAATGGATGGGTGGCATGAAGTACCGCGAGGAGTACTTCCAAAGGCCTGATGACATTCGGCTCAAGCTGGATTCCAGCTTCCTGCGCCACGTGGCGGACCTGATCAAGGCCCCGCTCAGCCAGGCCACAGACAACGACGTGGTGGCGCTGCTGGGAGCCGGAAGCCTGTTTGGCTTCCTGCGGCTCTCCGACGTGATCAAGGAGGTGGAGCGCGAGATCCAGGGGCGCCTGGTCGTGTTCTTCCCCGGCCAGAAGGACGGCAACAACTACCGGCTGCTCGATGCCCGAGACGGCTGGAACTACATGGCGGTGGGCATCACCCGCCATCCCACAGGAGCAGTGGCATGAGCCAACAGATCTTCCAGACCCTGCAGCGCGACCCACGCCTCAGCCCACTGGCCAACAACGGCCAGGCACGGATCACAACGCTTGACGACGACAACGCTCGCCGTGAGCTTGAAGACGAACTGAACACCTTCGTGTGCGATGGGCAGTATGGCCAGGCAATGGAACGAATCCTGCAGAGCTACCTGGCCCAGCAGGGGAAGGCCCGCCAGAACGCCGCCTGGGTGTCGGGGTTCTTCGGGAGCGGCAAGTCGCACCTCCAGAAGATGCTTGGCCATCTGTGGGCCAACACCGAGGTGAGCCCCGGCAAGAGGGCACGGGAACTGGTGCTGGAACTGCCGGATGGAGTGAAGGCCCAGTTCCGAGAACTCGACACGATGGCGGCAAGGAGCGGCAAGCCGTTGATGGCCGCCAGTGGCGCCATGCCCTCAGGAGCCAAGGACGCCGTGCGCAAAACCGTGCTGGCGATCCTGCTCAAAGCCGTGGGGATGCCCGAGAAGGTGCCCCAAGCGCACTTCTGCTTCTGGCTGCGCCAGAAGGGATACCTCGATGCAGTGCGCTCAGCGGTGGAAGCAGAAGGCAGCCGCTGGCTGGAAGAGCTGGATGAACTCTATGTGAGCCCGGTGATTGCAGATGCAGTCTTGAAGCAGGACCCGGACTTTGCCGCCGGCAACCGGGAGGCGCGGGATGTGATTCGCCAGCAGTTCCCCAATCGCGACAGCGACATCACCACCGCTGAGTTCGTTCAACTGACCCGCAAGGCCCTGGCGCCTGATGGCGGAGAGCTGCCCCACACGATGCTGGTGCTCGATGAAGTGCAGCAGTACATCGGCGACTCCAACGACCGGGCTACCGACTTCGTCGAGCTGGCCGAAGCGCTGCAGACCGAGCTAGACAGCCGGGTGATGTTGGTGGCCTCGGGCCAGTCGGCGCTGTCTTCCGAGACGCCCCAGCTGCAGAAGCTCAAGGATCGCTTCCGCGTCACAGTGCAGCTGTCGGATACCGACGTCGAAACGGTGATCCGCAAGGTGATCCTGCAGAAGCGTGCCGACGCCCAGGCTGCCGTTCAGCAGGTGCTGGAGGCCAACGCCGGCGAGGTGTCCAAGCACCTGGAGGGCAGCCTGATCAAAGAGCGCAGCGAAGACCGCCAGGTGGCGGTTGCCGACTACCCGCTGCTGCCCACGCGCCGCCGCTTCTGGGAGGAATGCTTCAGAAGCATTGATGTTGCTGGCACCAACAGCCAGCTGCGCTCCCAGCTGCGGATCATCTTTGACGCGGTGAAAGACATCGCCGAGGAAGACCTGGGCCGGGTAATCACCGGCGATGTGCTGTTCACATCGATGGCCAATGACCTGGTGACTTCAGGTGTACTCCTCAATGAACTAAGTAATCGGATCGCCAATCTCGGTAAGGACGGCAGTGAGGAGGGCAAGCTCAAGCAGAGCCTCTGCGGCCTGGCTTTCCTGATCAGCCGGCTGCCGCGGGAGCAGGGCGCCGACAAGGGCATCCGCGCCACGGCCCGCACCCTGGCCGACTTGATGGTGCCCGACCTCCGCAATGACAGCGGCCCCCTGCGCAATCAGATTGCCGGCCTGCTGGAGGGAATGGCCGAGGAGGGCGTTGTGATGCCCATACCGGCAGAGCAGGGGCAGGTGGAATACCGCTTACAGACAACAGAAGGTGCCCAGTGGCAGCGGTTATTTGACGAGAAGCGCCAGGCCGTCCGTAACGACGACACCGAGGTCACCAACCAGCGCGAGCAGCGGCTCGGTGCTGAACTCCAGAAAGAACTCAAGGCCGTGCGCTTGCTGCAGGGCGCAGCCAAGATCCCCCGGCCGATGACCCACTGGGTGAATCCCGAGCCCTCGGCACCATCGAATGAGCAGGTGGTTGTCTGGGTCCGCGACGGCTGGGGCTGCAGCGAAAAGGAGGTGCGCGATGCCGCCCGCGAGGCCGGTGCTGACGACCCAGTACTGCACGTCTTCCTCCCGCGCCGCAACGCAGAAGACCTCCGGAACCGAATCATCGATGCCACTGCCGCCCGCCGGGTGCTCGATCACTACGGCACGCCCTCAACGCCAGAAGGCATCGAGGCAAGGCAGGCGATGCAGAGCCGCCTGAGCCGTGCAGAGGACGACTGCAACGAGCTAATTGCCGATGTGATCGCCAACGCCCTGGTGCTCAAGGGAGGCGGCATTGAGGAGTACGGCACCAAGCTGGACGAGAAGCTGCAGTCGGCAGCCTCCGAGGCATCGCTAGCTCGGTTGTTCCCCGAGTTTCCCAAGGCCGACCATGCCAGCTGGGGAACTGCCGTCAAGCGCGCCAAGGACGGCAGCGATGCACCTCTCACGGCAGTGGGTCACCAAGGCAGCAACGACAGCCACCCAGTGGCCCGTCAGGTGATCAACGCCATTGGTGGTGGCAATGAGGGCAGTGCGATCCGTGCCGACCTACGCGTGGCCCCCTACGGCTGGCCACAGGACGCGATCGACGCTGTGCTGCTGTCGCTGCATCGCGATGGCACCCTCAGTGCCAAAGACGTCCACGGCAATCTGATCGCAGTTGGCCAGCTCGATCAGCAGAGCCTGGGCAAGGCCCGCTTCTACCTGCAGCAGGTTCGTCTTACCACCAAGGAAAAACTGGCCGTCCGGGCGGTGTTCGGCATTGCCGGAGTCACGGCCCAATCAGGACAGGAGGAAGCCAAAGCGGTGGAGTTCCTCGATGCCATCGAGAACCAGGTGGCCCAGTCCGGCGGAGAAGCACCCCTGCCAGCGCCGATGGGCTCCACCCTCCTGAAGGAGCTGCGCATCCTCAGCGGCCCGGAGCAGCTCAAGGCAATCCTCGATGCCAAGGATCAACTGAAGGAACTGTGGGATCAAGCCTGCAGCCTGGTAGACCGCAAACAGAAACGCCAGCCAGGCTGGGAGCGCCTCAATGCACTGCTCCAGCAAGCCCAGGGGTTAGAGATTGTTCAGGAGCTGGAGCCTCAAGTGGAGGCCATCCGCTCGCAGCGCACGTTGCTGGATCCCACCACCGACTTTGTGGCTCCCCTGCTGCAGCAACTGGAGCAGGCGCTTGCCACCGCACTGGAACAGGCCCAGCAACAAGTCAGCCAGGTCGCGACCGATGAGCTGCAGCAACTCCAAGCCAACGCGGATTGGCAGCGCGTGCCAGAGGCGGCACGTAACCGGATCAGCCAGACCCTCCAGCTGCCGACCTCCCCTCCTCCCGCAACCCCCTTGGAGAAGAGCCAGTTGCTATCGGCGCTGCAGCAACGCTCCATCACCAGCTGGAGAGAACTGGCTGAAAGCCTGCCCACCCGTTTCGCCAAAGCACGCCTCGAAGCAGCCAAAGCCCTGGAGCCGTCCACCCAGCCCCTGAAGCTCAGCAGCGGGGTGCTCAAAGACGCTGCAGCCCTTGACGCCTGGTGGGCAGCTGAGAGACAGCAGCTCACCGCTGCTCTGCAACACGGTCCGATCCAGATCAACTGATTTCCATGCCCGCTCTCGCCTCCGATCTGCGCAAGACCCTCGAAACCACCGTGGTGCAGGCCAGGGATCTGGCTGAGCGCGGTGCTCGTGATTCCCTCACGGCCTTGGCCGTGGGAGCCAGCGAGCCGTTTTCCTCCATGAACGATGAGGAGCGAAAGCTGCGCAATCGCCTGCGGGCCCATGGACGCCAGCTGGGTGATCAACGGGATCCCCAGAAGGGCACCCAGAGCATCGAGCGGCTAGTGCGGGAGATGGCTTACGAGCACTGGCACCGCATGCTGTTTGCTCGCTTCCTGGCCGAAAACCAGCTCCTGGTCGAGCCCACATCCGGGGTGTCGATCAGCCTCGATGAATGCGAAGAACTGGCAACAGAGGAAGGAACGGATCTCTGGGGCCTGGCTGCGCAGTTTGCTCAAGAGATGTTGCCGCAGATCTTCCGGGTTGATGACCCGGTGCTGGCAGCCAAGTTGCCCCTGGAGATCCGTCAGCAGCTGCAGGGGCTGGTGGCAGACCTAGAAGTGGTCGTGTTCACCGCCAGCGACAGCCTGGGATGGACTTACCAGTTCTGGCAGACGAAGCGCAAGAAAGAGGTCAACGACTCCGGCGTCAAGATTGGTGCCGACGAGCTGTCCCCGGTTACGCAGCTGTTCACCGAGGACTACATGGTGGACTTTCTGCTCGACAACACGCTGGGTGCCTGGCATGCAGGCAAGGTGCTGGCAGAAAATCCCCAGCTGGCCAGCAGCGCTCAAACCGAAGACGACCTTCGCCAGGCTGTAGCACTGTCAGGTTGCTCCTGGAACCACCTGCGGTTCATCAAGACAGACGATGACCCGTGGACGCCGGCGGCTGGAGCCTTTGAAGGCTGGCCCAAGGCAGCCGCAGAGATCAAATGCCTCGACCCCTGCATGGGCAGTGGCCATTTCGTGGTGGCGATGTTCGAGCGGCTTGTGGCGCTTCGCATGGAGGAAGAGGGGCTCAACGAAAAGGCGGCAGTGACGGCGGTCATCGAGGGCAACCTATTCGGCTTGGAGATTGATCCTCGCTGCACACAGATCGCCGCCTTCAACCTGGCGCTGGCCGCCTGGCGTCGGGTCGGCCAATGCAAGCTGCCGGGCATAAACCTGGCTTGTTCCGGTCTCGCACCGAATACAAGCGATACCGAGTGGCTGGAGTTGGCTGGTAAAAACGAGCGGCTCAGGAATGGTATGGAGCGCCTGTATCGGTTGTTCGACAAGGCGACGGTTTTAGGGAGCTTGATCAATCCAAAAATCGGCAAAGCAGATTTACTCGTAGCCGGCTTCCAGGAACTCCAGCCGCTTCTGGAGCAGGCGCTGCTTCGGAAATCTAGAGACGACATTGCCCATGAATTGGCCGTGATCGCGCGCGGGCTGACCAAGGCATCTGAAATTCTCGCCGAAAAATTCACACTTGTAGCCACCAACGTTCCTTACCTCGGACGCGCCAAACAGGACGAGGTACTCCAAGATTACTGCGAGCATGTTTATCCGGACGCCAAAGCTGATCTTGGAACATGCTTTCTCAAGCGTTGTCTGGAGTTCTGCGCCGAAGGCGGTAGCGCAGCGCTGGTGACACCCCAGAACTGGTTTTTCCTGAAAACCTATTCGAAACTGAGACATAATCTACTGCACAAAGCCAGATGGAACTGGTTCGCTCGTCTCGGGCCGAAGGGCTTTCAAACTCCCATGTGGGACTTCAATATAGCCCTATTAGCGCTTACTTCAGATAAGCCCAGGAACCAGGACGATCACCTAGGCATTGACGTTAGCGCAGACTTAACGCCAGCCGCCAAAGCAGAAAGGTTAAAGTCTGGAGCTCTCCTCCGGGTACTTCAATCGGCCCAATTGTATAATCCTGATCTTCGGATAATGCTCGGCGAAAGCACTGACACAGAGTTACTTCAGGCAACTGCAACGTCAAGCGCCGGACTTCTAACCGGAGATGGAAATCATTATTGCAGATTTTTTTGGGAAACTCAAAGCATTTTCCCGGATTGGGAGTTTCTGCAAAGCACGGTTAGTAATACTGCACTTTACGGAGGTCGATCTCAGCTGGTGCTTTGGGAGAACGGGAAGGGGCAGCTGTTCCAGTACGCAGAGAGCGTAAAGCACCTCAATACCGCAGTCCAAAGATGGCGCACAGGCCAAGAGGTCTGGGGAAAAGAAGGTGTAGTCGTTAGCTGCATGGGCAGCCTGGCATGCACACTTTATCTTGGAGATCGTTTTGACAACAACGTAGGCGTCATTGTCCCCACCGACCAAGCACATCTACCCGCAGTTTGGGCTTTCTGCTCTTCGCCTGAGTTCTCGATTGAACTGAGAAGAATTGATCAAAAGATTAATGTTACTGCCGCCACTTTTGCAAAAGTTCCTTTCGACCTTGCTCGCTGGCAGAAGATAGCAGAAGAGAAGTATGCGGGGGGATTGCCAAAACCATTCTCCAGCGATCCGACGCAATGGCTCTTTAGCGGACATCCTGCCCGTGCCGACCAGCCACTGCACGTGGCCGTTGCCCGCCTAGTTGGCTATCTGTGGCCCCGCCAAAGCGGATCCAATTTTCCCGATTGCCCAGAACTTGGTCCCGATGGACTGGAAATCCTGGCCGATGAGGATGGCATCGTTTGCCTAGCAGCAGTTCGTGGCGAAGCATCAGCCGTTGAACGGCTGCGCAAGCTTCTGGCTGCTGCGTTGGGCGAGGAGTGGTCGTCAGCAAAAGAGCGTGAGATGCTCCTGGCTACGGCCTTGGACCACAACTCCAAAAACCCTGAACCCGATTTTGAAAGCTGGCTGCGTGGTTCCTTTTTCAGTGAGCACTGCAAGCTGTTCCAGAACCGGCCCTTCATCTGGCAGATCTGGGATGGTAACCCCCATGGATTCAGTGCTCTGGTGAATTACCACAAGCTGGCGGCTCCCAATGGCCAAGGCCGTAAAACCCTTGAGCAGCTCACCTTCACCTACTTGGGTGACTGGATCGATCGCCAGAAACTCGATCAAGCTGAAGGCGTCAACGGCGCCGACGACCGGTTGGCCGCAGCGTTGGATCTTCAGGGTCAGCTTAAGAAGATCCTCAAGGGTGAGCCTCCCTACGACATCTTTGTCCGCTGGAAACCCCTGCATCAGCAAGCGATCGGTTGGGACCCCGATGTCAACGATGGCGTACGCCTCAACATCCGCCCGTTCCTCAATACCCAGCTTCGCAAAGGCGGCAAGGCTGGTGCTGGGATCCTGCGCGCCAAACCCGGCACTATCAAGTGGGCAAAAGACCGCGGCAAGGAGCCGATGCGTTCCAAGGAGGAGTTCCCCTGGTTCTGGGGCTGGGATGAGAACGACCACAGCCTGACCAAGGATTTCGGGGCCCCGATCCCAGGCGCACCGCCTGCAGGGGAGAGCTTCGATGGCAACCGCTGGAACGACCTGCACTACACCCGTGCGGCCAAGGAAGCGGCACGGGCACGGCAGCGGGGGGAGGGCTGAACCATGACTGCAGGCACCCTGCTCGATGCCCTGATTGAAAAACTCCGCGGCTGCAACGTCCATGCAGATGCAGAGGAGCCGCCGGTATCCGTCCTCTGGACCGATCCTCGCAGCGAGTGGAAGCCGCTGATTCCCCTGCTGCGCCAGCAGCTGCCTGAGCTGCTTTGCCTTGGGGAGTACGACGCAGAGCATGGGCAGGGTCCAGCGCTGTGGCTGCGTTGCCTCGTGGACCGGAGCCTGCCAGCTACTGATGCTGCAGTTGGCCGGGTACCTGTGGTTTATCTGCCCGGGGTCAGTCGCCAGGAACTGCGTGCCGGCGAGGGCTGCCCCTGGACTCTGGAACCGCTGATCGAGTTGATGTTTCGCGGCAGCCTCTGGCTCCAGCGCAATGGACGCGACTGGACCCTCGCCGCCTTCCTCGGTTCAGGTGATGCGCTGGGCCTCGACCTGGCCAACGATCAAACCACCAAGGCAGCCCTCAGCCGAGCGCTCAGTGAGCTTGCCGTGGTGCCGCTGGAGCAGCTGCGTGGCAAAAAGCTGGAGGCAGAAGACTTCGATGCCCTCTTGGCCGACGATCCCATCCGCGACCTACTCCAGTGGATGGGTGATCCCCAAGCATTCCAGCTGCGCTGCGGAGAGGAGCGCTGGAGTGCTCTTGCCGCTATCTGGAAGAAGGAGTTCAAGTTCGATCCTGCCAAAGACGGGGAGCTTGCATCCGCTGAACGGTTGGCCAAGGGCGGCGGGAACTGGACCAAGGTCTGGAAGCGCTTCGCCGAGACTCCAGCCGCCTTCCCCGGTCTGCCCGGGCTGCTTCGCCGGGTCGAGCCCGCTCAGATGGGCCTGGCCATTGGGGCCAAAGACCTCTCACACTGGCCTTCCCACAACGCCGCCTGTGAAGACCAGGTGCTCTCTGCCCTGCAGGGTCTGGCAGGCATGTCCCATCTCGATGCTTGCCGCTGTGTGCGGGAGCTGGACGCCCAGCACAGTGAACGGCGCAGCTGGATCTGGGCGCAGCTGGGTCTCTCCCCTATGGCACAAGTGCTCAAACCCCTTGGCCGCCTGGCCCAGCGGGCTGATCAGCCCCTGGTGGGGAACACCCCCCAGGAGTTCATTGAGCCCTACACAACCGATGGCTGGGAGGCTGACCTCTCCGCCTGGCAGGCGATGGCCATGGCCCAGACAGCCCAGGAGGAGGTGGTGTGCAAGGCAGTGGCAGCGCTGCTCCGCCCCTGGCTTGATGAAACTGCGAGTCGCTTTCAAAAAACCGTGGCCAGCAGTGGCCTGCCAACCCCAGCAGAGCAAGGCGCCATCACCGCCGAACCCGGCGAGGTGCTGCTGTTTGCCGATGGCCTCCGCTACGACGTGGCGCGCCAACTGCAGAAGGAACTGGAGGTGATGGGCATCACCGGCAGCCTCTCCACCCGCTGGGCCGGGCTGCCCACAGTCACCGCTACGGCCAAGCCCGCCATCACACCGCTGATCAGCGAGATCCAGGGCCAGGCCCTACCGGAAGACTTCTCCCCATCCTTCCGCTCTAGCAAGCCCACCAGTGCCGCCGAGCTGCGCAAGGCCCTCAAGGCTCTTGGCTACACGGTCCTGGCTGACGACGAATTGAACCTCCCATCAGGACCTGAGGCCCGCGGTTGGCTGGAGACCGGCGACCTCGATCACCGCGGCCATCAGCTCCAGAACGATCTTCCGTGTCAGATCCAACCAGAGATCGAACGGCTGGCTCTCCGCATCCAGAAGCTGCTGGATGCCGGTTGGCGATCCGTGAGGGTCGTCACCGACCATGGCTGGTTGTTCTGCCCCGATGGCCTGCCCAGCGCCGAGCTGCCCAAGCACCTCACCGCCAGCAAGTGGGCCCGTTGTGCCGCCATCAAGGGCGAATCCCAGGTGCCGGTGCCCACCGCCGCCTGGAGCTGGAATCCCAGCGAACAGTTCGCCACCCCCAACGGTGCCGCCTGCTTCAACACCGGGGGCACGTACGCCTATGCCCACGGCGGCATCAGCCTGCAGGAGTGCCTCACGCCTGTGTTGGTCGTATCCGGTGCGGCGAGCAGCGCATCGGCTGCGACCATCAACGAGATCACTTGGAAGGGGCTGCGCTGCAACCTGGAAGTGAGCGGGGCCACCGCTGGCCTGAAGGCCGATCTGCGCCGCGATGCCGCCGGCGGCGCCTCGGTGGCCACCACAGCCAAGCCCATCGACGATGGTGGCGCCCGCTTGCTCGTGGAAGATGACGAGCTGGAGGGAGCAGCGGTGGTGGCCGTGCTGATCAGCCCTGAGGGCCGCGTGATCGCCCAGCGCCGCACTGTGGTGGGAGGTTAGTGTGGCCACAAAAGCGAGGAGGACTATGGAAGAAGTAGTCGCAAGCCGGGTGTCCGTGCGGGATCTCAAGACCCACCTCTCCGAATGGCTCGCCCGCGCCCAGGCCGGAGAAGTGGTGGAGGTCACCTCCCATCGCAAGCCCATCGCCTGGATCACGGCCGTGAAGCCAGCGAAGCCAACGGCCACCAATCCGCTGCAGAAGGCGATTGATGCCGGCCTCATCAGCTGGAATGGGGAGAAGCCCAACTTGCCCCCTCCTGTCAAGTTGCGGGGCAAGGGGAAGCTTCTGAGCGAAATCGTGATTGAGGATCGGGGTTGAGCTGGTGATCCTCTTCTGTGACACAAGCGCTCTGATGAAGTTGCTCGTTGACGAAGATCAATCCGATCAGATGCGACAGATCAGTACCGGTGTCGATGCCATCGGGGTCTGCCGGATCAGCTGGGCCGAGACGATGGCTGCCCTTGCCCGCCGCCAGAGAGAAGACCCGATCAGCAACGAAGATCTCGAACAGGCTCGACAGCACCTGATCCAGTCATGGAAAACCTTCACCATTGTTGAGGTAAGCCAGCCATTGGTTGAGACGGCTGGGCGCTTTGCCGACGTCTTTGCCCTTCGGGGATACGACAGTGTGCAGCTCGCCGCAGCCCATGAACTGCACGTCAACGCTGAAAGGCCTGTCACCTTCGCCTGCTACG
Source organism: Synechococcus sp. UW140 (assembly GCA_943369315.1). Lineage (GTDB taxonomy): Bacteria > Cyanobacteriota > Cyanobacteriia > PCC-6307 > Cyanobiaceae > Cyanobium. Next base: position 116,651 of record CALRMW020000003.1, read on the forward strand.
ACCGACGACTCAATCAGGCCGCCCAGCTCCTGCAGCTGGAGGTGTTGCCATGACTGCCGCACCGCTTGCCACCAACGAACTGGACCCTCTCGACCAACTCGGTGCCAAGGCCTTCGACGGCTTCTTGGTCCGCAAGGACCTGGTGCGCAAATACTCTCGCCAGTACCCGGTGCCCACCTACGTGGTGGAGTTCCTGCTCGGCCGCTACTGCGCCAGCACTGATCCGGCCGAGATCGAGGAAGGACTACAGATCGTGGAGAAGCAGCTCCAGGGCCGCACCGTGCGCACCGGAGAGGAGGAGCTGTTCAAGGCCCGTTCCCGTGAACAGGGCTGCGTCAAGATCATCGACATCGTGCGGGCTCGGCTCGATACTCGCAGCGACTCCTACATGGCCGAGGTGCCCAGCCTCGCCATCAAGGATGCCCAGATCGACGACGACCTGGTACGCAGTAACGAGCGCATGCTCACCGACGGTTTCTATGCCGAGGTGAACCTCGAATACGACCCGGTGATCGCCCAGGAACGCAACGGCCGGCCGTTCCGTATCGCCGCTCTGCGGCCGATCCAGATGTCCAACCCCAATGTGCTGGGAATCCTGGCCAAGGGTCGGGCTGCCTTCACCACAAGCGAGTGGCGTGACTTCCTGATCCGATCGATCGGTCTGGAGCCCGCCGCCCTCGATGAGCGGGCCAAGATGGTTGTCTTGCTCCGGATGGCTCCTTTTGTGGAGCGCAATTTCAACTTGGTGGAGCTGGGTCCACGTGGCACGGGCAAGAGCCACCTGTTTCAGCAGATCTCTCCCTACTCCCACCTGATCTCGGGAGGCAAGGCCACCGTCGCCAAGATGTTCGTCAACAACAGCAATGGCCAGCGCGGCCTGGTCTGCCAGTACGACGTGGTCTGCTTCGACGAAGTGGCGGGCGTGTCGTTCGATCAGAAGGACGGCGTCAACATCCTCAAGGGCTACATGGCCTCCGGTGAATTCAGCCGCGGCAAGGAGAGCATCCGCGCTGAGGGCGGCATCGTGATGGTGGGCAACTTCGATGTGGACGTTGAGCAGCAGCAGCGTATCGGCCACTTGCTCAGCCCGCTGCCCCGTGAGATGCGCGATGACACCGCCTTCCAGGATCGCATCCACGCCTACGCCCCCGGCTGGGATTTCCCCAAACTCAACCCCAACGAGCACCTCACCAGTCACTTCGGGCTGGTGAGCGACTTCCTCAGCGAATGCTGGAGCCGTCTTCGCGATGGCAGCCGCCTGGCCGCGATGCAGAACCGTGTGCACCTCGGCGGTGCCCTCAGCGGCCGAGACATCGAGGGGGTCAACAAGACCGTGAGTGCCCTGATCAAGCTGCTGTTCCCCGATCCCGAGATGGAGATCCCTGACGAAGATCTCGAATGGATCGTGCGCCTGGCACTGGAGTCACGCCGCCGCGTCAAAGAGCAGCAGAAGCGCTGCCTCAAGAGCGAGTTCCGGAACACCCACTTCAGCTACACCCTCGGCCTCGATGGGGTGGAGAAGTTCGTAGCCACCCCCGAACTTCATAGCGACGATGCCATTGATGGCGATCCTCTGCCTCCAGGCCAGGTGTGGGCGATCAGCCCCGGTACCGGCGAAACAGGCCCCAGCCTTTACCGGATCGAGGTGGCTATTGGCCCGGGGAGTGGGGTCAAGATCCTCAACCAACCCGTGCCTCCTGCCTTCAGGGAGAGCACAAAGGTGGGTGAGCAGAACCTCTACGCCCGCGCCAAGAGCTTGGTGGGCGACCGCGACCCCCGAGGCCATGAATTCTCCATGCAGCTGCGCGCCATGGACAACGACCGCAGCGGTGCCGGACTCGGCCTGCCGGTGATGGTCGCCCTAGTCGGCGGCTTGCTGGATCGCAACACCCGCGGCAGCACCATCATCGTCGGCTCCCTCAACCTGGGCGGCTCCATCGAGACGATCCCCAACGCCGTCGCCATCGCCGAACTGGCCGTGGAGAAGCAGGCCAAAGTGCTACTGATGCCCGTCTCAGCCCGCCGCGGGCTCAACGACCTCCCGGACGATCTCTGGACCAAGATCTCGATAGAGTTCTACAAGGATCCAGAAGACGCAGCGTTTAAGGGATTAGAAGAATAGCCACAACAGGACATCGCCCATCTCGGTAGCCATTAAACCAGCCGGGAGACATAAGCCCCTCTCCCTGTCGTGCAGACCTAATCAACAAAGCATTCCTTAATCCATTCTGGCAAGTCTCGCTGCAACAAGCCTGGGTCGGCAAACCCAATCATACACAGAGCAACAGATTCGCAAAACATGGCAATAGCAATTGCAACACTATTGTCATTGGCAATGGAGAGTCTTAACTTGAATTGATCAGAAAGATCTGCCGACTGCGCCTCGATTGGAATGGCTACTCCTGGAATACGCTTTGCAATTTCCTCTAGCATATTCCCAGTCCCAAAGAGAAGACTATAGTTGGGAATAATCTGCACCGCTACCCTGCCATCACGAGGAAAGATAAGTTTTGTTCCATTGTAGTAGACACCTTTCAGAAGCTTCGCGCCTACGCTCCTAAAGGATTCCTCCACCATCTTGGGAATGCGAGCAACCTCAAGATTCCCGAGAAGCTCAGGAAGACTTGATTTACCCTGACGCATCGCCATAAAGTGTTTATCTCTCTGCCCAATGTTCATTTCCTCGGCCAGTTCTGCCCACCGAGCTGGCCTTAAATGCCGTTTCAACTTATCGGCCTTTTCGAACCAACTTGACCCAGAACCACTCATCTTAATAGCTGCGAATACAGAGAAGATCTGATCGTGGTCAGAGGAACCTCTATTGCAGTCCTTGCAGCTAGCAAAAACAAAGCCTTGGGGCGAGCGCCTACCCTCAAAAAAGTGCCGAGGTGGACAATGCTCTTGGGTTGTTGCCAACCGGGAGCCACCACAGAATGCACAGTAAGGGCAGTCAGCCAATAGCTTCCTTTTAGATTGCTGCTGCTGACGTCTTTGCGATTTACTATTTCCCATGCGAACACCCAAAACAATGGCAATAACTTCTGTGCTTTGACTTCTCTACATCAATGTTCCAAATAACCACAGAAGGATTCGCAAACGTCAAGACTCATCCCACTCTAACAAGACTCGCCGCGCCGTTGGCACAGGCGAGGCTTGGCTGAAACTGATGAATTCATCTGGCGTGCCTGCGCTGAGCACCTCAGTTGAAAGTTTCTGGTCGAGTTACCGAGTCCTACTACTGTCCTAGGTGTCCTGCTCCAAGCTGGCGAAGAGCAGGCTCATGAGCCGCCGCTCCATCGGCGTAGGCTCACCCAGACTCATCAACCATAGACATATATTCTGCTGTCGTAAAACATGCTCGCCAGTATAGAGATACGCTCCTTTTGATGTAGATCTTTCTACATCCCTGCCAAGGACTCATTCGCCGCCATCGAGGCAGGGGGCTGAGAGGACTCAGGAGGGAGCCGCCTCCCCCGTGAGGAGGAAGACACCAGTGCCCTTCAAGAGTTGGTTCTGGCCACCATCAGAACCCGCCTGGCGGCCAGCAAGGCGATCAAGGATCCGCGCAGAGATCCTGCCGCCCGCACCGGTGATTGCGCTTCTGCCAGCTCCCTGACAGCGCCAGAGAAAAGTATTGACCGAAGCCAACTGAGAAGAAGAGGCCACTTCAGGGGCAACGTCCATCACGCCCATGACCCAACACCGGATGAGAGAAGGAATCCCCTAGCAACGATTCTGCTGGTGCTGTTCGTCGACATGGGCAGCGCTCGACTCAAGGCCGGCACAGTCCACACCATCGCCTCTTTGCACGCGTAAAAATGCCCCAAAAATCCGGGAGGCTCTTCCTACACCCCCTGATGAAATGCCCCCACCTAAAAAAAACCCCTAGGGGGGGGGGTACTACTACTGCTACTACACAGCTGACCAGGCGAGGCCGACGCCATGGCCTTATTGACCTTCATTATCAATAACGCGCTCACGTGAACCTGGGCCGTGCGCGGGCTGCAGTTCCTTCATTTCCCTCCCAACTGAACAGGCTGGCCAGCACCCGCAAGCGCCAAATGCCTGACGCATCAAGGGCTTTCCCATGCACTGGCGGGAATCCGGTCAGACGGCTTGGCACTGGATGTTCCAGCAACACCACAGTCTTCATGGCTTGGTGACCAGGCACCGCCAACAGTGATCATCATGCACGGATGAAGATCTCAACCTTTCCTATCCCAGGCAGGGTCTCCATCCATTTGATCCAGCATCTCTATCCACGGGGGCTGTGAGGGGGTGGAAGCAGTGGCCATTCCACTGCACAACAGCCAACTCATGGCCTCATCTACTACAGCCTCAGCGAACAACTCGATTCCAATGAAAAACACCTCATCGGCAGAGGTTCAGGCCCCGAAGCCATCCGTAGCTCCGCAACCCCTGAAACAACCCATGCTCGGCACAGCCGCTATCGCAGCTGCAGAGCAAGCTGGGCAGTACCATTCCCTCGGTCCTGTCTACGCCGGCATCGGGACGATTGGTGATTTCTCTGTCGAACTGGGCTTCCAAACCGGTGAAGGCCGGGAGCAGCAGCGATCAGGAATTGGCTTCTACCTGCGCAGCGATCACATCACCAAGCGGTACGTGACGCTGATCATCTGATTGAGCTTGCAGCCTGAGGGCCCAGTTCAGCACCCATGCCCCCTTCTTCGGGGGCATTTCTTTCATTCCCTCGAAGCGCCACAGCCGCCTGAATCGCTGCCGCCAAAGCCGCTCCGCTGGCGGCATAGGCTGCCAACGGGGAACCGATGCCGTACTGACGCATCAGCTCACCAGCGTTGGTGTAGGCACGAGAACCACCTCGTTCCACTACCGCACGCCTAAGGGCAAGGGTGCGCCCCAGATCCACGTCACCCCTTTCGCTCAGCCCTGGGCGGTAAGCGCCCGTACCGAGAAGGGTGGTGACCTGCATCACCCGATCCTCAAAGCCCAGGCCCGCCTCATTCATCCGTGACAGGGACCGATTCAACCGGCCCAGATCGAAAGCCGGATCCACGTGCTCGCCAAGAAGCGCCGCCGATTGAAGGGTGAGTTCGCCCCCATTGCCTTCCAACTCCTCCACAAGCCTCCGTGCCAGCCGCACCTGGGTGTCGTCTGCAACCGCGGCAGCACCGCCCACCAGTCGCTCGATCGGCCGGATCACCTTATCGGTGACAACGTCATTCCAGGTGCGCGTCAAGGGATTGTGCAACAGCAGCTCCCTCAACCCCCGGTGAAAAGTCCTTCCTGCCGCCATCCGCTGATCCATTGGAGCCGCACCCCACTGGATCAAGGGTAGGTAGGCCTCCCCACGGGGGCTGTTCGACGGTGTTCCGCCAGAGCGGAGCAATTCCTTCGAACAGTTGCCATGACTACGAAGTCACTCGACAAGAGCCCTAGGGCCAAGGATCCAACCAGCATCCCTGAAACTGGGCATGAAGAACGCCTGACCCAGTCACTCATCCAACTGATGACCGAAGGCGTCAATCCTTGGCGCAAGCCATGGAATCCCAGCCGAGGTGGCTGCCATCGCAATTTAGTGACCGGGCACTGCTACACGGGTGGCAACCCGGTGCTGTTGGAAATGCAGATGGCCGTCAGAGGATCCGAGCTACCCCTATGGCTGGGCTATGCCCAAGCCAAGGAACGGGGTTGGAGACCCCAGAAAGGCAGCAAGGCCTGCATCATCATCCGCCCCCAGTTCAACCAGTACGAAGAACTAGACGAAGACGGCCAACCCCAACTCGATGCCAATAGAGAACCCGTGATCACCACGTGGATCAGCTACAAGCCTGCCGCCGTCTTCAATGCGGCAGACCTCCACGGCAACGGAATTGAGGACACCATCACCCTGGCCATCGGAAACCTCAAGCCCATCCCTGAATCGCAACGGCTTGCAGAGGCGCGAGCCGTGTTGCAGGCCTGGCCCGTGCCAGTGATCTATGGGGGCGACTGCGCCTGCTACATCCCGGCATTGGATCGAATCGAGCTTCCAAGCTCCAGAAGCTTCCATAGCTATGAGGCGTTTCTGGCCACCCATGCCCATGAAGCGATTCATTCCACCGGAGCGGCCAAGCGCCTGAATCGGGATGGCGTCACCGGACTGCATAGCTTCGGTAGCGAAGCCTATGCAAGGGAAGAACTGATCGCTGAGCTTGGGGCATTCCTCTTGACCCAGCGATTGGGGATTGGCAGCAACAGTGAAAACCATGCGGCCTACCTCCATCATTGGATTCAGATCCTCCAGGAAAGCCCAAGGATCCTGTTCAAACTACTAAGCGATGCCACCAAGGCCGCGGAGCTGATCGCGCCCAGCGCAAGCCCAAAAGCTTCCAGAGAGCCAGCAGCTCCGCCGATGCCACAGGGCCAACATCCTCGCCGCAGTTGATCACCAGATCTTCTGGCTGACATCCTGACATCAGGCCCCCATCTTTTCGGGGGCCTTTTTTCTACTTCCAATGAATAGACATATCCATTCCTCTCAGGAACAAGACTTCGCTGCAGGCTCAATGTCTATGAGGGCATCTTCATGCTGCCAGATCAAATAGCCGCCATGGCGAGATCACCGCCGCCGCCGGCAAGGCCGCCTGGTTCCTGCGCCTCACCACCGGCGAGCAGACCTGACCCGCCAACCCCCTGCTCCCCGGCTGCTCAGGCTGTTACACAAAATTGATGCAGCATTGTCCTCCTCGCTTCCTCCTCCGGGGCGGACTTGCCCAAGAGAAGAGGCCGTCGAGGCAGACCTTTCCAAGTGGACCTTACCAGATCCGCCAATAGCCCCATCGGCCTCCGGCCCCTCCAGGAAGTTCGCGCCACTTCTCAGGCCACGAAAGATCCACTTGGCGCGAACTTGGCGCGAACTTTTCCCAGTCATACCAGTTGATCTCGGCGTTCGCGCCATCGCGCCACCCTTTTCACCCCCAGGACGCATTGCGAAAGCCTCGCCCGCACCTGAGTGCGCGCGATCTATACATGCACCCCGATTTACATTTGTACATGGGTGTCACCGCAGTCCATTGCTGGGCCGTCGGAAATCTTTCACGGCAGCCTGAATCTCAACCTCTCTTGGACAGGCACTACTCTCCAAAACCGAAAGCGCCATTTTTCGATCAAGCGATCAGGCCGACGCCCGGCGCCCCCCTCAACGCCCCCTCAAGGGCCTGGAAGGGGCCCGAAGAGCGATCGACGCTCCCCTTCCCCCACTGCCCCTCCACGCCCCGTAGAGGGCTTTCCAGGGCCACCCTGGCGTGATGGGTCGGCCACATTGCGAGAGATCGCAGAGTCCTCCTGGCATCGCTCCAAGAGGCAGGTAATTTTTGCAAACGCTTCTGCAAACGGGCATCCACAGACATCCTCAGAATGCAGTCACAGCAAGGGCTTCCAAGCGTGACTATCCTGCATGGCATGCAGGGGGTCAGCGGTTCGAGTCCGCTTGGCTCCATTTCATTGGTACAGGGCCTCCCCGGGGCCTTTTCGACTGGCGCCAGATCGGCCTTGTTGCTGTGGTCAAGCTGGCTGAGCCGGAAACGGCTGCCGCCGGTGCGGCCGACAGGATGGCCCGATCCCCTGCCCGTTGCCCCTTGGCCATCCGCCACCCCCGGGCCCCATGGCGGCGACGTCGGGCCGCCAGCCTCGCCGCGGGCCTGGCGCTGCTCGTCCCGTCCATCGTCCCCTCCATCGGCCGGGCGGAAGGGATCGCGGAACCCAACAACGGCTCCCTGGCGCCGATCGATCGGGAGGCCTTCCGGCAGGAGTATGGGCAGGAAGGCCTGTTCCGGCTGCGGCTGGGGGTGGATGCGGCCGAACAGCCTCCCAGGGCTGGAGCCACCCCCCAGAGCTGCCCTGCCGCCACCTGGGCCGGCTCGCCGCAGAAGCAGCGCTACGACGCGGCGCTAAGCCTGCGCAAGTACTACGCCGCCGGAGAGGCCCTGGGGGAATGGCGGCGGCTCTGCCCCTCCAGGCCCTGAGACACCTCGGATTGAGGCACCACAGGGGCCTGGGCGCCTGGATCACTCACTCGCCGCCTTCGTGCGCATGGCCGCCTCCAGGGTCCTGATCTCCTCCGGCGACAGCTTGGGCCGATCCAGCTTGAGGGTGAGCTTGTTGAGGGTGCCGGTGAAGCGGAACGGCGGCTGGTAGTCGGCGTCGTTGACGCCGGTGAGGGTGTCGGAGCCGATGTCGAAGCTTTCGTCCCACTGCAGGATCATCGGTAGGGTCTTGGCCATGGTTTTGGTGGCCACCACCTTGCCGTCCACCTTGAGGGTGCCGGTGCCCGGGCGGCCGACGCCGCTGAAGTCGTTGAAGGCCAGGGTGCCGGCCCCCTTGCCGTCGTAGACGAAATCGAACACCACCTTGTGCTTGCCGGGGGTGAGCGGCTCGGTGCCTTCCCACTTGAGCCGCTCCAGATCCACCATGTTCCAGACCCATACGGGCTTGCTGTTCTTCAGGTAGAAGCCGTAGCCCCCGAAGCGGCCGCCGGAGGTGAGCAGCATGCCCTCGGCGCCGCCGGCCGGCACGTCGATGTCGGCGGTGACGCTGTAGGAGGTGTTGAGCAGGATGGGCGAATCCCCCTGGGGCAGGCCCACCATCGGATGGGTGTAGACGAACTCGCTGCGGCCGGCGGTGATGTTGGGCCGGGGGGCCACGATCCGTGCCGCCACCGAGGCATCCAGCGGGAACACCTGGTACTTGTTGGCCTCGGCGATGAAGGCCGCCTTCATCTCCTTCAGCTTGCCGGGGTTCTGGGCCGCCAGGTCGGTGGTCTGGCTGAAATCACGGTTGAGGTTGTAGAGCTCCAGCGTCTGGTTGTTGAGCGGATCGGGGTTGGCCGGTCCGAAGGCCTCCCAGGGGGCCCGGTTCACCTTGGTGCTGAGGAACCAGCCCTCGTTGTAGAGCCCCCACTGGCCCATCATCTCGAAGTACTGGGTCTTGTGGCGCGAGGGCACCTTGGCATTCTTGGAATCGAAGGTGTAAAGGAAGCTGGTGCCCTCGATCGGCTTCTGGGGGATCCCATCCACCACCTCGGGCGCCTTGAGGCCGGCCGCCTCCAGGATCGTCGGCACCACGTCGATCACATGCACGAACTGCTCCCGCAGGCCGCCCCTGTCCTTGATGCGCGCCGGCCACGACACCACCATGTTCTGGTTCACGCCACCGAGCCGGGAGGCGTTCTGCTTGAACCAGCTGAACGGGGTGTCGAAGGCCCAGCTCCAGCCCGCCGACATGTGGTTGTAGGTGAACTCAGTGCCCCACACGTCGTAGAACTTCATCTGCACCTCAACCGGTAGTTTGCTGAGGCCGTTGAACCAGGCCACCTCGTTGGGGGTACCCAGCGGACCGCCTTCGGCGCTGGTGCCGTTGTCGCCGTTGATGTAGATGATCAGCGTGTTGTCGAGCTTGCCGAGGTCGTCGAACTGCTGGATCACGCGGCCGATTTCATAGTCGCTGTAGGCGGCATAGGCGGCGAACACCTCCACCTGACGGATGAACAGCTTCTGGGCCTCCGGGGTCAGCTGGTCCCAGGGGGTGATCACATCGGCGGGCCAGGGATCGAGCTTGGCGTCCTTGGGAATCACGCCAAGTTTCTTCTGATTCGCGAAGATGCGCTCCCTCAGTTTCTCGTAGCCGTCATCAAAGAGATGCATGGCATGGATCCGCTCCACCCACTCCTTGGTGGGGTGGTGGGGTGCATGGGTGGCGCCCGGGGCGTACTTGATGAACAGCGGCTTGCTGGGGTTGATCTGGTGCATCCGGCTCATGTAGTCGATGGCGTCATCGGCCATCTCTGTCACCAGGTTCCAGGTGCCGGGCTCCTTGCCCTCGAAGGGATAGATCTGGGTGGTGTTGCGGAACAGGTTTGGCTGCCACTGGTTGGCGTCCCCACCCACGAAGCCGTAGAAGTACTCGAAGCCCATGCCGGTGGGCCACTGGTCGAAGGGCCCGCTCTGGCTCGACTGGAAGGCGGGGGTGTTGTGGTCCTTGCCGAACCAGGCGGTGGAATAGCCGTTGTCCTTGAGCAGGCGGCCGATCGTGGCCTTGTCGCGCTCGATGATGCTGTTGTAGCCGGGGAAGCCGGTGGACTGCTCCGAGACCACCCCGAAACCGGCGGAGTGGTGGTTGCGGCCCGTGATCAGGGCGGCGCGGGTGGGGGAGCACAGGGCCGTGGAGAACATGCGGTTGTACCGCAGCCCCGCCTTGGCGACGCGGTCCATGGCCGGCGTGGGGATCACGCCGCCGAAGGTGCTGGGCACCCCGAATCCGGCGTCGTCGGTGAGGATCAGCAGCACGTTGGGTGCGCTCTGGGGCGGCACCACCCGCGGCGCCCACCAGGGCTTCGACTGCAGCGCCCCGTCCTTGATCACGCCGCCGAAGGGGGGCGCCGGGGCCGGCAGCTGGTTGCCGGAGATCGTGGTGGTGGCATTGGGGGCTCCGGGCGTGCCGGTGATCCGCTGGGCCAGGGCCGGCACGGCACCGAACGACCAGCCCAGCAGGGCCAGGGCCAGGCCCGCCGGCACCAGGCGCCGCAGCAGGCGGCCGAGCACGGCGCTCAGGCGGGACAGGGGACGCTCAGGCATGGGTCGTCAGGGCGGGGGAAACGAGTCGGAAACCGATGTGGGAGGTGCCGGTGTCGGGGCTTTCGGCCTCCCGCGCCGCCGGCCGGTAGCGGCTGCAGTAGTTCGGGGCGCACAGGAAGGAGCCGCCCTTGATGACGTGCTTGGCCACACCGGGCTCCCGCGGATCGCTGCTGGCGGCAGGGTCGGCCAGCACCGGGTTGTCCTGGCCAGCGAGGCGGTCGTGGCCGGGCCGGTACCAGTCCGCCGTCCACTCCCAGACATTGCCGGTCATGTCCCGGAGCCCGTAGCCATTGGGGGGAAAGCTGCCCACCGGAGCGGTGCCGGTGAAGCCATCGTCGGCGGTGTTGCGGACGGGAAACTCCCCCTGCCAGGTGTTGGCCAGGCCGGGCCGCCAGCGATCGCCCCAGCTGAAGGCCCGATCCCGCAGGCCGCCCCGGGCGGCGAACTCCCACTGGGCCTCGCTGGGCAGGGCGGCGCCGGCCCAGGCTGCGTAGGCCTCGGCATCCGCCAGCGACACGTGTACCACTGGATGGTCGAGCCGGTCGTCGATGGAACTGCCGGGGCCTTCGGGGTGGCGCCAGTCGGCCCCCGGCACCCAGTGCCACCAGCTGAGCTCCGCCAGGGGCTCGCCGGGGGAGGGCGGCCGGAACACCACCGAGCCGGGGCGGCGCTCGGCGGCGGACAGCTCCGGGAACTGCTCCTGGGGCAAGGGCTGCTCCGCCTGGGTGCGGTAGCCGGTGGCGGCCACGAAGGCGGCGAACGCGCGGTTGGTCACCTCCGTGCGGCCGATGCAGAAGGGCTGCAGCCGCACCGGTGCCCCCGACTCCGCCTCCTCCGGCAGGCGGCCCGCCGCGCCGATCCGGTACTGGCCACCCGGGATCGGTGCCATCGCCGGCGGGCAGGGGTCCGCCGCCGGGGCGGGAGCGGGCCACAGCAGCACCGCCCCGATCCCCAGAGCCAGGATCAGCAGGGTGGCCAGCAGCGGAAAGCTCCAGGCCTCTGGACGATGAACAAGCACGGATTCGCTGCGCCCTGCGGATGGCTCACGGCCCGCATTGTGGGGGCGTGAATGAGCGTTTCAGGGTGGCATCGATCACCTTCGACACACTCGTTGGCACGGCGGATTGACCCAACCGATCGGCACCGCCATCGGCCATACGGCCGCCGTTGAACGCAGGACGGCAAGACTGTCGCAGCGGCGCAACAGTGCGGCGCGGATCCTGTCAGAAAAGGCGGCAAACGTGGCACGCTGACCCGTCCCAAGACCAGACCCAGGCCAGAGGGCGGGGGAGGCACAGACGGCCGCCTGCCTTCACGACCCTGCCATCGTTCCGCACCCCCACCCATGACCTACCCCCTGTTCCGCCACGCCCGCCCGACGCTGCTGGCCTGCCTGACCCTCGGCATCGCAGCGGCCTGTCCCGGGGCCCGGGCACAGCAGCAGGCGAGCCCTGATCAGACGGCGGCGCTCAACGCCGTGGCCCGGATGATGGAGGCGCAGCGCACGTACTTCCAGAAGAACGGCGCCTTCCGGGCCACGGTCTCGAACATCCAGCAGGATTTCGGCATCTCCCTGCCGGCGTCCTTCAACTACGCGGTTCGCACCACCACCGAAGCGGCCTACAGCTATGTGATTCCGGCCCAGTCGCCCAAGACGGGCCAGCTGAATGCCTATGTGGGAGCGGCCTTCCTCACGCCCACCCAGAATCCCCGGATCACGACGATCATCTGCATGAACATCCAGCCGGGTCAGATCCGTCCCGCGGACCCCCAGCTCGTGCTCGGCAGCCTGGTGGCCAATCCCACCGGCCGGATCGTGCAGTGCGGCGATGCCTCGGTCGAGGTCACCGCCTCGATCGTCAACGAATGACGGCCACGGCCCCGCTCACGCTGCTGGAGTCACGGGCGGTGGAGGTCAACGACCCCGCCGCCCTGCTCGATCGGGTGGCGCGGGACTTCCCCCTCAACGCCTTTCTGGAAAGTCCCCGCAGCGGCGGCTTCTTCCATCGCAGCGGCGTCATCCACGTCGGGCAGATCGCGGTGTCCTGCAGCCGCCACTCCCCCCTGGAGATCGGTTTCGACGATTCCCCGATCGCCACCCTCACCCTGCCGCTGTCCGGCGTTGGCGAGGTGACCAGCGACGGCCAGCGGCTGAAGCTCGAGGCCGGCCCGATGGCGGCCTACCTGCCCGGCGCCGCCTTCACGGCCAGCACCGGCGATTTCGAAGAGGTGATGATCTGCCTCGATCGCCGGCGGCTGGCCGAGACGGCCGCGGCCATGGGCGGCTTCGTCGGCAGCGCCGGTGGCCGGGGGTCGGCCTTCGAGCGCACCCTGCGGCTGGACGGCAGCGCCTCACCCGGGCAGGCCGACCCGCTGAACCATCTGCACCTGGCGCTGCGGATGCTGGAGGCCCCGCTGCTGCGGTCGGTGGGTGGGCTCAGGGCCTGCCAGCTGGAAGATCTGCTGTTCCGGCTGGTGGCCGCCATCGTCTGCCCGGAGACGCTGAAGGGGAAGGACCACAGCGTCCCCGACCACCGCGGAGATCGCCCCTTCGACGACCTGCTGGAGTGGATCCAGGCCCATCTGCACACCCCGATCACCCCCACGGAGCTCAGTCGGCGCAGCGCCTACTCGCAGCGCAACCTGCAGTATCTGTTCCAGCGGCGGTTCGGCTGCAGCCCCATGCAGTGGGTGAAGCGCCAGCGGCTGAGCGCGGTGCGCGCCGATCTGCTGCGGGCCCAGCCCGGAGAGACCGTGGCCGCCATCGCCCGCCGCCACGGCTTCGTCCAGATGTCATCCTTCGCCGCCAGCTTTCGGGAGAGCTACGGCATCACCCCCTCGCTGCTGCTGCGCCGTTCGCGCCTCGACGGCGACTGAGGCGGCCGGCTCTGCCACGGGCCGGCACCGACAGGCAACCCTGCAGCAACGCTGCCACCCATGCGAAGAGCCGATCGCTACCGACAGGCTCCCCCTCGCAGACTTAGAGGACTGTCATCGCTCTCCCCTGCGCACGCCGATGTCCAGCTCCTTCACCCAGGCGGTCGAGGCCCTCACCGCCCAGGCCCAGAGCCTGATCGCCGCCACCACCAGCGAAGTCGACGCCCTGCGGGAGGAACTGGAGCAGGAGCGCCGCTTCCGGCGCCACCTGGAGGCCGCCGCCGCCGTCAGGGCCCATGAGGTGGCAGCCCAGCTGGAGGAGGCCCGGCTGGAGCGGGAACGGCTCGAGGCCGAGCTGGCCGACGCCCGCGAGGGCCGGCGCCTGGCCGAAACGGAGGTGGAGCGCTTCCACGAGGCCGTGCGCCAGCAGCTGGCCATCGCCGAGCAGGAGCAGGCGGCCCTGGAGGAGGCCGAGCGGGAGCGGGATCGCCTGCGGGAGGAGGCCGCCGAACGCCAGCGGCAGGCGCTGCTGCAGCAACTGGAGCAGGAGCAGCGGGCACGGCGGAGGCTGGAGCGGCGCCTCGCGGGGGTGCGCCAGGCCGTGATCGACCTGCTCGACCCCCAGGACGAAGCCCCGGAAGGGCCCGAGGCCATGGCGGAGCCCGACGACACCGACGGGCAGCCCGAACTCCCCGATGGGAACGCTCGCCTGTCCCTGCGCAAGATCCTGGTGCACCGGCCGGCCGGCCAGGGCTCCCTGCCGGTGCTCACCTGAGTTCCGCCCGCCCGAGGCGCGCCTGGTCCTGTTGCCGCGGGGGCCGTCTGGTGGCCCTGGTGGTCCTGGCCGTTGTGCTCGTGGTGGCCCCCCTGGATGGAGCCGTTGGCCAGGAACGCCCGGCCCCCCCGGCCTACCTCCAGTTGGACGGCATCCACCTGTTCCCGGTCAGCACCTCCACGGAATACTCGGGCGAGCAACGGGTGGAGCGGGCCAACCGCCTGCTGCAGGAGGCGGTCGCGACCAAGAGCCCGGCCAGGATCGGCGTGGAGGAACTCCACAACCTGCCGGTGATCACCCTTGATGGCGCGGTGATCCTCACGGTGACCCGCCGCGACGCGCCCGAGAGCCTGGCGGTGCAAGGGCAGGCCGAAGTGTGGCGCCAGACCATCACCGCGGCCATCACCCGGGGGAGGTTCGAACGTCAGCCCGCCTATCTGGCCCGCATGATCCCCGTCTCCGTGGGGATCCTTGCGGGGGCGCTCCTGTTGCAGCGGCTCCTTTGGCTGCTGTGGCGGCGCTACCTGCCCTCGGCCCTCACCCAGCCGCTGGTGAGTGAGCCCGGCAGCCGCCGACCCCTGCGGCCCAGGGACTGGCTGCTCCACGGGGTCCTGGTGCTGCTGCGGCTTGGCCTCTGGGCGGCCGCGATCCTGGTGATCAGCGGCTTCTTCCCCCTCACCCGGCTGCTGACGAGCCGCCTTCTCGAGGCCCTCACCGAGAGCCTGGGCTCCCCCTTCCTGCCCCTGGGGGGGCGCCGCTACTCCGTCCTCGACGCCATCGTCCTCGTGGCGCTGTTTCTCCTGCTGGTGCGCGGGGTGGCGTTCCTCAAGGGCCTGCTCCGGATACGTGTCCTGCAGCGCACGGGCATCGAGCCCGGTTCCCAGGAGGCCATCGCCTTCCTCCTTCAGTACGGCCTGCTGTTCCTTGGCACGCTGGTGCTGCTGCAGCTCTGGGGCCTCGATCTCACCTCGCTGGCCCTGTTCGCCAGCGTCCTGGGGGTGGGGGTGGGGTTTGGCCTGCAGGGGATCGCCAGGAACCTGATCAGTGGTCTGATCATCATGTTCGAGCGGCCCATCAAGGTGAACGATTTCGTCGAAGTGGGCGACCTCCAGGGCACCGTGACCCACATCAATCTCCGCAGCACCGAGGTGGTGACCCTCGACCGCATCTCGATCATTGTTCCCAACGTGGAGTTTCTTGAGTCCCGCGTCGTCAACTGGAGCCACGGCAGTTCGGTGGCCCGGCTGAGGATTCCGGTGGGCGTGGCCTTCGGTTCCGATTGCCAGGTTGTGCGTGAGGCCCTGCTGGAGGCCTGCCAGGACATGCCCGACATCCTGGCGACCCCATCACCCCAGGTGTTCTTCAAGGGCTTCGGGGAGAGTTCCCTGGATTTTCAGTTGCTGGTCTGGATCAACCAGCCCCGGCGTCAGTACGAGATCCGCAGCGAGCTCAACTTCCATATCGAAGCGATCCTGCGCCGTCACGAATTGACGATTCCGTTCCCCCAGCGGGATCTGCATCTGCGCAACGAACGCCTTGAGGTGGCCTTTTCCCCCGCCATCACCGACGCCCTGCTGAACCGACCGCTGCCACCACCAGCACCGCCGCCGTCTCCGGACGGGGAAGGCTGAGCCTTCACGGGCCCCAGGGAACGCGGGGGATGGCCATGCGCCCATCAGAATCGATGGCTTTGGAAGGATGGGCCCGATCCTGAACCCATCGATGCAGGACGCAGGCATGGCCCTGCTCCTGGCCCTGGCCAGGGTGCTGCTGGGTTCGCTGGCCGTCTGGCTGCTGGTGCGGCTGCTGCGGGGCCGGCTGCGGCGCTTCGACCTGCGCTCGGGCCTGGATCCCGGCGCCGCTCCGGGCCGGGACGGCCGGATCGGACCCCTGTTGCTGAGCAGCCTGGCCTCGCTCGGCTACCTGGCCATGGTGGTCTGGGGCTGGCGGTCCCTGGTGCGGGGCTGGGAGTTGCTGCGGCTGGATCCGGGACCGGATCGGCTGGTGGAGGGCGCGGCGCTGCTGGTGGCGACCGTGGTCGTGGTGCGCCTGATCAACCGCAGCCTGCTGTTGCTGCTGGAGCGGTCCCTGCAGCGCCTGGGGCGGGAGGAGCAGACCAGCACCCTCCGGGCCCTCGCCCCGATGATCCGCGCCCTGTTCTGGGGGCTCGGCAGCCTGGTGTTCCTCCAGAAGCAGGGGGTGCCCCTCGGCGCCGTCTACGCCTCCCTGGCCGGGGCCGGCATCGGTATCGGCCTGGCCCTGCGGGGGCCCTTGAGCCACTTCATCAACTACCTCACCATCGTCATCGACAAGCCCTTCCAGATCGGCGATCTGATCGGTTTTGCCGATGTGCTCGGCCCGGTGGAGCGGGTAGGGATCCGTTCGTCCTCGATCCGCAGCCTCAGCGGCGAACGGATCGTGATCGGCAACGAGGAACTCCTCCAGAAGACGATCCGCAACTTCGGCGATCTGCCCCGTCGCCGCGTCGCCCACACCCTCCGCCTCTCGGATCGCCTGCCGGCGGAGAAGGCCGCCGCCATCGCGGGCCTCGTGGAGGGGGTGGTGCGGGCCCATCCACCGGCGACGTTCGATCGCTGCCATTTCATCCGCTTCGCCGACGGCGCCCTGGAGTTCCAGTTCGTGTTCTTCGTGCCCGACAGCGATGTGGTGGTCTACCTCGATCTGCAGCAGGCCATCAACCTGGACATCCTGGGCGCCTTCCAGTCGGCGGGCATCGACTTCGCCCCCCCTCCCCAGGATCCGGCTCCGCCCCGGATCAGCGCCGCTCCCGGCTGATCCAGCGCCAGGCCCCCGCCAGCAGGGCGAGGCCGATCAGGGGCCCCTCACCCCAGCGGTCGTAGGGGGTGAGCGTTGAGCGCTGCTGCACGGTGAGCAGGCCGGTGGCGGGGCGGCCCGGGGGCAACTGCTCCCTCAGCCGCCCGCCGGCGTCCACCAGCAGGCTCGGCCCGGTGTTGGCGGAACTCACCAGCCAGCGGCCGGTCTCGATCGCCCGCAGCTGGGCCAGGGCGGCGAACTGCCCCTGCAGCTGCAGCGGGTAGGGGTCCAGGTTGGCGCTGGCCAGCAGCCAGCGGGCCCCCTGCCGAGTGGCGGCGGCCAGCGCGGCCCCGTCGGAGAGCTCGTAGCAGATGGCCACCCCCACATCACCCCCGGGCCGCGGCAGCAGCCGCGAGGCCGGGCCCGGTTCCACGCCCCCCACCGCCGAGAGGCCGCTCCAGCGCCAGAGGTCGGCCAGGGGCACCCATTCGCCCAGGGGCACCACCCGGTGCTTGTCGATCCAGCCGCCGGCCTGCAGCTGGCCAGGCTCGAAGCGCAGCAGGCTGCTGCGCAGCTCCACGCCCTCGCGGCGGAAGCCGCCGCTGAGCACCTCCACCGGCGCCGCCAGCGGCAACGGCTGGCCCAGCGCCAGGGAGCCCTCGCTCAGCAGCACCCCCTGCACGGGCGGCTCGGCGGCGGCGGCCTGCCGCTGGGCCAGGGCCAACCGCTGCAGCAGTCGGCGCTGCTGGTCGGCCTCGAACTTCTCCCGGGTGGGGATGGCGGGCTGCAGCACCAGCCAGCGCTCGGTCCTGTCGCCACCCTCACCACCAGCAGCGGCGGCGGCCTGCCTGAGCAGGGCCAGGCCGGCCAGATGGCAGCCGACCACCAGCACCAGCGTGACCAGCAGCCAGCGGACCCGCTGGGCGGGCAGGGCCCGCAGGGCCCGCCAGAGGCCCCAGCCGATCAGCAGCTGCAGCGCCGCCAGGAACCCGGCTCCCCCCAGGGCCGCCAGGCCTGCCAGGCCCCGGTCCCCCGGCAGGGCCGCCGCCCCCAGCCCCAGCCAGAAGAGGGGACCCTTGGCCAGCAGCACCTCGGCCAGGCCCCAGACGGCCGCCGCCAGCAGCGCCGTGCTGGGCCGTGCGGGATCGAGCCGGCCCACCAGGGCCGTCCAGGCCCCCACCAGCAGTGCGGCGGCCAGGCCGATGGCCAGCCACAGCGCCAGGCAGATCGGCAGGCTCAGGGGACCTGGTACGCCAATCCAGTCGAGGGGATGGAGCCAGAGCAGCCAGCGATGGCTCACCAGCACCGCCGCCAGACCCCACAGCCCGCCGCGCCGGAACCGCCGCGGCGCCGAGACGGTTCCTGTGCGGCTCTCCGTCAGGGACCAGAGCAGCACCACGGCGGGCCAGAGCAGCCACGGCCAGCCCACCGGCGGCAGGGCCACCCCCGCCAGCAACCCACCGGCTGCGGCGGCGACCCAGCCGGCACGCCGGTCATTGCCCATGGTCGCCGGGCGCGGGAGGCGCCAAGGTCAGGGGAGAGTGACGCCGTTTCCCCAAGGAAACCTCTTTCATGGACCAGGGCAATCTGCTGCAGATGCTGCTGCTGCGCGGCCTCGGCACCACCTCGCTGGTGGCCGACCGGCTCAAGTACGTCAGCCAGGAATGGGTGAGCAGCGGCCGCCTCGACCCCAGCCACGCCTCCGCCCTGGTGGAGGACGTCATGCGCGCCCTGCGGGGCGAGACGCCGGAGGTGGAGCAGCAGGCCGAACGCCAGCTGGAGCGCAACCGCGACCAGCTGCTGCAGGACCTTGGCCTGGCCCGGCAGCGGGAACTGGACGAACTGCGCGGCCGCATCGACCGGCTCGAGCAGACCCTGCGCCAGCGCCAGAACAGCGGCGAAGGGAACGACTGATCGCACTGGCAGAATTCCCCCATCCGGGTCCTTCCGCATGCGCGACATCCTGATCAGCTCGATGGTCTGCGTGGCCTGTCTGATGCTGGCCTTCGTGAGCCAGCTGGTGTCGCCCTCCCAGGTGGAGGCCGCCGCACCGGCCCCCGCCGAGGCCGGCGTCCAGCAGGCCCTGGCCCGTTCCGGCCCGGCCACCGCGCCGCAGGCGAACCCCGCCACCGCACCGGAGGCGAAGCAGGCCGTGGCGGCCCCGCTCGAACTCGACCCCGACGTCCCCAACCCCACCCTGTTCACCATGGCCCCCGATTCCTCCAGCGCCGACCTGGCCTCCTCCGGAGCCGCGGCCCTGGGCGGGGAGCTCGTCTCCCCCACCGAGCGCACCACCCCCAGCGGGCTGCGCATCACCGACCTGGCCCTGGGCGAAGGCGCCGAGGCCAGGAGCGGCCAGACCGTGGTGGTCAACTACCGCGGCACCCTCACCAACGGCAAGGAGTTCGACAGCAGCTACGGCCGCGGTCCGTTCAGCTTTCCCCTCGGCGCCGGCCGGGTGATCCGGGGCTGGGACGAAGGGGTGGCCGGCATGAAGGTGGGCGGCAAGCGCAAGCTGGTCATTCCCCCCGATCTGGCCTACGGCGAGCGTGGCGCCGGCGGTGTGATCCCCCCCAACGCCACCCTGGTGTTCGAGGTGGAGCTGCTGGAGATCAAGGGCTGAGCCAGGGCCACCGGGCGACCAGGCTTCGGGTGACGATCGTTACAATGCCGCCACACCCCAACCGTCTCCCATGGCTCACCAGCTGCCCGAACTGCCCTACGGCCTCGACGCGCTCGAGCCCCACATCTCCCGGCAGACCCTCGAGTTCCACCACGGCAAGCACCACGCCGCCTACGTCACCAACCTGAACAAGGCGATCGAGGGCGGAGACCTTGAGGGCAAGAGCCTCGAAGAGGTGATCCTCGCGGTGGCCGGTGACGCCTCCAAGGCGGGCGTGTTCAACAACGCCGCCCAGGTCTGGAACCACAGCTTCTACTGGCAGTGCATGAAGCCCGGCGGCGGCGGCGCCCCCACCGGCGCCCTGGCCGAGAAGATCGCCGCCGACTTCGGCAGCTATGAGGCCTTCGTGGAGCAGTTCAAGACCGCCGGTGCCACCCAGTTCGGCAGCGGCTGGGCCTGGCTCGTGCTCGATGGCGGCACCCTGAAGATCACCAAGACCGCCAACGCCGATCTGCCCCTGGCCCATGGTCAGAAGGCCCTGCTCACCATGGACGTCTGGGAGCACGCCTACTACCTCGACTACCAGAACCGCCGTCCCGACTACATGACCACCTACCTCGACAAGCTGGTCAACTGGGACTTCGTGGCGGCGAACCTGGCCGCCGCCTGATCAGGATTCGGCTCCAACCACCAGCCCCTGGGGATCCCCGGGGGCTTTTCTTTAGACCGGCCGTGCCCCTGGCAGCACCGCCTCCGGCGCGATCCACATGGCATCGCCGTAGGAGAAGAAGCGGTACTGGCGCTCGATCGCCTCGGCGTAGAGGGCCAGCAGACGCTCGCGGCCGATCAGGGCACTCACCAGCAGCAGCAGGGAGCTCTTCGGCAGGTGGAAGTTGGTGAGCAGGCCCTGCACCACCGCAAAGCGGTAGCCGGGCTGGATCACCAGGTTCACCGGGCCGGTGTGGGGCCGGAGCTCGCCGCCGTGCAGCTGGGCCACGGCCTCCAGGCTGCGCACCGAGGTGGTGCCGATGGCGATCACCCGGCCACCGGCTGCACGGCAGGCCGCCACCGCCTCCACCAGCGCCGGGCTCACTTCCACCCATTCGCTGTGGAGCTCCAGAGCGCTCAGGTCTTCCGTTTCGATCGGCCGGAACGTGCCCAGGCCCACGTGCAGGGTGGTGGTGGCCACCCCGACATCCCGCTCCCGGATCGCAGAGAGCAGCTCGTCGCTGAGGTGCAGGCCGGCGGTGGGGGCGGCCACGGCGCCGGGTCGGGCGGCGTAGCGGGTCTGGTAGCGCTCGTTGTCGCTGGCGTCGTGTTCGTGGATGTAGGGCGGCAGGGGGATGGCGCCGTACTGCACCAGCAGGGGCTCAAGGGCCGCCGCATCGGCGCATTCCGGCGGGAACTGCACGATGCGGCCGCCGGTGGAGGGATCACTGCCCACCACCGCAACCATCAGGGGCGGCTGGCCCTCGGCCACCACCTCCAGGCAGTCACCGGGCCGCAGCTTCTTGGCGGGCCGCGCCAGGCACAGCCACTGCCCCGCCCCGCCCGGCCAGGGCTCGAGCACCAGCAACTCCACCGCACCGCCGCCGGGCCGCCGCGCCTCCAGCCGGGCCCGCAGCACCCGGGTGTCGTTCACCACCAGCAGATCGCCGGGCCTGAGTTCGTGCTGCAGATCCCAGGCGCTGAGGTGGCGGGCGTGGGGGGCAGGGCCGGCCCCCGCCGGGTCCACCACCAGCAGCCTCGCGGCGTGGCGGGGCTCGACCGGCCGCTGGGCGATCCGCTCCTGCGGCAGGGCGAAGTCGTAGCTCGACAGGCGCAGGTCGGCGGGATCCGGCACGGCGGGGGTGACCACGCGGAAAGGAGGCGTCCTAGAGGGCCAGGCTTTCGGGCCGGTTCTCGATCAGGTCGGCGAGATCCTTGAGGAAGGCGGCGGCATGGGTGCCATAGATGACGCGGTGATCGGCCGTGAGGTTCACCTGCATCTGGCGCCGCACGGCGATCGAACCGTCCTTGAGGGCCGCGACCACGGGCCGGGACGCGGCCACCGCCAGGATCGCACCGGTGCCCGGGGGCAGGATCGCGTCGAAGCGATCGACGCCGAACATGCCCAGGTTGGAGAGGGTGAAGGTGCCGGTGGTGTACTCCTCCGGCTTGAGCTGCTTGGAGCGGGAGCGGGCCACCAGATCGGCCCACTGGCGGGAGAGCGAATAGAGGTCGGTGCGGTCGGCGGCAGCCAGCACCGGGGTGATCAGGCCGCCGTCGTCCATGGCGACGGCCACGGCCACGTTGACGGAGGCCGGGTAGGCCATGCCCGCGTCGCTGGCGCTGGCGTTCAGCTGGGGGTGGCGGGCCAGGGTCATGCCCACCGCCTTGGCCAGCAGGGCCGTCATCGTGACGCCCTTGGCCTTCACCTGCTTGTAGAAGGCGTCGAGTCGGTCGGTGGTGATCGTGTAGCCGACGTGGAAGCAGGGGACCGCCAGGCTGGCGTTCATGTTGCGGACGACCGCCTGCTGCAGGGTGTTGAAGGCCACGGTCTCGCCGGCCCGGCCGAAGGCCTGCCCGGCGGGGGCGGCGGGGGCGGCCACCGCGCCATTGCCGGCTGGGGCGGCCATGGCCGGAGCGGTGCCTTCGGCCACCCGCGGCACGCTGACGGGCTGGCCGGTGGCCTGCTCCACGTCCTCGGCCTGGATCCGGCCGTTGGGGCCGGTGCCCCGCACGGAGGCCAGGGCCACGCCGAGCTGGGCCGCCAGCTTGCGGGCCCGGGGGGTGGCCACCACCCGGCCGTCATGGGCGGCGGCGGGAACCGCCACCGGTGCCGGAGCCGGGGCCGGGGCAGCCACGGGGGCGGGAGCCGGTGCGGGCGCGGCCGGGGCTGGGGTGGGGGCCGCCGCAGCTGGAGCGGGGGCGGCCGCTGCAGGGGCCGCGGGGGCGGGGGTGGGTGCAGCCGTGGCGGGTGCCGGTGCCGCAGCCCTGGCTGCCGCGATCTCCGCCTCGGTCTCCACGATCAGGCCGATCGTCTCACCCACCGGGGCGGTGCTGCCCGCCTCCATCAGCACGGCCGCCAGGAAACCCTCCTGGAAGGCCTCCACATCCATGTCCGCCTTGTCGGACTCGACCACGAGCACCGACTCGCCCCGCTCGACCCGCTCCCCGGGTTTCTTGAGCCACTCCACGATCTTGCCCTCCGTCATGGTGGAGCTGAGGGCCGGCATGAAGATTTCGTGGGTGGCCAACGGGGGACTGCCTCTGTGATGGGGGGGATTTTAGGTGGCGGAAGGATCAGCCCCCCTCAATCGCCTCGATCACCCCGTCCCTCACCAGCACCGACACCTGCAGCTTCTGCACCAGGTTGTCGCCCACCTGGACGTCGCAGAAGCTCTCGATCTGGCCCTGCTCCACCACCTGCTCCATCTCCAGTTCCCGCACCTGGCGCTGCTGTTCCAGCACCTGGCGTTTCTGCTCCTCGAACTCGGCGCGCTTGGCCGCCACCTGCTGCTGCACCGAACCCACCTGCTCCTGCACCCGGGGATCGAGGGGGTTGGCGCTCTGACGGCGGATCTCATCGATCAGCCGCTGTCCCTCCTGCTCCAGCTGGGCCAGCTGCTGGTCGAAATTGGTGAGCGCATTGCTGAGCTCCCGCTCGGCATCCTCCTTCCAGCGCGGCGTCACCACGGCACGCACCGTGATGGATCGCTTGATGTTGAGGCTGTTGCCGTCGGCCATGGGACTTCAGGTGCAGGGCTCAGGCTGTCAGGCGACGGGGGATCCGGTCAACCATGGGATCCGCTCTCGCCGTAGAGCGCGGCGATGGCGGCGCGGTCCCGGTCGGCGATCCGATCGCGGCGCTGCTTGAGGGTCTGGGTGAGCAGGCCGTTGTCGATGCTGAACGGCTCCACCAGGGCCACGCCGCCGAGGCGCTCGTCGGCCCGGGAGCCCGGCCGGGCCGCCAGCAGGCGGTTGCACTCGCGGCAGAGGGCCCGCAGCAGGGCCGGATCGGCGCCGGCAACGGGATCCCCTGGTTCGGGGCAGGGGAGATTGGCTTCGGCCGCGAACGCCTGCAGGGCCTCCGCCTTCGGCACCACGAGGGCCCCGAGCTGCTTGCGGTCCTGGCCCACCAGCATCACCTGCTCGACCAGGGGCGAGGCCACCAGGGCCTCCTCCAGGGGGCCGGGCTCGATGTTCTCGCCACTGCTGAGCACGATCGTGTCCTTGGCGCGGCCTGTCAGCACCAGGGTTCCGTCGGCGAGCAGCAGGCCCAGGTCGCCGGTGTCGAACCAGCCCTCGCCATCCAGCACCTTCGCCGTGGCCTCGGGCTTGTTGTGGTATCCCCCCATCACCTGGGGCCCCCTGGCCAGCACCAGCCCCCGCTCGCCCACCGGGAGCGGGGTCCTGGTGGCGGGGTCCACCACCTTCAGGGCGGTGTCCGGCAGGGGCTGGCCGGCGCTGCCGCGGCGATTGCTCCAGGGCCGGCGGCAAGCGAGCACCGGGCTGGTCTCGGTGAGGCCGTAGCCCACCAGCAGCTCGATCCCGACGGCCTCGAAGAAGCCGTCCACGTGGATGGCCAGGGCCCCGCCGCCGCTGATGGCGGTGCGCAGCCGACCCCCCACCAGCTGGGCGCGCACCTTCGGCCACAGCAGGGCACCGGCCGCCCCATGCAGCGGCCAGAGCAGCAGGGCGCCGGCGGCGGCCAGGAGACGGTCGGCCGCCGCTTCCTCCTTGAGGGTGAGATCGAGGGCCACCCGCCGCCGCCGGTGGAAGGCCCGGCTGACGGCGAGGGCCCGGCGCAGCAGCCGCTGCCGGGAGGCGGGCATGGCCGCCAGGGCGTCCTCGAAGCCGGAGAGCAGGGCCTCCCACAGCCGCGGCACGCTGATCAGGTACTGGGGCCGGACCTTCTGGAGGTCGGAGCGCAGCTGCTTGAGGGTGGTGTAGGTCTGGCGGCAGCCGCAGCTGAGCAGGAAGTACTCGGCGGTGCGCTCGTAGGCATGCCAGATCGGCAGCACGGACAGCACGTGATCGCCGGGGCTCGGCGACACCGCCACCCCCAGGGTGCCCAGCTGGTGCAGCAGGTTGGCGTGGCTGAGGGGCACCCCCTTGGGCTGGCCGGTGGTGCCGGAGGTGTACAGGAGCGTGGCCAGCCGTCCGGGCCCTCCCGTGGGGACGGGCGGCAGGGGGCTGGCGGCGCCGCGCTTCAGCAGGTCGTCCCAGGTGAGGCAGGGCAGCGGCAGGGGAACGGCCGGGGCCTCCCCCTCCAGCAGCACGATGAACCGCAGCCGCTGCAGGGCCGGCCCGTCGAGGGCGAGCCGCTCCAGCAGGGCGGCCGACTCCAGCACCGCCCCCACCGCGCCGGCGTCCTCGAGGATGTAGCGCAGCTCCTCGGCCGGCGCCGCGCTGCCGCGCACCGCATCGGCCGCCCCGGCCCGCATCAGCCCCTGGTCGGCCACCAGCCAGCGGGGACCGTTCTCCGCGAACAGGGCCACCACATCGCCGGGCCCCACCCCCAGATCGGCGAAGGCCGCCGCCGCCCGGTCGATCGCCTGACGCAGTTCGTCGTAGCGCAGCGTCTCCGGATGGCGCCCGTGGGGGGCTTCCAGCGCCACCCGGGGGCCATGCAGGCGCTCCAGCTCGGGCCAGAGGCCCTCGAGTCCCTCGAGCCGGCTCCAGTCGGCGCGACCTTCGAGGGCACGGCGGTCCCGGGGGCTGCCGCCCCAGTGGATCTCGGCTCTGGCGTTCATGGGCGGCCGGCGTGAAGCATCGGGAGATCAGGATTCTCCCAGTCCCGACCGGTCTCCCCCCTCCCCCAGCCCAGCCAGTCCCTCCTGTGGCCCCGGCGGCCGCAGGGCCAGCCCGAAACGGCGGGAAAAGGCCGCCAGCAGCAGCGGGGCCACCCGAGCGGGGGTGAGGGAAGGGCGCCAGTCCACCAGCCGTCCCACCGGCCGGTCGCTGAGCCCGCAGGGGACGATCGCGCCGAAGCCCTCCAGGGAGCAGTCGACGTTCAGGGCCAGGCCGTGCTGACTGATCCAGCGCCGGGCCCCGACCCCGATAGCCGCCAGCTTGCGGCCCTCGAGCCAGACCCCCGTGAGGCCCTCGATGCGCTCCCCCTCCAGCCCCAGCTCCTGAAGCACGGCCAGCACCACGTCCTCGAGGGCCCGCAGATAGAGGTGCAGGTCGCCGCCATGGCACTGGAGATCAAGCACCGGGTAGAGCACCAGCTGGCCGGGCAGGTGGTGGGTCACCTCGCCGCCCCGGTCGATGCGGTGCAGCGGCAGGGGCGGATCGGCCGGATCGAAGCCGAGGTGCTCCAGGCTGGCCCCCCGGCCCAGGGTGTAGCAGGGGGTGTGCTGCAGCAGCAGTACGGCGTCGGGGGCGGCGGGATCGTCGAGCCGGCGCCGCTGCAGACAGCGCTGCCACTCCCAGGCCAGCGGGAAGGGCACCGGGGCCGGGGCTTCAAAAAGAATTGCGGGAGTGTTGGGGGCCATGCAGCGGCGTTCCTAGCTTGAGGTTGTCCCAGAGCCAGAATTCCTCTGGAGGCAGGCACCCGAATGAAACTGCTGATCCACGGCCGCAATCTCGACG
Source organism: Synechococcus sp. UW140 (assembly GCA_943369315.1). Taxonomy (GTDB): domain Bacteria; phylum Cyanobacteriota; class Cyanobacteriia; order PCC-6307; family Cyanobiaceae; genus Cyanobium. The sequence continues at coordinate 142,872 of CALRMW020000003.1, forward strand.
TCACACCGGCGATCAGGGAGTACACCGAAACCAAGCTCAATCGCGCCATCAGCCACTTCGATGGCATCGTCAAGGAAGCCGACGTGCATCTGTCGGTAGCCCGCAATCCCCGTGTACCGCAGCAGACGGCGGAAGTCACGGTCTTCGCCAACGGGGTGGTGATCCGGGCCCAGGAACGCAGCGAGAACCTCTACGCCAGCATCGATCTGGTGGCCACCAAGCTGAGCCGCCAGCTGACCCGCTACAAGGACCGGCTGCAGGAGCGCAGCCAGGGCCCGGTGCACCGCTCCGCCGCCGCCGAGGAAGCCGGAGCCGCCACCCTGCCCAACCCAGGGGGCTCCCTCACTGATGGCCTCGAGCCCGCCGTGCCCCACCGCGGCGTGCGCCGCAAGTACTTCGCCATGCCGGCGATGGACCTGGAGGAGGCCCTGCATCAGCTGGATCTGATCGATCACGACTTCTACATGTTCCGCGACGCGGCCACCGGCCAGATCCAGGTGGTCTACCGCCGCAACCATGGCGGATTCGGCGTCATCCAGGCCCGTGACACCTGAGCGGGAGTCCGAACGGCCCGACCTCGCCCCCCTGATCGACCACGCCCTGCTGGATCCCCACCGGGGCCGCGAGGCCATCCTCCGCTGCTGCGATGAGGCCCGCCACTTCGGCTTCGCCGGGGTGTGCCTGGCCTCCCGCTGGCTGCCGGTGGCCCGTGAGCGGCTGCCGGTCGACGGGGCGGTGAAGCTGGTCGCCGTGGTGGGATTCCCCTTCGGGGCCATCCCGGCGGCGATCAAGCGGGCCGAGGCGGAGTGGGCCGCCGCCGCCGGTGCCGACGAGCTGGACGTGGTGCCCGATTTCGGCGCCCTGGCCGATGGCGACGGCACCGCCGTGCTCGACGACCTGGCGTCCATCACCGACCTGGGCCTGCCGGTCAAGGTGATCCTGGAGATGGGCCGCCTCGACCCCGATGCCCTGGAGCTGCTGGTCGAGATCAGCATCGATGCCGGGGTGCGCCATCTCAAGACCGGCAGCGGCTTCGGCCCACCGGTGACCCCGGAGCAGGTGGGCCGGCTGGTGGCCCTGGCCAGGGGCCGGGCGGCGGTGAAGGCCGCCGGTGGCATCGCCGATCTCGACCAGGCACTCGCCCTGGTGGCGGCCGGTGCCGGCCGGCTGGGCACGAGCCGGGGCGTGGCCCTGATGCAGGCGCTGCGCGCCGGTGCCTGAACAGCACCTGGAGGGCCTGGCCCTCACCTGTCGCCCCCTGGGGGAGCACGACCGGCTGCTCACCCTGCTGAGCGAGGGCGAGGGCCTCACCCGGCTGGCGGTGCCGGGGGCGCGGCGGCCGAAGAGCAGCCTGGCGGCGGCGGTGCCCCTGGCCCACCTGGTCCTGCAGGTGGGGGGCCGCAGCGGCCTGAGGCGGGTGCGGCAGCTGCGGGTGCTGCGCAACTACAGCGGCCTGGCCCAGCGCCTGGAGACCCTGGCCGCCGCCCAGGCCCTGGCCGAGCTCTGCCTGAAGCTCGTCCCCGGCGAGACGCCCGCCCCGGGGGTGCTCGCCGACCTGCTGCTCCAGCTCGGGCGCCTGGAGGCCGTGGTGACGGAGCGGGCCGAGCGGGTGGAGGCCCTGGCGGTGGCGGTGCAGGGCAGCATCCACCTGCTGGCCCTGGGGGGCTTCGCCCTGCCCCTGCAGCACTGCGTCCGCAGCGGGGCGCCGCTGCTGCCGCCGATCGGCGACTGGTCGTGGCGCTGCAGCCTGCTGCCGGGCGAGGGGCTGGCGATCGGTGCGGTGCCCGGAGCCCGGGTGATGCTCAACCCCTCCGAACTGGCCCTGCTGCAGCGGTTGACGCGTCCCGCCCCACCCCGGTGCAGGGACGGCCGGCTGATGGGGCCGGAAGCGGTGTGGCTGCACCTTCTGGACCTGGTGGAAGCCTGGTGCGGCGAGCACCTCGGTCAGAGACCGCGAGCCTTCAGACTGCTGCGCACCGCCTGCGACCCCATGCCCTCCCATCCGTCCGAGCCAGCATGAGCCCGAGCGGCAAGACCGAGAGGGGACTGGCCGCCGTCCTGGCCCTGCCGGGATTCCGGCGACTCTGGATCGGCCAGGTGTTCTCCCAGCTGGCGGACAAGTTCTACATCGTGCTGATGGTGTTCCTGATCGCCCAGTACTGGGTGACGGACACGCCGCAGAACAACGCGGCCCTCGCCGAAGCGGCCGCGGCCTTCCGGATGGGCTTCGAGACCCGGGCCCAGATGATCACCCTGCTGGCCACCGGCATCTACGTGGCCAACACCGTGCCGGCGATGCTGCTGGGGACGGTGGCGGGCGTCTGGGCCGACCGCTGGCCGAAGCGCACCGTGATGGTGGCCTCCAACGGCCTGCGGGCCGGCCTGGTGATGCTGGCCCCCCTGTGCCTGCTGCCGGGGCCGATGTGGCTGGGGCTGAGCTGGGGCTACTGGGCCCTGGTGGCCATGACGTTCTTCGAGTCGGTCCTGACCCAGTTCTTCGCGCCGGCCGAGCAGGCGGCCATTCCCCTGCTGGTGAGCTACCCCCAGCTGCTCGCCGCGAATTCGGTGTACCAGGCCACCAGCATGGCCGCCACCATCGTCGGATTCGCCCTCGGTGACCCGATCCTGCGCCTGCTGCGCACCCTGCTGGCCCAGGTGGGCATCCCCGGCGGAGAATTCGTGCTCTTGCCGCTCTGCTACGGCGCCGCGGCCGTGGCCATCGCCGGGATCAAGATCACGGAACCGCCGCGGGTGCCGCGCTCGATCTCCGTCTGGGAGGAGATCGGCGAAGGGGTGCAGGTGCTGCGGGAGCGACCCAACGTGCGCAGCGCCATGATCCAGCTGGTGCTGCTCTACAGCCTGCTGGCGGCCCTCTACGTGCTGGCGATCAGCCTGGCGGCGGCGATCGGCGGGCTCGGTCCCACCCGCTTCGGCGTGCTGCTGGCGATGAGCGGGCTGGGACTGGCCCTGGGGGCCCTGGCCATGGCCCAGCTGGGCGAACGCTTCAGCCGCCGGGGGCTGGCCAGTGCGGGGCTCGGGACCATCGCCTGGTGCCTGGTGCTGCTGGGCCAGCTGCGGGGCAACCTCGTCTTCACCCTGCTGCTCTGCGGCCTGCTGGGGGTGGGTGCGGCCCTGCTGGCGATCCCCGCCCAGACCACGATCCAGGAGGACACCCCGGAAAACCAGCGCGGCCGGGTGTTCGGCCTGCAGAACAACCTGATCAACATCGCCCTCAGCCTGCCCCTGGTGCTGGCTGGCACCGTGGTGAGCCGTTATGGACTGCTGCCGGTGCTCTGGGGGCTGGCGGCCATCGCCGCGGTCGCCGCCCTGAGTGAACGCCCCTGGCGCAGCAGCTGAGCGCCCGCCTGGCGCTGCTAAATTCCGCTGTTGCGTGGGGCCATACAGGTGATGCACATTGCCTGGCTGGGCAAAAAGTCTCCGTTCTGCGGCAACGTCACCTACGGCCTCAGCACCACCGAAGCCCTGCGGCACCGCGGCCACGCGGTGAGCTTCATTCACTTCGACACCCCCACCCCCTCCCTGGGGCGGCCGGAAGCGGGGGGCGGCGAGCTCGATTCGCCGGGGGGGCCGGAGGCCAACCCGGAGGTGGCCCTGCCCTACCTGGTGAAGTCGCAGGTCTACACGATCCCCTCCCCGGGGGCCCAGCGGGAGCTGCGGGAGTCCCTGGAGCGGCTGCGGCCCGATCTGGTGCACGCCAGCCTCACCCTCTCCCCCCTCGACTTCCGCCTGCCCGACCTCTGCCAGCAGCTGGGGCTGCCCCTGGTCGCCACCTTCCATCCCCCCTTCGACGCCGGCCTGCGCAACCTCACCGCCGGCACCCAGCAGCTCACCTACCAGCTCTACGCCCCCTCCCTGGCGAAGTTCGACCGGGTGATCGTGTTCTCCGAGCTGCAGGCCGAGGTGCTGGTGCGCCTGGGGGTGCGGCGCGAGCGGCTGGCGGTGATCCCGAACGGGGTCGACACCGACACCTGGGCACCGGCCGCCCCGGGCGGCGAATCCGATCTGGCCCAGCTGCAGCTCAGGGTGGGCGGCCGCCGCGTCTTCCTCTACATGGGGCGGGTGGCCACCGAGAAGAACGTCGAGGCGCTGCTGAAGGCCTGGAGGCTGGTGCGGCCCCAGGGCTGCGTTCTGGTGATCGTGGGGGACGGACCGCTGCGATCCTCGCTGCAGAGCGGCAGCGAAGCCGATGTGATCTGGTGGGGCTACGAGGCCAGCCGGGCCCGCCGGGTGGCGCTGCTGCAGCTTGCCGAGGTGTTCCTGCTGCCGTCCCTGGTGGAGGGGCTCTCCCTGGCCCTGCTGGAGGCCATGGCCTGCGGTACCGCCTGCGTGGCCACCGATGCCGGAGCCGACGGGGAGGTGCTGGAGGGGGGGGCGGGCATCGTGATCAGCACCCAGGGCGTCACCACCCAGCTGCGCACCCTGCTGCCGGTGCTGCGGGACCAGCCGGTACTCACGGCGGAGCTGGGACGCCGGGCGCGCCAGCGGGCCCTGGAGCGTTACACCCTCACCGGCAACATCGACGCGCTGGAGCGGCTCTACGGCGAACTCTGTCCCCAGCCGGTGGCGGTCTGACCGCAGGCTCCGGCCCGGTCCCTGCGCTGCCGATCGGCGCGGATCGCGGCAAGATAAGGCGAGGTTCCAGGTGCGATGAACTCCCCCCTCCCCCACCAGGGACGTTCGGTACAACAGGCGATCGCCCCCATCGCCACCCAGGTCGGGACCGGATCTGACGGGTCCGTCGCCGCTCGGCCCACCGTCTCGATCGTCGACGATGACCCCCACATCCGGGCCATGGTGGCGGAAGAGCTGGCGGACTCCGGCTGCGAGGTGGTGGCGCTGACCAACGGCCATGGCCTTGAGACGATGCTGGCCGAGGGGGGGATCGATCTCGTCTTCCTCGATGTGCAGATGCCCGACTGCGACGGCATCGAATGCCTGCGGGGCCTGCGCAGCAGGGGTTGCACCGTGCCGGTGGTCATCTTCACCTCCCTGAACGACCCTGAGCGGCGCCGCCAGGCCCAGGAGGCCGGAGCCGACGACTACGTGCTGAAGCACGAACTTCTCGACAGGCTGCCCGACCTGCTGGAACGACTCCTGCCCAGAAGGAGCGAGAACCGCCACCTGTGACGACCAACCCACCGATGGCCCCCCCGACCGGGGCCCCTCCCCGTGGCTGGCGTCACCGGATGTTCGGAAGCCTGCTGGGCCAGCTCCGGCTGGCGGCCTTCACGTCCGTCTTCCTGGGGTTCAGCGCCGCCTCCGCCTTCACCCTTTTGATCAACCGGGACTGTCTGCTGCATCACCAGCACGATGATCAACGGCTGGCGGCGGGCTCCCTCGCCGACACGCTCGATCGTCTCATCGGCGATCCATCCGCCGCCCACGCCGCCCACCTGCGCGGGGAGCTGGAACGCCGCAGTGACCGGGAGCGCTTCTTCTGGGTGCAGCACAAGGATGGCTCCCTCCTGCTGCCCAGGCCAGTCGCCGGCGAGATCGTGGCCCTTCCCGGCCTGGTCGGGCAGGCGATGGCCGCGCACAGCAGCGCCTGGTCGGCCCGATCCTTCACGCCCCTGCTGATCGGCACGGATCGCCGCCTGGTGAAGGATCCGGAGGGCAACAGCTATCTCACGCACAACCTGCACCGTTCCCCCGACGGCAGCCAGCTCTGGGTCGCCGAGGACGTCAGCACCAATGTCGCCAGCCTGCGCAACAGGCTGCTGGGGCTGGCCGGGGTGTGGATCCTGAGCCTGGTGATCACCCTGGTGGCGATCTCCGTGCTCACCCGCCGACTCCTCCAGCCGCTGCGGGATCTCAACCGCATGGCGGCCGGCGTCACCACCGAAAGCCTGGCCAGCAGCCACCTCAAGCTCGAGAAGGCGCCCCTGGAGGTGGAGGAGCTGGCCCAGTCCTTCAATGGGCTGCTCGACCGGCTGGGCCTGGCCTGGAGCCAGCAGCGGCACTTCGTGGGGCTCGTCTCCCATGAACTGCGTAACCCCCTGATGATCATCGGCGGCTACCTTCGCCGCCTGCAGCGCCGCGGCCAGAACCTGGATCCGGAGCAGATGCGCGCCCTCGCCACCACCGAGGCCGAGACCCATCGCATCACCCGCATGCTCAACGACCTGCTGGATCTCTCCCGCAGCGAGTCCGGCCAGTTGCAGATGGTGCTGACCCCGGTGGCGGTGGATGAGGTGCTCACCACCGCCTGCGACCTCGCCCGCAGTCAGCTGTCACGCCCGCTGCTGCTCACCCTTCCCGAGGAAGCCGCCGAGGGGCCGGTCCGGGCGGTGGCCGAGACCGACCGCCTCCAGCAGGTGCTGCTCAACCTGATCGAGAACGCCGACAAGTATTCCCCCCCGGGTCGACCGATCAGCCTGGAACTCACGAGGAACGACGCCGAAGTGTGCATCACCGTCCGGGACCAGGGCATCGGCATCCCCCCGGAGGACATCCCCAAGGTGTTCGATCGCTTCCACCGCGGCCGCAACGCCATCGAGCACGAACGGGGCTCGGGCCTCGGCCTCTCGGTGGTGAAGCTGCTGGTGGAGGCGATGGGGGGCTCCATCGACGTCGACAGCGAGATCGCGGTGGGGAGCCGTTTCCACATCCACCTGCCGGCGGCTCAGTAACGCTCCGGCCGGGGGTCCTGCCAGTCGGGGGCGAAGCCCTTGAGACGCAGCTGGGCCACGGCGTCCTCCAGGCGGCGGCGATCGAGGCGCCACAGCCGGTAGACGCCGGCGCTGTCGAGTTCGCTGGCGCCGAGATGGCGCCAGAACGGGGCACTGGCGGTGGTCTGATCGATCACCACCAGCACGGTGGGCTGGTCCTCCGGCGTGCTGGGCCGCTGGCCCGCCCGGCGCTCCCGCCGCAGCCGGTCCGCCAGGTTGAGGGGACCCTCCACCCCGATGCCCTCGTAGATCACCACCCGGCGGCTGTAGTAGTGCAGTGAGGGCTTGAGCACGCCCACCATCGCCACCGGTTCCCCCGGACGGCCCTCGCGCTGCAGGGCCGCCGCCATGCGGCGCACGGGCTCACCCCGCAGTCGATCGCCCACGCTCCACAGCGGCAGCAGAGCCGCGGGCACGAACAGCACCAGGGGCAGCTGCAGGGCCAGCAGGCGCAGGGGTGGGCGACGGCGCCGGGTGATCCAGCCCAGCAGGGCGGCCAGGAGCCAGCAGGCGGCCACCACGGGCACCAGGGGACTGTCCCGGAGCTCCGTCGCCAGCGTCGGCATCTCCGGATCCTGGATCAGCGGCAACCACAGGGGAGCCGCCAGGAACACCAGTCCCAGCCCGCTCACCAGCAGCAGGCTGAGGCCCCAGGCCCAGCGCTCCCAGGGCCTGCCGCCACCCTCTCCGCCATCGCAGGACCAGCCCGTCTGGGCCGCCAGGGCGATCAGCAGGGCGGCGGCGGGGGTGGCCGGCAGCCAGTAGCTCGGCAGCTTGGTGGCGGCGGCGGTGAAGAACAGCAGCACCGCCAGAAGCCAGCAGGCGGCGAAGCGGGCCAGGGAGGCGGCCGGGGGCTGGGGCCAGGTGGGGCAGCAGGAGCGGCGCAGCGGTCCGATGGCCCGGGCCAGACCGACGACCAGCAGCGGGGAGACGGGCAGGCTGGCCACCAGCATCACCGGTACGAAGAACCACCAGGGCTGCAGGTGGCGATTCACCACCTCGGTGAAGCGCTGGAGGTTGTGGTAGCCGAAGAAGCTGTCCCAGAAGGGCCGGCCTTCGCTGTGCAGGGCCAGCAGGTACCAGGGGGCCGCCACCAGGGCGGTGAGCGCCAGGCCCCGCAGCGGCCGCAGCCGCCGCCACAGCCCGGCGATGTCGGCCTGGAGCCAGCCGAACAGCAGCAGGGTGAGGCCCAGGAGCACCACCGCCACCGGCCCCTTGGCCAGCACGGCCAGACCGAGCACGGGCCACGGCAGCCACCAGCGCCGGCCGGGGTCGGCGTAGGCCTGCCAGCAGAGCAGCAGCGCCAGGGCCACCAGGCCGCTGAACAGGGAATCGCTCACCGCCGTGCGCCCCCAGACGAGCGCCAGGGGCGAGAGGCCGAAGGCGAGGGCGGCGGTGAGGGCCGTCAGGCCCGGCCGCTCCGGCGCCGGTGGGGAGGCGTTCGCGGGGACGGCGGCAGGGGCGGCAGCGGGGGCGGCCTGGAACGGTGGCTGGGGCCAGCGCAGCAGGGTGTCCGCCAGGGCCAGCATCACGCCGATGGCGGCCAGGGCGGAGGGGAAACAGGAGGCCCAGGTCCCCAGGGGGTTCCACTGCTGCTGGCCGGGCAGGGCATAGACGAGCCCCATCAGCCAGTAGACCAGCGGCGGCTTGTCGTAGCGGGGCAGGCCGTTGACCCGGGGGATCAGCCAGTCGCCCGTCTCCGCCATCGCCCGCGCCGAGGCCGCGAACAGGGGCGGCGTCTCATCCACCAGCCCCGTCGTGCCCAGCTGCCAGGCGAACAGGGCCAGGCCAAGGACCAGGGTGATCAGCAGCAACCGGCGGCGCTGGCGGCGGGGCAGGGCGGGCAAACCAGCTGGGCGAATCGGAGGGAACCTATCGCTCCCCAGCCGTTCCACCCTGTGTCGCCGCTCCGGCCATCAGCCGATCCACGAGCTCCAGTTGCCGGGGCAGGCAGACCCGGCTCAGATCGAACCGTTCCACCACCGTCCGCCGGGCCTCCCTGCGCAGCCCGTCGTGGCCGGCGGGGTCGGCCAGCACCGCCGCCAGCCGCTCGGCCCGGGCCCGGTGATCGAAGAAATCCACCAGGAGTCCGTTGCGGCCGTCCTCGATCACGTCCTGCACAGGGGCCGTGGCCGAACCGATCACCAGGGCACCGCAGCTCATCGCCTCCAGCAGGCTCCAGCTGAGCACGAAGGGAACGGTGAGATAGACGTGGCAGGCCGTGACCCGGAACAGCTCGTGCAGCACCGGGTGGGGCACGCGGCCGACGAAATGGACCCGGCGGCGATCGAGGTCGTCGCCCAGCTCCCGCAGCATCGCCTCCTTCCAGCTGCCGCCGCCGGGGGGCGCGGCGCCGTAGCTCACCCCATCCCCGCCCACGATCACCACATGGGCCGCCGGCCTGAGCCGCTGCAGCCGGGGCAGCATGCGCATGAAGGTGTGGAAGCCGCGGTAGGGCTCCAGATTGCGGGCCACGAAACTGACCACTTCATCGCCGGGCCCGAAGCCCAGCCCGGCGCGTTGCAGCTGCAGGCGGGCAGGGCCCTGCGGAGCGATCGCCGCCGTGTCGATGCCCTCATGGATCACGCTCAGCCGCTGGCGATACGGGGCCGGCACGGTGCTGGCCTGCCAGGGGGTGGGAGCCAACCCCCAGTCCAGGTCCTGGAGGGCCAGGAGCTGGGGGGCCCGCCGCAGGCGCAGGCGGGCCCGGGGGCGCCAGTCGGCGTCGGCGAACTCCGGGTCGAAACCCACATCGCCGCCCTGGAGCTGATAGATGAACTCCACCTGGTGCAGGACCGGGACGGCCGGCAGCAGATCCTTCACCACCAGCAGTTCCCCCCAGCCCGGATGGCCCACCACCAGATCGGGCCGCAGACCGTCCTTCAGCAGCGACTCCAGGCAACGGGCCACCGCCTCTGCCCGCAGGATCTTGGTCTGGAAATCGGCCGACCAGGGGTGGCAGGGCGGCACTCCCCCGGGCGGCAGGGGGTCGTAGCGGTGCAGGGGGATGGCCGGCAGGGGCTGGCTGGTGGGGCCGCCGATGGCCACCACCCGGTCGCCGCGCGCCTGCAGGGCCGGCGCCAGGTGCCGGTACTGGCCGGGGAAGTTCTGGTGAACGAAGAGAACCGTGTGGGTCATGGCGGCACCGGCTCCGTCCGCCCGCCCACCTGCCAGAGCCGGCCGCGCTGGTTGATCAGCAGCACCGAGAGCAGGGCCAGGGCCGCCCCCAGCCACTGCAGCGGCCTCAGCCGCTCGTCCAGCAGCAGCACCCCGCAGAGCACCGCGAACACCGGCGTCAGGAAGGTGAGGGCGGTGAAGCCGGTGAGGTCGCCGCTGCTGGCGAACCAGAAGAAGAGGCCATAGGCCAGGGCACTGCCGAGCAGGGCCGCGTAGGCCATCAGACCCCACTCCACCGGGCTCCAGTGGGGCCAGAAGGTCACCGTCTCCGGACGGAGCAGCGCCTCACCGCCGGCCACCAGCAGCAGGGGCAGGCCGCCCAGGAGCATGTGCCAGCCGGTGACGGCGACCGGATCGCTGCGCCGGGTGGCGTAGCGGCAGAGCACGGTGCCCAGCGCCATCGCCGCCGCCGCCCCCAGCATCCAGGCTTCGCCGTGGCTCCAGGCCTGCCCCTGCAGGGCCGGCGGCCCCTGGAGCCACCAGTGGCGCAGCACCTCCCCGGGCAGTCCCAGGCAGAGGATGCCCAGCAGGCCGATTAGCAGGCCCAGCCAACCCACCGGGTTGATCGCCTCGCCGAACAGGGTGCGGGCCAGCAGGGCGACCAGCAGGGGCTGGGAGTCGATCAGCACCGAACCAAGGCCCGCCCCGGTCTGGCCCAGCCCCCGGGCCAGGAGCCCCTGGAACAGGCTGCCGTCGACGGCGGCGAACAGCAGCAGCCAGGGCCAATCCACAGGATCGATGCGCCAGGAACGCCCCAGCAGGCGAGCCGCCAGCAGCAGCACCACCCCGGCCGGCAGCAGCCGCAGGCTGGCCAGCATGGCGGGCGACGCCCCCAGCAGCAGCGGCTTCATCGCCGCCATCGCGGTGCCCCAGAGGGCGAAGGGCAGGAGCATCAACACCCAGCGCAGGGTCCGGGGCATGGGGCGTGAGTCCTGGGGCGGCGGTGGAGGGGCGGAGGGCGGCGAACAGGCCCGTCCGGGCCTTCTTTTTAAGATCCAGCCACCGCGCATCTCCACAATGCCCTGGCCCTGGTGCCGCAAGTCCCGACGAACCCTGGCGCGCATCGCCATCGAGGGGCCGATCGCCGGGGGCACCCGCGTCCGGGTGCTGAAGGCCATCGAGCAGGTGCAGCAGCGGGAGTGCCCCGCCCTGCTGCTGCGCATCGACAGTCCCGGCGGCACCGTCGGCGACAGCCAGGAGATCCATGGGGCCCTGATGCGTCTGCGGGAGAAGGGCTGCCGCGTGGTGGCCAGCTTCGGCAACATCTCCGCCTCCGGCGGCGTCTATGTGGGGGTGGCGGCGGAGAAGATCGTCGCCAATCCCGGCACCATCACCGGCTCCATCGGGGTGATCCTGCGCGGCAATGATCTGTCGCGGCTGCTGAAGCGGATCGGCATCCGCTTCGAAACCGTCAAGAGCGGCCTCTACAAGGACATCCTTTCCCCCGACCGCGCCCTCTCCGAAGCGGAACGGCAGTTGCTGCAGGAGCTGATCGATGCCAGCTACGGCCAGTTCGTGGCCGCGGTCGCCGCGGGCCGGGGCCTGGAGCCGGACAGGGTGCGTGGCTTCGCCGACGGGCGGGTCTTCAGCGGCGCCCAGGCCCTTGAGCTCGGCCTGGTGGATGTCCTGGGGGACGAGGAGAACGCCCGGCGCCTGGCGGCGGAGCTGGCGGGGCTGGATCCGGAGAAGGCCCGGACGGTCAGCTTCGGCAAGCCGCGCAGGAAACTGCTCGGGCTGCTGCCGGGCAGCACACTGATGCAGCAGGTCTCCCAGTCCCTGAGCCTGGAGCTGGCCTGGAGCGGCCAGCCCCTCTGGCTCCATCGCCCCTGACGTCATGAAGCCTGGTCTCGAGCTGAGGGCCCTGCGGGGAGCCACCACCGCCAGCGCCAACACCGGCGAAGCGATCGCGGAGGCCGTGGCGGAGCTGATCGAGGAGTTGCTTCAGCGCAACGACCTGGCGGGGGACCGGGTGCTCTCGGTGACCTTCTCCGTCACCGCCGATCTGGACGCCTGCTTCCCGGCCGCCATCGCCCGGCGGCGGGCCGACTGGGGCCGGGTCGCCCTGCTGGATTGCCAGCAGATGGCGGTGGCCGGGGACCTGCCCCGCTGCATCCGACTCCTGGCCCACGCCTGGCTCGATGCCGGCCGGGAGGTGGTCCACCCTTACCTGCGGGAGGCGGCGCGGCTGAGGCCCGACCGGGCCGATGCGGGCCAGCCGCCGGCTCCAGCCAGCTCCCCCGCCGACCACTGAAGGCGCGGCAGACGCACGGGCGTGTTGAGACTTTCAGCATGAAGTTCCTCCCAGCCATGCCTTCCTTCCCGCGTGAGCGGTCCCATCCCCTGGCCCGGATCGGCCGTCTGGGCACCGCCGGCCTCGGAGCGCTGGCGGTCGCCGGCGCCACCCTGCTCACCCCGCTCGCCCCCAGCCCCTCCCTGGCCCAGGGCACGCCCGGCCTGATGGAGTTCCGCTGGGAGAACAACAAGGACTACCGCAAGCTCTACTTCTTCACCACCGACACTGTCCGCATGCAGCGGGCGGAGTACTACCTGATGCTGCGGCCGAAGGATCGCAAGACGGCCATCCTCAAGTTGAGCATCAGCGTTCCCAGCCACTTCGACAGCAAGATCGATCCGAAGCAGGTCAAGCTCTGCCGGATGAGTGAGGGCGGCATGCTCAAGAGAACCCGCTGCCTCGAGACGATCCCCGCCACGATCGAGGTCTCCGAGAATGGGCGATCCATCGAGATCTTTCCGGAAACCCCCGTGTCCGACAAGGACACCATTGGTGTCTACATGAACGTCTTCAACCCGTTCAACGCCGGCATGTATCAGTTCAACGCCCTGGCCCAGGCCCCCGGCGACATCCCGGTCTCGGGCTACCTGGGCAGCTGGCTGATCCAGATCGTGCCCAACAACACCAACTGATAGGGTGACCCACTGAGCAAGCAGCAGCATGACGAAGCGCACCCTTGAAGGAACGAGCCGCAAGCGCAAGCGCGTGTCCGGTTTCCGGGTGCGGATGCGCACCCACACGGGCCGCCGCGTGATCCGCACCCGCCGTCGCCGCGGCCGGGCCCGCCTGGCGGTCTGAGGCCGGCCGGGAAGGTCCGTGGCCCTGCCGCAGCAGCACCGGCTGAAGGGCCGACAGGTCTTCGATCGTCTGTACCGCCAGGGGCGCCGCTTCCAGGGGCCGGGGCTGCTGCTCCGGGTCCTGGCGGCGGAACCGTCCCTGCTGCCCCCCGGTACACCCCCCACCGCCAGCCCCTGGCGCTGCGGCATCGTTGTGAGCAGCAAGGTGAGCAAGCTGGCGGTGCGTCGCAACCGCCTGCGGCGCCTCTTCCACGACCATCTGCGCCGCCACCCGCCGGCCCCGAGCCAGCCCCTGTGGCTGCTGATCACCCTCAAGCCGGGCTGCCTCGAGCGCAGCGAGGGCCAGCTGCTGGGAGAATGCGCCCAACTGCTGCGCCAGGCAGGATTGCTCCATGACCCCGGAGGACAGGGTGGAGAACAAACTCGAGATCAATGAGACGGTCTTCTACGAGGGCGGTCCCGCCAGGGGCGACCTGATCGTCAACCTGCTGTTCGGCCTCACCCTGATCGGCATCCCCTTCGCCGTGGGAGCCATCGTCCGGGCCCTGTGGCTGCGCTTCCGCATCACCAGCCGGCGCATCAGCGTCAGCGGCGGCTGGCTCGGCCGTGACCGCACCCAGGTCGTCTACAGCCAGATCCGCGAGGTGCGATCGGTGCCGCGGGGCTTCGGCGCCTGGGGCGACATGGTGGTGGTGCTCAACGACGGCGCCAAGCTCGAAATGCGGGCGGTGCCACGCTTCCGGGAGCTCGAGGCCTACATCGAGGAACGGCGGGAGAGCCGCGGCAAGGCCGCCGCCCGCAGCCCCGGAGCCACCGGTGCCGCCGGCTTCGCCCCCCCGGCCCGTGAAAGCGCCTGACCACCGGACCCCCATCCGGTCTCCCCGGTCGGGCACACTGGCAGCCGAGATTCCCCACCCCAGCGCACCCCTGCCGTGATCGGCTACATCTCCGACAACCTGCTGCTCCCGATCCTCGACTTCTTCTACGGATTGGTCCCCAGCTATGGGCTCGCGATCGTGGCCCTCACCGTGGTCATCCGCCTCGCCCTGTTCCCGTTGAGCGCCGGCTCGATCCGCAGCGCCCGGCGCATGCGCATCGCCCAGCCGGTGATGCAGCAGCGCCAGGCAGAGATCAAGGCCAAGTACGCCAACAACCCCCAGAAGCAACAGGAGGAGCTGGGCGGTCTGATGAAGGAGTTCGGCAGCCCCCTCTCGGGCTGTCTGCCGCTGCTGGTGCAGATGCCGATCCTGTTCGCCCTGTTCGCCACACTGCGGGGGTCCCCCTTCGCCGACGTCCCCTACGCGATCAACCTCAAGGTGCTCCCGGCCGAGGAGATCGCCGCGGTGGAGGCCAAGCCCTTCAACAGCGCCAGCCACTCGATCTTCATCAGCGAGACCGAGCACGTTCCGGTGATCGCCAGCCTTGAGGGCGGCACCAAGCTGGGCGTCGGTGACAGCACCCAGGTGGAACTGCACGGCAAGGACGGCACCAGCTTCGCCTCCCTGCTGGGCACCGTTGAGCACGGTGACAGCTTCACCCCCAGCTGGGTGGTGACCAAGGGCGAGAGCGTGGTGCAGGTGGATGACAAGGGCAGGATCACGGCCCTGGCCCCCGGCGACGCCACGGTGGAGGCGCGCATCCCCGGCCTGGCGGCCCGCAGCGGCTTCCTGTTCATCAAGGCCCTGGGCCAGGTGGGCTTCTACACCGATGGCGCCGTCAACTGGGACATCGCCATCCTGGTGGGGGCCTTCGGCGCCACCCTGTTCGCCTCCCAGCTGCTCTCGGGCATGGGCATGCCCCCCAACCCCCAGCAGGCGACCGCCAACAAGATCACGCCGGTGATGATCACGGCCATGTTCCTGTTCTTCCCGCTGCCCGCGGGGGTGCTGCTCTACATGGTGGTGGCCAACGTGTTCCAGGGGGTCCAGACCTTCCTGCTCACCCGTGAGGCCCTGCCCGACAACCTGCAGGCGATCCTCGACAAGCAGCTCGCCCAGCAGCCGGCCACCGCCACGGCCGGCGGCGGCAGCGCAGGCGGCCGCCTGCCCTTTGAGCCCAAGACCAAGAAATGACCCGGCTGCAGCCGCTGCCCCTGCAGGAGTTGCGGCTGCTGAGTGAAGGCCGCACCTGGCCGGTCGACCAGTCCATCGCCGGCCTGGCCAGCCTCACGCCGGTGCGCGGCCGGGTGCGGGCCCTCCACCACGGCACTGTGCTGGAGGTGGAGGGCACGGCCGAGACGATCATCACCCTCTGCTGCGACCGCTGCCTGCAGACCTACAACCACGCCCTGTCCGCCAAGGCCCGTGAGCTGCTGGAGATCGCCGTGGCCGGCCCCGAGGAGGAGGAGGTGGTGTTCGCGGCCGAGGATCCGGTGGAGTGCCTTGATCCAGGCGGCAGCTTCGATCCGGAGCGCTGGCTGTTCGAGCAGCTCAGCCTGCAGCTGCCCCTGGTCAACCGCTGCGGCCCCGACTGCCCCGGACCGCCGCTGCCCGCGGACGACGCCAGCGGGGAGGGGGACGGTGACCCCCGCTGGGCAGCCCTCCGCTCCCTGCGCTGAACCATGGTCCACGACCTGGGCGATCAGCTGGATCTTCTGATCCGCTCCCGTACCCCGATCCTCTGGATCCGCAGCCTGGAGGAGGAGCGGGTGGAGGGCCTGCTGGAGCAGGCCGCCCAGCGCCTGGGGGGCCGCACGCTGCTGCGCTGGGACTTCATCGGCGGGCTGAGCGGTTCCCCAGGCCTGGAGGGGCAGGCGGTGCGTCAGCCGATGGCGGCCCTCGGCGCCCTCGACGGGCTGCCGGCCGAGCAGGGGGCGATCCTGCTGCTGAAGGACTTCCACCGCTACGCCGACGATCCCGGCGTCTGCCGGCGCCTGCGCAACCTGGCCGCGGGCCTGCGGCAGGTGCCCCACACCCTGGTGATCAGCGCCCCGGAATGGCAGTTGCCGCGGGAGCTGGAGGACAGCGTCACCCTGCTGGAACTGCCCCTGCCCGAGGCCGGGGAGATCGGCCGCCTGCTGCGGGCCATCGCCGAGGCCAGCGGCCAGCCCCTGGAGCCGGGGGTGCTTGAGCAGCTCACCGCCGCCTGCCACGGGCTGAGCGAGCAGCGGGTGCGCCAGCTGGCGGCCCGGGCCCTGGCGCGGCGGGGGCAGCTGGGCATCGAGGACCTGGCGGAGGTGCTGGAGGAGAAGCGCCAGGCCATCGCCCGCAGCGAACTGCTGGAGTACTGCCCCACCGAAGCCACCCCGGCCGACATCGGCGGGCTGGATACCCTGAAGCACTGGCTGGAGCAGCGCCACCGGGCCTTCAGCGAGGAGGCCCAGCGCTATGGCCTGCCGCTGCCCAGGGGCGTGCTGCTGATCGGCCCCCAGGGCACCGGAAAGTCGCTCACCGCCAAGGCGATCGCCCACAGCTGGGCCATGCCCCTGCTGCGCCTGGACGTGGGCCGCCTGTTCGCCGGCCTGGTGGGGGCCAGCGAAGCGCGCACCCGGGAGATGATCCAGCGGGCCGAGGCCATGGCCCCCTGCGTGCTCTGGATCGACGAGATCGACAAGGGTTTCGGCGGTGGGGATGGCCGCAGCGACGGCGGCACCAGCCAGCGGGTGCTGGCCAGCCTGCTCACCTGGATGGCGGAGAAGAGCAGCGCCGTGTTCGTGGTGGCCACCGCCAACGCCGTGGAGCGGCTGCCGGCGGAACTGCTGCGCAAGGGCCGCTTCGACGAGATCTTCCTGCTGGAGCTCCCCGATGCCGAGGAACGCCGGGCGATCCTGGATCTGCAGCTGCGGCGGCGGCGGCCCCGGCATGCCATCCCCCTGGATGTGCTGGTGGACCGCACCGCCGATTTCTCCGGCGCCGAACTGGAACAGACCGTGATTGAGGCCATGCATCTGGCCTTCGGCGAGGGCCGCGAGCTCGGGGAGGCCGACCTGATCGCGGCGGCCAGCCAGGTGGTGCCGCTGTCGCGGACGGCCCGGGAGCAGCTGGAGGCCCTGCGCAGCTGGGCCAGCAGTGGCCGGGCGCGGCCAGCCTCAGGCGCCGGGCGGGCTTCCTGAGGCGAATCGGCACGAAAGTGGAAGACTTCAATGCATCGATGGGGCCCGATGTAACGGCTTCATGAAGAACAACCACGCCTGGTAACAGCTTGGCCGGGCTGGCGGTGACGAACGATTCATCGCCCGTAGCGTCAGGCCATCAATCGTGACGAAGCCGCCGTGACCCCGAGCCCCAGCCCCCGCTCCGGCAGCGAACTCACCTCCCAGCTCGCCGTGGCCAGCCTCGGGGCCGGCGTGATCACCACCCTGGCGGTGGCCCAGGGCCAGAGCCCCCTGACAGCCCTCGGCATCACCCTGTTCTCGGCCGTGGCGGCCGTGGTGGTGGGTCAGGTGATCTCCAGCAATTGAGACGAAGAACGCAA
Organism: Synechococcus sp. UW140; assembly: GCA_943369315.1. Classification (GTDB taxonomy): domain Bacteria; phylum Cyanobacteriota; class Cyanobacteriia; order PCC-6307; family Cyanobiaceae; genus Cyanobium. The sequence continues at coordinate 160,241 of CALRMW020000003.1, forward strand.
GTCTCTCAGGGCTGACATCTTTCCGTTGATTGTTTCCGCTGAACTTTTCAGCGTTGAACCTTTCAGCGTTGAGCAGTCGATCGCGGGGCGTTGGAAGGCCGACAAGCAGCCCTGGGGGTGAGCCTCCGATTGGTTGGCTGGAGCTTCCAGCGTGAAGCGTCCACTGCCATGCTTCACCGGCACCACCACCTCTGCCCTTGCCCGCCGAGACCGCCATGCCCCTGCGGGATCTGATGCCCGCCCTGGCCAACAAGACGTATTTCAACTACGGCGGCCAGGGGCCCCTGCCCTCCCCCTCGCTGGCGGCGATCAGCGGAGCCTTTGCCACCATCCAGGAGCTGGGCCCTTTCAGCGACAGCGTCTGGCCCTATGTGAACCGCACGGTCTCAGGGCTGCGGCAGCGGCTGGCGGCCTGGTTCGGCGTGGTGCCGGAACGGGTGGCCTTCACCGAGAACGTCACCTCGGGGTGCGTGCTGCCCCTCTGGGGCCTGCCCTGGGAGCCGGGGGATGAGCTGCTCGTCGGTGATGCCGAGCATTACGGCGTGGTGGCCGCCCTCGAGGAGCTGGCCCGGCGCCACGGGCTGCGGATCACCTCCCTGGCGGTGGCTGATCTGACCGGTGACGCTGTCGCCACGGCAGCGGCGGTGGGCGAGCGGCTGGGGGCGGCCCTCACCTCCCGCACGCGGCTGGTGGTGCTCTCCCACCTGCTCTGGAACACCGGTCAGACGATGCCGATCGCGGCGGTGGCGGCCCGGCTGGCCGGCCATCCCCGCCACCCCTGGCTGCTGGTGGATGCGGCCCAGTCCCTGGGGAGCCTGCCGGTGGCCGAGGCGGCCGCCGCCGCCGACATCTATGCCTGCACCGGCCACAAGTGGTGCTGCGGCCCGGAAGGGCTCGGTGCAGTGGCCGTCTCCGAGCGGCTGCTGGAGGCGAGCAGCCCCACCCTCATCGGCTGGCGCACCCTGGAGCACGACGGCCCCGGCGCCGGCGGCTACCACCGCGACGCCCGCCGCTTCGAGGTGGCCACCTCCTGCACCCCCCTGTTCGCCGGACTGGACAGCTCACTTCAACTGCTGGAGGCCGAAGGCCACGCCGACGCCCGGCTGGCGGCGATCCGGCAGCGCAGCCGCCAGCTTTGGGAAGGCCTGCAACGGATTCCCGGGGTCCGCACCCTGCTGACGGTGCCCCCGCCGGCGGGGCTGGTGAGCTTCACCCTGGCGGATCCCGGGGGAGAACCCCTGGAACCGGCCGCCGTCGTGAAGCGGCTGGGGGATCGGGGCACCTGGCTGCGAACCCTGGAATCGCCCCGCTGCGTGCGGGCCTGCACCCACCTGGTCAGCACGGCGGACGAGGTGGAGCGGCTGCTGGCCCAGCTGGCCAAGGGCTGAAGGGCGGGCCGAATAGCAGAAGACCCGTGGCCGCTCAGTTGCCGCTCTGGGCCATGGCGACGGGAATGCGCGGCACTGGGAATCCATTGCGGCCGAGGACGTCGGCGATCATGCGATTGGTGTCGAAGTACACCTGCCAGTAGTGGTCGGTATGGGTGTAAGGACGGACGGCCAGCCTGGGGCCCCGCTCGCTGAACTCCAGCACCTCGATGTCAGCCGGTGTGTTGGGATCCTGGTTGGGGACCGAGAGGATGCCTTCCTTCAGCAGAGCGATGGCTTTGGACACGTCGGCGCTGTTATCGAGCTGGGCGATCAGGTCAACCCGCCGGAAGGGGTGGGAGGAGAAGTTCTGGATCGTGTCAGCAAAAAGCTTGCCGTTGGGAACGATATTGCGGACACAGTCAAGGGACTGGATCGAGGTGACGAACATGCCAATCTCCTCCACCGTTCCTGTCACGCCTCCGGCGGTGATGAAGTCGCCCACACTGAACGGTCGGAAGACCTGCAGGAAGACACCGGCCGCGAAGTTACTGAGCATGCCGCTCCAGGCGGCGCCGATGGCGACACCGGCGCCAGCGAGGAGTGCGGCGAAGCTGGCGGTCTGGATCCCGAAGAAGCCAAGGATGGCGACAACCAGAATGACCCGGAGGATCGCACCCAGAATGTTGATCAGATAGCCAATGACCGTCGGATCAAGGGTCCCTGAGGACAGGCCTCTTCTGAGAATGCGCAAAGCAAACTTGATGCACCATCCACCGGCAATCCAGAGGGCAACAGCCCCAACAAGCTTGAACAGAAAGGGGATGACCACACTCGCGATCACAGGCAGGCTTGTCGGCATCAGACCAGAGAAAGAGCTCACATCTGAATGAAGGTATCAATGGCACCCCAGATCGCCAGAGATTCGTCCGGAAATTTTCCGAACCAACACGCGATGGCTGTTGCTGTCCAAGAGCTGCTGCGTCCCCGGACCGGCGAACGGCGCGTCAGGGAGGCCCTTCATGAACCCCCATGACGGCTCGCCTGACGGGACCTGCCCCGGTCTCCAGAGTGGAGAGATCGTTGTCAGCGCCGTCAGCCCCTGCCGGACCGCCCCATGACTCCCAACCTCTCCCGACCACAGGCGGCCTTGCTCGCAGCCGCCTGCGCTCTCTGTGTCAGCAGCCTGTCTGCCGTGCCTCCGGCAGGCGCCACCACCGGGGCCTCCAAGGATTCCCCCTATGCCGCCGCCGCCGATGGGGCCAGCCCAACAGCCCCTCCCGGCAGCGTGGCACCGGGAACGGAGAAGGAGTCGCCCTATGCAGCGGCCAAGGATGAACTGGCCCTCAGCTTCGGACCCAACCTCGGCAAACTCTGGTGGCTGCTGGTGCCCGCCGGCCTGGCCGCGGGCAGCTACCTCTATCTGCGCAGCCAGGAAGGCACGAGCTGAAGGACGGCGATCAGCCTTCCCCCGCCTCCAGCAGATGGCGCTGCACCCAGCCGGCCAGCAGGGCCCCGACGATCGGCGCCAGCCAGAACAGCCAGAGCTGCCCGATGGCCTCACCGCCCACCCAGAGGGCCACACCGGTGCTGCGGGCCGGGTTCACCGAGGTGTTCGTCACCGGAATGCTGATCAGGTGGATGAGCACCAGGGACAGGCCGATCGGCACCCCGGCGAAGTCCTTGATCGCGTCACGGTGCGTGGAACCGAGGATCACCAGCAGGAAGAAGAAGGTCAGCAGCACCTCGATGATCAGCGCCGCCCAGAAGCCGTAGCCGCCCGGGGAATGGGCCCCGAAGCCGTTGGTGGCCAGCGGATTGCTGCCGCTCAGCTCAAAGCCCTTGCGGCCGCTGGCGATGGCGTAGAGAAGCCCACCGGCCATGACGGCGCCCAGCACCTGGGCCACGATGTAGGGGAGCAGGGCCGAGCCAGGGAAGCGGCCGCTGGCCCAGAGGCCGAAACTCACCGCCGGATTGATGTGGCAGCCGGAGACATGGCCGATGGCATAGGCCATGGTGAGCAGGGTCAGACCGAAGGCCAGGGACACCCCGACGAACCCCAGCCCCAGGGGGTTGCTTTCCGCCTGGGCGTAGGGGAAAACGGCCGCCAGGACGGCGCTGCCGCAGCCTCCGAAGACGAGCCAGAAGGTGCCGATCAATTCCGCGAGGAACCGTTTCGACATGGGAACGGCGACGGTCATGGCGAACTTGTCTCCTGCACGGTGGTCTCACCCTAGGGACCTGTGCTGAGCCGGATCATTCCCGGGCCCGGTAGGCCAGATCCGGCAGCCTGCTCAGCCGGCGGCGCGGGCCTGCAGGGCCCGGGCGGCCTCCTCCCGATCATCGAAATGCACCTTGGTGGTGCCGAGGATCTGGTAGTCCTCATGGCCCTTGCCGGCGATCAGCACCAGGTCCTCCGGCGCCGCCGCGGCGATGGCGGCGGCGATCGCCGCGGCCCGGTCCCCTTCCACCACCAGCTCAGTGCCGGCGGGGATCCCCGCCACCACGTCATCGAGGATCCGCTGCGGGTCCTCGGTGCGGGGGTTGTCGGAGGTCACCACCACCGCGTCGGCCAGGCGGGCGGCGATCTCCGCCATCAGGGGCCGCTTGGTGCGGTCCCGGTCACCGCCGCAGCCGAACACGCAGATCAGCCGCCCCTGGCTGAAGGGCCGGCAGGCGGCCAGGGCATTGGCAAGGCCGTCGGGGGTGTGGGCGTAATCCACCAGCACCGATGGCAGGGGAACCCCCGCCGGCCCGCCGACTCTCTCCATGCGTCCCGGCACACCCCGGAAGCTGGCCAGGCCGTCGAGCAGCAGCGGCAGGGCCAGACCCTGCTGCAACAGGGCCCCCACCGCCTCCAGCAGGTTCATCAGGTTGAAGCGTCCCACCAGGGGCGAGCGGAAGGCCCCGTCCCCCAGCGGGCTGTGCAGGCGGCCGCTCACCCCGTCGGCGCCCATCACCAGATCGCTGATGTGAAGCTCCACCGCCGGATCCTCCAGGGAACTGCGCCAGCAGGGGCCGGCGCCGGATCCCCGGTCGGCCGTCCCGAGCCGCTCGGCCAGGCGGGCCCCCCAGGGGTCATCGACGTTGACCACGGCGCCCCCGTCGAGCAGATCCGAGGCGAACAGCCGCGCCTTGGCCTCGAAGTAGGCCTCCATCGACGGGTGGTAGTCGAGGTGATCCTGGGTGAGGTTGGTGAACACCGCCCCGGCGAAGCGGCAGCCGGCGACCCGCCGCTGATCGAGGGCGTGGGAGCTCACCTCCATCGCGGCGATGCTGCTGCCGGCCGCCACGGCCTGGGCCAGATCGGCCTGCAGCAGGTCGGCGAAGGCGGTGGTGTGGGTGGCCGTGGCGCTGTAGCCCGGCCAGCGGTTCTGCAGGGTGCCGAACAGGGCCGATGGGTGGCCCGCCGCCGCCGCCAGATGCTCGATCAGGTAGGTGGTGGTGGTCTTGCCGTTTGTCCCGGTGACACCGATCAGGGCCAGACGCCGGCTGGGCTGGCCCCAGAACTCCGCCGCCAGCCGGCCGGCCCAGAGGGCCAGGGGGGGCTCCACCACAAGGACCGGATCGCCGGGCGCCGGGGGCCGGACGGCCGCCGCCGCCGGCCCGATCAGCGCCGCCACCGCACCGGCGGCCAGCACCTCCGGCCAGAAGCTGCCGCCATCCACCGCCGTGCCGGGCAGGCCGACGAACAGGGTGCCGGGGCCGACGCGGCGGGAATCGCAGCTGACACCGCTGACCACCGCCTGGGCCAGGGCGCCGGTGGGGTCGGGCAGCGGCGGCAGGCCCAGCTGACGCAGGAGCGGCTGAAGCAGCGGTGACATGGCGGCGCCGGCGGCGTCCGGCGGGACGAAGCTGGCGCCTGTCATAGCGTGACCCTCAGCGCACGCCCTGCTTGATCAGCCAGGCCTGCAGCTGGGCTCCCGCCAGCCGGGGGGACACCCGCGGAAGCTCCCGCAGGGGGCCATCGGCACCGGCCGCCACCGCCAGCACGGGCACGGCCAGCCCATAGCGCCCCTGCAGGGCCGGATCGGTGTCCACGTCGATCAACTGCAGGGGCTGGGGGGGATCCAGGGCCCCCAGCTTCTCCTCGAGGCCTTCGCACAGGCAGCAGCCCTGGCGCGTGAACAGCAGCAGTTCCTCCATCAGTCCGGGACCGGGTCGCAGCCGCAGGGTGTGAAGGGATGGCAGCGGCAGACGCGCTTCACGGTCAGCCAGCCGCCGCGCCAAGGCCCGTGGCGGCCGATCGCCTCCAGCCCGTAGGCGCTGCAGCTGGGAATGAAGCGGCAGCGGGGGCCCAGCAGGGGCGAGATCCAGCGCCGGTAGGCGCCGATCAGGGCCAGCAGCACGGCGGCCACCGCGGCCGAGAGGGGGGAGGCCGGAGCGGCCGGTAGGGCGCCCTGGAGGAGGCCGGGACCGTCGCCGCCTAGGGTGGGTGGTTGGCGCTGCACGCGCGGGCATCCGGATTTCTCCAGCATGCCGCAACCGTGAGCCTCGCCGTCCGGCCCCAGGGCCGCACCGTCCACCTCCGTCACCTTCCCTTATGTCTCGCTACCGCGGCCCTCGCCTGAGGATCACGCGGCGCTTGGGGGACCTTCCCGGTCTCACCCGTAAGGCCGCCAAACGGTCTTACCCCCCCGGTCAGCACGGCCAAGCCCGTCGCAAGCGCTCCGAATACGCGATCCGTCTCGAAGAAAAGCAGAAACTGCGTTTCAACTACGGCATTTCCGAACGTCAGCTGGTGCGCTACGTGAAGAAAGCCCGTGCCCAGGAGGGTTCCACCGGAACCAACCTGCTCAAGCTGCTCGAGAACCGTCTCGACAACATCTGTTTCCGCCTCGGCCTCGGCCCCACCGTTCCCGGTGCCCGCCAACTGGTGAACCACGGCCACGTCACCGTGAACGGCCGGGTGGTGGACATCCCCAGCTACCAGTGCAGGGCCGGCGACGTGGTCGCCATCCGCGAGCGCAAGTGCAGCAAGGCCCTGGCCGAAGCCAACCTGGCCTTCCCCGGCCTGGCGAACATCCCGCCCCACCTGGAGTTCGACAAGGCCAAGATGACCGCCAAGGTGGGCGGCCGCATCGAGCGCGAATGGGTCGCCCTCGAGATCAACGAACTGCTGGTGGTGGAGTTCTACAGCCGCAAGGTCTGAGCCGCTTCCCCATCCGAACCCTTCCCAGCCCCCGCCCAACAGCGGGGGCTTTTTGCAGCCTATGATCCCAAGCCATCAGAAAGAGAGTATGGACAAACGAATTGTCCTGGTCGCCAATCTTCCCTGTTCCGCAGGGACCTATCTCTTTCACTACATCGCCAAAGCCCTGGACGAGAACGCCTGGCTCACTGGCGAAACCAACCCTTACTCCCGCAATTCACCAACAACATATTTCCCAGAAGATCCCTTGCATCGGGTTCGCGCGCTGGAGCTGTTCACCAGAGAAGAGGCCCTTCAGGAGTACAAAAGACGACTTGATCTGCTCGTCGACAGCTTCCTCGCCAATCAGGATGCGTCCGTCCTGATGATCCGCGACCACAGCTTTGGCGAGGGCTGGAGATTGCGGCATTTCCCTGATGGCTCAGCCGCACCAAGCCTGGTGGGAATTCTTGACGAACGCCAGATTCCCCATACCTGCTTCTACACCCATCGCGACCCCTTCGACACATGGCTCGCCATGCGCCGCTCCTTCTCTTCGATGGCGAACGCGTTTGAACGCCTCGATGACTACGCAGACTTCTACTTCAATAGCTGGTTGGCCTGGAAGAACCACAGCCATCCCCTCATCAACCTGCACATCGAGACCCTCGCCATGCACGAGCAGCGGGAAAGGGACCGGATCCGTTCAGCTGTTCTTGGCGAAGCCGCCGCATCCCGTCTGGAAGCGGCTGAAGATCCGATCCAGATCTCCCGCGCCGAGATGGGGTCCGGGGCCAGTGGCCGCAGAGCCGAACGGCCACGGCTCATGAAGCGCCACTCCTTCACCACAGAGGTCTTTCGCGAAGCCACGCACTCACAGTCGCTGCACCGATTGCGCGAGGCCTTGGGCTACAACGACCCCATCGCCATGACGACGAGGACGAGGCTCTCCTGCCTGATGCAGGATCTGAAGGCCGTCGCCCGTCGCCTCAAGCAGGGAGTGTCCTCAGGCACGCGTTGACGCCCGCGGCCGTCCGCGTCCGCTGCCGCTAGGTATGGGCGCAGACGGCCTTGTTCTGCAGACCCGAAGCGATGAGCGCCGGCTTCACCGATCACTTCGGCTCCGTCTCCGGGGCCTACGCCCACTACCGGCCCACCTATCCAGCGCCCCTGTTCGCCTGGCTGGCCGGGGTGGCCCCCGCCCGCCAGCGGGCCTGGGACTGTGCCACAGGAACCGGTCAGGCCGCCATCGGCCTGACCGCCCATTTCGCCGAGGTGGTGGCCACCGACGCCAGCGCCTCCCAGCTGGCCGCCGCCCGTCCCGCTCCCGGGGTGCACTACCGACTGGCGGCGGCGGAGAGCTCCGGCCTGGAGGCGGCCAGCCTCGATCTGGTCACCGTGGCCCAGGCGGTGCACTGGTTCGATCAGCCCCGGTTCTTCCTGGAGGTGGAGCGGGTGCTGCGCCCCGGCGGGGTGCTGGCGGTCTGGAGCTACGGCATCCCCCGCCTGGAGGGAGAGGGGCCCGATACGCTCCTGCAACACTTCTACGCCGACATCGTCGGCCCCTACTGGCCTCCCGAGAAGGCCCTGGTGGAGAACGGCTACCGCGACCTGGTGCTGCCCTTCGCGAGCCTGGAGGCCCCGCCCTTCGCCATGGAAGCCACCTGGACCCTGGAGCAGCTGCTCGGCTACTGCTCCAGCTGGTCGGCCAGCGCCCTCTACCGGGCCGCCCTGGGCCACGACCCCCTGGAGCGGCTGCGTCCGGCCCTGGCCGCCGCCTGGGGGGAGACGGCCCAGGGGCGGCGCATCCACTGGCCCCTGACCCTCAAGGCTTCACGCCGAGGCCCGGCTCAGGCCGACGGGGCCGGAGCGGCCGACTCCCCGGGCTGAGCAGTCAGGGCCTGGATCTGCTGGTGATAGACCATGTCGAGGAACTGGGCCTTCTGGAAGACAACGCGACCCACCCAGTCCGGGGAGAGATGCTGGGAGAACCAGCCTTCAAGCTGCTGAAGATTACCTGAACAGGAGAGCAGGATGTCAACGGCCGGATAGAAGCGCTTGTAGGCCCGCTCCGCACGCAGAGCTGGGTGACCGGCTCCTCGACGTTGCCCCCCGCCGGCGACTCCGTAACGATCATGGTGATGCTGCCGGCGGAACCATCGCTGTCGCGGATGATGCCGGCCCGCTCGTAGAAGCGCTTGATCGAGGAATCGAGATCGGCGGGGACGGCCTCTTCGCCCGGAATCTCCTCCAGCCGCCCGGAGGTTTCCCGCATCGCCTGGGCTCAGCCCCCGATCAGGGTCTCCAGGGCCGCCGTCACGTCGTCCTGGCGCATCAGCGCCTCCCCCACCAGCACCGCATCGGCGCCGGCGCCGACGGCCCGATCCAGATCCTCCCGGCTGAACAGGCCCGATTCGCTCACCAGCAGGGCGCCGCGGGCACGCACCTGCTCGCCGAAGCGTTCCATCAGTTGTTCGGTGGTGGCCAGATCCACCGTGAAGCTGGCCAGATCGCGGTTGTTGATGCCGATCAGGTTCACACCCTCCAGCTGCAGCACCCGCTCCATCTCCGCCGCGTCGTGCACCTCCACCAGCACCGCCAGCCCCAGGCCCCTGGCCACCTTGAGCAGATAGGCCAGATCCTGGTCGGTGAGGATCGCGGCGATCAGCAGGGCCGCGTCGGCCCCGGCGGCCCGGGCCTGGAACAGCTGGTAGGGGGTGAGGATGAAGTCCTTGCAGAGCAGGGGGAGCTCCACCGCCTCCCGCACCGCCACCAGCACCTCGAAGCCCCCCTGGAAGAAGCGCTTGTCGGTGAGCACTGAGAGGCAGCTGGCGCCGCCGTCGCGGTAGCCCCGGGCGATGGCGACGGGGTCGAAGTCCTCCCGGATCACCCCCTTGCTGGGGCTCGCCTTCTTGACTTCGGCGATCACCGCCGGTTTGCGGCAGCTGGCCCGCAGGGCCGCCGCGAAGTCCCGGGTGGGGGGCAGGTCGGCCACCTGCTGCTTGAGGGACTCCAGGCTCACCCGTTCCCGGGCGGCGGTCACTTCCCTGTCCTTCTCCCAGACAATCTCCTCGAGGATGTGGCGGGGGCTCTCCTCGGGGTGGGGGGTGCCGAATTCCAGGTGGGCCACCCGGACCGAGGGGTTGGGAGGCCGGCGACGGATCTCCATCTCAGGCACCCACCGCCGTGGCCAGGCTGGCGGCGGCCTGCTTGTAGGCCACTTCCACCACCTCGCTCAGCGTGGGATGGGTGTGCACCTCGCTGGCCAGCTGCCGCACCCCCTGGCGCCGGGCCACCGCGTTGGCGATCTCCTGGATCAGGTCGGCGGCATGGAGGCCGTAGATGTGGGCGCCGAGCACCTCGCCGGTGTCCTTGCGGAACAGCAGCTTGAGCAGGCCGTCGCTCTCCAGTTCGGCCAGGGCCTTGGAGTTGGCCTTGAAATAGCTGCGCACAGCTCCCAGCGCGAAGCCCTCCGCCGCGGCCAGCTCCTTGGCATCGGCTTCCGACAGCCCCACCGAGCTGATCTCCGGGTGGGTGAAGGTGGCGGCGGGGATCGAGCGGTAATCGATGCGGCGGGCGTGGCCGAGGATGTTCTCGATCGCCACCGTGCCCTGGGCGGCGGCGGTGTGGGCCAGCATCATTTTTCCGGTCACATCACCGACGGCCCACAGGTGGGGCACAGGCGCGCCATTCGCCAGCACCCGCAGGCCATCGTCGACGGGGATGAAGCCCCGGTTGGTCTCCACCCCCACGCTGGCCAGGTTGAGGTCCTTGCTCACCGGCACCCGGCCGGTGGCCACCAGCACCGCATCCACCTCCAGGGTCTCCACCGGTTCGCGGGTGGCCATGTCGACCAGTTCGATTTTCACCGGGCAGCCGGGGGTGATCTTGCTGGCCAGCACGCCGGAGCGGGCGTCGATGTCGCGGCCGTCGATCAGATGGCGGGCGGCGATCTTGGCGATGTCCGGATCAAAGGTGGGCATCACCCGGTCGAGCGCCTCGATCATCGTGACCTCACAGCCCAGGGCCGTATAGACGTCGGCGAACTCCAGGCCGATGTAGCCGCTGCCGATGATCGTGATCCAGCGGGGCAGCCACTCCAGGTTGATGGCCTCATCGCTGGTGAACACGGTGCGGCCGTCGGTCTCGATGCCCGGCGGCACGAAGGGATCGGAGCCGGTGGCGATGATCACCTCCCGGGCCGCATACACCCGCTCCACGCCGCTGGCCTCGCGCACCGCCACCCGCTGGGGGCCGTCGAGGCGTCCCTTGCCCCGCAGGATGGTGGCGCCGGCCCGCTCCAGCGTCTTGGTGAGGTTGGTGCGGATCGTGGCCACCAGCTGGGCGGCATGGTCGGCGATCTTCTGGCGCTCGAAGCGCACCGGAGCCGCATGGATGCCGAAACCCTTGAGGTGCTCGGCGTCGGCCAGCTCCCGCACCCGGCCGCTGGCCGCCAGCAGGGCCTTGGAGGGGACGCAGCCCCGGTTGACGCAGGTGCCGCCCATGTCGCGGGATTCCACGATCGCCACCTTCAGGCCATGCTCGGCGCCGTGCTTGGCCGCATCGAAACCGCCATAACCGGCACCGATCACGATCACGTCGAAATCGAACCCGGAGGGAGGAGAGGCGGGTGCTGCGGTCACCGGACGGGGCTGCATGGGTAGCGGCATTCTCCCCTGTCAGGCCCCGGGCCGGCCGTGGGCCTGGCGGGGGCGCTCCAGCAGCAGCAAAGCGGCCGCGGCCGCCACGTTCAGCGACTCCACCGCAGGGCTGTGGGGGATCGTCACCCGCCGGTCGGCCAGCCGGGCCAGCTCCGGGGCCAGCCCCGCCCCCTCGTTGCCCAGCAGCAGGGCCGTAGGGCGGCACCAGTCCAGCTCCCAGTAGGGCTGGGCGGCGGCGCCCGCCTCGGGCACCACCGCCGCCACCAGCTGCACGCCCCGCTCCCGGGCCGCGGCCAGGTGGCCCGGCAGGTCGGTGGCCGCCATCCGCTCGATCGGCAGGGCGAGGGCCGCGCCGCTGGAGGCGCGCAGCACCTTGGGCTGCAGGGGGTCGGCCCCCTCCGCCAGCCACACCTGCTCCACCCCCGCCGCCAGCGCCGTGCGCAGCAGGGTGCCCAGGTTGCCCGGATCCTGGAGCCGGTCGAGGACCAGCACGAAATCGGGCGGCGCCGCCGCCGGGGCGGGCAGGTCGGCGGCCTCCAGGGTGAGCAGCACCCCGTCGGGGTGGCCGGTGGTGGTGGCAGCGGCCAGAACCTCGGGGCTGGCGATCCGCAGCCGGCGCGGATCCGGCAGCCGCTCCAGCAGGACGCCATGGCGCTCCAGCCAGTCGACGGTGGCCAGCAACTGGCGGGGCCGAAGGCCCAGGCCAAGGGCCTCCTGCAGCAGGTGGGTCCCCTCCAGCAGGATCAGGCCCTGCTCCTTGCGGCCGCTGGGACGGTGCAGGCGCCGCAGCGCCTGGACGAGGGGATTGCGGACACTGCGGATCGGCTCGCTGCCCGGGGACAGGCCGCGGAGGTCAGGGGAGGGACCCGGGGATGTCAGATCGTCTTGCGGCGCCGGAGCTTGAGTTGATCGTGGATGACCAGATCGTCATCGCTGAGGTCGAGCCCCTTGAAAGCCGCCACCTCACCGCGGATACCCTCCGCCTTGAGGTTCGCCACCAGGCGGTCGATCACGATGTCCTCCACCTTGTTCTGGTCGTACTCGTCCGGAGTCAGACGCTCCAGAAACCTGCCGATGTTCGCGGCGACGACGTCGGAAGCGTTGGTGATCTTGAGGACAATCATAAATAATGATGCGGATGGGGAGACTTGAACTCCCACGACATTGCTGCCACTAGTACCTGAAACTAGCGCGTCTACCAATTCCGCCACATCCGCGGGCGTGTAGCCGCCACGGAGGCCGCGGCGCTGGAGCGAGCATAAATCATCACCGGCGACCCACCCCTCCGGACCATGGCGGCAAGCGGGTGGCAAGACAGTTTGAGCGGCGACCCCCTAGACGACGGGATCATTCGTTGTCAAGATGCCCCCGAAATTGATACCAGGACTCCTGTCCATGACCGTATCCCCCATGCCTGTCAAGGCCATCGCCGGCACCAGGCTGGAGATCAGTGGTGGACGGCGTCTGGACGGGGAACTGAGGGTCAGCGGCGCCAAGAATTCGGCCCTGGTGCTGATGGCCGCCTGCCTGCTCACCGAGGACGGGTTGCGGCTCAGCAACGTTCCTCCCCTGACCGACATCACGGCCATGGGGGAGATCCTTTCCGCTCTCGGGGTGCGGGTTCAGCGCGGCGGCGACGCGATCGTGCTCCACGGCGACCACATCACCACCGCCGCCCCGCCCTATGAGCTGGTCAACAGCCTGCGGGCCAGCTTCTTCTGCATCGGCCCCCTCCTGGCCCGCATGGGGATGGCCCAGGTGCCCCTGCCCGGCGGCTGCCAGATCGGCACCCGGCCCGTCGTGGAGCACGTCAAGGGACTCAAGGCCCTCGGCGCCCAGGTCACCATCGAGCACGGCGTGGTCACCGCCGTGGTGCCGGGCCGCCAGCGCCGCCTCACCGGCGGCCACATCCACCTCGACTGCCCCAGCGTCGGCGCCACCGAGACCCTGATGATGGCGGCGGCCCTCGCCGACGGCGAAACGGTCATCGACAACGCCGCCCAGGAGCCCGAGGTGATCGACCTGGCCCGGCTGCTGCTGGCCATGGGGGCCAAGGTGCGCGGCGCCGGCACCCCCACCATCACCATCGTCGGGGTGGAGCGGCTCCACGGCGCCGACTACGCCGTCATCCCCGACCGCATCGAGGCGGGCACCTTCCTCCTGGCCGGCGCCATCACCCGTTCCCGGCTGCGGGTGTTCCCCGCCCTGCCCGAGCACCTCGGTGCCGTGATCACCAAGCTCGAGGAGGCCGGCTGCCGCATCGAGGCCGACGGCCAGGGCCTGATCCTCACCGCCAGCAAGGTGCGGGCGGTGGATCTACGCACCCAGCCCTTCCCCGGCTTCCCCACCGACCTGCAGGCCCCGTTCATGGCCCTGCTGGCCACCGCCGAGGGCACCAGCATGGTGGTGGAGAACATCTTCGAGAACCGTCTCCAGCACGTGGCCGAGCTGCAGCGCATGGGCGCCTCGATCCGCATGCAGGGCAACACCGCCTGCGTCGAAGGGGTGGCCCGGCTCAGCGGCGCCCCCGTCCACGGCACCGACCTGCGCGCCTCCGCCGCCATGGTGCTCGCCGGCCTTGCCGCCGACGGCATCACCACCGTGCGGGGGCTGGAATACCTCGACCGGGGCTACGCCGATCTGGAGGGCAAGCTCAACGCCGCCGGCGCCTCGATCCGCAGGCTGCCCACCCCCGCCGCCTAGAGTTCTCCCATCGGGAGCGTGCCGGAATTGGTAGACGGACTCGACTCAAAATCGAGCGCCTTCGGGCATGTGGGTTCGAGTCCCACCGCTCCCATCCAGCCTGCACCTGTCGCGACGTCGATCGCTCCGGTGATGGACACCTACGGGCGCTATCCCCTGGCGCTGACGCGGGGCAAGGGCGTCTGGCTCTGGGATGGGGAGGGCCGCCGCTATCTCGACATGGTGGCCGGCATCGCCGTCTGCACCCTGGGCCACAGCGATCCGGTGCTGCAGCGGCGGCTCTGCCGGCAGCTGGGCCGTCTTCAGCACGTCTCCAACCTCTACCGGATCCCGGAGCAGGAGGCCCTGGCCGCGGCGATCACCGCCCGCAGCTGCACCGACCGGGTCTTCTTCTGCAATTCCGGCGCCGAGGCCAACGAGGCCGCCATCAAGCTGGCCCGCAAGCACGGCCACCAGGTGCGCGGCATCGCCGCTCCGCTGATCCTCACCGCCGAGGCCAGCTTCCACGGCCGCACCCTGGCGGCGGTGACCGCCACGGGCCAGCCCAAGTACCACCAGGGCTTCGAGCCCATGGTGTCGGGCTTCCGCTACTTCCCCTACAACGACACGGCCTCCTTCGAAGCGCTGCTCGCCTCCTGTGAAGCCGAGGGTCCCCGGGTGGCGGCGGTGCTGCTCGAACCGATCCAGGGCGAGGGCGGGGTCAACCCCGGCGATCCGGCCTTCTTCCGGCGCGTGCGGGAGCTCTGCGATGCCCACCGGATCCTGCTCATCTTCGACGAGGTGCAGATCGGCGTCGGCCGCAGCGGCCACTGGTGGGGCTACGAACAGCTCGGGGTCGAGCCCGATGCCCTGACCATGGCCAAGGGCCTGGGCGGCGGCATCCCCATCGGCGCCCTGGCGGTGAAGGCCACGGCCGACCACTTCCGCCCCGGCGACCACGCCAGCACCTTCGGCGGCAACCCCTTCGCCTGCCGCGCCGGCCTCACGGTGATCGAGGAGATCGAACGCCGGAGCCTGCTGGAGAAGGTGAGCGCCAACGGGGCCCTGCTCCAGACCCTGCTCCAGGAGCTGGTGGCCCGGCACCCCGAGCGGCTGGCCGGCGAGCGCGGCTGGGGTCTGCTGCGGGGCCTGGTGCTGCGCGAGGGCGGGCCCACGGCTGCGGAGATCGTCCAAGCCGCCATGGCGGAAAGCCTGCTGCTGGTGCCGGCCGGCCCCGGGGTGGTCCGGTTCGTGCCGCCGCTGGTGGTCAAGCCCCGCCAGCTGCGCAAGGCGGTGAAGCGCCTGGAGAAGGCTCTCCACAGCCTGGCCTGATCCGTCCCTGTCCGTGCCGTCCCCGCTGCCCCCCCCGGTCGACCTGGGCGACCTGCTCGAACCCTTCGCCCGCCGCGGCGTCGACCTGGGCCTGGAGCGGCTGGTCGGCGCCCTGGCCGAGGGGGGCCACCCGGAGCGGTGCTTCGCCGCCGCCCAGGTGGCCGGCACCAACGGCAAGGGCTCGATCTGCACCTTCCTGCACGCGATCCTGCGGGCCGCCGGGGTCCACGTGGGCACCTACCGCTCCCCCCATCTGGTGAGCTGGTGCGAGCGCATCCAGATCGATGACGCCTGGATCACGCCCACCAACCTGCGGGACGCCCTGGCCCGCTGGCAGCCCCTCGCCCGCCAGCACCGGCTCACCCCCTTCGAGCTGATCACGGCGGCGGCCTTCGGGCACTTCGCCCGCGAGCGGGTCGATCTGGCGGTGCTGGAGGTGGGCCTGGGGGGACGGCTCGATGCCACCACCGTCCACCCCCGCCGGCCGGTGATCGGCTTCGGGGCCATCGGCCTCGACCACCGCGAGCACCTGGGCGACACCCTGGCCGCCATCGCCGCCGAGAAGGCCGCCGTGATGGGACCGGGCTGCCGGGCCTTCAGCTGCGCCCAGGAACCCGAGGCCCGCCGGGTGCTGGAGGCGGAGGCCCGGGGTTGCGGCGCCAGCCTCCAGTGGCTCGACCCCCTGCCCGCCGAGGCCGACGGCGGGCCCCGCCTGGGCCTGGCGGGGGACCTGCAGCGCCAGAACGGGGCCGTGGCGGTGGCCATGGCCCGGGCCCTGACCGCCCCGGACGGCCCGCTGGCCGGCACGCCCCTGGACGCGGCGACGATCCGCGCCGGCCTGGAAGCGACCCGCTGGCCCGGGCGGCTGGAGCGGCACCGCTGGCGGGGCCGCGAGCTGCTGATCGACGGGGCCCACAATCCCCCGGCGGCGGCGACCCTGCGCCGCGAGCTCGACCAACTCGACGGGGGCGAAAACGGGGGCATCGCGGGGGCCCGGCCGCGCCGCTGGCTGCTGGGCATCCAGCGCCACAAGGAGGGGGCGGTGATGCTGGAGCAGCTGCTGCGCCCCGGCGATCGGGCGGCGGTGGTGGCGGTGCCGGAGCACGCCAGCTGGACCCTGGAGGAGCTGGCCGCCGCCTGTCCGGGGAAGGCCGATCAACTCGAGCCGGCCGGCAGCCTGGCCGCCGGACTGGACAGCCTGCTGTCCCCCGGGCCGCTGCCGGTGGTGGCCGGCTCCCTGTTCCTGCTGGGGGCCGTGCTGCCCCTGTTCGACGCCCCCGAAGCTGACGAAGTTCCCGGGGCGGGCCAGCCTGGAGGGGTCCCCGGCAGCCACGGTCCATGACGACGGCCCCCGCTTCCCATGCCCCCCGGCCCGCGGGCGGCCCCCGTCGGCCGGGCCGGAGCCTGCGGCGGGCCGGCCCGTTGCTGGTCCTGCTGCTGGGTCTGCTGCTGCTGGCCCCCTCCGGCGCCCTGGCCGACTTCCAGGACCGGGTCGACTACACCCTCACCAACCAGAGCGGCAAGGACTTCAGCGGCCAGCAGCTGGCCGGCAGCTCCTTCGCCGGGGCCACGGGCCGCCAGGCCAGCTTCAGGGACGCGGATCTGCACGGGGCGATCCTCACCCAGGCCGCCTTTCCGGAGGCCGATTTCCACGGCGCCGATCTCAGCGACGCCCTGATGGACAAGGTGGACATGAGCGGCACCGACCTCACCGGCGCGGTGCTGCGCGGAGCGATCGCCTCCGGCAGCAACTTCACCGGCGCCACGGTCACCGATGCGGACTTCACCGATGCCCTGCTCGACCGGGTGGACCAGCGCAACCTCTGCCGTGAGGCCCGGGGCACCAACCCGGTGACCGGCGCCGACACCCGCCTGAGCCTGGACTGCCGCTGATCGCGCACGGGGCGTTCCCTAGCCCCGCCAGCCCCGCAACTTGCCCGGGTTCATCAGTCCGGCAGGGTCGAAGGCGGCCTTGGCCGCCACCTGATCGGCGTCCACCACCCCCAGGCCACCGTCCTCGACGGTGATCACGTGGGGATCGAAGGGCACCGCCCCCAGCTCGCGGCACTGGGCGACGAGGTCGGCCAGGGCCTCGGGCCCCTGCCAGCGCACCAGGGGCAGGGCCGTCAGCCGGGGCGCCCCCATGTGGCGCACCGCCTCCAGGTGCCAGAGCACGTCGGTGCCCCAGCGCCCGCGCACCGCCTCCAGCAGGGGCGCCTCCGGCCGGGGCAGCAGCAGCTGCAGGTAGGTCCAGTCCGGCGCCTGGGCCCGCCAGTGCAGGGTGGTGTGGTTCCATGTGAGTTCCGCCAGGGGCAGGCCCCGCCCCCGCCCCGGCTCGGGCCGCCGGCCCTGCCACCGGATCCGGCCGCCCCGGGCCGCCAGCCAGCCGGGGAGGGGCTCGAGGCTGTCCGGGGCGGCGTGCAGCAGCAGCCGGTGCTCGCCGGAACCGGCGGCGGGGCAGCCGGCGGGCCAGGGCATGGCCGCCGCCACCGGGGCCTCCAGCAGGCAGAGGGCGTTGAGCAGCAGGGCGGTGGTGGGCAGGTCACGGGAGGCCTCCAGGGCCTCCTCCCAGCGGGCGAACCCCACCACCACCTGCTCCCAGGCCACCGCTTCGGTGGTGGCCATCCGCAGGGCTGTGATGATCCCGTTGGTGCCGTAGGCGTGGTTGAGGGAGGCACTGGCGGCGGCGTCGAGCCGCAGCAGCCGCGGCTCGGCCTCCAGCGTCACCACCTCCAGCCCCAGCAGGTGACCCGGATCGCGCAGGAATCCCCAGCGCAGGGACCCCAGGCCGCCCGATCCCCCGGCGATGAAGCCCCCGAGGGTGGCGCTGCGGTAGGTGCTGGGCGCCATCCGCAGGGCCCGGCCGTGGGCCATCAGCTGGCCATCCAGATGGGCCAGGGTGCAGCCGGACTCCGCCTCGATCACGCCGCTGTCCGGGTCCACCGTCCGCAGCCGGTTGAGGCCGCCCATGTCGAGCACCAGGCCCCCGGCCAGGGGGACGCACTGGCCGTAGTTGCCGGTGCCGGCACCACGCACGGTCAGCGGCACCCGCTGGCGGGCGCAGGCCCCGGCCACCGCCATCACCTGCTCCACGCACTCCACCTTCACCGCCAGCTGGGCACGGCGGCCCTTCAGCAGCGGCTCCAGCACGGGGGAATAGTCGTGGAAGTCGGCCGAGAGCCGCCCCAGTTCCGCAGCGGCGAGGATCGGCGTCAGGCCCAGGGGGCTGGCACCCAGCTCGGCCACCAGGGCCTGGATCCGTTCCGGATCGGCCGGTGCGGGGAGCGTGCCCGGGAAGGCGGTGTCAGGCATGGCAGGCGGCCAGGGGTGGGGAGGGTTCTTCGCAGGGGGGCGGGTCCAGCCAGCGGCCGGCCCGCAGCACCCGCCGCCGGGGGGGGCGAGCCAGCAGCTCGGCCCAGGAGGTGGCCCCCAGCACGAGGAGATCGGCCGGGGCACCCACCCGCAGAACCCCGTCCCACTCCAGGCCCAGCAGGTGGGCCGCGGCGGTGCTGAAGGGGCTCAGCCCCAGACGCCGCCAGGGCATCAGATGGCTGGCGGCCAGGCTGAAACGCAGCAGGGCGATGGGATCGAAATCCCCCCCCGGGAACCAGGGATCCTGCACATTGTCGGCCCCCACAGCCACGGTCACCCCGGCCTCCTGCAGCTGGCGGATCGGGGCCTGGGGCCGCAGGGACGGCGTACGGCGGTGGTGCTTGCCCAGCAGCCAGAGATTGGTGGTGGGCAGGGCCACCACCCCCACCGCCGCGTCCGCCATCGCTTCCGCCAGGCGGCGGCAGGGCCGGTCGGCCAGCAGGCCCATGCTGCTGGCGTGGCTGCAGGTGAGGGGCACCTCAATGCGGTGCCGCAGCAGCAGTTCGCTGACCAGGGCCACGCCCCGGCCGTGGTCCTCGGCGCTCTCGTCGACGTGCAGATCCACACCGCAGCCGAGGCGCTCCGCCAGCCGCAGCAGGGCCAGCAGGCCGGCGCGGTCGGCCGGGGTGGAGCGGAAGGGGGCGCCGAGCACCCCCCCCAGCAGGCCGCCGCGGGCGGCGACCCAGGCGGCGAACGCCTCCCCCTCGGCCGTGCGCCAGTGGCCCACCGGCACCAGGGCCACCAGCTGCAGCTCCACCCGGCCTCGCCAGCGGTCACGCAGCTCCAGCAGCACCTCCCAGCTGGGGGTGGCCCAGGGGCCGAGGCTGTCGATGTGGCTGCGGATCGCCCGCAGGCCGTAGCGCCAGGCCCGCTCCAGGGCCCGCTCCCCCCGCCGGCGCACCGCCTCCGCCTGGCGGTCGGCCGCCTCCCGGCCGTTCGCCGCCATCGCGCCCGCCATGGTGCCCTCGGGATTGGGGAACGCCTCGCCGCTGAAGGCCTTGTCGAGGTGGGCGTGGGGCTCCACCAGCGGCGTGAGCGCCAGGGGCGCCGGCGAGCCTCCCTCCCCATCGCCGCCGGAGCCGGCGGCCAGCCCATGGATGGCCCGGATCCGTCCGTCGCCATGCTCCAGCCACACCGTCACCAGCCCCTGGTCGTCCGCGGCCGGCAGGCGGCAACGGGGGTCGAGCAGGAGCCTGGGGATCCGCATCGGGGGCAGGCGGCCGGGTAAAGGGGGCAGGCGGCCGGGCGGGGGCGCCCCGCTCACGGCATCGGGCTCCCCGGCGCGCTCTCGCCGGCGCTGAGGAGCACGAAATGGCCGGCCATCGCCAGGGTGACGGCGTCGTAGCGGGGGATGCTCCAGTTGGGCAGCACCTTTTCGCCGCCCAGGCGGGTGCCGTAGATGCTCAGCAGGCCGAAGTTGTAGCGGCGTGAATGCTCCCGGGCCAGGCGACCCAGCACCTTGCGCTGGGAACGCACCAGCTCCGGACAGTTCTGGATCAGCAACCGGGCCAGCAACGGCAGCCCCTCGTTGTGACACAGCTCCTCACTGGCCAGTTCGGTGAGCTTCTCAGCGGCGAATTCCTCGAAGGCCGCCGGTCCGGGGTTGGTGACGGCAAGGCCGATCAGCCCCCCCGCGACGGCGGTGAGGCCCAGGAGGCCGGAGACGGTGCGGGTGGCGGTGGTCGGCGGTGGCAAGAGGGGGGGCCGGCAGGCTCGCTTGATACATTGGCAAAGACCGCGGCGGGCGTCGCCAAGTGGTTAAGGCAGTGGCTTGTGGCGCCACCATTCGGGGGTTCGAGTCCCCTCGCTCGCCCTTCAGGCCCGGCGCTACGGCGTCGGGCTTCTTTCTTGGCTGAGCAGCAGCTCCAGCAGGGCCTCGCCGCCCAGCCGCACCGGATCGAGGCAGGGCAGCCCCGTCTCCCTGGCCGTGGCCGCCAGCGCCGCCGCCGCCGAGGCCCCGTCCAGGTGGGCGGTGTTCAGGGCGATGGCCGCCACCTTGGGGGGCGGAGCGGATCCCGCCGGCCGGCCCAGGGCCGCCAGCGCCTCGACGGCGGCGATCACCTGGGGCAGCGGGGGCAGGGGGCAGTCCGCCAGCCGCTGGATCGTGCGCTGTCCGGCGCGGTGCACCAGCAGCAGATCGGTGGGCTGGCTGCCGCGGATCAGGGGCAGGGTGGCGCTCGAGCCCGGGTGGCAGAGGGAGCCCTGCCCCTCGACCAGCACCAGGGTGTCCGGGCCGGCGTCCGCGGTGGCAGCCAGCACCGCCGCCTCCACGGCGCCGGCCGCGTAATCGATGCGCACGGCATCGAGGGCCACCCCCCCGCCGCTGATCAGGATGCCGGCCTGGCCGGTGCCGACGAAGCGGGCATCGCGGCCGCGGCGGCGGGCGGCGGCCAGCAGCTCCAGGCAGGCGCTCATCTTGCCCACCGACATGTCCGTGCCCACCGCCAGCAGCCGGCGGCCCGGCAGCGCCGCGGCACGGCCGCAGCCGACGCTCAGGCCGGGGGGCTCCCGGCGCAGATCCCAGATCCAGCGGCCCGGCCGCAACAGGGCCGCCAGCGACGGATCGTCCCCCAGACGGCTGTGAAGACCGCTGGCCAGCGACAGGCCCGCCTCCAGGGCGGCCGCCACGTCGGGGCCCATGGCCGGCGGCAGCCGGCCGCCGGAGGGGGCCAGCCCCACCACCGCCACCTCCGGAGCGAAGGGAAGGGCCTCCGCCAGGGACCCCACCACCGGCACGGCCCGCTCGATGCCGGTGACCGCCCGCAGGTCGGCGCCGGGGTGGTCCGGATCCACCACCGCCACGATCGGGCCATGGCGGTAGCGCAGCATCGCCAGACCGGTCTTGCCGCTGAGGTTGTCCAGTCCCCCGTGCTGCAGCAGCACAATCGGGACGTCAGAGCCGAGCATGGAGCACCCCCAGGCCGGGGGCCGTCCCCGGCCGCAGCCGATCCCCCTCCAGGGCGGGGCCGCTGAAGGGGTCGTCCACCAGGTTCAGGTGGCTGTCGAGGTCCGGCCAGCGCACCAGGGGCAGCAGCTGGGCAGCGGCCCCGTTGAGCAGGGCGCTGTCGGAGTAGCAGCCGAGCATCACCCCGAGGCCCAGGCGTTGCGACGCCCTGGCCATCAGCAGGGCCTCCGCCAGCCCGCCGCTCTTGAGCAGCTTGATGTTCACCCCGTCGACGTAGGGGGCGAGGCGCACCAGGTCGGCCAGGTTCCAGCAGCTCTCGTCCGCCACCAGGGCGATGGGGCAGTCGAGCTCCAAGGCGGCAAACGCAGCGCAATCGGCCTCCGGATCCTCGAGGGGAGCCAGGGGCTGCTCGACCAGCGCCACGCCCTGGGCGTCGAGCCAGCCGAGCATCGGCCGGGCCTGTTCCAGGCTCCAGCCGCCGTTGGCATCCACCTGCAGCTCGCAGGTCACCCCATGGCTCTGGTGGCGCCGCTCGAGCGCCTGGGCCACCGCCCGCACCAGGGCCCGATCGTGGTCGGGACCCTCCGGACTGCCGAGCTTGAGCTTGATGCGGCTGGCGGGCAGCTGCTGCCACCAGCGCTCCAGCCGCTCCAGCACCGCCGCCTCGCTGCCCAGCCCCAGGGTCACGCTGGTGGGGACGATCGCGCCGTCATCGAGGCCCCAGAGCCGCCACAGCGGCTGGGTCAGCCGCTGCCCCCACCAGTCGTGCAGGGCCAGGTCGACGGCGCAGCGGGCCGGGGGCGACAGCGTCGCCAGCAGCGGGTCGAGGGCCTGGAAAGGCTCCGGGGTGACGCTCTCCAGGGCCGGCAGGACGGCCTCCAGCTCGGCGGCCAGGTCGTCGGTGCGGAAGGCCCTGTGGCCGGTGTCGAAGCCGCCGGTCTCGCCGCGGCCGGTGATGTCATCGTGCTCGAGTTCCAGCAGCAGGTGCTCGACGGCGGCGGTGGTGCCGCGGCTGATGGCCAGGGGCACCGCCTTGGTGAGGGGAAAGCGGCTCAGGCGGCAGCGCATGCCAGGAAGGGGCCGGGAGGTTCACGCTGCCACAGCCGCCGCGCTGACGACGGCAGGGCGATAGCGGAAACTGGATCCCATGACAGCCACCGTTTCCGGCCCGCAGGCCGAGCAGGCGCCGTCGGCACGGCGCGGCAGCTACTGGATCACCACCTTCGGCTGCCAGATGAACAAGGCGGATTCCGAGCGCATGGCCGGCATCCTCGAAGGCATGGGCTATAGCCCCGGCAGCGACGAGCACAGCGCCGATCTGGTGCTCTACAACACCTGCACGATCCGGGACAACGCCGAGCAGAAGGTCTACAGCTATCTGGGTAAGCAGGCCCAGCGCAAACGGGCCAACCCATCCCTCACGCTGGTGGTGGCCGGCTGCGTGGCCCAGCAGGAGGGGGAGTCCCTGCTGCGGCGGGTGCCGGAGCTGGATCTGGTGATGGGTCCCCAGCACGCCAACCGGCTCGAGGCCCTGCTCACCCGGGTGGAGAGCGGCCAGCAGGTGGTGGCCACCGACGAGCACCACATCCTCGAGGACATCACCGCCGCGCGGCGGGACAGCGCGGTCTGCGCCTGGGTGAACGTCATCTACGGCTGCAACGAGCACTGCACCTACTGCGTGGTGCCCTCCGTGCGCGGCCGGGAGCAGTCGCGCCTGCCCGAGGCGATCCTCCTGGAGATGGAGGGACTGGCGGCGCGGGGCTACCGGGAGGTCACCCTGCTGGGCCAGAACATCGACGCCTACGGCCGCGACCTGCCAGGCATCACCGCCGAGGGCCGGCGGGCCCACACCCTCACCGACCTGCTGCGGGCGGTGCACGACGTGCGGGGCCTCGAGCGCATCCGCTTCGCCACCAGCCACCCCCGCTACTTCACCGACCGGCTGATCGACGCCTGCGCCGACCTGCCCAAGGTCTGCGAACACTTCCACATCCCCTTCCAGAGCGGTGACGACGACGTGCTGCGGGCCATGGCCCGGGGCTACACCGTGGAGCGCTACCGGCGGATCATCGATCGCATCCGCCAGCGCCTCCCCGATGCGGCCATCAGCGCCGACGTGATCGTGGCCTTCCCCGGCGAGACCGATGCCCAGTTCCGCCGCACCCTGGCGCTGATCGAATCGATCGGCTTCGACCAGGTCAACACCGCCGCCTACTCGCCGCGGCCCGGCACCCCGGCGGCCGACTGGTCCGACCAGCTGCCGGAGGCGGTGAAGGTGGAACGGCTGCAGGAGCTCAACGCCCTGGTGGAGAGGGTGGCCGCGGAGCGCAGCGCCCGCTACCTGGGGCGGCGGGAGCAGGTGCTGGCCGAGGGGGTCAACCCCCGCGACCCGGGCCAGCTGATGGGCCGCACCCGCACCAACCGCCTCACCTTCTTCGCCGCCGACCCCGGCGATGGCCGTCCCTTCGCCCCCGGGGACCTGGTCGACGTGCTGATCGAGACCGTGCGGCCGTTCAGCCTCAGCGGCCGGCCCCTGGGCCGCAGCGGCATTCGCTGATACGTTTGGCCCTCTTTCCTGCGCCGATGGCCCCCACCCCCACCCGCGTCGGCCTGGTGTTCGGGGGAGCCTCCGGCGAACATGCCGTCTCGATCCTCTCGGCCCGCACCGTGCTGCGGGGACTGCGCAGCGGGGCCAATGCCGAGCGCTACCGGGTCAGCAGCTTCTACATCGATCGCGGCGGCCGCTGGTGGCCCGACGCCGTGGCCACGGCGGTGCTGGAAAGGGGCGTGCCGGCCGAACCCGGGGATCTGCCGGAAGCCCCGGAACCGGGGGGCTTCCGGGGCTTCCCCGACGGCGCCCTGGAGATGGAGGTGTGGTTCCCGGTGCTCCATGGCCCCAACGGGGAGGACGGCACCATCCAGGGACTGTTCACCCTGATGGGGGTGCCCTACGTGGGCTCCGGGGTGCTGGGATCGGCGCTGGGCATGGACAAGCAGGCCATGAAGGCCGCCTTCGCCGCCGCCGGCCTGCCCCAGGTGCCCTACGCCTGCGTCGCGGCCCACGAGCTGGCCGGGAGTGATGGCGGTCCGGAGGCCCTGCTGGAGCAGCTGGAGAGCAACCTCGGCTACCCCTGCTTCGTCAAGCCGGCCAACATGGGCTCCTCGGTGGGCATCAGCAAGGCCAGCGACCGGGCCGGCCTGCTGAAGGGCCTTGAGCTGGCGGCGGGCCTCGACCGGCGCCTGGTGGTGGAGCAGGGCGTCAAGGCCCGGGAGCTCGAGTGCGCCGTGCTGCGGCGCCACGGGGGCCCGGGCGACGGCCTCAGCGCCTCGGTGCTGGGGGAGATCCGCTTCGACGCCGACTGGTACGACTACGAGACCAAGTACAGCGAAGGCCACAGCCACACCGTCATCCCCGCGCCCGTGAGCGAGGCGGTGAGCGAGCGGGCCAGGGCCATGGCGCTGGCCGCCTGCCGGGCGGTGGACGCCGGGGGGCTGGCCCGGGTCGACTTCTTCTACGACGAGGCCACCGGCAGCCTCTGGCTGAACGAGATCAACACCCTGCCGGGCTTCACCAGCCAGAGCATGTACCCCATGCTCTGGGAGGCCAGTGGATGTCCACTCCCCGACCTGGTGCACCAATTGGTGCTGGGCGCGGGAGGATCGGAGCTCCGGATGAACGTGGAAGGAACGGCGCCGTGATCCATGGCCTGCTGTGGCTGCCCCTGCTGGCGGCCTTCGTGCTCCTGGTGGCCCTCGGCTGGGTCGAGCGGCGGCGCCAGCAGCAGTTCCGCGACTGGGCGAGCGGCGCCGAACTGGCCAAGCTGGACGGCTGCGGGGCCGCCCGGCTCGTCAACGGGGAACTGACCTGGAGCCGGTTCGTGGCCGGCAGCTTCCAGCCGGTGGGAAGCTTCACCATCAAACAGCTGGAAATGGTCGAGCTGCTCTCCCTCAGCTCCGGGGAGGCCCCCCTGACCGAGGAGAGCGAGGGGGCCTGCCGTCTGCGGCTGGTGGGGGGGGGCCAGCAGGCGGAGCTGCCCTTCGCCGATGCCCGCCGGGCCCGCACCTGGATGGATGAACTCATGGCCCGCTCCCGCTGCGAGCTGTGAAGCAGGTCCCCTCTTCGCAGGGAGCGCCCCCGTCGCCGGGAGCGCCGTTGCCGCCAGGTGTCCTGCGCCGCAAGGAACTCCGCCGTCAACGCCGCAGCGAGCGGCTGCGCCAGCTGTGGCGGATCCTGGTCTTCAGCGGCATGTCCGTCGGCCTGGGCTACCTGCTGCTGCGGCAGGGCTGGACCCTGCGGGAACCGAACCAGGTGGAGGTGCTCGGCAGCGCCGTGGTCAGTCGCGACCAGGTGATCGCGGCGGCGGGTCTGCGCTTCCCCCAGCCCCTGATGGCCCTCCAGCCCCGGCTGGTGGCCAGCGACCTGATGGGGGCCCTGCCGGTGGAGCAGGTGAAGGTGAGCCGGCTGATGCTGCCGCCGCGGCTGCGGGTGGAGCTGAAGGACCGGGAGGCGGTGGCCCGGTCGGTGCGCCGCACCGACCGCGGCCCGGAGATGGGCTTCGTGGACGGCCTCGGCAACTGGATCAGCATCCGCCAGCACATGGGCATCCGCAGCCAGGGGGACCTGTCCCTGCTGGTCGTCGGCTGGAACGCCCGCCACCGGTCGGCGCTGGCCCAGGTGCTGAAGGAGCGGGAGGTGCTGGGGCCGGGTCTGCGCGAGATCCGCTTCGAGCCGGACGGCAGCCTCTGGCTCAGCACCACCCAGCTGGGCCGCGTGCGCCTGGGCCCCCCGGACGCCCGGCTGCCCCGGCGGCTGGAGGTGGTCGCCCACCTCAGCCGCACCCTGCCGGCCACCATGAAGGGGGCCCCGCCCCAGCTGATCGATCTGACCGATCCGGAGCAGCCGGAACTGAGCGTGGGTACCAGGGGGGGTAGCGGTACCCCAGCCAGGCCCTCGCCGCCCCCTCGCCCCGGGCCCGCCATCGCCCCGCCCCTCCCCGCTCCCGCCGGCACCCAGTGAGGCCTGCGCTGAGGCCTGCCGGGGGCCCGGCGACCCGCCAGACAATCCTCACAGGCCGTTGCGCCCTGCTGAGATTCGGTCCAATGTGATCTATCGGCAACTCTGGCTGAGCTGGCCACCGACATAATGCAGCCGCAGATCAACGGCCACACTCCCTCTCCCGCGATGTCGCGCGATCAGGACCGCCCATACCACGTCGATCTTTCGTCCCCGCAGGAGCCCCACGCGATGAGCCAGATCTCGCCCAGCAGCAACGGGATCGTCCCGAGCCAGTCGGCCCGGATCGAGGTGATCGGCGTGGGGGGAGGCGGCAGCAACGCGGTCAACCGGATGATCGCCACCGACCTCAACGGGGTGGGCTACCGGGTGCTCAACACCGACGCCCAGGCCCTGCTGCAGTCGGCCGCGGGCCAGCGCATCCAGCTGGGCCAGAAGCTCACCCGGGGCCTGGGGGCCGGCGGCAACCCGGTGATCGGCCAGAAGGCGGCGGAGGAATCCCGGGCCGACCTGCAGCAGTCCCTGGAAGGCGCCGACCTCGTCTTCATCGCCGCCGGCATGGGCGGCGGCACCGGCACCGGCGCGGCGCCGATCGTGGCCGAGGTGGCCAAGGAGTGCGGCGCCCTCACCGTGGGCATCGTCACCAAACCCTTCGGCTTCGAGGGCCGCAAGCGGCTGCGGCAGGCGGAGGAGGGCATCGCCCGCCTGGCCGAGCATGTCGACACGCTGATCATCATTCCCAACGACCGCCTGCGGGACGCCATCGCCGGCGCGCCGCTCCAGGAGGCCTTCCGCGCCGCTGACGACGTGCTGCGCATGGGCGTCAAGGGCATCACCGACATCATCACCAGGCCGGGCCTGGTGAACGTCGACTTCGCCGATATCCGCTCGGTGATGGCCGACGCCGGCACCGCCCTGCTGGGCATCGGCGTGGGCTCCGGCCGCTCACGGGCCATCGAGGCGGCCCAGGCCGCCATGAGCAGCCCGCTCCTGGAGTCGGCCCGCATCGACGGGGCCAACGGCTGCGTCATCAACATCAGCGGCGGCAAGGACATGACCCTGGAGGACATGACCACCGCCTCGGAGGTGATCTACGACGTGGTCGATCCCGACGCCAACATCATCGTGGGGGCGGTGGTGGACGAATCGCTGGAGGGGGAGATCCACGTCACGGTGATCGCCACCGGCTTTCAGAGCGGCGGCCACTACCGGCCGGAGCGCCCCGCCGCCAGCTTCGCCGACACCCTCACCCACACGCCGGAGGAGCGGGGGGCCATGATCCCGCCGTTCCTGATCAACCGCCAGAACCGGGCCGACTGAGCCGAGGCCCGTCACTGCGGCCCGTCATCCCAGTTCGAAGAGGGTGACCCGGAGTCCACGCCTGCCCTGAGCATCCCGTGTGGCTGCTCCCTTCCGGTCCTGACCAGATTTGGGCGTCAGAGCCGCGTGGGTCCGAGTCGGGACGATGCTAGCAATGCCCCCTGCGAACCCCATGCCGTGCCCCTGCGACCCGCTGATCTGACACGGCGCAAGCAGGCGGGCCTGCCGATCACCGTGCTCACCGCCTGGGACGCCCTCTCCGCCGCCGTGGTGGCCGCTGCCGGGGTGGATGCGGTGCTGGTGGGCGACTCCCTGGCGATGGTGGTGCTCGGCCACGCCACCACCCTGCCGGTGACCCTTGAGGAGATGCTCCACCACTGCCGCGCCGCCGGCCGGGGCCTGGCGTCAGTGGCGCCCCAGGATCCGCCGCTGCTGATCTGCGACCTCCCCTTCCTCAGCTACCAGTGCGGCGCCGATGCGGCCGTGGCGGCGGCGGGCCGGGTGCTGAAGGAGACCCCCGCCGTGGCGGTCAAACTGGAGGGCGCCGAACCGGAGACCCTGGCCGTGATCGACCGGATGGTGCGCAGCGGGATTCCGGTGATGGGCCACCTGGGGCTGACCCCCCAGTCGGTGCATCAGCTGGGCTACCGCCGCCAGGCCGGCGATCCGGTCAGCCAGGAGCGGCTGCGCCGGCGTGCCCGGGCCCTGCAGGAGGCCGGCTGCTTCGCCCTGGTGCTCGAGCATGTGCCGGCGGAGCTGGCCGCGGAGCTGAGCGCCGCCCTGGCGGTGCCGGTGATCGGCATCGGCGCCGGTGACGGCTGCGACGGCCAGGTGCGGGTGACGGCCGACCTGCTGGGCCTCACGACCCGCCAGCCCCCCTTCAGCCCGCCGCTGATGCAGGGCCGGGCCCTGGCGGTGGAGGTCCTGGGACGCTGGGTCAGGGAGCAGGGGCCGGGTGCGGCTGGGGCGCGGGCCGTTCCAGCTCCTGCCACCAGGCCAGCATCTCCCGCAGCACCCCATTGCTGAGGGCCAGCCCCTCCGGATCCGCCAGGCGCCAGCGGGGCCCCTCGACGCGCAGCAGGCCGCGCCGCTCGTAGTCCCCGAGCCGCCGCCGCAGCCCGTCGAGCAGCGAGGGGGTCAGGCGCTCCTGGCGCACCAGCCGCTCCAGGTTCACCCCCTCCCGGCAACGCAGGCCCACCATCAGCCGCTCATCGAAGGGCATGCCCTCCTCTTCGGCCTCCCCGTCCAGCGCCGCGGTTGCCGCCAGCATCTCCGCGTAGCCGGCACGGGTGCGGGGGTGGGCCTGCCGGCGACCGCGGGGGGCGCCGGTGGCGCCCATGCCGAAGCCCCACCAGCCCGCACCGCTCCAGTAGACGCGGTTGTGACGTGAGGCGTGGCCGGGCATGGCGTAGTTCGACACCTCGTAGTGGCCGTAGCCCGCGGCCGTCAGCCGAGCCCAGGTCAGGTCCATCAGGTCGGCGGCCAGATCCTCCGGCGGCAGGGCGAGCTCCCCCAGGGCCAGGCGCCGCTCGAAGACCGTGCCGGGCTCGATGCTCAGGTCGTACACCGACAGATGGGGGGGCTCCAGGGCGATGGCCTCGGCCAGCTGGCCCTCCCAGTGGGCCAGGCCCTGCCGGGGCAGCCCCTGGATCAGATCCAGGCTCCAGCTGGCCAGGTCCCCCCGGTGCCGGGCCCGGCGCAGCCAGCCGGCCGCCTCCCGCAGGTCCGCCCCCCGGTGGCGCCGGCCCAGGTCCGCCAGCACCCGATCGTCGAAGCTCTGGCCCCCCAGGCTGACCCGGTTGATGCCGGCGGCCAGGTAGTCCGCCAGGCGGGCCTGATCGAAGCTGGCCGGATCCAGCTCCAGGCTCAGCTCCGCCCCCGGGGCCAGTCCGTAGCGACGCTCCAGAGCCTCCAGGATGTCGGCCACCTGGGCCCCGGTCAGCATCGAGGGGGTGCCGCCACCGAGGTAGACGGTCGCCAGCGGCGGGCCGGCCGGGGAGCTGGCGATCTCCCGGTGCAGCAGGGGGAGGTAGGCGGCGATGGAGCCGGAGGAGGCCCCGTCGGCCCTGTCCCCCAGGGGCACCACCGGGAAATCGCAGTAGAAGCAGCGCCGGTGGCAGAAGGGAATATGGACGTAGGCGGATCGGGGATCCATCACGGGCGGTAATCCCTGGGGCCCAAACGGCGGAAGATCGGCCAAGCTGCTTGCAAGACCTGCCGGGCGGCCGAGGCGTCGGGACTTCGAAGCATGGTGGACACCTTCATCTTGCTGCTGTTCCTGATCTCAGGGGCGGCCACCGGCTGGCTCGGGGTTGACCTGCTGCCGGAACAGCTTCTGCTGCAGGTGACCAACCAGGAGGGTCTGCGCACCGTGATGGGGGGCTTCGGCGCCTTCTTCGGGCTGATCGCCGGCATCTTCTTCCAGCAGCTGCGGCGGCGCCTGATGGCCCAGGTGCGCAGCATGCCCACCGACCTGCTGATCAGCCGGGCGGTGGGCCTGATCCTGGGCCTGCTGGTGGCCAACCTGCTGCTGGCGCCGATCCTGCTGCTGCCCCTGCCCTGGGAGGTGGTGCTGGTGAAGCCGCTGGCAGCGGTGCTCAGCAACGTCTTCTTCGGGGTGCTGGGCTACAACCTCGCGGAGGTGCACGGCCGCACCCTGCTGCGCCTGTTCAACCCGGCCAGCACCGAGGCCCTGCTGGTGGCCGATGGCGTGCTGCTGCCGGCCAGCGCCAAGATCCTCGACACCAGCGTGATCATCGACGGGCGCATCCGGGGCCTGCTGGCCTCCGGGCTTCTGGAAGGCCAGGTGATCGTCGCCCAGGCCGTGATCGACGAACTCCAGGCCCTGGCCGACTCCTCCAACGGCGAGAAGCGGGCCAAGGGACGGCGTGGGCTGAAGCTGCTCACCGAACTCCGGGAGAACTACGGCCGCCGGCTGGTGGTCAACAGCACCCGCTACAGCGGCAACGGCGCCGACGACAAGCTGCTCAAGCTCACCGCCGACACCGGCGGCACCCTGCTCACCGCCGACTTCAACCTGGCCCAGGTGGCCCAGGTGCAGGAACTGCGGGTGCTGAACCTCAGCGAACTGGTCATCGCCCTGCGACCCGAAGTGCAGCCGGGGGATGGCCTGCAGCTCAAGATCGTGCGCGAAGGCAAGGAGGCCGACCAGGGCGTCGGCTACCTGGAGGACGGCACCATGGTGGTGGTCGAGGATGCGCGGCGCCGCATCGGCGAGCGGCTGCCCGTCACCGTCACCGGCGCCCTGCAGACGCCCACCGGCCGCATGGTCTTCGCCCGTTGCGACCGCAGCCCGGAGCGGCCCGGCGAAAGGGGCAACGGCCGGGGCCTCGACAAGCAGGGCGGAAAACCCGTCGCCCTGCAGGAGCACCAGCCTCCTGGCCCCGGCTAGGCTCCTGCCTCACGACTGCTGGTGAGCGCGGATGACGGTGTCGGCCCCCTATTACGGCGATTCCGCGGTGATGCGCACACCGCCGCCGGATCTGCCGTCCCTGCTGCTCAAGGAGCGGATCGTCTATCTGGGGCTGCCCCTCTTCTCCGACGACGACGCCAAGCGTCAGATGGGCATCGACGTCACCGAGCTGATCATCGCCCAGCTGCTCTACCTGGAGTTCGACAACCCGGAGAAGCCGATCTTCTTCTACATCAACTCCACCGGCACGAGCTGGTACTCGGGTGACGCGATCGGCTTCGAGACCGAAGCCTTCGCCATCTGCGACACCCTGCGCTACGTCAAGCCGCCGGTCCACACCATCTGCATCGGCCAGGCCATGGGCACCGCCGCCATGATCCTCTCGGCCGGCACCAAGGGCCAGCGGGCCGCCCTGCCCCACGCCTCGATCGTGCTGCACCAGCCCCGCTCCGGCGCCCGCGGCCAGGCCAGCGACATCCAGATCCGGGCGAAGGAAGTGCTGCACAACAAGCACAGCATGCTGGAGATCCTGTCGGAGAACACGGGCAAGAGCATCGACGAGCTCTCCCGCGACTCCGACCGGATGACCTACCTCACGGCCGAGGAAGCCAAGGCCTATGGCCTGATCGACCGGGTGCTGACCAGCCGCAAGGAGCTGCCGACGGCCGCCCCAGTGGCGTGACGCACCAGCTGGGCTGAGCCCCCCAGGGCCCTCCCGCACCCTCCCCAACCCCCGGCCACCGGCCGCCCCTCTCCACCACCTCCTCTCTCCGGCTCCGAACGGGAGCCTTCCCGCCATGCCCATCGGCACCCCCAGCGTTCCCTACCGCCTCCCCGGCAGCCAGTACGAGCGCTGGGTCGACATCTACACCCGCCTCGGGGTGGAGCGCATCCTGTTCCTGGGCCAGGAGGTGACCGACGGGATCGCCAACAGCCTGGTGGCCCAGATGCTGTACCTCGACTCCGATGACAGCTCCAAGCCGATCTACCTGTACATCAACTCCCCGGGCGGGTCGGTGACCGCCGGCCTGGCGATCTACGACACGATGCAGTACGTCAAATCCGACGTGGTGACGATCTGCGTCGGACTGGCGGCCTCCATGGGCGCCTTCCTGCTGGCGGCCGGCACCAAGGGCAAGCGGCTGGCCCTGCCCCACAGCCGGATCATGATCCACCAGCCCCTGGGCGGCACCAGCCAGCGCCAGGCCAGCGACATCGAGATCGAGGCGAGGGAGATCCTGCGCATCAAAGACATGCTGAACCAGTCCCTGGCAGGGATGTGCGGCCAGTCCCTGGAGAAGGTCACCAAGGACACCGACCGCGACTACTTCCTCAGCGCCGCCGAAGCCAAGGAGTACGGCCTGATCGACCGGGTGATCGCCCACCCCTCGGAGGCGTCGGGCGGCTGAGGCCCGTGCGGACGCACACCTAAAGTCTGCGTTTGCCCTGCCCGCCGCCCGGAATGGCCCAGCTCTTCTACGACTCCGACGCCGACCTCGGCCTGCTGACCGGCAAGACGGTGGCCATCATCGGCTACGGCTCCCAGGGCCATGCCCACGCCCTGAACCTCAAGGACAGCGGTGTCAACGTGGTGGTGGGCCTCTACGACGGCAGCCGCTCGGCCGCCAAGGCCCGCGCCGACGGCCTCGAGGTGCTGAGCGTGGCCGACGCCTGCGCCAAGGCCGACTGGATCATGGTTCTGCTGCCGGATGAGGCCCAGAAGGCCGTCTACGAAGCGGAGATCGCGCCCCACCTCAGTGCCGGCAAGGTGCTGAGCTTCGCCCACGGCTTCAACATCCGCTTCGGGCTGATCCAGCCCCCCGCCGATGTGGACGTGGTGATGATCGCCCCGAAGGGCCCCGGTCACACCGTGCGCTGGGAGTTCCAGAACGGCCAGGGCGTGCCCGCCCTTTTCGCCATCCAGCAGGACGCCTCCGGCAACGCCCGCGCCCTGGCGATGGCCTATGCCAAGGGCATCGGCGGCACCCGCGCCGGCATCCTCGAAACCAACTTCAAGGAGGAGACCGAAACCGACCTCTTCGGTGAGCAGGCCGTCCTCTGCGGCGGTCTGAGCGAACTGGTGAAGGCCGGCTTCGAGACCCTGGTGGAAGCGGGCTACCAGCCCGAGCTGGCCTACTTCGAGTGCCTGCACGAGGTGAAGCTGATCGTCGACCTGATGGTCAAGGGCGGCCTCACCGCCATGCGCGACTCGATCTCCAACACCGCCGAGTACGGCGACTACGTCAGCGGGCCCCGGCTGATCACCGCCGACACCAAGGCGGAGATGCGGCGCATCCTGGCCGACATCCAGGACGGCACCTTCGCCCGCAACTTCGTGGCCGAGTGCGACGCGGGCAAGCCCGAAATGGCCAAGGCCCGCGAGCGCGATGCCGCCCATCCGATCGAGCAGGTGGGCAAGGGTCTGCGGTCCATGTTCAGCTGGCTCAAGGCCGCCTGATCCCCTGCCGATACACCGGCGCCTGCTGACCCTCGCCTGGAGCAGCAGCCAGGCCAGCAGCGCCCTGGCCATCGGCGCCACCGCCTGGCTGCTCAGCGGCCTCACCCCGTCGCCGCTGGTGAATGGGATGCTGCCGGCCCTGGCCACCCTGCCGCTGCTGCTGCCCCTGCCCCAGCGGATCCGG
This sequence comes from Synechococcus sp. UW140, assembly GCA_943369315.1. Taxonomy (GTDB): domain Bacteria; phylum Cyanobacteriota; class Cyanobacteriia; order PCC-6307; family Cyanobiaceae; genus Cyanobium. The sequence goes on from CALRMW020000003.1 coordinate 194,100, forward strand.
CTGGGCTCCCTGCTCCAGCTGCTCAGCCTGCTGCTGCTGCTGGGCGTGGCGGCGGGCCTGCTGGGCCGCTCCGTGCTGGCACCCCTGCTGGCCATCGCCCTGCTGGCCGTGGGTCTGCGCCTGGCCCAGGACCCGCTGCAGCGCCAGCTCCATGGCCGCTGGGCCGTGCCGATCGGTCAGCTGCGGGCCGGCGCCGAAGCGGGCCGCCTGGCGGGCAACCTGCTGACGGCCGTCCTGTTTCCGATCGGCAAGGCCCTGCTCCAGTTCGGCGGCGCCCTGGTGCTGCTGCTGCCCCTGGCGCCGCTGGTCGGGGCCCTGCAGGCCGGCGGCCACCACCCTGAGGAGCACCGCGATGATGACGCGCCGGCAGCGGCGGAGCCGGAGCCGGCCCCCTGGCGTCTGGAGCCGGGCGGGGTGCTGCAGGGGCTGCTGCTCGGCGGCCTGTTCGCCCTGCTGCCCCTGTGGGTGCGCCAGCAGGCGGCGGGCAGCTGCTTCGATTTCGGCCTGCTGCTGACGGCCTACGGCCTCGGCCGCACCGGCGCCGAAGCCTGGGGCCTGCGGCTGCCGCCGCGTCTGCCCTACCTGCTGATGGCCGCCGTGCTGGTGGCGACCCAGTTCGTCGGCGGCTGGGGGGCCGTGCTGCTGTTCGTGCCCTTCGGCCTGCTGGCCGCCGTGGCGGATGCGCGCCTGGCCCTCGGCGTCGATCCGGCCGGCGACTTGCAGCAGAACTGGAGCGTCCTGGAGCGTTCCTCGGCCCTGGGGGGCCTGGCCGGCAGTCTGGGGATGGGGCTGGTCGCCCAGCTGATCGGCCTGGGCGGCAGCCTGCCGATCCAGCTGGCGGCCTTCCTGGGGGCGGCTGGGCTGCTGCCCCTGCTGCAGCGTCGCCGGCGTTGAGCCCGGCCCTGCTTGTGCTGCTCGCCTGCGGGCTCGACCGGCTGCTGGGGGACCCCCTCTGGTTGCCGCACCCCGTCCAGGCGATGGGCTGGGCCATCACCGGCCTGCGCCGGGCTGTGGAGGCCTGGGCCGGCGACGCCCCCCGGCGACTGCGGCTGGGCGGGCTGCTGCTCACCCTGCTGGTGGTCGGCGCCAGCGGCCTGGCGGGCTGGTGCCTCGAGGCCCTCGCCCGGCGGGTTCCCCCGGTGGGGCTGCCCCTGCTGGTGCTGGGCCTGGCCAGCGCCCTGGCGGGCGGCAGCCTGGAGCGGGCCGTGCGGGCCGTGCTGGTGGCGCTGCCCGACCTGCCCCTGGCCCGCTCGCGCCTGGCCCGGATCGTGGGCCGCCAGGTGAGCCACCTGCCGGAGGCGGAGATCCTGCGGGCCGCCGCCGAGACCGCCGCCGAAAACGCCGTCGACGGCCTGTTCGCCCCGCTCTTCTGGATGCTGGCCGGGGCGGCCCTGCTGCAGCTGGGGCCAGCCCTGCCTTCCTTGCCACTGCCGGGCCCCCTGGCCCTGGCCTGGGGCTTCAAAGCCGCCAGCACCCTCGATTCGATGCTGGGCTACCGCCACGGGCGCCTGCGCTGGCTGGGCACCGCCGGTGCCCGCCTCGACGACCTGCTCACCTGGCTCCCCACCCGGCTGGTGGCCCTCAGCCTGCCCCTGGCGGCGGGCCGGCCCGGGCAGACGGTCCACTGGCTGCGGGCGGCCCTGCGGGATGGGGCCCCCGACCCCTCCCCCAATGCCGGGGTGTCGGAGGCGGCCTTCGCCCACGCCGCCGGCGTGCGCCTGGGCGGGGCCAACACCTACGCCGATGGGGTGCACATCAAGCCGACCCTGGCCGCCGCAGGCCGCCCCCCCGACCGGGCCGGGGTGGAGAGGATCCTGACCCTGGGCGATCGGCTGGAAGGGCTCTGGCTGCTGGTGGCCCTGCCGGCCCTGGCCCTGGTCGGTGCCGGATGGGCGCCACGCTGAGCCGACGGGGCAGGCCTCAGTAGGCGCCGCGGTCGCGGGGGTCGAGCATCACGCCGATCGTGCGCAGGATGATGCGCAGATCCATCAGCAGGGTGCGGCGGCGGGCGTAGCGGACATCCAGCCGGACCCGCTCGGGGTAGCTGAGGTTGTTGCGGCCGGACACCTGCCACAGGCCGGTCAGGCCGGGCCGCACCGCCAGCACCTCATCCATGCGGTTGCCGTAGCGCTCGAGCTCGCTTTTCACGATCGGACGGGGGCCCACCACGCTCATCTCACCGCGGAGCACGTTGAGGAACTGGGGCAGTTCATCGAGGCTGGAGCGGCGCAGGAACTTGCCCAGGCTCGTGATGCGGGGGTCGTTCTTGAGCTTGAAATCGTTGCGGAACTCCTCATCCAGATCCGGGGATTCGGCGAGCAGCTTGGAGAGCAGGCGATCGGCATCCCGCCGCATGGTGCGGAACTTGATGCAACCGAAACTGCGGTAATCGCGGCCCACCCGTTGCTGCACGTAGAACACCGGCCCACGGGAGGTGACCTTCACCAGCAGGGCCAGGGTCAGCAGCACCGGCGACCCGAGGGTGAGCACGGTGAGCGAAAAGAGGATGTCTCCGGCGCGCTTGACGACGCGGTCGCGCTTCGACTGAAAGGCGATCAGCTCTTCCGCGGTAAGCACCTGCGCCGGAGCCGTCACAAGCTGCCGAGAGGCGTAGGGGGTCCCGATGGAAGAGAGCATGGGGGACGGGTTCGTTAGAAGAAGTTAAGGATCAGCCTGTGCCGAACTCCATCCCGTAGGGCCACTCAGATCAGAGGCACAGGACGGCGGAGGCGGCGACGGTGCTGCTGCCAGAGCTGGTCGAGCAGGGTGTCCATGCGGCGCCGGAAGACCGGGGGGGCAAAGTCTTCGGCCCGGCGCCGCTGTCCCTCCGCCGGCAGGGATCGCCACAGCCGGCCCGCCTCGAAGTGATCCAGGGCCGCCGCCATGCTGACGGCATTCTGCTCCGGGAACAGCAGACCGTTGGGGGCGGCTTCCCCGTCCCTGAGGCAGCGCACGCTGTCGAGCACACCGCCCTGCCCGAAGGCGATCACCGGGGCGCCAGCGGCCATCGCCTCCACCGGCGCGATGCCGAAGTCCTCCAGGCCGGCGTACACGTAGGCCCGCGCCCGCTCCAGCCAGGCGGCGGTCTCCTGGTCCGGGAGGCGACCGAGGAAGCGGATGGCCGGGCCCGCCATCGCCTCCAGCCGCCGCCGCTCGGGGCCGTCGCCCAGCACCACCAGCGGCAGGCCGGTGCGGTTGAAGGCCTCCACCACCACATCCACCCGCTTGTTGGGCACCAGCCGGCAGAGGCTGACGTAGACGTCGTCCCGGGGCTGATCCCAGCGGAAGCGCTCCACCGCCACAGGGGGCGGCAGCACGTGGGCGCGCCGGCGCCAGAAACAGCGGATGCGGCGGGCGGTGAAGCGGGAGTTGGCCACCAGGGCATCCACCCGGGCGCTGCTGACCACGTCCCACTGGCGCAGCTGGTGCAGCTGCAGCCGCACCAGGGGACCCAGGGGCCCGCGGGCCAGGGCCGAGCGGGCCAGATAGTTGTGCATCTGGTCCCAGGCGTAGCGGGCCGGAGTGTGCACATAGCTGACGTGCAGCTGGTCCGGACCGGTGAGCACCCCCTTGGCCACCAGATGGCTGCTGCTGATCACCAGGGGATGGCCGGAGAGGTCGAGCTGCTCGATCGCCAGGGGCAGCAGCGGCAGGTACTGCTGCACGTGGCTCACCCCCCAGGGGAGCCGCTGAATGAAGCTGGTGCGGACCCGGCGGCCTGCCAGCCAGCTGCCGGGCCGGAAACTCTCGCCATCCACCAGGGCGAACAGGGCCGGGGGGGTTCCCCGGCCGGTCAGGAGCCGGTCGAGCTCCTCCACCACCTGCTCGGATCCGCCCACCGACCGGGGGGTGAACCACTCGTGCACCAGGGCGACTGGGCTGGGGAAGGCCTCCATGGCAGGCACCGTAGGCGCCAGTATCACGAAAACTCTCAGCCGATTGCCCTGGCCGGGGTCTCTGCCGAAGCTAAGGCGACGACTGGGATGGCGAGAGCCGGGACACGATGGCGATCCGCGAGCTTCTCGAAGACGCCCTGCAGGAGCCTTCCATCGGGACAACCCCCTGCTTCCGCTGGCATGCCACCTCCGTGGGAATCGCGGCGCTCTGGTGTGACGGCAAGCCACCGCCGGCGCCGCCCTTCGATGTGGCGCTCAAAGAGGGTCTGCAGGTCGGACTCGACCTCAGCCGGGAGGAAAGGGAGTTTCACCAGGTCAAATCCGGCCTGGTGCTGCTGTTCCATTCCTGAAAGAGCCAGCCCAGCCTCGCCCGCTGCGGGCCTGGCGGAACGGGGTGCGCGCCTGACGGAACGGAGAGGGTGGGATTCGAACCCACGGAAGGTTGCCCTTCAAACGATTTCGAGTCGTTCGCTTTCGACCACTCAGCCACCTCTCCACACCCCAGGCGCCATGGCGAGCCGCCGCAGCAGCACGATCCGGTCCCCGAGGATAGGATCACTTTACGGAGCGGCCAGCGCACCGCTGGCCCCGCTGGCCCGCCAGCCCCGCGGCAGGGGGGCGCCCGTCGGCACGGCACCACTGAGCCACACCCGCGGCGGCGCCTGCTCCAGCAGGGCCCGCTGCTCGGCGGGCCGGGGCCGGACCCCCAGCCACACCCCCTCGCCGACGGCCGGACGCTCCAGCCGCCAGGTGGTCAGTGCCTGGCGGTCGGGCAGCAGCAGCCAGCGGTGGCGGCCCAGCTGCAGGCGCAGGGCGTGGCTGTCCATGGCCAGGGCCTCCACCCCGAGCCCCCGGCTCGCCAGCCGCTGGCGGGCGGCCAAAGGAGCCCCCCCGCCCCCGTAGTCCAGCACCCGTCCGGCCTGGCGGCTCCAGCAGGCCGGATCGGCACCGGCCACCGGATCCAGCAGCAGGGTCCAGTCGAAGCGGGCCACCCCGAGGGCCTGGGCCAGCTGGCCGGCCTGGCGGCAGCTGAAGCCGTCGGCGCGGGTGCTGACCAGCGCGGCGCGGCCCTGGTGCCGGGCCAGCAGCAGGTCGCGGGGGGGACCACCCTCCCCCTGGTGGACCAGCAGCAGCTGGTCGCCGCCCAGCAGCACCAGATGGGCCGCCAGCACCCCGACGCCCAGGCCTGCCGCCAGGAGCCGCCGGCGCCGGTCGATCCCCGGCAGCACCAGGCCCAGCAGGGCCAGGGTGAACAGCAGCACCAGCAGCGGCAAGGGGCGGCCGCTCTGCCACTGGGCCAGGGGCAGGTCCGCGACGCCACGGGCGAGCTCCAGCAGCAGCTGGGCCAGCCAGCCCAGGGGCACCAGCAGCGGCGCCAGCAGGGGCGGCACCAGCACGGCCATGGCCGCCAGGGCCATCGCCCCGAGGGTGAGCGGCGTGAGCAGGGGGCCCGCCAGCAGGTTGGCCGGCACGGCGTAGAGGGGCACCACCCCGAAGTGGAGCAGCTGCAGGGGCAGGGTCCAGAGGCTGGCCGCCACCGGCACCGCCAGGGCCGGGGCCAGCCAGCTCCGCCACCAGCCCGCCGCCCAGGGGGGGCCACCGGGCAGCCGCCGGGCCAAGGCCTGCTCCAGGGGCCGCGCCGTCAGCACCAGGCCGGCGGTGGCGGCGGCGCTCAGCTGGAAGCCCACGTCATGGAGCCAGTCGGGCCGCAGCAGCAGCATCCCCGCCAGGCTGAGGCCGAGGATCCCCAGGGGCCTGCCGCGGCGGCCGCTCTCCAGCAGCGCCAGGGCGATGGCCCCCATCAGCACCGCCCGCACCACCGAAGGCTGGGGGCCCGCCAGCAGCACGAAGAGCACCATGGCCCCGGCCCCCAGGCCCAGCCGCGCCCAGCGGCCGAGCCCCCGGCCGATGGCCAGCACCGCCCCCAGCAGGACCGTGAGGTGGAACCCGGAGGCCGCCAGGGCGTGGGAGAGACCGGCGACACGGAAGTCGGCGCGCAGCTCGGCCGGCAGGGGCACCACGGCGCTGCCCAGCACCAGGGCCGCCAGCAGGCCGCCCCGCTCCGGGCCCGCCGCGGCCACGAAGCGCTCGGCGATGCGGCGGCGCAGATCGGCGATCGGGGTGGCGGGCCGGCGGAGCACCTCCAGCCGCTCCACCGCCAGGCGGGTCCAGGCGCCCTGGCGGGCCAGGCGCTCTGCCGGCCCCGCCAGCAGGGGGTAGGGCGCCGGCCGGGGGCGCCGCAGCAAGCCCGTCACCCGCACGCCCCAGCCCTCGCGCAGGGCCGGACAGGCGGGGAAGCCCAACTCGCTGCGCCCCCCGGCCGTCTGCAGGAGCACCCGGCAGGGACCCGGAATCGACGCCCCCGCCGCTGGCGCCGCCACGGGGGCCCCGGCGGCCACCGGGTCGCCCAGCAGGCGGCCCTGCAGGATCACCGGCTGGGGCCCGTCGCCTCCGGCGAGCAGCCGCAGCGGATCGGCCGGTCCGGGCTGGAGCGGCCGCAGCTGGGCCTGGGCCAGCACCATGAGCAGCAGCAGCAGCAGCGGCAGCAGGGGGGAGCGGGGCATGCTCCAGGGTTCCCGCCGGCGGCCGTGGCCCCCCGCAGCCATCGACACCCATGGCGCCGCCACGGGACAATCCCCTCGGCGGATCCAGGGGGTCGGTGATGCAGCGGCAGAGAATCACATGGCGGCCGTTGACCCTCGGAAAGACGATCGCCCTGCTGGCGCTACTGCTCTGGCTGGGTATTGGGCTGGGGCTTGACCCGCCGAAGCCAGCTTGGGCCGGCGCGGCTGGCACCACGGCGGCGGCCGCCCAGGGCTGTGCGACCACGCCTTTGTTCATCGGCCTCGATGGCCGCCGCTACCTGGAGATCCGCAGGGCCCCCGCCGCCCAGAGGCTTGACGACTACGTGCGCCGCGCCAATGCCCGCCTGCTGGAGCTGGCGCAGGATCACACCGTCCAGCCCAACCAGCTGGTGGTGCAGGACGAGCCCCCCTTCTCCCTGGTGGGCGTCAGGGAGCAGGACGGGCGCTTCTCCCCTGAACTGGCGGTGGGCGATCGCGCGGCGGCCTGCTTCGGGGTGACGCGGCAGCAGCTGGCACTGCGCTACCGGGACGGCATGCGGCGGGCGATCACCAGCTACCGGGGCAGTCACACCCTCGCGTCCTGGTTGAGGGGAACGGCCCTGGCGGCGCTGGTGCTGGGGTTCTACATCCTGTGGCTGCGGGTGCAGGGGGGGCTCAACAGGCGGCTCCGGCGGCACTTCGCCGAACGCCCCCGGTTCGTGATGCAGGAGCTGAGTCGCCTGGGCCTGGGCGGATTCGTCGAGCTGGACCACGTGCGACGGACCATGCAGTGGCTGCGCCAGGTGGTGCACTGGTCGCTGGTGCTGGTGATCAGCTACCTGCTGATTCCGCTGCTGCTCGGTTTCTTCCCACCCACCGAAGGCATCGCCGAAGGTCTGCGGGGCCAGATCAAGACGGTGGTGATGGGTTTTCTGGGCGGCATCGTGCAGGCGATCCCCAACCTGGTCTCGATCGGGGTGATCCTGGTCATCACCGTGCTGGCGATCCGTGCCAGCCAGTCGTGGTTCCGGGCCATCGACCACGGCCGGATCCGGCTTCCCGGTTTCTACCAGGAGTGGGCCCTGCCGACGGCCCGACTGGTGGCGATCCTGCTTTGCATGGCCGGTCTGGCGGCGGCCTTCCCCTACATCCCCGGCTCCGGCAGCAAGGTGTTCCAGGGGGCCGGTCTGTTCATCGGCGCCCTGGCGGCCCTGGGCTCCAGCGCCATCGCCAGCAACATCATCAGCGGCCTGATGCTCATCTACACCCGGGCCTTCCGCGAAGGCGACCGGGTGGAGATCAACGGGGTGGTGGGGGTGGTGCAGGACCGGGCCCTGCTGGTGACCCGCCTGCAGACACCACGCAACGAACTGGTGAGCATTCCCAATGCCAGTGTGATCGGCGCCTCGGTGGTGAACTACAGCTTCTCCCGCCGGGAGATCAGCCAGCCCGTGGCGATCGCCACCACGATCACCATCGGCTACGACGTGCCCTGGCGGCAGGTTCACGCGCTGATGCTGGCGGCCGCCGGCAGCGTGGCGGGCATCACCGACGAGGTGGCGCCGTTCGTGCTCCAGACCTCCCTCAACGACTTCCACATCAGCTACGAGCTCAACGCCTTCGTGCGCGAGCCCGACACCTACCGCCAGACCCTCTCGGAGGTGCTGGCGGCGCTTCAGGATCAGTTCGCCGCCGCCGATGTGGAGATCCTCTCGCCGGGGTACCACGCCATCCGCAACGGCAACCGAAGCACCGTGCCGAAGAAGGGCTGAGCGATCGCGCCGGAACAATCAGCCGTTGGAGCCCAGCTGCCGCTGCTGCCAGCTCAGGAACAGGGTGCTGACGATCACGGTGACCAGCACGTAGGTGAGCAGGCCGGGGATCAGGCCCGGCAGCCCTTTGCCGTAGGTCAGGGCCAGCTGGGCCGCCAGTCCGGTGTTGCGCATCCCCGACACCAGGGCCACGGTGCGGCGTTCCAGCGGGTCCGATCCGGCCAGGCCGTAGCCGATCGCCAGGCTGAGCACGCTGAGGACGGCCATCCCGGCCAGGGCCACCAGGTTCTGCTGCAGGAAGGGCAGCAGCTGCCGGCCGGCGAGCAGCAGCAGGGCCGCCATCATCACCATCAGCAGCACGGTGGCCAGGCCCCCGAGGACCCGGCTGCAGCGCCGCGCCAGCTCGGGCTGCCACTGCCCCAGCAGCACCCCGGCAACCACCGGCAGCACCTGCACCTTCAGCACCTGGCCCGCCACCTGGCCCGGGCTGATCCCCCAGTCGGCCACCTCCCAGCCCCGCAGCCCGGCGCCGGTGCGGAAGATCACCTCCATCAGCGGAACCGTGACGATCGCCAGCAGCGCCGCACCGATCTGCAGCCGCGCGGCCAGCTCGGCCGTGCCGCCGCTGCTGCGCACCCGGAACAGGATCAGGGGGGCACTGGGACAGGCCAGCATCAGGGCCATGGCCACCCAGGCGGGCCGGCTCAGCAGCCCATGCAGGGGCATCAGCACCAGGGCCAGCCCGGCCAGGGGCACCAGCACACAGGTGCCCAGCAGCACGCGCCAGAGGAAGGCAGGGCGATCCCTGAGCAGCAGGAAGGGGTACTGCTTCAGCCCCAGGCCCAGGCTGAACATCAGGGTGACGATGGTGGCCGTGACAACAAGGGATGCGGCTTGGGGCATGGAAGTCAACCGAGAGGGGAACCCATCACCAGCAGCACAAAGGCGAAGACACCGATGAGGGTGAGGGCCATCGCCGTGATGGTGCTGATCGAACGCTGATCGGCATAGAGAAAGTCGTCGCGCCGGATCAGCTTGAGCGTGCGCAGGTGCTGGCGGGTCGCCGCGGCCATCGCCAGGATGCCGACGAGCACGAAACCGATCGACACCAGCCGCACGCTCAGGCCGGCATGGGCGCTGCGATCAAAGCGGCTGCTGTTGATGGCGCCGATGATCTTGTCGAGGCCGAAGCCGAAGCTGATCAGCGAGAGGCAGGTGCGGATCCAGGCCATCAGCGTGCGCTCAGCCGCCGCCCGGTTGCGCTCCTTGGCCAGTTCGTTGTTGAGGTTGGCCATCTATGGGGAAAGGGTCTCGGTGGTGGAACTCTGCTGACGCTGCTGGCGCTGGGCCTCCTCGAACTTCAGTTCCAGTTCCACTTCCCGGCCCAGGAAGACGTTGAGGAAGGTGCGGATCACGGCGATGACACCGAGCTGGATCAGGTTCTGGTTGGAGGGGGCCGTGGTGGTGGCGACGATATCGGCGGCCAGCTGGAACTCCAGGGCCATCGACAGCCAGCTGCCGAAGGTGAGGCGGAGGCTGTTGAAGCGCCGGCTGACGGCTTCGCGGCGGTGGCGGCCGGGGCCCAGCCGCTGGCGCACGGCCTGGAGCAGCGTGGCCGCGAACCCCAGCGCCACGCACACGAGGGACACGCCCTCGAGCACGAACCGCAGGCCGACGGCGAACCGCTCGAGCCACTCCACCAGGGGAAACTCCGGCATGGTTCAGCCCCTCACGATGCAACGGAAGCCCATGTGGCAGGTGGAGGTGTCGATCCCCTGGGCCATGCGCGCGGCGGGCCGGTAGCGCCGGCAGTAGCTGGGGGCGCAGAGAAAGGAGCCACCCTTCACCACCTTGCGCGGCTGGTGCCCGTGCTGGGAGCCCGGATCGATGCTGGCCTCCCGGCAACACCCTTCGGGGTTGTCGACCGCGGCGGCATGGACGCCGTACCAGTCGTCGGTCCACTCCCAGACGTTGCCGATCATGTCGAGCAGGCCGTACCCGTTGGGCGGGAAGGACCCCACCGGCGAGGTGCGCTCCCAGCCGTCGAGGAGGCTGTTGTGGTGCGGGAAGTCCCCCTGGAAGGTGTTGGCCATGGGCCGGCCGCCGGGGTGCAGCGCGTCCCCCCAGGCGAACTCACCCTCCTCCCGGCCGCCGCGGGCGGCCCGCTCCCACTCGGCCTCGCTGGGCAGCTGCTTGCCGGCCCAGGCGGCGTAGGCCGCCGCGTCCCCGTGGGCCACGTGCACCACGGGATGGTGCTCCCGCATCCGGATGGAGCTGCCCGGTCCTTCGGGGTGGCGCCAGCAGGCCCCCGGCAGATACTGCCACCAGCGGTAGGGATCGCCCGTGCCGACCGGCCCCGGCGGCGGCACGAACACGATCGAGGCCGGGGCCAGCAGCTCCGGCAGGGCACCCGGATAGTCGGCCGGATCGGCCGGCCGTTCCGCCAGGGTGATGTGCCCCGTGGCCTTCACGAACTTCTGGAACTGGGCGTTGGTGACCGGGGTGCGGTCGATCCAGAAGCCCCCCACCGTCACCCGGTGGGCCGGGGCCTCCTCCGGGTAGTGGTGGTCGGAGCCCATCAGGAAGGAGCCCTCGGGAATCCAGACCATGTCCCGCGCCGGCGGGCGCCCCGGCCGGGGGGCCGGAGCGGATCGCGTCGGGGAGGGGGAGCGCTCCGGGGTCATGGCGGGGGCGGCAGCGGCGAGCCCCTCAGTGGCCGCCGCTGGCGGCGGCGGTCATCTTGGCGATCACATCCTCCAGTGAGAAGCTGGCCGCCTTCTGGCGGGGCGGAAAGTCCTGGAACGTGGCCAGGAACCGCCCCGCGATCACCTGGGCCGGCACCAGGGCGAAGGCGTGGTCCAGCATCCAGTCCCAGTAGGTGTTGGAGGTGATGTCGGCCCGCTCGTAGGGATCGGTGAGGAGATTGAAGATCTTCGGCACCCGCAGCGGCGTGAAGGGCTCGGCCCAGACCTGCAGCGTGCCGGTGGCGCGCTGCTCCATGAACACGAACTTCCAGTTGTCGTAGCGCAGGCCGGTGAGATCGCCGTCGTCGGAGAAGTAGAAGAACTCCACCCGGGGGCTCTTGTCGCTCTGGCCGGTCCAGTAGTCGAGCATGTTGTACCCATCCAGATGGATCTTGAAGGTCTTGGAGCCCACCGTGTGGCCCTCCAGGAGCTTCTCCTTGATCTGGGGTTCGCCGGCCGCCGCCAGCAGGGTGGGCAGCCAGTCGAGATGGCTGACGATGCCGGTGTAGAGGGTCCCCGGGGCGATCTTCCCAGGCCAGCGGACCAGGGCCGGCACCCGGTAGGCCCCTTCCCAGTTGGAGTTCTTCTCGTTGCGGAACGGCGTCATGCCGGCGTCGGGCCAGCTGTTCATGTGCGGCCCGTTGTCGGTGCTGTACATCACGATCGTGTCATCGGCGATGCCCAGCTCATCGAGCAGGTCGAGCATGTCTCCGATGCAGTTGTCGTGATAGATCATCACGTCGTGGTACTCCGACTGCCACCGCCCCGACTGGCCGATGTCCTGGGGACGGGCATGGGTGCGGAAGTGCATGTGGGTGGTGTTGAACCACACGAAGAAGGGCTGACCGGAGGCCACAGCATCACGGATGAAGCGCTTGGCCTCGGCGAGGAACTCCTCATCACAGGTCTGCATCCGCTTCTTGGTGAGCGGACCGGTGTTCTCGATCCGCTGGGTGCCGTCGCCGTTGGCCCAGCAGTGCAGCACGCCGCGGGGGCCGAAGTTCTTCTGGAAATCGGGGAAGTCCTCCGGCTTCGGATAGTCGGGCAGCTCGGGCTCCTCCTCGGCGTTGAGGTGGTACAGATTGCCGAAGAACTCGTCGAAGCCGTGCATCGTCGGCAGATGCTCGTCACGGTCGCCGAAGTGGTTCTTGCCGAACTGGCCGGTGCGGTAGCCCAGCGGCTGCAGCAGTTCGGCGATGGTGGGATCCTCGGCGCGGTAGCCCAGCTCGGCGCCCGGCAGCCCCACCTTGCTGAGGCCGGTGCGGAACACGCTCTGGCCGGAGATGAAGGCCGCCCGGCCGGCGGTGCAGCTCTGCTCGGCGTAGTAGTGGATGAAGCGGCCGCCCTCCCTGGCGACCCGGTCGATGTTGGGGGTCTGGTACCCCATCAGGCCATCGCTGTAGCAGCTGAGGTTGCTCTGGCCGATGTCATCGCCCCAGAGGATGAGGATGTTGGGCTGGCCGTTGGGCATGGCGGAGAACACCCGGCGGGTGAGGAGTGGGGTAAAGAGGAGGGCTCAGGCCCCCAGTTGTCACGTGACGGTCGCCACGGATCCGGAGGACACGCCCCCAAAGGATGCACAGAGCGGAGCGATCCGAACACTCAAAAAGTGCGGTTCCGCCGCTCCCGTCTCCCGGTCCGTCCAGGACATCGCCCGCCTGGAGGGGGTGCTCAGCCCCCTGCTGCCCGTGCAGCTCACCCAGCTCGCCGGCGGCCGTCTGAGCAGCGAGCTGCTGGCCCTCGACCTGGGTGCGCTCCAGATCCTGCGCCTGCGCTTCGATCGGCCCCTGCACGGGGGTGGGGCCAAACCCAGCGGCCGCCAGCTGATCGCCCTCGACCTGGAGGAGACCCCGGCCCGGCCCGTGATGCGCTCCCACGGTCTGGAGTTGCCGGCCACGGCGTTCTTCGGCCTGGCCGCCGACGGGGAGATCCACCTCACCACCCCCGAGCGCTGCAGCCTGGCGTTGCTGAGCCTGGATCGGGACACGTTCCTGCAGTGGGCCCGGGATCTGGGCGGACCGGGGCTGGAGGAGCCGTTGGAGGGAGTCAACTGGCAGGTGATCGATCCGCTGCGCTTCGAGGGGGTGAGGGCCTGCCTGCGCCGGATCTTCCGCCTTGCCGAGCGGTCGCCGGCCCTGATGGCGGATCCGGCGATCCGCCGACGGCTGGGCGGGGATCTGGTGCCCCTGCTGGTGGAGGCCCTGGTGCACCACACTGGCCACGGGGAGCGGCTGGCCCGGCCGCCGGCCCGGATCGAGCTGGTGAAGGCTGCCCAGGCCTGGATGGCGGAGCATCCCCACGAACCGATCAGCCTCGATGGGCTCTGCCGCCAGGTCGTGGCCGGTCGGCGCAGCCTGCTGCAGGGGTTCCGGGAGCACCTGGGGATGGGCCCGATGGCCTACCTCAAGATCCGCCGCCTGCACGGCGTGCGGCAGGCCCTGCTGGCGGCCGATCCGCAGGCCACGACGATCTCCCAGCTGGCCGCTCAGTGGGGATTCATGAACGCGGGGCACTTCGCCCGCGATTACCGCAGCCTGTTCGGCGAACATCCCCGGACCAGCCTCCGGGCCTGAACGTCCTGACCTCCCCTCCCCTCCCCATGAACGAGAGCAAGCCCCGCCCGCTGCCTGTCCTGGCCAGCCTGGCCCTGGTGCTGCCGGCCCTGTGGCCGGCAGCGAGCCTGGCGGACCCGGCCCGGGGCCGCGCGCCGGAGGCCACCTGGATCGGCCAGGAGCTGCGCCTGCCGTCCGCGGCCCCGGCGGATGCGGCGGCGCTGGAGACCGCCCAGGCGGAGCCGGCCCCTGGGGAGTCGGCCCCGGCCGCCCCCTCCGCCCCCCCCTGGAGCGGCACCGTCGAGCTGTATGGCTTTGCGCCGCTGCGCACCACCGCCACCACCACCATCCGGGGGCAGGAGGCCGAGGTGCAGCAGGACCTGGGGCAGATCCTCGAGGTGCTGCGGTTCGCCGCCTCCGGTCGCGGCAGCATCGAAAAGAACCGGGTGGGCCTGCAGGCCGACCTCTGGTACACCAGCCTGGGCGACTCTGCGGGGCGCCTGGTCGGCCCCCGGCAGCTGTTCACCAGCACCGCCGATGTGGGCCAGACCCTGGGGATCTACGACGTCGCCCTCCGCTACCGGTTCGGCGAGCGGGAATCGGCCCTGGGCAAGCCCGGGGCCTACTCAGTGATCCCCTACGCCGGCATCCGGCTGATCGATGGCCGCCTGAACCTGGCCGCCACCCTCGACGGCCCCTTCGGACGCACCCTGCTGGAGCCCACTCGCAACTTTCAGCGGACCTGGGTGCAGCCCCTGGTGGGCACCCAGGCCACCGTCTTCCTCTCGCCGCGGCTGCGGGCCTTTGCCCGCGCCGACGTGGGCGGCTTCGGCCTGGGCGGCCAGCAGGACCTCAGCGGCAATGCCCAGGTGGGCCTGGGCTATGCGGTCGGCGACAACACCGATCTCAACCTGTCCTGGCGCTACATGGGCCTGAGATGGAACAACGGGGACCAGCAGGCCAACGGCTTTTCCGTGAACATGAACGGCATCGAAATCGGTGTGAAGTTCTTCTTCGGCGGCGCACCGAGGGGCACCGCGGTGGCCACCGCACCGGTCACCCAGCCCACGCCAACGGCACCCTGAGCCCGGGGGCCCGTCCGCCTCAGAAACTCGGCAGCTTGAGCATCAGCTCACAGAGCTGGGGGCTGGGCAGCTCCTGACCCAGCAGGGGGGCGACCAGGGCGGCAAGGGGCCGCAGCCGGCAGGGCCAGATGGCCCGCTCGGTGAGGCGGCCGGCCTGGAAGGCGCCGAGCACCAGCACCGCCACCAGCAGGGTGGGCTTCACGCCGGCGGTTCGTCCAGCAGGGGGAAGCCCAGGGCGCGGCGTTCCTCCAGCCAGGCTTCGGCCACCTGGCGCGCCAGGTGGCGGATGCGGCCGATGGTGGCGGTGCGCTCGGTCACCGAGATCACGCCGCGGGCCTCCAGCAGGTTGAAGGTGTGGCTGCACTTGAGCACGTGGTCGAGGGCCGGAGCCGGCAGCCCGGCCGCCACCAGATCGGCGGCCTCGGCCTCATGCAGGGCGAACAGCTGCAGCAGGCGTTCAGGGTTGGAGGCCTCGAAGTTGTAGGTGCACTGCCCCTTCTCGAACGGCAGCCAGATGTCGCCGTAGCTGCGCTCGCCGTTCCAGCGCAGGTCCCAGATACTCTCCACGTCCTGGAGGTACATCGCCAGCCGCTCCAGGCCGTAGGTGATCTCGATCGACACCGGCCGGCAGTCGAGGCCGCCGCACTGCTGGAAATAGGTGAACTGGGTCACCTCCATGCCGTCGAGCCACACCTCCCAGCCCACGCCCCAGGCGCCGAGGGTGGGGGATTCCCAGTTGTCCTCCACGAAGCGGATGTCGTGGTCAGCGGCGTGGATGCCCAGGGTTTCGAGGGAGGCCAGGTAGGTCTCCTGGATCGCATCCGGGGAGGGCTTGATCAGCACCTGGTACTGGAAGTAGTGCTGGGCCCGGTTGGGGTTGTCGCCGTAGCGGCCGTCGGTGGGACGCCGGCAGGGCTCGGGGTAGGCCACCGCCCAGGGCTCCGGGCCGATCGCCCGCAGCACGGTGTGGGGGCTCATGGTGCCGGCACCCTTCTCCGTGTCGTAGGGCTGCAGGATCAGGCAACCCTGGTCGGCCCAGAACCGGTTGAGGCTGGCGATGATGTCCTGGAAGAGCATGGTGCGCCGGTCGGGTACGGGCCAGGACGGCAGGGAAGTCGGCTTGATGCTGCCAGATCGGTGATCAGCGATCGCGACGGCCAGGCCGCCGGGGGCGCCTCAGGCCTGCAGCTCCAGCAACCCCATCAGGCCGCCGGCCAGGGGACGGTGGCGGGCCGTGGTGAAGCCGGCGGAGCGGGCCAGTTCCTCCTGGGCCCGGCCGGTGGGGAAGCGGGCCAGGCTCTCCTCCAGCCAGGCGTACTGCTCGGGCAGGCCCACGGCACGGGCGGCCGGCACCACCAGGCGGCGCAGGTAGAAGCGCTGGAACGCCGCCGGGGCCGAGGCCGGATCGGGCCGGTTGAAATCCAGCACCACCGCCCGACCACCCGGGCGCAGCAGGCGCCGCAACTCCACCAGACCGGCGGCGGGATCGGCCAGGTTGCGCAGGCCGTAGGCCATCACCGCCCCGTCCGCCCAGCCGTCGGCCAGGCCGGTGGCCAGGGCATCGCCCTGCTGCCACTGCACGGGCAGCCAGGGCTGGCGCTCCGCCCGACGCTGGGCGATGGCTAGCGGAGCGGCGGCCGCATCCAGGCCCAGCACCAGCCCGCCGGGCCTGACGCGGGAGGCCAGCAGCAGGGCCAGGTCGCCGGTGCCGCAGCAGAGGTCCAGCAGGCGCTGGCCGGGGCGGGGGCGCAACCAGAGCAGGGCCTGCCGCTTCCAGAGACGGTGCAGCCCCAGGCTGAGCAGATCGTTCAGCTGGTCGTAGCGGGGCGCGATGGTGTCGAACAGATCGCTGATCTGCCGGGGATCAACGGTGGCCAAAGTGGGGCGGAATGGGGGGCGGCGGGACCGGGCCTCAGCCCTCGCCCTGCAGGGTCAGGGAGTCGTCCCAGGGCAGCACGATCGCATCCAGGCTGACGCCTGACACCTCCTGCTCGGGGGCCACCAGACCACGGGCCTCAAGCCGCACTGGGCTGGTGAAGGTGAGCACCATCACGGTGGCCAGGCCCACCGCCGCCGAACAGACCATGCAGCCGGCGAGCATCAGGGAGAACTCGCGGCGGTCGTTGGCGGCCTGCATCAGCTGGAGCGCCCAGGCCACCAGCGCGATCACCACCACCACCACCACCAGCGCGATGACGGTGAACAGGGGCGTCGGCAGCAGCAGGAAGGCGTTCACCGATGCACCGGATACCACAAACGTTTCTCAATGTTACGGCGGGTGAAGGAGGCGGTGCGATCGCCGCTGTCCTGGGCGGTTCAGCCCGCCGCCAGGGCCGTCAGCAGGGGCCGCACCTGCAGGCCCCGCTGCAACAGGTCGGTCTTGATCTCCTCGACGGTGAGGACCCCGTCATGGAGCAGGGAGGCCAGCAGGGCGGCCGAGGCCCCGGCGACCTCAAGGGCGGCGGCGATGTGGTCGATGCAGCCGGCGCCTCCGGAGGCGATCACCGGCACCTCCACGGCCTCCACCACCGCCCGGGTCAGGGCCAGATCGTATCCCGCCTGGGTGCCGTCGCCGTCCATGGAGGTGAGCAGGATCTCCCCGGCCCCGAGCTCCACCACCCGCCGGGCCCAGGCCACCGCATCGAGGCCGGTGTTCTCCCGCCCCCCCTTGACAAACACGTCCCAGCCGGGGGGCTCCTCGCCGGCGGTGGGCCGGCGGCGGGCGTCGATGGCCACCACGATGCACTGGCAGCCGAAGCGATCGGCGCCGGCCGTCACCAGCTCGGGGGTGCGGACCGCCGAGGAATTGAGGCTCACCTTGTCGGCGCCGGCCCGCAGCAGCTCGGTGATGCCCTCGACGCTGACGATGCCGCCGCCCACCGTGAAGGGGATCGTCACCGCCTCGGCGGTGCGGCGCACCATGTCGACCAGGGTGGCGCGGCCCTGGTGGCTGGCGGCGATGTCGAGGAAGACGAGTTCGTCGGCCCCGGAGGCGCTGTAGCGGCAGGCCAGTTCCACCGGGTCGCCGGCATCGCGCAGCCCGACGAAATTGACCCCCTTCACCACCCGGCCGTCGGCCACGTCGAGACAGGGGATGATCCGCTTGGCTACCACGGGTTCGCTGTTAGGGTTGCGCGACTTTCTAATCGCGCCGGACATGGCCCAGGCTGGCATCACCATCGGTTCGAAGGTGCGGGTGACCCGCGTGCGCGATCGGATCCCGGCCGGTCTGGTGGCCGCCCTCAAGGCCGATGCCACCGGCACGGTGAAGGATTTCCGTGTCACCGACGGCACCGGCATCGGTGTGGTGGTGGAGCTCAGCGGCGGCACCACCACCTGGTTCTTCGACGACGAAATCACCCCTGCCTGAGACGGCCCACCCATGAGCCAGAGCCCCGAAACCAGCGCCGGCTCCCCAGGCGTTTCCGGTGGCGCCCGGCAGCTGCTCGGGATGAAGGGCGCCGCGGGCACCTCCAACATCTGGAAGATCCGGCTGCAGCTGATGAAGCCCGTCACCTGGATCCCCCTCATCTGGGGGGTGATCTGCGGGGCGGCGGCCTCCGGCAACTTCCACTGGACCCTGCCGGAGGTGGGGGCGTCGGTGGCCTGCATGCTGATGAGCGGGCCCCTGCTGGCCGGCTACACCCAGACCATCAACGACTACTACGACCGCGAGATCGACGCGATCAACGAGCCCTACCGGCCGATTCCCTCCGGGGCCATTCCCCTGGGCCAGGTGCGTCTCCAGATCGTGGTGCTGCTGCTGGCCGGGCTGGCGGTGGCCTGGGGCCTGGACGTCTGGGCCGGCCACACCACGCCGGTGCTGCTGCTGCTGGCCCTGGGTGGCTCGTTCGTCAGTTACATCTATTCGGCGCCTCCGCTGAAGCTGAAGCAGAACGGCTGGCTAGGCAACTACGCCCTGGGCGCCAGCTACATCGCCCTGCCCTGGTGGGCCGGCCAGGCCCTGTTCGGCCAGCTCACCTGGAGCACGGCCCTGCTCACCCTGGCTTACAGCCTGGCGGGGCTGGGGATCGCCGTCGTCAACGACTTCAAGAGCGTTGAAGGGGACCGGGTCCTGGGCCTTCAGTCGCTGCCGGTGGTGTTCGGCATCCAGCGGGCCAGCTGGATCAGCGCCGGGATGATCGACATCTTCCAGCTGGCGATGGTGGCCGTGCTGATCGCCATCGGCCAGCACTTCGCCGCCGTGCTGCTGGTGCTGCTGATCATTCCCCAGATCACCTTCCAGGACATCTGGCTGCTGCGCGATCCCGTCGCCTTCGATGTGAAGTACCAGGCCAGCGCCCAGCCCTTCCTCGTGCTGGGGATGCTTGTCACCGCCCTGGCGATCGGCCACAGTGACCTCACCCGCATCGCTGCGCTGACGGCACCGCTGCCATGACCAGGGTGGGCCTGTCCACGGCCACCACCGGCCCGCGGCAACCCGGTGAGCCACCGCCCAGGCGGCCTTCTCGACCCTCTGGCTGGCGCCTGCTCGTGCCGGCCCTGGCGGCCACCGCCGCCGGCGGACTCGTGGCCCTGGGGCAGACGACCCTGGTGCGCGGCCTCGACGGGATGCTGCCCGATGCGGCCCGCATCACCACCTTCAACCGGCCGGGGACGATCACGATCCTCTCCTCCGATGGCCAGGTGGTGCTCAAGAAGGGGCCGGCCACCCGCGAGAAACTGCCCGCCGGCAAGATGCCGCTGCTGATCCAGCGCGCCTTCGTGGCCGCCGAGGACCGGCGGTTCTACCAGCACGACGGCATCGATCTGCTCGGGATCAGCCGCGCCCTGCTGCGCAACCTCCAGCAGGGCGCCGTGGAGGAGGGCGCCAGCACGATCACCCAGCAGCTGGCCCGCACCGTGTTCCTGAGCCAGGACCGCACGATCATGCGGAAGCTGAAGGAAGCGGCCCTGGCCGGAAAGATCGAGCGCCAGCTGAGCAAGGCGCAGATCCTCGAGCAGTACCTCAACTACGTGTACCTCGGCTCCAGCGCCTATGGCGTCTCCGATGCCGCCTGGATCTACTTCTCCAAACGCCCCGACCAGCTCACCCTGCCGGAGGCCGCCCTGATCGCCGGCCTGCCGCCGGCCCCTTCGGTCTATTCGCCTCTGGTGAATCCGGAGGTGGCGCTGCGGCGGCGCTCGATCGTGCTGCAGCGCATGCGGGAGGCGGGCTTCATCGACGATGGGCAGCTGCAGCGGGCCGAGGCCGCCCCCCTGGCGCTGAAACCGGCGGAGCCGAAGTACTTCTACAACCCGGCTCCCTGGTACACCAGCTGGCTGGAGCAGGAACTGCCCAAGGTGCTCAGCAAGGAGCAGCTGGAGGTGGGCGGCCTCACGATCCGCAGCGGTCTGAATGCGGCCTGGCAGGCGGAGGCCCAGAAGACGATCGACTCCTACGCCACCGGCAGCATGGAGGGGGCCCTGGTGGCCATGGAACCCGGCACGGGGCTGGTGCGGGCGATGGTGGGCGGCAAGGACTGGGAGAAGACCCAGTTCAACCGGGCCTCCCAGGCGCTGCGCTCCCCGGGCTCCACCTTCAAGCTGTTCGTCTACCTGACGGCCCTCAAGCTGGGGATGAAGCCGGAGGACACGGTTCTCGATTCGGCCCGCTGCTTCGGCAGCTACTGCCCCAAGAACTTCGGCAACCGCTACATGGGCCGGGTGAGCCTGGCCACGGCCCTGCAGAACTCCCTCAACATCGTGGCGGTGGGGCTGCTCCAGAAGCTGGGCTACGACCCGGTGATCGCCACCGCCAAGAGCCTCGGCATCCACCGGGAACTGGGGCGCTATCTGTCGATGGCGATCGGCGCCAACGAGCAGACGGTGCTCGACATGACGGCGGCCTACGCAGCGCTGGTGAACCGCGGCGTGTACATCCAGCCACTGCCCTTCGAGGAGATCTACGGGCCGGAGGGGGAACTGCTCTGGTCCCGCCGGGCCAACGGCCCCCGCGGCACCCGGGCGGTGAGCAGCGACATCGCCGACGCGATGGTCTGGATGCTCCAGAAGGTGGTGCAGGGCGGCACCGGCGGCGGCGCCGCCCTGGCCGACCGGGCGGTGGCCGGCAAGACCGGCACCTCCGAAGGGGGGCGGGATCTCTGGTTCATCGGCTCCATCCCCCAGCTCACCACCGGCGTCTGGCTGGGGTACGACAACAACCGGGAGACGGGTACCACCAGCGTGCTGGCCACCTATGCCTGGCGGACCTTCATGGAACCGGTCACCAAGGGGATGCCGGTGGAGGCGTTCCCGCCCAAGCCGGCGCTCACCGGCAGCTTCAAACCGGTGCCGGCCAGGAAGAACGCCGAGCGCGACGCCCGACCGGAGGACAGCGGCAGCCGCGAGACCCCGCGCTGGCAGCCGCCGGTGCAGGAGCCCAGCCGCACCGATCCCCCCGACCGGGAGCCCCCCACCGAACAGCTGCCCTCCCCGTCCGAGCCGACCCAGTCGGTGCCGCCGAACAATCCCGTCGCCGCGCCCCGCTCCCGCGACGCGGCCGTGCCCCCGCCCCCACCGCCGGAACCCGCCGCCCCCCTGCCGCCGCCGCCGCCCGTCGCCGCCCCGCCGCCACCCCCCTGAGCGCCTCAGTCCTCCGGCGACGCCCCAGGCCCCCGCAGCAGCGCAGCGTAGAAGCCGTCGCCGCCGCCGCTCTCCGCCACGGCGGGGGTGGGCCACCACTGACGCTCCTCCACCAGGGTCCAGTCCGGATGGGCCGCCAGGAGTGCGGCGATCAGGGTGGCGTTCTCGCGCGGCTCCACCGTGCAGGTGGCGTAGAGGAGCCGGCCGCCGGGGGCGAGCAGCGGCAGCATCGCCTCCAGGAGCTGGCGCTGCAGAATCACCAGTCCGTCGATGGCGTCGGGGGTGATCCGCCAGCGGGCGTCGGGGTGGCGGGCCAGGGTGCCGAGCCCCGAGCAGGGGGCATCCAGGAGAATCCGCTCGAAGCTGCCCCGCCAGTGGGGCTTCAGCTCCCCGAGGCCGGTGGCGTCGGCGGCCAGGGAGCGGATCGTGGTGAGCCCCAGCCGCTCGGCGTTGCGATCCAGCCGCCGCAGCCGGGCTTCGGAGCGATCCAGCGCCCACACCTCGCCCCGGTCGCCGATCAGCTCCGCCAGGTGGGTGCTCTTGCCCCCCGGGGCGGCGCAGGCATCGAGGATCCGCTGGCCGGGTCGGGGGTCGAGCAGGGGGGCGATGGCCTGGGCGCTGCGGTCCTGCACGCACCAGAGCCCCTCGTCGTAGCCCGGCAGCTCGCGGGGATCGCCCACCCGCTCCAACAGGGTGAGGCCGTGGGGGGTACCGGGCAAGGCGCGGGCGGCCACGCCGGTGTCCGTGAAGCGCGCCAGCACCGCGTCCCGGCTGCTGCGCAGGCCATTGACCCGCAGGTCGAGGGGGGGCACCGCGTTGCAGGCCAGGGCGAAGGCCTCGGCCCGATCCGGCGGCAGCCAGTCGAGCAGCCCGGCGGCGAGCCAGGGGGGCAGGGAGCGGCGCACGGCCAGGGCGGCGGCGGGGTCTGCCGGCAGCGCCAGCCCGTCCCAGGGGTCGTGGCAGGGTCCGGTGCCGGCCGGCCCCTCGCGCCGCCGCAGCAGGGAGCGCAGCATCCCGTTCACGACCGGCGCCAGCTTGGCCAGGCCGGCGCGCTTGGCCAGCGCCACCGTGGTGCTCACCGCCGCCGCCGCCGGCACCCGGTCGCTGAACAGGAGCTGGTAGAGCCCCACGTGCAGCAGCCAGCGCAGGGCCGGGGGCTGGCGCAGGGCGCTCACCTTGCCGAGGGCGTCGATCCAGGTGTCCAGCAGCAGCCGCTGGCGGATGGCCCCGTAGGCGATCTCGGTGGCCAGGGCGCGGTCGGCGGGCGAGAGACCACCGCCGGCGCGGGCCAGGGAGGCCAGCTCCCTCTCCAGGGCGGCGTCGGCGTAGGCACCGGCCGCGACCGCCTGCAGCACCTGCCAGGCCAGCTGCCGTGAGGCCAGGCCGGGGACGACGTCGCTGGCGTGAATCGGCGGACTCCCGGGACGGATCAATCCTTTGTACAGGACCGCCTGGCTGGGCCAGGGGGCTCAGGGGTCCAGGCGTCGCCGGCCTCCGGCAGGAGGGTGGCGGGCGGATGCCAGCGGTGCCGGGCCAGGGGCAGGCGCCCGTCGGGGGCCACGGCGATCCCCTCGGCCAGCAGCAGCTCCCGCTGCATCCAGTCGCTGCCCTCGCGGCCGGGGCTCATGGCGATGCGCCCCTGGGCGTTCACCACCCGGTGCCAGGGCACCTCGGAGGGCAGGGGCAGGCGCCGCAGGGCCCAGCCCACCTGGCGGGCGCAGCCCCAGGCCCCGATCAGCTCGGCGACCTGGCCGTAGGTGGCCAGCTGGCCGGGGGGGATGTGGGCCACCATCGCGTAGACGCGACGGTCGAAAGGGCGTCCGGAGTCGGCGACAACCGGGCTGGCCATGGCGGACGCGGCGCGGGGGACAGGGAGGGCAACGCCGATGATGGCGTTTTGCCACGCCGATGCCGCTGCTGCCCCGCCGCTTCGAGCGCCTGCGCGCGGTGCTCGATCGCCGCATGGGGGATCTGACGCTGCTGCTGGAGCAGGTGGACAAGCCCCACAACCTCTCGGCGATCCTGCGCAGCTGCGATGCGGTGGGGGTGCTCGAAGCCCATGCCGTCAGCCTCCCGGGGCGCACGCCCACCTTCAACAGCACGGCCCTGGGCAGCCAGAAGTGGGTGGCGCTGCACCGGCACCGGAGCAGCAGCGACGCCATCGCCCAGCTCAGGGCCGGCGGCTTCCGGCTCTACGGGACCCACCTGGGGGCCCGGGCGGTGGACTACCGCGACTGTGACTTCACCGGGCCCACGGCCTTCGTGCTGGGGGCGGAGAAGTGGGGGCTGGGCGAGGAGACGGCCGCGGCGATCGACCAGGCGATCGTGATTCCGATGGTGGGCATGGTGCAGTCGCTCAACGTGTCGGTGGCGACCGCGATCCTGCTGTTCGAGGCGCTGCGGCAGCGGCAGGTGAAGGGCTGCCTGCCGTTCCGGGGCGAAGGGCTGGTGCCGGAGCAATACAACCGGCTGCTGTTCGAGTGGGCCTACCCGGACGTGGCCGCCTGGTGCCGGCGCGAGGGGCGCCCCTATCCGGCCCTCAGCCCGGAAGGCGCCATCCTCGAGGAGCTTCCCCGGAACGTGCGGCTTCGCTGTTGAGGGGACCGCCATCGAAGCGGGAGGCGCTCGGCAGCCAGAAGGTGAGCCCCAGGGCCAGGATTTCGAGCAGCAGCTGGCGGCCGCCGAGGAGCACCACCAGCACGGCCACGAAGGCCAGGAACTTCTGGAAGACGCTCCAGACGTCATCGGGCGTGTTGCCCGCCTTCACCCAGAGGACAACGGCCAGGGCCAGCAGGGCCAGATCCAACCACCAGGGCATCGCCGGAGCCACCATTCACTGGAACGCTACCCCAGGCAGTCGGTGCCGGCCCGGAGGGTTTCAGCCGCGCTCACCGGCCGGAACGCCGCTCAGCCAGTTCTCCAGACCCTCGCCCAGGAACGAGAGGCCAAGCACCAGGACGAACATGGCCAGTCCCGGGAACAGGGCGGTCCACCAGATGCCGGTCGGCAGGGCGGTCAGAGCCTGCTGCAGGTCGCTGCCCCATTCGGGGATCGTCTCCGGCAGGCCGAGGCCGAGGAACCCCAGACCCCCGAGAACCAGAACGGCGTCGGCGGCGTTGAGGGTGAGCAGCACCGGCACCGAGGTGATCACGTTGCGGAACAGGTAGCGGCGCAGGATCCAGGCAGGGCCGGCCCCCAGGGAGCGGGCCGCCTCGATGAACAGCTCCGCCTTCACCTGGGCCGACTGGTTGCGTACGACCCGGAAGTACTGGGGGACGTAGACCACGCAGAGGGCGGCGGCGGCATTGGGCAGGCCCCGGCCCAGCAGGAAGGCGAGCACGACGGAAAGGAGCAGCACCGGCAAGGTGTAGAGGGTGTCCATCACCAGCACCAGCAGGCGATCAACCCCGCCGCCCAGGTAGCCGCTCACCATGCCGAGGGGAACGCCGATGGCGAGGGCGAGCACCAGGGCGCTCAGCACCACCTGCAGGGCGACGCTGCTGCCGGAGAGCGTGCGCACGCAGACGTCGCGGCCGAGGCGATCGGTGCCGCACCAGTGACCGAAGGAGGGCGGTGCGTAGATGGGATTCTCCAGGCCCGCATTGGGATCGCTGAGCAGGCCCCCATGCACCAGCAGCGGGGTGGCCAGGGCGATCAGCCCGTAGACGACCACGATCGCCAGGCCCCAGCGCGCCATCCGCTCCGCGAGCGTGGGGCCTACGACTCGGGGGGCGTCCCCGATCCGACTGACCTCCATGTCGGTCTGACCAGTGGACTTCGGTATCACAAGTGGACGGGCAAGGCCCGGATGGGTGCGCATCCGCGCTGGAACGGGCGCGGATGGGGAACGACAGAAGAGTAACGTTGTGCCCCGGGTCTGTAATCGATGTGTTGGTCGGCGGATCAGCATGGCCGCCGATAACTCTGGCAGCCAACTGTGGCACCCGTTAAATCCAGCGAAACTCATGCCTCTGGCGGCTCCGGCGTCAAGGCAGACCACGGGCGACGGCTTCGGGCTGTGCTCACCTGATCACCCGGAAGGTGGCAGGGATCCAATGGGATTCCTACCGAGTTGCAAGAGAGCCTGTAGGTGAGCTTGCAGGTGAATTCTCACGCTGGTATAATGTGCTTCTATGCGCCACTCAACTCCAGAGTGCTGACTTCCATCGTGGCCGAGCGTCATTCAGCCTTCCCGATCAGATGACCAGCGCCCGCCTCCTGATCGTCGACGACGACCCTGAAATGCGCGGTTTCCTCACCTCCGAGCTGGCGGTCGAGGGCTACGAGTGTGAAGAAGCCTCCTGCGGCCAGCAGGCCCTGGGCCGGATCCGCAGCCAGACCTGGGATCTGGTGCTGCTCGACTGGAACCTGCCCGATTTCAGCGGCGTCGAGGTGTGTCGGCGGATGCGCAAAGGCGGCATCTCCACCCCCGTCCTGATGCTCACCGCCCGGGATGAGGTGCAGCAAAGGGTGGAGGCGCTCGATTCCGGCGCCGACGACTACCTGATCAAGCCGTTCTCGATCGAGGAACTGCTGGCCCGGGTGCGGGCCCGCCTGCGTCGCAGCGGCATCGATGAACAGGAAGGCGGCCTGCTGCGGATGGCGGATCTGGAAGTGAATCCCGCCAGCCGGGAAGTGGCCCGGGGCGGAGAGTCGATTCACCTCACGGCCAAGGAGTTCGATCTGCTGATGCATCTGCTGCGGCACCCCAATCAGGTGCAGGAGCGCCGCGCCATCCTCGATGCGCTCTGGGGTGAGAACTGGCTGGGTGACGACAATCTCCTTGATGTCTACGTCCGCTACCTGCGCCGCAAACTCGAGCCGGCCGGCCAGCCCACCCTGATCCAGACGGTGCGCGGCGTCGGCTTCATGCTGAAGGAAGGACCACCCCGCTGAGGATGGCGGAGGCCACGTCCCAGTCGCGGCTATTGATTGTCGAAGATGACCAGCGCATGCGCACGTTCCTGGCCGGGGAACTCAACTGCGAGGGCTACGACGTCACCGAAGCCGAAGATGGCCAAGGCGCGCTGATGCACCTCAGGGACGCCAGCACCGATCTGGTGCTGCTTGACTGGACACTGCCCGATTTCAGCGGCGTCGAGATCTGCCGGCGGCTGCGCTCCAGCGGTGACATCACCCCCGTCCTGATGCTCACCTGCCGCGACGACATCCGTGACCGTGTCGAAGCGCTCGATTCGGGGGCCGACGATTACATCCTCAAACCCTTCTCCATCGAGGAGCTGCTGGCCCGCATCCGCGCCCAGCTGCGGCGCTCCGCCTACTGGCGCGGCATGGCCGAATCCGATCTCCTGCGTTGCGCCGACCTCACGGTGAACACCGCCACCCGGGAGGTGATCCGTGCGGGCCAGGCGATTTCCCTCTCCGTGCGCGAATACGACCTGCTCCTCTGTCTGCTGCGCGGCACTGGACGGGTGGTGGAGCGCGAGGAGATCCTGCGCGAGGTGTGGGGCGAAAACCACTTCGGCGACGAGAATCTTCTGGGCGTCTATATCCGTTACCTACGCCGCAAGCTCGAGCCGGAAGGGCTGCCCACCCTCATCCAGACGGTGCGTGGCGTGGGCTTCATGCTCCGTGAAGGGGAGCCGCGCCCTTGAGGCGCAGCTGGAAATCGGCGCCCCCCTCCGGCCCATCCGCCACCGACACGCTCCCCCCCATCGCCTCCATGAGCGCCCTGACCACCGCCAGGCCCACCCCACTGCCGGGGATGGCACCGGTGTTGCGCCCCCGGCCGAAGCGCTCGAAGATCAGAATTTTCTCCCGGTCGGGCACGCCGGGGCCCGTATCCATCACGTGCACCACCACCCGATCGAGGCTGGCATCGAGCCGCAGCTGAATCGGGCCACCGCTGGGGTCGAACTTCTGGGCGTTTTCGATCAGGTTCCCCAGGCACTGCTCAAAGCGGTCGGCATCCCCGAGCGCGAAGGTGCGCGACCCCTGGGTGGCACCGGGGCAGATCCGCAGGCGGCCGTGACAGCGCGAGCGCAGCCGCTCCGCAACCCGCTCGATCGCCTGGGCCACATCGAACGGCTCGAAGGGCATCAAGGTGCGGTTGGCATCGATGCGGGTGAGGGCGAGCAGATCCGTCACCAGCTTCCCCATGCGGCCCGCCTCCTCCTCGATCAGCGCCAGCTGCTCGGACTGCTGGTCGGAAAGGTCATCCGAGCGGCGCCGCAGGCGCCCGGCGTAGTTGCGGATCAGGCTGATGGGGGTGCGCAGCTCATGGCTCACGCCGTTGGCAAAGCCCCGCTGGCGCTCCCAGGAGGCCGAGAGGCGATCGAGCAGATCGTTGAAGGCCTCGGCGATCGGAGCCAGCTCCCGGGGCTGGGCGGCCACCGCCACCCGCTGGCTGTCGAGGCTGTCGGAACTGATCGCCTGCATGCGCAGACCGAGGTCATGCAGGGGGGCCAGCCCCCGCACGAGCACCGGCCGCAGCAACAAGCCCGTGAACAGGGTGGCCAGACCGGCGGCCACCATCAGCAGGGTCAGCAGCAGCCGCTGCTGGGCCAGCTTCTGGGTGATGTCCTCCAGGAAGCGGAGGCGAACCGTGCTTGACCCGAGATGGATCTGCTCCGAACTGGTGAGGTAGGTGAGCTCCCCGACCCGCAGCACGGACACCTGGCCAAGGCCGCTCCGCTGGGCCGGCAGTCGTGTCAGCGGCACGCCGGTGGGGATGGAGAACAGCCTGATCTGGCCGGCCGCGCCATAGGGAACGCCCTGATCGGTCTCGACCCAGCCGAGGAAGTTGGGGCTGATCAGCCGGGCCAGGGCGTCACTGATCTCGTCCAGCGTGCGGGGCAGGGGCCGACGCGAGAGGAGCACCTGGCGCACACTGGCGGCGGTGGCGCGGTGCTGGTCGCGTCGCTCCTGGCTGGCCAGAAGGGCGGTGGCCCCGATCAGAAGGGCATACCCCCCCAGAACGGCCAGCAGGCTGAGTCCCAGCAGGCGCCGGCGCATCGAAAACGCCTTGGCAGGACGGCGAAGCGGTCCCGGCAACCGAGAAAAGCCCATCAGTTTCATTAGAGGACCATTAGACCTCGACAAGATCCGGCGCCAATTGGATCGTAATGGACAATGAAAGGGCTGCCACTCCGTCGGCGCCGCCAAACGCCCCCATCCTTCAGAACCCAGGCCGGCCAAGGGGTCCGAACCTTAGGAAATACAACAGTGCCCTTGCATCGGTAACAGCGGAGCCCTCGTAGACGACGCCATTTTCAGTGCATAAACTGAGCTGACTCAAGAGCTTCCCAGCTTTTCCAATGAACATCTCCCCCAAGACCAAACTGGCCCTGATGCGCAGCCTGCGCGAGAAGAAGTCCAAGCTGGCGCAAGGCTTCACCCTGATCGAGCTGATGATCGTGGTGGCGATCGTGGGCATCCTCTCCGCTGTGGCCCTGCCCAACTTCCTGGGTGCGCGGGCGGCGGCCTCCGCCGGTGCCGCCGTGGGTGAGGCCCTCGGCCTCGGCAAGGAGTGCGCCACCTTCCTGGCCTCCGGCGGCGTGGGCCAGCAGCCTGCGGCAGCGGACGTTGTCTGCGGCACCGGCGCCGACGGAACGGTCACCCGCACCTTCACGAGCGGAGCTGCAGGGGTGAAGTGTCTGACCGACACGTCCACAACTGCCTCAGGCACCGTCACCGTCACGATCGAGGGCGACACGGGGGCCACCAACATCGGCACAATCACTTGCGCTTTCAGCTGATCCTGAGGCGGGTTCACGGCCTGACGGCCATCAAGCGGAGGGAAACCTCCGCTTTTTTTCTGCTGAGGCGTCCATCCTGCCCGACAACGCTCTGTGCCCCTACGAAAGCGATCTGACAGGGAACCTCCTGGTCAGGTCTTCCTCCCCATGGCTGGGGAGGCTCAGACCTTGGCCGTCAATCGCGGTGAAGCTGACCCGACGGATTGTCTGGGGTAGATCTGCATCAGCCGATGAATCGTTTCAACACACCCGTGCCGAGCTTCGATGGCTGACGATGCAATCTCCCCTGCTGAGGATCGCTTCGGGGCCGGGGGATTCTATCTTCAGGCGAAGGAGCATTTCGAGTCAGCGCGCTATCGGGAAGCCATCCGATGTCTCGCCCTCCTCCGCTCCGATGCGGTCTATGGTCTGAAAGCCAATGCCAACATCGGCAGCTGCCTGTTGATGCTCGGGCTGCCCCGTCCCGCGTTGCTGTTTCTCGATCGTGCCCTGCGGCAGGATCCCGGATTCCTCCCAGCCCTGCTGAGCAGGCTCAAGGCACTCAGTGTGGAGCAGCGCCACGAGGACGTGATGGAACTCGCTGAGAAACTGGTCGCGAGCGGCCCGCAGGAGGAGGAAGAGGAGGTCTGGCGTCTCTGGGCGGCGTCCCTGCGCGCCACCGCCCGCGAGCAGGAGGCCCTGGAGGTGGTGCGGCGCTGGCTGAGCCGGCTTCCCCTCAGCCTTGAAGGGCATCTGCTGGAAGCGGAACTGCTTTCTGAGCGGGGGGACAACGAGCAAGCCGTGACCAGCCTCGGCAGAGCCCTTCGCATTGCCCCCGATGCAGAGAAGGTGTACTCACACCTGAGCGTCGTGATGATCCGCATGAGGCGCCATGAGGCGGCCCTTCAGTATGTCGACAAGGCGCTGCAGTTCGATCCGGAATCGTTCGTCTACCACTGCCGCCGGGGGAGGGTCCTGCAGATGACGGGCGACTGGAGAGGGGCCGCATCGTCCTACGCGAAGGTGGCGTCGATGCGTCCGCACTCCGCCATCTACCATCTCAATCACCATCTGATGCTGCCGGGGATTCCCGCAAGCCGAGAGGACATCGAGGAGGCACGCTGCCACTTCCTTGATGGGCTCTCGCTGGTGGAGAGCAATTCTGATCTGCGGCTGGATGTCGGTGATGAGGCGATCCCGCACACCTTCGAGCTCGCCTATCACAACCAGAACGACCGCAGGCTGCTGGAGCGCTACATCGACCTGATGCGCAGGCTCTGCGAGCCTCTGCTCCAGCAGGTCCGCCAGAGTCACGTCGCCGCTGCGAAGGCCACGCCGGCGGGAGGGAGAAAGCGGCTGCGCATCGGTTTTCTCTCCCGGCACTTCTCCGGCCACAGCAATACGATCGCCTTCTGCGGCCTGATCCGCCATCTCGACCGACAACAATTCGAAGTGGTTCTGATTCACACGGCAGATTCCAAGCAAGACAAGGTCCGGAACAGCCTCGACGCCATCTGCGAGAAAGTCATCCAGTTGTCTGAGGATTATGCCGCTGTCTACAAGACACTGGTATCCGCAAGACTGGACATCCTGTTCTTCACCGATCTCGGGATGAATCCCTATGAATTCATTCTGCCATTTCTATGCACTGCACCCATCCAGATCACAGGCTGGGGAATCCCCCATACATCGGGTATTCGTGAGATTGACTACTATATCTCCGCCGAGGAACTTGAGCCGAAAGGCGCTGAAGAGCAGTACACCGAAATGCTGATCCGGCTGCCCGGTAGCCTCCCCTGTCACTTCGAGGACACAGGCCTGAGTCTCACACCACTGCCCCGTGAGTACTTTTTTCTTCCTCCAGGCGACACCCTGGTGGGCTGTCTGCAGGGCCTGCACAAGCTGCATCCTGATTTTGATCTGCTCCTCGAGAAGATTGCCCAGGCGAATCCGGAGGTTGCCTTTGTCTTCGTGGAAGACTCGATACCATCGAGAACCAGACTCTTTCTGGAGCGGCTCTCGAGGACCGCTCCCTCGGCAAGAGAGCGCTGCATCCCATTGGCATTCATGGGTCGCGCTGAGTACCACGCCCTCTGCAACTGCCTCGATCTGCTGCTCGATCCCATTTACTATGGATCCGGGATTACCTTCTTCGAGGCCTGCTTTGTCGGCACTCCCATCGTCACCCTGGAAGGATCGAATTTACGCTCTCGCGTCGTTGCCAGCGGCTACCGTGAAATGGGTATCGACGAACCACCGATCGCCACCAGCGCAGAGGACTATGTCCGCCTGGTGGGCGAGCTCTGCAACGATCCTGAGCGTCGTCACAGGCTCAAGACTTCGATCCTGGCCAACATCCATCGCATCTTCAATCGTATGGATTACATACGCCATTTCGAAACGTTCTGCCTGCAGGCCGTGGACACCCGGCGCCAGCAGGATCCATGCGAACCTCCCCAGTCATGAAGCCTGCCGATCCTGTCCTTCGCAGAGTCTGAAGCCATGTCCGACGCTCCCGCCGCCTCCCAGCCCAACCCTGTCTTCAACGCATCAGCAAGACGCCTCAACACGCTGCTGGCGGCGATGGCCTCCCCTGCCCGCTATCTGGAAGTGGGCGTGGAGACCGGACAGACCTTCTTCGAGGTCTCCGCTGCCTTCAAGACCGCCGTCGATCCCCAGTTCCTGTTTGACAGGGATGCGGTACCACAGGGTGACGCGATCGAATACTTCGAGATCACCAGCGACAGCTTTTTCTGCGATGTCAGGAGAGACTTCAAGTACGACCTCGTCTTCCTCGATGGCCTTCACACCTGGGAGCAGACCTATCGGGATTTCTGCAACGCCTTGCTCATCACTCATGAGCGATCAATCATTCTCATTGATGACATCTTCCCCACGGATGTCTTCTCGTCCAATCGAGATCAGTTTGAGGCCATCATGATGCGGAGATTCATGACAGACGATCCCAGCAACGCCTGGCATGGTGACACGTATAAAGTCATTCCGCTGATCAGGACATTCCATCCTCTTCTCAACTATTGCACCATCATCACCGACGGAAATCCACAGGCTCTTGTGTGGCGTTCCCCACAACCAGCGATCGCCTCGCCGATCTTCCAGGAGGTGGGCCAACTGAACATGCCAGAACTGGATTATCTTTGGTTTCTTCGACATCAGGAAAGCTACAACCTGATGAACGAACAGGAGGCTCTGGCGCTGGTCATCAGCGCTCTCCAGCTTGGCTGACCGCCCGATCAGGGTATCCCCAACCGTGTCTGCGTCTCGATCCTCTGGGCTCCACCGCCTGAGGGCTCAAACTCCTGCCGGAGCCGCAGATGCAGCAGTCCGTCGGCCCCCACGGTGGCCTCCAGCCCCGGCAAGCTGAGCCCATCGAGCAGCACCCGGTTCTGGGCCGCTCCGGCGCTCGGTTCACCGTCGAGCCCAAAGGCCGGGCCGCAGCGCATCAGCACCCGCCGGCGCCAGATGGCGCTCGGTGGGCCGCCCACCGTGTAGGTGATCGGGCCGGCCGGCGTCTGCAGCTGCAGCACCGGAGTCCGGCCCCCCAGGGCGCAGGCCGCACCGGTCCCCTGGGCCAGGTCCACCCGGGTGGCCCGCTGCAGATCCCCGCGCAGCAGGGCCAGCACCCGCCGCTGCTGGCCCCGCTCCCGCACCTGCCGCACCAGGCGCTCCACCTGGCGGCCATCGGCCACCAGGGTCTGCAGCACCACCCCCCACAGCAACAGCCCAAGGCTCATCGCCACCAGCAGCTCCACGAGCGAGAAACCCGCCGGCCCCGTTGCGGGGCCCCTGCTCGAACGCACCCATGCCATGGCACAACCTCGTGGTGGGGGATCGGGCGGCTCAGCTGTGGGGATCCGGCAGGCAGCCGCCCGGCTCCTGCCGTCCCAGTCGGGTGACCCCGAGGGGCAGGGCCACCACAACGCAGCGCACCAGATCGGTGCCCTCGGTGCTCAGCAGCACGGTGCCGCCGTCGATGATCAGCCCGTTGCTGGTGAAGCGCACCGCCGCCGGCAAGTTGTGGCTGATGTTCACCGCCGGCCCGCCCATCCCCTCCCCCAGCTCCAGGGCGGCCCCCTCACAGGCCGGCAGGCTGCCCGCCTGGGGCTCCCGCCAGCCCGTGGCCTCGAGGCTCAGGGCGCAGGGGCGGCCACTGCGCAGGGCGGCATCCCGTCCCCGCTCCAGCCCTACCATCACCCGGCGGCTGGCGCCCTCCAGCCGGGCCAGGGCCAGGTCCCGGCTGGCGGAGGTGAGCCCCAGCTGGGCCAGCAGTCCCACCAGCACCAGCGCCAGCAGGGTCTCCGGCAGGGTGAAGCCCTCCGCTTCAGATCGTGCCACCACCCCCTCCCGGCGCAGGCCCGCAACGGCCGAAGGCCGCCGGCACATACAGCCGCTGCCGCGGTTCGGCCTCGCCAGCCACCGCCAGCCGCAGCACCACCCCGTCTCCGCTGGCCGACACCTCCAGCTGCCGCACCAGCCCCGGAGCCAGGGGCTGGGCCGCCAGCGCCTGCAGCAGCTGGGCCGCCGCCGCTGTGCAGTCACCACCGGAAGGGGCCAGGCCGCGCAGGGAGGTTTCGGCCCGCGACAGGGCGACCTCCGTCTGCTCCAGCCGCTCCTGCTGGCGCTGCTCGGCCACGGCGGCGGCACCAGCCAGGGCCCAGAGTTGCAGGGAGGATCCCGCCGCGGCGGTGAACAGCACCGATCCGGTCAGCAGTTCAATCAGGCTCATGGCGCCACCCCCCGCAGGCCCACCAGCCGCACGTCAGTGATCTGCGGCTGCGGCTGGGCCGGTGGCTGGGCGGGTGCCAGCTGCACCGTGAAGGCCCCCTGGCGGACCGGCTGGCCCCCGGCGGCGGCCAGCTCCAGCAGCAGTTCGGCCGGCTGCAGCTCCGGGCGCCAGGCGACCAGTCGGTAGGAGCTGCCCTGCACCTGGCCCTGCCGCAGGGCCGCGATCGCCTGGGCCGGGGCACAGGCCAGACCCTGGGCGTCCCATTGCTGCAGCGGCAGCGCCAGCAGGCAGCGATGGCTGCGGTGCAGCTCCGCCAGCAGCTGCTGGCCCGCCGAGGCCAGCCGGTCCTCCGCCCGGCGCTGCTGCTGCTCCCGAATTCCCTGAAGACGCAGCTGCAGGCTGGCGGTATGGGCCGAGAGGCTCCCCAGCAGCAGCACCAGGGACGCCCCCATGGCCAGGGGCAGGACGAATCCCCGCTCCCTGGATCGGTGACGGTGCAACGTGGGCATGGCGATGGCAGCGAACGCCCTTTCAGGGTTCCCACAGGAGGTCACCAAACTCCCGCTGGCCTTCTCTGGACAAGCCGCGAACGGGACCTGAATCCAATCAGACCTAAAGTAAGGAATCCTTTATTCCGGACAATGCCGGCGGCGTTCATGGTCCTGGCCAAGCGCACCAGCAAGAACCAGCTCACCTTGCCCAAAGCCGTGGTGGAGGCTGTGGGGATCGCTGACTACTACGACGTGGCCACCGAGAACGGTCGCATCGTGCTCACCCCCGTCCACCCGAATGCTGCCTCCCATGTTCGATCCCGCCTGGAAGAGCTGGGAATCACGGAAGCGGATGTGGCCGCCGCGGTTGCATGGTCTCGCCAGGAGTGACGATCCGCGTTGTTCTCGACACGAATGTGTTGGTCTCGGCGCTGCTGTTTGAAAACGGCCGCCTGGCCTGGCTGCGCCGGACCTGGCAGACAGCCGCCATCAGACCTGTGGTGAGCGAATCCTCCGCCCGCGAACTGATCCGGGTACTCGCCTACCCCAAGTTTCGGCTCACGCGGGCCGACATTGATCGGCTGCTGGCGGATGTGCTGCCTTGGTGTGAAACCCACGCCGGCTCCATCATGGCTTGTCAGATCCAGGTTCGTGACCCGAAGGATCAAGTGTTTCTCGACCTGGCCCTGGCGGCTGACGTGCCGGTCCTCGTCAGCGGCGATGCCGATCTCCTCGCCCTGAAGAACCCGCTGCTCCCCTTGTTGATCCTGACGCCGGCTGAGTTTCAGATCTGGCTGGACAACCCCTGATCCGGGCTTCGCCTGTCAGTGTTGCCATGGGAATGACGCACCAGCGGCCCATGAACCACAGCCGGCCCAAGGACACCCGCGATGATGTCGACAGCATCGTGAATCGCCACCAGCTGGACTATTCCCTGGGCCAGCTGCGACTGGTGGGGCTGCTGCTGCTGGTGCTGGAGCTGAGCACGCTGCTGCTGGCGGGGAGCTTCGCCAGCGTCGAGGCTCCCGCCGGCCGGCTCAACGGCCTGATCGGCCTCTCCCCCGCCCTGCCGCTGCTGCCCGTGGGGTTCGCCCTTTACCTCGTCGGCGGCGGCCATCGGCGCCACCGCCGCGAGCGACCCTGGACCGGGGCGCTGCACGGGGCTCTGCTGCCCCTGGGGCTGATCCTGCTGCTGCTCCTGCCGGCGGTGACGATCCATGACGCCGCCACCCTGGTGAGCCAGCGCCAGGTGGCGCCCCTCCCCCCGATGCAGCAGCACCTGCTCAACCCCGTGCGCCTGATCACCACCATGCTGCTGCAGGGGGTCACCGGCGCCGGACTTCTCCTGATCCGGCACCAGGGGCGGCGCCAGATGCGACGGGTTGGCCTCACCCCGGCCCTGTTCTTCCGCACCGACGCCACCGGGCCGGTGCGGCAGCACCGTCGCCGCTCGACCGACTAGGAACGGCTTGTGGGCCGGGGATCGCGCCATCGGCCGGGGGACGTGGAGGTGTTGCAAGGAGGATGCCCAGATCTGTACATCCCGTACAGAATCCGTTGACGCTGCGGCAGGTGAGGCCATGGGCTGCACGGAAGTGAGCGGAGCCTTCCGATTCAGGCCCGGCCGGCCGCTTCAGTGCAGCTCACTTGTTCAGCACCGCCAGGAAGGCCATCCATGGCGCCCGTGCTACACGGATCCTGCGTAACCTGAGCCGATGGCCAACCTCACCCTCGCCCTCGACGACGCCCTGCTCCAGCGGGCCCGCGAGGCCGCCCTGCGCGAAAACACATCGGTGAATGCCCTGGTGAGGGAGTTCCTCACCCATTACGTCGAGGCCCGCAGCCGCCGACTGGAGGCTCTCTCCCGTTTTGAGGCTATCGCCGCCTCCTGCGACAGCTCCAGTGCTGAACCCTGGACCCGGGAGTCGCTCCATGGCCGCCCCTGATGCGCGCCTTCATCGACACCAACCTGTGGGCCTACCGACTGGACCAGCGGGAACCCCTGAAATCCAGGCGCATCTCCACCTGGCTGGCGGAGACGACGCGAAACCATGACGTGGTGATCAGCACCCAGGTGCTGATCGAACTGCGATCCGTCGCCACCAGAAAGTTGCGGCCACCGCTCAGTGATCGACAGATCAGTGCGCTGCTGGAGGCCCTCAGCGGATTCGAGGTGGTGCACACCGACAGCACCTTGGTGCTCGACGCCCATCAACTGGCGATCAACGAACGACCCAGCTGGTTTGATGCCTTGATCGTGGAAGCCGCCATCCGCAGCCGCTGTGATGTCATGTTTTCGGAGGATCTGAGCCACGGGCGCCGGATCGCCGGCATCACCCTGTGCAATCCGCTTCTCACTGATTCAGCTTCAGCACCGCCATGAAGGCCTCTTGGGGCACCTCCACCCGGCCCATGGCCTTCATGCGCTTCTTGCCCTTGGCCTGCTTCTTGAGCAGCTTCTTCTTGCGGGAGATGTCACCGCCGTAGCACTTGGCCAGCACGTCCTTGCGGATGGCGCTGATGCTCTCGCTGGCGATGATGCGGCTGCCGATCGAGGCCTGGATCGGAATCTTGAACTGCTGCCGGGGGATCAGCTCCTTGAGCTTCTCCACCAGGCTCTTGCCCACGTTGTAGGCCTTGTCGCGGTGAACGATGGTGGTGAGAGGATCGGCCTTCTCGCCGTTGATCAGCACATCAAGCCGCACCAGTTCGTTGCGGCGGTAGCCGATCAGGCTGTACTCCATTGAGGCGTAGCCCTTGGTTCGGCTCTTCATCTGATCGAAGAAGTCCGTCACCACTTCCGCCAGGGGCACTTCGTAGTGCAGCGTCACCCGATCGGTGGTGATGTATTTCATGTCGATGAACTCGCCGCGCCGCTCCTGGCACAGCTCCATCAGGGCGCCGTTGTACACATTGGGGGTGTAGATCTCCAGCTTCACATAGGGCTCCTCGATCGATTCCCGTTTCTGGGGATCCGGCAGGGTGGCGGGATTGTCCACCATCATGGTGCTGCCGTCGATCATGTTGACCTTGTAGATCACCGAGGGGGCGGTGACGATCAGGTCGAGGTCGTATTCGCGCTCCAGCCGCTCCTGCACGATCTCCATGTGCAGCAGGCCCAGGAAGCCGCAGCGGAAGCCGAAGCCCATGGCGCTGCTGGTCTCGGGCTCGTACTGCAGCGCCGCATCGGAGAGCTGCAGCTTGTCGAGGGCCTCCCGCAGGTCGGGATACTGGTCGGCATCGGTGGGGAACAGGCCGCAGAACACCATCGGTGTGGCCTCGGCGTAGCCGGGCAGCGGTTCGCTCGCCGGGTTGGCCGCCAGAGTGATCGTGTCGCCGACGCGGGCATCGGCCACGGCCTTGATCGAGGCGGAGAGGTAGCCCACCTCACCGGCATGGAGGCTGTCCACCTGGCGCTGGTCGGGCGCCATCACACCCACCTCGTCCAGCTCCACCACCTTGCCGCTGGCCATCAGCAGCACCTTGTCCTTGCGGGCGATCACCCCGCTGATCACCCGGAAGTAGACGATCACCCCCCGGTAGGGGTCGTAGTAGGAGTCGAAGATCAGGGCCCGCAGCGGTTCGTCCACCTGGTCCGGCGGCGCCGGCACCCGATCCACCACCGCCTGCAGGATCTCCGGCACCCCCAGGCCGGTCTTGGCGGAACAGTTGATGGCCGTGGAGGTGTCGAGGCCGATGATCGCCTCGATCTCCGCCTTGATCCGGTCGGGGTCGGCCCCGGGCAGGTCGATCTTGTTGAGAACCGGGATGATCTCCAGGTCGTTCTCCAGCGCCAGGTACACGTTGGCCAGCGTCTGGGCCTCCACCCCCTGGCTGGCATCCACCACCAGCAGGGCGCCCTCGCAGGCCAGCAGGCTGCGGCTCACCTCGTAGGAGAAATCGACGTGCCCCGGCGTGTCGATCAGGTTGAGGATGTAGGTCTGGCCGTCGGCCGCCTTGTACTCCATGCGGGCGGCCTGGAGCTTGATCGTGATGCCCCGCTCCCGCTCCAGCTCCATGTTGTCGAGGAACTGGGCCTGCATGTCCCGGGCCGCCACGGTGCCGGTGTCCTGCAGCAGGCGGTCGGCCAGGGTCGATTTCCCGTGGTCGATGTGGGCGATGATGCAGAAGTTACGGATCCGCTGGGCGGGAACGTCGGTCATGGGCGCCCGGAGGCTCAGCCGCGAAAGGAACAAGGGTCCGATCCTAGGCAGCGCCTCCGGCCGAGCCCGGCGCTGCGGCGCCGGCAGCGCCGATGCCGAGGCGCCGCAGCACCGGCAGCCGTCCGGCGGCGAACGTCTCCCCGAACTGCCGCAACTGGGCCATGGCCGCCTCGGGATCCTCGATCGGGCGCCCCTCGGCGTCATTCACGTTGCCGCCCACCAGGCCGATGCCCATCCACACCAGGGGCACCAGCTCCGAAACCGGGAGATCGGCCCAGGCGGCCTCCAGGAAGAACGCTTCGAGCCGATTGATCCGGAACGGCAGCCGCAGCACTGGCGACAGCAGGGCCTCGAGGTCCTCCCCGGCGGTCATCAGATCGAGGCAGCGCCGGTTGAATGCGGCCATCGCGCGGACCTCCGCCTCGTCCTCCGCCCCGGCGGGAAACGCTCCACCGACCACCCCCGCCCACAGCAGCACCGAGAGCCGCAGCACCAGATCCTCCAATCCTGTGGAGAAGACCTCCATCAGCTCTCCGACGCTGTGGGGCCGCTCCGCCAGCAGGCCCTTCAGCGCCGCCAGGAAGGGGAGCTCCATTCCGAGCTGGCCGAAGCTTGAGTCGAACGTCTCCCTGTTGTCGGGAACGGCGGAGAGGTGCAGGCTGACAGTTGACAGAGCCTGCTGGCGCCAGGGAGCGGGGGGCCGGCGGATCCCCTTGGCGAACAGATCGCGGCGGAAGGTCTGGTGGATCGCCAGGTCAAGCAGCACCTCCCTCATCGCGGCATCGCCTCCCTCCTCCACCAGGGCCCGCCGGCCCGGATCCAGCAGGCTCGGGAACATCTCCGGCAACGACGCCGAGCCGATGTGGCTGAGACCAAAACCGTCGCAGAGACGGTGCATCGGCCCCACGTAGAGCGGCTGGTGGGCGGCCTGATACTCCCCCGCCAGATAGTCCTCGGGCAGCGGCCGCAACTGCTCCTCCAGCGTCCGCAGGGCCGGCAGTTCGCTGCCCAGGGGCCAGATGCCTTCCGGTCCCGTCAGCCGCGTGAGGGTGGCGACCGCGCTGCGGATCCCCGCCACCGTGGTGCTGCCGCCGGCACGCAAAGCTTCCTCCACGCTGAGCATCTGCAGCGGGCTGCGGGCCAGCCAGCCGGGATAGGTGTTGTAGGAGCAGAAGAAGATCCCACCCGGCCGCAACACGGAGCTGGCCGCGGCCAACAGGGCCTGGCGCACCTCGGGGCTCACCCAGCTGGCCAGCCCATGGGACACCACAAAGTCGAAGGCCTCCGGCCAGTCGCGGCAGGGGCCGCTGCCGGGGCGGCCGCCAGCGAAGGTGGTGAGATCCGCCAGGGCGAAGTGGACGTTGGTCAGGCCCAACGCTTCTGCCCGGGCCGTGGCTTCGGCGATGTGAGTGGGATTCAGATCCAGGCCGTAGAAGCGGGCCTTGGGATGGGCCGCGGCATTGAAGAGCAGGTTGAGTCCGTGGCCGCAGCCGAGATCGAGATAGTGGAAGCCTCTGTTGAGCAGGCCGGGATCCAGCCGGTGGCGACCGCCCATCAGCGTGGCCAGCACGAGCCAGGACACCGAAAGCTCCCGGTGCAGGAAGGCCCCGTAGGTCTTCTCGGTGGGATAGGCGGGGTTGGGGTCCATCCCGGCGATGCGGTGCTGTGCGAGCAGGATGCCTCAGGAAGCGGGCGCTGCCACCTGCCGCACGGTTCGTCGGCCCCACGGAGACGGCGCCTAAGCTCCTTTCATTGCGTAACCGAGCCATGACCACCGACATCGCCAGCCCCGAGACCACCGACCCCGGGACCATGGCGCCCGCCGTGGAGAGCGACCCCCGCGCCCTGACGATCGAGAACGTGGAGCGGGTGCTCGACGAGCTGCGCCCTTACCTGATGGCCGATGGCGGCAACGTGGAGATCGTCGAAATCGACGGCCCGGTGGTGAAGGTGCGGCTGCAGGGCGCCTGCGGCTCCTGCCCCAGCAGCACCATGACCCTGAAGATGGGCATCGAGCGCAAGCTGCGCGAGGCGATCCCCGAAGTGAGCGAAGTGGTTCAGGTGCTCTGAGCCGGACGGCCCCGCAGACCTAATCTGCGCCCGACCCGCCTCCTCTCCCGTGCTGGATCAGCGCCTGCTGCGCAACGACCCGACGCTGATCACCGGCCCCCTGGCGCGACGCGGCATGGCCACCGACCTCTCAGGCCTGCGCCAGCTGGCCCTGGAGGCCCGCGACCTGGAGCAGCGGCGCAGTGAGCTGCAGGCGGAGGGCAACCGCATCGGCCGGGAGGTGGGCGAGCGCATCCGCGCCGGCGCCGCCCCGGGCGGGGAGGAGGTGAAGGAGCTGCGGGAGCAGGGCAACCGGATCAAACGGCAGGTGGGTGAACTGGAGGAGCAGGAGAAGGGGATCGAGGCCCAGCTGCTGGAGCAGCTGATGGTGCTGCCCAACCTGCCCTCGCCCCTGTGCCCCACGGGCCGCAGCGAGTCCGACAACGTCGAGGTGAAGCGCTGGGGCACACCGCGCGTTGCCGCCGGGGGCGAGGAGCTCCAGGAGCACTGGCAGATCGCCGAACGGCTCGGCATCGTCGACACCGAGCGCTCGGTGCGCATCGCCCAGAGCCGCTTCGTCACGCTGCTGGGCCAGGGCGCCCGGCTGGAGCGGGCCCTGATCAGCTTCATGCTCGATCGCCACGGCCAGCGGGGCTACACCGAGGTGCTGCCGCCGGTCCTGGTGAACACCGCCAGCCTCACCGGCTCCGGCCAGCTGCCCAAGTTCGCCGAGGAGAGCTTCCGCTGCGCCGACGACGACCTCTGGCTCACCCCCACCGCCGAGGTGCCGGTCACGTCCCTGCATCGCGGCGAGGTGCTGGGCGCCGAGCAGCTGCCGCTGAAGTACGCCGCCTACACCCCCTGCTTCCGCCGCGAGGCCGGCTCCTACGGCCGCGACACCCGCGGCCTGATCCGCCTGCACCAGTTCAACAAGGTGGAGCTCTACTGGTTCGTGGCCCCGGAGGCATCGGAGGCGGCCCATGAGCAGCTCACCCTCGATGCGGAGGCGATCCTGGAGGCCCTGGAGCTGCCCTACCGGCGCCTGGAGCTCTGCACGGGCGATCTGGGCTTCTCCGCCGCCCGCACCTACGACCTGGAGGTGTGGCTGGCGGGGGCCGGCACCTACCGGGAGATTTCCAGCTGCAGCACCTGCGGCGATTTCCAGGCCCGGCGGGCCTCGATCCGCTTCCGTGACGGCAAGTCCACCCGCCTGCTGCACACCCTCAACGGCAGCGGCCTGGCCGTGGGCCGCACCATGGCCGCCCTGCTGGAGGCGGGCCAGCAGCCGGACGGCAGCGTCAGGATTCCCGGGGCACTGGTGCCCTACTTCGGCTCCGACCGGATCAGCGCCGACGCGCTTTCGCGCTAGGCAGGCCCCCCAGTCGCTGAAGGGTGGTCAGGCGATGCTCGCGAAAATCGGCGATGAGAGCCGTCAGACGCGTCAGCTGCGCCTCGGGATCACGGATCGGCTTCTGGTCCGGGGCCAGCAGGTGCACGCCCATCTGCTCCAGACCCATCAACACGCAGGTGCTGAGCATCGGCTCTTCCAGCCCCTGAGTCATGGCCTTGTGAATCAGCACATCCACCAGGGTGACCGGCAGGGCCGTTCCCACCTCGGGGAGCAGCAGAGAGCCATAGGGTCGCCCCCCGGCGATCAGATCCAACAGCACGCCATTGCAGCGCTGAGCCTGGGAGATCAGCTTGCCGGCGCCGGCCTGGCGACTGCGGTCGAAGCCAATCCAGCCGGCATCGAGGAACAGGGCCAGGACCATCAGCAGCTCCACCGCCGACTGGCCACTGTGCTCCTGCAGCTCGGAGACCGTGCAGGCTCCTGACGCCAGTCGTTCGGCGATCGGGCCATAGACAGCCGGGTCCCCCTGCACCTGGCCGAAGCTGGTGCCGAAGCTGAAGGATGGGGGGCCTTCGGCAGGGGCTGACGGCAGTTGCAGCGGCCGCAGGCCCAGGGCACCGATCCGCACCTCCGCATCCTGCAGGGTGAGGGGATCGAGCCCCTTGACGAAGACGTCACGGCGGAAGGACTTATGGGTGGCCAGATCGATCATGGTCTGGCGGATCAGGGGGTTGACCTCCGCGAAGATCGTCTCTTTCAGCGATGGGGCCAGCAGCTGATCGAAGGCCTCAGGCAGGGTGGCGGTGCCCAGTGGATGCAGCTTGTGGGCCTGGCAGCGCCGGTGCAGATCGGCCACGTAGAGGGGCTGCCAGCCCTCGTTGGCGAACTCACCGCAGAGGTAATCGAACTGCTCGGGATTGAGTCCGGCCAGATCCTCCTCC
Organism: Synechococcus sp. UW140; assembly: GCA_943369315.1. Classification (GTDB taxonomy): domain Bacteria; phylum Cyanobacteriota; class Cyanobacteriia; order PCC-6307; family Cyanobiaceae; genus Cyanobium. Next base: position 236,737 of record CALRMW020000003.1, read on the forward strand.
AGCAGGGGAATCGCATGCCTGAGGGCAGTGGGCTGGTCGGCCGTTCCGAGCAGGGCCTGGAGGCCGGCGATGGCGCGACGCAAGGGGGCCCGGGGATCGGCCGGGTCCGCCCGGCTCCGCTCCAGGGCATAGAGCTGCTGGAAGGTGGTGCGCCCCAGCCAGCCCGGCTGGGTGTTGTAGGAGCAGTAGAACAGCCCGGCCGGCCGCAGGGCGGTGGACGCCACGGCGAACAGCGCCTGCTGCACCGGCTCTCTCACCCAAGTGGCGATGCCGTGGGCAGCCACATAGTGGAAACCGCCCCCGAAGGCCGGCCCAGGCCCCAGGGGGGAGGGATCCTCCGTCAGGGCCAGGAAATCCGCCTCCAGAAAGCGCACATTGGTGAGCGCCAGCCGGCGGCAGAGACCTTCGGCATGGCTGATGTGGTCGGGGTTGAAGTCGATACCGAGGAAGGTGCCTTCCGGGTGCAGCGCCGCCTGCAGACACAGTCCGAAGCCCATGCCACAGCCCAGCTCGAGATACTGGAAGGCCTGGCCCTCCTCAGCACGGGGGGGTGCGTGGCCCTTGATCAGGGCCGCGAAATCGAGCCAACTGGGAGCGAGCTCGCGGAAGAAGCCACTGGTGTAGGTGGTGTGGGAGTAGTACCCGTGGTCCCAGCCCATGCAGGCGCCCTAGGAGAACATCCGCACACCGGTGGTGAGCGTCATCGGCTCCAGGGGGGTGGTCCCGCCGCCATTGGGAACATCCAGGCTCATCTGAAGATTCACGGTGCGGCAACCCGGCGAGACGTTGACGGTGAAGGTATTGACCCCATCGATCAGCACGGCGTTGGACTGGTCGTTGATGGGGGACGGATCGAGCTGGCCATTCACCAGGATCCGCGGCCCGTCCCGCCGCAGCTCCCTGCGGCCGGTGGTGGCGTTGAGGAACGTGTAGAAGCGAATCACCCGGGGGATCGGCGCCTCGTTCACATCGTCGGTGAAGGGAACCAGCATCCGCAGTTCCGTGCCGGCCCCGGTGGTGCAGGCCGTGGTGCAGGGGGAGGGAGTCGGCATCGGCGAGGTGGCCCAGTTCGGCGGTGCCGCCGTGCCGGTGGAGAAGGAGCAGGCCTCGCGGGTTTCGACCGCCAGGAACGTATTGATCTTGGCGATGTCGCGCTGCGCCTGGGTGTTCCAGGTGACCCGGCTGGTGGTGCGGACATGGTTCACGGCCACGCTGGCGATCGACGCCAGGGCGATGCCGCCGACAACGACCCCCACCAGGAGTTCCACCAGGGTGAAGCCGGCGGCGGTGGCCCGTTGGCGAGGAAGCAGGGTCATGCTCGGTTGAACTGATTGGCGGGGCAGGCGGTGGCCACATCGCCGGTGGCGTTGTTGTTCCCCAGCCGGATCAGCCCCAGCAGGCCGGTGAGCTGCACGCAGCGCAGGGGGGCCTGGCCGTCGATGCTGATCCGCACCTGGATGTTGGTGGCGGCAGACGCCCCCCCCCCACCAGTGGAGATCGCCCCGCGAGGGGTGAAGGTGATTGAGGTGGCCGAGGCCCCGACGTTGTAGGTGGAGGCCCCAAGCACCGAGCTCGGCAGGCGGAGGGTGCTCTCCGGCGCACAGTTGGTGGGGTCAACTCTGGCCAGGGTGGCCCCAGCCGCGCGGTTGGTGCCCGTGGAAACGGTGACGGTGCAAGTGTCGCCGGTCTGGTCGGGGGTGCGGGCGATCACCTCCAGCCAGGAGGTGAGTTCGAGGGCGGCGGCATTCACCCGCTCCCGCCGCCACTGGCTCTGGTTGGCGGGCACCACCACGGCCGCCACCACCGCGATGACCGCCACGGTGACCATCATCTCCATGGTCGAGAAGCCACGGACCACCGGCCCAGGGGCCCGCAGCAGGGAGAGCGCCGGTGGGAGAGGAGCCGTCATGTGCAGAAGTTGGCCATCGGCGGAACGATGCTGATCAGGCGCAGATCCCTGGGCGGCACCGTGTTCTCCCGGTAGATCACCCGCAGCACCTTGTTCTGGCTGCTGACGACCCGGGCGATGTTCCGAGCGGCGAGTGGATTGGGAAGCGCATTGACGGCCGTCAGCAGCGGGGTCATCACCGGCGAGGGTTCTGCAGTGCTGTTACAGAGTTCAGTCACCGCATCGGGCTCCCGGGCCGAGGTGGAAGGGGCGATAGGAGTGGTGGTGGTGGTGTCGTCGCGGGTGGGGAAGAAGAAGGCGCTGTTGCGGGGGTTGTTGGTGGCGCAGGAGGAGGTGGCGGTGCCCGAATCAACCGAGGGGAAGGTGGCTAGGCCCGTGGTGGCATTGAGGGTGGCCACCACGCAAGTGCCGGAGCAGCAGGTGAGGCGGTCGGCCACTCCACGCACCGTGGCGATGTCGGATTCGATGTCTTCGCTCACCTTGATCTGCTGGCGCGTGCTCACGGAATTGCGGTTGATGCTGTCGATCAGAACGGACGTTCCAGCACTGATGATGATGAGCATCACGATCAGGAACACCGGTTCGATGATGGTGAACCCATCCGCGGCCGTGGGGCGAACGCGTCTCACGGGCTGTAGGGGCGGGAGCTGGTGACGCTGCGGGCCACCCAGTCCTCGCCGACCCATGGGACGAAGTTGATGTCATCCAGCAGGGAGCTGGCGGCGACCACCGCCCCCAGGTTGGACGCCGAAGAGGGCGGCACCCGGATGTGCACATCCCCGCAAGGCTTGAAGGACTGGGTCCAGATCCGACCACTGAAGATCCAGCCGTCGTCGCTGTTGAAGATGGCCCGCTGGGCGGCGGAGGCGTCGTCAAAACCAGCACAGCCGAAGGTGCGCATCTCGAAATAGCCCACGGGCATGTAGAACCAGGCTCCAGCGATCCGGCCCGTGGCACCGCTGCCGGATCCCGAAGGCAGGATGCCGAAGCGCACCACCTGAAGGGGGCCGGAGTCGCGGCCGAAGAAGTTGAGATTGTCCGGATCACCCACGAGGGCAACTTCCGTTTCCGGCACTGGGGTGGAGCAGGTGTTGCTGGGGCCAACGGCACACTTCACCAGCTCGATGCTGGCAGAAGCTCCGATGGTGACCAGAGGACTGTTGGTGTTGGCAGGTTTTGCCGTGGAGTATGACGACCCTCTGAGGTCATCCGTTCGGTTGTAGTAGAAGGAAATCGGTCCACCGCTGGCGTCCATCGTCACCTGGCCGCCGGTGAGCCCACTTGCCACGGGGTCGAGGTTGAAGATCGGGCCGAGACAATGGAAACCGGGTGCTGCAGATGCGGGGGAACTGGCGGAATACTCACACCAGTCGCTCAAGCGCAGATTGATATCGTCGATGGCATGGACCTCACCGGAAGTGGTAGCACTGCCATTCACAATCCGTATGCGCGTGAAGGGGCTTTGGTAGTCGGCAAGGCTCACCACACGAACCACCTCGTTAACCTTCTGACCTGAATTGAGGCCAGGGAAGGAAGCGATCGTGAACCAATTGCTGGTAATGTTGGGATTAGTGGTGGTCAGGTTAGCGTCGGTTCCAGTGCATTGAGCGTTTGCAGCGCCGGCGGTGGTACTGGTTCGCACCTGAACCAGGAGAGTATCTGCTGGATCAACCTGGGTCGAACCGGATTGCCTGAACGAAAGGGTGGCTCGCCCAAGATTGCCGCTGAGGTTGGCGGCACGGCAGATGCCGTTCGGCTGTGCCGCGGTCATGGCACCACCCAAACCAATCTGGATATTGTTGTTACCTGATGTGCTGACAAGCCGCACCTGTCCAGCGGTGGCGCTGGTGCCGGCTGAACCGCCTTCAAGTTCATGCCACTGCCAAAGATTACTGCCACCAAGATTCACCCAGTTCGGATGGCTGTTGGCCGTGGCGTTTGTGTACGCCGATCTGTAAACAGTGGTTGCCGTGGCTCCCCCCGTCATTCCGGTGAAGTCCTCCAGGTTCCCCACCGTGCCTGCGTTCCCACTGATCCTCGTCCAGGTGCTGTTGGTGCACGGTGAACCAGTGCCACCAATCGTGGTGGGAGAGGAATTGCAGACCTCAATCTGTGGCGGACTGGTGTCGTTTCGCGTGCGGAAGCGGAACCTGAAGCCGCTACTGCCCGAAGGGTTCAGGGTGGGGTAGCGCTGACCCCCGTCGATGCTCGGATTGATCCGCTGGGCCGGGCCTCCGCTGGTGGTCCAGGTGAAGGCGTACTTCCCGGCTACAGACTCGCTGCCGATCGTAGGCAGGGTGATGGCTGAGGGGATGACAGGAATACCGGAGATCGAAAGGCCCAGGATGTCGTCCTGGGTGCCGAAGTTGCCGCCTGGGGTGGCTTTGGACAGCGAAGGGTTCCACGTTTGGGCGCATCCTGCCGCGCTGCCGGACCAGCGAGCAGGGTCGCAGACGTCGGGGACAGCGGTGGAGAACTTGTTCGGCACCACCCGGTTGGACGCCCGATCGAAGGGATCACCGTCCTTGGTGACGATGCCGATGACATTAAGGATATTGGTGACTTTGTTGGCTGGGTCCCGCTTGGTGTAGCGGTCGTTGGCGAAGTTTGACCACACCGTGCCACCATTCAAGCCAGCGATCATGCCGAACTCCACCCCACAAAAACGGCTTTCCCCTCCCAGGGACTGGGAGGGGTCTGAGCCCTTGGAGGCCGCAAGGCCCCCGGAACCGCCGGAGCCAAGGGAGGCCCCGCAGCACTTGGGAAGCACCTCGAATTCGCGAGTCACGGTGGCGGTGGATTGCACCACACCATTGCGGATCACCTGACCTTCCACCGTGAGGGTGATGAAGCCCTTGTTGAAGCCGGGCAGCTTGGTGCCGGACGTATCAGGAGGATCCTGAAGATTGATCAGATCAGAACTGAAGCTCCCCTTGGAGGCCGTGATCCCCAATCCGGCCTTCGTGGTGGCCGAATCGCTGCGGCGATCGGCGGAGCCCGGTTGACCGGCGGCAAAGGTGACCGACTTGAGGGCGAAACGTCGATCACCGGTGTTGACCACCAAGTCGTCCAGATTGCGGAACTGGCCGTCACCGAGACTGCGGGCCGTGGCGGTAGGCGCACCGGGTGTTTTGTTGTCCTTGTCGCGGCAGGGGCTCGTGAAGTCAGCCGTGGACCACTGGTTCATCCCCTGGCCGGACACCAGCATCTTGCGGTTTGGGACCTGGTTGAGGACCGCGATGACCTGGTCGGCACCGGCTTCGGCCACCGAAAGAGCGTCGCTGCGGGTGTCCTGCTTGCGGCTGGCCAGGAGGTTGTTGGCGGTGAGCGTGGTCAGACCGACCGTTCCCGCCACCAGGGCCAGGAGAATCAGGATGCCCGCCAGCATCGAAAAACCCGACTGACCACGTCGCCCACCGGAGCGCGCAGAGAGCAGGTGAAGGAGGAGCTTGGGAGTCACGGCGCGTACAGGAAGCGGGCCCGGTTGAGGATCAGTGTATGGACACGATCAGGCTGGATAATCACCCTAGTCGTGTCCCTGGTTGCCGCCACAACCGCAGCGGTTCGGTTCCAGCGTTCGGGCAAGACTCAGCCTTCGAAGGTGCCGCGCGTCTGCAGGGTCTGGTCGAGGTACTGGTCGAGCATGGTGCCGGGCAGCAGGGGCCCGTCGCTGAACGCCAGGCCGACGAGAGTGTTGTAGCTGCGAGTGTTCACCCACTGGACCCGCGCCGGCAGGGACACGCTCTGGTGCTGCTCGTAGTCGCTGATGTCCAGCAGCACCTCCTCGTTGGCCGTCAGCTCAAGGGATCCCCGGCGCACCACGCAGGCGCCCGTGCGGCTGATGTCGCCCACCGTCACATAGACCGTGCGGCCCGTGGACAGTCGGATGCTCGCGGAGACACCACCCGGCAGTGCGTGGCGCAAGGAGGTGCGCAGTTCATCGAACTCTTCTTCGGCTTGCCCCCCGTGCGCCTCACCATTGGTCTGTTGCCCACCGGTCTGTTGCTCGGCCATGCAGGCAGACCCGCCCATTGACGAGTTCATGCTATCCCTCCCCTCCGGCAGCGCCAGTGTCCCGGTGCCGCGGCGGTTCCCGCAGAATGGGTTCAACGGAGCCTGGCAACGGAATGGGTGTACTGACGGCGCTGGCGATCCTGGCGGGCCTGATCGTGGTGCACGAGGCCGGCCACTTCTTCGCCGCCACCTGGCAGGGCATCCGGGTCAGCGGTTTCTCGATCGGCTTCGGGCCCGCCCTGATCCAGCGGCGGCGCCGCGGCGTGCTCTTCGCCCTGCGGGCCATCCCCCTGGGCGGTTTCGTGGCCTTCCCCGACGACGACGAAGACAGCACCATCGCCGCCGACGATCCCGATCTGATGGGCAACCGGCCCCTGCCCCAGCGGGCCCTTGTGATCGCCGCCGGCGTGATCGCCAACCTGCTGCTGGCCTGGAGCGTGCTGCTGGCCCAGGGGCTGGTGCTCGGCATCCCCTCCGGCTTCAGCACCACCCCAGGGGTGGTTGTGGCCGCGGTTCAGCCGGACCAGGCGGCCGCCGGCTCCGGCCTGCAGCCCGGGGATCGCATCGTGGCGGTCGACGGCACCCCCCTGGCCGGCGGGCAGGACGCGGTGATGGCCCTGGTGGAACGTATCAAGGACGCCCCCGGCCGCACCCTGCGCCTGGAGGCCGACCGTAACGGCACCCTCCTGCAACTGCCCCTCACTCCCACAGGCAGCGGCGGCATCGGCCGCATCGGCGCCCAGCTGCAGCCGAACGGCACCGAATCCTTCCGCCCCCCGACGTCCCCGCTGGAGCCGATCCTGCAGGCCAACCACGACTTCATGGTGCTCACCCGACGCACCGTGGAGGGCTTCGGCACCCTGCTCACCCACTTCGGCGAAACCGCTCCCCAGGTGTCCGGGCCGGTGAAGATCGTCGAGATGGGGGCCTCCCTGGCCAGCCAGGGGGGCAGCAGCCTGTTCCTGTTCACCGCCCTGATCTCCATCAACCTGGCGGTGCTCAACGCCCTGCCCCTGCCCCTGCTCGACGGCGGCCAGTTCGCCCTGCTGCTGCTGGAGGGGGTGCGGGGACGCCCCCTCTCCGACCGCTACCAGATGGCCTTCATGCAGTCAGGGTTCGTCTTCCTTGTGGGCCTCTCCCTGGTGCTGATCGTCAAGGACACCAGCCAGCTGCCCGCCATCCAGCAGCTGCTCAGCCGCTGAGGTGCCCCGCTTCCCCAGCCCCCGCACCCGGGCACCGCTGATCCTCGAGCGGCTTAGTGTCCTCTACCCGAAGGCGACCTGCTCCCTCGACTGGCGCACCCCCTGGGAGCTGCTGGTGGCCACCATGCTCTCGGCCCAGTGCACCGACGAGCGCGTCAACAAGGTGACCCCGGCCCTGTTCGAGCGCTTCCCCGATGCCGCCGCCGCCGCCGCCGTCGAGAGCGACGCCGTCGAGCCCTATGTGCAGTCGACCGGCTTCTACCGCAACAAGGCGAAGCACATCGTGGCCGCCTCCCGGCTGCTGATGGAACGCCACGGGGGCGCCGTGCCGGCGTCGATGGAGGAGCTGCTGCCCCTGCCGGGGGTGGCCCGCAAGACCGCCAACGTGGTGCTGGCCCACGCCTTCGGCATCAATGCCGGCGTCACCGTCGACACCCACGTGAAGCGGCTGGCCAACCGGCTGCGCCTCACCCGCCACAGCGACCCGAAGAAGATCGAACCCGATCTGATGAAGCTGGTGCCGCGGCCGGAGTGGGAGAACCTCTCGATCCGGCTGATCTTCCATGGCCGGGCCGTCTGCGTGGCCCGCAAACCCCGCTGCGCCGGCTGCGGCCTGGCCGATCTCTGCCCCAGCCACCCGGGCCCCTGACCCGCCACGGTCAGGCCGCGCGGTATGGTGTCAGGCTGACGTTTCTCCCCTCTCCGGCCGCATGGCGAAGAAGTCGATGATCGCGCGTGACGTGAAGCGCCGCAAGATCGTGGAGCGCTTCGCAGCGCGCCGTGCCGCCCTCAAGGAGGCCTTCGATTCGGCCGGCGATCCGATGGAGCGCCTGGAAATCCACCGCAAGCTGCAGTCGCTGCCCCGCAACAGCGCCCCCAACCGCATCCGCAACCGCTGCTGGGCCACCGGCAAACCCCGCGGCTACTACCGCGATTTCGGCCTCTGCCGCAACCAGCTGCGCGAGCGCGCCCACAAGGGTGAGCTCCCCGGCGTGGTCAAGTCCAGCTGGTGAGCCGGGGGCTCTAGCCCTTCCACCGCAAGGACTTTGCGTCGCATCAGGCGCCCCGCTGGGGCGCCTTCTTCATGGCCTGGAAGGGCGGATGCGAGAATGGTCGGCGACAACAAAACGGACATAACGCCCAGTGCAAGGACACACTCAGTCGATCTCCTTCGATGGTCGGGAGATCCGGCTGACCAGCGGCCGATTTGCGCCCCAGGCCGGGGGCTCGGTGATGGTGGAATGCGGTGATACGGCAATTCTGGTCACCGCCACCCGCTCGAAAGGCCGGGAGGGCATCGATTTCCTCCCCCTGATCTGCGACTACGAAGAACGCCTCTACGCCGCCGGCCGCATCCCCGGCAGCTTCATGCGCCGGGAGGCGCGCCCCCCCGAACGGGCCACCCTCACCTGCCGCCTCATCGACCGGCCGATGCGGCCCCTGTTCCCGGGCTGGCTGCGGGACGACCTGCAGATCGTCGCCACCTGCATGTCCCTTGACGAGCGGGTTCCCCCCGACGTGCTCGCCGTCACCGGCGCCTCGATGGCCACCCTGCTGGCGAAGATCCCCTTCATGGGTCCCATGGCCGCCGTCCGCGTCGGCCTGCTGGGTGATGACTTCGTCCTCAACCCCAGCTTCCGCGAGATCGAGCGCAGCGAGCTCGACCTGGTGGTGGCCGGCACCCCCTCCGGCGTGGTGATGGTGGAAGCGGGCGCCAACCAGCTGCCCGAGCAGGACGTGATCGAGGCCATCGACTTCGGCTATGAGGCCGTCGGCGAACTGATCCGGGCCCAGCTGGCCCTGCTCAAGGAGCTCGGCATCGAGCAGGTGCTGCCCGAGGAGCGCAGCGAAGACCCCGCCCTGCCCACCTTCCTGGAGAAGGAATGCGCCAAGGGCATCGGTGAGGTGCTCAAGCAGTTCAGCCAGACCAAGTCCGAGCGGGACGAGAAGCTCGATGCCATCAAGGCCGAGGTGGGCGAGAAGATCGCCGCCCTCGACGGCGAGGATCCGATCAAGGTGGCCGTGAGCAGCAACGGCAAGCTGCTGGGCAACACCTACAAGAGCCTCACCAAGAAGCTGATGCGGCAGCAGATCATCGTGGAGGGCAAGCGGGTCGATGGCCGCAGCCTCGACGAGGTGCGCCCCATCCAGGCCGCCGCCGGCGTGCTGCCCAAGCGGGTCCACGGCTCGGGCCTGTTCCAGCGCGGTCTGACCCAGGTGCTCTCCTGCGCCACCCTCGGCACCCCGAGCGACGCCCAGGAGATGGACGACCTCAACCCCAACAGCGAGAAGACCTACCTCCACCACTACAACTTCCCCCCCTACTCGGTCGGTGAGACCCGGCCGATGCGCTCCCCCGGGCGCCGCGAGATCGGCCACGGCGCCCTCGCCGAGCGGGCCCTGATCCCCGTGCTGCCCTCCAAGGAGAGCTTCCCCTACGTGCTGCGGGTGGTGTCGGAGTGCCTTAGCTCCAACGGCTCCACCTCCATGGGCTCGGTCTGCGGCAGCACCCTGGCCCTGATGGATGCCGGCGTCCCCCTGGCGGCCCCGGTGAGCGGCGCGGCCATGGGCCTGATCAAGGAGGGCGAGGAGGTGCGCATCCTCACCGACATCCAGGGCATCGAGGACTTCCTCGGCGACATGGACTTCAAGGTGGCCGGCACCGAGAAGGGCATCACCGCCCTGCAGATGGACATGAAGATCACCGGCCTGGCGGTGAAAACGATCGCCGAAGCGATCAACCAGGCCCGCCCGGCCCGGCTGCACATCCTCGGCAAGATGCTCGAGGCGATCGACAAGCCCCGCGACGTCCTCTCCCCCCACGCTCCGCGCCTGCTCAGCTTCCGCATCGATCCGGAACTGATCGGCACCGTGATCGGCCCCGGCGGCCGCACCATCAAGGGCATCACCGAGCGCACCAACACCAAGATCGACATCGAGGACGGCGGCATCGTCACGATCGCCAGCCATGACGGCGCCGCCGCCGAGGAGGCCCAGCGCATCATCGAGGGCCTCACCCGTCGCGTCAGCGAAGGGGAGGTGTTCAACGGCTCGGTCACCCGGGTGATCCCGATCGGCGCCTTCGTGGAGATCCTCCCCGGCAAGGAGGGGATGATCCACATCTCCCAGCTCTCCGAGGCCCGGGTCGAGAAGGTGGAGGACGTGGTCAACGTCGGCGACCAGGTGACGGTGCGGGTGAGGGAGATCGACAACCGCGGCCGCATCAACCTCACCCTGCGGGGCGTTCCCCAGCAGGAGCCGGCGGCGGTCTGATCGCTGCGGGGGCCTGGCCGTGTGGCCGGGCCCTCAGACCTCGAAACCCGGATCGATCACCGCCATCGCCGCCGCCGACCGGCGACAGAGCTCGGCATGGGCAGGGCCGTGGCTGGCGATCAGGCAGCCCGCCTGGCGCACGTCGCCGCTGTTGTAGGTGAGGGGCCGGCCATCGGCATGGCTGAAGGCGCCGCCGGCGGCGACCAGCACCGCCTCCGGGGCGGCCATGTCCCAGTCCTTGGGGGCGCTGCGGCCCGACAGGGAGATGTAGAGGTCGGCCTCCCCCCGCAGGATCGTGGCCACCTTGCCGCCGACACTGCCGATCGCCAGGCTGCGGGCGGGCCGCAGCTCGGCCAGCAACCGCTCCAGGCGGTCGTCGCGGTGGTTGCGGCTGGCCACCAGCACCAGCTCCTCGCCGCGGCCGCTGAGGGTGGCGGGGACGCGCTCGCCGGCCCGGTTCTCGCGCCAGGCCTCCCCCGCCGCCGGGCTGCCGCCATCGCCCCCCACCAGCCCGAACCAGAGCTCCTCCGGCTCCGGCAGCAGCACCACCCCCAGCACCGGCCGCTGACCATGGACCAGGGCCAGGTGGACGGCGTACTCGCCGGTGCCCTGCAGGAAGTCCTTGGTGCCATCCAGGGGATCGAGGATCCACAGCCACTCGGCCTCCAGGGGCTGGCCCGGCACCAGCACCTCGGCGGCGGTCTCCTCGCTCAGCAGGGTCCAGCCGGCGGCGGGGAAGGCCGCCGCCAGGCCGTCGAGCAGCCAGCGGTTCACCGCCAGATCCGCCGCCGAGACCGGCCCCTCACCGCCGTGGTCGACGCTCATGGCCGGCGGGAAGCCGTAGGGGGGCTGCTCGCCGCGGGCATAGGCCCGCAGGATGTCCGCCGCCCCCCAGGCCAGCCGGCGCAGCTCCGCCAGCAGGGGCTCACGGCCGATGCCGTCGGGCAGGGCGAAGGAAGGCGGCATCATGGGGACCGGAAAACGGCATTGTGCAGGACCCGGTGCAGGAGCACGAACCCGCCGCCGGCGTTCTCTATCTGGTGGGCACCCCCATCGGCAACCTCGACGACCTCTCCCCCCGCGCCCGGCGGGTGCTGGCGGGGGCCGACCGGGTCGCCTGCGAGGACACCAGACGCAGCGGCCTGCTGCTGCACCACCTCGGCATCCGGGCGCCCCTGCTGAGCTTCCACCAGCACAACCAGACGGCCCGCATCCCCCAGCTGCTGGCGGCCCTGGAGGCGGGCGAAGCGATCGCCGTGATCAGCGATGCCGGCCTGCCGGGGGTGTCGGATCCGGGGCAGGAGCTGGCGGCCGCCGCCCGCGCCGCCGGCCGCCAGGTGATCTGCGTTCCCGGCCCCAGCGCCGTCACCACCGCCCTGGTGAGCAGCGGCCTGCCCACGGGCCGCTTCTGCTTCGAGGGCTTCCTGCCGCCGAAGGGCGGCCCCCGGCGCCAGCGCCTGGAGGCCCTGGCGGGGGAGGAGCGCACCATCGTGCTGTTTGAGGCGCCGCATCGGCTGCTGGCCCTGCTCGAGGATCTGCTGGCGGTGCTGGGGGATCGGCCCCTGCAGGTGGCGCGGGAGCTCACCAAGCGCCACGAGGAGCAGGTGGGCCCCAGTGTGGCGGCGGCCCTGGAGCACTTCCGCCGCACCCCGCCCCTGGGGGAGTGCACCCTGGTGCTGGGCGGTGCCCCGCCGGCGGCGGCCCCCGTCTGGGACGAGGCCGACCTGCGCCGCGCCCTCGATGCGCTGGTGGCGGGCGGCCTCAGCAACCGGGAGGCCGCCCGCACCCTGGCCGAGCGCAGCGGCCACAGCCGCCGGGACCTCTATGCCCTGCTGCACCGCGAGCCGTCAGACTGAGCCCTCTGGTCCTGCGACGCCCCGATGCTTCTGCGCCTGCGCCTCCTGTGCGGCAGCCTCCTGGGCGGCACCCTGCTGCTGACCCTGCTCTGTCTCGGGGCCCAGAACCTGGAGGTGCGACCCCAGCTGCGCTTCGGCTTCGCCCGCAGCGCCCCGTTGCCGGCCGGCTTCATCGTGGGGGTGGCCCTGGTGCTGGGGGTGATCAGCGGCGGTGCCAGCGCGGCCCTGCTGCTGCCCGGCAGCCCCCCGGGCGACGAGGGCTGAGGCCTCAGCTGCCGGGCAGGGCGTAGAGGGACCCCTCGATCACCACCCGGCTGATGCCCTGGGCCAGCAGGTAGGGGGCGGTGAGCTCGAACACCTTGAGGTCGGGCAGCTTGATCACCCGCTGGGTGCGGCCGCACTGGCGCTTGGCCTGGCGGGGGTTGAGGAACACCACCAGCGCCTGGCGCTCCAGCTCGGCAGCCGGCAGCCGGCCCAGCTCGGGAAACTCGCTGAGGGGCCGGGCCTGGAGCTCCACGGTCTTGTCGACCAGCATGTAGGCGCTGGAGGGCAGGGCGGCGGTGGCCAGGGGCTGGAGCCGCCCGTCGGCCCCCGCCGGTGCGCCGTCATCGAGCAGCACCACGGGGATCGGCTGGAACGGATTGATCGCCCCGTCGGCCCCGTCATCGGAGCCTTCGTCGTCACCGTCGTCGCTGGTGAGCAGGTCGTCGTCATCGGCGCCGAAGTCGTCGGCATCCTCGATGGCGAGCACGGCGGGACCGTCCTCCGCTTCCGCCTCGGCCTTCACCGGGGCCGCCACTGTCAGGCGGCGGGGCGGGGCGGGCATGGTCCTGCGGGCCGTGGTGGTCGTCTCGGGGGCGGGCTCCGGCTCGGGGGTGCTGATGGCGAGGGCCGTCTGCAGGGCTTCCGGGGCAGGGGCCGGGTCGGCATCGCCTGTCGCCGTCCGGCTGCGCCGGCGGGAGCGCTCCGCCTTGAGGCGCTCGTATTCCTCGTCGCCGAGCTCCGTGCGAACGACGCGGATGACCGTGTTGGCGCTGCAGCCGTAGCTGTCCGCCAGCTGCTGGCTGCTGGAACCCTCCCGGAATCGCCCAACCAGCTCGGTTTTCTGGCTGTCGCTGAGCCGGGTGGCGGCCATGGATCGGTTCAAGCGCGGTCATCCACTGTAGGGGGGGCTACCGGAGTGGCCTGGCCGCCGAACGCTGGCACAATGCGCACCGGGCTCCCTTAGCTCAGCTGGATAGAGCAGCTGCCTTCTAAGCAGCCGGTCGATGGTTCGAATCCATCAGGGGGCGTTGGCAGAAATGAGCGGGGATCCGGGGCTTGAAGCCCGACCAAGCCACGTAGAGTCGCGTATCTACACCACGTCCGGCCGGCCGGCATGGGCGAATTGGCACCTTCCCAGACCCCTCAACCAGATTCCGGTCACCCGCAGCCCGATCCACGGGCGGAGGAACCCGGCAGGCGCGTCCAGCAGGCGATCCGTCGCTGGGGCAACAGCCTGGCTGTCCGGATCCCGGCCGAGTGCCTGCGTCAGGCCGGCCTGCGGGAAGGTGACCCGATCGAGATCGTCGTCGGAGCCGACGGCCGACTGAGCCTGGAGCCCCTGCAACGACTGGATCGCAGAGCGCTTGTCGCCGACCTGCGCCAGCTTCAGGCCACCATGCCGATCACCCCTTCAGTGATCAAAACGTGCCGGGACCAGGAACGCTGGTGAGGCCGGGCACGGCGTGATCTACCTGGACACCAGCGTCGTGGTTGCCCTGCTGACCCCGGAAGCGCTCAGCCCGCGGGCACTGGAATGGCTGGAGCGGTGCCGCGACACCCTGATCAGCAGCGACTGGCTGATCACCGAAACCCATAGCGCCCTCGGCATCAAGCAGCGCCACCACGGGCTCAGCCCGGAAGCCCGCAGGGCCGCCAGCGAGCATTTCGAGCGCCTGTTGCAGGGCGGGGTGGAACTGCGCGCCCTCGACCGGGACCGTTTCCGCCAGGCCGCTGAGCTGCTGCAGGTCCCCGCTCTCGGCTTGCGCGCCGGTGATGCCCTGCACCTGGCGGTGGCCCTGCACAGCCGTTGCTCCCATCTGGCCAGCTTCGACGGGCGGATGCGGCAGGCCGCCGCCGCCCTGGGCCTGGCTGCGGCTCTGGATTAGCGCCGCACCGGCACCACCTGCATGCCGATCGGGGCCAGGGCGATCAGGGCCAGCTTGATGTGCTGGATGCCGAAGGGGATGCCCACGATCGTGACGAAACAGGCCACCGCGGCGCTGAGGTGGCCGATCGCCAGCCACCAGCCGGCCAGCAGGAACCAGATCACGTTGCCGACCAGCCCCAGCGGACCGGTGCCGAAATCCATGCGGCCGGTGAGCTCCCGGCGGCTGACGGCCTCGTAGCCGAACGGCCAGAAGGAGAAGTTGCCGATCACGAAACAGGCGCGGGCCCAGGGGATCCCCACGATCGTGATCGCCGCCACCAGGCCGGCCAGCCACCAGCCCAGGCCCATCACGAAGCCCCCCAGCACGAACCAGAGGACGTTGAGCAGGAAGCGCAGCATGGGGAGAACCGGTGCTGCGCTCCAGCATGACGCCGTTCGGCCCCTCAGCCGCAGGGTTCGGCAGGGGCGGTGCAGCTGGCGGCCAGGCCGGCGAGCCAGGCCCGCAGGCGCTCCAGGGCCTGGGGCTGCAGGCGGTAGTACACCCAGCGGCCGCTCTGGCGGTCGGCCAGCAGGCCTGTTTCCTTCAGCACCTTGAGGTGGAACGAGAGCTTCGACTGGGCCAGCCCCAGGTCGGTGGTGAGGTCGCAGACGCAGCGCTCGCCACCACCCAGGGCCTCGATCACCTGCAGGCGGATCGGATCAGCCAGGGCCCGCAGCAGCAGGCGCGCTTCCTCGGCCTCCAGGGGGGCCGAAGCGCCGGGAATCGGCGGAGCGGCGGCGGTCCTTAACCCGGCCATAAATCGATCAACTCTGCTTGATGCAAGGTTAGGGGCCTGTCGCGGCAGGCGCTGTGAGGATCGGCATCAACGGGTTCGGGCGGATCGGTCGCCTGGTGTTCCGCGCCCTCTGGGGGCGGCCTGGCCTCGAGCTGGTTCACGTTAATGACAGCGCCGGGGACGCCGCCGGCGCCGCCCACCTGCTCGAATTCGACTCGGTGCACGGCCGCTGGAGCCGGGCGGTGGCGGCCGAGGCCGACGGCGGGGGGTTCACGGTCGACGGGCGCCGGGTGGGCTGGTCGCGGGGGAGCGATCCGGCGCTGGTGCCCTGGCAGGAAGCGGGAGTGGAGCTGGTGCTCGAGTGCAGCGGCAAGGTCAAGACCCCCGAGGCCCTCGCCCCCTACCTGCGGCAGGGCGGCGTGCAGCGGGTGATCGTGGCCTGCCCCGTGAAGGGCGAGCTGGACGGCATCGACATCCCCAACATCGTCTTCGGCATCAACCACGGCACCTACGTGCCGGAACGGCACCGGATCCTCACCGCCGCCTCCTGCACCACCAACTGCCTGGCGCCGGTGGTGAAGGTGGTGCACGAGAGCTTCGGCATCCGCCATGGCTCGATCACCACCCTGCACAACATCACCAACACCCAGGTGGTGATCGACAGCTTCAAGAGCGATCTGCGCCGGGCCCGATCCTGCAGCCAGAGCCTGATCCCCACCACCACCGGCTCGGCCAAGGCCATCGGGATGATCTTCCCCGAGCTGCAGGGCAAGCTCAACGGCCACGCCGTACGGGTGCCCCTGCTCAATGCTTCGCTCACCGATGCGGTGTTCGAGCTGGAGCGCCCGGTGACGGTGGAGGAGGTGAACGGCGCCTTCGCAGCGGCGGCGGCGGGCCCCCTGCTGGGCATCCTGGGCTACGAGGAGCGGCCCCTGGTGTCGGTCGACTACATCAATGACAGCCGCAGTTCGATCGTCGATGCCCTCTCGACGATGGTGATCAACCGCACCCAGCTGAAGGTGTACGCCTGGTATGACAACGAGTGGGGCTACAGCTGCCGGATGGCGGATCTGGCCTGCCATGTGGTGGCCCTGGACCCCGCCGGAGCGGAGTGAGCGGCCGATGCTTCCGCCCCTCTCCGGCCGGCCGCTCACGGCCCTACAGCAGTACGCCATCGTCACGGCCAACTACTGGTGCTTCACCCTCACCGACGGCGCCCTGAGGATGCTGGTGGTGTTCCACTTCCGCTCGCTGGGCTACAGCACGCTGGAGATCGCCTTTCTGTTTCTCTTCTACGAGTTCTTCGGCATCGTCACCAACCTCTGCGGCGGCTGGCTGGGGGCCCGCTTCGGTCTGCGCCTCACCCTCTGGACCGGCACCCTGATGCAGGTGGCGGCCCTGCTGATGCTGGTGCCCGTCGCAGACAGCTGGCCGAAATGGTGGAGCGTGGCCTACGTGATGGTGGCCCAGGCACTCAGCGGCATCGCCAAGGATCTCAACAAGATGAGCGCCAAAAGTGCCATCAAGTCCGTGGTTCCGGAAACCCCCGACGACCACGACAAGGGCGAGAGCCAGCTGTTCCAGTGGGTCGCGATCCTCACCGGCTCCAAGAACGCCCTCAAGGGGGTGGGGTTCTTCCTCGGCGGCCTGCTGCTGGCCACGATCGGCTTCAACGCCGCCGTCGGCGCCATGGCGGCCGGCCTGTTCCTGGCCTTCCTGTTCACCCTGGTGCTGCCCGGGGAGATCGGCCGCATGAAACAGAAGCCCGCCTTCACCTCCCTGTTCTCCAAGTCCCCCGGCATCAATCGCATCTCCCTGGCCCGGTTCTTTCTCTTCGGCGCCAGGGATGTCTGGTTCGTGGTGGCCCTGCCGGTGTTCCTGCAGACCACCCTCGGCTGGCGCTACTGGGAGGTGGGCGGCTTCATGGGGCTGTGGGTGATCGGCTACGGCATCGTGCAGGGATCGGCCCCGGCCCTGCGGCGCCGCTGGGGCCAGACCGCGCCGCCGGGCGTCTCCGCCGTGACCTTCTGGAGCGGACTGCTCACCGCCATTCCGGCCCTGATCGCCATCGCCCTCTGGCGCGAGGTGGGGAATCCCGGTGTGGCCGTGGTGGTGGGACTGGCGGCCTTCGGGGTGGTGTTCGCCATGAATTCCTCGATCCACAGCTACATGATCCTGGCCTACACCGATGCCGAATCGGTGAGCCTGAACGTGGGCTTCTATTACATGGCCAACGCCGGCGGCCGCCTGCTCGGCACCGTGCTCTCGGGTGCCCTGTTCCTGGTGGGCGGCCTGCAGGCCTGCCTGTGGAGCTCGGCCCTGCTGGTGGGGCTCGCCTGGCTGGTGAGCACCCGGCTGCCGGCGCCGCCACGGCAGGTCCAGAGCCGACCCCTGGCCATCGGCTGAGCGCTGACCCTGGAGAGCAGCCCCCGCCGGCGGGGGTGTCCTCGCCATGCTGGACGCCGATATCCGATCTGCCATGCCATTGAGCGCCCCGCCCCGCCAGAGGCTGCTGGAGGCGAACGGCGGCTGCTGGGAGGGCCTGTTCCACCGGCTCGGCCCCGATGGCCTCGAGATCGAGCGCTTCCCCACCCGGCTGCGGGTGAGCGATGAGGACGGCACGATCGAAGCCGCCCTCACCTACCTCAACTCCGGTCGCGTCGTGCCAATGCGCTTCAGCGAGCCGCCGCCGGCGATGCAGATCAGCGACGCCGGCCACTGGAGCCTGGGCATGGACCGGATGGGCCTCTGGCCCTGGATTGCCGAGCTCTGCGTCGTCCACTGCGAGCGGCGCCGGCGCGTGGTGCTGCGCCATGGCGTCGAGAGTCTCGAGAGCTTCACCTATGCCAGGGAATGGCGGCCTGGCACAGGTGACGGCGGCCCCGACACACCGCTGGTCGCCGTGATCGAGACCATCGCCTCAGGGGGCGCCGGCGGCCGCCGCTGGCGCCTGGACGACGACGTGGAAGTGGTCATCGCCCCTGCGCCCGGCGAGGCGGGGCCCATGGGGGTGACGCTCAGCTGGCAGCCCGCAGGCGGCCCCCCGTGCCGGATCGAGCGCCGCTACACCCCCTACGGTCTGCTGGAGCCGCTGTCGCCGCACTGATGGGGCCCCCGCTGGTTTACCACCCGGCCTACGCGGTCCCCCTGCCCAGCGGCCATCGCTTCCCGATGCAGAAGTTCCGGCTGCTGAAGGAGCGACTGGAGCAGCTGGAGCTGGCCCGCCCGGGGCAGATCCACCAGCCCCTGCCGGCGCCGCGTCGCTGGCTGGAGCAGGTGCACGGCCGCCGCTACCACGAGGCCTTCTCCCGGGGGCTGCTGAGCCCGCAGGACGTGCGCCGCATCGGCCTGCCCGTCTCCGGCCCCCTGGTGCGCCGTAGCTGGCTGGCGGTGGGGGGCACCGTGCTCACGGCCCGGCTGGCCCTGCGCCACGGCCTGGCCTGCCACCTGGCGGGCGGCACCCACCACGCCTTCCCGCTGCACGGCAGCGGCTTCTGCATCTTCAACGACTGCGCCGTGGCGGCCCGGGTGCTGATGGCCGAGGGGCTGGTGCGCCAGGTGCTGGTGGTGGATCTGGACGTGCACCAGGGCGACGGCACGGCGGCGATCTTCACAGGCGACCCCCGGGTGTTCACCTTCTCGATGCACGCGGCCAGCAACTTCCCCCTGCACAAGCAGACGGGCGACCTCGACCTGGCCCTGGAGGACGGCGTCGGGGATGACACCTACCTGCGGACCCTGGAGCGGACCCTGCCGGATCTGCTGGATCAGGTGCGTCCGGATCTGGTGCTCTACAACGCCGGCGTCGATCCCCACCGGGAGGACCGGCTCGGCCGGCTGCAGCTGAGCGACGACGGCCTGTACCGGCGGGACCGGCTGGTGATCGATGCCGCCCTGCGGCGCCGCCTGCCGGTGGCCACCGTCATCGGCGGTGGCTACGACGACCTGGCGGCCCTGGTGGAGCGCCACACCCTGGTGGTGCGGGCCGCCGACGGCCTCGCCCGGATCTACGCCACCGGCACGGAGCTGTCACGTCCGGTCACAGATGGCCCCCGCCCCGGTCAGGGCTGAGTCATACGGGGGCGTTTTCCTGGTGGGGCCACGGAGCTTCCGCCATGATCAGCCGTTCCTCCCGCCTGCTCCACGCCGCCCTGGTGGTGGTCTGCGGCGCGGGGATCGTCTACGCCCCGGTCCAGGCCCAGACCTCCCTGACCGTGCCCCTGGGGCAGTCCGGCTACTACGGCCGGATCACCATCGGCAACCAGGCCCCACCGCCGGTCCTCGGCTACGGCCCGGTGATCGGCTGGCCGCCCTTGGGCAGCGACCGCTGGAGCCAGTCCGCGATCGAGCCCATCTACCTGCGGGTGCCCCCCCAGCAGGCCCGCGACTGGGGCCGCTATTGCGGGCTGTACCAGGCCTGCAACGTGCCGGTCCTGTTCGTCCAGGACGACTGGTACCGCAACACCTACGCGCCGCGGGTGCGGGCGGCCCAGGCCCGGCAGGCCCGGCGTGCCATGGAGGCACGCGATCGCTGGCGTGCCTCCCGTGAGGAGGCGAAGCGGCTGGTGACCCCCGACGGCCGCGTCTACGTGCTGGAGAAGCGGCGCGACCGTGACGACGACGACGACGACGATTGAGTCAGCGGCGGCCGAGCAGGTCCTCCCAGGTGAGGGGGTGCTGGGAGGGGTCGGGGCGGGGCGGCCTGGCCGCCAGGGGGCAGCAGGGGTAGGCATGGGGACCGCGGCCGGAGACGGCGGGGCCGGTGATGGGGCGGGTCGCGGCGGAGGGCCGCCTGGAGAGGGTGTTCATCGGAAAAGTGGACAGGGGGATATGGATCTCGCACCGGGAGACTGCCGATCCCCCGCGGGGAATCGCACACGGCAGTCGTTGTTGGACCTGGTGGACCGACGTTGGACCTGGTGGACCGACCCCAGGAAGCGCGGGGCGGCTCGGTGCTGGCTCCGGCGAAGGCGAACAACAGGTTCGCCGGCTTCTGCCGGATGGCTTCACCCTAGCCGATGCTCTGGCGGCCCCACCGCGGGAGGCCTCAGAAACCAGGCGAACGAGGTGGTGACGCCAACAACAACCGGACCTAGGATTGGCACTCCCCCTGTTCGCGCTTCATGGCAGGGGCTTGTCGTGCCCTTTTCATGTCACAGGATCAGCACCCCGAAGGGAAGCGTGCCAGCACACGGCACCACGTCCCTCTCGGCGTCTCGGTCAGCCTCACCCTGGCCACGAAGCAATCGGTGTTCGTCAATCTCCGCGACGTCAGCGAGCAGGGAGCCTGCATCCTGCGTCAGGGCAACCTGCACCTCCAGGAGGACGACACCGTCATCTTCGAAGCCCGCAACTACGACGCCGGCTCGAAGGTGACCCTGCGCTCCAAGGTGCGCTGGGTGCGGAACACCGGCTTCAACACCTACGTGGGCCTGTCCTTCGTCAACGCCTCGCTCCCCCAGGACGCCCTCACAAGGCTCGTCGCCTGAGCCTGGATCAGCCCCCCTCCGCGCTCGTCGGTCCATCCTCCTGACCGGGAAGGGCACCATCCGTGAGCGTCCGGCTGAGCTGGGCGCCACGGAACTCCGCCCCGTCGACCATGGCGCCCCGCAGATCCGTCTGGCTCAGGTCGGCCGCGGTGAAATTGGCCCCGCGCAGATCGGCGCCTCTGAAATTCGCCCCTGTCAGATCGGAGTGGCTGAAATCGGCCTGGGCCAGATCAGCGCCATGGCAATCGGCATGGCGCAGCACCGTGCCGGAGAAATTGGCACCACGCCAGCGGCCGAAGGGGATCCTCAGACCCTCCAGATTGGCGCCCTCCAGATCGAAGCCGTCCTGCCAGATCCCATCCTCGGACAGCATCTCCAGGGCCCGAAGTCGGCCCAGGCTGTTGGAGGCCCCGGCCTGACGCTGGGCCAGCAGGAGCTCGAGCATCTCATGGTGCTCCTTCTCCTTGCGCTGTCCGGCCTCGAGCAGATAAAAGATCGCCGCCGTGACGATGCTGAACGATTCGACCGTGCCGATGCTGATGATCTCCAGAACGTTGCTGGTCAGGCAATCGGCCTGCCCGGCCTTGGCATGGCAGTTCTCGAAACGGTTGACCACGGCCAGCAACGCGAAGGACAGCGCGGCGGCCGTCAGGACGCGAAAACCGAAGGAGCGATCCAGCAGCCGGAAGAACGGCGATTCACGCCGCCGCTTCTGGCGTGCGTACCAGGTGGAGGAGGGCCTGCGCATCGGGGTCAGTCCTGGGTCGGGGGAGAAGGGAAGATCCGGTCCCAGTCACGCCGCAGGCTGACCAGGCTCCAGTCGTGGTGCCCGGCCAGCTCCAGGCCCTGATCCAGGCGGCCGAAGGGGGAGGCGCGGTCGTAGGCCACCTCCCGCTCGCCGTCATCGTGGTGGAGCAGCAGCCCCAGCCGGCGTCCGGGGCCGGCGGTGGTCCAGCGCAGCATCGCCAGGTCGCCGTCGGAGTTGCCGAAAGCCGCGATCGGGCGGCGGCCGATGGCCCGTGCGATTCCCACCGGCTTGGCGTCGCCGTCGTTGATGGCGTCGACCACGGGTTCGCGCCACACGGTCGGCTGGCCGTTCTCCTCGCTGTAGCGCAGCTGCAGCGTCGAGCCGATCACCCGCTCCGGAGGAATGCCGTAGGTCTCCTCGGCGAACACCCGCACGAACTCGACACCCCCACCGGTCACGATCCAGCTGCGAAAATCCCTGGCGCGCAGGAGGGCCAGCAGTTCCAGCATCGGCTGGTAGACGAGCCCGGTGTAGGGCACCCCCAGCCGGGGATGGCGGGCCTCCCGCAGCCAGGCGCGGGCCAGGTCGGTGAAGGCCGCGTCGGCCATCCCGGCGTGGGTGATCGCCGCCAGCTCCAGCAGCCCCTGCAGGCCGTGGCCCATCAGGGCGTCGATGTCGTCGGCCAGGGCTGCTTCCACCAGGGGATGGCGGGCCAGCTCGGCCCGCTCCGCCACCAGGCTCCGGAGGCGCTGGAGGGCGAAGGCCAGCTGCACATACATCGGCTGCTCCGACCAGAGCGTGCCGTCGTTGTCGAACACGGCGATCCGCTCCGGAGGCGCCACCCAGGCGGGATCCCCGGGGGTGCTGACAGCCGAGACGAACGCGAGCAGGCGCGTCTTGACGCTGCCCTCCCGCCAGGAGGGCAGGGGATCGGGGCCAGCGTCAGCGGTCATGGGGCGAAGGCTGGGGCTGGAGGGGAACCGCCGGCAGCGGAGTTCCGCCGGCCCACGCTGGCACGGCGAGGGGAACCCCAGCCAGGCCCAGCCGGACCGCGTCGCCATGAAAAAACCCCCTGCTCGCGCAGGGGGTTCCAAAACTCCAGGAAAAACCTGGAGGGGCTTGATCAGCCGATCGCCGGAGCGGTCAGGGCCACAGGGGTGGCGCTGGCAGCAGCCAGGTCGAGGGGGAAGTTGTGCGCATTGCGCTCGTGCATCACTTCCATGCCAAGGCCGGCACGGTTGAGCACGTCGGCCCAGGTGTTGATCACCCGGCCCTGGCCATCCAGGATGGACTGGTTGAAGTTGAAGCCGTTCAGGTTGAAGGCCATCGTGCTCACGCCCAGGGCGGTGAACCAGATGCCGATCACGGGCCAGGC